>NZ_QPER01000002.1:2400000-3600000 GCF_009455635.1 Paraburkholderia agricolaris
TCATGTCCTGGTAGCGATCGAACATGAACTGGAAGCGCTCGCGCACGCCGTCGTTCGCGCAGCGCGCGGCGACAATCTGCTCGCCGCCCGTCAACTCGGACGTCTCGCCGAACACGAGCGTGGTGCCGAAGCCGTACAGCTTGTCGAACGCGTTGCCAACGGTGGGGTTCGCGCCGCAGCCGGACGTAGTGTCCGATTCGCCGCATTTCGTCGATACCCACAGGTCGCCGATCGGGCATTCCTCGCGCTCCAGCGAGGTCGCATATTGCACCATCTCCTTCGCCGCTTTCGACGCCCGCATGATGGTGTCGTGGTCGCCGTGCAGTTCGATGCCGAAGCCCATGACCGGCTTGCCCGACGCCGCGATACCGTCGACCACGCGCTTGGTCCAGCCTTCCTCGATGCCGATCACGACGACCGCCGCGACGTTCGGGTTGCTGCCCGCACCGATCAGCGTGCGAAAGTGCAGGTCGAGGTCCGCGCCGAACTGCAAACGGCCATACGGATGCGGCAGCGCCATCGTGCCCTTGATGTTGTTCTCGACCGCCTGCGCCGCCGCGTTCGACAGATCGTCGACCGGCAGGATGATCACGTGATTGCGTACGCCGACGCGGCCGTTGCTGCGGCGATAGCCGCGGAAAGTCGTATCCAGTTCAATGACGCTCATGGTGTCTCTCTCGATATGGGGAAGCGAAATGTTTTTTGACTGCCTGGGAGGCGCGCGGCTTACCAGCGTTTCGTCTTGATGTTGTGCACATGGGCGTGCTCGCCCGCGCTGATCGGCGCGACCACCTTGCCGATATCCACGCCGTACTTGAACACCGTGTCGCCAACGGCCATGTCCTTGAGCGCCACCTTGTGGCCAATTGGAATGTCCTGCTTCGCGGCCACTGTCACGATCTCGTCCTCGTCCATGATCCACGCGTTCAGTTGCGTTCCTGCCTGAATCCCTTCGACAACCGCCACACCCACCGTGTCTCTGGCCTCGTGCAACACGATGTGGATCGTCTTGCGTTCGCCGGTTTCAGCCGCCGTGCTCGCGGCGCCATGCGTTTCTGCTGCTGCCTGACTCATCTGCGTCTCCTGGTTGAGTTCAATTAGTGGCCGGTGCGTGCCGGGCGGCGATTCACAAGTCGCCGCTGCGTTGTGTTGAATCATCCTAGGCGTCAAATTCATCCATGTCAACTAGATCATCTATATGTGTTACATGAGTGACTTATTGCCGTAAAATCGCGTCAACGCGTTTCAGAAGAATTCAGGGAGAACCATGAGCACCATGACGGAGACGCCGGCCGCCGTTGGCGGTACGCGGTACAAGGAAGTAAAGAGCGCGTTGCTGGCGGCGCTCGCGGCGCACGAATGGAAGGGTGGCGAGGCGATTCCAGCGGAGAAACGTCTCGCGGAACGCTTCGGCGTCTCGATCGGCACGCTGCGCAAGGCTATCGACGAACTGTGCGCCGAGAACATACTCATCCGGCACCAGGGCCTTGGCACCTTCGTCGCGATGCATCAGCGCGACCGGCATTTCTTCCGCTTCTTTCGCATCGTGCGCAACGATGGCGACAAGACCTACCCCACCGTGAGCCTCGTCAACTTCCGTAAAACGAAGGCCACGCAGAAAGTCGCGGCCCGGTTGCGCATTAGCGAAGGGGCGCCGGTCTTTCAGTTCACGAATCAGCTCGCGCTGCACGGCGTAATCGTGATCGTCGAGAACATCGTGGTGCCGGAAGCGCGCTTCCCCGACCTCACGGAAGCCGCGCTGCGCAATCGTCCCAACACGCTTTACAACTTCTATCAGGATACGTTCGGCATCAATGTGGTGAGCACGGACGAGCGGGTGCGCGTCGGACAGGCGAGCGAACTCGAGAGCGGACTGCTCGAACTCGCCTCGGGCGCGTCCGTCCTGGAAGTCGAGCGGATCGCGTATTCGTACAATGAACAGCCGGTCGAGTACCGGCTCACTCATGTGAATACGCAGGAGTACGACTATGTATCGAGTTATGCGCGCCCTTCGAGCGGCGGATAAACATTGATAACGTTGAGAAAGCGGCCGAGGCCACTAAAATTTCCACCATGAACGACTCGGCCGATATCCGGTTTCTGCTGACCATCCGCGAAAGTGGCAGCCTGATTGCCGCGGCGCGAAAACTGGGACTGTCACCTTCGGCGGTCACCCAACGCCTGCAGCAACTGGAAAGGAAGTTGGGCGCCCAGTTGGTGAACCGCACGGCGCGTCGTTTGCAGTTCACGGAAGAAGGCACGCTTCTGTGTGAACGCGGCGCCGAACTGGTCCAGCAATTCGACTCGCTGTTCGAAGACTTTCAGACCCGCCGGGGCGGTCTGATCGGCACGCTGAAAATCAATGCGCCGCTGGGATTCGGACGGCGCCACCTGGCGCCCGCCATTGCCGAATTCCAGCAGCAGAACCCGGATATCGACGTGGCGCTCACGCTGTCCGACCAGCCGCTGACCGAGACGATGGACCGTTTCGACATCGTCGTGCATATCGGCGAATTGCCGGTATCCAATCTGATCGGCTACGCGATTGCACCGAATGCGCGCTTCGTCTGCGCCGCGCCAGCGCTGGTCAAGCGCATGGGTCAGCTGGAGTCGCCGGAGGAACTGAGCAAGCTGCCGTGCATCGTGCTGCGCGAGAACAGCGAAGATGTCTCGCTGTGGCAGTTCAGCAAGGGCCGCACGCGGCGCAGCGTGCGCGTTTCTCCGCATCTGAGCTGCAATGACGGCGACGTGATCCGCCAATGGGCGTGCGAAGGCCGGGGGGTAATCCTGCGTTCCGAATGGGACGTGGCGGACGACCTCGCGAAAGGAAGACTCGTGCGCCTGCTGCAAGGCTGGAAGGCGCCTGACGCCAACGTCATCGCGCTCACGCATCAGCGGGCCGGCTTGCCGGCTCGTACGCGGCATTTCATGCAGTATTTACAGAGCAGATTCAGGCCGTTGCCGCCGTGGCGAAGATAGAGATTCAAACGCGGTAAATTCATTGAAACTGAATTTGAGAGTTAGCCGGGCTGAACGCCACGCACGTATCGAAACTCTATAATCAGCTTACCGTTCCTCGCCGGTTAAATCATGACATCCTTATCGCCCTCCACCGCCTACCCCAAGGCGGTCCTCTTCGATCTCCTGACCGCCCTGCTCGATTCGTGGACGTCATGGAATCACGCCGCGGGTTCCGAAGCGGCGGGCCGTGCGTGGCGCGCGGCTTATTTGCGCCGGACCTACGGCTGCGGCCAATACATCGCGTATGAACAACTGGTGCGCGAAGCCGCCGCGGAAGTGGGCTTACCGGAATTCGCGGCAATCGCGCTCGAAGCCAACTGGTTGAAGCTCGCCCCCTGGAGCGGCGCTGTCGATACGTTGCATGCGCTCAGGCCGCATTGCAAACTGGCGATTGTCACCAACTGCTCCATCCGTCTCGGCACCCAGGCTGCGGAGCTTTTCCCGATCCACTGGGACGCTGTTGTCACAGCGGAAGAGGCCGGTATGTACAAGCCGGATCCGTTGCCTTACCGGCTCGCGCTGGACAAGCTCGGCGTCGGCGCCCATGAAGCCGCGTTCGTAGCGGGCTCCAGCTACGACATGTTCGGCACGGCCGCGGTCGGCCTGCGGACCTACTGGCATAACCGCGTGGGTCTGCCGCTCGTGGCGGGCGCACAGGCGCCCGAGGTGGAGTCGCCGACGCTCGACGCGCTGGTCCCGTGGCTCGGCCGGTTCGGCCCGGTCTCAAGTCACCCTGCTTCCCGGTGAAAACATGAAATTCGACCATATCGGCACCCCCGCCGCGCTGATCGACATCCCCCGGATGCAGAAGAACATCGCGCGGATGCAGGCTCATATGAACACACTGGGCGTGGCATTCCGCCCGCACGTCAAGACCACCAAATGCATCGACGTGGTTCGCGCGCAGATCGCCGCCGGGGCGCGTGGCATTACGGTCTCGACCCTGAAAGAGGCTGAGGCATTCTTTGCGGCTGGTGTCAGCGATATTCTTTACGCGGTCAGTATTGTCCCCTCCAAACTGCCGCGCGCGCTGGCGTTGCGCCGCCAGGGTTGCGATCTGAAGCTGGTGGTGGACAATCCGACCGCCGCGGCAGCCGTCGCCGCATTCTCGGACCAGCACGGCGAAACCTTCGAGGTCTGGATCGAGGTGGACACGGACGGGCACCGCTCCGGTATCACACCGGAACAGGACACGCTGCTCGAAGTCGGCCGGATTCTGCATGAGAACGGCGTCACCGTAGGCGGCGTGATGACTCACGCGGGTTCCAGCTACGAGCTTCATACACCGCAGGCGCTCACGGCGCTTGCGGAACAGGAACGCGTCGGCTGTGTACGCGCGGCGCAACGGTTGCGCGACGCGGGCATTCCGTGCCCCGCCGTCAGCGTCGGCTCAACGCCCACGGCCCTCGCCGCCGCGCAACTGGATGGCGTGACCGAGGTGCGAGCGGGCGTCTATGTCTTCTTCGATCTGGTCATGCACAACGTCGGCGTATGCGCGCTCGAAGATATCGCGCTCAGCGTGCTCGCTACCGTGATCGGGCATCAGGCGGATAAAGGCTGGGCGATTCTCGACGCGGGCTGGATGGCCATGAGCCGCGATCGCGGCACCTCGAAGCAAGCTCATGATTTCGGCTACGGCCAGCCCTGTCTGCTGAACGGTACCCCGCTTGGCGGTTATGTGGTGAGCGGCGCCAATCAGGAGCACGGGATTCTGTCGTCAGCGGAAGAAGGTGTGCCGGCCGACGACATCGCAGAACGCTTTCCGATCGGCATGAAACTGCGCATCCTGCCGAATCACGCATGCGCGACCGGTGCGCAGTTCCCCGAGTATCACGCGGTTTCGGCGGACGGCGAGAGTGTCGAGTGGCGGCGCTTTCAAGGCTGGTGAGGATCAGATAATCACCGGCACGGCGCGCAACAGCACCACCGTGCCGTCCTCATCGGTTTAGAACAGATGCTGGATGCCTGAGGTCACCACCAGTTGCCGGCGCGTACCCGACGGCGACACGCCATAAATCTGCGCCACCGCATGACGCCCCTGTTGCGCAACGCCAATCAGATAGAGCGTCGTGCGCCTGGATATCGCGTACTCCGTGCCGAGGTTGATCTGATCCCAGCCTGGCTCCGCATCGCCCGTGCCACTGCCCGAGTAGCGCCCATTGGTCCGGATGTAGGCCACACCGGTTTGCCAGGCCGGCGTGATCTGCCACGTCAGATTCGCCTCGTAGTTATCGAGCGTCAACGCGGTCGCGTCCAGATAACGGTACTGCGTTTTCGAGTACATACCACCCAATGTGAGCGCACCGAAGAACCGGTACGAAGCCCCGGCAAGCCAGATACGCTGCCGTTTCACCCCCGCTGTACTGGCGATGCTGCCAGAAAACGTATTCTCATAGTCGTCGTACACGCCGGCACCCGGCGCGCCCAATGCGCCGGCAGGTTGCGCGTCGGGCCGGTCCGCCTGCAGAAAGCCGAGGCCTGCCGCAAACGGTCCACGTGTGTAAGCGGCGCCGGCGCTCATCATGCGATTATTCGCAAAGCCCGACGAACCGTCCGAGGCCGCTGCCTGATTGCTGAAGCCATAGGTCGCACCGAAACTCAGCCCGGCGAATTGCGGACTCGCGTATTTAACGGCGTTGCTAACCTTGAAGCTCGCATTGGTGTTATCCGCATCGCCGACATGGGCGCCGATATAGCCGGCCCATGTTTCGTTGGTCGCGAAACCTGAGACCGTGTCGATCGTCGTGTCCCACTGCCGGCCCACCGTCACCGTGCCGAAACGATCGTCGGCGAGACCCACGTACGCGACATTGAACGCGCGACCCGTGCCATGTCCGTTCTGGACATTGAACGGGCTCATCAAGCGGAAAATTGCGTGCGATCCGCCACCCAGGTCTTCGCTGCCGGTCATGATCCAGCGCGACGCCGTCAACTGCCCGCTCGTCGTCGACCAGTCGGAATGCCCGCCGCTATTGTTCGCGTAGAGGATGCCCGCATCGATAATGCCGCTCAGGGTCACACTGCTTTGCGCATGAGCGGCGAACGGCGCGCCGACCAGCCAGGCACAGGACGCAGCGACGAGCGTCATCCTCACGGTCTTTTCTCGTGATTTCAAAAGTCCTCTCCAGATCCAGTTGTTTAGTTTTTGCGGCCGGCGCTCACGCCGACGCGTTTATGACCCGGGCAGTCTCAGCACCGTACGAAAACCGATGTGATTGGTGCCCATCGTCACGTCCTGCGCATGGCGCGCGCTCGGCCGATAGCGTTTGCAATAGATCGGCGAACAGAGAAACGAGCCGCCTTTGATCGTGCCGAGGTCCGTGCTGCGTGCCTTCGCCACCAGCGCGTCTTCGAGATCGACGTTCGGGTTCGGCGGCGGCTCGCTCACCTGTTGCGCATGGTTCTGCTGCCACGGGTCCTTCACCCACTGCCAGACATTGCCGACCATGTCGTATAGCCCATAACCGTTGGCCGGAAAGCAACCGACCGGTGAAGTCGACACGAAGCCGTCTTTCGCGGTGTTCTGAAACGGAAAAGCACCCTGCCAGGTGTTGGCCATCATCTTCGAGCGGATCGCGAAGGTGTCGCCCCACGGATAGGGGGTCGAGGTGCCGCCATGCGCCGCGTACTCGTACTCGGCTTCGGTCGGCAGATCGCGGCCACGCCACTTCGCGTAGGCCAGCGCATCTTCATAGGCGATATGCACGACCGGATGATTGCCAAGCCCGTCGATTGAACTGCCGGGCCCGGTGGGATGCCGCCAGTCGGCGCCGGGCACGAAATGCCACCACTGCATCGCACCGACCAGCAGGTCCTTGGGCGGCAGAAAAACCGTCGAGCCGGGCCGCGTCATCTCCGCCGGCAACGATGGATAGCGTTTCGGATCGAGTCCGCGTTCGGCGAGCGTCTTATAACCCGTCGCCGCAACGAAGCGGGCAAACTCCGCGTTCGTCACGTCGTAGCGATCGATCATGAAGGTGCCCACTTTGACCCGCCGGGCAGGTGCTTCTTCCGGATAATCGCCGTCGGAACCCATCACGAAGCTGCCGGCCGGCACACGTACCTGATCGCTTTCCGACGATGCCGGCGGCAAACCGCTGAACGCCTTGCACGCCTGCAGGTTGCCGAGCGGCACGGCTTGCGGCGCCGCGCCGGCCGTCACAGTGGCCGCCAGCGCCGCCCGAGTGAGCACGACGCACACCATCGCTAGGCCATATCGCACGGTCGATTTCCGGATGTGCATGCTCATGCCCACACTCCTCAGTAATCCATGCGTGGGTAAGACGTATCGCGCCACGTCTCGACAACGTTGTTCTGCTGCACGTATTGCGCCCACTCGGTCAGCATCTGCTCGAGGACTTCAGGACGCTTCGCGGAGAGATCGTGCAGTTCGGCGCGGTCGTGCGCGAGGTCGTACAGTTGCCAGTGGCCCTTACCCTTGTCGTAGGAATAGACCAGCTTCCAGTTGCCCTTGCGCAGCGCGTTACGTCCCATCAGCTCCATACCGTACACGTAGTCGTCCACATGCACGCGCTTACGCTCGCCGGTCAGATATGGTTTCATCGACATGCCCTGCATTGGTAGCACGGTGTGGCCGTGGAACTCGATACCAGGCTGCTGGATATTGGCGAAGTCGAGGATGGTCGGCGTCAGATCCTTGACCGTGAGCACCTGTTCGCTCTTGCCCGGTTGAACATGTCCAGGAAACGAGACGAAGGCCGGCGAACGGATGCCGCCTTCATTGGTGTAGGCCTTGAAGAGGCGGAATGGCTGCGCGCTCACCTGTCCCCACGCCGGGCCCTCGAACACGAACGAATTGGCGCGGCCGATGTTGTCGAGCGAGTTGTCGAAGGTCTGCGCGATCCACTTGGCGTTGCCGCTGTCCTCGTCCCATTTGTTGCCTTCGGGGCCGTTGTCCGACAGGAACACGATCAGCGTGTTGTCGTATTGACCGCTCGCTTTCAGGTAGTCGATCAGGCGGCCGACGTTACGGTCGAGATCGGCCACCAACGCCGCGTAAGCTTCCATCGTGCGGGCCGATCGTGCTTTCTCGTCGGCGCTCAAGGCGCTCCATGGTTTTGTGCCTTCGGGCAGCGGTGCGGGCTTCGCGTCGTTCGGCACGAGACCGAGGCGCTTCATCTTGTCGATGCGGCGCTGCGCGATGACGTCGTAGCCGACGTCGTAGTTGCCGCGCACTTTCTGCAATTCGTCGTCAGGGGCTTGCAGCGGCAAATGCGCCGCCGTATAGGCTGCATACGCAAAGAACGGCTTGCTGCCGCGCTGCGAATCCTGCAGATAGGCAATCAGCTTGTCGGTGTACGTCCGCGATGAATAGAAGTCGGCAGGCAAGTCGATCTTCTTGCCGTTCTCGCGATAGGTCGGCTCCGGCGCATCCGATGTGATCGTCATCACTTTCTGCCTGAAGTGCGACGCGCCGCCGTTCATCAACGCATAGGAGCGTTCAAAGCCGCGCTGATCCGGGCGCATGCCGTCGCTACCGCCCAGATGCCATTTACCGGCCATCACGGTCCAGTAGCCGGCGTCTTTCATGATTTCCGGCAAGGCCGCCACCCGCTGATTCAGGCCGCCCTCGTAGCCGGGATGGTTGACCTCTTCGGGCGTCAGATGCGGCGTGATCATCTCCGCCATATTGCCGACGCCGGCGAGGTGATTGTCCATCCCGGACAGCAGCATCGAGCGGGTTGGTGAACAGGTCGGTGCGACATACATCGTGTCGAGCAGGCGGCCGTGCGCGACCAGTGCATCGAGATTCGGCGTGGCAATTTCGCTGCCGAATGCGCCGAGGTCCGAGCGTCCGACATCGTCGGCGACGATCAGCAGCACATTGGGACGCACGCCGGGCGCAGCAACCGCGCCAGCAGATGAGGATGCCGGGAGAGCCGCGTCCGCCGCGTACACGGGCGGCATCATGACGGTACACGCGCCGCCTACGAACGTTGCTGCAAGGATGGTACGAAAGCTCATTTGGTCTCCATTTCCACGATGTCTTCCTAAGCTCGAATCAAGTCTTGTTGTCGCGAAGCTGTTACGAAACGCTTTACAACCTTGAGCGCCCTAACCGCCCAAACGCTTCACGGTCGCGCTGCTTGAGCTTCTTCGCCGCGAGCACGCCCGCCACCGCAAAAATCGGCAGCAATGCGGTCAACGCGTACGACACACCTTCCCCAGCACCCGTCAGCAGCGGAAAATTCAAGATTGCGAGCACCAGCACAACCGCCAGGGCGAGACCGGACAGCACCGGCAACACGCCCACGCGCATCACGCCCACGTCGTCGCAACCGGTACGTCTGAAGAACACGAACACGGCCGCCGACGAAAGCGCCATCAACGCGATGATGCAAAGGGTCGCCACATTCGTGAGCCAGGAGAACAGTGTCAGAACCGGATCGGCATGGGCGACGATGAACACCAGCACCACGATCGCGGCCACCGCCGTTTGCGCAAGCGAACCGATATGCGGACTGAGATGCACACGATGCGTGCGGCCAAGCGCTTGCGGCAGCAAACCCTCACGGCCGGTCGCGAAGAAGTAGCGCGACGCCGAGTTGTGGAAAGCCAGCAGGCCCGCATACACGCTGGTGATGAACAGCACGCTCATCGCCGCCGTCAGCGTCTTGTTGGCATAGTGATCGGAGAGCGTATAGAGGAACGTGGTCGGATCGCTCAACGCGGTGAGCGTCTTGACGATCTTGTCGCTGCCCGCGCCAATCACCATGCACCACGCGGAGAACGCATAGAACACGCCGATCAGCAGCACCGAAATGTAAGTCGCCAACGGCACCGTGCGCTGCGGGTCTTTCGCCTCTTCGCTATAGATCGTGGTCGCTTCGAAACCAATGAAGCTGGCGAAGCAGAACAGAAAGCCGATCGCGGGCGTGCCGCCCATGAAGACGTGTGGCGTGAACGAGGCTGCATTGATGCCGCTATCGCCACCGCTCTTCAGAATCGCCATATCGAGGATCAACACGACGATGTACTCACCGAACACCAGCAGCGAAAGCACTTTCGCCGACAGATCGATTTGCCGGTAGCCGAATACGCCGATGCTGGCCATCGCGGCAAGCGAGCAGATCCACCACGGCGTATTGAGGTTGAAGTGGGTGTGCAGGAAGTCCGAGGTCACCGCGCCGAACATGCCGTACAAACCGATCTGCATCGTGTTGTAGCCGAGCAGTGCGATCAATGCCGCCGCGCCGCCCGCGGTGCCGCCGAGACCGCGAGCCGTGAACGCATAGAAGCCGCCGGCGTTGGTCACGTGCCGCGACATGGCCGTATAGCCGGCGGAGAACATCAGCAGGATCACCACGGTGGCGATCAGCAAGGCCGGTGTGCCTGCGCCGTTGCCGAGCATGATGCCGATTGGAAAGCCGCCGGCGATCGCGACCAGCGGCCCGGCCGCCGAGATCACGAAGAAAATGATGAAGCCCAGTCCCAGCGCCCCTTTGCGTAACTCGGTGGACGGTGACGGTTCAGCGACGACATTCATAGTTTTGGCTCCTGGATTTTCCTTCGTCCGCGTCACGACGAAGTCGGGCGCAGCGCAAGTGTTGACGCACTGTAGAAAACCAAAAATGCTGAGCGGGAGCACAAATCGGCAACGCAGCACGAGAACCTGGGTTTACGCCTAGGCGCCGGTCACACAGCCGATCGCGGACGTGAAAGATCAGGCGGGACGTGTGCAAGCACGTCCGCAAGCGGGAACCATTCATGGTGAAAATCCGGGCGGAGGATCGAACAGAACATCGGGCCGGCGGGACGACCCGCTCGCGCGGGCCGTTAGCTCAGGCGCGGTGTCTGCGACGGCAATTCGCCGAACAGGTCACGATACTCACGGGCAAAATAGCCGAGATGCGTGAAGCCCCAGCGGCAAGCGGCATCGCCGATCAGAAGCTCTTCCGCGCTCGTCATACGTAACAGCCGATGCACCGCATTGAGCCGGATCGAACGCAGGTATTCGACAGGCGTCACATTGGCTACGCGTTGGAAACTCGTTTGCAAGGTTCGGCGACTGCAGCGCAGCGCGCGGCACAGATCGAGCACGGTGATCGGCTGTTCGGCGTTGTCTTGCAGAATGCGTTCGCAACGCCGCACGATGTCGCTATAGGTGGTGTGCGTGAGGTCTCGCGGCGGCGTCTGCGTCGCGCTTTCGATCAGGCCAAGAAGCACACTGATCATTTCGTCGCGGAATACCTTGGTCGCCGCGGGATGCGCAAACGCGGCCGCATTGCGCTCCGCAGCGTCGAGAAACGGCGCGAGCCGCTCACGCAGCATCACGCCCTGCTCATCGGAAAGCGCCAGTACACCGCCTTTCACCTGACGGCTGGCGTGCTCGCCCACCATCACGCCCAGCAGCTCTTCCATCATGTCGGCGCCGACACTGATGCCGGCATAGTGCATCGACTCCGGCGTGTAGAAGCGAAACTCCTCGCCCGCGCCGAGCAGCAGCAGCGCGTAACCCTCCACGCGCCGCCCCTGAAACGTGCCGACGAGCGGCGCATACAAAGGCACCGCGATCGAAGCCAGACCGGCCGGCGAGACGCCATGCTGCGCCACACGGCGATTGGTGGTTTCGCGAAAGAAATGAAAGTCGTTCGAACTCGCCTGCACGAGCGTGCTCTGGAAGCGGCCCGGCGTCATCTGACGATAGACCTGCTCCCAGCCGCTCACGGCCAGCGAATGATCGTGCACGTCGGCAAGCGTGCTGATCCGGAAGTCCATGTCTCCTCCCGCCTACTCTGAACAGGCTACATTCATGCGATGACGGCCCGGCCTGTCGTAGCGGACGCCAACCTGGACGCAGGCGAAGACCGCGGCTCGCGGCGCCTCGTTCTGCCAATGAAGAAGCAATGTTATGCCAGGCTGGCGGATGCGGTTCGATTTAGAAAAACCGCGACACTTCCACGGATTCAGTTTCATCGCGCGCTGCCCCAACCTGGAATGCACCTGTGCATTCTGCAGCGCGCCTCAACACTTGACCAAGTCAATTATGCAAATTTCACTTCGTCGAAGCCGGCGGCCAGCGCACCGACCAGCGCGTCGAGCTGCCCCGATTCGACCACCAGCGGCGGCGACAGAATAATCTTCGTGCCGACCGGCCGCACCAATGCGCCGTGAGCGCGCGCCACTTCGGCCACCGCGTTGGCATAGCCCGAAGTCGGGTCGATCGGCTCGCGGGTTTGCTTCGACTTCACCAGATCGAGCGCGACCATCAGGCCCTTGCCGCGCACGTCGCCCACGGCCGCATAGCGCTCAGTGAACGGCCGCAGCGCTTCAAGCAGGTGCGCGCCCTGCTGCGCGGCGTTGGCCGGCAGGTTCTCGTCCTTGACGATCTTCAGGTTCGCCAGCGCCGCTGCGCACGCAACCGGATGCCCCGCATAAGTGTACCCGTGCATCAACGCGCCGGTGAAATTCGCGTTGGTCATGAAGGCCTGCTCGATGCGCTCATTGAACGCGGTCGCGCCAAGCGGAATGTAGCCGGAAGAAATGCCCTTCGCAAAGCACATGATGTCGGGCTTTACACCCCAGCCACGACTGCCGAACATGCTGCCGGTCCGGCCAAAGCCCGTGACGATTTCGTCGGCGATTAACAGAATGCCGTACTTGTCGCACACTTTCCGAATCAGCGGCCAGTAGTTCTCCGGTGGCACGATCACGCCGCCCGCGCCTTGCACCGGTTCAGCAATGAACGCGGCCACCGTGTCGGGACTCTGGAAAACGATCTCGCGCTCCAGCATTTCGGCGCAAATCCGGCCGAGTTCGGCGGGATCCTGGGTGAACGGATTGCGATAAAGCCACGGCGTTTCAACGTGAAAACAGCCTGGCAGATTGGGCTCGTAATTGCGGCGGAACGCCGTATTACCGTTCACCGACGCACCACCGAAATGCGTGCCGTGATAGCCCTGCTTCAGCGAAATGAACTTGGTGCGGTCCGCTTCGCCTTTCAGCTTCCAGTACTGACGCGCGAGCTTCAACGCGGATTCGACCGCATCCGAGCCGCCTGAACTGTAGATCACGCGGCGCATACCTTCCGGTTCGAGCATCTCGATCAGCACCTTCGACAACTCCTCGGCGCGCGGATGCGAAATACCGTCGAAGAGCTGGAAGTATTCGAGTTCGTCCAACTGACGCACAATCGCGTCCTTCACTTCACGCCGGTTGTGGCCGACGTTGACGTTCCAGAGACCGGCCACGCCGTCGACGAGCTTATTGCCGCGATCGTCGAACACATAGCAGCCGTCGCCGCGCACGATACGGATCGGCTCGCGCTGCTGCATTTCGGCCGGGTGCTGCATCGGATGCCAGAAGGCGGAATCGTTCGTTCCCATAGTGCCTACTCCATTAAGTCCTGTATGTTGGTAGGTTCGTGTGCCCGCGCCCAGCTCAATGCGCGAGCTTCAATGCGCAATACACACGGACTTGGTTTCCGTAAAACCCTCGATCGCATACTTGCCGAATTCGCGGCCGATGCCCGACTGTTTGAAGCCCCCGAACGGCATGCCGGGATCGAGCGGCACATGGCAATTGACCCACACGGTGCCCGCCTCCATTTGCGGCACGAGGTTCATCACGGTCTTCAGATCATTGCTCCAGAGGCTCGCGGCGAGGCCGTACTGTGAATCGTTGGCGAGGCGCAGTGCTTCGAGCGGATCGTCGAACGGGACGACGGCGAGCACGGGACCAAACACTTCGTCACGCACGATTGCCGCGTCGTGCGGCACGTCGGCGATCACCGTGGGGCGCACGTAGTAGCCCGGCAGATCGACCGGCTTGCCGCCCGCAAGAAACTTCAGACCGGCTGCCTGGGCGCGCGCGATGTGCTGATTCACGCGGTCGCGGTGCAGCGCGGACACGAGCGGATTGATCTGCGCTGCCGGATCGAGGCCGGGTCCGAGCGTCATCGCGTTGGCGATATCGGCCAGACCGTCGGCCACCTGCCGATACTTGCTGCGATGCACGTAGATGCGCGAGGCCGCGGCGCACACCTGCCCCTGGTTGAAGAAGCCGCCGGCCAGCGCACCCTGAATCGCCTGCTCGACGTCGATATCGGCGAGCATCACCGCCGGATTCTTGCCGCCGAGTTCAAGCGAGAAGCGCGTCATGTTCTGCACGGCGGCCGTGCCGACCAGCTTGCCGGTCGGTGTCGAGCCGGTAAACGAAATCTTGCTGAGGCCCGGATGCGCCGCCAGCGCGGCGCCGCATTCGCGGCCACCGGTAACGACGTTGAACACGCCGGCGGGAACGCCGGCCTCCAGCGCCAGTTCGGCCAGCCGCAGCGCCGTCAGAGGGGTTTCCGGCGACGGTTTGATCACGATGGTGCACCCCGCCGCGAGCGCCGGCACCAGTTTCCACACCGCGATCATCAGCGGGAAATTCCACGGCACGATGCCGGCCACTACACCGATCGGCTCCTTGCGCGTGAACGCCGTATAGCGGGTACCGGGCGGAAACGGGATCGATACGTCCAGCGTTTCGCCGGTAATCTTGGTCGCCCAGCCCGCCATATAGCGCACGTATTCGATCGTCGCGCCCACTTCCACCGCGCGGGCGATGTTGATCGACTTGCCCTGATTCAGCGTTTCGAGTTGCGCGAGGTCTTCGGCATTAGCTTCGAGCAGGTCGGCAAAACGCAGCAGAATGCGTTCGCGATCGGCGGGACGCAGGCCGCTCCACACCCGCGCATCGAATGCGGCGCGCGCATTGCTCACTGCGTGATCGACGTCGGTTGCGTCCGCGTCCACTACCGTCGCGAGGCGCTCGCCGCTCGCCGGATTGAACACGTCCAGCCGGCGCTCCGAATGCGCGCGTTGCTGTGTGCCGCCGATAAACAGGCCGAAATCGCGTTGTACGAACGCGCGAACCGCGTCGCTGACGACAACCGTTGCATCGTTACTCATATCCTGGGTCTCTCGTTGGTGTCTTGTTACTGACTGCCGATGGCCACGGGGCCATCGCGTTGAAGCATGGTGTCACGCAGGTTTTTTCGACCGTTAGCGCAAATCGGCAGCGGGCCCTTGCATAAGGGAAAACATCTAATACTCGTTTGCACTCAGGTGCGCTGGATGACACGCTCACGGTTGCGCATACAGGCAATGTTCGAAAGCGTCGCGCTGCACGAATAGCCGTTCGGGCAGCAACACCGCTTCGGCTGCATTGATCTGCATGAACAGCGCAAAACGCACGCCATCGCTATGGCCGGCAATGGCGCAATTCGTTTCGACGAAACCGCGGCAAAAACGCGGATCGCCGGACAGAATGTCGGCATCGTCATGCAGGCCGACACACCGCGCGCCATCGACGATGTTCCAGCTATCGGGCAAGCGCAGCAGAATGTCGGACACGTCTTCTTCACGCGAAATCACCGCGGCCAGCGCAGACTGCCGGCGCTGGAACCAGCGCGCGCCATGCCGGCTGTCGGCGCGCTCCACCGCGACAGCCGCGACGGCATAAAGCAGCATCGAGCCATCGGCCTCGACCGGTTCGACGCGCGCGCCCGCCATCGGCCAGGTGTCGATCATGGCTTCGGTCCTCTATAGAAAGAGCGCGCCGATCATTTCCGTGCGGCTCGACACGCCGAGCTTGCGGAACATGCGCAACAGGTGGGTTTTGACGGTGGGCTGCGCGAGCGCGAGGTCGCGTGCGATCTCCTTGTTCGACAAGCCGTTGCGCACGAGACGCGCGATCTGTTGTTCGCGATGCGTCAAGTTTGGACGGATATCGTTTTCGACCTCTGTGCCATGGCGCGCGTGGGTGCGCATCGCCCGCTGCTCACGCAGCGCCGGCACCAGCGCCGCTTCCAGCAGCGGTTGCACTGCCCTTGCGTGGTGCTGGTCGTCCGCCGAGAACGCTTCCGCGGGCGCCATGCGCAGCAGTGAGAACGCCGCCGCCGGCCGCGTGCCTCGCGCGCCAGGGGCGCCGGGTGCGCCGTCTCGCAGCAAGACCTCCATCACATCGACCACCTGATGCGGATTCAGGAAGCGCTGCCAGTACACCGAAGCGCCGCGCACCGTCTCGGGCAACTCGCCCGCGAGCGTGAGCACGTTGCCGGTCTGCGTCGAAAAACGCGACGGATGCATGGGATCGAGCGTGCAATAACGCTGCAAATAGGTGCGATGCATCATCTCGGTCATGCCGAACAGTTCGAAACCCGATGGCTCGTTATCCGCGCCGACCCAGTAAAAAACCGTTGCCGATGGCCGCACCAGCTGTGCGAGCGCGCTCACCGCTGCGCCCAGCGCGGGCATAAAGGCGCCTTGAGACGCGGCTGCGTCGCGGATCGTATTCAACATGGCGCTCTCCCGGTTCACCAGCTCCGGCCCATCGTACGAACGCCCAATTCCATGGCGTGAGCACGAATTGGCAAATCGACGCGGCTTGCCTGCTGAAACGACGGCTGCGTTGTCATCCTTTTGCCTGATTCCGCGCCGCAGCCCGCACGCCTAGACTCTGAATTCACGTTTGCCCCTTTCATCACACCAGATCACCTTCATTCATATTCGTAAGGAACCCATGTCCAAACAACGCACCGTCGTCATCACAGGCGCAGGCACCGGCATCGGTGAAGCCTGCGCGCGGCTGTTTGCTGCGCGCGGCGCACGCGTGGCACTGATCGGCCGGCGCCGCGCGCCCCTCGAACGGGTGGCGCGCGAAACCGGTGGCCTCGCGCTCGATGGCGACGCAGCCAGCGCCGCCGACTGGCAACGTTTCATCGCGGCAATCAAGGCCGACGGCGGCGCTATCGATGCATTGATCGCCTGCGCCGGCAGTTTCGGCATGGGCGCCGCCACCGAGACCGACGACGCGGCCTGGTCCGCCGCCATGCGCGCGAATCTCGACACCGCCTTCGTCGCCGCCCGCGCCTGCCTGCCCGATCTGATCGAACAGCGCGGCGCCATCGTGCTGGTCGCCTCGATCGCTTCGCTCGCCGCCGGGCCGGCCGTATGCGGCTACACCACCTCGAAACACGCGCTGATTGGCCTGACGCGTTCGCTTGCGCGCGACTACGGCCCGCACGGCGTACGCGTCAACGCGGTCTGCCCCGGCTGGGTCCGCACGCCGATGGCCGACGCGGAAATGCAGCCGCTGATGCAGCGCTATGACGAATCCCTCGACGCGGCCTATCAGCGGGTTTGCGCCGATGTGCCGTTGCGCCGCCCCGCGCAGGCGGAGGAAATCGCCGGCGTTTGCGAGTTTCTGGCGTCGCCCGCTGCGTCGATCGTGACGGGCGCCACCCTCGTTGCCGATGGCGGCTCCTCGATCGTCGACGTGCCGACCCTCGCGTTCGAACATATGTAAGCGAGGTCAGCGAGGCCTTAGCCCATCACGGCGGTCGACTCGGGCAAGGTCGCGCCGCCGTCGACCACGATGGTCTGGCCGGTGATATACGCGGCCGCGTCGGAAGCCAGAAACAGCATGGCCGCCGCGATATCCGCCGGTTCGCCCAGCCGCCCGAGCGGGATTGCCTGTTCGATGCGGCGGTTGTGCGCGTCGTCGCCAAGGTTGCCCATTGCGGGTGTGCGGATCATGCCGGGCTCGACGCCGTTGACCGTGATGCGATGCTTCGCCAGTTCCAGCGCCGCCGCGCGAATGAAGCCATTCACGCCTGCCTTCGACGCCGCGTAATGCGCAAGCCCCGGATACGCCACACGTGGCCCGGTCACCGACGAGGTCGCCAGCATCCGCCCGCCGCCTTGCCGGATAAACGCGGGCGTCGCTGCCTGCGCGAGCCAGAAGAGCGCGGCGAGATTCACCGCGAAAGTGCGCTGCAAAATCGCGGGCGTAATCGCCTCGAAGGCAGTGAGCGGAAAATACGCAGCGTTGTGCACGACCACGTCGAGCCTGCCGAAACCCGTCTCCACCTCGGCAACGAGATGCTCGATCTGCGCGTACTCGGCCATGTCCGCTGCGTAGGCACGCGCCGTGCCGCCCTGCTGCGCGAGCTGCCGCGCCGCTTCCGAGGCCGCGTCGACGCGCAGATCCGCGATCGCCACCGAGGCGCCGCGCGCGGCAAACGCCTCGGCAATGCCGCGCCCGATGCCTTGCGCGCCGCCGGTCACCAGCACGGTCTTGCCGGCGAAATCACGCACGCTCACCGCATGCTGCGCGGCGCCGTTCATCGCGGATACCGTGTCACATTGAGCACTTCCGCAAGTGCGCCGACCGGGAAATTCGACAGCGAGTCGAACTGGCTGCCCCGGTAACCAAAAATCTTGCCGTCGGTCTTCTTGCGTTCGAGGTCGATCATCACCACGCCGAGCGTCGGAATGATTTTTTCACGCCAGACGAACAGGTACAGGTCTTTGGCGATGGCGATGTAGTGGCAGCGATCCACGTCGGCGAGACCGGCTTCCACGCCCGAAAGGCATTGCCACGCATAGAAGTTGTCGTTCAGATAGACGTGCTCGTACTGTTCCGTCGCGCTATACGTGTACAGGTTGCGCATGCCGATCAGTTCGTGCGTCGGGTGATGCAATGCCGCTTCAGCCCCTGCCTCGGCACCAGCCTGAGCGCCCTGCGCCACGATCCTGCCGTGACGGAACCGCACCTGCACGCCGGTCAGCTCCAGGCCTCGCTCGACGCGCGTGAACGCATCGGTACGGGCTTCGCTTTCGTTCGGCAAGGTGCCGGCTAACGAGGTGCACAGGCCCTGTTTCACGTCGAGCACGTAACTCGTCGCTGCCGGCCGCGAGCCGTCGCCACCGCCGACGTAATCGACAAAGTAAATACCGTCGCGCACCGAGGTGATCCGGCATTCGAATTGACCATTGGACGTACGCACCACACCGGCGGAGACGAACGTCAACGTCTCGGCGGGGCCATCCGCGAATTCGAGCTGCAACGTGCGGCCGGTCAGATCGTCGACCGGCGGCAAGATGTGGCTGTCAGGTGCGAAACCTTCGGCCAGTGCGCCGACCTGGATGAAAACGGGTTGGGATGTCATGTCTGTATGGCTCCAGTAGTTCGATGATTTGCCGCGGCTCGGCCCGCCTCTAGCGAGTCGCCGCGGCGCCTTTGACTACTGTACGGAGAGCGCGGGTGCGGCGGCATCAACCATAAGGATGACAACGCCCGCGCTTTAAAGCGTCCTGAAAGCCCCGGAAAGACCCATGAGCGCATGGCCCACGGGCCTCGGAGGTTCAGGACGCGGCGGAGCAGTCAAAGACCCGGCAACCCGAATTCATCCGCCAGTTCATCGATCAAGCCGCGCTGAAAAGCCTTGAAACGCTCGTTCGGCTGCTGCGCTATCGCCAGATCCAGCATCGGATCGGTCACCAGCGTGCGCACGTCCGCCAGCGTTTCGACAATCGCGTGGCCGCAGAACGGCACATACGCTTCCGAATACCCGCCCTCGTGCACGATCACCAGACGCCCGCCGCAATAGCGTTCGGCGGCATCGCGCATCAACTGCGTCATCGCGCGATAACTCTCGCTATGCAGCAGCATGCGGGCAAGTGGATCGACCGCGCTCGCGTCGAGCCCGCTCGCCACCACGATCAGATCCGGCCTGAACGCGTCGAGCGCCGGCAGCACGATGCGCTCGAATGCGTACAGATAGGCGTCGTGGCCGCCGCCCGGCAACAGCGGAACGTTCAGGTTGGCCCCCGTACCGGCGCCCGCGCCGCGCTCGTCCGCGCCGCTGTAGCCCGGCGGAAAGCAGCGATCCTGATGCAGCGAAATCGTCAGTGTGTTCGGGTCGTCGTAGTAGATCGACTGCGTGCCGTTGCCGTGGTGGACATCCCAGTCGATCACCGCAACGCGTTCGACGCCATACTTCGCGCGGGCCGCTTCGATCGCAATCGGAATGTTGGCGAGCAGGCAGAAACCCATCGGCTTATCGCGCAGACAGTGATGGCCGGGCGGCCGCGACAGCGAAAATGCGTTGCTTGCCCGTTTGTCGAGCACGGTATCGATCGCGCCAATCGCCAGCCCCGCGGAAAGCGCGGCGATCTCGTAGCTCCCTTTGCCGAATGGTGCGAGGTCGCCCAGATCGCCGCCGGTCGTATCGCTGAGCGCCTTGAAACGGTTCAGATAGTCCCGCGGATGGACGCGCAGCAAATCCTCTTCAGTGGCAAGCGCCGCGCTCTGCATGTCGAGCGAGGCCGCCAGCCCCGAGGTCTGGATCAAGGCCAGCAGTCTGCGTTTCGAATCGGGCGATTCCGCGTAACCGCTGCTCGACGGCGGCTGCACCCAGCCGCCGATCGGAAAGAACAGCGCATGCGTGCCACCGGTATGCCAGAAAGTGCGTTCATCCGTGAAAAATGCCGTTTTGCTCATCATGTCTCTTACCTGTAGTTCACCTGCGGATTCAGATCGACCGGGTTCGGCAGCACGATCACGGCTGCGCACCCGGCATTTCGCGCCCGCTACGCTCAACGCGAAGCAGGCAAATGAAAGACAACGCACAGATCACTGCCGCGCCCTGAAACAACGTATTGAGTCCCGCGCCGGCGTCGAGCAGAACGCCGGCGATCAGCGGACCGACCGCAAGCCCAGCGCCGATCACGAAGTTGAGCGTGGCGATCAAACGGCCCGACGTATCGGTTTTTGCGGCTGCGGCAAGGATGAACGGCAGCACGAAGGTCCACGCGAACTTGAACGCGAAGATCGCGGCGGCATAACCCGTCGAACCCGGATGCGCCGACAGCCCGAGCAAAGCCGCGACGAGAATCGCGTAACCCGTCAGCAGCATCGCGGCACGCGCGATCCGGTTGCCGATAAACGACGCGCACGCCGCGCCGACGATTCCCATCACGCTCGCGATAGCCAGCAGTTCGCCGGTATGCCCGGCGTCGAGTCCGGCGAGCGATGCCGCCTTGCTCGCGAAGGTCCAGACGCCGCCGATCGCCACATAGAACGTGAGCACGCCACCGATCACCAGCGTCGCCAGAAACCACGTGCTGCTGCCGTTGTTACCGGACGCGGCCTGTTGCGCCTGCTTGCCACTAGCTCCGCCCAGGGCCGGATCGAAGCCGCGCGTAAGCGGCGACGCGATCAGCGCGAGCACGGCCAGCGTCACATACAGGGCGCGCAGACCGAACGCTTCGAACAGATGCGGCAGCACGACGAGACCGAGTGCGCCGGCCACCAGCTGACCGACTACCCACAAGCCATACACGCGGTCACGATTGCCGCTCGTCGCCGCGCTCGTCATGCACAGCACCATCAGCGTGCCGCCGCCGAGCGCGGTCAACGCGCGCAGCACCAGCAATGCGACGAAACCCGGCATCAGCACCGCCGTGGCGAGATTGCCGATGCAAAACACGGCCGTGGCGATCGCCGCGACACGGCGCGCGTCGACACGGCCTAGCCACAGGAGCGACGGCAAGGTCGCGCAGCTGAACGCGCCGAGTTCGACGAAGAAGTACGTGCCGATCTGCGAGGCGCTCAAACCGAGCTGTCCGCCGAGCTGCGCCGCCACTGCCGGCGCGACCAGCAACAACAATGGCGTGATGGCGGCGAACACCACCAGCGACAGCAGCGTGGACGCCGCGAATTCGCGTGGCGCGGCCGCAGGCGTCGCGGACGCGCCGGCTGTGGCAAATGAGGAGGTCGAAGAAGTTTTCATAGGGCTCATGAGGTAACGGTTGCGTTGCAACGAGGGCCGGTATGCGGTCCAGGAAAAAGCGAAACCAGGCCGGCGTTGTCGACACCGAAGCGCCACGCCGGCGCGACGCATACTCAGAACGTGTGATACATGCCGAGCATCGCGCCGAACTGCGAGGCGCCATTGAGCGGCGTGGCGTCATATTCATAGACGGGTTGCGAGCTTTGACTGCTGTTGCGCGAGTAGCCGAGATTCACATACGCCACCGTGCGCTTTGACAATGCATAGGTACCGCTCGCGATGAACAGCGTCGGATGACCGACACTCGGCGTGTTCGACCAGGTCTGGTAGACGCCGCCCGCAAGGCCGACGAAATTGTTGACCTGATAACGCGCCCCGCCCCATGCCACCGTTTTCGACGGCGCGAGCGTTCCGGTTTGCCGTTCCGCGCCGCCATACAGCGAGAGCGTCGCGATGTCCCAATGCGCGGCCAGCGTGCCGATGGTCTGCTGCAGTCCCGAGGTATCGCCATCCGCGGACGCCGTGCCTTGCGCCCGATGCAGCGCCGCGCTGATGCCGTAGCCATTGCCGCCGTACTGCGCACCGATTTCCAGCACGCGGCCTGAGCGCGAATTGCCGGCCACACCGCCGGTCGCAGCCAGGGCTTCGGCGCTGAAACCGCCGTAATCGGCGCTCTTGAACTTCACCGAGTTGTCGATGAAGTTAGCCGACTGCGGCACCAGTTCGCCCTGCCCGCTATAGGCCGCATACAGCAGCGGGTCGTAGAAAACGGTGCGATCGAACAGCACGCTGAATTGCCGCCCCAGCGTGACGGTGCCGAACTTGCCGGTTAAGCCAACGTAAGCACCCCGAAAAAATGCATAGCCTGGCACCGTAGCCGTGCCGTCGTTCACGTTGATACCCTGCTCGAGGCGGAAGATTGCCTGCAGGCCGCCACCCAGGTCTTCCTTGCCCGTCAAACCGATCTGCGAGGGCAACACCCCGTAGTTCTGCAAGTTGACCGCGCCGTGCTGGCCGTCCGCGTTCGTGCGGTACTGAATGCCTGCATCGATCAAACCGTACAGCGTGACACTCGATTGCGCGTGGGCGGCCGTGGCGCACAAGCCGGCCGCCGCGCTCAATACCGCCAACGTCTTTCGCCGACCTCCACGCTGCCGTGATTCGTTTCGTTTCATCGAGAAGCTCCAAACCGTCTAATGTTTTTGTAATGTGTCCGTCGCTGCGGGCTGCATCTCCGATCGAGTGCAACGGCAGTGTCCGTAGCGGCAATTGCGCTGACTAGACGTCCAGATGAACGGTAAGGAAAACCCGCACGCGATTGCGCGCGGCCTTGGTGCGATTGGCATGCGCCGCGAAGTTGAGCGGCCCGGCGTGCTGACGCGGCGCGGCATCCGCGGCATGGGGCCGTTCAAATGAGGGGGTGTAAGGCCATTTCGGCCGCTGCGTTTTTCAAAAAAGTGCCACGTATAATCGATCGGCATGCCGCGCGAGCGGCCAGACGCGCCTTATCGACAGCCGAAGGAAACAGCGTGACAGTCACCGCAGACACCAGGCGGGTTCTCGATCAGTGGGGTGAAATGCCCGCTGCCATTGCGCTCGACGATTACGCGGGCGCGCCGCCCGAACAGCGCAGCACCGATTTCGAAGGCACGCTTTCCGGCAATGGCACCGCGACGCGCGGCCTGAGCCTTTTCCTGCTCGACCTCTATGCCCTCGCCAACCGCGCCGGCATCGGCGAATTCGAACATGGCTTCTTTCGTCTGCTCTCGCAGCATTTACCATTCGACGCCGGCTGGACCGGTGTGACCACGCACACGGCCAATGGTCCGGTGATGCACAACAGCTTCGTCTATGGCCTGCCGGGCGAATTCTTTACCGACTGGCAGCGCGTGCGGGATTGCGATCCGCTCGCGCTCGGCTCGATGAACAGCTACGGCCGTGCGCTGGCCGTGTCGATCGTGGCGCCCGGCATCGATCAGCGCTTTCGCACCTGGGCGATCAAGTACGGGCTTGCACAGTTGATGGTGGTGTCGGCGCTCGATCATCGCTTCGGGCTCGCGACGTTCTTCTCGGTATATCGCCGCGCGCTCGACAAACCGTTTTCCGCGGCGGATGCGCAAACGCTGGAGGATGTGATTCCGCATCTGAGCGCGGCACTCACGATCAACCGTTCGTTTCAGTTGACGCGCGAGCGTGGCGGGGGCGTTTCAACGCCGGCGCGCGCGATCTGCGATGGTTTTGGTGCGGTGCACCAGGCGGATAAAGCGTTCGAGACTATTCTGCGCAGCGAGTGGCCGGGCTATCAGAACCAGCATCTGCCCGCGCCGCTGATCGCGCATCTGCATGCGGATACGGGCCAGCCGTATGTCGGCGAAACGGTGACGGTAAGCTGTTCGCCGGTAGTCGGTCTGTTTCAGCTGGAAGCGCGCCAACGCTCGCCGCTCGACCGTTTGAGTCCACGCGAACTGAATGCGATCAAGCTGTACGGCGACGGCCTCTCACATAAGGAAGTCGCGCAGCGCATGGCGATTTCGCCCACCACCGTGCGCCACTATCTGCGCTGCGCGTACAAGAAGCTCGGCATGCACGACAAAAGCCAGATTCCGTGGCTGCTCGGCCTCAGGGAGAACGCCGCGGCAAATACCTCGGCGCCCGGCCAGGGCGATTGAGCCGCGGCTTCACTCGTCGTCTTCTTCCAGGCCGGCAAGCAGATCGTCGACCGCGCGATACACACGCTCGACGATCTCCGGCCCTACCTTGCGCTCCAGTTCGCGATAGTGCGCCTCGAGATCCTTCGAGATCACGCGCACCAGTTCCACGCTCGCATCGGTAAGCGACACCAGCACGCGGCGCTGGTCTTCCGCGAAACGCTCCTTCGTCACCAGTTCCATGCTTTCCATGCGCGCGAGCACCCCCGCCATGCTCGGGCTCGAAATCGTGCAGATGTCGGAAATGTGACGCGGCTCCATCGGGCCGTGCTCATTGAGCGCGCGAATCACGCGCCACTGCTGTTCGGTCAGCCCGTGAGCGGTAATCAGGGGGCGGAACCGCTCCATCATTTTTTCTCTGGCGCGCAGCAACAGCATCGGCAGGTTGCGATGCAAAACTCGAATCGAAGCAGAAGCGGACATGGCGGAAGATAGTTAAAAGCAGCCGTCGAAGCTTAAGGGAAAACCCGCAATCAGCCGACAGGCTATTGACCGTGGATGATATCAAGCGCAATACTACTAACATGTTAGTGTTTTCTCCGAGAGACAACTGATTTATGTTTGCACTTGCCGATCACCTGCTGCATCCCGAAGGCGACGCGCTGCCTCGTGACGTGGACGCGCAAACCGCTGCCGCGCTGCTCGCGCGCGGCGTGGCCTGCCGCGCTCCCGTTTCCGGCGCCGTGTATGGAACCTTGCTGAACGACCGCGCCGCGCTGCAAGCATTGGGCGACGCGGTACACGCCGCGCCTTACAAAGCGCCGCCGAAAGCGCCCGTTCTCTATCTGAAGCCGCGCAATACGTTCGCCGGTCATCGCGCCCGTGTCGTCGTACCCGACAATGCGTTGGGCGTGGAAGTCGGCGCTTCGCTGGGCATCGTGATCGGCCGCACGGCAAGCCGCGTCGGCGCGGGCCAGGCGTTCGACTACATCGCGGGCTACACGCTGGTCGCCGACCTGAGCGTGCCGCACGCGAGCGTGTACCGCCCCTCGGTGCGGTTCCGCGCACGCGACGGTTTCTGCGTGATCGGACCGGCCGTGGTTGCCGCACGTCATGTCGCGGCACCTGACGATCTGGGCATCAAGGTCGCGCTTGCCGGACATGAAGTCTTTACCGCCAGCACCGCATCGTCGGTACGCAGCGTGGCGCAACTGATTGCGGATGTGACCGATTTCATGACACTGAGTGCCGGCGACGTCATTACGCTGGGCGTGCCTCATGGTTCGCCGGTCGCACATATCGGCGACGCGGCCACGCTGTCAGTTGGCGGACTGCCGCCGCTCGAGGTGTCGTTTGTCAGTGCAAAAGAACAAGCTGGAGAACAACCATGATGCGCGGCCGCGTTGCCTATGCAGGCGCGATTCACGAAGCCTATCCGGACGCTCACGGCGTACGTCTCGCCGACGGCCGCGTGCGTCGTGAGGATGAAGTGGTGTGGCTCGCACCGATCGAAGTCGGCACGATCTTCGCGCTCGGCCTGAACTACGCCGAACACGCAAAGGAATTGCAGTTCAACAAACAGGAAGAGCCCCTGGTCTTTCTCAAGGGCCCGGGCACGGTGATCGGTCATCGCGGCTTCACGCGCCGCCCCGCCGACGTCACCTTCATGCACTACGAGTGCGAGCTGGCCGTCGTGATTGGCCAAACCGCGCAGAACGTCACGCGCGAAAACGCCATGCAACATGTGGCCGGCTACATGATCGCCAACGACTACGCGATCCGCGACTACCTGGAAAACTATTACCGCCCCAACCTGCGCGTGAAAAATCGCGACGGCGGCACGGTGCTCGGCCCCTGGTTTGTCGATGCCGCCGATGTCGAAGACGTCACGCAACTCGAACTGCGCACCTTCGTGAACGGCACGCGGCAGCAACACGGCAACACGCGCGATCTCGTCACCGATATCCCGGCGCTGATCGAGTACCTGAGCAGCTTCATGACACTCGCACCTGGCGACGTGATCCTGACCGGCACGCCGGAAGGCATCGTCAACGTCAATGCGGGCGACGAAGTGGTCTGTGAAATCGACGGCCTTGGCCGTCTCGTCAATACGATTGCATCGGACGCGGACTTCGGCCGCGCCTGATCGGCACAGTAAAAGAGAAAGGACAAGGCAATGCGAATCGAACATCTGATCAACGGCAAATCCAGCGCCGCAAAAGACTACTTCGAGACAGTCAATCCGGCGACGCAAGAAGTGCTCGCTGAAGTCGCCAGCGGCGGTGCGCAAGAAGTCGACGCCGCCGTGCGCGCGGCTAAAGAAGCGTTCCCGGCATGGGCCGGCAAGCCGGCGACGGAGCGCGCAAAGGCCATTCGCAAGCTCGGCGAGTTGATCGCGAGGAACGTGCCGGAAATCTCGGAGACCGAGACGAAGGACACCGGCCAGACAATCTCGCAGACGCGCAAGCAACTCGTGCCGCGCGCCGCCGACAACTTCACCTATTTCGCGGAGATGTGCACGCGCGTCGACGGCCATACGTATCCCACCGATACGCATTTGAACTACACGCTGTTCCACCCGGTCGGCGTGTGCGCGCTGATCTCGCCGTGGAACGTGCCGTTCATGACGGCAACGTGGAAAGTCGCGCCCTGCCTCGCGTTCGGCAATACCGCCGTGCTGAAGATGAGCGAACTGTCGCCGCTGACCGCTTCGATGCTCGGCAATCTCGCGCTCGAAGCCGGGATTCCCGCCGGCGTGCTGAACGTCGTGCACGGCTTCGGCAAGGACACCGGCGAACCGCTGGTGGCGCACCCGGACGTGCATGCGGTGTCGTTCACCGGTTCGACGGCAACCGGCAACCGTATCGTGCAAACGGCAGGCCTGAAGAAGTTCTCGATGGAGCTGGGCGGCAAATCGCCGTTCGTGATTTTCGACGACGCCGATTTCGAACGCGCGCTCGACGCTGCCGTGTTCATGATCTTCTCGAACAACGGCGAGCGCTGCACGGCGGGTTCGCGCATTCTGGTGCAACGCTCGATTTACGCGCGCTTTGCCGAACGTTTCGTGGAGCGCGCAAAACGCCTGACGGTAGGCGATCCGCTGGCGGACAGCACGATCGTCGGCCCGATGATCAGCCAGGGACACCTGGCCAAGGTGCGCAGCTATATCGAACTCGGTCCGAAAGAAGGCGCCACGCTCGCCTGCGGCGGCCTCGACGCACCCGACCTGCCGGAAGCCATGCGCAAAGGCAACTTCGTTCAGCCAACGGTGTTCGTCGACGTCGACAACCGCATGCGGATCGCGCAGGAGGAGATCTTCGGCCCGGTCGCGTGCCTGATTCCGTTCGACGACGAAGCCGACGCGATCAGACTCGCCAACGACATCTCTTACGGCTTGTCGAGCTACATCTGGACCGAGAGCACCGGGCGCGCCTTGCGCGTTGCCGCGGCGGTCCAGGCCGGCATGTGTTTCGTCAACAGCCAGAACGTGCGCGATCTGCGCCAGCCGTTCGGCGGCACCAAGGCATCGGGCGTGGGCCGTGAAGGCGGCACATGGAGCTACGAAGTGTTTCTCGAACCGAAGAACGTGTGCGTATCGCTCGGCTCGCATCATATTCCGCACTGGGGCGCCTGACCCGCGTCGCCATAGCGCGCGAGGCCAGCAGGTCTCGCGCCACACTGAACAGGAGATCGCGATGGGCAAACTCGCGTTGGCAGCAAAGATCACTCACGTCCCGTCGTTATATCTGTCCGAACTCGACGGCCCTCATAAGGGCTGCCGGCAGCCCGCGATCGACGGCCATCATGAAATCGGCCGGCGTTGCCGCGAACTGGGTGTGGATACGATCGTCGTATTCGACGTGCATTGGCTCGTGAACAGCGAATACCACATCAATTGCGCGCCGAAGTTCGAGGGGGTCTATACGAGTAACGAACTGCCGCACTTCATCAAGAACATGCCGTACGCGTATCCCGGCAATGTCGGGCTCGGCAATCTGATTGCGGAAGTCGCCAATGAAATGGGCGTGAAGAGCCGCGCGCACAGCGAGACCACGCTCGAACTTGAGTACGGCACGCTGGTGCCGATGCGCTATATGAATGGCGACCAGCACTTCAAGACCGTCTCGGTATCCGGCTGGTGCATGTGGCATGAACTCGAAACCAGCGCGCGCTTTGGTCTTGCCGTGCGCAAGGCGATCGAGGAGCGTTACGACGGCACCGTGGCGATTCTGGCGAGCGGCTCGTTGAGCCACCACTTCGCCAACAACGGTACCGCCGAGCAGTTCATGCACAAGGTGTGGAGCCCGTTTCTCGAACAGATGGACCGCAAGGTGGTCGAGTTGTGGGAAGCCGGCGACTGGAAGACCTTCTGCGAGATGCTGCCGCTCTATAACGAGAAATGCTGGGGCGAAGGCGGCATGCACGACACCGCGATGCTGCTCGGCGCACTCGGCTGGGATCGTTACGAGGGCAAGGTGGAAGTCGTCACACCGTATTTCGGCAGTTCGGGTACGGGCCAGATCAATGCGATCTTTCCCGTCACGCCCCTGCCCGCTTAAGTCTCGAGAAAGGAGCTTGCCGTGCCGCATTTGACACTCGAATACAGCGCCAATCTTGCTGATGAAGACAGCATCGGGCGGCTTTGCAGATCGCTTGCGCAATGCCTCGATGCGCAGCGTGAAAACGAACAACGCGTTTATCCGCTCGGCGGCATCCGCGTGCGCGCTTTGCGCTGCGAGCAATACAGCATTGCCGACGGCCGGGCGGACGCCGCCTTCCTGCACGCGGACCTGAAGATCGGCGCAGGCCGCTCGGACGACGCTAAAAAAGCGACTGGCGATGCGTTGTTTCAGGTAATCAAACAGCACTTCGCCACGGAGTTTGAAAAACACGGCCTCGCGTTGTCGTTGGAGATCAATGAATTCAGCGAATCCGGCACGTGGAAGCACAACAATTTGCACGCGCGGCTTAAGGCTACTCAAGGCTGACACGCCGACCCGATTCCGGGCCCGGCAGCCGCATATAGAGAATCCATCATGCTAGACGAACAGACTATCCGCGAGCTTGCGTTGCAACTCGATAACGCCGAGAAGACCCGCACCCAACTGCGCCACTTCTCCGCCCAGTATCCCGGGATGACCGTCCAGGACGGTTATGCGATTCAACGCGAGTGGGTGAAACTCAAACTCGCTGCGGGGCACGTGATCAAGGGCCGCAAGATCGGCCTGACCTCACGCGCGATGCAGCGTTCGTCACAGATCGACGAACCCGATTACGCGCCGCTGCTCGACAGCATGTTCATTGAAGCCGGCCAGGACATCCGCGCCGACCGCTTCATTGCCCCACGCGTGGAAGTCGAACTGGCCTTCGTGCTGAGCAAACCCTTGAAGGGCCCAGGCGTTACGCTATTCGACGTGCTGGACGCCACCGCCTACGTGACACCTGCGGTGGAAATTATCGACGCGCGCATCGAACAGTTCGACCGCGAGACGAAGGCGCCGCGCAAGGTCTACGACACCATTTCCGATTTCGCGGCGAATGCCGGCATCGTCCTGGGCGGCCGACCGGTGCGCCCGCTGGACGTCGACCTTCGCTGGGTTGGTGCCTTGCTCTACAAGAACGGCGCGGTGGAAGAAAGCGGACTTGCTGCGGCCGTGCTGAATCACCCTGCCACGGGCGTCGCATGGCTCGCGAACAAGATCGCGCCTTACGATGAAGTGCTGAATGCGAACGACGTGATTCTGAGCGGCTCGTTCACAAGCCCGATCCCCGCGCGAGCGGGCGACACGTTCCATGTCGACTATGGTCCGCTGGGCGGTATTGGTTTGAATTTCATTTGAGTGGGCGATATGTCACTACCGCAAAACACATTCAAGCGTGCGCTGGCTGAGGGCAAGCCGCAATTCGGTTTATGGGCGGCCCTGGCCGACGCGTACGTCACCGAGTTGCTGGCCACTGCCGGCTTCGACTGGTTGTTGATCGACAACGAGCATGCACCGAACGACGTCCGCAGCACGCTGGCGCAATTGCAGGCGGTGGCTGCCTATGCATCGCATCCGGTGGTGCGGCCGGTACGAAGCGACAGTGCATTGATCAAGCAGTTGCTCGATATTGGCGCGCAGACGTTGTTGCTGCCGATGATCGATACGGCTGAGCAAGCCGCGGATGCTGTTGCGGCGACGCGCTATCCGCCACAGGGTATTCGTGGCGTGGGGAGCGCGTTGGCGCGGGCCTCGCGGTGGAACCGGATCTCAGACTATCTGAACACCGCGGCGGATGAGTTGTGTGTGCTGGTGCAGGTGGAGACCGTGCAGGGGCTGGAGAATCTTTCGGCGATTGCGGCGGTGGACGGTGTTGACGGTGTGTTTTTCGGTCCGGCGGACTTGAGTGCTTCGATGGGGTTGCTGGGTAAGCCTGGGGATGCACGCGTACGCGAGGCGATTTGCAGCGGTATCGGGAAGGTTCGGGATGCAGGTAAAGCGGCGGGTGTGCTGGCGCCTGATGCGGGGATTGCCGCTGAGTATCTCGCGGCGGGCGCGAGTTTTGTTGCGGTGGGGACGGATACGGGTTTGTTAAGTCGGGCGGCGGCTGATCTGGCCGCTTCGTATAAGAAAACTGCTGGGATGGGGGTGGGTGTTAAAGGAGGGTATTAGGCTGCTTCGCAGCGAGGAAGGGTTTTGCCTGCTCGGCGGTTTCTTTGATCTGGTTTTTTGGCGTTGCCCTCTTGGGCTTTTGGTCTTTTGGCCTTTCCTTGCTTTGTTAGTGGTCTATTAGCGTTCCCCCTGTGCGGGGGGCACCTACTTTTCTTTGCTTGCCGCAAAGAAAAGCAACCGTATTGGAAGTCAAGCGACGGCTAGCTGGCGGATGACCGATGCCCGGCACGGTAGTCAGCGATGCACAGGCGAGCGCAGACAGCACGATGGATGATCGCGCCCGGACTGCCCGCCATCAGGGCAACGCGTGACGAAGCTCAGTTAATCGGCGAACTCCAGGGCGTGGCGTTACGGACCATCGCATTGAGCGTGACGACGAGCTTGCGGATACAGGCCGTGATAGCAACCTTGAACGGTTTGCCGGCCTTGCGCAGCCGGTCATAGAAAGCCCGGATGGTCGGGTTAAAACGCAGCGCCGGCACGCAGGCCATATAGAGCGCTCGCCGCACGACGGCGCGCCCACCCTGAATGCGGCGTTTGCCGATGTGCCTGCCGCTGTCGCTATTGAAGGGAGCGACGCCGGTGAGCGCAGCGATCTCCCGGCGGTTCAGCGAGCCAAGTTGCGGCATAAAGGCGATCAGCGTCGCGGCGGCGCCGGGACCGATGCCTGGCACGGAGCGCAGCAGGTCTTCCTTCTGACGCCACGCGGGCGAGGAGCGCAGGAATGAATCGATGTCGTTGTCAGCGAGCTTGATCTGCTGCTTGAGCCATTTGATGTGCTCGTTCAGACTGTCCCGTGCAGCGGCATGGGCGCGCTCAAGCCGTGCTTTCTCGGCCACGAGCATATCGATGAGCTGGGCACGGCGCAGCAGCAGGGCCTGCAACTGCTCGGTCTGCACATCGGTGAGCGGGCGCACGACGGGCTTGAGGACCGCGGCGAAATGGGCGATGGCGAAGGCGTCGATGCGGTCGGTTTTGGCACGCGAGCCGGTTGCGCGGGCGAAGTCGCGTACCTGCCGGGGATTGACCGCGACGGCGGGCAAGCCGGCCTCGCAGAGGGCCCTGAGCACAGCGAGTTCAAGCTTGCCGGTGGCCTCCATGACGATCAGTGTGGGGCTCAACGCGATCAGACGTTGCACCAGCTGTTCGATAGCGACCGGCTCATTGTCGACACGGAAATGTTCGGTGGTGTCGTGAATGGCAATATCGAGCGCGGTGCCGCTGACGTCGATGCCGATATAAACGGAAGAAGATTGATTCATCACGGTACCCATACTTGCAGGAAAATACGAGCTCAAGGCTCAGTCAACTGTTCGGGTTAGAAGGATGAAAAAGGATAGTCGCTCAAGCTTTTCTGCGGGCTCGAAACCCGGTAGGCAGACGAACTGACTGTCCCTGTGACGACAACTGATCGGGTCGGCGTCACAGAAGGGAATATACAAGTAGGCAAAAGAAAGCGGCTCACACCGCTAATTCTTAAGCGGGTTCCCCGCGCAGCCACGGTAGTGGTGCATCTGGAATCTGTCGCCTCGCACATTCGGCGTCAGTGACAAAGCAGTCATACCTCCGGCGGCCTGCGCCGCCGAAACCCGGTTTCGAAAACCATCGGTTATGCAAAGCGTCTGCCAGGTTTCCCAGGCAGACCCAGCCGCGACGCACGCAGTGCGGAGTGGGAGCTGATGAATGCTTTGTCACTAGCGCGGAGTGCGCGAGAAGACAGATTCCAGATGCACCACTACCCCCTCCAAGCCAGGGGACCCGCTTATGAGCTAGCGGTTTGAGCCGCTTTCTTTTGCCTACTTTTCTTTGCGGCAGGCAAAGAAAAGTAGGTGCCCCCCCGCACAGGGGGAACGCTAATAGACCACTAACAATGCAAGGAAAGGCCAAAAGGCCAAAAGCCCAAAAGACCAAGATGGCAACGCCCAAAAATCCAGATCAACGAAAGCGCCCCGCGCAACTTCAATCCCCCGCCGGCCAAGGCAACCCCACCACTGACCAATCCAGCTCCACCCCAACAACACACCGTCCCCCAGCAAACTGCACAGCCAAAGTAACCGCAACACAAGGCCGCCCGCTGGCCAAAGAAAGATAAGGATTACTAGCCACGGCCACGCCTGGCAGCAAAACCGCATTACGAAAATACGGCCGATGATCCCATCTGGCATCCTGCGGATTCGCCACAGGATGCAGCGAAGCGCCATCGCTACTCCATGCCGGCCCCCGCACCTCATTCCCGATCTGCCGTCCGGAATCGTCGAGAATAAACCCGCTGATACAGCGCTCGAACGTCGCCAGCGAAGCAAACGCCTCCTCCATCGGAACACCCAGCAGCAAAGCATCGGCAGCCAGCTTCAACGCACCCCGGTAAGGTTCGACCTCCGACTCGAACAACGCATACTGATGCGCACGCCCCTGGGCAATCACATCGAACGCGTCATCGATCTGCCTATGCACCGACTCCGGCGGCGCAAGCTCCGCCGCCGGCCGCCCAAGCAGATACCCCTGCGCGAAATCCACATTCGACTCGACCGCCAGGATCAACTCCTCCGTGGTCTCCACACCCTCCACGACAACCAGCATCCCCGCCTGATGCAACAGCGAAACCAGCTTCGGCAAAATCGGCTGCTCGGTGCCGTGGCTGGTCGCGCGAATCAACTCACCGTCAAGCTTCACAATATCCGGCCGGATCCGCAACAGCCGGTCAAGGTTCGATTGACCCGCGCCGAAATCGTCGACGGCAATCAGGAAGCCGTGCTCACGATATAAAGCCGCCGCGCGCGACATGTCGTCGACGCTCCCGCCATGCGATTCGAGAATCTCCAGAATCACCCGCTCCGGCTCGAACCCCACCGCTCGCACAATCAGGGCGAGCTGATCGGCATAGCCTTCGGCAATAAACGTGGCCGGCAAAATATTGAGGAACAGCCACGCGTCGCCGGGCAGCAACTTGCGCGCATTGGCCAGATGCACGGCATGACTCGCGCGATCGAGTTCGCCTTCGTCGCTGGACGGCTTCGGCGCGAACAGAACAATGGGCGGCACCAGCGTGCCGTCATCCTGCTCGCCGCGCAGCAAAGCTTCGAACCCCACCTGCTTCTGATGCGACAAACTGTAGAGCGGCTGGAAGTGCGAGGTCAGGTAGTAGTCGTCCCAGCGATGCCGCAACGTGGCCGCGCCACCCTCCCCGTGTGCGGCACCGGAAAGCATTTGCAGCGCCTCGAACGGTAGCGCGCGTTCAGCGCACACGCGGTTTCTGCCCGAATGCTTGGCGCGCAGCAAAGCTTCGTCGGCGCGGTCGAGCAGCACCATGATGCTTTCGCCGCCCCGGTGCTCGGCCACACCGAAGCTCGCGGTCAGAAAGCCGTCCGGCCGCTCGATGGCGGCAATCGCGCCGCGCAGGCGCTCGGCCAGCGCCAGGGCACCGGCCAGCCCGTCGCGCAGCAGCACGGCAAACTCCTCGCCGCCGATCCGGCTCACGCTGTCGTCCGCGGAGGTCTCCTCCATCAGCACCTGGGCAACCTGATACAGCGCGTGGTCGCCGATCGCGTGGCCGAAGCGGTCGTTCAGCGATTTGAAATTGTCGATGTCGAGAAAAATCGCGCTGATCCGTGCATCCGCGGTCCGGGTTTCAAGGCGGCGCTCGGCCTGCTTGACGAACGCGCGGCGGTTTTGCAGCCCGGTCAGCGGATCGGTGGCAGCAAGCTGCGCCAGTTGGCTCTCGAGCAGAAAGTGATTGCGCCGGAATCGATAAAAGCCGAAGTGAAACACAATGGAAGTGGGGGCGCCGATCGCTACGATCCACATCCACACGACAACGTCGACGTCATGCGTGCGCGGCCCGCCAAACAGCAACGCAAACGCCGTCCCATAGAAAACCGCGCTGCCGATGAAAAAATGCAGCGGCGTAAGCCATAGCGGCGCCGCGCAGATCGGGATCACCACCATGGCCGGCAGGATCCACAGCAACGGATGCTCGACACCCGAGACGTTCAGCGCAAGACCGGCCACCAGCACCAGCGAGTACGCGACGCCGATTGCGCCGAACATCCACGTCGAGCCCGCACGTGGAATCGCCATCACCAGCAGTGCCAGCACCAGCGCGCAGGCAAGCCGGTAGGGAAGCGGCGTCGCCGGCCCGGCAACCATGTTGCGCGCCCCCACGAGACACAGGAACGCGATCACGGTAAACGCCATCGTCACGGTCGAAAGTGGACGCTGGTGCTCCAGGGACCGCCGATGAAAACGATCGCGCAAACCGGAATCGGACAGTTGCTTCGTTGAAGTGGAAAGCATATTGATAGTTATCAGGCTGGCTCCGGTCACTTGGCCCATGTATAACGGCAACCGTCTGACAAATATTTATGCCCTGTCCGCAAATAGAATTGTGTCCCGCCCCGTAAGCGGCTATGCGGCCATCACCCGGTTGCGTCCCGAGGCCTTGGCGGCATACAACGCGCCGTCGGCACGCGCCATCAGCTGGGCAAGCGATTCGCCGGGCCGGTGCTGATCCACGCCGACGCTGAAGGTATATTTCAGTCCACGCGGCAACTCCCCCGGCGCGGCCGACGCTAGCCGCGCCCGCAGACGATCCATTAAACGCACTGCCTCGGCGCTGGTGGTTGCCGGGCACAGCACGCCAAACTCTTCCCCGCCCAGCCGCCCGAACACATCACCGCCCCGCAGATTGGCGCTGACGAACGCGGCGAAATGGCTCAACACCTGGTCGCCGGCAGCGTGGCCATAGTGGTCGTTGACCGCTTTAAACGAATCGATGTCGATAATGGCCATCGCCACCGGCGAGCCGGTGCGCGGCGTCGCCCCCGGCAGCGCCTCGCCGATCGCCAGAAAGGCGCGCCGCGATAGCGCGCCAGTCAGATCGTCGACATTGGCAAGCCGCTCGAGCCGCTCGGCGAGACGATCGTGCGCCAGCATCACAACCCCAATCGAAAGGCACGGCGGCGCGAGGATACCGATGGCGAGAAATACCACATTGCCTGGCGTCACCTGCAGCAAGCTGGTCTGCAGCAGCATGCCGAAGCTGTACATGACACCACGCGAGAGATGCCCCGCGCATAAGAGTACCGACGCTACCGCGAGGAAGTAGTAGCAATAGCGTGGCCGGTTCGACGGACGGTAGCGCAGCATCATGACGGCGAGCATCGCGTAGAGGCCCGCGTGATACGCCGATACCACGGTCACGCGGGCGCTGAAATCGGGCGAGACAAAGGTCCAGTAAGTTATGCCGATCAACACGGCAAGCACGCCGGCGTAGCACGCCCATGGCCGCGTGCGGCGGCCCAGAAAGCGATAGCAGCCTTCCACCACCAGCAGCAGCGAGATAGCCAGCAGTTCGTTGGCCGCCACGATAGTCAGCCAGTGCGGGCCGTGTCCTTGCAACGCAAAAGCAAGGAGCGCCGCGATCGCGACCGCATTGGCCGAGATCCAGTAGCCGACGCCAGGTATCGCCGCGCGCCATAGTGAGCCGAGCACGGCCATCGCCATGGCGCTCGACAAAACCGTGACAACCAGAATAGTGAGTGGATTGAACATTATTGTCTTGAGTCAGACGGCATCGTCACGGCACGCCGCGTTCCTGCTGTCTGCACGACTTCCCCGTTGCATGCGCGATAGCGCCGCGCAAATTCGTAAGCTTACCGGCCCGGATGAAAGTTGAGGCCGCAAAAATGACGTAAGTATTACGGGGTGGCGAGAAACTTGGGGCAATCGTTTGCGTGTATAACGCAGACGAATGTAAAGTGGCTAAAAGTTAATGTCTTAAGTAGACTCCTGCGAAGTGTGGCGGACAGACTAGACAGTTCGGTAAAAGTAACCTGGGACGCGTGCAACGCGCGGCCTTCCGTAACACGTTCATTTGCATTCAACCGTCGGCGCCCGTTTTCATACACGGCTGAAGCAACGGCCATTTCCCGGAAAATATGGTCCCAATTCTCGATTACCTGCTGGAACGTCAGATCTCGCCGCAATGGCGCGGCATGCTGAGCGCCTTGGCAACGGAGTTCGAAGCGCAGATCGGCCGCGACGAACTGCGCCAACTGATGTACCGCGTCGGCTCCCGGTTTGCCGCGGCGCATCAATTACCCGCTTGCGGGTCCACGGCGGAACTCGCTCATGCGTTGAATCTGCTCTGGCAGGACATGGATTGGGGCTACGTCGAACTGTCCGACGAAGCTGAATCTTTGCGCATCGTGCATTACTGTGCGCCGCTGCAGGCGTTCGGCAATCCGGCGCTCGCATGGACCCCCGCATTTCTCGAAGGCGTTTATCAGACCTGGTTGAGCGCATTGGGCGCGCAAGGTTTGTCGGTCGTGCAAACGAGCGAGTTCGGCGCGGACACCGCGATCGAGTTTCGGCTGGGGCGGCATCCGGCTTGAGGGTCCCGCTGGGCCAAGCGTGGGTTTGAACCATCAGGCATGAGCCGGCGGACACCGGCTTGCGGCCGGCAGAGAGTCCCAGGCAACAGGCAGTAGAGGAACGCGCCAGACCGGTGCGCGTGAAGTGGCGGCGCCAGCATTGCTGGCGCGGCGAGCAGGTGGGTGGTTTGGCTTAAGGCAGGTCATGCAGGTCAAGCAAGTCAGGCAGTTCATTAAAAACACGGCGGCACTATGAGTTCATCGAGCGACATCGAGAAACTGTTCGATCATTTTGGGGGCGACGCCAACGCATACCAGGAAATCGGCCGTGAGAACGAGGCGCGTTCGGCGCGCACGCGTTGGCCGTTGCTGGTGACGCTGGATCTGACGCAGCCCACGATCCCGGCGATCCGGCAACGCCGCGAGGCGGATAGCGAGACGTTGGCACAAGAAGCGGCCCGGAAGGCGGCCGAGGAAGCGGCAGCGGCAGCGGCTGCCGATCGTCAGGACGACGTGCCCAAAGACGCCGCCTCGGTCACGCGGGCGAAGGCGCCGCTGTTTACACGATCACACCGGCGGGACATCCCGCCTGTCGTCGTTGCCGCCAAATCTGCCGCGCCGAGCGGCGCATCGCGTTTCGGCGCGCTCGAAACGAACGACGGCACCACGGCGTCACCCGCCGCGGAAACAGCACCGGCCGCACCAACAGCACCAACAGTGCCGACAGCACCGGTCGCACCGGCCGTGACACGGACCGACGCGGCGACGCCCTTGGCGAGGCAGGCCGCGCCAGCCGTCGCCCCACCACCGCTATCGATACCGCCGGTTGCCACGGCACCGGCTCGCGCAGCCGTGCCGCCTGCCAGTATTGCGCCGTTAGGCCAGTTCCGCACACCGGCGCTGCCTGTCACGCAAGCTATGGCGAGCATGCCACTCAACCCGACGGCGCCCCGTGCCCCCGCACCCGCCTGGGCGCAAGCACCCGCAGCATGGGCGCAGGCGCCCGCTCAAGCGCACACTCCGGCCCCCGCTCACGCCTACCCAACCGCGCCGGCGGCGCCCACGCCACCCGCGTCGATCCTCGGCAAACTGTTCGCCACTCAAGCCGCACCCGCGCCGCAGCAACCCACAGCCGGCAATCCGGGCGAATCCGCGCCGCTGCAATCGGTCTTCGACCGTCTGCGCGGCACCGCCGCTCAAACAGCGCCGGCGCCGGCCGGCACATCGCGCGCGGCTACGCCCGGCGCCTCCAACTCGTGGCTGGTCAACGGCCCTCGTCGCTCATGAAAGTCATTGCGGTCGTGTCCGCCAAAGGCGGGGTCGGTAAAACCACCCTCGCCGCCAATCTCGCCTCCGTGCTGGCCGCCGGCGGCCGGCGCGTGATCGCGCTCGACCTCGATCCGCAGAACGCGCTGCGCCTGCATTTCGGCGTGCCGCTCGACAGCATCGACGGTTTGTCGCGCGCCACGTTGACAGGCGATCCATGGCAAACGGTGATGTTCGACGGCGTAGATGGCGTGACGGTGCTGCCCTACGGCGCGCTGATCGAAGACGACCGCCGCCGCTTCGAAGCCTATATCGACCAGGAGCCGGGCTGGCTCGCGCAGTCGCTGCAAGCGCTGCGGCTCGACCCGTCCGACATCGTCATCATCGATACGCCGCCGGGTTCGTCCGCGTACGTGCGTAATGCGTTGTGCGCGGCCACCTTCGCGCTGAACGTGGTGCTCGCCGACGCGGCTTCGTATGCGGCCATTCCGTTAATGGAACGGCTGATCGACACCTACGCGGCACCGCGCCCCGAGTTCGGCGGCGTGGGCTACGTGATCAACCAGATCGACCAGTCGCGCCAGTTGACCAAAGACGTCCTCAAGGTCCTGCGCCAGATGCTCGGCGACAGGCTCTTTCCGGGCGTGATCCATCTGGACGAAGGCGTGAGCGAAGCGCTCGCGTGCGACACCACGCTGATTCACTACGATCCACTCAGCCAGGCGGCCGCGGATTTTCGTTCGTGCGGCAACTGGCTCATGACGGCGGTCGATGCGATCGCCGTCTCGCCGGGGAACGTCGCATGAGCACGCCTTCTTCGCAGGGCCTCGAGGGCGCCGAGCCGTCGCGGCTCGAACGCTTCGCCGACGCCCGGTTCTGGAACAGCCGGATCGTGACCGGTCTGGTCACACTGTTCGCGCTGGTGATGCTGTACTTCGTGTTCACGGTGCCGCTCGCGTTTTACGAGCAACTGACTTTCGCGACCTGCTGCTTCCTCACCGCGCTGTGGTTCCGCCGTATGCCCGGCCGTTACGCGACGATGGTGATGATCATGCTCTCGGTGGTCACCTCGGGCCGCTATATGTACTGGCGGCTCACGTCGACAACCTACTGGGAACATCCGCTCGACGCCGCGTGGGGTCTGTTGCTGGTCTCGGCCGAGGTCTATTCGACCATCGTGCTGCTGCTCGGCTATTTTCAGACTGCGTGGCCGCTCAAGCGCACGCCGATGCCGCTGCCCGCTTCACGCGACCAGTGGCCGAGCGTCGACGTGTTCATCCCGACTTACAACGAGCCGCTCTCGGTGGTGAAACCGACCATCTACGCCGCGCTCGCGCTCGACTATCCGGCCGAGAAAATCTCGATCCATGTGCTCGACGACGGCCGCCGTCCCGAGTTCAAGGCGTTCTGCGAGGAAGTCGGCGTCAACTGGACCATCCGCACGCACAACCGCCACGCGAAGGCCGGCAACATCAATGAAGCGTTGAAGATCACCCAGGGCGAATACCTCGCGATCTTCGACTGCGATCACATTCCGACCCGCTCGTTCCTGCAGATCGGCCTCGGCTGGTTCCTGCGCGACAAGCTGCTGTCGATGCTGCAAACGCCGCACCACTTCTTCTCCGCCGATCCGTTCGAACGCAATCTCGGCACCTTCCGCAAGGTGCCGAACGAAGGCGAACTGTTTTACGGCCTCGTGCAGGACGGCAACGATCTGTGGAACGCCACCTTCTTCTGCGGCTCGTGCGCGCTGCTGCGCCGGAGCATGGTCGAAGAGATCGGCGGCATCGCCGTGGAAACGGTCACCGAAGACGCGCACACCGCGTTGAAGCTGCACCGCCTCGGCTACACCACCGCCTATCTGGCGATTCCGCAGGCAGCAGGCCTCGCCACCGAAAGCCTCTCCGGCCACATCGGCCAGCGGATTCGCTGGGCGCGCGGCATGACGCAGATTTTCCGGATCGACAATCCGCTGACCGGCAAGGGTCTGAAAATCGGCCAGCGGCTCTGTTATCTGAACGCGATGATGCACTTCTTCTACGGCATCCCGCGCCTGGTGTTCCTCACCGCGCCGCTGTCGTATCTGTTCTTCGGCGCGCATGTGATCGAAGCCGCCGCCAGCACGATCGCGATCTACGCGCTGCCGCACATGATGCACGCGAGCATCACCAACTCGCGGATGCAGCGCTCGTTCCGCCATTCGTTCTGGGCCGAAGTGTACGAATCGGTGCTGGCCTCCTACATCACCGCGCCCACGCTGCTCGCACTGATCAACCCGAAGCTCGGCAAGTTCAACGTGACAGCCAAGGGCGGCCAGATCGAGAAGAACTACTTCGACTGGGCGATCTCGCGGCCGTATCTGTTCCTGCTGTTGCTGAACCTGATCGGCTTCGTGGTCGGCATCGTGCATATCTATCTGAACTGGCACATCCGCAGCGTGGTGAACACGACCATCCTGAACCTCGGCTGGACCACCTACAACATGCTGATTCTCGGCGCGAGCGTGGCCGCGGCGAGCGAGCGCCGGCAGATTCGCGCGGTGCACCGCGTGGCGATGCAAATGCCCGTGATGCTGAAATTCTCGACCGGCCGCACGCTGGCCTGCGAAACCATCGACTACTCGGAAGGCGGGGTCGGCGTGGCGCTGCCCGGCAAAATCGAGGTGCCGATCCACGAGCGCGTGACCGTGTCGCTGTTTCGCGGCGACGAGGAATACACCTTCCCCGCCACGGTCGGCTTCACCGAGCCGGGCCGCGTGGGCCTGCGCTTCGCGACGCTGACGCGCGAGCAGGAGTACGAGTTCGTGAAGACCACCTTCGCGCGCGCCGACGCGTGGACCGGCTGGGCCGAAGGGCGTCAGCAGGACACGCCGCTGCGCGGTCTGTCGCATGTGCTGTCGGTCGGCGCGCGCGGCATCGTGGGTCTTTTCGAGCATCTTTATGCCGACCTTCGAAGCTCGATGAAAAGCCGTCCGGTGGACGTCAAGAAGCTAAAAACCAAAGACTGATCTATGGGCAACAGGATGGCGAAGTCAAACGTCGAACGCTCGCATCACGAGCGCGGTGGGATGAAAGCGCAGGCGCGTCTGGCGGGGCGCCCTCGCTCGCAAGGGTTGATGCGCGGACTTGCCTGCTGGCTCGCGTTGCAGACCGCGTTGACGGCGCCGCTGGCATCGGCCGCCGAAGTGATCGCGGCGGCAATGAGCGGCGCGAGCGCGGCGCAAGCCGGCCAGGTGGTCGCGGCCCAGGCTCAGCAAGGGCAAGGCGCGCCGGCTGCGCGCGTCGCCACCGGAGTGGGCAGCGTGCCCGCGCCGAGCCCGGCCGTGCCTTACGATCCGACCGCGATCACACAAGCACAGTTGGCCACACCCACGCCGGCGCTCGCCGCTTCGTCGGCAAAAGCCTTAGGTCTCAGAACGCCCACCACCGCCGAACCGGGCACCCTGGTGCCGGGCGGCCGCCGTCAAACGCTCACCTTCGCCGACCTCGGCGCGCGCGATCCGCTGCAACTGCGCGGCACCGACGGCCAGAACGGCGTCGCGTTCTCCGTGCGCGGCGACGAAGTGGTGACCGGCGCGATCCTGCATCTGGTCTACAGCTACTCGCCCGCGCTGCTCGCGAATATTTCCCAGCTGAAAGTGCTGGTGAACGGCGAAGTCGCCGCGACACTGCCGGTGCCACGCGAACAGGCCGGCATGCTGGTGGCGCGCGACGTCTCGGTCGATCCGCGCTTCATCACCGAATTCAATCACCTGAACGTGCAGTTGATCGGTCACTACACGACGAGTTGCGAAGACCCGGCGAATTCGTCGCTATGGGCCACCGTCAGCAATGCCAGTTCGCTCGACCTGACCTATGCGTCGCTCGCCAGCAAGCCGGATCTCGCGGCATTGCCGCAGCCGTTCTTCGACCGCCGCGATGTGCGCCGCCTCGAGCTGCCGTTCGTGTTCCCGCAAAAACCCGGCGCCGGCACACTCGAAGCGGGCGGCATCGTCGCGTCGTGGTTTGGCGCGCTGGCCGGCTATCGCGGCGCGGTATTTCCGGCGCAACTGGATAACGCGCCGCTGTCGGGTAACGCGGTAGTTTTCGCCACTGACGACCAACGCCCGGCCGGCGTGACGATTCCGGCAATCTCCGGCCCGACGATCGCCGTGGTGGATCGCGAAGCGCCGGCGCGCGGCAAGCTGCTGCTCGTGCTCGGCCGCACCGAGGCCGAACTGAAAACCGCGGCCAGAGCTCTCGGCATCGGCCAGAACACGCTGACCGGCCAGAGCGCGACGATCACGAGCCTGAACGAACTCGCGCCGCGGGCGCCGTACGACGCGCCGAACTGGCTGCCCACCAACCGCCCCGTGCGTTTCGGCGAGCTTGCCGACCCGCGCGATCTGAGCGTGTCCGGCTACGACGCCGACGCCGTGCGCGTGAACCTGCGCGTGCCGCCCGATCTGTTCATGTGGCACACCAAGGGCGCGCCGATCGATCTGCGCTACCGCTACACGGTGCGTCCGCTGCGCGACCGGTCGTCGCTGAACATCAGCGTCAATGACGGCTTCGTGCAGTCGCTGCCGATTCCGGCCGAGTCGGCCTCGGTGTTCGAACTGAGCCATTATTTCGCGCGCGTCCTGCCGGACAAAACCGCCGAAGCGCGCCGCACGGTCCATATTCCGCCGCTGCTGCTGACGCCGCGCGCGCAGGTGCGCCTGCATTTCTACTACGACATTCCAAACACCGGCGAGTGTCACGGCCGTCTGCTGGAAAACGTAGTCGGCTCAATCGATCCGAACTCGACCATCGACCTGTCGTCGTTCCCGCATTACATGGCGCTGCCCGATCTGGCAGCATTCGCCAACAGCGGCTTCCCGTTCACCCGCATGGCCGACCTCTCCGAGACCGCGGTGGTCCTGCCGAACGACGCCGATTCGAGCGACTACAGCCTGTACCTGCTGACCATGGGCCGCATGGGCGCATCGACGGGATATCCGGTGAACGGCGTCACCGTCGGCACGGCCGATGACGTCGACAAGTACGCGAACAAGGACCTGCTGATTTTCGGCGCGCCGGGCAAGCAGCCGCTGCTGCAGCGCTGGGCCAAATCGATGCCGTTTTCAAGCGACGGCGATTCGCGCACCTTCTCGCTGTCGGACGTGGTCTTCAAGCTCGAGGACTGGTGGCATGGCGAGCGCGGTGTCGAACGCTCGCCGGCGCGCGCCGACCTCACGCTCGTGAGTTCGAACGGCGACGCGCTCCTGACCGGTTTCGAATCGCCGCTGCAGAAGAACCGCAGCGCCGTCGCGCTGGTGAGCGCGGCCGGCCAGTCGGACGCCGATCTGTCCGCCGCCCTGCTCGACGCCGACGTGCTGCCGGAAATTCAAGGCGCGATGGCCGTGATCCACGGCCGTACCGTCACCATCACGTCGAACGGCGAAGCGTACTATGTCGGCCGTTTGTCGCCGCAGGAGTATCTGCGCTGGGCGCTGTCGTCGCATCCGCTGCTGCTGGTGCTGAGCGGCGTGCTTGCCGCGCTGATCATCGCGGGCCTGTTCTACCGGACCCTGCGTTCGATCGCCGCGCGCCGCCTGAAAGACTGAGAGGACCGATAGGACTGATATGCGGGTTCGAATCAACAAGACCTATATGACGCTCGCGTTGGGCCTGGGCCTCGCGCTTGCGGCGGCCACGAGTTTTGCCGGCCTCACCAGGGTGGCCCAGACCACGCCGACGCAAGGCCAGCCTGGTCAGCCCGGCCAGTGCAATAACGACTGGCCGGCGTACCGCATCTTCGTCGAACACTTCGTGCAGGCCGATGGCCGCGTGATCGATTATTCGTCGCCGCAACTGAAAACCACTTCGGAAGGCCAGTCGTACGGCATGTTCTTCGCGCTGGTCGCGAACGACCGCGCGAGCTTCGACCGATTGCTCGGCTGGACCCGCGCCAATCTCGCGGGCAATCAGTTCGACGCGCAAAACGTGCGGCTGCCGTCGTGGCTCTGGGGCAGGAAACCGGACGGCTCGTTCGGCGTGCTCGATCAGAATTCCGCGTCCGACTCCGACCTGTGGATCGCCTACGATCTGCTGCAAGCCGGCCGCCTGTGGCATGACGCAAGTTACACGCAACTCGGTCAGGCGCTCGCCGCGCAGATTGCGCGCGAGGAAATGACCACGCTGCCGGGCCTCGGCCCGATGCTGCTGCCCGGACCGCAAGGCTTCAAAAATGGCGGTGTCACACGCCTGAACCCGAGCTATCTGCCTTTGCCGGTGCTGCGCGCGCTGGCGAAGGAAATGCCGGGCGGTCCGTGGGCCAGGCTCGCCGACAACGCCTACAAGCTGATCAAGACCACCTCGCCGCTAGGCTTCACGCCCGACTGGGCCGCGTGGCAGAACGGCCAGTTCGTGGTCGATCCGAAAGAAGGCGACACGGGCAGCTATGACGCGATCCGCGTCTACCTGTGGGCCGGTCTCACGTCGTCCGCCGATCCTCTCGCCAAATCCTGGCTTGCGGCGGTGGGCGGCATGCGCGCGAAGGTGGCGCAAACCGGTATCCCACCCGAGAAGGTTTCGTCGACCACCGGCACGGCGAGCGGCGAAGGACCGTTAAGCTACTGGGGCGCGCTCGCGCCGTACTTCAAGGCACTCGGCGACGAGCGCGGCCTCGGCCTTGCGCGCACCCATCTCGCCGTGCTCGACACCAATGTGCCGGGTCGCGAGCCTGTCTATTACGATCGTGTGCTCGGCTTGTTCGGCGCCGGATTTATCGACGGCCGCTATCGCTTCGACGAAGCCGGCCGTCTCGTGCCCAGTTGGAGAAATGCATGCGATTGAGCGCCCTCGCGTTGTCATTGCGGTTCGCGCTGAGCCTCACGGTGGTGTGCGGTGTGGCGACGGCCTCGCCTGATGCGTTGGCGCAGGCGTCGAAAGACCCGCTGAGCGTGCTGATCGATCAGGGCAAGTACTGGCAATCGCATCACCGCGGCGACCTCGCCGAACAGGCGTGGCAGAAAGTGCTGCGCATCGATCCGAAGCAACCCGACGCGCTCTACGGCATGGGCATGGTGCTCGCCGACCGCAAGGACGGCGCGGGAGCGCAGCAATATCTGGCGCGTCTGAAAGCGGTCGCGCCGAACTATCCGAATCTGGACGAACTGGGCCGGCGGCTCGGCGAATCGAGCTTGCGTGATCAGACCGTCAACGACGCGCGGCGGCTCGCGCAAAGCGGTCAAAGCGCGAGTGCGGTGGAGGAATATCAGCGCGCGTTGAACGGCAAGCCGGCTACGCCCGAACTACAGCTCGAGTATTACCAGGCGCTGTCGGCCACCCCGCAGGGCTGGGACCAGGCCCGCCGCGGCCTCGAACAACTCACGCGCGATAACCCCGACGACCCGCGCTACGCCCTCGCCTACGCACAGCATCTGACCTATCGCGACACCACGCGCCGCGACGGTATCGCGCGGCTGCAGAAGCTGGCCGGCGACAGCACGGTTGGCGCGTCGGCGAAAAAGAGCTGGCGGCAAGCCTTGTTGTGGCTCGACGCACGGCCCTCCGACGCCGCGACGTACGAAGCCTATCTGCAAGGCTCACCCGACGACGCCGCGGTCAAGGCCCGCTTCGATTCGATGGTCCAGCAGGACAAGGCGGCTCGCGACCGTGCGCAGGAAAATGCCGCCGTCGATGCTCGTGGCCGCACCATCGCCGACGGTTTCGCCGCGCTCGACCGTGGCGAGCTCGACACGGCGCGGTCGAAGTTTTCATCAGTACTGGCAAATAGTCCGAACGACACCGATGCGCTCGGCGGCATGGGTATCGCCGCGTTGAAGCAGGAACGCTTTGCCGAAGCCCGCAACTATCTGGAGCGGGCGTCGCGCAGCGGCAATCCGGCGCGCTGGAAAACCGCGCTCGATAGTGCAACCTACTGGACCTACACCAGCGACGCGATCGGCGCGCGCAGCAATGGCGAGTTCGCGAAGGCAAAGTCGCTGTTCGAACGCGCGATCGCGCTGAATCCGTCCGACGTCACCGCGCAGGTGCTGCTCGGCGAGATGCTGCTATCGAATGGCGACCCGGCCGGCGCCGAGCAGGCCTACAGAATGGCATTGCGCCGCCAGGCCGACAATCCCGATGCGATTCGCGGCCTCGTCGGCGCGCTCGCTGCACAAGGCCGTGGCGACGAAGCACTGCAATTCGCCAATCAGTTGAACAGCGAACAACAATCGAAGGCCGGCGGCATCAACCGTCTGCGTGGCGAAGCGCAGGCTGCCCAGGCGCGCGCGGCCGAAGCGCGCGGCGATCTCGGCAGCGCGCGCAGCCTGTTCGAAGACGCGTTGCTGAACAATCCCGACGATCCCTGGCTGCGCCTCGACCTCGCGCGCATTTACGTGCGCCAGGGCGCGGTGGCGAATGCCCGCAGCATGATGGACGGGCTGCTCGCCGCGCATCCCGACATGACCGACGCGCTCTACGCGAGTGCGTTGCTGTCGGCGGAAACCCAGGACTGGGCAGCCGGTCTCGCGCAACTCGAACGGATTCCGGTCACGCAGCGCACTGACGCGATGACGACCTTGCAGCACCGCTTGTGGGTGCATCAGCAGGCCGACCTCGCGACGCGGATGGCGCGCAACGGCCAGTCGCAACAGGCGCTGGCGACCTTGCAAGCGGCCGAGCCGGTGGCCGGCAACAGCCCGGAACTGATCGGCGTGATCGCCGCCGCGTATCAGCAGGCCGGCGATCCGAATCGCGCGTTGGGCCTCGTACGCAGCGCGATGAACGCGGCACCTGGCAATACCGATTTACTGCTGCAATACGCGGGCATTCTGTCTGCCACGCAGCAGGAAGCCGAACTCGGCATGGTGATGCGGCGGCTCGCGTCGATGCAATTGACACCGCAGCAGCGCACCGATTTCGGCAATCTGAATCTGGGGATCGTCATCAAGCAATGCGACGCGGTGCGTCAGCGCGGCGATCTGGCCAGCGCCTATGACGTGATCGCGCCGTGGCTGGCGGCGATGCCTGACAATCCCGATCTGCAAGCCGCCCTCGGCCGCCTCTATTCGAGCGCCGGCGACGACCGCAATGCGCTCGCCAGTTACCGCGTCGCGCTGCAACGCAAGCCGGACGACCTGAACCTGCTGCAGGCGGGCATCTCCGCGGCGACCGGGGCGAAACAGTTCAGCTATGCCGAATCGCTCGCGCGGCAAGCGCTCGCGGCGGCCCCTGGTGACCCGGGCGTGCTGGCGACGGTCGGGCGCATGTATCGCGCCGAAGGCAAGCTGTCACTCGCGTCGACGTATCTGCAGCGCTCGCTGGTCGCGGCCAATACGCCGCTGATGGCCAACGCGCCACGCGCCAATGCACCGAGCAACGTGCCGCGCGGCTGGGAAGTCGCGATGCGCCGGATCGGCGCGACGCCGCTGCCGGGCACCAATCCCTTCGAAGGTAAAACCGCCACGATCTCGCCGAGCGACGCCGACAACGCCGCGTTTGCCGGCGGCGGCTCCAATGCCGCGCGTGCCTCGCTTCCGTACTCGCAGTCTTCCTTGCCGTCACAGACCGTGCCGAACTATCCGCCACCCACGCAGCCCGCGCCCTACGTCGCGCCTTACACGGCACCCGCGCCGCAGCCGTATTTGCCCAATGCCGCGCCGGCCGCCGTGCCTTATAACGCGCCGCTGCCCGGCGTCAACACAGGGGGCTACGGCCAGGGGAGCAACGGATCGAGCCAGTCAGGCGCGCCGTTGCAACCGTATCCGGGCCAGGGCCAGCCGCAGATGCAGCAGGTCCCGCAGCAGCAGTACAACCCGGGGTATCCGCAGCAGGCTGGTTATCCGCAGCAAGGCGGCTACCCGCAACAAGGTGGTTATCCGCAGCAGGCTCAGTACCCGCAGCAGGTACCGGACGGTTATACGGCCACGCCATGGCCGATGTCGCCCGCCGCGCGTGAAGCGCAGGCCAACGCCGGTTCGATGCAGCCGCCGCGTTATGCGAATTCGTCCGCGAGCACGAAACGCTCGGCCAGCAAGAAACAAAGCGCGTCAAAGAGCAATCGCAACACGCAGGCCTATGCGCAGGCGCCGTATGGGCAGCAAGCTTATCCGCAGCAGCAACAGCCCTATTACGGCCAGCAGCCTTATCCGCAGCAGCAGGGTTACGCGCAACAGCCCTATCAACCGGTTCCGCCGCAGCAGGCTTACGCTCAGCAACCCTATCAGCCGTATCCGGGTCAGGGTTCGGGTTATTACGCGCAACAGCAGCAACCGTACATTCCGCAGCCGCCGACCGGTTATGCGCAGCCGTATTACCCGCAGCAACCTGGTGCGAACGGCAATGGCGGCGGCTACCCGCAACCGAACGTTGCCAATACGCAGACGCTTGGTGTAGCGGAGGAACTGGCTCAGGTCAATCGCGAGCAATCGAGCACGGTGTCGGGCGGGATTGTGTTCCGCAACCGTTCGGGCGAGGACGGGCTGTCGACGCTGACCGATATCGAAGCGCCCATTCAGGGGCGCATCAAGGCGGGCAACGGCCACATTGTGGTGACCGCCACGCCGGTTACGCTGGATGCCGGCACTGCTTCGGGCAATCTCTCGACGCTTGCGCGATTCGGCGCGGGACTATCCAATAGCACATCCGCGATCGCGGCAGTCACCGGCAACAACACTTATGGCAGCCAGACCGCCAACGGTGTGGGTTTGTCGCTCGGCTACGAAGCGCGCAGCTTTAGCGGCGATATCGGCGTGACGCCGCTCGGCTTCCCTGAGAAAACCGTCGTGGGCGGCCTGCAATACAACGGCGGCATCACCGACAAGGTGTCTTATTCGCTGGCTATCGCCCGCCGCGCGGTGACGGACAGCCTGCTTTCGTATGCGGGCGCGCGCGATTCCGGCTCCGGCCTCGAGTGGGGCGGCGTCACTTCCAACGGCGGCCTCGGCAGCCTTGCATGGGACGACGGCACCAGTGGCCTGTACGTGAATGCCGCGTATCAGTACTACCAGGGTTACAACGTTGCGAGCAACAACGCGGTCAAGGGCGGCGGCGGAGTCTATACGCGCGTCTTCAAGGATGCGGATCAGACGCTGACTGTCGGCGTGAACACGACACTGATGCGGTATAACAAGAACCTGTCGTACTTCACCTACGGTCAGGGTGGGTACTTCAGTCCGCAGCAGTATGTGATTCTGAATCTGCCGGTGGAATGGACTGGGCGCAATGGGCAGTTCACTTATGACGTGAAGGGGTCGATCGGCGTGCAGCATTATCGTCAGGACGCGTCGAACTACTTCCCGCTCAATGACGGGTCCAACCGCCAGGCTACTGCGGCGGCGATAGCCAATCTTATTGGCACGGGTGTGGATGGTGGTGCGGTTTATCCTGGGCAGAGTAAGACTGGGCTTTCTTATTCGCTTAGTGCGGTGGGGGAATATCAACTGGCACCGCAGTTGGCGTTTGGGGCGACTGCGTCGCTCGGCAATGCTTATGAGTATCGGGAGTGGCTTGCGGCGGTTTATGTGCGGTATAGTTTTAGCAGGCAGACGGGGTTGCAGCCATTTCCGCCTACGCCGCTTAGTTCGCCGTATTTGTCGTTGTCGAATTAGGGGCCTGCTCGGCGGTTTTGGTTTTTGGTTTTTTGCGTGTTGGGCTTTCCTTGCTGTGTTGGTGGTCTGTTCTGGTGTTGGTCTTTTGGCCTTTCCTTGTTTTGTTAGTGGTCTATTAGCGTTGCCCCTGTGCGGGGCGGCACCTACTTCTCTTTGCCGCCGCAAAGAGAAGTAGGCAAGAGAAAGCGGCTTAAACCGCTAATTCTTAAGCGGGTCCCCCGCACAGTCACGGTAGTGGTACATCTGGAATCTGTCGCCTCGCGCACTTCGCCTCAGTGACAAGGCAGTCATACCTCCGGCGGCGCTGCGCGCGCCGATGCCCGGTTCAAAAAAACCATCAGTTATGCGAATCGCCCGCCAGGTTTCCCTGGCAGACCCGTCCGCGACGCACGTAGTGCGGAGTGGGAGCTGATGAGTCCTTTGTCAACGGCGCGGAGTGTGCGAGAGCACGGATTCCAGATGCACCACTACCGTGGCTGCGCGGGGGACCCGCTTATGAGCTGGCGGGGTAAAGCCGCTTTCTTTTGCCTACTTTTCTTTGCGGCAGGCAAAGAAAAGTAGGTGCCCCCCCGCACAGGGGGAACGCTAATAGACCACTAACAAAACAAGGAAAGGCCAAAAGCCCAAAAGCCCAACCCCCATCGCCACGCGAAAAAAATCCCTTATTTCCCCTCATTAGCATACCGCCGGCAATGCTCCAAATACCCCACAGCATGACTACTCACCAACTCTAAAATACTCTTCCAAAGCCACCCCGGCGCATCGAGCGTCTTCGACCGATTCCTCCGCAACTCCGCAAGCCACCCCGCGCGCTCCCCCGCATCCATCTGCCGCGCATGCGCCTTCCCCACCACCAACGCAAGAAAGCGCGCAGCTCTCATCGCCTCATCCTGCGTCAACTGCTCAATCGTCAACTTCATATCCTGCGGCAGCAACTCCCGTATCACAACAGCCCGATCCGATAACCGCGCCGCCCGCATCCGCTCGCCCAGCGATGGCGACAAATGCCGCGCCCCCTCCACCACCCGTTCGGCGTTATCCCGCGGCATGCGCACGCCTGGATACCGCGGCGCCGCCGCCTGCGCGGCTTCCTTGATGTCGATCAGGCACAGGTCGTCACCATCCACCGCAGCACCGTCGATATCCAGTAGCACCGCATACCGTAACCGCCCCAGCGAACTGCACCCCTTCACCCAGTACGCCGCATCGAGCACCTCGACATCCGCGCCGTCGCCAGCGCCACGCAATACCGTCGCGAGCCGCGCCAGCGATCCCTTCTCGAACAACGCCTCGATCTCGCGCCGCTCACGCTTCGCCAGCGGCCAGAAACGCGAGCCAAGCGGAATGGTCGGCTCGACATCCTCAATCCGCTCCTCCGCCAGATGACGCCACGAACGGCGCACCGCCTCCTTCATCACGACCCTCACCGCCTCCGGTTTCTCGGCATGGATATCGGCTTCGCCGGCCGCCTCGTCGAAGGCGCGCTCGTAGCCGTCCGCCAACGCTTCCATCATGTGCACCGTGGTCAGGCCAGGCAGGTCCGAACCGCGCGCGGCCGTCGCCAGTGACAACCCAAGGCGGATCAGGTCGTGCGCCGGATTGCCGATCACCGTCTGGTCGAGGTCGCGAATCAGGATCTCGACGCGCCCCTCTCCATCGGCAACCGGCCCAAGATTGCCGCTATGGCAATCGCCGCAGATCCAGATCGCCGGCCCCTCGGGCAAAGTGTGGCTCTCCATCCCGTCGAGCCATTCGTAGAACTTGCTCGTGTTGCCGCGCACATAGGCATGCGCCGAACGCGCCATTCTGGCGTTGCGACGGGCGGTCAATAACGCCTGCCGTACCTCCGGCTTAGGCAGCTTGTTTCGTGTGATGTTTTTCTTCGGCATCCTGGCGTCCGCATTTGTTGAAGTTCGAATCCGGTGTGGCGCTCAACCCGCACCTTGCTCCCGTTGGCGCAAGCGAACAAGAGCGGGCAGCACGAAACACGCCTGACTCTTTCCCGCCACCCAGGCGCACCGCTCATGCCTCACTCAAGCAACAGACCTCCAGCCCAAACCGGCGACGCGTGCGCTTCTTTCCGGATCCAGCGCACATACTCGATCCAATGCAGGTAAAACTTGCGAGGCGATTCGCGCCGATTGTTCGGCTAAACCCGCAGAGCCCCTTCTGTTATGCCAACAGGGGGCGTTGTAGCCTACAATTATTGCTGCCGCGCAGCCGCTTCGTGGCCGCCTCATCCCCGCGGTACACAGCAGAAGATTCATCCCACCTCCTGCTGAGCATCCACGCGCGCCATGCGCGTCGGCAGAGTGGGGACACACTCATTGACGTGAACTCTGTGGAGCGCAGCAATGCCATTCCCGGCACAAGACCACGGCTGCCCCGGCTGGAACGGGGAAATGGCGCGGCGCATCAGCGAATTCGACTGGAGTGCGACCAGCCTCGGCCCCATAGAAGACTGGCCACGCAGTCTCACCGCTGCCGTTCAAATGCTGCTCGCGTCGCCCGTGCCCCTCGTGCTCCTATGGGGGAAACCGGGCTACATGATCTATAACGACGCCTACGCGATTTTCGCGGGCGGACGGCATCCCTATCTGCTCGGTTGTCCAGTCGAACGCGGCTGGCCGGAAGTCGCCGACTTCAACCGTCACGTGATGGTGACCTGTCTGGCCGGCGGCACCCTGTCGTATCGCGACAAGGAACTGGTTCTGCTGCGCGACGGCAAGCCCGAAGACGTCTGGATGGACCTCTACTACAGCCCGGTCGCCGACGATAGCGGCGCCCCCGCGGGCGTCCTCGCGATGGTCGTCGAAACCACCACGCGCGTACTGACCGAACGCTGGCGGCAACGCGCCGAGGCGGAACTGCACGAAACCAACGAACGCCTGCAACTCGCACTCAATACCGGCGCCGTGCTCGGCACCTGGGTGCTTGACGTGCGCACCGGCACCGTCACTGGCGACGAACGTTTCGCGCGCACCTTTTCGTTTCCGCTGGACGAGGCCGCGAAAGGAGTCGAGCGTCATGCCGCGACGCAAGTGATCCATCCCGACGACCAGCCGCTCAACGATCACTTGACGATCGAAGCGATGCGCACCGGCCAGCCGTTTCGCGCGGAGTACCGGATTCGCCGTCCCGACGGCGACTATATGTGGGTGCAGGCAAACGGCCAGTGCGAGTTCGACGAACATGGAGAGCCGACGCGCTTTCCCGGCGTGCTGATCGACATTCACGAACGCAAGATCGCCGAGCAATCGCTGCGTCAGTTGACCGAAACACTCGAACAACGCGTCGCCGACGAAGTCTCCGCACGCGCGCTCGCCGAAGAGCAGTTGCGCCAGGCCCAGAAAATGGAAGCGATCGGCAGCCTGACAGGCGGCGTCGCGCACGACTTCAACAACGTGCTGCAAGTGATCAACGGCAATCTGCAAATGCTCGCCGCCGATGCGGACTGCAATCCGGCCACCTTGCGGCGCTTGTCCGCCGCAACCGACGCCGTCAAACGCGGTGCGAAACTGGCCGCGCATCTGCTCGCCTTCGCGAGGCGCCAGCCGCTCTCGCCTACCGTGCTGAACCCGCGCCGTCTGCTGGCCGGCATGAGCGAGATGCTGCACCGGGCGCTCGGCGAAACGGTCAAGATCGAAACGATATTGAGCGACGACCTGTGGCATGTGCAGGTCGATCGCAACCAGCTCGAAAACGCCCTGCTCAATCTCGCGATCAATGCCCGCGATGCGATGCGAGCAGACGGCACACTCACCGTGCGCGCGACGAACCGTGTGCTGGACGCCCAGTTCTGCCGTGGCGAACCGGAACTCTCGCCGGGCGAATACGTGGTGTTCTCAGTGACCGACACGGGCACCGGCATGAAACCCGAAATCCTCGAGCACGTGTTTGAACCGTTCTTCACGACCAAGCCCGACGGTCATGGCACCGGCCTGGGCTTAAGCATGGTGTTCGGTTTCGTCAGACAAAGCGGCGGCCATACGGTGATCGACAGCGAGGTGGGGCGCGGCACCACGGTCTCGCTGTATTTCCCGCGCTGCTGCGAGCCGGAAACAGTCGAAACCGCCGATCAGACTGCGGCGCCGGTGGGCGGCGGCGAAACGATTCTGGTGGTCGAGGACGATGCGGATGTCCGTCTGACCGCCGTCGAAATGCTCGCGCAACTCGGCTATAAGGTGCTGACTGCATCCAGTGGCGATGCGGCGCTCGAGTTCATCGATAGCGACGTGCCGATCGATCTGCTGTTTACCGACGTCGTGATGCCCGGCCAGGTAAAAAGCGTGGAACTGGCGCAGCGCGCGGCGGCTCGCTCGCCCACGGTGCCGACGCTCTTCACCTCCGGCTATACACGCGACGAAATCGTCCATCACGGCAAGCTCGACGCCGGCATCACGCTGCTCTCCAAACCCTACCGGCGCGACGATCTCGCGCGCAAAGTGCGCGTCGTGCTAAACGCCGGCGTCGTCAGCGTGGGTGATGGACGCATCGCCCCTTGCGTGCCGCGCACGGTCTACGATCCGGCCGGCTCGTCCGGCGTATCCGAACCGCGCGAAAGTCCGCATGCGGTTGCCCCTTTGATCGAGAGTTCGCTCGCAAGCGCCACCGCGAGCTCGCTGGCGGATTCCCTGACGAGTTCGGCGGTCCCCCAGCCCGGCACACCGGCTCGTCTGCTGCTGGTCGAAGACGACGCCGATTCGCGCGATGCGCTCAACGATCTGCTCGGTGCGCTGGGTTTCGACTGCACCGCGGTCGCGAGCGCCGAAGAAGCGCTGGCACTGGTGCCCACGCAACACTTCGATGTGCTGCTCACGGACCTGACGTTGCCCGGCATGTCCGGCGACAACCTGGCGCGCGCGGTGCTCGGTCAGCAGCCGGACATCCGCGTGTTGCTGGTGTCGGGTTACGGCGAGAATGCCGAGATCGGCGACACCATCCCGGGCGCACGGCTGCTCGGCAAGCCGCTCGATATCTCGCAGTTGCGGCACCAACTCGCCGAGTGGCTCGATCACACGGAGGCGGCCTCCTAGCGGAGTCCTTTGCGCAAATCACACGGACCCGCCGATGGACATCCGATGCGGCACGGCTGGCTGGACCGACAAGACGCTGATCGCCTGCAAGCGCTTTTATCCGCGCGGCAGCAGCAGCGCGGAAGCAAGGCTGCGTTTTTACGCGTCGCAGTTTCCGCTCGTCGAAGTCGATTCGGCATACTACGCGTTGCCATCAGCACCCAATTCGCAGTTGTGGAGCCAGCGTACGCCCGTTGGCTTCACGTTCAATTTCAAATCGTTTCGCCTCTTCACCGGCCATCAGACTTCACCCGACGTCCTGCCCAAAGACATCGCGACGGCGTTGCCGGCGGGCATCACCGGGCCGCGCAAGAAGAACGTCTATTACGGCGAACTCTCCGCCGAGATTCTCGACGAACTATGGCGGCGCTATCAGGAAGCGCTCGAACCGCTGCGCGCGAGCGGTCGTCTCGGCGCGGTGCTATTCCAGTTCGCGCCGTGGATCATCCGTTCGCCGGACGGTCTCGCGCTTGTCGAAACGTGCCGGCTGCGCATGGCGGACTATCTGATGGCCGTCGAGTTTCGCAATCAAACCTGGTTCGACGATCAGCACGCGCAATGGACACTCGATTTTCTGCGCGAGCGCGGCCTCGTCCACGTGATCGTCGACGCCCCGCCGGAAGTGACGAACCGCGTGCACACCGTGTGGGAAGCGACGCATCCCGAACTCGCCATGGTGCGTCTGCACGGCCGCAATACGCAGACGTGGGGCGCGACGGGCGCGGCAAGCGCCGCCGATCGCTTCGACTACGACTATAGCGACGGCGAACTGAACGAACTGGCCTCGTCGATCCGCGCAATCGCGACGCGGGCGGGCCGTACTCATGTGATCTTCAATAACTGTTTCGAGGACCAGGGGCAGAGAAACGCGAGGACATTAATGAGCATCCTGGGGGTCGGTCCGAACCCGTCTTGAGCGGTTTCGGCGAACAGTTGGCATAGCCGACAACCGGCCAATCAGGGGCACTCGACATAAGCACCTGGATTGCCGACAAGCCGGTCGGAGTTGGATGCGGCCAGTCGTCAATTCCATCTGAAGCCATGTTGGGCCAGTTGCCGATCTTCGACATGCCGACCAGAATCGACGACAATCTTTCCAGGAAACAATTGCGAGTCGTACTCCTTCGTCGGAGACACCGCTGAACCTGAAAGGCAACATGAGACGACTCTTCGCCGCCGCGCTCGCGGCTGCCACTTTCGCGACTTGCGTTCATGCGCAAAGCAACGCGTCCGGCCCGCTCGGCACGCCCTCGGGCAAACTGCAATTCGTGCGCGCCGATCACGATTTTGCGGCGATGCTCGACGAGGAAATTTTCGATCGGTTTGGCGCGAACACGCTCACGCATTTCGATGACATAGCCGAGAACAATGACACTGTAGAGCGCATGCTCGTGCAGACCGATTCCGGCCCGGTGCTGTACGACTTGCGCCAACGTCCTCCGCTTGTGCAGCGCTGTGGCACGCGCATGACGGTCAAGCGCGTGTTCTGGCAAGGCGACGAGGTCGTGATGCAAGGTTCGCAAGGCTGGTTTCGATTCAAACGCGGTGCGCTAACGAAGCTGCAGTCGTCCACGACGACCTACCACTGACCTATTGGCATTGGGGCGCGACAGTGAACCGTACGCGGGATTGCCGTAGCGGATTTCGATAGATTTTGAACGTCCGCTACGATGAAGACGGCCACCACCAGCGCTCCAGATCCGTCAACCCAGCGGATCGTGGAGCACTGGCGGCAGCGCCCATCCAGCCATCGCGGAAACGTCCCTGCGGCAATCGCCATCCGGTCCGGCCCGCCAGGGCTATGACCCGCATCGGACAGACTAGTGGGTCGAGAACACTGAGATTCCGCCATTGGGGAAGCCAGCCGCGCCGGGCTGGAACGGCACATACACTTGCCCAAGCGTGCTGTCGATAGCGACAGAGTGCGCGCCTGTGCCCACCGGAATCTTAAAGAGCAATTGCCGTGAGGCACCATCGATTACGCCCATCTGCGGGCTAAACCCCGATGCTGCGGCGATACCGCTCGTGACGTAATGACGGGCCGGGAGGAAATAGCGGTTGGAAGCCGGATCGTAACTGGCCTGGTCCACCCCGCCAAATGGCAGGCTGGCTTGAATTGCGCCACTCGCACGGTCGAGAATCAGCGTGATGAGCGGATCGCCCGCCGGCGGATCGCATCCAACGAGCACGTCGTTATTCGGGCCAAGCACGATTCCCGCGGGTCCGCACTTCCCTAACGGAAACGACTTGCTGACGGATGGACTTCCCGCTACCGCGGAACTGGCGGTGATGACATCGAGCTCGCCATCGGGATTGGCAGAAGTCCCGTCATTGTTGATCAAAAAACTCTTCGAGGCGGGATCATATGCACACGCTTCAAGCCCCGACGAGCCATTGAAAGAAAGCTTCGCCACCGCCGTTTGCGTCAGCGTGGAAATCAACGTGACGAACGGTGGTGAGTCTCCGGGACTTGCGAACATCACAAGATGATCGTCAGGATCGTAGCAGCCCTCATCGACACGCGAGCCGGAATGACTGATGACGATTGTATTGACCGTCTTCTGCGCAGTTGTATCGATCACCTTAACTGAATCGACGTCGCCAACATAGATCGTGTTCGTGCCGGTGACACCTACGATTCCGTCGGGACCGGACTCGTCTGTCGTGGCGCCGGCACCGATGAACGGCCCGGGAATCTGTGCGATCAGCGTGTTCGATCCGGTGTCCACGACATCGACGGCTTTGTTATTGCGGTCGGAGAGAAAGTACTTGCCGGCCTCGACGTAGCTGATGTCGAAACTGAATGGTGGGCTCGAAGCATTGGGTACGGCGATGTTCGTCAACAGCTTTGGCGGCGTCGGCGTGCTGACGTCATTTCCACCTCCGCAGCCGGCCAACGTGGCCGCCGCGAGCAACATCAAGGTCATCATGCGCTTTTCCATCGATTCGTCTCCTTTCCGTTTATTGGCCTGACCGTCGGTCCGGGGATGGGCGCGAGTATTGAAATTCATCCCGCTCCCGAACAACGACAATCGACGAACAATTTCTTAAGGAATCTTAAGAAATGCTCATCTAAAGATGAAAGCCACGTTTCTCATGAATGCAGCCGCGCAGCGCATGAGTTGTGGCTATAGACTGGCTGTCTGGCTCACACAATGGCGGCGCGACGGAAAATCGGAAAGTAAAACTTATTTATGATCTGCATTATGTGGATGCTATACCCGTAATGAATCTGAAGCCTCCATGGATCGTCTCCTCTTTCCCTGAAGGTTCGGAATCCAAAGATTCATTAGACGTCGTCAGCGAAACACCCATCAGGACGTTCACGGAACGAACCACGCGTCGATTACCCATGACTGGGCGGCAAGATTATCTTCGCGCGTGTCGATCCACTCAACCACCCATTGGTGCGCAACCTGTTTTGCCTTGACATCAAGACATCATGACGTCATGATGTCTTACATGAACGCCGACCGAAACAGCCAACTCCCTCTCTACGCGCAGGTCGAAACGGTGCTCGCCGCGCGGATCGCAGACGGCACCTATCCGCCGGGCACGCAATTACCCAACGAGGCGAGCCTGCTGGCAAGTTTCAACATCAGCCGCACCACGCTGCAGAAAACGGTGCAGAACCTGATTACGCGCGGCCTGATCGAAATCCGCCGTGGCAAAGGCACCTTCGTCACCCAGCCGCGCCTCACGCAGCCGCTTACCGAACTGAGCGGCTTTGTCGAGGATATGCGTGCGCACGGCCGCCATCCGAGCGCCCGTCTGCTGGCGAGGCAGGTCGAAACCGCCAGCGAGGCCGTGGCCGGCAAACTGGCGCTCAAACCGGGTACGCCCGTCGTCCACATTCAGCGCGTGCGCATCGCCGACGGCACACCGCTTTCGTTCGACGAAACCTGGCTGCCAAAAGACATCGGCGAAAAGATCATCGAAAACGATCTCGAGGCAGAGCCGATCTTCACGCTGCTCGAAGAGAAGTACGGCGTTGCCCTGATCGAAGCGGAATACCGGCTGGAGGCAATCGCCGCGGACGCAGCCGTTGCGCGGGCCCTCGAGGTCGCGGCGGGCAGCCCGATTTTTCTGATCGAGCGAACCTCGTACAGCGACGAAAACCGTCCGGTCGATTATGAAAAGCTGTACTACCGGGGCGATCAGATCCAGTTCGTTACCCGCCTCGCCCGGCGCAAGCCGAACCTGCCATGACCGGCGCACAGGCAGCGATGGATCTGGGCTACACGCTGTGGCTCTTCGCGGTGTCGCTTGGGGCAAGCGCGCTCGGCGGCGTGCTCGGCATGGCGAGCGGCATTTTTATCGTGCCCATCCTGACCATGTTCGGCCACCTCGACATTCACATCGCCATTGGCGCCAGCATCGTTTCGGTGATCGCCTGCTCGTGCGGAGGCGCCGCGCCCTTTCTGCGCGGCCGCTTGACCAATGTCCGGCTCGCCGTGGTTCTGGAAACCGCCACCACGCTCGGCGCATTGTCCGGCGTCCTGTTGAGCGGGCTCATCCCGGTGTCCGTGCTGTTTTTCATTTTTGCCGTCATTCTGCTGGTCTCCGCCCAGCAAATGCTGGCACGGCGTGCCGATCCGGTTGCCGGTGATGGCGCTGCCGTGCCGGGCGCACGGTCGTGGGGCGCTTCGTTACGCCTGGATTCGAGCTATCCGGACCGCGCGCTCGGACACGACGTCGACTATCGCGTGCAACGCGTGCCGCTGGGCCTGTCCCTCATGTACGGAGCGGGGTTGATTTCGGCGTTGCTCGGCATTGGCAGCGGCGTTCTCAAGATTCCGGCGATGGATACGGCGCTGCGCCTGCCGATCAAGGTCTCGTCCGCCACCTCCAATTTCATGATCGGCGTGACGGCGGCGGCCAGCGCCGGCGCTTACTTCCTGCGCGGTGAAATCGTGGCGGCAATCGCCGGCCCGGTGGCCTTGGGCTCGGTCGTCGGCGCCCTGCTCGGCGCACGGGTTCTCACGCGCCTGTCGGGCGACAGGCTGCGCGTGCTCTTTGTCGTGGTGCTGGCGGTGCTGGCCGTGCAAATGCTGCTCGAAGCATTCGGCATCCACCTCTTCGGAGCGTCGGCATGAGCGGCGTTGCGTCGACCGGGAGACGGCTCGAACACTGGCTGGCGAGACTCCTGCACTACGGCACATGGGTGGCAACGGGCATCATTGCAACCGGCCTTGCAATTAGCCTTCTTCGCACCGGCGACAGCAAGCTTGCAAGCGCACTATCCGGCATGCGAACGCTGCCCGAAATGCTCTCGATATCAGCCGGCATGCATGTTATGAGCGCTGGCATCGCGCTTTTTATCCTGTTGCCGATAATGCGGCTTATATTGATGTTAGGGATGTTCCTGCATCAACGCGACTACCGGTTCAGCGCGATCGCCGCCCTGGTGCTGCTGATCGTCGCCGCGGGATTACTGGCCGGCGCGGTTTGATGTGTGCGGCGCGAACGACCCTGGGTATGATGCGAACGCGTGCCGGCCGGCGTGCGACCCGTTGCCGGGCGATGGCACTACGCCGGGCATCGGGTCCCGCATTACGTTTCGTTACCGCGCGTTGTCATCACGTTTCGATTTGAATTTGCAGCCGCGTCTTACGCGGCACTTTTCCAGCCACGAGAACCATCATGCCCGCCCAACACGACGAAGTCCCGACTACCCGCACTGAACCGGGCAAGGCAAAGCGCAAGGATCTGTCCATTACGTCGCGCAACCTTCTGATGGTTGCGATCGGCGTGGTGGTCTTCGCGATCGTGGCAACGGTCGTGCTCTACGGTCCAATCACTTACGGCGACGAGATTCCCAACTTCGGCATCATTCTGATGCTGACCGTGCCGGTTATCGCGGGCGTGGCTTTCCGGGTCGGGCTGGACGCGTGGCTGGACAGGAAATGAGCGGGCTCGATCAGGACACACGCGGCAACACGACCCACACTTCCAGGCCACCGCCCTCACGCGCATGAAACTGCAGGCTGCCGCCGTGCAGCCGTGCAATCCGCTCGACAATCGCAAGCCCCAGCCCGGTACCGCCGCTGTGCGCGCGAGCATTGCGGCCGCGCTGAAACGGCGCTTTCAGCTGTTCGAGTTCCTCTGCCGAAAGTCCTTTGCCGCGATCGCCAACCGCCACATACACGGCCTGGCCCGTGACCCAACTCCGTACGGCAAGCCCGCTGCCGCCGTAGACGATCGCGTTCTGCATAAGGTTCATCAGGAGCCGCATCATGCTGATCGGCCGATACGCAATCGTCGGCAAAACCGCCAGCGAGAGCTCAAATTCATGGCCCAGCCCCGCGAAATCGCCGGCGAGCCGTTCGATCAATGCATTGAGATCACCGGCTTCGGCCGCTTCGCGCTCCCCGCTGCCGGCGTAATCCATGAACTGCTGCAAGATCGTTTCGATCTGGTCCAGATAGGATTCCGCTGCGACGACAAAGCTGCTGTCGCTGCCGTCCGGCATCGCCATGGCCATCGAGAGCCGCAGTTTGGTGAGCGGCGTGCGGATGTCGTGTGAGATGCCGGCCAGCATCAGCGCGCGCGTCGCCTCGGCTTGCTGCAACGTATGCGTCATCTGATTGAATGCGCCGCTTACCGCGGCGATCTCGGTGGGACCGTCGGTCGGCAACGGCACGGGGGTTTCGCCGGCGCTCACGCGGCGCGCCGCCCGCGTCAACTGCCGCAGCGGCTGGTTGAGATGGCGCTGGATCACGTAGCCGGTCAGCGCTGCCAGCGCACCCAGACCGAGCGACAACAGGATCGCAGCGTCGAGGCCGGCGCCTTGCGCGTCCTCCGGAATCGGCAGCGCGATCCAGTACGGCGAATGCGGCGCATCGGCCGGCGCATGCATGCGAATCCACAAGCGCTGGCCACCTTCGAACTGCCAGAGCACCGGCATATCGGCAGGCAGATGCGCGCGCAAGCTGTCGAGAAACACGCTGCGCTGATACGTGCGATAGGCCAGCAGCAAACTGGGTGGCGGCTTGACGGTAGCCTCGGCAGGCAGTTGCGCACGCGCGTCGAGGCGGCCAGTCAATCCGGCGCGCGCGTTCGGCGGCGTGGCTTGAAGCAGGCCGTCGAGCGTCGTCACGTAGGTGGCGAACACGGTGGCCGCCCGCACGACACGCGGCCGCTGCACATAATGCAGCAACACGCCGAGCGAGCACACCTGGCTCAGCATCACCAGGACGATCAGCAAAACGATATTGCGCGCCAGCAGCGTTCTCGGCAGCGCGCGCTGCAGCCACGTGCGGGTCATGAGTCGACGTCCGCGACCAGCATATAGCCGATGCCCCAAACGGTCTTGATGAAGCGCGGCTTCGACGGGTCGTCCTCGACGATCTGCCTGAGCCGCAGCACCTGCACGTCAATACTGCGATCGAGCGCATCGTGCTCACGCCCACGGGCGCGTGCCAGCAGATTGTCCCGGCTCACAGGCCGGTTCGGCGAAGAAGCCAGCGCGACCAGCAGCAGCATCTGCGCCGAATGAATCTCCAGTAGCTCTCCCGCGCGCGACAACTCCTGCTTGCCGACGTCAAGACTGAAGTCGCCGAAGCGCACACTCTGCGAGGTCACGGTGACGTCGCCCGAAGCCATCTTCTGGCGGCGCAGCAGCGCATTGATCCGCGCCACCAGTTCACGCGGCAGGAACGGTTTGGCGAGGTAGTCGTCAGCGCCGGTTTCGAGGCCCACCACCCGGTCGAGCGGATCGCCTTTGGCGGTCAGCATCAGGATCGGCAGCGTTTGCCCTTGCTCGCGCAAGCGGGCGCAGATCGCGAGGCCGTCTTCTTCGCCGATCATCAGATCGAGCACCAGCAAATCGAACGGCTCGCGCTCCAGATAGCGGTCGAGCCGTTTGCCGTCCTCCGCGACCCGCACGTCGAAACCATGGCCACGCAGGAAACGCTGCAGCATGTTGCGCAGTTCGGCTTCGTCGTCGAGCACGATAATTTTGGCGGGGCGATCCATCTGACAGCTCCTCGGTTCAAGCGTCGGGCGGTGCATGGCGCGCCGCGTGCCGTTCTGCCTCGCGCGGCGACAACACGTAGAACGACGGGATAAACAGCCATCCCACGATCCCGCCGATGCCCGCGCCGCTCAGTGCGCTGCCCCGCGTTCCTGCATGAATGCCATGATCTGCGGCAGCGTGATGTAACCCGCTTTCTGCGTGTCGATTTCATCGAAATGCTTCGCGACCATCGGCATGCCTGTGGCGGCCTGTTCTTTCGTGAGCTTGCCGTCGTGCGTGGTGTTGGCATTCGCAAAGCGCGTTTGCAGTTGCTGCGCCATGCGTTCCATGCGCTGGGGATTGCCACCTTGCGGTGCGGCTGTTTGAGCAAACGTGACGGTGGATGCGCAGCACAGCAGCACAACGGCGATTAACTTCTTCATGACTGATTCCTCGATTAAAGCATCGTGCGTCGCCTGCAAACCGCCGCGATCCGTTCGATGACAGAGCGGATTCTTGGGCAAGCGCGGCCGGAAGGCAATTTCAGAATCATGTCGCCGTATTTCATGGTTCTGGTGACGTCGGCATGACAGGCACAGCGCGCTGCCGTCGCGACACGTCGGCGCTTCAACCACGTGCACGCCTGTCTTCACGACTACTTTCGCGCGACATGAAATGAAATAAGTTCGCGCTGCCGTTTCGAACGCAGTTTGCGTATCTTTCGTCTGCCAGCACTACCGGCACCTTAAGCACCTTAAGCACCTTAAGCAACCAAAGCGCCCCGGCGGTTCGGATGACTTATCAAGCAATCCGAATCAGCCGCTTTTTTTCACCGGCACATGCGCTACGCCGTTCAACACGTCTCAGGAGTATCAAGTGAGTATTCGTCTAGTCTGCGCCTCTGCCTTCACCGCCATCGGTCTCGCCTGTTCGTCGACAGCGTTCGCCCGGGTAATCGTCACCGTGCCCGCCACCGTGATCTACGCGCCGCCGCCACGCGCCGTCTATTACTACGGCTATGCGCCGGTCAAACCGGTCTATGTGGTTGCGCCCCCGCCCGCTCCGATTCCGGTGGCGGTCGCGGCCGGCACGCCGGTGTTGCTGGCCGCGCCGACCCGCTACGCAATCGTGCCCGCGCCTGTCGTTACTTACGCTCAGCCTGTCATGGTGGTGCCGCGTTAGGTGGTGCAGCATCAAGGGCGCAAAACGCGCACCCGGCTTGTTCGTTTCCGATGTACCGGTTACGACAATAGCCGTTGAACCAGCATAAGCCATGCTGCCCACAAAGATTCCTGGTGAATTCCCGTTGCCCTGAAGAATGGCCGGCGTGCCGCGCGAGAACAGCTTATCCAGTGTTAAATCGCCACGGCTTACAGGCAAAGATGCGAAATGAGCTCAGTTTTTAAGCGTCCGATTAACTATTTCCATGCACTACGCGATTTAAAACAGGCAGAAGACTTGCTCCGTCCAGAAGCCTCCGGGACTGGACGAAGTGAATACATCAGGTCAATGCAGGACGTTTGAAAGCTCGACATCGCGTCAGTACAGAGGGATGCGGTACGGGATTTGCTCAAACGGATTACCAACGCAAAGCGTGTTTAGCGTCCGTTAGATGGATCGGTCTGGTCTTTCCAACTTATGGAATTCCGCCCGCACCGCTTCGTTGCCCATTCCTCTTCTTCAGGAACGCTTGATGAGCTTCCAACACCTGGATAAGGAAATTGCCCATCTGGAACGCGTATTTGGGCTGATTTCCGCCAACGATCGCATCCCGTTGTCCTATTGGCGTCAGCGGTTGCTCATGCTTCCCAGAACATCGTTGATGCCCGCCCAGCGCGCGCGCCTCGCGCGGCTCGAAGCTGTGCTGCGTACGCTCGAACAATCCGTGCGAACGCTGGCGGGCAAGCCGCCCTTGCGGCCGACGGGAACCTAGATCAGGATCCGCGCGGTAAGCGCCAGCGCAAGCGCCGGCAGCATCACCACGATCCCGACTTTCAGGAACTTCATAAAACTCACGTCCTCGCCCTCGCGGCGAATTGCGTTGAGCCAGAGGATCGTGGCGAGCGAACCGGTAATCGACAGGTTCGGCCCCAGATCCACACCAATCAGAAGCGCGTCGATCACCCGCTCCGGACTATGCGTCTGCATCACGGTCGAACTGGCGATCAGACCCGCCGGCAAATTGTTCATCAGATTGCTGCCGATCGCGATGACGCTGCCCGCCCAACCGGCCGTCGAGAATTCATTGTGTCGCGTCGCGTCTTGCAGCAGGTTGGCGAACGTCCTGATGACGCCCGTGTGATCGAGCATTTCGACCAGCACGAACAAGCCGGCGACCAGCGGCAACACGCTCCACGATATTTCCCGGATCATCGGCAGCGGCGATTTGCGCTCCTGGATCAGCACGACCAACGCGGTCAGCGCGCCGAGTATCGCGGTGGGCAAGCCGAGCGGGACATCGAAGGCGGAAACCGTCAGCAACACGACGGCGGTCACCGCGATCCCGCCAAGCGCAACGCGCCCGCTCGACGACAACGCCACCGGCTCGAGATCGGCCTCGCAAGTACCGGCGAGCGCCTCGCGCTGGGTCCAGCGCAACAGCACGTAAGTCGCGACGATCGACAGTAGCGAAGGCAGCGTGAAGCGCATCAGCCAGGCGCCGAGCGCGGGCGTGTGATTGCCATACAGCACGATGTTGGCCGGGTTCGAGATCGGCAGCACGAAACTCGCGGCATTCGCAATGAACGCGCACACGAAGAGCAGGGGCAACGGATGCGTCTTCGCTTTTTTGGCGGCAGCAAATACCGCCGGCGTGAGGACGACCGCCGTGGCGTCGTTGGAAAGAAAGGCGGTGATGACCACGCCGACCAGATAGACCAGCAAAAAAAGCTTTCGCGGCGAACCCTTGGCATGATTGACCGCGAATACTGCCACCCAGTCGAACAGACCTTCGCGACGCCCGACTTCCGAGAGCAGCATCATGCCGAACAGGAAGAGGTAGACGTCCGTGCCTTTGCCGACCGCCTCGATGGCCAGGTCGACGGGCAGCAGCCCAAGCGACACCAGCAGTAACGCACCGGCGACGGCCCACACGGCCTCGGGCCATTTGAACGGACGGGTAATGACGCCGGCCGTGGCGGCGATGGCGATACCCCAGGATAGAAAGACTGAATTCAACGGACAAGTCCTGGATTCTGATTCTGGATGATCTGGATGGCGCGCGAGCGCGACCGTGGAGCGCAGCATACCCCATGACCGCAAGACAGCCGGAATCGGGTTGCAAGTGACGTGCCACGCCCGCAGGAGGTCACGCGCGTTTATTCCATCCCCATTAGCGTCACGGCTAGAACGATCTGTTCTCTTCTGCCCGTCTATTCAGTTTTCATCGGCATCCCTACCATCCGCATTCACACGCGACATACCGCACGCGGTAAGCATCACGCGCCTCACGAATAGCGAGCATGAATTCATGAAACCCCGTCCTTCAGACGTCGAGCATTACAGCGGTCCTGCCATCGCCCTGCACTGGCTCATTGCATTGCTGATCATCTGCGGGTTCTATATCGGCTGGATCATGACCGATATCCCCGGCTTTACGCCCACCAAGCTGAAGTACTTCTCGTGGCACAAATGGATCGGTGTGACTGTCTTCGTGCTGGCCGTGGCCCGCGTGCTGTGGCGCGCCACGCACCGCGCGCCTGTACTCGATCGCGCGACACCCACGTGGCAGAAGGCTGCGGCCCATCTCGTGCATGGCGTGCTCTACGTTCTGATGCTGGCCATTCCGCTGTCCGGCTACTTCTATAGCTCGGCCGCGGGCATTCAGGTGGTGTACCTCGGCATCGTGCCGCTGCCCACCTTTATCGGCCCCGACCAGGCGCTCAAGGCAAGCCTGCGCACAATCCACGTACTGCTCAACTACACGCTGCTGACGCTCGTTGTCATGCATGTACTGGCGGCGCTCAAGCATCAGTTTGTCGACCGCGACGGATTGCTCGCGCGGATGATTCCGTTCCTCAAGTAACACAGGTATCAGCCGGGTCACGGCAGATTGGCTACAGCCGGTTGGCAATCAAATTCCCAGCAGTGCGCAATCAACGCGCGTGGGTTCGATAGGATGCGTACCACGATGAAATCAAATCTCTACCACTCCATTCTGGCCGGCGCCGCCGCCCTCTCGTTCTTCGGCGCAAGCCTCGCGCACGCCGATGTCGACACGAGCAAAAGCAGCGTCATCGCCACGACGAAGCAGATGAACGTGCCGGTGGACGGCAAATTCAAAAAGTTCTCGGCGCAGCTGAATTTCGATCCGGCCAGGCCAACCGCCGGCAGCGCCAATGTCTCGATCGACACCGGCAGTTACGACCTCGGTGCGGACGACTACAACAAGCAGGCCCAAGGCAAGGAATGGTTCGATAGCGCGACCTGGCCGGCCGCGACTTTCGTTTCGAGCGCGATCGCGCCAGCCGGCGGCAATCAGTACAGGATCACCGGCAAGCTCACCATCAAAGGCAAATTGCAAACCGTGGTGGTGCCGGTCACGATCGCCAGCCAGGGCAACACCCAAACCTTCGACGGCACCTTGCCGATCAAACGCTCGCAGTTCGATGTCGGCACAGGCGAATGGAAAGACACGTCGGTTGTCGCCGACGAAGTCGTCATCAAATTTCACATCGTCGCTTCGAAAAAGTAACGCAACACACCGAAGCGTCGCAGCACTTTCTGAAACCTGGAGAATCACTTGAAGAAACAACTTTTGCTCGCCGCAGGCGCGCTGGCCACCGCTTTGTCGTTCAACGCCATGGCCGCCGACACATATCAGCTCGATCCCATGCACACCTATCCGAGCTTCGAAACCGATCACTTCGGCGGACTGTCGATCTGGCGCGGCAAGTTCAAGAAAAGCAGCGGCACCGTGGTGCTGGACCGCGCGGCAAAGACCGGTACGGTAGACGTGACGATCGACATGAGCTCGGTGGATATCGGTAACGACAAGCTCGACGCGGAACTGGTCACGGACAAGTTCTTCGACGCCGGCAAGTATCCGAGCGCGACCTACAAGGGCACGCAGATCCGCTTCGACGGCGACAAGCCGGTGGAAGTGATCGGCACCCTGACCATGCACGGCGTCACCAGGCCGGTCAACCTGAAGATCGAATCGTTCAAGTGCTTCATCAACCCGATGCTCAAGCGCGAAGTGTGCGGCACTGAATCGACCGCGACGTTCAATCGCGACGATTTCGGCATCGACTTCGGCAAGACCTACGGCTTCAAGATGCAAACCACATTGCATATTCAGGCTGAAGGCATCAAGCAGTAATCATTGCTCCCCGCCCGCTCGCGTCACGCGCGAGCGGCAAACAGTGGTATCGCTCCACGCCCTCCCATTCGACCTTGCCGTGATACCAACGGTCGATTCGTCCAGACAATCCCCGCGATTCATCGAAGTCTTCAAATTCGAGGCTCAAACAGGCTCGCCGCGCTGACAAGCTCTTGTTATAATTCTCCCATCAACTCGAACAAAACATAACGCCTCTGCCTACTGCGCGACAGGACCTCCATGCTGAAACCCGACCGCCTCCGCGCCCTCGCCGATGCGCTGGCCAAGCAGAGCGTCATGCGCCTGCGCGACGCCGCCAGCCTGCTGAACGTATCGGAGATGACTGTCCGGCGCGATATCGCAGGCAGTCCGGAACGATTCACGTATCTCGGCGGCTACATTGTCAGCGCGACCGACGTACCCAATACCGCCGGCTATTCACTCGAAGCCGAGCAGGATCACTTCGCGCAGGCCAAGGCGGAAGCATCCGCGATTGCGGCGAAACTCGTTGTCGACCACGAAACGATCTTCATCGATTGCGGCACCACGCTCACCACGCTGGCGCGTCTGATTCCGCTTGAGCGTCACGTCACCGTGGTCTGCTATTCGCTGAACGTGGCGGAGATTTTGCGGCGCAAGCCGAATGTGCGGATGATTCTGCTGGGCGGCGTCTACGTGCCGTCTTCAGATTCGTTTGCGGGCGAAGAGAGTCTGGAGATGCTGCGCCGCATGGGCATCAACAAGGCATTTATTTCCGCGGGCGGCGTGGACAGCGCGCGCGGCGTCACATGCTGGAATTTTCACGAAGTCGCGCTCAAGCAGGCAGCCATGGCGAGTGCCGTCGAACGGCATCTGGTGGTGGACCAGAGCAAGTTCGGCGTCGTCAAGGCGGTACGCTTCTCGCAGGTCGACGACTTCGATTCCATCATCACCGAAAAGGGCCAGGAGCTTCGCAAGCGCAAATGAATGCGCTAGCCGCCTGGCACCGTGCCGGCGGGCGGCCGGTTTTCAGCTCTTGCGCTGCAAGGCAAACAGCGTCCCCGCGATCAGAATAAATGCACCGATAATCACCTTCTGCCAGGTACTCGGCACCCCAACCAGAATCAGCACACTGTTGATCAGCGTGACCAGCACCACACCGAGCAAGGTGCCGGCCACCGTGCCCGTGCCGCCCGTAATGCGCGCACCGCCCAGAATCACCGCGGCGATCACATCGAGTTCCGAGCCCACCAGATCGAACGGATTCGCGAGCCGGTTGTTCGATACATGCAGAATGCCCGCAATTCCGGCGAGCATGCCGGTATAACCGAACACGAACAGATGGATCGCGCGCAGGTTGTAGCCGAGCCGCTCGGCGATCGCGAGGCTGCCGCCCATCGCATAGACACCGCGCCCCATCATGGTCCGGTTCAACAGCCACCACGTAACAACGGCAGCCACCACCAGCGCCAGTACCGAGATGGGCAGCACGGCGCGCAGACCTTCGCTGGTGTGATAGAAGAACAGCGGAATCCGGCCGAAATGATCCATGCTGTGCGGAATGTTCATGAAGAACGTCGTGCCGATAAACGTCAGCAGCAGGCCGCGATACAGATACTGCGTGCCGATCGTGACGATCAGCGAAGGCGCTTTCAGGCGATGCACCAGCAGGCCGTTGATGAGACCGAGCAGCACGCCGCCCAGCGCACCGGTGATCAGGATCAATGCGAACGGCGCATCCGGCCACCATGCAAACACCGCCTTCGTGATGCCGTACATCGTCAGCGCGGCGATTGCCGTAAACGAGACGTCGATACCGCCGGACGCAAGCACGACTAGCGTGCCGAGCGCGAAAAGCGACATCGTGGTGGCCGAATGCAGCAGATCGAATAACGTCGCGAGCTGAAAGAAGCGCGGATTGATCGTGCCGACAATCACACACGTCGCCGCAATCAAGGCGACGGTGAACCATTCGGGGTTACGCGAGAGCTTCGCCATCAAGGTGGGTGGCTTGACCTCGGGGGCGACTTCAACAACGCTCGGGGTGGTCATGGTCTGGTTCATGCGCGAAGGGATCCGCGAGTTCATGGGTATCGGCGTCCTTTATGCGGCGTGCTTTATGCGGCTTCCGAAAGCAGCGCGCGATACAGGTCGGCTTCGCTCAACGTGTCAGCCTGATATTCGCTCGCCACACGCCCCTTCTTCATCATCAGGATGCGGTCGCAGTTCTGCAGCAGCTCGGGCAGGTCGTCGCTGATCAGGATGATGCCGATGCCGCGTTGCGACAGGCGCTGCATGATGCGGTAGATAATGTCTTTCGATCCAACGTCGACGCCAACCGTCGGCCCATGCAGAATCAGCACGCGCGGATCGATGGCGAGCCAGCGGCCAATCAATACGCGCTGCTGATTGCCGCCCGAGAGCGACTGCACGGGCTTGTCGACACCGGGCGTCGCGATCTGCAAATCCTTCACCGTCTGTTCCGCAAGCGCCTGCGCGCGCGTGCGGTCGATCTGGCCGAAGCGGTCCCTCAGGCTGGAGATCATTGCGGTAATCACGTTGTCGCGGATCGTCTTGTCGAGAAACAGCCCTTCGTTCAGGCGGTCTTCCGGCACATAGCCAATGCGATGATGTTTCGCGTCCGAGGGAGTACGCAAGGAAATCGCCTTGCCGTCGAGCATCACCTGTCCCGATTGCGCCGGTGCAACACCCGCGAGTGCGCGAGCAAGTTCGTTGCGCCCCGAATCGAGCAGACCGGTAATGCCGAGAATCTCGCCGCCATGCAGTGCGAACGACACGCCGCTGAATTGGCCCGCGCGAGTGAAGCCGCGCACGTCGAGCACGACCTCCTGGCTGAACGCTCCTTCACGATAGCGCTCGTTCGACAGATGGCGCCCTGTCATCAGCTCGCTGATCTGCGCTTTGGTGAATTGCGCGATCGGCCCCTGCGCCATTTTCTGGCCGTCGCGCAGCACGATGACTTCGCCGCCGATCGCGTAGCATTCGTCGAGCTTGTGGCTAACGAACAGCACCGTCACGCCCTGCGCGCGCAGATTCGCGAGCACGGCGATCAGATTGTCGACCTCCTTTTGCGTGAGCGAGGTAGTGGGCTCGTCCATGATGACGAACTTTGCATCGCTGGCAATCGCGCGCGCAATGGCAACGAGTTGGCGCGTGGCAAGCGGCAACTGCTCGATCAAGGTCGCCTGAAATTCCGCATCGCCAGGCAGGCCCACCGATTCCAGCGCTCGCGCTGCCGTGCGCGCGAGCGCCCGGCGGTCGAAGGTCCGCGCGAGCCGGCCTTCGTGCGTGGCCAGCTCGGCGGTGAGTGCAACGTTTTCCGCCACGTTCATGTTGGGCAGCAGCGAGAGATCCTGATAGACGGTCTCGATTCCCGCCGCCAGCGATTCCAGCGCGGAAAGCCGCGCATGCCGAACGCCTTCGATCACGAGTTCACCTTCGTCGGGCGGCTGCGCGCCGGAGATGATCTTGATTAAGGTGCTCTTGCCGCAGCCGTTTTCGCCGAGCAGGTGATAAATCTGACCGCGCTCGAACGACAGGCTCACCCCGCGCAATGCATGCACGCCGGTGAAACGCTTGTGCACGCCGACCACCTGAAGAAACGGTTGCGGCGTGTCGGAACGCGAGGACAGCGGTGACGTTGCGTCTTCACTCATATCAGAACGGATACTGCTTGTAGTTCGATTTGTCGACGTTCACCCAGCCCTGGCCGCGCACAATGATCCCCTTGCCCGGCCCCTTGGCGACGGTAACTTTCGTATAGCCCGGAATGCCGAGGTCGGCGCCGTTCTCGACCGTCTTGCCGTCGATCAGCATCTGCGCAATCTTGTTCATCGCGATGCCCGCAAGCTTCGGATCCCAGAACGCGATGCCGTTGATCGCGCCGCTCTCAAGGAACTTGCCTGCTTCAGTCGGCAGGCCCGTGCCGTACACGCAGATCTTGCCCTGCATGCCGGCTTCTTCGACCGCGCGGCCGATACCGATCACGTCGAGCGAGGAGGAACCCTGGAAGCCCTTCAGGTCCGGATGCTTGCGCAGCACTTCCTTCGCGACTTCATAGGCGCGTTCGCCGTCGTTGTTGGTTTCGAGTTTCGGTTCGACCAGATCCATCTTCGGATACTTCGCCTTCGCATTGCCGATCCCGCCGTCGGCCCATTGCACCTGCGAGCGGCTGCCGAGCGAGCCGACCAGCACGGCCCACTTGCCTTCGTTGTGCATGCATGAAGCGAGACGTTCGTTCAGGCCGGCACCGTAGGCCGTGTTGTCGAATGCCTCGATATCGACCATCGTGTTCTTTTCGTTGTCGGCCTCATGGGTCACCACCTTGATGCCGCGATCCATCGCCTTCTTCAAGGCCGGTTCGAGTGTCGGCGGATCGTAGGGCACCACCGCAATCGCCGTGACCTTCTTCGCGATCAGATCTTCGATGATCTTCAGTTGCTGTGCGGCATCCGCCCGGCCAGGGCCGGTCTGATACGCGGTCACACCCGGGTTGTCCTTCGCGAATTGCTTGACGCCCTCGTCCATCCGGTTGAACCAGTTGATGCCGGTCACCTTGACGACCGTGACGATCGTCTCGTTGGTTGCCGCGTGCGCAGCGGCAATCACGCCCACCGTAAGGGCGCCTGCTGCGAGCGCGGTACCCAGTCGAGTCAATTTCATGCGATGTCTCCTTTATGGTTCGATGTCGCCCCACTTCATCGTCACGGACAGCCAGGGCTCGTTGTCCGCCGCGTACTGAAACCTTGCCTGCGCCTCGCGTCTGTGCGACGCGCTAATGCTTCGGCGCCGCGCCGCCGGAACTCGCGGTACTGCTGCTACCGCCACCGCCACCACCATGGCCGCCGAAACCGAAGATCGTGCGCACCCGCTCGCCGCCCGCGAACGCGAGCGACAGCAGCAACAGAAAACCCCACGCGCAATCGCCAAAAAACTGCGACACGCCCAGCAGATTGAACAGACTCGAGAGAAACTGCAGCACGGTGGCCGCAAAGAACACGCAGATGATGCGGCCGTGGCCGCCGGCCGGATTCACACCGCCCATCACCGCGATCAGAATGGCAATCAGCAGATAGGAGTTGCCGTAGTCCCATTTCGCGCTCGACGTATGGGTCGCGCTGATCAGACCGGCGAGCGAGGCCAGCACGCCGCACATCGCATAGATTGTGATCAGCATCCGCGCACGCGGAATGCCGGCGTAGAACGCGGCCTTCGGATTGGTGCCCATCAGATAGAGGCGCAAACCGAACGGGCTGCGCTTGAGCAACCATCCCAGCACGATCACAGCGGCGATAAAGATGCAGAATGCGATCGGCACCTGAAACACGGTACCGTTGCCGATATTCGACAAGGGATCGACATAGTCGACGTGTACCGAAGCGCCATTACTGAGCACGACCGCAAAACCCGTGAACAACAGTTGCGTGCCGAGCGTGCAGAGAATCGGCGTAAGGCGCAGACGCGCAATGACCACGCCGTTCAGGAGTCCGCCAAGCAGCCCCATCACCACGACGATCACGCAGAAGAGCGACGTGTAGAGCACCGGCGAGTCGTCGCCGCTGACGAAGCGCGGCACGACCAGCGCGGCGACCATCCCGGACAGGTTCGCGAGCCCCACGCCCGACAGGTCGATTCCTCCGTTGCCCGACACCATCGACAACATGATGCCGAGCGCGAGCAGGCCGAGTTCAGGCAACTGCCCGCCCATCGACTGCAGGTTGTCGATATCGACGAATTGCCCGCGCGAGAGCCAGGTTGCGGCCAGCACGACGAGTACGTTGACGATCAGCAGGAAATTCAGTTGCCGGTCGCCGAACATTTTTCCAGCGTTGCCAGTGGTAAACGAGGACTTCATGGTGAACACGATCTCCTTGAGTCTTCGCAATGATCAGGACAGCGGCGAGCTTGCCGGAGACAGTTCGGCCGGCTGGTTCAACACGCGATTCACCTCGTCGAGCGTCGGCATGGAAGGCGCCGTGCCCGGCCGCGTGACGGAAATGCCCGCGAGTGCGCAGCCGAAACGCAGTGCGGCCATCGCGTCGTCGCCGCGTGCAAGAGCGGCCGCGAAGCCGCCCGTGAAGCCGTCGCCCGCACCGGCGGTCTCCACCACGCGGCCGCAGCGATAGGCCGGCACGAGCACGGACTGGGTCGGCGAGTGCAGCAGCGCGCCGCTTTCCCCCAGCGTAACGATGACCGCGCCAACACCTTTGGCGAGCAGCACGTCGGCAGCACGGCGCGCGTCATCGGCATTCGCGATCGGCACGCCGGTGAGCGCGGCGGCTTCGGTTTCGTTGGGGGTGATGTAGTCGCACAACGGGAAGATGTCGTCGTCGAGCGGCAACGCGGGCGCCGGATTGAACACGGTGATGACGCCGTGCCGGCGCGCCACCTCAAGGCCGCGGCGCGCCGCCGCGAGCGGCTGCTCGAGTTGCGTGACGAACACGCGCGCAGCGGCAATGTCGGCTTCGATCGCGTCGACGTCGGCTGCGTTCATCGTGCCGGCCGCGCCGGAAGCGACGATGATCGCGTTCATGCCGGTGGTGTCGTCGACGAAGATATGCGCCGCGCCCGTGGAGACGCCCTCGATCACCGACGCGCGTGCCGTAATGCCTTCAGTAGCCCACGTTTTACGCGCAATCTCGCCGAATGCATCGTTGCCGATGCGGGTGCAGAACACCACCTCGGCGCCGGCACGCGCCGCCGCCACCGCCTGATTCGAGCCCTTGCCGCCAGGACCCATTGCGAATGCCGAGCCGGCAATCGTCTCTCCGATCAGGGGCATACGCGCGGCACGAAACGTCAGGTCCGTGACGTAGATGCCCAGAATGACGACACGCCCGTTTCGTTGTACCGGCGTATTCATTCGCGTTCCCCTCGAGGCAAAACCTGCGAAAACCGCAAATTCAGATTCTTCAGCACGTTGTCTCCTCCATTTTCTGGTTGGCGTGCATGGGGTTTCGACACCCTGTGGGTCTAGCGGTCAGTCTCCGTACGGGATCCAGATGTTCTTCACCTGCACGGCCTGACGCAAAAACGGACGGCCTTCGCTCGAACGGTCGAACCAGTCGAACTGGCGGCCATAATCGACGAATGTCCGCTTCAGATTGCCAACCGACTCGCGCTCGACCAGCGTCGAATCCGCCGCATGGCCGAAACACCAGAGCGCATCGACGTCATCGTGTCTGGCAAGCGCGGGCAACAGCGCACCGCGCTCACCCGTGACGATGTTCAGCACGCCGCCCGGCACATCTGAAGTCTCGGCTACCTGATAAAAATCGGTCACGGTGAGCGGGCACGCCGCACTCGGCAAGACCACCACACGATTGCCCATGGCCAGCGCGGGCGCCACCAGCGAGACGAAGCCGAGCAACGGCGCTTCGTCCGGACAGGCGATACCGATCACCCCAAGCGGCTCGTGCATGGCCAGCGCGACACCGCGCAGCGGCGGCGTATGCACGGCGCCGTCGAACTTGTCGGCCCACGCCGCGTAAGTAAAGAGGCGTGCTACCGCAGCCTCGACTTCCGCATGCGCCGCCGCTTCCGTCGCGCCGTTTCTGATCACCAGTTGCCGCGCGAATTCGTCCGCACGAACGGCCAGGTTCTCCGCGAGATAGAACAGCACCTGGGCACGGTTATGCGTGCTCGCCTGCGACCATTTCTGCGCCGCGCGCGCCGCTTCGACCGCGTTACGAATATCCTTGCGATTGCCCTCACCCACTTCACCGACCAGAGTGCCATCCGGCGCGTGAACCGGTAACGAATAGCCGCTATCCGGACGCACCTGCTTGCCACCGATGAAAAGCTTCGCAGTACGGTCGATCAGCGTGACGTTCGACAACGACCCAAGCCCGTCTGCGCCGGCTGTCTGTTCAGGGCGTTCAGCGCGCGCGTCCCGGCGGGCGGCAAGCTTGAGCCAGGCACGCGGCTTCAGATATTCGTAGATGCCCTCGCTGCCGCCTTCCCGGCCATAGCCCGACTCGCGGTAACCCCCGAAACCAACCGCCGCATCGAACAGATTGGTCGCGTTGATCCACACCACGCCACAAAGAAGGCGCGGCGCGACATCGAGCGCGCGGCCGATGGTTTCGCTCCACACGCTCGCAGCGAGCCCGTAGCGCGAGTTATTGGCAAGCGCAATCGCTTCGTCCGGTGTGCGAAAACTCATTGCGACCAATACCGGTCCGAAGATTTCTTCCTGCGCCAGAATGGAAGCCGGCGCCACGCCGGTGACGAGTGTAGGCGGATAAAAACAGCCACCGGCAGGCATCGCCGTATCGGGCGACTGCCACACCACACAGCCTTCACGCCGGCCGGTTTCCACCAGCGACTGAATACGTTCGAGTTGCACTGGATCGACGATCGCGCCGATGTCGATACTCTTGTCGAGTGACGTGCCCACGCGCAGCGTTTCCATGCGGCGCTTCAGCTTCGCGATGAAACGCGCTTCGATGCCCTCCTGCACGAGCAGGCGCGAGCCCGCGCAGCAAACCTGCCCCTGGTTGAACCAGATCGCGTCGACAACTCCTTCGACCGCGCCGTCGAGATCCGCGTCGTCGAATACGATGAACGGCGACTTGCCGCCGAGTTCGAGCGTCAGCGATTTGCCCGAGCCGGCCGTGGCCGCGCGTATCAGGCGCCCGACTTCCGTCGACCCCGTGAACGCGATCTTGTCCACTTGCGGATGCTCGACGAGCGCGGCGCCGGTGCGGCCGTCGCCCGTCACGACGTTCAGCACGCCGGCCGGCAAACCGGCCCGGTGCGCGAGTTCGGCAAACAGCAGCGCCGTGAGCGGCGTGTATTCGGCCGGCTTCAACACGACGCAGTTGCCCAGTGCAATCGCCGGTGCGATCTTCCACGCGAGCATCAACAGCGGAAAATTCCACGGCACGATCTGGCCGATCACACCGAGCGGCGCGTAATCGGCGAATTCGCTCTCCTGCAATTGCGCCCACCCTGCGTGATGCAGGAAGTGCCGCGCGACGAGCGGTACGTCGATATCGCGTGTTTCACGGATCGGCTTGCCGTTGTCGAGTGCTTCGAGCACGGCAAAGAGGCGGCTATGCCGCTGCACCATGCGCGCGAGCGCATACAGATGCCGTGCCCGCCCGGCGCCGCCCAACGCGAGCCAGCCCGGCTGCGCGGCGCGCGCGGCGGCCACGGCCGCGTCGACATCGGCCGCGTCGCCCTGCGCGATATCCGCGAGCCGCTCGCCCGTGGCTGGCGCGTGCGAGACGAACCGCTCGCCGGCAGCGGGCGCATGCCACGCACCGCCGATGAAATGCCCGAAGCCCGCTTCATACTGCGCGAGCCACGCGCGCGCAGGGCGATCGTCCTCGGGTGCGGGACCGTACTCCATCGATGAAAAATACTCGGCTACGCTCATGAGATCGGTCTTCTGTTCAGGCTACGGGGTGGCGGTTGAAAGCGGAGTAACGGCCGCTCACGTGATGTTCGAGCTGGCGTTCGATATCGGCCAGCAGGCTCGATGCGCCGATCCGGAACAGTTCCGGTTCGAGCCACGGACGGCCCAGTTCCTCCTTCATGAGAATCTGATAGGACAGCACGGACTTCGCGCTCGACACACCGCCCGCCGGCTTGAAGCCGATCGGCACACCGGTGCGCTGCTGGTATTCGCGGATCATGCGTACCATCACCAGCGAGACATCCAGCGTGGCGTTGACCCCTTCCTTGCCGGTCGACGTCTTGATGAAGTCGGCGCCGGCCATCATGCAGACCATCGAGGCGCGCGCCACGTTGGAGAGCGTGCGGATGTCGCCGGTGGCCAGAATCGCCTTCAGGTGTGCCGGACCGCAGGCCGCGCGGAACTCGCGCACCTCGTCGTAGAGCGCCTGCCAGTTGCCGGTCAGCACATATTCACGCGTGACGACAATGTCGATTTCCTGCGCCCCGTCCGCCACCGACGCCTCGATCTCTTTCAGCTTCAGCGGATGCGGAATCAGTCCGGCCGGAAATCCTGTCGATACTGCGGCGACCGGAATGCCGCTGCCCTGCAGCGCATCCACCGCCGCCGCGACGAAGCGGTGATAAACACACACCGCGCCCGCGGTGATGCCGTGCGGCGCGATGCCGAGCGCTTCGAGCAGATCGGCCCGCACGGGTTGGCGCGCCTTCGCGCAAAGGCGGCGCACGCGCCCCTCGGTGTCGTCGCCATTGAGCGTGGTGAGGTCGATACAGGTGACAGCCTTCAGCAGCCAGGCTGCCTGGGCATCTTTCTTGACGCTGCGGCGGGTTCCGAGCGTGGCCGTGCGCCGCTCGACCGCGGACTGATTGACCCGCAAGCCGTCCAGCCAGGACGCGTCGAACGGCAGGCCCGGATTACGCACCGGATGAACCAGCGGGCCGCCGCGCAGCGTGACGACCGAAGAAGAAAGCACAGGGGCTTCAGGCATAAGGCATCCGGAAATTTGACGCGGCGCACAACGGCCGCCGACAAGTTTGTTCGCACTTATGCTACAACGATTGATAGAATTATCACAAGCTTTCCGATTCAATCGTCACATAATCCGGTATCAGGCGCTGTCACACGCCACAAATGTTATTGACGCACCATATTCATGATGCGAAGATCACAAAACGGTTTCGGCCATCAGCGCCATACAAAGAGAAAGATTCCGCCGTATCGACGAAGGAGACGTGTCAGATGAGTGAGCCGGTTGCGGTCGCGGCCGCGTCATCGCCTCAGGTTCCATTGATCCGTGTTGCGGGCGTCACCAAACGATTCGGTGGCGTGCAGGCGCTGCGCGGCGTCAGCCTCGACGTATTGCCCGGCGAAGTCCATGCGTTGCTCGGCGAAAACGGCGCCGGCAAATCCACCCTGATCAAGATCCTCAGCGGCGTGCATGCCTATGACGACGGCGTCATCGAGATCGCCGGCCAGAAAGTGGCGTTCGACTCGCCGGCGCGCTCGCGTGAAGCCGGTGTTGCCGTGGTCTATCAGGATCTAAGCCTGGTCGAATCGCTGTCGGTCGGCGCAAATCTGATGCTGGGGCGCGAGCCCCGCACCCGTCTCGGTTTCGTGAAGAACCGGCAACTGATGGCCACCGTCCGCGAATTCCTCCACTCGCACGGCATCCCGCTCGACCCGCGCACGCCCGTTGGCGCATTGCCGTTCGCATACCGGCAAATGACCGAAATCTGCAAGGCGCTGATGGGCGACGTGCGCGTGCTGATTCTCGACGAACCCACCTCGGCGCTGACCGGCGGCGAGGAACAGATTCTGTTCGACGCGATCCGCGCGGTCACACAGCGCGGCGTCGGTGTGATCTATGTGACGCATCGTCTGAACGAGGTGTTCAGGATTTCGCAGCGTGTCACCGTGTTTCGCGACGGAGCCAACGCAGGAGTGTTCCAGACCGCGCACACCGATATGAAGCAACTGGTCGCGGCCATCGTCGGCCCCGGTCATGCGGCCTTGCAGGCGCGGGAGCGGACGGCTGCCGGCATGGCGGGTGACGAACCGGGTCTCGGGCGGCAAACCCTGGCCACCTTCCATGCCGCCGCTGCGCCCGTGCTCAAGTTGTCGAACGTCAGCAACGACAGGCTTCGCCACGTCGATCTGCTGATTCGCCGCGGCGAGATCCACGGGCTCGCGGGATTGATCGGCAGCGGACGCACGGAGATCCTGCAAACCATCTTCGGCATTCGCAAGATCGAGGCAGGCGCGATCGTGATCGAAGGTCAATCCCGCGCACGTATGACGCCGGCCGAAGCCATCCGGCTCGGGGTCGCGCTGGTGCCTGAAGATCGTCATCTGGAAGGGCTCGTTCTCGACCATTCGATCGAGCGCAATCTGACCTTGCCGCGCTTGCCGCAATTCTCCCGTTGGGGGTGGCTGCGCAGCCAGGCGGCCGTCAATCAGGCGAAGCACTCGATGCAGGAACTCGCCGTCAAGGCACCGGGTTCGTCGACCCCGGTCAAATTCCTCTCCGGCGGCAACCAGCAAAAAGTGGTCTTTGCAAAGTGGAATCACCCGCGTCCCAGGATCCTTCTGCTCGACGAACCGACAGTCGGCGTGGATGTCGGCGCGCGCGAGGAGATCTACGACGTGATCCAGGACGCCGCGCACGCGGGCACCGCCGTGCTCGTCGTGTCCTCCGACCTCGATGAGTTGCTGCGCCTGTGTGGCCGGATTTCGATCGTTGTGGACGGCTCGATCGTCAAGAGCGTCGAACGTGCCGATCTCGCCAACGCCGAGGCGCTTCATCACCTGATCCAGTTGTCCCGTTCTTCCATCGAGTCCCCCGGCGGGACTTCTTCCAGGGCGCATTCAAAATGAACGATTCTGTCTCGCCGATGACGGCCGAACGGCAGGCATCGCCACCGCGCAAGAGCCGCATGCGGCGCATCGCGCAACTCCTGCTGCAAGGCGAGCGGCCCTATGCACTGTACGGCGCGTTCGCCATCCTGCTGGTGGTGTTCAGCTTCGCTTCACCCTGGTTTCTCTCGATCGATAACTTCCTGAATATCGGCCGGCAAACCGCGCTCGTGTCGATCATCGCTGTCGGCATGACCTTTGTGATCATCGCGCGGCAAATCGATCTCTCGGTAGGCTCGACACTGGCGCTGTCGGGTATGTCCGCGGCGCTTGCCATGGCGTATGTCGGCGACAACTGGATCGTCGGCGCGATTGCGGGTATTGGCACCGGCGCGATTGTCGGCGCGATCAACGGGGTCGTGAGCACGCGGCTGAACATCCCCTCCTTTCTCGTGACGCTCGGCACCTTGAGCGCCGCACGCGGACTCGCCTTGATGGTGACGACCACGCGGCCCGAGATCATCACCAACGACTCGTTCATCGCGATCTTCGGCGAGGGCGACATTGCCGGTGTGCCGGTGCCGATCATCTGGACCGTGCTGACCGTGATCGCCGGCATCCTGCTGCTGCATTACAGCGTGTTCGGCCGGCAGATCTATGCAGCCGGCGGCAATCCGACGGCGGCGCTCTACTCCGGCATCAACACGCGACGCGTGACCACCCTCGCCTTCATTCTCACCGGCATGCTGGCCGGACTCGCCGCGCTCGTGCTGTCGGCACGCTCGCATGCGGCACGGCCCGACGTCGTGCAAGGCATGGAGCTCGACGTGATCGCTTCGGTGACGCTCGGCGGCTGCAGTCTGTTCGGGGGCCGCGGCTTCGTGCTCGGCACGCTGCTCGGCAGTCTCATCATCGGCACGCTCAATAACGGGCTGGTGCTGCTCGGTGTCAGTTCATCGCTGCAACTGGTGATCAAGGGGGCCATCATCGTCGCGGCGGTGGCCTTCACCAGAAAATGAGCGGGACATGAGCGCGAAGCGATCCAGAAAATGACGAGGGCACGTCGATCGCGCGTGAGTTCGCGTGCCCGCGCTGTTCGTGAATGGCAGGAGACGTAACACCAACATGAAGACCAACGGAGAAGAAACATGAAACATCGTCGTGGCTCAGGATACGTTCTACCCACTCTCATGGCGGCCGCCGCAGCCGCCCTCATGGCACTGGCAACGCCGGGCGCCTACGCGCAATGCGTGACGAGTCTGCCGGTCGGATCGATCGGTCCGAAGACGATTGTCGGGCAAGGGCCGAACGGCGAAAAAGCGGCCTCGGTGGATGCCGTCAAGCTGAGCGACGCCGACATCGCCAAAATCAAGGCCGGCAAATTCAAGGTCGGTATTTCGATGCAGACCATGAATCTCGACTGGTCGCAACTGCAGGTGCAAGGCATCACGGATACGCTCAAGAAGTACGGCGTGGAAGTGATCGGCACGGCGTCGGCGGAATACCAGGTCGACAAGCAGATCGCGGATATCGAAAACACCATTCAACGCCATCCGGACGGCATCATCTCCATCCCGGTCGACGGAACGGCGACGGCCGCCACCTACAAGAAAGTGTCCGAAGCCGGCATCAAGCTCGTGTTCATGGACAACGTGCCGACCGGCCTGAAGCATCCCGAGCAATACGCGTCGATGATTTCCGCCGACAGCGAAGGCAACGGCCAGATCGCGGCGAAGGTGCTCGCCTCGTGTGTGCCGCAAGGCGGCACCATCGGGCTCGTGAATTTCGGCGTGGACTACTTCAGCACGACGGAGCGCACCAAGGCCGTCAACGACTGGTTCAAGAAAAATCGTCCCGACATCAAGATCAAACAGGTCGCGTTTACGGATCCGTCCAAGGTGGGGCAGATCGCGGGCGATTTCCTGACCGGCAATCCGGACGTCAAGGGTCTGTTCGCCGTCTGGGATCAACCGGCGCTCGACACGCTGACGTCGATGCGGGCACAAGGGGTGAATATTCCCGTCACGACAGTCGACCTCGGTCTGCAATCCGCAATCGAGATCGCCAAGGGCGGACCGCTGAAGGCAACCGGCTCGCAACGTCCGTACGATCAGGGCGTGGCCGAGGCCATGGCGATGATGAAGGCGCTGATCGGCCAGACGCCGCCGGCCTGGATCGGCGTGCAGTCTCTGCCGGTGGTTCAGTCGAATGTGCTCGAATCGTACAAGACGGTGTTCAAGAAAGACCCGCCGCCCCAGCTTGCGGACGCATGCAAGAAAGCCAGGCCGGCTTGCGGTTGACGCTTGCCGCGTGACACCTTGCCCGGGCGGAGCAAGGTAGTATTATGGTTTGGCGTCCGGCGTACGGCCCATCATGGCTGATACATCAGGCGCCCAACGCAGCAGCCATGCCATAGGGCAACGGGCGCGTGCATCGACTGTTATGCTCGCGGCCCGTGCTGTCATTCCATCCGCCATCCATGAGTTCTGCAAGCCGCCGTATTGCGCATCTGGACATGGACGCGTTCTACGCGTCCGTCGAACTCCTGCGCTATCCCGAACTGCGCGGCAAGGCGGTGGTGATCGGCGGCGGGCGCAACGGCACGCCGCAAACGCTTGAAGACGGCAGCCGCAGCTTTGCGAAGCTGCGCGATTACGCGGGCCGCGGCGTGGTGACCACCTCCACTTACGAAGCCCGTGCGCTCGGCGTGTTCTCCGCGATGGGCATGATGAAAGCCGCCGTGCTCGCGCCCGACGCGGTTCTGCTGCCCACCGATTTCGAGTCGTATCGCCACTACTCGCGCCTGTTCAAGGCGGCGGTTGCAAATTTCACGGACCGGATCGAAGACCGCGGCATCGACGAAATCTACATCGACCTCACCGAGCTGCCCGGCGAGCCGCACGAGATCGCCGCGCGCATCAAGCAGGCCGTCAATCAGGCAACCGGCCTCACCTGCTCCATCTGCGTCGCGCCGAACAAGCTGCTGGCGAAAATCGGCTCCGAACTCGACAAACCCAACGGCCTCACGATTCTGACGCCGGCGGACGTGCCGTTGCGGGTATGGCCGTTGCCGGTGCGCAAGGTCAACGGGATCGGACCGAAGGCCGCGGAAAAGCTCACCGCGCTCGGTCTCGCCACGGTCGGCGATCTGGCGGCGGCAGACGCGGGCCTGTTGCAGGATCATTTCGGGCGCAGCTACTCGGCGTGGCTCATGCAAGTCGCGCAAGGCTACGACGAGCGGCCGGTCGTGGTCGAATCGGAACCGAAGTCGATGAGCCGCGAGACGACCTTCGAGCGCGATCTGCATCCGCGCCACGATCGGCCGGCCCTGTCCAGTTCGTTTACCGGCTTATGCGTGCGGGTGGCGGAAGACCTGGTGAGGAAGGGCTATGTGGGCCGCACGGTGGGCATCAAGCTGCGCTACGACGATTTCCGCACGGTCACGCGCGACCTGACGCTCGACGAACCGACTGCCGACGCCACCGAGATCCGGCGCGCGGCAACCGAGTGTCTGCGACGGGTGGAATTGAACCGCAAGCTGCGGCTGCTGGGTGTGCGCGTCAGCGCGTTGACACCGGCCAATGCGCAAACGGTGAAGACGCGCGTACCGGTTCAGGCCGATTTGCCTTTCACCAACGACGATTAACCCGCGACGATTAACCTGCGGCTACCGCCGCGACACCGGCATTCGCGCGTGCCGCCGGCGCGCTGGTTTCCACACTCGAGGCCGCAATCGAAAACGTGAACGTATTGATCCCGTTCGCGCTTTCCGCCGACACCGCGCCGCGATGCATCTCCGCAATCGCCTTCACGATCGCGAGACCCAGCCCGTGGTTTTCGCGGCTATTGGTGCGGGACACTTCCGCGCGATAGAAACGGTCGAACAGGTGTTCGAGCACGCCCGGCTCGATGGGCTCGCCGGGGTTCGCCACCGCCACGCGCACCTGATCCGGCGTGTTCGAAATCGTCACCGTGATCGCCGCGCCAGGCGCGCAGTGCTGGATCGCGTTCATCAGCAGATTCGTGCACGCGCGCCCAAAGAGCGAGCGGTTCACGCGCGCCACCGCATCGCCGCGCAACTGCGCGTGCACGCGGGCTTCTTCAAACGGGATCTCCAGAAACTCCAGCGTGTGCGCGACTTCCGCGGCCAGCGACACTTCGACGAGGCCCGTCGCGCGCTCGCCCTGGTCGGCACGGGCGAGGAACAGCATGTCGTTGATGATCGCGCGCATGCGTTCGAACTCTTCGAGATTCGATTGCAGCGTATGACGCAAATCGTCGACCGAGCGGTTGCGCGTCAATGCCACTTCGGTCTGTCCGATCAGAATCGTCACCGGCGTACGCAGTTCGTGAGCGACGTCCGCATTGAACGATTCGAGGCGGCCATAAGCGCCGTCCAGACGTTCGAGTGCGCCGTTGAAGGAGTTGGCCAGATCGTTCAGTTCGAGCGGCAGCGAAGCGGTATTCAGACGTTGCGAGCGGTTGTTCGGGCTCACTGCGGACGCATCTCGCGTCAAGCGCGTCAACGGCGCGAGACCCAGCCGGGTGACCGAGTAACTCAGCAGCAGCACGGCGAGACTGCCCAACGCGGACAGCGCGGCGAGCGCCGAGCCGAACACGCGCATGGTGCGGAAGTTGGGCGAACAACTGGCGGCGACCTGCAATTGCACCGCTGGGCGCGCACCATTAGCCGCTATCGGCACGGTAATGGTCAGCATGTCCGCGCCGCCGCCGGCTGGTGCAATAGTCGCGTATCCGCCCGCCCAGCTCGATACCACGGGGCCCTCGACCAGCTTGCCGTAGTGGAAATACGGATCGGCACTCGACACCGCATAGATGGTGCTGCCGTCGCGCGGTGTCATGTCGGTGAGTTTTTCACGCGCCATGCGCCACTTTTCCGGCGTCACCGCATGAGAGACGATGATGCGCGCGATCTCCGTGCGATCGTCGAGCGACTCGCGCAGGTGATGCTGAAGTTGCGTGCGCAACACCACAAAGAGCCCGGTGCCCACCAGCGTGAACACGAGCAGCGCCACCAGCGCGAACATCAGCGCAAGGCGGCGGGCAATAGAACGGTTCATGTTTGCTCTGCCTCTTCACGTACTTCGAGCACGTAGCCCATGCCGCGCACGGTGTGCAGCAGCTTCGAGGAAAACGGGCCGTCGAGTTTGGCGCGCAGCCGCTTGATCGCGGTTTCGACCACGTTCGTATGGCTGTCGAAGTTGACGTCCCACACGAGTTCGGTAATCGCGGTCTTCGAGAGAATGTCGCCCTGGCGGCGCGCCAGCACGCTGAGCAACTGGAATTCCTTGGCGGTCAGATCGAGACGCACGCCGTCGCGGGTAGCGCGGCGGCCGATCAGATCGACGAACAGATCGCCCACGGAAATCAGTGTGGATTCCTGCGAGCGCGTGCGGCGCGCCAATGCATGCAGCCGCTCGACCAGTTCGAGAAAGGAAAAGGGTTTGGTGAGGTAGTCGTCCGCGCCTTCGCGCAAACCCCGCACGCGGTCGTTCACATGGTCGCGGGCCGTCAGCATGATGACCGGGGTCGACTTGCGCATGCGCAGCGCCTTGAGCACGCTGAAACCGTCGCGTTTGGGCAGCATCACGTCGAGGACGATTACGTCGTAATCGAATTCGGTGGCCAGATGCATGCCTTCCTCGCCGTCGAGCGCGACGTCGACGACCCAGCCCTGCTCTGTCAAACCGGAGCGCAGGTAGTCCACCACCTTATGCTCGTCTTCAACGATCAGCAATTTCATGCGCGTCCCCTTGTACCTGCATTATACGAAACGCCTCGTTTTCCGTTTTCCGCCTTCCTGTCTGGCCGTGTCATTCGTCGGGAGGCTCACTTCGCGGGAGCCATCGCCTCCTTCGTGTTCGTCGCGTTCGCTGCGTTCGCTGCGTTGGTTGCTTCGCCGGGCTGCTGCGTGCCCGACATGTCCGTGCCAGCACCATCCCAGCCGCCGCCGAGCGCCTTCACCAGCGACACCGACAGCGTCATCTGCTGACCATGAATCTGCACGTCCTGACGCTCGCTGGTGAGAAGCGACTGCTGCGCGGTGATGACGTCGAGATAGGCGACGAGGCCGCCCGAATAACGGTCGTTGGCGAGCGCCAGCAGATGCTGCGCATCGGTCACCGCCTCGTGCGACTGCTTCGCCGCGCCGTCCAGCACCGACAGACCGGTGATGCCGTCCTGCACCTGCTGGAATGCGCTCAGCACGGTTTGCCGGTAGTTCGCCTCGGTCGCCTTGTAGCCTTCGCTCGCGTATTTCACGTTGGCTGCGCGGCGGCCGCCGTCGAACAGCACCTGGCCGACCGTCGCGCCGAGTGTCCACATCAGCGTCGGCGCGCTCAGCAGGCTGGCGAACTGCGTGCTTTCCCAGCCGATGCCCGGCATCAGCGTCAGGCTCGGGAAAAACGCCGCCTTGGCGACGCCGATCTGCGCATTCGCCGCCGCCATCGCGCGCTCGGCCGAGGCAATATCCGGGCGCCGCTGCAATACGTCGCTCGGCAAACCAAGCGGAATCGGCGGCACCTGCGTGGCGAGCACTCGAGACTCGATTGCGAACTGCGGCGCGGGTACGCCGACCAGCGCGGCAATCGCATGTTCTTCCTGCGCGCGCTGGTTCAGCAGCAGTTGCGCCTGCACGCGGGTCGAATCGAGCAGCGACTTCTGCTGCAACACGTCGAGCCCCGACACCGAACCGAGATCGTGCTCGGCCGTGACGTAATCGAGCGCCTTCTGCTGCAGTTTCACCGATTGATTCAGCACGTCGATCTCGGCGTCGAGTTCACGCAGCGAGAAATAGTCGGTGGCGAGATCGGTAGTGAGGACGAGCCGCGCGTTGGCGAGGTCGTCGGCCGACTGTTGCGCCGAAGCCGTGGCGCCTTCCACTTCACGGCGTATCCGGCCAAATAGATCGGTGTCGTAGTTGATCGTTGGGCCGAGTTGCACATTGTTCTGCACCGTCGACATGGTCGGCGTGGCGTAATTCGTTAGCGGCCGGTTCTGCGAAATGCGGAAGCGCGAGCCGGTCGCGCTCAGATCGACCTCGGGAATCTGCTGCGCACGCGTATTGGCGAGCGTGGCTTTGGCCTGCTCATAGTGCGCGCTTGCCGCGGCCAGCGTCTGATTCTGCGCGAGCGCCTGCGTTTCCAGCGCGGCGAGCGTCGGATCGCCGAACGTGCTCCACCAGTCCGGCGTGATCGGCGCATGCGAAGGTGCCGCGACGCGCCAGTATGAATCGGTTTGCCAACTGGGCGGCACCTCGGCTTGCGGTCGCTGATAATCCGGGCCGACCGTGCACGCGGCCAGCAAGGCCGCGCTCGCGGCCGCCGCCAGCGCGCTGAGAGCCGCTCGTGTCGTTGACGATGTGAGTGCCCGGTCAGCGCTCGCCTGCTTCGCGATCACGACGCCCCCTTGCCGTTTTTCTGCGGCTGCGTGATCTGCACGTGATCGCCGTCCGCGATCGAATCGCTCGGGTTGATGATGATCCTGTCGTTACCCTCGATCCCGCTCTCGATCTCAAGCGACTGCCCCAGGTCCTGCGCGATCACGATCTTGCGTAAGGCCACATTGCCCTTGTCGTCGACCACCGCGACCCGCGGACCTTCGGCGCGAAACAGCAAGGCATTGCCGGGCACCAGCCATTTCGCATGGGCCACAGCCGGCACGGCCACCTGCACATACGCACCGGGCCGCAGCTTGTCGTCGGGATTCGGCAAGGTCACTTCGATTTGCAGCGAGCGGGTCGGCACGTCGATCGCGCCGGAGATGTGCGTGATCGTGCCGTGGAACTGCTGCCCCGGTAATTCGGCCTGAGTAACCACCACCTTCTGTCCCACCGAAACATTCTGCGCATACGCCTGCGGCAATTGCACATAGACCCGCAACGGATCCGACTGCGCGAGAGCAAACAGCGCGCGGCTCGTGCCGCTGCCGGCATCGATCAGGTCGCCGACGTCGACATTGCGCTGCGTGACCACACCCGCGAACGGCGCGACGATGCGCTTGAACGATTCCAGTTGCTGCAGGCGTTTCACGTTGGCATCGGCGGCAGCGAGGTTGGCGACGTCCTGCGTATAGGTGCTCTGCCGTTCGTCGAGCTCCTGCTGCGAGACCGCATCGCGTTGACGCAGTTGTTGCCAGCGGTCCAGCGAGCTTTTGGCAAGGCCGAGACTCGAACTGGTTTGCTGACGCTGCGCCAGCGCCTGCGCGAGTTCCTGATCGATTTCCGGCGTATCCAGGTCGGCCAGCAGTTGCCCCTGCTTCACCCGCGTGCCGATATCGACATACCAGTGCAGCAGATAACCGGTGGAGCGCGCGTAAATCGGCGACTCGACATTGCCGCGCAACGTACCCGGCAGCAAGGTGTCGCCACCGCCTTCCGTTTGCGTCGGACTCACCACGTTCACGTACTGCACCGCGTTCTGCTTCGTCGTTTCGGCAACCGAACGGTTCTGCAGAACATTCGCGATCACCGTGCGCAATGCACCGATGGCGAGCAGCGCCAGCACGATCCAGATCGCCATCTTGGCGCGCTTCCATTCGCGGCCACGCGGCGGCAACGCGTGGCCGCCTTCGGTTTCTCGCGCGGGAATCGCTAGCGATGCATGAGTTTTTTCGGTCATCTCAGTCAGCCATTCCAATCAGCCGTACATTTCGGCCATCAATTAACGTTACGCGGGTTTGCCTTCGCCGCCATGATCCGGCGCGGGGCCGTCGTTGCCATGGCCGCCCGTCGTGTCCATATCGTCATCGTCACGGTGACGCCGCGCAAGGCGGCTATGAATGCTAGCGAACACCAGTGGCACGAAAAACAGCGTGGATACGGTGGCGAACAGCAATCCGCCGATCACCGCGCGGCCCAGCGGCGCGTTTTGCTCGGCGCCCTCGCCGAGACCGAGCGCCATCGGAATCATGCCGATAATCATCGCGAACGCCGTCATCAGCACCGGCCTGATGCGGCTTGCACCGGCTTCGAGCGCGGCGGTAAGCGGCGGTGCGCCGGCCTGCAGCCGCTGGCGCGCGAACGCCACCATCAGAATACTGTTGGCGGTGGCAACGCCCATCGTCATGATCGCGCCGGTCAACGCGGGCACGCTCAAATGCGTGCCGGTCAGGAACAGCATCCACGCGATACCCGCCAATGCCGCGGGCAGCGCGCTGATAATGATGAGCGGATCGACCCACGACTGGAAATTCACCACGATCAGCAGATACACCAGCACGATGGCCATCGCCACGCCGATTCCGAGACCGAAGAACGAACTGCGCATGGTTTGCACCTGCCCGCGCAAGGTAATCTGACTGCCGCGCGGCAACGAGGCCCGCACGTTGTTCACCAGTTTGTCGACCTGGGTGGCCACGCTGCCGAGATCGCGCTTTTCGACGCTGACGTACAGGTCGATCACCGGCCTGATGTTGTAGTGCGTGACTTCCGCGAACTGCGTCTGCGGCGAAACCCGTACGAGGTTGCCGAGCAATTGCGTAGGCCCATTGGCGGAACCCGAGACCGGCGTGCGCAACAACTCGTCGATCGACGACACCTGGTACTGCGGCGTTTGCACCGCGACGCTGTATTCGACACCGTTCTTGTTGTTGAACCAGAAACCCGGCGAGGTCTGCGAACTGCCCGACAAGGAAATGAGCACATTTTGCGCCACATTGCTCGCGCTCAGATTGAGTTGTTGCAGCCGGGTGCGATCCATCTGAAGATTGATCGCGGGTTCGTCCAGCTTCTGCTGGATGTGCGTGTCGACCGTGCCGGGAATCATTCGCACCTGTTTCAGCAGCTTGCGCGCAACGTCGAAGTTGCCCAGCTGGTCCGCCCCGGAAATCTGCACATCCACGGCGGCGGGCAGGCCGAAGTTGAGAATCTGCGTGACGATGTCGGCCGGTTGAAAGAAGAACTCGACGCCCGGAAAGCGCTGCGGCAGGAGCGTGCGCAGCTTGTCCATGTAGATCTGCGTCGGTTTGTGGCCTTCGTTCAGGGCCACCTGAATTTCGCCGTCGAGCGTGCCGATCGTGCCCGCGTTGCTATACGACAGATTGATACCGCTATACGGCAAGCCGAGATTGTCGAGAATCGTGCCGAGTTCCTCGGGCGGCACGACCTCGCGGATCACACCTTCGACCTGGTCCGCAAGACGCGCGGTTTCCTCGATCCGCGTGCCGGTCGGCGCCCGCATATGCAGACGAATATCACCGGCGTCGACGCTCGGAAAGAAGTCTTCGCCGAGCACGAACACGAGACTCATCGAGAGCACGCAGAAACCCAGAAACAGGCTGCCGAACATCGCGCGGCGCACCAGCACGCTGCTGAGAATCATGATGTAGGCGGAGCGCATGCGCTCGAAGCCGCTATCGAAACGCAGATAGAGGCGCCGGAACAGATTCGGTTTGGCGTTGGGCCTGGGCTTGTGCGCATGGCCCATCAGCAGCATGGCCAGCGTCGGCACCAGCGTACGCGACAGAATGTACGAGGCGAGCATGGCGAACACCACCGCCTCGGCGAGCGGCACGAACAGATAACGCGCAACGCCGGTCAGGAAGAACATCGGCACGAACACGATACAGATACACAGCGTCGAAACGAGCGCCGGGATCGCGATTTCGCCGGCGCCGTCGAGAATCGCATCGTGCAGATTCGTGCCCATATGCAGGTGCCGTTCGATATTCTCGATCGTCACCGTCGCATCGTCGACCAGAATCCCGACCGCCAGCGCGAGACCACCCAGCGTCATGATGTTGATGGTTTGCCCGAGCGCGTGCAATACGATCAGCGAGGACAGAATCGACAGCGGAATCGAAATCGCGATAATGCAGGTACTGCGCCAGTTGCCGAGAAACAGCAGAATCATCGCCGCGGTCAATGCGGCGGCAACCAGCGCCTCGCGCACCACGCCCTGCACCGCCGCTTTCACGAACACGGACTGATCGAACAGGGCCGTGATGTGCAAGTCCGGCGGCAACGCGGCGCGCGCGCTCGGCAGCAGGCCCTGCAAGGTATTGACGATCGAGAGGGTCGACGCACTGCCGTTCTTCAGCACCGACATCAGCACGCCGCGGTGTCCGTCCTGCCGCACGATATTGGTCTGTGGCGAGAAACCGTCGCGCACGTGCGCCACTTCACGCAGATAGGTCGTCGCGCCATTGAGCGTGCGTACCGGAATATCGTTGAGCCCTTCCACCGTAGCGGGCGAGCCGTTCATATTGATCGTGTATTCCTTCGGCCCGATCTTGGCCGTGCCGGTCGGCAAAATCAGGTTTTGCGCGTTGAACGCGTTGACCACATCCGAAGGCGTCAGGCCCTTCGCAAGCAACGCGCGCGTGTCGAGGTCGACCGAGATCAGACGCGATTTGCCGCCGTACGGATAGGGCACCGCCGCGCCCGGAATCGTTACCAGTTGCGGACGCAAAAAGTTCAGCGCGGTGTCGTTGAGCGCCTGCTCGGAAAGCTTCGGGCTCGACAAGCCGAGTTGGATCACCGGAATGCTGGAGGCCGAATAGCTGATCACAAGAGGCGGTGTCGCACCCGGCGGCATCTGCTTGAGCTGTGCCTGCTCGACGGCCACCGTCTGCGCGATCGCGGTCTGGATATTCGCATTCGGCTGCAGGAACACCTTGAGAATCGTGATGCCCGCCAGCGACTGCGATTCAATGTGCTCGATGTCGTTGACCGTGGTGGTCAGACTGCGCTCGTTGACGGACGTGATGCGGTTGGCCATGTCCTCGGCCGACAAGCCCGTATAACTCCAGATGATGCTGACCACCGGAATATTGATTTCCGGCAACACGTCGACCGGCGTGGTCAACAGCACGAACGGCGTCGCCAGCAGGATCAGAATGGCCATCACGATGAACGTGTATGGCCGCTTAAGCGCTACGTTGACGATCCACATGAAACGCGCCCGAAAGAATGCCGGTAAGGGAGGGGTGAATCAGCCAGGATGGGTGAGTCAGCCAATATGCTAGATCGGTAGCACCAACGCCTGCATGGCGCGAAAATGGCGGAATTGTCAGGAAGGCTAATGTAAGGATAGGAGACACTTCAAACGCACGCAATGCCGTGCAGACGCAAACGTTTGAAGAGGTGGAGATAGGCGATTTTAAGGGGGCGATTAAAGGCATGTCCCACGCAAGTCTCGGTGAACTCAGGCGAGACATGCCTTTATATTTTATTGCGCAATGCTAATACCTTACGGCCAGATTCGCGTCATGCAACGCCTTTCTGTTCAAGTCGGGCATTCGAGCCTAGGCGACCACAGTCCACTTGCCGTACTTCGCCACCTCACGCTCGTCGAAATCGAAGCCGAGGCCCGGCGTTTGATGCAACACGATACGCCCGTTCCTGTGGCCGAGCTGACGATCGATCAGGCGGCGGAAGTTGAGCACCTGGTCGTCCCAGAAGTATTCGACATAGCGGGCATTGGGTGTGGCCGCAACCAAAGGCGCATGCACGTCATGGAACCAGTGAGGGCACATCACCACGCCGTAGCTCGCGGCAGTCGCCGCAATGCGCCGCCATTCGCTGATACCGCCGCACACCACGGCGTCCGTTTGCAGGATCGCCGCACCGCCCTTGTCGAGCAGTTCCTTGTGATACCAGCGGCCATAACCGATTTCGCCGGTCGCCACCGGCACGCGCGTGAGTTTGGCAAGGCGCGCGTGGTTGTCGATATCGTCGGGAGAAAAAGGCTCCTCAACAAAGTACGGATCGTATTGCTCGATGCGCCGCAGATGCTGCAAGGCCTGGGTGGTATCGGTCCAGCCGTTGTTGATGTCGATCATCAGTTCGACATCCGGGCCGATCGCTTCGCGCGCGGCCCGCACGCGCGCTTCTTCTTCGCGTGGCGACAGGCGCCCGCCCTTCATCTTCACGGCCTTGAAACCCATCTCGACATAGCTCGCCATTTCCTCGCCGAGCATGCCCGCGGACTTGCCCTCGAGGTAGTAGCCGCCGCTCGCATAGGCGGGCACAGTATCGAGTTCGACCGCGCCGAGATACTTGTGCAGCGGCACATTGTGGCTGCGCGCATTCAGATCCCACAAGGCCGTATCGAGAATACTGATGGCGCGCATCACGGTGCCGGCCCGGCCTTGCAGTAACGCCTCCTGATACATCGCCTGCCAGAGGCCCTCGACCGCATACGAGTCCTTGCCGATCAGGACCGGCGCCAGCAATTGCTCGACTGCTACCCGCAGCAGTTCGCCACCCGCACTGCCGACATAACAGAAGCCGATCCCTTCCACTCCATCGGTCGAGCGCACTTTCACCAGACCATAGTGACGCGTCGAGACCGTGCGAGTCGCAAACGAAGTCACCCGGTCGAGCGGCACACCCGCCGCGCAAACCGACACCGATTCAATCCTTGGCATTTCCACACTCCTCCAAATTTGCTGGCCGTCCGCGTCTGATGCGCGTTCGGTGAGATCGAAGTGTGATAGCCGCGAGGCGTCAAAAACAGTATCCTTTGGCTTCTTCAAAAGATAAAAATTCTATTCGATGGACTCGCGCTATCTGCAGAGCTTTGTCTATGTGGTCGAACTCGGATCGATCGCCGAAGCCGCGCGCAGACTCGATCTGACGCCTGCGGCGGTGGCCCAGCGCGTGAAGATGCTCGAGCAGGAACTCGGCGCGAAGCTGGTACGCCGGTCAGGCCGTACGGTCGGCACGACCGAGGCCGGCGAGCGCATTCTGGAACGTGCCCGCGCGGTGCTGCACGATATCCGCGACCTGAAATCCGACCTCAACGACGAGTCCGTACTCGCCGGTCAACTGCGGCTGGGCGGCACGCCCACCATGATGACCAGCGTGATTCCCGACGTGCTGGCGGGGTTGCTGGCGCGGCATCCGCAGGTCGATATCTATCTGGAGCCGGGCAATTCGGTCGAGCTCTACCGCAAGGTGGTGAGCGGCGATCTCGACGCGGCGATGCTGGTGCAGCCACTCTTCGATCTGCCGAAAAGCTGCGACTGGTACACCTTTCGTGAAGAACCGCTGGTATTGCTGACGCCCGCGTCGATGCAGGTCGACGACCCGCACGCCGTGCTGCAACGCGAGCCGTTCGTGCGCTACGACCGCAACGTGGTCGGCGGACAACTGGCCGACGGCTATTTGCGCCAGCACGGTATCCAGCCGCATCAGCGCTGCGAACTCGACGGGCTCGACGCCATCGCGGTGATGGTGGACCGGGGCCTGGGTGTATCCCTGGTGCCGGACTGGCTGATGACGCGCTTTTCCGGGCTGTCGCTCGCCAGATGGCCGTTGCCGCACGCGTTTCCGAAGCGTGTGGTCGGTTTGCTGTGGGGGCGCTCGTCGGCGCGTATGCGGCTCGTCCATGCCTTCCTGAAGGCCGCACAGGAACTGGACGCCGCGCCTCGCGAGACACAAAAATAATTAACGTTTGAAGCAAGCGGCTCACGCTTCTTCGCTGTTCAGGGTCACGCAATACTGCGTCGGCGCCTGAGTGCTTTGCCCCGGTATATCCGGCCCGCCCGGCAGGCATTCGACGACACGACCTATACGAACATCGGAACACCGAAGGAGACACTTCCATGAGCACGCCCACGTCCGGCTTACGCGGCGTTCTGTCGCCGGTACTCACGCCGTTCAACGCCGACCGCTCGCCCTCGCCCGTCCGCTTCATCAAGCATTGCCGCTGGCTGCTGCGCCAGGGCGTGGGGCTAGCCGTATTCGGCACGAACTCGGAAGCGAACTCGCTCAGCGTGAACGAAAAGCGCGCGCTACTCGACGCGTTGCTCGACGCCGGCTTGCCACCCGCGCAAATGATGCCGGGCACGGGCGCCTGCGCGCTGCCCGATGCGATCGAACTCACGCGCCATGCAGTGAACAGCGGCTGCGCCGGCGTACTGATGCTGCCGCCGTTTTTCTACAAGGGCGTGAGCGACGAAGGGCTGTTTCGCGGCTTTGCCGAAGTGATCGAAGCCGTGGCCGATGCCCGCCTGCGCGTCTATCTGTATCACATCCCGCCGGTCGCCCAGGTCGGCATCAGCTTCGGCCTGATCGAGCGCCTGCTCATGCGCTATCCCGGCGTGATCGCCGGCATCAAGGACAGTTCCGGCGACTGGAATCACACCGCCGCGCTGCTGAAGGAATTTCAGCACGCGGACTTCGACGTGTTCGCCGGCACCGAAACGCTGCTGCTGCCGACCCTGCAGAACGGCGGCGCCGGTTGCATCACAGCCACCGGCAACGTCAACGCGGCCGCGATCGTGCGTCTTGCGCAGACATGGCGCGACGCGGATGCCGCCGCTCAGCAGCAACGGCTCAACGACACCCGCGCGGTTTTTCAGCGCTACCCGATCATCGCCGCGATGAAGGCCGCGATCGCGTGGCAATCGGGCGATCCGCACTGGCCCACGCTGCGCGCGCCGCTAGTCGAACTCGACGACGCCCAGCAACACGAACTGCAAGAGGCGCTCACCCAGACCGGTTTCGAAATCGAAGACGCGGCAACGCTCGCTGCCGACCTCAAGGAGATCAGCCCCGCCTAGTCATGGAAACGCGGCTCACCTGCCCTTACACTCTCACATCGTTCGCCCGCCCAAGCCTTCAAAACAATCAGCACGGCGGGCCAGGAGACAAGTCTTGCTAACCCAAACGTCCTACCCTGCCACAGCCGATACGAATCCGGCCGATCAGCTATTCCGGCGCGTTGCGTGGCGCTTCATGCCGCTGCTGTTCGTCGGCTACGTGGTCGCTTATCTGGATCGCGTCAACGTCGGCTTTGCGAAACTGCAGATGCTCAGCAGCCTGCATTTCAGCGACGCGGCCTATGGCCTCGGCGCCGGTTTCTTCTTCATCGGCTACTTTCTGTTCGAAGTCCCCAGCAATCTGCTGCTGCATCGCGTCGGCGCGCGGCGCTGGATCGCCCGCATCATGATTACGTGGGGCCTGCTGTCGATGCTCACCGCGTGGGTACACACGCCCTTGATGTTCTACGTGGTGCGTTTTCTGCTCGGCGTCGCCGAGGCAGGCTTCTTTCCCGGCATGATCCTGTACCTCACCTACTGGTTTCCCTCGCACCGGCGCGGCAAGATGACGGCGCTGCTGATGGCCGGCATTCCGGTCTCCGGATTGCTCGGCGGCCCGCTGTCCGGCTATCTGATGCACGCGTTCAACGGCGCGTGGGGTCTTGAAGGATGGCAGTGGCTATTCATTGTCGAAGCGCTGCCGTCGATCGCGCTCGGCTTCGTCATTTTTCGCTGCCTCGACGATCGCGTGGCCGACGCGAAGTGGCTCAGCAGCGAAGAAAAACGTCTGATTCAGGACGAGATCGACGCCGACGCCGTGGTCCGCACTCATGGTTCGGTGCGCGCCGTGTTCGGCTCGGCGCGCGTCTGGCTGCTGTGCCTCGTGCTGTTCGGCGTGGTGATGGGCTCCTACGCAATCGGCTTCTGGCAGCCCACCATCATTCGCGGCACCGGGATCGACGATCCGTTGATGATTGGCCTGCTGACGATGATTCCCTATTCCGCGGCGCTGGTCTCGATGATCACGGTGGGCCGTCACGCGGACCGCACGCGCGAGCGCCGCTGGCATATCGTCGTGCCTGCGCTGGTGGCGGCCAGCGGCTTCAGCCTGTGCGCGGCCAACGGCGACAGCTCGCTGCTGTCGATGATCGGACTCACGCTGGCCGTGTCCGGCGTGGTCACCGCGCTGCCGATGTTCTGGGCACTGCCCACCGCGTTTCTCGGCGGCACCGGCGCGGCGGCGGGGATTGCGCTGATCAACTGCACCGGCAACCTGGCAGGCTTCATCAGCCCGACCGTGATCGGCTGGCTCAAGAGTTACACGCATACGCTGGCGTCCGGGCTCGTCCTGACAGCCTGCACGCTGACGCTTTCCGCCGTGCTGATTCTGGTGTTCATTCCGGCGCGGCTGGTCAATCGCTGAGCTTTGGCTTCGGGCACGAAAAAGCCGGTCAACCATCACGGTTGACCGGCTTTTGTATTTCCAGGGGCCGGCGTGTACCGCCGGCCCCTCGCACCAACTGTTACTTCGCAAACAACGACGACATATCCGCAAACGCCTTGAATTCCAGCGCATTACCCGACGGATCGAGGAAGAACATCGTCGCCTGCTCGCCAACCTCGCCCTTGAAGCGCACATGCGGTTCGATGATGAAGTCGATGCCGGCCTGTTGCAGCTTGTCCGCGGCAGCCTGCCATTGCGCCATCGAGAGCACCGCGCCGAAGTGGCGCACCGGCACCGCGTCGCCGTCGACCTTACTGGTGTGCCGGTGGCCGATTTCTTCCGGCGCGAGGTGCGCGACGATCTGGTGGCCGTAGAAATTGAAGTCGACCCAGTCCGGCGAGCTGCGCCCTTCCGCACAGCCGAGCAACTCGCCATAGAACTCGCGCGCGGCGGCAAGGCTATGCACAGGAAACGCCAGATGGAACGGCGGCAAAACGGTTTCGGAAACGCTCATGTTCGGAAAACTCGCAGAGAGGAAAATGGGATCGCGTGCCGGTCTCTGAAGCGGCCCATGGAGCGGTTCATGAAGCCGCACGCGTGAGGCCAATTTTAACTATGAATAAAAATGGTGAAAAACGATATATATTTGACCTGACCAACACCAAAATCGATTAATAGACAATGCTCAGCGAACTCAGAACCTTTATCGCCGTCAGCCAGTACGGTACGTTTTCCGGCGCGGGTGCGCGCATCGGCCTGACGCAATCGGCCGTCAGCGCGCAGATGCAGCGGCTCGAAGAGCAACTCGGCTTCGCGCTGTTCGACCGCACAGGCCGCTCCGCCACGCTCAACGACGCCGGCCGCGAAACGCTTGCGCTCGCCGAGGAAATGATGACGCTGTACGCGCGGCTCTCGGAGCGCGGCGCGGGCGCCGCCGATAGCGGCATGCTGCGGGTGGGCGCGATTGCATCCGCGCAAGTGTCGTTTCTCGCCGATGCGCTGGCGCGTTTTCGCGACGACCGCCCCGGCTGGCGGATGCGCGTCGTGCCCGGCGTGTCGCTGGGTTTGCTCGGCCAGGTGGACTCGGGCGAGCTCGATCTCGCCGTGATCATCAAACCGCCGTTCGCGCTGCCGTCCGAACTGGAATGGCGCACGCTCGTCACCGAGCCGTTCGTGCTGCTGGCGCCCAAGGCGCTCGCGCGTGGCAAGCGCTCCTGGCGCGAGCTGCTCCGAAGCGAGCCGTTCATCCGCTACGACCGCGGATCGTTCGGCGGCAGGCTGGTCGACCGTTTTCTGCGGCGCGAGCGGCTGAACGTGCACGACGTGATCGAGCTGGACGAGTTGCAGGGCATCGCGCAACTGGTCGCACGCGGCATCGGTGTGGCGCTGATTCCGAATACGGCGGGGCTCGGCAGATGGCCCGCCAACGTCAGCGCGCTCGAACTCGGCGACGCGACGTTTCACCGTGAAATCGGGCTCGTGCAGCGTCCACGGCATAGCCGGCAGGCGGTAGCGGAGGCGCTGGCGGATTGCATCGGCTCGGCGGCGGGGGGCTGAGTTGCACGGCGGCTCCGGGCTGCGTGAGTTACCTGCCTGAGGTGGGGCCTGAGGTGGGGCCTGAGGTGGTGCCCAATGTGGTGTCTGATATGGCAAATGAATGTGGCAAGCCCACGTGGCAAGCGCACGATTGTGCCGTTGCACAGGCCGTCAACTGTATCTGTGAGATTCGCACGCCGGCGCGCAGAATCGTTGCACTCGCATCGTTCCACCCTGCTCGCCACCCAAGCTTACAAACCCATGATCGCCAGCACCTTCCTCACCACCGACGTCCTGATCGCCTATAGCGCCTATTTCGTCGGCACGGCGAGTCCGGGGCCAAGCAATCTTGCGATCATGTCGCTCGCGATGAGCGCCGGCAGAAAATCCGCGCTCACCTTCGCACTCGGCGTGGTGTCCGGTTCGTTTTTCTGGGCCTTGCTGGCGTCGCTGGGTTTGTCGGCGGTGCTTGCCACTTACTCGGAATGTCTGGTGGCGATCAAGATTGCCGGCGGACTTTATCTGCTATGGCTCGGCTTCAAATCCGCGCGCTCCGCGTTCCGCGCGGAAACGCTGCCCACGAATACCGCACGCGAAGGCGAACCACTCAAACGGCTCTATTTGCGCGGCCTGCTGCTGCACCTCACCAATCCGAAAGCGATTCTGGTGTGGCTCTCAATCGTTTCGCTGGCCATGTCGCCGGCAGGCGGCACCTCGCACACGGCACCGGTAGTACTCGGCTGCATGGTGATCGGCGTATCCGTGTTCAGCAGCTACGCGGTGCTGTTTTCAACCGCGTCCGCGCGGCGCATTTACGTCGCGATCCGCCGCTGGCTGGACGGGTCACTCGCGATCATGTTCGGCATTGCCGGGATGAAGCTGCTGACGTCGAAAAGCTAACGGCGCCTTCGGGATTCGCCCGCTCTGCGATACTGTCAGCTTGATGAATCGAGTGGACAAGCGAACAGAATGAGCGGTGGCAACAACCTGGATCCGGCAGCAAAGCGCTCGCCATTCCAAAAGCGGCTTTATCTGGCAGGCGCTGCTGTGCTGCTCGGCAGTCTGATCGCCGCGGCGATCATCTATGCAATGGCGCCGGCGCCGGACAGCGCCGTCTCCATGTACAGCATCGCGGACCCGCGCTATCAGATCGAATTGCAGCGCATTGGCGGCACCGCGCAGGTGCTGATGGCGGAGCTTCACCAGTGGTTCAACGGTCTTTGGCAGGGCACGGCGCTCGCGTATACGGTGGCCGTGCTCGGTGCGCTGCTTGCGGGCGCGTGCTTTTTCGTCGGCTACTTCTTTGCCGACGAAGAGCCCTACCTCTGAAGCCGACCCGCCACGTCTGACCAAACAGGCGTTTATAACGCCTCGTCATAGTCCTTCGTTACGATGCGTCTTTGCGCGTACCCGGTTGCTCCACGCCTGCCAGGCGCAACGCTTCGTGCAAGGTGCTAAAAATGCGATCCTTGCCGACGATCGGCGTGATTCCATGCCGCTCCATATCCGAGCGCAGGTACTGGTTCACGCGCGCGAAGATCACGTCGACACCGATCTTCTTGAGCATCTCGCACAATTCGCCGACCGAACGCGCCGCCGAATAGTCGAGGTCGGTGATCGCGCCAGAGTCGATGACGAACCAGTGCACCGGGCTCGGCGCGTGATCGATCAGGCTGCGGGTGTTCTCGACGAAAAAGTGGTCGTTCGCGTAGAACAGGTCGGCGCCGAAGCGATAGACGATCAGGCCCGGCGCGGTCTGAAGTCCGGGCGCGGCCGGCACCGGCGCCCAGATACCGCCTTCGCTGGGCGCGAGAATCATGGTGTGCGGCCGGTAACTATGCCGCACGTGCCGCAGTAACGATAGCGTGACCGCGACCAGAATACCGTGCTCGACACCGATCAACACCACGGCTGCCGCGGTGAACACGGCCAGCGTAAATTCACCGGGACTTTCGCGGCGAATCGAAAACAGCGTCGTCAGATTGATCAGCCCGACAGCGATCGTAAACACGATGCTGGCCAGGATGCAGTGCGGCAGGTACTGCAAAAAACGGCTGAAAAACAGCAGCACTACAACCACCACCACGGCAAACGCAAGCTGCGCGAACTGGCTGCGCGTACCGGCGCGATCGGCCATCGCGGTTTGCGTCGGACTGCCGTTCACCACGAACGCGCCGGAAAACGCCGCCGCGGCATTGGCGGCGGCGATACCCAGCAGGTCGGCGTTGGTATCGACGGTTTCGTGATAACGCTCAGCGAATACGCGGCTCGCGGCGGCGCTTTGCGCGACGATCATCACGAAGCAGGAAGCCGCGACCGGCAGCAGATCGAGCAGTTGCTGCCACGTAACCGAAGGCATGCGCAGCGGCGGCAAGCCGCCGGCCACCGGCCCCAGCACGGCGATACCGTGCGCCGCGAAACCGTAAATATCGCTGGCCGCGATGCCCGCCACCACCGCGATCAACGGCACCGGCACGCGAGGCAAAAAGCGCTTGCAAACCAGAATGGCGACAACCACCAGCACTGAAATGGCAAGCGTCGGCAGATTGATCTGCGCCGACTCGCGCACCGCCAGAACGAGTTGGCCGACGCTGGTGGCGGCATGCCCAGGAATGCCGAGCATGTCACCCAGCATCGCGATGCCGACCTGCACGCCGACCCCGGCGAGGAAACCGACCAGTACCGTGCGCGAAAGAAAATCAGCGAGAAAGCCGAGCTTGAAGATCCGCGCGGTCAACAACAGCGCAGCAGTGAGCAAGGCGACCATCCCGGCGAGCGCCGCATATTCAGCGCTCGAAGCCGGCGCCATGGTAGAGAGCCGGCTCGCAAAAATGGTGGCGGTGGCGGAATCGGCAGCCACCACGAGGTGCCGCGACGCACCGAAGAACGCGAATGCGATAAGCGGCAGAAAGACGGTGTAAAGGCCCGTAACGGCAGGCATGCCGGCAATGCGCGCGTAGCCGAGCACTTGCGGAATATCCATTGACGCCAGTTGCACGCCAGCCAGCGCATCGCGCGCCGCCGCAGCACGGCTCAAAGGAAGGATGCCCTTCAGTACGCAAAGGCGTGAAGTGATGTTTGCCAGAAAATCTCGCATGCGCGATCGTGCCCCAAACTTAGGTTTATCGCGCATCGTGCCGCGACTCGGCACAGAAAGGCAAGGATTGGAGCGTTGATCGGCTAAAGAAAATGGCAAAACCAGTGCGATGGCTTCGGACCCCAGGCTCCGAATCCGCCACAGCAACCGGCCCACTTCGGCTTAACGCCTGAACTGCCCCGTCAGTGGATCCACACGCCGCGCGAAACCGAACAGCGCCGCAATGCAGATCGGACAAGCGATGATGAACACGGCCAACATCTCGCACCCCGTAACATATTGTTACCGCCAAGTTTAAGCGATTGCGGTGCGAATTGAATGAGGGAAAACGCAAAACACTGTTGCGGACTATTACAAAGAAATTACTTTCGCATGGCAGGCCGCTTGCGAAAACGCGCCCGAAAATGTGCGGGAAAATACGCCGGAAAACGCGGCAAACAGGGCAATAGAGCGCGCGCCCGGCACAAGGCGCTACGATGCGCAAACCTTCGCTCACCTACAAATCTATTACACCGCGCACATGTCAACGTTCAGCTTCGCGGCCAGACAATTAGACGACCGCTTCCAACGACTCGATGCGAGCATTGGCGCCGCCCGCACCACGACAGTGCATTCCTATTCCGCTTCCTTGAACAGCACGATGCCGGCGAAACTCACCAGCCCGCAGGCCAGCACATACCAGGCCGGTGCATAAAAACTCCCCGACATGCGCCACAACGCGCTGACGATCAACTGCGCGAAGCCGCCAAAAATCGTCACACCCAACGCGTAGATGATGCCAAGCGACGTTGCCCGCACTTCGGGTTTGAACGCTTCGAGAATCAGCACGAAACCCGCCGGGCTCGAAAGCGTCATCAAGCCGATCAGCACGAATACGACTAGCACCACGATATAAATCGACGGCCAGGTCCTGATCGCATAGAACGCCGGCAGCAGCACAACCAGCGACACTACCGACACCGCGTACAGCAAGGTCTTGCGACGCGGCATACGGTCCGCGAGACGGCCGGCGAACGGCGAGCCGATCAGCAGCACGAGGCCCGCGGTGCAACCCGCCAGTAACGATACCGCCGCCGGCATGCCGGTTGTCATCGTCAGGAACGACGGCAGGAAAAACACGATCACATACATCGACGAGGTACCGCCGATCACCAGCATCGTGCCCGCCACGATCTGCCGCCATTCGATGCGGGACTTGCGGGCCGCCGCCGTCACCGCATGCGCGGGCGGCAAGGTCTCGTCGAGATGCTTGCGCAGATAGAAACCGAGCGGACCGATCAGGAGCCCGATCAGGAACGGCACGCGCCATCCCCATGCAAGCAGTGCCTCGTGCGACAGGCTGCGCGAGAGCGTCGCCGCCACCAGCGCGCCGACCAGCGCCGCGCCGCCCTGCGAGGCCATCTGCCAACTCACCAGCGAACCGCGCCGGCCCGCGCTGCCCGACTCCATCAGCAAGGTGGTCGCCGCCCCCACTTCTCCTCCCGCCGAGAAGCCTTGCAGCAAACGGCCCAGCACGATGATCGCGGGCGCGGCCAGACCGATCGCCGCGTAAGTCGGCGCGAGGCCGATCATGCCGGTGCCGAGCGCCATCAGCGAAACAGTGAGCACGAGGGCCTGCTTGCGGCCCACGCGGTCGGCATACGCGCCGATCACAATGCTGCCGAGCGGCCGCACCACAAAGCCGACGCCGAACGTCGCCAGCGACATCATCAGTGCGCCGACCTCGCTACCGGCCGGAAAAAACAACTTGCCGATCAGCGCGGCGAAAAAGCTGTAGACCGTAAAGTCGAAGAATTCGAGGCCATTGCCGAGTGCCGCGGCGAAGATGGTCCGGCGCGACGCGCGCTGCGCTGCCGCGTTGCTCGCGACGGCGCCTGCGGTGTGTTGGATTGCATTCATGGGGAGCCGTACGCCTAGAAGTTGTGATACATGCCGAGCGACACGGTGACCGGCGTCGTACCGAGTTCCGGCGCGCTGCTGCCGGTTTGTGTCGGCAGCGGATTATTGTTCAGCAGTACGGTGGAAATGCCGTAGTTGCGGATGAAGCCGGCGCGCGCATACAGGCCCGTGCGTTTGGAGAGGGTGTAGTCGTAGCCGAGCATTACACCGAACGCCGAATCTTTCGCGGGATTGTTTGCCGAGTCGTGCACACCGGACGTATCGCGATACACCACCGAAGCCCGGAACGCATTGCGCCCGACCGGCCAGATCGTGCCGAGCGTATAGACACGCGCGATGCCGTCGTTGGCGAGCCTCGGCGCGTACTGGTTGAATGCGCCGGACAGCACGATCTTGCCGGTGTCGACCACTACGCCGAGGCCGTACAGATCGTTGCGCACGGTGCTCGTGCTGCCTGTTCCCGTGGCGCCCCACACCTGGTTGTAGGTGCCCGTCACGTAAGTCCTGCCGTCATACCACTGCAACAGCGCACCCTGCGCCGCCGCGGCAGGCGACTGCCCCGCTACGTTGCTCGGCGCGTACATCAGTTCCGTGCTGAAGCCCGCAAACGTCGGCGACAGGTACGTGATCGCGTTGTTCACCCGCGCGGCCAGTTGCGTTGCGCCCGCGCCGAGGTCGCTGTTGTAGCCGAAGCCCTTCGGCGTCTGCACGACAGCGGTGCCGAGCCACGTATAAGCCGAGTTGGTGCCCACCGTGCCGAACACGTCGACGAAGAGCGGCAGCCCCGTGCCGATCTGCTTGCCGAAACGCAGCCGGCCATACGTCGACGAGTTCAGCCCCACCCATGCCTCGCGATTGAAGAATGACGTGCTGTCCTGCATGGCGCCGTTATTGGCCAGAAAACCGTTCTCCAGATTGAATTCGGCGCGCAAACCGCCGCCCAGATCCTCCCGTCCGAAGATGCCGAACTTCGAGGTCCATTCGCCGCCGCTCTGGGTCTGCACCAGCGATTTGCCGCCCACGGTCTGGTAGTTGATTCCCATATCGACCGAGCCGTACAGCGCCACGCCTTCGCGCAAGCTGCCATTGAACTCCGGCAGCGCGGCCAGCAAGGTTGTCTGATACGGCTCGGCGTGCGCCGTGCCGGTCCCGAGCGTCAGCACTGCCGCGCTCATTGCGATGCATTTTTTCATGGGTCTCCCTGCTCCTCACATGCGATTGGTATCTGACGCTCAGGACACGCTCAAACAGCGCTCCGCGAGTCCGACGAAATACGCCGCGCCCCAGCTGAGCGCCGCGTCGTTGAAGTCGTATTCCGGGTTGTGGACCGCACAGCCGCCTTTCGAGTCGACGCCGTTGCCGAGCACCACATAGCAGCCCGGCACCACTTCGGTCATCCACGAGAAGTCTTCGCTGCCCATCACCGCATCGGGCATCAGCGTGTAGCCCTCGGGGCCTACCAGGGCTTCGATGGTTTCGATCGCGAGGTCGGCCGCGCCGCGATGATTGACGAGCGGCCGCGAGATCTGCCGGTAGTCGACTTCGGCCGTCGCGCCATAGGTTTGCGCCTGCAATTGGGCGATGCCGCGGATCCGCGCTTCGACCTTGTCGCGCGTTTCCGAATCGAGCGCGCGCACCGAAAGTTTCAGCGTTGCGGTTTCGGGGATCACGTTGGGCGCGCTGCCGGCGTGGATCGCGCCGACCGTCACCACGGCCGCGCGAGTCGGCTCGATGTTGCGCGCGACGATCGACTGCAAAGCCAGCACAATATTGGCCGCCGCGACGATCGGATCGCAGCCCAACTGCGGCATCGCGCCGTGCGTGCCCTTGCCGGTCACGGTGATCGTCACCGAGTCGGACGACGCCATCATGCAGCCGTGGCGCAGCGCGAAATGGCCGACCGGCAAGCCGGGCGCGTTATGCAGCGCGAACACCTGGTCGCACGGAAAGCGCGTGAAGAGGCCGTCCGCGATCATCTTCGAGGCTCCGCCCAAGCCCTCTTCCGCAGGCTGGAAAATCACATTCAGCGTGCCGTCGAATTCGCCTTTGCGTGCAAGGTGATGCGCGGCGGCCAGCAGGATCGCGGTGTGGCCGTCGTGACCGCACGCATGCATGGTCTGCGCGACGGTGCTCGCGTACGGCAGGCCGGTGGCCTCCTGGATCGGCAGCGCGTCCATGTCGGCGCGCAGGCCGAGCGTGCGATTCGACGTGCCACGCCGCAACTGGCCAACCACGCCGGTGCCGCCGACACCCGTCGTCACGTCATAGCCCCACTCGGCGAGCTTGCGTGCGACCAGTTCCGCGGTGCGCGTTTCAGCGAAGCCCAGTTCGGGATGCGCATGGATGTCGTGGCGAATCGAAATGAATTCGTGCTCGGTCTCGCGCAGTTCGGCGAGAAGCTGGGGGAAAGCCTGCGTCATTCGTCTTGCTCCGATTAAGCCGGTTGTCGTTTCGCAACCGTCGAAGCCAAGCGTAAAGATCCGGCCCGAAAACAAAAAAGCACAAATTTTGATGCGCATAACCAGCAGTGCTATATTCCGCATCATGAAAATTCATCATCTGCGAGCACTGGTTGCGATTGCCTCGACCGGCAGCATTAACGGTGCGGCCAAGGCGCTGTACGTGACGCAACCGGCCATCACGAAGGCGGTGCGGGAACTGGAGACGGAGTTCGGCGTGCGGCTGCTGGAGCGCAACCCGTGGGGCGTCGTGCCGACGGCCGAAGGCGCGGCGCTGGTGAGCCGGGCGCGCACCGTGGTGCGCGAGATGGAACGCGCCGAGGAGGACATGGCGCATCTGAAGGGCTTGCGCGACGGCAGCCTCGTGATCGGCATCACGCCGATTGTCGGCACGACCGGGCTTGCCGAGGCCTTCGTCGAATTCCGCAAACGCTGGCCGATGGTGACGCTGGAGTTTCGCGAGCTGGGTTTTAACCAGTTGCACGAGCAACTGCGCAATCGCACGCTGGATCTCGCGTTCGCCGCTTTCGCCCGGCCGGTGAGCGATCTGGGCAGCGTGAAGCGGATGGTCTCGTTCGAGACCGTATTCGTGACGCGCGCACAGAGTCCCTATGCGGACGCGGCATCGCTCGAAGCGGTGCAGGAAGCCGAGTGGATTCACACCGACGTGACGGACAACTATCCGGGCTTTATCCGCGCGATGTTCGAATGCGCCGGACTCACGCCGCCCCGGCGCATCACGCGTTGTACCTCATACGCGCTGTTTTACAGCCTGACGGTCAGCACCGATGCGATCTTCGCGTGGACCACGCATTCGCTCGAAGAAACCTTGCTCGGACAGAGCTTCGTGCGCCTCGCACTGCCGGTCGCGCCACCGCCGCTGCAGTTGTACCTGCTGTCACCGCAGGAGTCGCAGTTGACCCGTCCGGCGGAGTATTTCGTCCATTGCATCGAGCAGGCAATCGGGCCGTTGTTGAAGGGGGCGGTGGCTGCCACAAGCCACACCTCCAACACCCCTTATAATCCGGCATGACCCGAATCCCCCACCCTCTCTCCCTCAAATCGGCCGCGCACAGCCGATCAGCCGCCCACCGTTCCCCGGCGGCCGCATGAAAACACCCAAACGTCTGCTCCCGCTGGTCGAGGAAGGCCTGATCGACGAAGTCATTTCGCAGTTGATGAGCGGCAAGGAAGCCACCGTCTACGTGGTCCGCAGCGGCGAATCCACGCGCTGCGCAAAGGTCTATAAAGACGCCAAACAGCGCAGCTTCCGCCAGGCCGCGTCCTATCAGCAGGGTCGCAAGGTCAAGAACAGCCGCCAGCAGCGCGCGATGGAAAAAGGCAGCCGCTATGGCCGCGAAGTACAGGAACAGGCATGGCAGAACGCCGAAGTCGACGCGCTGTTCCAGCTTGCCAACGCAGGCGTGCGCGTGCCGCAGCCGTTCATCTGCACCGACGGCGTGTTGCTGATGGAATTAGTGACCGATGCGGACGGCGACGTCGCGCCGCGTCTGAACGATGTCGAGATGACCGAAGCACGCGCGCTCGAATTGCACGCGCTGCTGCTCAACCAGGTGGTGCGCATGCTGTGCGCCGGCATGATTCACGGCGATCTGTCCGAGTACAACATCCTGCTCGCGGCGGACGGCCCCGTGATCATCGATCTGCCGCAAGCCGTGGATGCCGCCGGCAATCTGGAAGCGCCGGCCATGCTGGAGCGCGACGTGAACAACCTCGCCACGTACTTCGGCCGTTTCGCGCCCGCCTTGCTCGACACAAGCTATGGCAAGGAAATCTGGTCGCTGTACGAAGCAGGCGCGTTGCACGTGGATGCCAAGTTGACCGGCCGTGTCGAACAGGACACCACGCCGATCGATCTCGAAGGCGTGCTACAGGAACTCGAAGACACCCGGCTCGATGAAGAAGCGCGCCTGCGCTACGAACAGTCGCTGCGCAGCGGAACGTAAGCGGACCCCGTACCTCGCGCCAGCGTACCCGGCACCTGTCCCACCGATTCCCGCATCGTCACGCTCACCGGAAACTCGCGGGTGATCTCCCACGAAGTCCGGTAACACTGATTGACCAGCCAGCGCACGGCATTCTGTGTCAACTCCGCCGTCGGGATATGCACCGAGGTCAGTCCCGGCGCGGCATAGGCGGCCGAATAGTCGTCGTCGTAACCGATCACGGAAACGTCGTCCGGTACGGCAATGCCCGCCTGATGGAAGCGCGCCAGCACGCTGACCGCCATCGTGTCGTTCGCGCAGAAGAGCCCCGTGAAACGCCGCTTCGAATCGAGCAGTTTCTGCGCGGCCGCATAGCCGCCCTCCGGCGAGAAGTCCGATTCGATCAGCGTGACGTCCTCCCGCGCAATGCCCTCGCGTGACAGTTCGGCGAAGAAGCCTTCGAGCCGGGTCTGGTTGTCCGAAGCGCTGGCCGGCCCGGATATCACCGCGATTTGCCGATGCCCATGATCGAGCAGCGTACGCGCCGCCAGTTCGCCGCCGCGCCGATGGTCCGCGCAGAACGACGCCTCCGGCAACTGATCGAACGCGCGATTCAGAAACACCATTTTCGGGTGCATGCGATGCAGCATGTTCAGATCGTCGTCGTGCAGATCGTGGCTGATCACCACCACGCCGTCGCAATCACGGCCGATCAGAAAGCGCACCGCCTCGATGGCCTGCTCGCGTGGCGACACTTCCCCACAGCCGGTCGCCACCACCACGTGCCGGCGCACCGCGCGCAGTTCGGTGTCGGTTTGCTTGAGAATCGTGCCGTAGTAGGAGCCGAAGAAGGTCGGCACGAAAATGCCGATCATGCCGAGCGATTGCGTCGCCATGGCGCGGCCGATCGACGATGGCCGGAAATTCAGTGCTTCGATGGCGGCCTTTACACGGGCGGCCGCATCGGCTGAAATGGGTCCCTTACCGGAAATGGCGCGTGACGCGGTCGACATCCCCACGCCGGCCAGTGCCGCGACATCCTTGAGTGTTGCCACGCGGTTCTCCGTCAAGCCTGTTGTATTCAACGACGCCGCGTCCGGTCACTAGAGACGCGCGCCGCCCTCCTCGTCGAACAGCGAAATATGCGCGCCGTCGAACGAGAACGCCGCGGCATCTCCTATCGCCACCGGCGTCTTGGTCTGGTCGATCGACGCGATTTGCACTCCATGATAATCGAGCCAGATGACACGGTGGTTGCCCATCGGCTCAACCAGTGAAATGTTCGCGCGCTCGCTCATGGCCGTGCCCGAATCCACGCGTTCGCCCACCCGCACGTCTTCTGCCCGTACGCCGAGCACACAAGGCAGACGATCCGCTGGCAGGTTTTTGAAAGGATAGGCCGACACATCGAACTGCAAGTTCGCGCTGCAAAAGTGCAGCGATCCATCGCGCGCCTCAAGTGTGCCCTTGAGCAGATTCATCGCGGGCGAGCCCAGAAACGTCGCGACGAACAGATTGTCCGGCCGCGCATAGACCTCCGCGGGCGTGCCGAACTGCTGGATCACGCCACCGCGCATCACGGCCATGCGTGTGGCGAGCGTCATGGCTTCCACCTGGTCGTGAGTCACGTAGATCATCGTCGCGCCCAGACGCTGGTGCAGTTGCTTGAGCTCGCGCCGCAATTCGGTGCGCAGCTTGGCGTCGAGATTCGACAGCGGCTCGTCAAACAGGAACACGTCGGCCTCGCGTACGATCGCACGGCCAATCGCGACGCGCTGCCGCTGCCCGCCGGAGAGTTGCGCCGGCTTGCGCTTGAGCAGCGGGCCGAGTTGCAGCATCTCGGAGGCCCGCGTGACGCGCCGTTCGATTTCCGCCTTCGGGGTGCCGTTGATACGCAACGCGAACGACAGGTTGCGCTCGACGCTCATGGTCGGATACAACGCATACGACTGAAACACCAGCGCGATGCGGCGATCTTTCGGGTCAGCCCAGGTCATGTCCTCGCCGGCAATTTCGATGCTGCCGCCGGTTACGTCGATCAGGCCCGCAATGCTGTGCAGCAAGGTGGATTTGCCACAGCCCGAGGGTCCGAGCAGCACTACGAACTCGCCCGCGCGCACGTCGAGATCGAGATTTTCGATCACTGTATTCGCGCCGAGCTGGATCTTCAGGTTGCGCACCGATACATTGGCCGGATTCGCCAGCCCCGCCGCATCCGCCACGTCGCCGAGGCCCGCCGCATCTGCCGCGCCCGCTGCCGGGTGTGTCATCGCATTTGCCACTGCATGTGTCTCCACGTTTCAAAACTGGCCAGCTTCGTCATACCTTACCGCCCTATCCCCTATCCCTTGACGGCGCCGGACGCAATACCGCGCACAAACCAGCGGCCCGAAATGAAGTAGACCGCAAGCGGCACCATGGAGGTCAGAATGGTCGCCGCCATGTTGACGTTATAGAGCCGTTCGCCGGTGGTCGTGTTGATGATGTTGTTCAACTGCACCGTCATCGGCAGGTTTTTGGTGCCGGCAAACACCAGCCCGAGAATGAAGTCGTTCCAGATGCCGGTCACCTGCATGATGACCGCCACGACGATGATCGGCGTGGACATCGGCAGCATCAGTTGCAAAAAGATACGCCAGAAACCGCCGCCGTCGATGCGCGCCGCCTTGAACAGTTCCTGCGGAATCGACGCGTAGTAGTTGCGAAACAGCAGCGTCATCACCGGCATGCCGAAGATGGTGTGAATCACCACGATGCCCGGCAGCGAACTGAACAGATGCACGCTCGCCAGCACGCGCACGAGCGGATAGACCATCACCTGCACGGGAATGAAAGCGCCCATCAGCAGCACGCCAAACAGCACGCCGGCCCCGCGCGGCCGCCAGAACGACAGCGCATAGCCGTTCACCGCGCCGACCGCGATCGACAACACCGTGCTCGGCACAACGATACGCACTGAATTCCAGAAGCCGACCTGAATGCCGTTGCAATCGAGCCCGGTACAGGCGGATTGCCACGCGGCGCTCCATGCGTCGAGCGTGAAATGCGTGGGGAACGCGAGCAGATTGCCGAGGCGAATCTCGCTCATCGGTTTGACCGACGTAACGAGCATCACATACAACGGCAACAGGAAGAACAACGCGGCCGTAAGCAAAAACGCGTAGACGCCGAAACGCGCGGGTGTAAAAGTCCGGCGGCGCCGGCGGCCATGGCTCGGCGTGCCGCCTTTCAGCGGTGGACTGAGCGTGTTCATCACACCTCCTTGCGCAACGCAGCGCGGCTGCGGGCATAGAAGAACGGCGCGAGGATCGCCAGCACCGTTGCGAGCAACACGATCGACGCGGCCGACGCCAAACCGATATTCGCGCGACCGAACAGGTAGTCCATGATGAACTTTGCGGGCACTTCGCTCGCCGTGCCGGGGCCGCCTTGCGTCATCGCGACCACTGCGTCGTAGAGCTTCACGACCATCACGAAGAGCAGCACGAAGGCGGTGGAAATGGAAGGCCCGAGCATCGGCACGACGATGCTCGCATAGACACGCCAACGCGGAATTCCGTCGATTCGAGCGGCTTTCCACAGTTCGTCGTCGATACCGCGCAAGCCGGCCAATAGCAGCGCCATTACGAGGCCCGACGCCTGCCATACCGTCGCGATGACGATCGTGTAGATCACCCAGTCCTGATCGACGATCCAGTCGAAGCGCGCATGCACGAAGCCGAGCTTGTGCAACACCGCCTGCGCGCCCAGTTCGGGATTCAGGATCCACTGCCAGACCAGACCGGTGGCGACGAACGACATGGCGTACGGATAGAGAAACACCGTGCGCAACACGCCTTCAGCCGCCACACGCTGATCGATGAAGATCGCCAGCAACAAACCGATCACCATGCACGCAACAATGAAGCACGCACCGTAGATCACGATGTTTTGCAGCGACAGCAACCACCGGTCGTTGTTGAACAGCCGCACGTATTGCGTGAAGCCCGCGAAATCGCCGGAAGGAAACGTGCGCGAGTTGCTGAGAGAAACGCGCGCGGTCCAGACCATCGTGCCGAGATACGCAAACACGACGGTCAGGACCATCGGCAGCAACGCCACCCACACCGCTATAGGCAAACGTTTTTTAAGCGGCTTTTTCAGCGGCCCTTTGCGATGCCCGGAGTCAGCGGCCTGCAGCTTGAGCGCGTGCATGGCGGGCGCCTAGCTCTTCAACGCACTGGCAAACGCCTTCTGCGCGTCGTCGACCGACTGGTTCTTGTTCCAGAAGTTCGTGATGACGTCGATCAACGCACCCTGCGTGTCAGGCGAGAGCAGCATTTCCGGATTCGGCAACTGACGCGACTTGTCCTTCATGATCGCCATACCCTCCTTCGCGCAGATGTCGAGACTGCTCGCGTCCACATCGGGACGAATCGGAATCGAACCTTTCTTCGCGCTGAATGCGACTTGCGCGGCCGGCGAGGTCATCACCGTGGCAAGCAGATTCTGCGCCTTGATCGCGTTGGCGTTGTCGGTTTTCGGGAACACGAATACATCGCCCGCAACCAGATACGGCGAGTGCGGACCGAAACCCGGGAAGCAGCCGAAGTCCTTGCCGGCCACCTGGTTGGCTGCCGAGAACTCACCCTTGGCCCAGTCGCCCATGATCTGCACCCCCGCCTTGCCGGAAATCACCAGCGCGGTGGCATCGTTCCAGTTGCGGCCAGGCGAGCCCGGATCGACGAAATCATGCAAGCGCTTGAACGATGCGAGCACCTTCCTGAACGCGTCAGACTTGACCGCGTTTTGGTCGCGATCGCGATACACCTTCAGATAAAGATCGGGGCCGCCGACGTCGGCGAATACCGCATCGAACGTAATCTTTTCCTGCCATGGCTGACCGCCGAGCGCGAGCGGGATCACGCCTGCGGCTTTGAGCTTGCCGAGATCGGCGAGGAACTCGTCGTAGCTCTTCGGCTCGGCGGTGATGCCGGCCTTCTGGAACACCGGTTTCGAGTAGAAGAACCAGGCCGGCATGTGAATATCGACCGGCGCGGCGTAGTAATGACCTTTCACCCTGATGCTGTCGATGATCGACTGCGGGAAGACGTTATTCCAGTTCTCTTTCGCGGCAACCTCGTCGACGTTGTTCAGGAGGCCCTGGTCGATCAGGTCGTGGAACTGTTTGGACGTATTGAACTGCGCGGCGGTGGGCGGATCGCCGCCGACGATCCGGTTGATCGCGGTGGAGCGTGCCTGATCGGCGCCGGCCACGGCGTTGTCGATCCACTGGCCGCCGGCCTTGTTATACGCATCGGCGAACTGGCGGATCGCGGCCGACTCGCCGCCCGAGGTCCACCAGTGAATCACGTTGGCCTTCAACGGGTCGGCTTGCGCGACGACGCCATATAACGTCAGTGCCGCAACTACGCTCGCCGCGATCATTTTTTTGCTGTTCATTCCGTCTCCTGTGTCGATCAGAGTTAGCGCTTTAGCGCTTACTCTGGTCCCATGCAAAGCTGTCGATCAGAGTTAGCGCTTTAGCGCTTACTCTGGTCCCATGCAACGCTGTCGATCAGAGTTAGCGCTTTAGCGCTTACTCTGGTCCCATGCAACGCTGTCGATCAGAGTTAGCGCTTTAGCGCTTACTCTGGTCCCATGCAAAGCTGTCGATCAGAGTTAGCGCTTTAGCGCTTACTCTGATCCCATGCAACGCTGTCGACATACAAACCAGCTCCACCTGCCTTTAGACCTTTGCCTTACGCTCCTTCAAAAATTTCGTCACCAACTCCGCACTGCGTTTGACCGTGCGCTTCTGCGTACTGTAATCGACATGGACGACACCAAAGCGACGCTCGTAACCAAACGCCCACTCGAAGTTATCCATCAGCGACCACAGAAAATAGCCGCGAACATCCACGCCGGCCTTGATCGCCTGATCGACCGCGGCAAGATGGCGCTTGAGGAACGAGATGCGCTGCGTATCATCGACGTGGCCGTCGATCACCTTGTCGTCCGAGGCCATGCCGTTTTCGGTGATGTAGATCGGCGGCAGGTTGTGATACGTCTTCTTGAAGCCCGTCAGCAGATCGCGCAACCCATCGGGATGCACCTCCCAACCCATCTGCGTGCGTTCGACGCCTTCGAGCGGCACGTCGCGGAATCCGTGCGCGCCATCGCTCGCAACGTTCGTGCGGAAGTAATAGTTGATGCCGAGGAAGTCGAGCGGCGCGGCAATGGTCTGCATATCGCCGTCGAGCACCAGCGGTTCGGTGCCCGGCCACAATTCGAACAGATCCTGTGGATAGGCACCCTTGAGCAGTGGATCGAGAATCCACGCATTGTGCTGGACTTCGAACAGATGCGCCGCGCGCTGATCGGCCGCGCTATCGCTATTGGCCGTGCCGCGGCCGATGTTGGCGACGATACCTTTCTGCGAAGCCGGATCGTTGCCGCGCAATACCGGAATCGCGAGGCCATGCGCGAGCAGCAGATGATGCATCGCCTGCGTAGCGAAACGGTCGTTGGCGAGGCCTGGCGCGTGGTGGCCGTTGCCGTAGCCGAGATACGCCGAACACCACGGCTCATTGAGCGTCGCCCATGCGTCGACCGTACCGGCCAGTTCGCGGCTCATCAGATCGGTGTAGTCGGCGAAGCGATACGCGGTGTCGCGATTGAGCCAGCCGCCGCGATCCTCCAGATGCTGCGGCAAGTCCCAGTGATAGAGCGTCACGAAGCTTGTGATGCCCTTTTCTTTCAGGCGGTTCAGAAGGCGCTTGTAGAAGTCGAGCCCTTTGCGATTCGGCCTGCCTGCCGCGTCCATCACGCGTGGCCATGCAATCGAGAGCCGGTAGCCCTCGAGACCGAGCGAGGCCAGCATGTCGATGTCGGCTTCCCACCGGTGATAGTGATCGCAGGCCACCGCGCCGGTGTCGCCGGCCAGCACCTTGCCGGGCGTCGCCGAAAAGTTGTCCCAGATCGACGGCAGGCGGCCGTCTTCATCCACCGCGCCTTCGATCTGATACGAAGCCGTGGCGGCGCCAAGCAGGAAATTTTTGCGCCATAGCGAGGAGTCCGCGGGCGGGGTGAAGGGGTCGGCGAGCGAGCCCTTGGAAACTGCTGGGGATAGGGTGTCGAATGCAGCGGATGCGTCGTTTGCCACGGATTCTCTCCTGCGCTGAGGTCATTGAACCGGGTACGGCAAAACTTGATACGGAAGCCGGCTGGAAGCCGCTTAAAAACTGATTGGAAACAGTCTGGAAGCAAAAGTGGAAGCGCTTCCACAACGACCAGCGAACGATAGCAGTGGCGAATTCACCGCAGCAATCAGGGTTTGTCTGGAGGGAGGGCTGGCATGCGCGGCGCTGTCATGCGCCGCGCATTGGCGTTGTCACCTGAACCTGAGTTCAACTGGCTGTTGGCGCTGTCCGGTGATTTGAAGTGAATTGTGCGGCGGCGCTCAGGTGCTACGCTGACTGGCCACATGCCAAGGCACGTTACGAACCCGATTTGCCATATAAATGACGCAAATCTGCTCCACCGACCCGCTTGTTTCGCTCGACAATCATTAACCCGTCGCCTGCTTCAGGGTAATTGACCAGCGGTTCTCCATCTAATCGGTCCACATTAAAGATATCAATGAAATAGTCTGAGGGGGTTTTCATTGCCACCGCATAGATTAGAACCGGCACACCCTGATCGACGCCCACCAATTCGTAGCCGAGTGTAATTGAGTCGCATCCTGCTTTTTCGATGTTTTCTTCGTGAATCATCGCAAGGAAATAAGGAGAATCGATCTCCCGTACCAGACACGTTTCAACCTGTGTCTTCCATTGATTAGTTCGGTCACCATACAGCGGCTCATTTGCCTCGATCAGAAACTTGAGCAGCGCATGCTCCTTCGCCGAGAGTGGTCTTGACATTTGTTCCTTCCTCATCTTGGGCGAATCGAGCCCACTCGTATCGTGTTGCGTCGTTCAGATCGAGGGCACTGCAGTTCCTGGCAACCGTGCCGGTCCGCGAAACGACCGGGCCGTCAGGTGAATAGCCGAACCTCCTGTTTCGCTCGACAATCATTACCCCGTCGCCTGCCTCAGGATAGTTAGCCAGCTTCTCCATCGAGGCGATCTCTGGGGAGCTTAAAGCGCGGCAACAGGTCCGACTCCTTGAACACGTGTCGCAAATCTGCCCCTCCTATGCGTTTCCCCGCTTCCATAATCATGAGGCTGTCGCCTGGCTCGGGATAGGCCACAAGAGGCTCTCCATCGAGACGGTCGATGTCGAAAGAGTCGAGGACATAGCCTGACTGCGTCTCCACCGCATAAGCATAGATAAGCAGGGCGGATTCAACCGGTCATTGCAACACCTCTGTTCCAATACGGAAATGGAGTGTGGAGCACGATGGAACGACAAAGAAAACATTGGTTGAGCGCGGAGCAGAAGAACGAGATATGGAGGATGTGGCGCGAGGGTGAGTCGTTGAGCACAATCGCGCGCATGCTCGAGCGTCAGCCGAGTGGGGTTTATCGGGTTGTTCACAAGACCGGTGGAATCTCTCCGGTCGCTCGTACACGATCTGCCCGGTCACTGACACTTGCCGAACGCGAGGAGATATCGCGGGCCTTGGGGGCAGACAGATCGTTGGGCCAGATTGCCCTGCAACTGGGGCGCTCGAAATCGACCATCAGCCGGGAGATCGGGCGCAATGGCGGTATTCAGCGATATCGGGCGCACGAGGCCGATGCGAATGCCTGGGAGCGTGCACGGCGGCCCAAGGCGTGTGCGTTGTCGGGCAACGCGCGTCTGCGCCGGCTGGTGGCAGCCAAGCTCAAATTACAATGGGCTCCTGTACAGATAGCGGGATGGCTCAGGCGCGAGTTCCGGGTCAACAAGGACATGCAGATATCTCACGAGACGATCTACCGCAGCCTGTTCATCCAGGCGCGCGGGGTGCTTAAAAAGGAACTCGTCACCCATCTTCGTACGAACCGTACGATGCGTCAGGCGAAGAGCGCCTCGGCAAGCGGCCAGAACAGGGGCAAGATAATCGGGGCAGTGTCGATCAGCGAAAGACCCGCTGAAGTGGAGGACCGCGCGCTGCCCGGTCACTGGGAGGGCGATCTGCTGGCGGGTTCGAACAACACCTACATTGCCACACTGGTGGAGCGGCACTCGCGTTATGTGATGCTGGTCAAGGTGGCAGGCAAGGACACGGCAAGTGTGGTGTCCGCGTTGATAAAACAGGTGAACAAGCTGCCAAAAGAACTGCGTGGATCGCTGACATGGGACCGCGGCACGGAAATGGCGAGCCACCGGAACTTCACGATTGCCACGGACGTGCAGGTGTATTTCTGCGATCCGCGAAGTCCATGGCAACGGGGCAGTAATGAAAACACGAATGGCCTGCTGCGTCAGTACTTCCCCAAAGGCGAGCCGGTGGGCGGCTATTCGCAGTCAGAATTGAACAAGGTCGCCGCGCGCCTGAACGGTCGGCCCCGGCAAACCTTGCAATTTATGAACCCGGCTGAAAAACTGGCAGAAACGTTGGGTGTTGCGTTGACCGGTTGAATCCGCCAGCGGTACGCCTTCGTCAATGCCGATCAACTCACGCGCGAGAGTGGTGTAGCCGCCACTCGGCAATCTGATTTCATCATGACTGATAGCCAGGCAGTACGGCACATTAACTTCATGAACCAAGCAAGTTTTGATCTGGGCTTCCCACCTTTGAACGTAGGCACCATAAAAAGACCTATTCACAGTAAGAAGAAACTCCAGTAGTTGGCGTTCGTGGGTCGCTAAAGCCCGTTGCATAATTTTCCTCCTTTAGGACCCGGTCATGGGCTGGCATGCGCCGCGCATGGATTGGTGTTGTCGCCGGAACATCAATTCAACTGGCTGTTGGCACTGTCCGGCGATTCGAAGTGAATTGTGCTGCGGCGCTCAGGTGTTACGCTGACTGGCCACATGCCAAGGCACGTTACGAACCCGACTTGCCATATAGATGACGCAAATCTGCCCCGCCGACCCGCTTTGTTACCTTCGACGACCATTAGCCCGTCGCCCGACTCGGGATAGGCGGCAAGCGGTTCTCCATCGAGTCTATCGATATTGAAAGAGTCGAGCACGAAGCCTGCCGGCGTTCTATCGGCTATCGCGTAGATAAGCACCGGTACACCTTCGTCAACGGATATCAGTTCACGCGCAAGCGTTCGGGACTTTTCCCATCCTCCGTAGGTTTCCTCGCCGTGGCTGATCGAGAGGCAATAGGGAACGTTGACTTCACAAACCGTACAGTTTTGAATTTGATTCATCCAGCGAGGTGCATCCGCCTCGTACAAAGGAGCATTGACCGAAATAAGAAATTCAATCAATCGATGTTCGCGGGGAGTTAGCAGTCGTTGCATGTGTAGCCTCTGTGACCTTATTACCGTGGCGGGCGAATCGAACCAACGCGAATTACATCCGCAGACTGTCGATAAGCCGAGTAGCCGATCTGCACACCGTCGACGATGATATAGAAAGTCTCTCCGTCAGCACCGACCGCCAGCAGACGGGCCGCCACGCCTGCCAGGTTATTCAGAAATTTTTTTTATAGCCATCCTTATTAATTGTACTTGAATGAAGCCCAAGCACCCTATGAGGAGCATTCCATCCCCGTTATCCGATAATTCCTAAAATTGCCAAATCCATGTGCCTACACAAGAGGTCTTCGCCGCATCACTGCGACGAAAACCAGAACGTCAGGCATGGAAAGGCTGCCCGCGGATTCGCTGACTTAAGACTTCTGCACCGACAGATTAAACGCGCCACCATCATAAGCCTCGCAATACGCTTTCCAGTCGGCGGTCACCTGAGCCTCGCATTGCGTCGCGAGTTCGATCAATGGCAATTGCCAGTCCTTACGATTGCCGAATGCAATCAATTCGTCCGCAATCGACGACTTCTGCCGGCCGCCGCTGCGCAATTGCCCCCATGCGCTCAATTCGGCCATGCTGTTGATCACTGCTTCGAGCCGCGGCAGCTTGTCGTCCCAGGCGCTCAACGCCACGCGGTCTTCCGAAGGTTGCAAGCTGCGCAGCACATACGAACGCTGATTGAAATCGACTGCGTGCAGGAAGGCCTGCGAAACAGCCTGATTGCGCCGCTGAATTTCAACCACGCGCTGCGCCTCGCTGTGCCACTTCGGCTGCGGTGTGCGCACATGCGGCGTCACCGAAGAAGGCAGCGCCTCTTTCAGATCGAGCAGATAGTTGCCGTCCGGCGAGCCTTTGCCTTCGACCAGAATCGCATAGCGATCCACCCCCAGGCTGCCGGTGCCCGCAATCCGTCGGGCCACGTCGATGACGCGATAGAAGTCTGGATTGGGTTGACTGGCGGCAAACTGATGCAGGAACGCGGTAACGGTGGCCCGCGTCTCGTCGCTGACCGCCAGGGCTTTTTTGCCGTCCACCTTGAGCACCCGGGTCTTGCCCTTGAGCGTGGTACGCCGGTCGAGATACTGGGCACGTGTGCGGCTCTCCAGTGCGTCGAACAGATCGCGCACCATGCCGACGGAGGTCTCCGCTTCGATCCAGCGCGCTTTGCCGAAGGCGAGCGCGCCACCATACGCATCGACCGCGGTGTGGCAGAGCGCGAGTGCCTGCGCGCGGCTCAGTTTGAGGTCGCTTGCACCGACCAGCACGCTCGTGAGAAGCCGCACCAGTTCGTAAAGAGCCGGCGCGAGGCAGGCTTCGTCGAAATCGTTGTTGTCGAAATAGACAAGCCGGTTGTCACCCTTGTAGCTGCCGAAATTTTCCAGATGCATGTCACCGCAAATCCACACCGGCGGTGCATCGTCGAGCACCTTGTCGCGCGGCAGACGCGCATAGAACAGATGACAGGTGCCGCGCAGAAACACGAATGGCGAGCCACGCATGAGCTTGTACTTCATCGCGAGCCGTTCAGGATCGCGCCCGGTATTGAAGCCGGCAATGGTGTGTGCAATATCGGACATGGATTTCTCTTGCATGCAGCTCGTTGTGGGCTCAACCCGGGTTCAACTCGGGTTCAGTGCGGATTCGGTACAGGTTCAGGTTCAAGGCAAGCGGATCGAGTCCACGAGCGCATGGAGATTGAGCGGTTTCACGCGAATCACGCCACCGCGCGGACTGTCGATATCGGCGACCAGCATGAACGACAGCGATACGATCAGCGGAACGATCAGCAACAAGCCGGCGCCCGCTTTCAAACCGCGCGCGCCATAGCCGACCAGTACGTTGGCGCACACGCCGATCAGCACCATCAGCGCCCATGCCGCGACGGGAATGCGATTCCACCACGCCGCCTGCGTATAACCCTGCGTGTTGAGCACGTCGTTCATACCGGAGACTGCGAGCGCGACCACCGGCGTGGGCTGCGCGGTGGCAGCGTTCTTCGCTGCGGACCACATTGCGTTTTGCAGGCGTGACGTGTCGGCGTTAACCTGGGCGAGTTCGTCGGCGTCGCGTGTGGTGTAGAACAGCACCCGCTGGTCCAGATAAGTCTTCAGCAAGCCCCGCACGGTCGCCGCATCGGCGGCTGGCAACAGATCGGCACGGACATATTCGGTGCCGATTGCGTTTGCCTCTTCTTCCTCATAGTTTTTCCGCTGATCGTAGCGGCCTACCGCCATCGAAAAAGTGAAACCGATAATCAGTGCGAGCAAGGTTAGCGTGGCGGCCTGAATCACGCTGAAGTCGTCGCGTGCATCTTCGTCGATCTTTCTGAATCTGCGTAGCACCGACGCGCCGACGCGCGCCGACAACCACATCGCGACGAACGAAATGATGAACACGAGTCCGGGATAGTCGAAGAGGGTTTGCATGGACGAGCGTTATTCTTATCAGGGTTTCGTTGGCGGGAATGCTTTGGGCAGCGGTTAAACGGGCACAGCCATTGCATCATAAGAGACGCAGTGCGGATGGGGAAGCCGGCGTGCAAAGCCGAACTCGCGCATGGGCGCCGGCAGCATGCGAACCGTCAGGAGCCTGTCATCAGATAGTAACGTCCGTTCGCATTGACATTGAAGCCGAAACCGCATTCCATCGGCGAGCCATGCGTCTCGACATCGAGCGTCTCCGGTGCGGAAAGCCTGAACTCGATCAGGCATTTGTCCGCCGCTTTGTTCGCGGGTTTGTCATAAGCCGCGAGGTTGGTGATTCTCGCGGTGGCGTCGAGCGGCGCATCGCCACCGCCATCGGTCACGGGCACGCGCGCCACACCGTCGTAAAAACGCACATAGGCCGACAGATTGCCCATGTTCGCGCTGGGCTGGCCGTCGGCACCCACCGTGGGATACATGAAGTCGCCGTCGATCCGGTAGATGCCGTGCCGCCCTTTCACCGGCTTGACCTCGATACTGTTCCACGCGCCGAAAAACATATAGCTGACGAAGCGCGCGCCGTTTGGCGGCACCCCGTTCACCACCGCTTTGCCGGCGATCGACTCGAGACGCTGACGCGCGGCCGCGACGGCGCGACCGAGCAGCGCATCGTTAGGATAGTTGTCGCCACGGCTCACTGCGGTCCGGTAGTAGGCGCGTGCATCGGGCAGCGCACCCAGCTTCAATTGCACGTCGCCCTGATGGACCAGCGCCATCGCCACGCGGGCCCGCGCCGAACTGGTGGCTTTCGGCGAGTTCTCCTCGTCGGCCTGCATGGCGGTGGCTTCGGCGAGCGCGGCTTCCATCTCGACCAGCGTTTGCGCCTCCTTGACGCGCCCGGCTTCGAGCGCGGCCACGCCCAACGCCGCGCATGACGCGTTCGTGCGGCACGGCACGTCTTTGCCTGCCAGCAGGTTGCGCCGATAGAGTTCAGCGCGCGACGCGGTGGCTTCCGTTTGCGCCGCGACAAGCGCTGGCATAAGCACAGCAAAGGCAGCAGTGACGACGGCGATTTTGACGTTCATGAGCAAGAGAGGACGGTGGCGACGACGCGTTTCAAAGACGCGCTTCAAGCAGCCGTATGCGCCACACACTGGAAGTGGGCTGCCACGGACGCTGGCCGTGATGCTGACAGAAAACCGGCGATTGCGCGAACCCTCACACGCGGCCGGTGCGGGTGCTCAATCACGCGAACCAGTCGCGATGCCCGGCTCAAGGCGCTTCGTGACGTTTGAGCCCGTGCGGAAGCCGGCATGACGCGCATTCGACATCTCATGCGGCGCGCATCGAAGCGCTTGCCATGCATGGACTCTGGATGATTTTGCACATCGGCAAGCGCGTGTTTGAAACGACATGCGCACACGAGAACGGCAAGATGGACGTGACCTACGTCTACCGGGCTGTCTGCAAGCCGCCCTACACCCCGGCTTGCACGCCGAATTTCTTACGATACGCGCCTGGGCTCGTCAATGCGATACGGCGAAAGTGCCGTCGCAGCGATTCCTCGGAACCGAAGCCCGCGAGTTCCGCAACACGCGTCATGGGCAACGGCGTGGATGCCTCAAGCAGTTCCCGCGCGATCGCCACGCGTTCACGCACCAGCCATTCGTAGGGCGCCATGCCGGTGGCGTCGTGAAACTGCCGCTGCAGCGTGCGCGGACTCATCGCGGCCCGTTCGGCCAGCGAGTGCAAGGTGTGCGGCAAAGCCGGATGACGGCGCACCCAGTCCATCAGTTTCGCGAGGCGGCCGCCTTCATCTTGCGGCATCGGCCGCGGCACGAACTGCGCCTGACCGCCCTCGCGATGCGGCGGCACCACGAGCCGCTGCGCGACCCGGTTGGCGACCGCGCTGCCGTGGTCGCGCCGCACCAGATGCAGCAGCATGTCGAGCCCTGCCGCCGATCCCGCCGAGGTGATGATCTGTCCTTCGTCGACATATAACGCGTCCGGCTGCACACGCAGTTGCGGATAACGCTGCTGCAAGGTGTCGGCGTAGCGCCAATGGGTCGTCACGGTCTTACCGTCGAGCACACCCGCGGCGGCCAGCACGAATACGCCGGAGCAAATCGAACAAAGGCGTGTGCCACGCTCGTGAGCGGCGCGAATCTTCTTCAGCAGCGGCTCGGGCGGCAGTTCGCCGGCATCGCGCCAGCCGGGAACGACAATCGTGTCGGCGCGATCCAGCAGCTTGAGCGTGTACGGCGCGGTAACGGTAATGCCGCCGGCGGCGCGAATCGGACCAGGCTCACTCGCACATACCGCAAAGCGATACCAGTCCACGCCGAGTTCGGGACGTTCGAGCGCGAACAGTTCGGTCACGCAGCCGAATTCGAACGTACAGAGCCGGTCGTAAGCCAGTGCAACAACGAGATGATTTTGCATGGCGTGATGTTACCGGATATTGACGATTACGCCACTTATCCGGCAACTCAGGTACCGCGACAATGAAGGCTCCTGAATCGCCTCGCGATGCCTTCACGCTCACTCCCTACCGGAACCTTGCCATGCCCGATCACAACGCGGTCTCCTCCACCAACCCCGTCACCGCTATCGCCGCTGCCGATAGCACCGCCGCCGTCGCTCACTTCCAGGCGTCGCTGCAATTCGAAACCGATTGCGCCGACGTCAGCGCGGCATTCGCGAGCGGCACGCCCGGCTTCGTGCTGCTCGACGTGCGTAGCCCGGCGCTGTTCGAACAAGGCCACGTGCCGGGCGCGCTGAACCTGCCGCACGGCAAAATCGTGGCGTCGAAGCTCGCGGCTTACCCGCCGGACACGCTCTTCGTCACCTACTGCGCGGGTCCGCACTGCAACGGCGCCGCACGCGGCGCGCTGCGTCTCGCGCAACTGGGACGGCCCGTCAAATTGATGATCGGCGGCGTCACGGGCTGGCTCGACGAGGGGTTCGCCCTGGCTTGAAGCACGGTCAAATTACCGCCAGGCTGCAGCCAGACGCGGGAGGATCAAACCCCATCACTAACATATTGAAAATCAATTAAATAAACGCCGCGAACTGTCGATAACAGGTTCAGCCGCTTCCCTTTCGCGGTTGGACTTAACATGCAGAGCTCATACAATTTTTGGCTGGTTGTAATCTCGTTCCTCGTCGCGGCGCTAGCGTCCTATACGGCGCTCGATTTGACAGGCCGCATCTTCACGCTGGCATCGGTTCGTCTGCGGCGCGCGTGGCGCCTGGGCGGCGCAGCGGCGCTCGGTGTCGGGATCTGGTCGATGCACTTCATCGCGATGCTCGCCTTTTCGCTGCCGATCCCGCTCGGCTACGATTTCGCGACGACCGCTTTTTCGCTCGGCCTCGCGATCGGCGTCTCGTATCTGGCACTGGTCGTGACGACCCAGACGCGGCTTACCCCGCTTCGGCTCGTAGCCGGCGGCGTGCTGATGGGCTTCGGCATTGCCGGCATGCACTACACCGGCATGGCCGCCATGCAGATGGCGCCGGGCATCCATTACCGTCCGGCCTGGTTCGCCGCTTCGCTGGTGATCGCGATCGGCGCGTCGACCGCCGCGCTATGGATGGCGCGCGCACTCAGTAACGACGACGAACGCCACGTCGTGCACAAACGCTTCGGCGCCGCGCTGGTGATGGGCGTCGCGATCAGCGGCATGCATTACACCGGCATGGCGGCCGCCGAGTTTCTGCCGGGCGCCGTGTGCGGCGCGGCTAAGGGCGTGAACGCCGAATGGCTGGCGACCTCGGTGATCCTGTTCACGTTTGCGATTCTGATCGTGACGCTGATGTTGTCGCGTTTCGATGCGCGCACCAGCTTCCTGATCGGCTCGGTATCGAAACTGAACGGTCAGATCGTGCGGCTCGCCACCCTCGACACGCTGACCGGCCTGCCCAACCGCAGCACGCTCACCGACCGCATCGAACACGCGATTCATGGCGCGCGCCGGCAGCGTTCGCTGTTCGCCATTCTGTTCATGGATCTCGACGGCTTCAAGACCATTAACGATTCGCTCGGCCACTCGGCCGGCGACGAAGTGCTGTCCGCGTTCGCCCAGCGTCTCCTGCTATGCGTGCGTGCAAGCGACACCGTCGCCCGTCTGGGCGGCGACGAGTTCGTCGTGCTGTCCGAAAACCTGGATTCACGCGAAGATGCCGGCACGATCGCCGAAGGCGTGCTCGACCGGATGCGCCGCGGCATCTGGACCGACTCGCAGCCGCTGCAGGTGATGCCGAGCATCGGCATCGCGCTCTACCCGCACGACGGCGACAGCGTCGACACGCTGCTCAAACATGCCGACGCGGCCATGTATGAAGCCAAGCGCGCGGGCCGCAGCACCTATCGCTTCTTCGAACAAAGCATGAACGAAGCCGCGACGCGTACGCTGCAAATTCAGAGTGCGCTGCATGAAGCGCTCACCGCCGGACATTTCTCGCTGCACTTCCAGCCGAAGTTCCACGGCAGCGGCGACTCGCTGGCGGGCGCCGAAGCGCTGATCCGCCTGAATCATCCGCAGCTTGGCGCGCTGGCGCCGCTCGAGTTCGTGCCGATTGCCGAGCGCTCGGGCCAGATCGTACAGATCGGCTACTGGGTCATGCGTGAAACCTGCCGGCAGATTCGCCGCTGGGTCGCGCAAGGCCTGCCGTCGATGAAAGTGGCGATCAATCTGTCGCCGCGCCAGTTGTCGCAACCGAGCCTCGTCCCAACGATGCTCGAGATCGTCAAGGAGGAAGGCGTGCAATGCGAACAGATCATGTTCGAAATCACCGAATCCGTCGCGATGCAGGACGCGCCTAAAACCATCGAAATGATCCGCGAGTTTCAGGCAAGCGGCTTTGAAATCGCCATCGACGATTTCGGCACCGGCTATTCCAGCCTCGCTTACCTGCAGCGCTTTCGCGTCAAGCAACTGAAAATCGACCGCTTCTTCACCAACGGCCTCGACGAGCACGGACCGGAAGGCAGCGCGATCGTCTCCGCGATCATTGCGCTCGCGCACTCGCTGGAGATGGACGTCGTGGCCGAAGGCGTCGAGACCGAATCGCAGCTCGACAAGCTCAAGTCCATGATGTGCGACGAGATGCAAGGCTTCCTGCTAGGCAAGCCGCTTAGCGCCGACGATTTCGGTGAACTGCTCCGTGAGAGGATGATGACGGCATGAGCATCCGGATCCGCTCGAAACGCGCAGGGGCGCGCCACGAAGGTGTCCGTCGCCGTGTCCCTCGCTGCGCGACCCCGTTTTACCGATAAGCAGGAACAGACAGATTGGCGGCTGGAGATTTCATGAAAATTGACGTAGCGACGTTCCAAACGGTATGGCTGATCCTGTTTCTGTGCAGCGCCCTCATCACGACGGCGCTTTCGCGCATGTTCGCGCAGGTCGGCGCCTTCCGCTTCTGGGCCATCGGCTTTTATCTGCTTGCCACCGCCACGGCATCGTTCGCGTTGCACAAGATCTGGCCCAGCGACCTGCTGCTACTGGCCACCGCGACGCTGGCGTTGCTAAGCCGCATTCTGATCTGGTCGGGCACGCGCGACCTGTTCGGCGCAGCGCCGCGGTGGCGCAGCGGCGTTGCCGTCACTGCCGTGTTTGCCGTGCTGCATGGGAGCATGCTGGCATTGAACGCGCCGCTGGGCGTCCGTGCGCTCCTACTGGCGCTGTTTTTCCTGCCGTGCCGCGCGGCGACGCTGTATGAAGTGTGCCGCCGGCGCCGTCCGCATCTCGGGCCGGCACGTGTGCTGGTGGTCGTGGGCAGCATCATCGCGATGCTCAATGTCATCGTGCCGCTCCTGCTCGTCCTGCTGAATCGGGCCAATATGACGCTGCTCTACGGCAATCCTCGCACCACCTCGGCGCTTTACGCAGTGGTGTTTGCAGGTGATCTGCTGTTGACCGTCGGCTTGATCGTGCTGGCCTTGCGCCAGCTGGTCACCGAACGCGACATGCTCGCCACGCTCGACCGCGGCGCGCTGGAACATCTCGCCGGAGCACGGCAAATGCGGGCACTGCGCGATTCGCGGCTGCCGCGCGGCGACGTGCTCGGTCACGACACGTCCACGCAACGCCAGTCGCTGCCGGGAGCGATTTGACGCGGCGCGCGGGCCGCTTGAGAACCCCTGTTGGCGGCTCGTTGTCCCGTTCATTACTTTAGCCGCCGGTCAGGCGCTCGTTAAGCGCTAATTGGTCGCTCATTAATCGCGCATTAGTCGCGCATTAGTCGCGCATTAGCCGATTAGCCGGCCTTGCGTTCCTCCCGTGCGCTATCGGCCACCTCGACGAGCATCGGCGTCACCGTCTGCGCGGCTTCACGCCTCGCCAGCTTGCCGTCCACCGAGGCGCCGCAATCCATCCGCAACTGCTGGTAGTAGATGCTGCCGGTCACGTGCGCGCCGCTTTGCAACTCGACAAAGTGATCGGCGATCACGTCGCCGACGATCCGGCCGTTGACCACCACGTCATAGCCATGCACGTTACCCTCGATCGAGCCGCGCTCGCTCAATACCAGCAGCGTCTGCGCACCCGGCTCGCCGCTGACGTTGCCCGTCACGTGGCCGTCCATGCGCAGGCCGTCGCTAAACAGGAGATCGCCCGTGATCCGCACGTCATGGGCGATGAGTGTGGCGAGCTTCGTCTGCTGGATGCCCGCGTGCTTTTTCTTGCTGAACATAAATACCTCGTGAGAATGAAAATGTTCGTCGCGCGATGTCTTCCGGGCGACGATCCGGGGTGCTGTTGCCTGGTTGTTCCTGCCGGGTTGCCTGGTTACCGGGTTGCGCGGTTGTTGTGCCGCATGCGCGGCAGTCAGCGGCGCGGCTCCGGCGGCTTCGCTTTGCTCTGCCCGCGCAGAAACTGCAGTTCGGCATTCAATCTCGCGACGTCGGCGGCGGCGCCATCCGCGGTTTTCTGCACCGCGGCACGCGCCACCGATTCCTGCGCCAACGCAAGCCGCGCGCGGGCTAGCTCCCTCTGTTCGCTGCCTTCATCCGCGGGTGCCGCAGTGCATTGAAGCTCCGATGTGCCGGCGCGCTGCGCGTGCCACGCCACAACGGCCGCCGCGCCGCCAGCCGCGCTGAGTGCGCACACCAGAACCCACAGGGCCGCGCGAAAACCCGGCGAGCGTGCGGGCTGCAACGTGTAGGCGCGCTGCGTCAGACGGCCCGCATCGCGGGAGAAACGTCGGTCAACCATGGGGCGGGGGCGCGAATAGCGCAAGGTAAGCGGCCGGGTTGACCGGCGCGCCGTTGACCAGTACTTCGAAATGCAGATGCGGCCCGGTGGAGCGGCCGGTGGAACCGACGTCGGCGACATACTGGCGCGGCAGCACCAGATCGCCGACATGCGCAACGACGCGGGACGCGTGGCCGTAACGGGTCACGAGCCCGTTGCCGTGATCGATCTCGACGCAGTTGCCATAGCCCGATTTCTCACCGGCGAAGATCACCCGGCCGCCTGCTGCCGCCAGAATCGGCGTACCGGTTCTAGCGACCAGGTCGATGCCCGGATGAAAACTCAAACGATGGGTGAACGGATCGGTGCGGTTGCCAAACGGTGAGCCGAAGCGCGCGCCGTCGGCGGGCATGCGGCCGGGGAAGGCGGCGTAGGCGATCGCGTGGTCGGCGGTTTGCTGCTCGAGCGCGGACAGCGTCGCCGCGATGCAATCCAGTTGTTGCCGGGTGTGCGCGGCATCGGCATGACCGGCCGCTTGCGGCATGACATCCGTACACCGGCGCGGCGGTAAAGACGGGCCGCCTTCGCCGTCGGTTGCGGACAGGTCGGGTTCGGAGGCGGCGCCCGGCGTAACTGAGGTAGCCGGGATGGCCGGAGTGGCTGAAGTAGCGGGTGCGCGCGGCGCCGGCCGCGGTGTATTCAGACGTGTTTCGAAATCGCGCAACGCGTCGACCTGCATCGTCAGGCGCGCGATGCGCGGTTCGATCTGCGCCACGGATGCGTTCAGCTTGCCGAGTTGATCAATCGCATAGTCGTGCTCGACACGGTTCGCCACTTGCTCGCCGGCGGCGTCGTGTGCCGGCCAATGCATGCCGATCGCGATGCCTGCGGCGAGCGCCAGCGCCGCCGCGCCGAACGCAGTGGCAACCACGATGGTCAGCACGGTGCGGCGCGTCACGAAACTGACCGGGCCGCTGGAAAACCTGCGGCCAGCGCCAAACATGGAGGACATCAGCAGCTCCCGGCACGCGCCATGAGGCGCGCGCAAGGCAGCGTACGGGCGATACGAGACACGCTCAACACGCATGGTGTGTTGAGCGCGCCACGCGTGTTGAACTGGCAAAAACAGGAAAGGAAATCGGCGAACAGGACTGACTGCATGCGGCATCAACCGGACAACCTACCGGTTGCGATAATGGACAAAGGGGGACGATTATCGCCTGGCATCACGAACCATCATCTCAAATACGGAGAGCAGCTGACGAGTCCGCACTCACACTCACCGCGCCGCCAGACGCGGCTCGCTCCGATCAAACCCGTCCAGGTCACGAAGCCGTGCAACCAGCGCATCGCTGGCACGCGTCATCGGCATGCGCAACCCGTCGCGTATCAGGCCTTGCGCTGCAAGCAGGGCCTTCACCGGCGCCGGGTTCGGTTCGGCAAACAGCGCCTGGATCAATGGCGCGAGCTCATGAAAGATACGCCGCCCTTCGTCGAGGCGGCCCGCCGATAACGCACGATACAGCGCGACGAACCGCTCCGGTCGCAGATGCGCGGAGGCCGCGATCGCCCCGCTCCCACCCAGGCACAGGGTGTTGAACAGATTGATGTCCTCGCCGGTCAGCACCTGCAGGCGGCCATCGCGAATCAGTGCGAGCGTGGTCTCGAGCGAACCGGCGCAATCCTTCACCGCCTGAATTCGCGGATGCGCAGCCAGCGTCAGGAGCGTGTCGAGTTCGAGCCGAACACCGGTTCGATAGGGAATGTCGTACAGCACGACAGGCTTCTCGCTCGCATCGGCAAGCGCCAGGAAATGCCCGACGATGCCCGCCTGCGAAGGCCGGATGTAGTACGGCGCGGCCATCAGCACGCCGGCGATCGGCAGTGCGTTCAGTTGCCCGATGCGCGCCTGCATGCTCGCCGTGTGATTGCCCGACACGCCGACCAGCACGGGCAGGGCCTGCGTACCCGCGCGTTGGGCGGCGGCCTGCGCCTCATCGAGAATCGTCGCCAGCACGGCGTCCTGCTCGGCGTCGTCGAGCGCGGCTGGCTCGCCAGTCGTGCCGAGTGCGACCAGCCCGGCAATGCCCGCGTCGGCATAGCGGCGCACCAGCGCGCGCAGCGCGGCGTGATCTACCTCGCCGTCGGCGAATGGCGTGATGAGCGGAACCCAGATACCCGAAAAAATAGACATGTTTTTACCTCGATGACGACCGTATCGATTCCGATCAGCGGTGCGAGGGAGGAAAAACAGGAAATGCCGCAGGGGGCGTTGACCGGCTGTTCCGTCGCAACATCTGACGGAACAGCGGCTCCGGTCAGATGAGCGGCTGTTTTTTGGCTTTGGCGTTGACGTTCGCGAGATTCACGCGTGCGACCACGACGCTCGCAAAAGCGAGACGTGCGGTGGTTGACGGGCGGAGTCGGAACGTTTGGCCGGAATGCATGACACGCAGTTTAACCGCGTCCGGCGCGAGTTGGCAAAGCGGGCCGGCCAAACTCGCAAAATTGCTTGACTTCTGCGACAGGGAAACTAATATACGCACCGCGTACATAGACGATACGCAGCCCTTTCCCGACAGGTGCCCGCATGAGCGTCCCACAACAAGCCTTCCTACGCGACGCGATGCGTCGCATGAACATGACCCGCGAAACGTTCGCGAGCCGTATCGGCGTGTCACGCCGCGCACTCGACACCTGGCTGCTGCCGGACGATTCGCAGGAATCGCGCGCCATGCCGGAGATCGTGGAGCGTTTCGTGTCGGAAATCGTGGTGCATGGCGAGCCGGGCGAAAAGCATACGCAAAGCGTAGACTCGCAGTCGCTTGCCAGCCAGATGCTGTTCGAGGGCAAACCGCAACTGCTGTCCGTCGATCAGTTCTCGCGCGACTCGGTCGAAGCACTGTTTCGCGTCGCCGACATCATGCAGCCGATCGCGCGGCGCCGGAAAATCTCCCGCGTGCTCGAAGGCGCGGTGCTCGGCAATCTGTTTTTCGAGGCCAGCACCCGGACCCGCGTGAGCTTCGGCGCGGCGTTCTGCCGGCTCGGCGGCTCGGTGTGCGACACCACCGGCTTCACGTTTTCGTCGATGGCCAAGGGCGAGTCGATTTACGACACCAGCCGCGTGATGAGCGGCTATGTGGATGCGCTGGTAATCCGTCATCCGGAGCAAGGCTCGGTGGCCGAATTCGCGCGCGCCACCAACGTGCCGGTGATCAACGGCGGCGACGGCCCGGGCGAGCACCCGAGCCAGGCGCTGCTCGACCTGTACACGATCCAGCGCGAGTTCTCGCGGCTCGGCAAGATTGTCGACGGCGCGCATATCGCGCTGGTCGGCGACCTGAAATACGGCCGCACGGTGCATTCGCTGGTCAAGCTGCTGGCGCTCTATCGCGGCATCAAGTTCACGCTGATCTCGCCGCCCATGCTCGAAATGCCGAGCTACATCATCGAGCAGATTTCACGCAACGATCATGTGATCGAGCAAACTCACGATCTGACCGCCGGCCTGCGCGGCGCCGACGTGGTGTACGCCACGCGTATTCAGAAAGAGCGCTTCACCGACGAATCGTTCGAAGGCTACACACCGGATTTCCAGATCAATCAGGCGCTGATGGACAGCGTATGCGGTGCCGACACGTTGATCATGCACCCGCTGCCGCGCGACAGCCGGCCGGGCGCGAACGATCTGAGCGTCGACCTGAATCACGATCCGCGGCTGGCGATTTTCCGGCAGACCGATAACGGTATTCCGGTGCGGATGGCGATTTTCGCGGTGCTGCTGGGCGTCGAAAAGCTGGTCCAGCATTCGATGCGCGACGCCGCATGGCGACCGCCCGCTTATCTCGGTCCGGACGACGCGGTGTTTCATGGCATCGATTGATCGCCCGACGATCGACTGAGACCCGCCTATGCAAAGCGGCCTTGCTGTGAACCGGCAAGGCCGCTTTTTTTACGCTGCCGCAAACAGGTCCGATCAGGCCCGAGCGGGTCGTTACATGCTCAACCCCACGCGTGCTGCGAGTTGCCGTCCACCACCGTGCATTGCAGGCCTGACATACGGCCGGCCGCGTCGATTGCCGCCTCCAGTTCAGCAAACGGATACGACTTCAACTCGACCGCATCGAGTGCGATCTGCCCCGACGCCACCATCGAAATCAACGCGAGATAGTCAGCGCGCGTGTACATGAAGTGGCCGATCAACTCCCAGTTGTTCTGCAACATCTCCCGGTACGTAATCGGCAAATCCACTTGCATGCTGCCCATCAGCACGAGCCGGCCGCCGCGGCGCAGGCTGCGCAATGTGGCGAGGGTCGCGTTCGCATCGGTCGCGTGACCGACCATGTCGAACCCGAGGTCCACACCGCCACCGCTCGCGGCACGAATCGCCGCCGTGTCTTGCACGACGTCGCCGGTCAGTACGACAGGCACCACACGCCCACGGCCTTGCTCGACCAGCGCTTGCAGCGGTTCCAGCCGCCGGCCCAACGCGACGACCTTGCTCGCACCGAGTGCCAGCGCCGCGATCACGGCCGCCGAGCCGAAGTAACCGCTCGCGCCGTTGACCGCCACCGTCTCGCCCGCCGACAGACGGCCGCGCCGGAGCCCGCCAAACGGCACCGCGAATTTGCCCAGCACCGCCAGACGGGCGGCGTCGACCTCATCCAGACCATCCAGCGCGATGACGGTCGAGGCCGGAAATTCGGCCAGTTCACGCAACGTGCCGTGCGGAAAGTCAGCCATCAACGCGCCGCTGTCGGCGCTGATGGCGGTGAGCCCCAGTAGCACCTGTGCGGGTTCGCGCACCGTTTCATCGGCAATCAGGTACGGATTCACGGCGACCCGTTGGCCCGCGCGGAATGCCACCATGCCCTCGCCGACCGCGACGATCCGGCCGACACCATTGGTACCGGGTGAAAACGGTCCCGGCGGACACGCATAGCCCAATTTCCCTTCGACATAGTCACGCGTGTAACTCAACAGCGGCACCGCCTCCATCCGCACCAGCACGGCATTTCGGCGCGGCTGCGATTGCGGCACTTCACGCAAGGCCAGCGCCTTGCCGGGTTCATCGAGCATCCAGGCTTTCATCTTGGTTGTCCCTCAGTTCGTTTCGGTGCTTGAACTGTAGAAGCGCGGTACGTATTCTTGAAATCAATTACTCATATGCGACCTATCAACATGATTGATCTCCGTGGCATCGATCTGAACCTGCTGGTTTCGCTCGACGCGCTGCTTGCCGAGTCGAACGTCACGCGGGCGGCGGAGCGGCTGCATCTGACCCAACCGGCGGTCTCCACGCAGCTTGCGCGCTTGCGGCAGATCTTTGGCGATCCGCTGCTGCTGCCCGCCGAAACCGGCCGTGGCATGACGCGCACGGCCCGGGCGCTGGAGTTGATGACGCCGCTGCATGCCGCGCTGAAAAATCTCGAAGCCGTGGTGCGCCACCAGTCGGCCTTCGATCCACTAAGCGACACGCGGCGCTTCGCGATCGCCGCGCACGACAACGCCACCGCGGTACTCGGCATGCGCCTGATGGAGCGCTTGCCCGCCCTCGCGGGGCCTCGCGTGCGCGTGGCGTTCGTGATGGGCGATCAGCCCATCACCGCGTCGCGGCTCGAGAACGGTGAGATCGACCTGCTGCTCGGTTCCGACCGGATGATTCCGCCGTCGATGAAAGCCCGCAAGCTCTACGACGAGCATTTCGTATTCGTGCAGCGCAAGGGGCACCCGCGCGGCACGGCCCCGCTCGATCTCGACACTTACTGCACGCTCGATCACGTGCTGGTGTCCACTAGCGGCGGCAGCTTTCACGGTTTCATGGACGAGCATCTTGACGAACTCGGCCGCGAGCGGCACGTCGCGCTGTCGGTTCAGCACTTCACGCTGGTGCCGGAACTGCTGTCAAAAACCGACTATGTGTCGACGCTGCCGTCGCGCTTCGCGGCACGCTACGCCGATCGGCTCGATACCTTTGCGCTGCCGTTCGACGCACGCGGCTTCACGTTGTATGCGGCGTGGCATCCACGCAACCAGGCCGATCCGGCGCTCGTGTGGCTGCGCGAAACGCTAGCTGAACTCGCCGCGCAGTAGAACGCCGGGTGGGTACGCCGCCCCTTTTGGCCAGAAAGGGTCAATCGCACGCTACTCGTACCGATCGTGCAACAGAAACAAATTCACCTCTGTGCAGTCGCCAAATTCTCGCATTCCCCCTCCATTTCTACCGATTGGCCCGCTAATTCCATCTGTCGGCCCACGCATTCCGCCCCGCACCCCGAGATTTTATGTTGAGAACGCTTCTCAATTACAGACATATTGCATAGAATGCACGCCGAAAACACTTTGTAATAAACATGACATGTCCGGGTAAGGAACAGCTTGTCTACCCGGCCACCTGCACTCAACAACGGGGATAAAAATGAAGTTGCGGTCCGACGAACCGAAGCTCGGCAAAATCAGCACGACGCTGTGCGGCATGCTGGCGGCAGGTCCTGCCCTCGCACAAGGCACGCCCGGCACCACGCCGCCGGACACGGAAAACCAGTTCGCGCCGATTGCCGTGCAAGGTCAACTGGATGACGGCTTCAAGACCGATCACTCGGCGTCGGTCAAATTCACGGCACCGCTGGTCGATACGCCGAAGTCGGTCACCGTGATTCCGCAGGAGTTGATCAGGAGCACGGGCGCCTCGACCTTGACCGAAGCGTTGCGCACGGTGCCGGGCATCACCTTCGGCGCAGGCGAAGGCGGCAACCCGCTCGGCGACCGGCCCTTCATTCGCGGCTACGACGCTCAGGGCAGCACCTTCGTCGACGGCATGCGCGACATCGGCGCGACCACCCGTGAAGTGTTCAACATCGAAAGCGTTGAAGTGACCAAGGGTTCGGATGGCGCCTACGGCGGCCGCGGCGGCGCGGGCGGCAGCATCAACCTGATCACCAAGACCCCGCATCTGGGCAATTCCGCCGACGGCAGCGTCGGCCTCGGCACTGATCGCTACCGCCGCTTCACCGCGGACGGCAACTGGCAGATGGCCGATCATGCCGCGTTCCGCCTGAACGTGATGAGCCACAACAACGACGTGGCCGGCCGCGATGCGGTCAATAACGGACGCTGGGGCATCGCGCCGTCGTTCACCTACGGTCTCGGCACGCCTACCCGCGTCACGGCGAGTTACTACCATCTCTCGACCGACGACCTGCCCGACAGCGGTATTCCGTACTTCTACACAACCACCAACAAACCGGCCAGCGTCGACACGATCTATCCGGCCAATGTAGACCGCCATAACTTTTATGGCCTGATCGACCGCGATTTCCGCAAGACGACTTCGGACGTCGGCACGGTGCGCATCGAACACGACATCAACAGCAACCTCACGATCCGCAACACCACGCGTTATACGAAGTCCACCCAGGACTACATCTGGACGCAGCCGGACGACAGCCAGGGCAACGTCGTCAACGGCATGGTGTGGCGCCGCGCGAACACGCGTGCCAGCGACGTCTACAGCCTCGCGAACCAGACCGAACTGTTCGGCGAGTTCAGGACCGGCTTCCTGAAGCACAGCTTCACTACCGGCCTCGAACTGTCGCGTGAAACCAGCGTGAATGATTCGTACACCGTGGCCGCCGCCACCGGCGCGATCTGCAGGACCAACGGTATCGGCGCGGCGTCGGGCTACAACTGCACGAGCCTGTGGTCGCCGAATCCTAACGACCCGTGGGCCGGTTCGGTCAAGCAGACCAACGATCCGAGCGAGCAGCGCACCGTCACCAAATCGCTGTACGCGTTCGATACGATCGAACTCACGAAACGCTGGCAGGCCAACGTCGGCTTGCGGGTCGACGACTACTCGACCGATTTCCGCAATACAGTAGCCAACGGCGGCAAGCGCACCTCGCGCGACGACACGCTGTTCAACTACCAGTTCGGCCTCGTCTTCAAACCGGCGTCCAACGGCAGCATCTATGCGTCGATTGCAACCTCGTCGACGCCGGCCGGCGCCCTGCTCGGCCAGGGCAGCGAGACGCAGTCGCTGACGCCGGGCCGTGGCGGTGTCGGTGCGAACGCGGATCAACTCGCCCCGGAAAAGAACCGCAGCATCGAACTCGGCACCAAGTGGAATATGCTGAACAACCAGCTCTCGCTGACCGGCGCGCTGTTCCAGATCGATACGACCAACGCCCGCGTCACGCTGCCGAACAACGAATACGCGATGGTCGGCAACAAGCGCGTGCAAGGCTTCGAATTCGGCGTAGCGGGTAAGCTGACCAGCAAGTGGCAGGTGTTCGGCGGCTACACATACATGAAGAGCCAGTTGCGCGACAACGGCAAGACCGCGTCGGATAACGGCCATCAGTTCCCGAATACGCCGAAGAACAGCATCAGCCTGTGGACCAACTACGACGTACTGCCGAAGTTCACAATCGGCGGCGGCGCGTTCTACATGTCGCAGGTGTACGGCGACACGGCGAATCTGCGCGCGGTGCCCTCTTACTGGCGCTTCGACGGCATGGCCACGTACCGGATCAACAAGAAGGTCGATCTGCAACTGAACGTGCAGAACATCTTCAACCGCACGTATTACGACCAGGCGTACCCGGCGCACTACGCGTCGATCGCAGCCGGCCGCTCCGCCTTCCTGACGCTCAACGCGCACTACTAGGCAAGGCATGATGGAACAGGTGACGCTGAAGGCGCTGGCGAGCGTGTCGCATGACGAACTCGCCGCGATCCTCTCCGGCCCGCCTGCCCACGCCGCCGCGTGGGTGGCGGCTGCCGCGCGCAACGGCATCGTCGAAGCGCAGGCGGTGTACGGCCAGTATCTGCTCGACGGTCACGGCGTGGAACGCAATGCCGAAGAAGCGTTGACGTGGTTCAGGCACGCGGCCCGGCAGGATCATCCGATGGCGATGAACATGCTGGGCCGCTGCTACGAACACGGTTGGGGAACGGCCGCGTGCGCGCCGGTAGCCGTGTACTGGTACCGGCTCGCGGCCCAGGCGGGACTCGACTGGGGTATGTATAACTACGCGTCGGCGCTGGCGCTCGGCGATGGTGTGGAGTGCGACCGGGCGCAGGCGTTGCAATGGTTCCGGCGCGCCGCCGAGATGGGGCACGTGAAGTCGCTCAACTATATCGGCAGCTTTTACGAAGACGGCTGGGCCGTCGATGCCGACGCAGGCATCGCGCTCGACTATTACCGGCGCGCCGCGGTGGGCGGCGACTTTCGCGGCCAGTTCAACTATGCGCGGCTGCTGGCCACGCGCGGCGAGATCGACGCCGCGCTCGGATGGCTGCGGCGCGTGCCGATGACGGCAACGGCGGCATTCGTCGAGAAAATGCGGGCATGGCTGGCCGCTTCGCCAGTGGCTGCATTTCGTGCCCTCGCTGAGGAGATTAACCAGGAGGTGCACGCATGATGTTGCATCTGCAGGGCGTACTCAGCAAACAACAGGTCGCGCAATGCCGTGAAGTTCTCGACGCGGCGCAATGGATCGACGGCAATGCGACGTCCGGCGAACAGTCGGCGCAGGCCAAACGCAACCAGCAATTGCCCGAAGGCTCCCCGGCCGCGCGCGCGGTGGGCGATGCGATTCAGGACGCGCTCGGGCGCAATCCGCGGTTCTTTTCCGCCGCTTTGCCGCTGAAAGTCTTTCCACCGCTGTTTAACCGCTATGCAGGCGGCGACGGTTTCGGCACGCATGTGGACAACGCGATCCGCCAGTTACGCGGCACCGACTTCCGCATTCGCAGCGATCTGTCGGCCACGCTCTTTCTTGCCGAGCCGGACACTTACGACGGCGGCGAACTCTGCATCGAAGACACCTATGGTGTGCATCGCGCGAAGCTGCCGGCGGGCGATATGGTGCTCTACCCTGCTTCAAGCCTGCATCACGTGAGCCCGGTGACGCGTGGCGTGCGGATCGCATCGTTCTTCTGGATTCAGAGCATGGTGCGCGACGACGGCGAACGCGCCATGCTGTTTCAACTCGACAACGACGTGCAGCGCCTCGCTGCCGAGAAAGGTTCGAACGATCCGACGGTGGTGAGTCTTACCGGTATTTATCACAATCTGCTGCGCCGCTGGGCTGATGCGTAGCAGACGATGCAGGCGTCGGCGATAGAAGTGTGAGGGGCATCCACGACACCCGAAAACCGGGTAGTTCTGCGTTTTCACATTCCCTCGGCCAAGTTCAGCTGGTCTACGTCAACTCTCAGATCGTTTCAATCGACGGACAGACCAGCACGTAGGCATGGTGACGAGCCGTCACGCCGTTTTGGCTGCTGTCACCGTTACTTCAACTAGCCATCCCGGCTCGACCAGTCCAACGACTTGCGAGCGAGTGCGAGTGGGTAGGTTGGGCTGTGTTTTCGAGCCGAAATAGTCGAGATAGACACTTGAAAAGCCTTCGTAATCGGGTTTTCCGTTGTTCGCTGGATCACCGACAAAGATCGCCTGCATAGCAACGACATCGCCCAACGCGTAGCCCCTGCTGCCGAGGATTTTGGCGATCTGATCGAATACGCTTTTCGTCTGGGCTCGTGTATCGCCAAAGTGGGCAACCGTGTGGGGTTCGGCATCGAAGTTCGATGGTAATGCCCCGATGCCACTCAACACGATATATTTTGCGCCTGCGGGAATTTCGATAGCCTCCGAAAATTCTCTCGCCCACAACTCCGTCATGGAGCGAGGGGTTTCATGCCGGACGATGGCACTGCTCATGTCGTTCTCCGTGTTCGATGTAGGGACCGCAGTGTGCGTGAACATAACACTGTTATTTATCACTTGACCAAGTTGATAAGTACAACGGGTTCATCCGCGATGACTTCGCACTTTAATGCCACATCGCTAACGGAATGAAGGGCTGCTTTCAGCAGATATGAAGTCCGCATCAGGTCCTAATGGTGCTCCTTGTCGTACGGAGGAGTTTAGCCATGGGCGAACACCGAACTACGCTACGACCAGCCAAAAGCGATGCCATAGCCATCCATTCCGTTCACCTCTGACGAATGATAAAGTCTTATCGACTTCGCCACCGCGAGGAAAATATGCCGAATGAATCAATGCGTCTAAGTCCTGCTGGTTGGGCGGATTTGCGCCGTCGTGAGGGTGCGCAGGGGGCGCGATGAAGGTCGCACTGCTGGCCCTCGCACTCGTGTGTTCTTCCGCACTCGCTGACACCGTCGATCCTGCCGAGGTCATCTCGCGACAGAGCGGACTACCCGCGAGCGAGGTGCAAGGCATGCTTGCGAACTGTGACGCAAACCAGACGAGCCTGAACTTCTGTGCATGGCGCGACAGGGTGGTTGCCGAGCAGAAGCTGCAGGATGTTGTTGACGACAAAGTCGCAAAGTCTCCCGGCTGCAAAGCGCGTCTGGAGGACAGAATCGCCGCGTGGAAGAAGCGCCACGATGCCAGTTGCAAGAAGTCGGCAGAGGCAGAAAACGGAGGTGGTTCCATCGTGCCAATGGAAATTGCCGCCTGTCAGGCTGCGGAAACCGACCACATGACGAAGGTAATTGCATCGATCCACCGCTGCAATTGACCGACAAGGCGTTCATCGAGATTGGCATAGGGACCACCATCGTGTCCTATGTCCACTCGACCCGAATCTTCGACCGATGAAGCACAAGACGCGCTGCTCGCGTCTCGTTCCGCCGCAGCGATTGCTGAAATTCGACGCGCATGCGTGCACCGACTCTGTACCGACAGCAGCAACTTAGCGGCGCACTGGATTCGGTGGATCAACTTTTGCAACGCGGATCGAAATAGATAGACGGTCAGTTAGCGATGGTCGCGGAGGCATTGCACGAACTTGCCAGGCAGACTCCTCGTCCCAAGCAAAACAGTCTTTCTTTTTGCACCCAGAAAGAAGGCACCCACGCGTATTTACTTTCCCGTTCGTTAAGCGCAACGTTAGTAATTGACGTGCGCCAACGCATATCTGGTTGCGCTTCCACGATTCGAGCGGATTCTCCACAGCTTGTCGCCGGATCACGATGAATCGAGTTGCGCCACGTCGACAACCTGTTGCGTTCGCAACGGCACCAAAATTGCTGAGTGTGTGATGAGCCAGACCGCGACACTTCGGATGCCTGCGCATGGGATACCCGCACGTCGGATATCCGGGCGTGGGATACCCGTATGTCGTCATGCCTGCATTGACCTTTCAATGGAGCCAGCAGACCGTCATGTCCACGAGAAACAAACCTCAGGATCCGGGCGACGAGCCCGACATCGCACCACCCCAACCTTCGCGCCGCCGCTTTCTGCAATCGGCTGCCGCTGCCGCCACCATCGGCGCGGCGCCACATTTGCGGGCCCAGACACCCACTCCGGCCGCGCCCCCACCCGCCGAAACCCATACTCCGGTGCCGAGCCGACCAGTCACGCTAACCGTCAACGGTCGTGCTTATACGCTGCAACTGGAGCCACGCGTAACCCTGCTCGATGCGCTGCGCGAGTACGCTGGCCTGATGGGTACGAAAAAAGGCTGCGACCGTGGGCAATGCGGGGCATGCACGGTAATCGCCGACGGCCGTCGTATCAATTCCTGCCTGACGCTCGCCGTGATGCATGAAGGAGAAAACATCACGACGGTTGAAGGACTTGCCAGCAACGACGTGCTGAGTCCATTACAACGGGCCTTCATCGAACACGATGCGTTCCAGTGCGGCTACTGTACGTCCGGGCAGTTGTGTTCCGCGACTGCCCTGCTGAACGAATTCCGTAACGGCACCGCCAGCGCCGTGACCGCCGATGTCCGCAGCCGTCCGCCCCAGCTTTCCGATGACGAAATCCGCGAGCGCATGAGCGGAAATATCTGTCGCTGCGGCGCGTATGCCAACATCGTCGCGGCGGTGCGCGCCGTGCATGAGGGCGGCGGCCAAAACAGCGCGGGCGCCGGCAGCAACGGCGGCCAGCACGACGCCAACGCCTGACGGAGCGACCAGCATGGATGCGATCTCTTACGAACGCGCGGGCGACGTCGCCGGCGCCGTGCGCGCGGCGCAGCAGCCAGGGACGGTATTCATCGGCGGCGGCACCAATCTGCTCGACCTGATGAAAGGCGGCGTGGCGCGGCCAATGCGGCTTATCGATATCACGCACATCAGCGGGCTCGATACGGTCGCCACGCTGCCGGATGGCGGTATCCGCATCGGCGCCCTGGTGCGCAATAGCGATGCGGCCAATCACGCGCTGGTGCGCGAACAATACCCGTTGCTGTCGCAAGCTTTTCTGGCCGGGGCCTCGTCGCAACTACGCAATATGGCGACCGTGGGCGGCAATCTGATGCAGCGCACCCGCTGCGGCTACTTTTACGACACCGCCTTCACGCAGTGCAATAAGCGCACGCCGGGCAGCGGCTGCGCGGCGCTCGAAGGCCACAATCGCACGCAGGCGATTCTCGGTGCGAGTCCGCAATGCATCGCCGTGAACCCGTCGGATATGAGCGTGGCGCTCGCTGCGCTCGACGCCGTCGTGCGCGTCACGGGCCCCGCAGGCGAGCGGACGATTGCGTTCGCGGATTTTCACAGGCTGCCCGGCGATCGGCCCGACGTCGATACAACCTTGCGGCCGGGAGAACTGATTACTGCCGTCGATTTGCCACCGCCTTTGTTCAGCGCGAACTCGCACTATCTGAAAGTGCGTGACCGGGCCAGTTACGCATTCGCGCTGGTGTCGGTGGCCGCCGCGTTGCAGATGGATGGCGATCACATAACAACCGCGCGCATCGCGTTGGGCGGCGTCGCGCACAAACCATGGCGTGCGAGTGCCGCTGAGCAGATGCTCAACGGCCAGCCGCTCACGCAGGCGAGGTTGCGTGATGCCGCAGCGGTCGCACTACGCGATGCCAGGCCGCAGCACGAAAATGCGTTCAAGGTGCAGCTCGCGCAACGCGCGATCGTGCGCGCAGTGAATCTGGCCGCGGGCCGCAGCGGAGGTGTCGCATGAACCTGATCGGTCAACCTATGGACCGCATCGACGGTCTGCTTAAAGTTACCGGCGAAGCGCGCTACGCCGCCGAGTTCCCCGAGGCGCGGCTTGCGCATGCCGTGCTGGTCACCAGCACGATTGCAAGCGGCACGATTACGTCGATCGACGCCAGCCGCGCGCAGGCATTGCCAGGCGTATTGCTGGTGATGACCTGTCAGAACGCGCCGCGCCTGCCGAATGGCGGCAAGCCCGCGTTGGCGCCACCGGCCGTCAGACGGCTGTCGCTGTTGCAGGACAACCAGGTTCAGTACAACAACGAGCCGGTCGCGGTGGTGGTTGCCGATACGCTCGAACATGCTGCCGACGCCGCCCGTCAGTTGCGCATCACCTATCAGAGCAGCGCGGCGGTACTCGATTTCGCACAGGCGAAGCCGAACGGACATGCGCCCGACAAACCGCAAGGCCGCACCACCGACACGCAACGCGGCAGCTTCGAGGACGGCATGCGCAGCGGTGCGGTCCACATCGACGCCGTCTACACGACACCGATCGAGCATCACAACCCGATGGAGCCGCACGCCACCATGGCGCGCTGGGATGGCCCGCAGCTCACGCTCTACGACTCGACGCAAGGCGTCAGCAATGCGGCGCAGGCGGTCGCCAGAACCTTCGGCGTGCCGGCGGCCGACGTACGCGTGATTTCGCCGTTCATCGGCGGTGGCTTCGGTTGCAAGGGATCGTCGTGGTCGCACGTATCGTTATGCGCGATGGCGGCGAAACAGACCGGGCGCCCGGTGCGTCTCGTGCTCGAGCGGCCACAGATGTTCGGGCCGGTCGGCGCGCGGCCGCATACCGAACAGCATTTCACGCTTGCCGCGCGGCACGACGGCACGCTGACGGCGATGCGCCACGACAGTACCTCGAACACGTCGGTGTTCGAAGACTGGACCGAGACCTGCTGCATGGTCACGCGCATGTTGTATGCGGTGCCCAATCAGATCACGACGCACAGGATCGTGCCGATGAATCTCGGCACGCCGACCTTCATGCGCGCGCCCGGCGAGACAACCGGTTCGTTCGCGCTCGAATCGGCAATGGACGAACTCGCCGTGGCACTGAAGATGGACCCGCTCGCGCTGCGCCTGAAGAATTACGCCGAAGCCGATCCGCAGGAAAACAAGCCGTGGTCCAGCAAGTCCCTGCGCGAGTGCTATCAGATCGGCGCGGAGAAATTCGGCTGGTCGCGGCGTACCGGCGCACCGCGCTCGATGCGCGACGGCAACACGCTGATCGGCATGGGCATGGCCACCGCGACCTATCCGGCCAACCGCAGCGAAGCCGCAGCCATCGCACGGATTCTGCCGGACGGCAGCGCCATGGTCGCCTCCGGCACCCAGGACCTCGGCACCGGCACCTACACGGTGATGACCCAGGTGGCTGCCGACGCCCTCGGCTTCGCGCCGGAGAACATCCACTTCGCGCTCGGCGACTCGTCGTTGCCGAAAGCACCGGGGTCGGGCGGCTCGCAATCGGCGGCCAGCGTTTCGCCAGCAGTGCGCGAGGCCGCCAACGAAGCGCGCAGCCAGCTGATCGCCCTGGCGCTCGCCGACGAAGCATCGCCGGTGCATGGCGTCGCGCTCGACGACATCACGGTGGAGAACGGCTGGGTCGTGAGCCGTTCGCAACCGGCGAGACGCGATCCGGCGGCGGCGATCATCGCGCGCTCAGGCGGCAAACCGATCGAAGCCACCGCGACGGTCAAACCCGGCGATGAAAGGCAGAAATATTCGCTGCACTCGTTTGGCGCCGTGTTCGCCGAAGTCCATGTCGATGCGGATCTGGGCACGATTCGGGTCGCGCGCGTGGTCGGCGTATATGACGTGGGGCGCGTACTGAACCAGAAAACCGCGCGCAGCCAGTTGATGGGCGGCATCGTATGGGGCGTGGGCGCGGCGCTCCAGGAAGAGACCTCGCTCGATACGCGCTATGGGCGCTTCGTCAACGCGAATCTCGCCGAGTATCACGTGCCGGTGAATGCCGACATCGGTTCGCTCGACATCACGTTCATCGATCGGCCCGATCCGTATGTCAACTCGCTGGGCGTGCGCGGCATCGGCGAGATCGGCATTACCGGCGTACCGGCGGCCATCGCGAATGCGGTGTATCACGCGACCGGCGTGCGCGTGCGCGATCTGCCGGTGACGCTCGACAAGGTGATGGAAACGATGCGCGCATAACGGTCCATACATTGGCGCTTGCCTGCCGATGCGTTGCATCGCACAATCGGGCACATCCTTTCTAACGGTGCCCGTCCATGGCCTACGCCTCGCTCGCTACTGGCGTGTTGCTCGCCGCCGGCTTCGGCTCACGCTTCGACCCGGACGGCCTGCACAACAAGCTGCTCGCGCAGATGCCCGACGGCACGCCGGTCGCGCACGAAGCCGCACACCGGCTGCTGCGGGTCGTCTCGCATGTGCTGGCCGTGGTGCGGCCGGGCTCGGACGCCCTCGCCCGCCTGCTGAACGACGCCGGCTGTGACGTTGTGTTCGCCGAGAGTGCCAATCGTGGCATGGGTGCGAGTCTCGCCGCCGGCATCGAAGCCAGCGACGACGCCGAAGGCTGGATCGTCGCACTCGCCGATATGCCGCGCATCGCCACTCCCACAATTGAAGCCGTGGCGCGTGCGCTCGACGGCGGCGCTTCGATCGTCGCGCCGTTTTATCAGGGTCAGCGCGGCCATCCGGTTGGTTTCGGCATCGAGCATCGGGACGCTCTGGTGGCGCTCGACGGCGACACCGGCGCACGCGCGCTGTTGACCTCACAGCGGGTAATGCGGCTGGACGTCGACGATCCGGGGATTCTGCGGGACGTGGATACGCCGGAAGATCTGCGCAGCGTTTAACCCGACGACACCTGCTGACGGCACATTCTGAGAACGAGCTGCCTAAGCCAGCGATGAACCGGGTCATTCTCCGAACGGGGATGCCACATCTGCGAAACCGTAAAACCCTCAGTCACCACGGGAAGATCGAACGCGTAGACGCTGACGGCTGCACCGGGCTGCGTGTTCACAAAAGATTCCGGCAGGAGCGCGACCAGATCCGACGCTCGCGCCACGGCCAGCGCCGCCGGAAAACTCGGCACAACCGCGACAGTCGTGCGCTCCAGACCAGACTGGGCAAGCGCGGCGTCAAGCGAGTCGATTGTCTGGCGGCCGTATGGCGCGACGACGTGACCAAACGCGGCGTATTGCTCGATCGTCACCTCCTGTTTCAGGTCGAGGGGATGCCCCTTTCTGACGACACCCAGAAAACGGTCTCGAAACAGGGCCTGGACGCGAATTTCAGGCCCCATTTCCTCCACGACGCCGATCTCGAGATCGGCGGAGCCATTGCGCAGATATTCCGCGTTCTTTTCGGGCTTGGACGAAAAGTGCAAGCGCACAAACGGCGCCTGCGCAGTCACTTCTGCGATCAAGGGCGCACCGAAGGCTTCCACGAAGGCTTCATTGACACGAATCGTCAGGGTTCTGCGCAAGGTTGAAAAATCCAGCGCCGCGGGCGACGGGCGCAGCAAGGAACGCGCGTCCTGAACGATATTTTGCGTTCGCTCACGAATCTCCTCCGCATACGGCGTCAGCACCATCTGGCGCCCGGCCCGGACCAGTAATGAATCGCCGGTCGCGGCGCGAAGCCGGGTCAGCGTGCGGCTCATTGCCGACGCACTCAAATGCAACGACCGGGCGGCGCGCGTCACGTTTTTCTCGGTGAGCAACGCATCTAGCGCGAAAAGAAGATTGAGGTCCGGTTCAGACATTTTTTTAATCGTAGTTGGCGGAGATGGGATAAGGCGTCTGATGCAGATATTAGTTGCATTCAGCGCGGCTTCCGCCCTTTCCTGCGTATGGCTATATTGGATTGCACAATTTATCCACGAGGATCGCTCCCGTTAGATTCAGGTTCGGGAACAGCTTCGTTTACCGGAAATACCCATGAAAAACACCCATTCGCAGAAAACCGTCCTCCTTATCGGCGCGTCCCGCGGCCTTGGATTGGCGATGGTCGCGGAATATTTGAAGCGCGGTTACCAGGTCATCGCCACAGGACGAACAGGCTCGACCGACAAGCTCCGGCATGTCGCGGAGGCCTCCGCTGGCGCGCTGGAAGTAGAGACTGTCGATATCACGAGTCTGGAACAGATCGCAGCGCTGCGCACCCGCCTTGCAGACCGTCGTATCGATGTGCTCTTTGTGAACGCCGGCGTCAAGAACGACGATGGGGAAACAATCGCGGATGTCTCGACCGAGGAATTTGTGCGCGTGATGGTGACGAATTCGCTAAGTCCGATGAGAGTCATCGACGCGTTTCAGGACCTCGTCCCGCCGACTGGAACGATCGGTGTCATGTCGTCGGGGCAAGGCAGTATCGCGAATGCCACCAACGCGAATTACGAAGTCTACCGGGGCAGCAAGGCCGCGCTGAATATGTTCATGCGTACTTTCGCGGCGCGCAGCGCCGAGTATCCGCGCAGTCTCCTGCTGATGGCGCCAGGATGGGTCCAGACCGATATGGGCGGTCCTACGGCGCGCCTGACCATCGGGGAAAGCATTCCGAACCTGGTCAATACGATCGAGGCTTATGAAGGGCGTGCCGGCCTGCATTACCTCGACTACCTCGGAAAGGTCGTGCCCTGGTGACCAGCGCCGTTGACCGAAATACCTGTCGGCTTGCGAGCGTGTCTCTGTCCCAGTTGCAATGACGTGCGCTCGCGGCGCGGGCTCGATCCGGCTGACTTGATCCGAGCAGGCGTTCTGGCGCATACTGTATATCCATACAGTATTTTGCTGCATAGGTACGCGCTTCAAGATGCGCGTTTCCACGGCGCGTCAGCATGAAACGCATTCCGATCGAACCGTCTTTCGCCACATGGCGGCGTGCCGCGCGGGTACTGCTGCGGCAAGGTAGCGAGCCGCTACAGGTCGAGTGGGTCGAATCCGAAGCTGAAGCTGGGGCTGCAACTCCGGGCGTGCCGGCTACTGAATCCGCGTTCGCCACGGCGGGTGCCTCCGGCCCAGCAATCGCTGCCGCCGCTGCCCCAGGCCTCGCCACGCCCGTGATTCCCCGCGAACTGCTCTCCTGGCTGAAAACGGCGGCGTGCTTCCGCGCGCCGGACCGCTGGGCGCTGCTGTACCGCGTCCTTTGGCGCTGGACGCGCAGCGAGCGCAATGTCCTCGACCCCGGCGACCCGGACGGCGCGCTGCTGGATCAGCGCATCCGCACTATCGAGCGCGAAACCGAAGACCTGCTGACACTCACCTTGTTCAGACGGCGTGATCCGTCGATGGGGCCACCCGAATTCGTCGGCTGGTACGAGCCGCATCACGACTTGCTGGAGCGGGCCGCCGTGTGGTTCGCCGAGCGCATGGGCAATTCCACGTGGATGCTGGCCACGCCGCACGGCGCGGTGTTCTGGAACGGCATGCTGCTGCGCACTGACCGGCCGTTACGGGCGCAATGCGAGCAAGCCGCGCCAGCGTCAGCGGCCAGTGCGGCGGGTGCACTGAGCGGCGAAGCCGTCACCAGCACACCCACCGAGGCGCTCTGGCTCGCGTACTACAGCAACGCCGTCAATAGCCTGCCGTCGCCGGTGCCGCTGCGTTACTGGAGAATGCCGCCCGCGGGTCCACCGCTGCCCGCACATCTCGCGCGCGAACGCAGCCGTCTCGGCGCGCAAAGCGCGGCTGTCACCGTTCCCCGCACACCGCCGGTCGAGTATTCGGCCGCGACGCCCCCTTGCAGGAGCCCACTGGCCCGCTCGCCACCTGCCGGCGCTGCGCGTTATGGCGCAACGCGAAACAGGCGGTGGCGGGCGCCGGGCCCGCACCTGCGGCGATCATGGTGATCGGCGAACAGCCGGGCGAAGACGAGAATCAGCATGGCGAGCCCTTCACCGGCCCGGCCGGCCAACTGCTGGACTCCGTGCTGGCACGCGCCGGACTGGAGCGCCAAGCGCTGTATCTGACGTATGCCGTCAAGCATTACAAATGGGAAACACTCGACCAGCAACGCGTCCATCGCACACCCGTGTGGCGCGAACTCGAGGCTTGTCAGTACTGGCTGGAAAAAGAACTGGCGCGGGTCGCGCCGCGCGTCATCGTCGCACTCGGCGCGACGGCGTTGCAAACACTGACCGGCGCGCACGTCAATCTGTCCGAATACCTTGGTCAAACCATCGCCCACGACGGGCGCCTGATCGTACCGACCTGGCACCCTTCGTATGCGCTAGGAATGGCCGACGCCACGTTACGCAACGACATCGTGGCGACCATCGCAACGGCGTTCAGCCGCGCAGCGGCGCTGGCGGACGGCAGTGCGCCCGCTCAAGGTGAGCAGGTTCGGGATAGGCCAGAGACACAACGGTGAGCCTCTACGGGAAGCCGCTGCAGAATCGGCCCGCCCAGGCACGCGGTTTGCACCGCTCACAACGATTACACAAGCCGCGCCAATTCCGCCTAAGCTGATGTGACGCCGTCGATCCGGCAAGTTTGTCTCACGCAATATTGAAGTTTCGAATGCGGCCCCGCACGTCTCGCAATCTCCACACATTCCATGAGCGAAACCAGCCCACGCCTTTTTATCGTCTCGCCCCATTTCGACGACGCCGTCTTCAGTTGCGGCGCATTACTTGCCGCCCACCCCGACGCCGCGGTCTGTACCGTATTCGCCGCCCCGCCCCAGCAGGAAATGCATACCGAATGGGATGCAAAGTCGGGGTTCACGAGCGCCCATCAGGCCATCCATGCCCGCACGCGCGAAGACAACCTCGCGCTCGAAGTGCTCGACGCGATTCCGCTACGCATGCCGTTTCGTGACGGCCAGTACCTGGACTCGCCGTCGATCGCCCGATTGGCTGCGGCGCTTGAAGAGACCATCTACCGCACGACCGCGAATACGCTGCTCATGCCACTCGGCCTGCGGCACGAGGATCACGTCCTGGTATTCGAAGCCTGTTGCGAAATCCTGCCGCGTCTGTCGCATCTCACATGGTTCGCCTATGAGGACGCGATTCACCGCCGCACACCCGGCGTCGTGCAGGCTCGCCTCGCCGACCTCGCGCAACGTGGCATTGTCGCCACGCCGGACTATCCGAACGCGAGTCACACGATCGATCTGCCGCGCCGCCTCCAACTCAAACGCGAAGCGGTCAACGCTTACGCAAGCCAACTGCGCGCATTCGGCGCCGGCAACTACGACGACGTTTTCGCCGCCGAACGCTACTGGCAGTTGAGCGCGGGCCGTCGCAGGAAAAAGTAAGGGGCGTGCGGTGCTGGATCGCCTACGCTAGAAGGAAACGGCCTGCGTTCAGGCACATTCCTGACTCAAAGAGGTGATGCAATGAGCTACGACATGCATACCAGCCCGATTCCCGATCCGAACGCCGATCCGAATCGGGACCCGGAAGCCGATCCGCTAGTGCCGCCGTCGCCGGGTCATCACACCGAGGAGCCGCAGCGGCCCGATGGACCGCCGGACAAAGATCCGGTGTGACGCCGCCGAGGACTTGCCGCCTGCCTTGCTAGCGGACACCCGAGTCAACGCGCGTCTTAGCGGGCCAGCTCGGAAAAGCCTTGCAGGAGACGCTCGATGTCGGCGGCGTGAATGTTGCCCATCGTCGAGATGCGGAACAGTTCGGCCGACAAACCGCCTTGACCGGCGTAAATGACGAAACCGCGCGCCTTCAGTGCGTCGTGCAGTTGCGGATACGCTACGCCGTTCGGCAAACGATACGCGCGCAACACCACCGACGATTGCTCCGGCGGCAACACGCTGCCGATGCCCCGCTCCGCCAGGCCCGCGCGCGCCTGCTCGGCGAGCGCTGCATAACGCGCGTGACGCGCACGCCAGCCGCCTTCGTCGGCAAGTTCGCGCAGTGCTTCGACCAGCGCGTAGTACGCATGCACCGACGGCGTGAACGGCGTATTACGCTGATCCTGCAAACGCGCGAGGCGTCCGAGGTCCAGGTAGTACGTGCGGCTCGCCGCCTGCGTGAGCGCCGCACGCCGCACCAGCACGAACGACGCGCCGGGTACGCCATGCAGACACTTGTTCGCGGTCGCCGCGACGGCGTCGAGACTGGCGTCGGCGAAATCGATCGCTTCCGCGCCGAAGCTGCTCACGCCGTCCACCAGCAAACGCAGACCGCGTTCGCGGCACAGCGCGCCGAGCGCCTGCAGATCGTTCAGACGGCCGGTGGTCGTTTCATGATGAATCACCGCGACGTGCGTGAACGCTTTGTCCGCGTCGAGGCGTTCGGCGATCTTCGCGAGATCCGGCGCCTGCATCCAGTCGTGCTTCAGCGACTCATGCGCAATGCCGTACTGCGTGGCGATCTGCGAAATGCGTTCGCCGTACACGCCGTTTTCCACCACCAGCAGCTTGCCGTTTTGCGGCACCAGCGCGGCGGTCATGGCTTCAACAGCGGCCGTGCCGGAACCGGTCATCAGGACCGCTTGCCATTCGCTTGCGTCGAGACCGTACAGATCGACCAGACGTGTGCGCGCTTCTTCCTGCAAGTCGAAAAACTCGCTTTCGCGGTGGCACAGATCCGTTTGCAACAGGCTGTTGCGGACGCGTTCGGTGAGCGTCACCGGGCCTGGATTGAGCAGCAGCATGAGCGGACTCCTTAAGCGGCGCCGATGTGGCGCATCAGGCGCGTCTTCACATCGGGCGGGGTGATAGTGGGGCGCGGCAGGCCATCGGGCGTGCCGCGGCGAATCGCCAGTCGCACGAAGCGCGGGCCGTGGGGCGACGGCGCTGTGCCGAACATCTCGTCGATCACGCCGACGTCGTCGCTTTCAAGCGCCGACGCGTAACCGCAAGCCGCGGCGACACCCGCAAACGACACCTGCGACGACACCGTCGCCTGACCACCGGTCGAATCGTGCGCGCCGTTGTCGAGCAACACGTGCGTGAGATTCGACGGGCCGTACGCGCCGAGCGTGGCGAAGGCGCCCATGCGCATCAGCGCTGCGCCGTCGCCGTCGAGCGCGACCACGTGCAGATCCGGACGCGCGAGTGCAAGACCCAGTGCAAACGGCGTCACGCAGCCCATCGAGCCGACCATGTACAACTGGTTGGGACGGTCGTCGATGGCATAGAGTTCGCGGCCGCAAAAACCGGTCGACGCTAGCACCACCGTGGATTCGAGCGGCGTGTGCGCGATGACTTTTTGCAGCGCGTCGTGACGCGAAGCCAATTCATTCGCCGCGACGTTTTTGAATTGCGAACGCGGCGCGACCGGCACGCGGCGCGCGCCGGCGGCGCCCTCTTTCAACTCGTATGGCGCCACGCTGCCCTTTTGCATCACGAGCGCGTAGGGGCGGCCGGTTTCATCCATGTGGGCAATGGCACGATCCAGCGCCGGGCCGATCGCGTCAGCCTCAGTCGGGAAAGTCTCCCACGGAATCTCCATCGTATCGAGCATCGCGGGCGTGACGGGTCCCATCAGCGCGTGCTGCGGCTCGTCAGCGACGCCGGGTTGACCGCGCCACGTCACGATCAGCAACTGCGGCAGACGGAAGGTCCACGTGAGCGAAGTCAACGGGCTCACCGCGTTGCCGAGCCCGGAGTTCTGCATCATCGTGATACCGCGCCGACCGTTCTGCGCGCCGAGCGTGACGCCGGCGATCAACGCAACCGCATCGCCTTCATTGGCGGCCGAGACGTAATGCAGCGATTCGTCCTGCAATACGTAGTTGATGAACGGCGTCAGATACGAGCACGGCACACCTGCGTACCAGTCGAAACCGCGCTCGCGCGCCGCCTCGACAAACTGTGCTGCCTCGATCATTGCGCCGCTCCGCTGGCGTCGTTCGTCTTGCTGCCGGCCGCTGCCGCAAACGGCGCTTGCGCATGCGCGAAATCGCCGGCGCGACGGAAGTCTTCCAGATCGTTCACGCCGCGCCAGTGGCCGTGCACGTATTGCACTTCGATCGCCTCACCTGCTTCGATCAGCGCATTGAGCAGCGCGGGCATGTCGAGCGAATCGAAATCCGGGCGCGCCTGCAACTTGCCTAGCACCGCTTGCAGACGCTCACGCCCTTCGCCGCGCACGTTCAGCAGACCCACCCAGCGGCCATGCGGCGTTTGCGAAGCGATGGCCGAGCTTGCCTCCTGCCCGCTCGACACGTGACGCAGCGTGACCTTGTTGCCGAACAGACCGCGATCGTCGGCTGCCGAGCACCATGCGAAATCGCGCACGCTGGCGTTTTCCGCATCGGTCAGCGACGAATCCACCACGACGCTGAACGCGGCTTCGCTCTCGACCAGATCGCGCAGGATGTAGCTGCGGAACAGCAGATCGCCGTACGAGATGACGGTGTCGCCCGCGAGCTTGCCGGCCGCGCAGGCGAGCGACGCCAGCTCGCCGGTTTGCGCGTGGCGTTCGTTGACGACCAGCTTGATACCGGCCGTGTCGATCGCATCGGCGCGATAACCGCCGACCACGGTGATGTCGTTGACGCTTTGCTTCTTGAACGCGTCGACGAGCCAGCGCAACAGCGGCTTGCCCGCGATCGGCAGCATGACTTTCGGACGATCTTCGGTGACGGCTTCGAGCCCCTTGCCGCGGCTTGCCGCGAGCACGATGGCGGAGCCCGCCGAGCGCCCGCTCGACAGATAGCGGTCTTCGGCTTCCGAGTATTCGTCCGCGTCTTGCAGACGGAAGATTTCGTTGACGGCGGCGATGCTGTCTTCGACGTTGACGAGCGTTTCGCTCGAGTGAATTTCCTTGGCGACGGCCTGCATGGCCGAGGTTGCTGCGCGGATCAGATGATTCGCCCAGATGACCGTGCTGATGCCGGCTTCGCGGAATACTTCGGTGGGCGTGCTGTAGTACTTGGTCGGCACGATGACGAGCGGCCCGCGGCCGGCCCATTCGCGCGCGAACTCGAGAATTTCATCGGGGCGCGAGAGCTTGCTGTGGATCAGGATCGCGTCCGCGCCTGCTTGCCGATAGGCTTCCGCGCGACGCAGCGCTTCGTCCATGCCCCAGCCGGCGATGAGTGCTTCGACGCGGGCGACGATCGAGAAATTTTCATCCGACTGCGAGTCTTTGCCGGCTTTGATCTTGCCGCAGAACTCGTCCATGTCGGCGAGCGGCTGGGCTTCGCCGTTGATGAAGCTGTTTGTTTTCGGGAATTGCTTGTCTTCGATACAGACGCCGGCGATGCCGCGCTGTTCGAGTTTGCGCACGAGGCGGCGCACGTTGTTGAAGTTACCGTAGCCGGTATCGCCATCGAGGAGGATGGGCAGATCGCTGGCATCGGCCATGAATTCGAGGTTATCGACGACTTGCGTCCAGCTGGCTTCGTTGTTGTCGCGCACGCCGAATTGGGCGGAGATCGCGAGACCCGAACCCCAGATCGCCTTGAAACCCGCTTCGCGGACGATACGGGCGGAGAGACCGTTGTGGGCCTCCATCATGAATTCGAGTTCGTTGCTGACGAGCATCTGGCGCAGGCGTGCGCTGCGGGAAGCCGGGATAAATGCGGGTTCGCGGGCGTTCATTTTCTTTACTCCTGGTAGCGGGCTTATTGGTGCTCTTTTTTGCCCGGCTGGCGACTGGAAAATGGCGACTATAGCTGAAATCGTTTTTATTGGTAGTGCCGGTTGTATTCAGGTTTTTTGAGGTTGTTGTTAAGTGGGAAAATGTGCTTTTTTTTGCATTTCATGCAGGGTAGTTTCTGGTTGGGGTTTTTTGGCGTTGCGTGGAGAAATGTGATTAGGCCCTGCGGGGCTTGGGGTTTGGGGTGGGTTTTTCGTTTTCTATTTATTTTGTTTTTTTGGTTTATATTGTTGGTGTTTGTTTTTTTCTGCATTAACTTCGGTCGTGGTTTATTAGTGTTTATCTTTTGGCCTTTCCTTGTTTTGTTAGTGGTCTATTAGTGTTGCCCCTGTGCGGGGCGGCACCTACTTTTCTTTGCCTGCCGCAAAGAAAAGTAGGCAAAAGAAAGCGGCTCAAACCGCTAATTCTTAAGCGGGTCCCCCGCACAGTAGCGGTAGTGGTGCATCTGGAATCTGTGCCCTCGCACATTCAGCCCCGGTGACAAGGGCGTCATACCTCCGGCGGCGCTGCGCGCGCCGATACCCGGTTCAGAACACCACCCGCTGGGTTTTGACTCTTCCGATTTACCCCGTTCCCGGTTCGTCGTTGCATCACTGCCATCAGGTGCGGTTTCGCTTTCCCGTTTATCCCTGTTCCCTGATTCGCTGTTGCCTCGCTGTTGCCAGCACAGCGGCGGCAGCGATCGCACCGCGAATGCGACGCACCGACATTTCATTTGAAGTGGGTTTCGCCGATCAGAGCGGGAGCGCCTCGCCGAGGCGAAGCCGATGGCTCCCGCTGCGCGAAGCAAACCCGCTGGTTTCCCAGGCAGACCCGTCCGCGACGCACGTAGTGCGGAGTGGGAGCTGATGAGCGCTTTGTCAACAGCGCGGAGTGTGCGAGTGCACGGATTCCAGATGCACCACTACCGTTACTGTGCGGGGGACCCGCTTATGAGCTTGCGGTGTGAAGCCGCTTTCTTTGCTTATCTTTCTTTGCGGCGGCAAAGAAAGTAAGTGCCGCCCCGCACAGGGGCAACGCTAATAGACCACTAACACAACAAGGAAAGGCCAAAAGACCAACAACAGAACAGACCACGATCACTACCAGAAAAGGCCAACGGCATATCCCCTCTTTTAATCAGACAAATAAAAACAACGGGTTTCCCCTCCCTGCGGAGCAACGAACAAGGACCCGTAAACACAGTAAGCGACAAGCCACTCGCTGCAAGCGAAATACAGAAAGAGCCCTTGACCGACCACCTCGCGAAAGCGAAAGCCCAAGCGAAAGCGAAACCCCCCTCTTGCTATGACTCTGAACAAAAAACTAGCCTCAATGATCGCGGTCCTCTGGACCGGCCTGATCCTGATCGGCGGCTTCGGCGCATGGCAAAACCGTGCGTCGATGATCTCGGACCGCCGTGACCAGCTCGCCTCGCTGATCGACCAGGCGAATCACATCGTCAACCGCTACTACACCCTCGCCCAGCAACACACGATCACCGAAGACGAAGCCAAAAAACAGGCGCTAGAAACACTCGCCGCCATGCGCTATGGCAAAGACGGCTACATCTCCGTCAACAACTCGCAATCGGTCATGCTAATGCACCCGATCAAACCGGAACTGGTCGGCAAAAACCTGACTCAATTCACCGACCCGGCCGGCAATCACCTCTTCACCGATATCGTCGACGCAGGCAATCACGACGGCGGCGGCTACGTCGACTATCTCTGGTCCAAGCCCGGCAGCGATAAACCCGTGGCGAAAACCAGCTTCTCGCTGCGCTTCGCGCCGTGGGACTGGTATCTCGTCACCGGCATGTACATGGACGACGTGCAGAACGCGTTCTACGCCAATCTGCTGCGCTGGCTCGTCATCACCGTGACGCTCGGCGCAATCGCGACCGCCGTCATGCTGCTGGTGTTGCGCAGCATCCGCCGCACACTCGGCGGCGATCTGGAAGTCGCGGTCGAAGCGGCTCAACTGATGGCGCGCGGCAACCTCGCCACGCGCGTGCCGGTACACACGAACGACACCAACAGTCTGCTGCACGCGCTCCACACCATGCAGGCCGGTCTCGTCGATACGGTGTCGCGCGTGCGTCTCGGCACCGAAAACATCAACATCGGCGCTACCGAAATCGCCGCAGGCAACACGGATCTGTCGCAACGCACCGAGGAGCAAGCCGCGGCGCTCGTCGAAACGGCCTCGAGCATGGATCAGATGACAGTCAACGTGAAGCAGAATGCGGACAGCGCGCTGCAGGCAGCCCATCTCGCCGGCCAGGCCGCGGATGTGGCCACGCGCGGCAGCCGCGTGGTCGACGACGTGGTGCGCACGATGGGCGAAATCACCAGCAGCTCGCGGCAGATCGGCGACATCATCGGCGTGATCGACGGCATCGCGTTCCAGACCAACATCCTCGCGCTCAATGCGGCCGTCGAAGCAGCCCGCGCGGGCGAACAGGGACGCGGCTTCGCCGTGGTCGCCGCCGAAGTGCGCAGCCTCGCACAGCGCTCAGCCACCGCCGCGAAGGAAATCAAGGCGTTGATCGAAACGTCCACTCACACCGTCGAAGCCGGCGCATCGCTGGTCGCCAACGCCGGTTCGACCATGGGCGAGATCGTGCAGTCGGTGCGCCGCGTGAACGAAATCCTCGAGGAAATCAGCAATGCGTCGCGCGAACAGAGCGCGGGCATCGAACAGGTCAATCGCGCAGTCGGCGAAATGGATCAGGTCACGCAACAGAATGCCGCGCTCGTCGAACAGGCCGCAGCCGCGGCCCATTCGCTGAAGGATCAGGTCGGCGTATTGCGCGAGGCGATCTCGAGCTTCGCGTTGCCGGCCTGAGGCCGAACGCGCTTCGCACGGTAGAACCTCTCGCGAGGGGCGTCAGAGAAAAAAGAAGGCGCCCAACAGGCAGAGAGCGCCTCTTTAACACGCCGCGTCGGAGTCGACGCATTAATCGAACGAACCAGCCGCACGGATTTTCAAGTCCGTGCGGCTTTTTTGTGGGCGCTCGGGGCGACGGCCACAGCCGCGTCCGCTTCGAAAAGATCGGGATAAAACCCCTGTCATTCAGCAAACGCTTACTTCGCCCGATCCCGCAACGAAGTTAAGCCGAATTTGGCATTGCCGAATTCGGCTTAAGGAATTTTCATCAGGAGCCGCCGCTTCCGATAATGGCCGCTTTCGAACACGCGCCTCGCGGCAAGCTCCGATGCGCGGAGTCCTTGATCTCACGAGCGCCGCCCCAGCAAGGCTCGCCGTCATGTTGCTCCATTCCCTCTACCTGCTTGCGATCGTCGCCGAAGCCATGTCCGGCGCCATGATGGGCATGCGCCGCGGCATGGACCGCTTCGGCCTGTGCCTCGTCGGCACCGTCACCGCACTCGGCGGCGGCACGGTGCGCGACGTGTTGCTCGGCCACTATCCCCTTGCATGGATCTCGCATCCAGATTACGTTCTGATTACAATTGGGGCGGCGTCGATTGCCGCGGCCGGCGCCAGATGGTTGCGCAACTGGCAAGGGCTGTTTGTCACGGTCGACGCAATCGGCCTGATCGCGTTCACGATCATCGGTTGCGATGTTGCCGCGACACTCGACGTGAGCCCGGCCATCGTCGTGCTGGCCGGCGCGATCACCGGCGTGTGCGGCGGCATGCTGCGCGACCTGCTGTGCAATCAGATACCGCTCGTGCTGCGCGAGGAGCTGTACGCCAGCATCGCGCTCGGCGCGGGCGCACTGTATGTGGCCCTGCAAGCCTGCGATGTCGCGCCGGGGCCGGCTTCCATCGTGGTGCTGGCAGGCGGCTTCACGGTGCGCATGATGGCCGTGCGGTTTCGCTGGCAACTCAAGGTATTCACCGCCGCCGATTCGGGCGGCGCAAGCTAATCCCGCTGCACGCCACGCGCGTGCGGCTTTCACTCGAGGAGCCCGCTCGACAGTCACGCGTAACAGGCCGCCGGCCTTGCCGGTTTCAGCCCGCCACGCGAGCGCTGCTCGCTCACCGCACTCATGGTCCAAAAGAAGAAATCGCAGTCGCATGATCCCTACGCGCCCGTCGCGAAGAACCAGTTGCTGGCCGCGCGCCTGCCGATGTGGCGCTCGAAACTCGTCATCCTGCTGGTGTTCAGCGCGTTCGCGTCTCTGGTTGCGCGCGCGTTCTGGGTGCAGATCGTCAATCAGGATTTCTACGTCGATCAGGGGCAAAAACGCTATCAGCGCACCCTCGAACTCGATGCAACACGCGGGCGCATCGTCGACCGTAATGGCTCGCTGCTCGCCGTCAGTCTCGCGACCTATGAGATCTGGGCCTCCCCCAAGCTGCTCGACGAAGCCACCTTCGCGCCGCTGTCGAAGCTGCTCGACCTGCCGATGGCGGAACTGCGCCGGCGTCTGAACGGCGACAAGACCTTCGTGCTGCTCAAGCGCCAGGTGGATGCGGACACCGCCGACCATCTGAACAAACTCGGCCTCGCCGGCATCACGCAAATCGCGGATTCGAAACGCTTTTATCCGGAAGGCGAATCGGCCGCGCACGTGGTCGGCTTCACGGATATCGAGGACAACGGCCAGGAAGGCGTCGAACTCGCCGCCAACGAACAACTGCTCGGCGTGCCAGGCCAGCGCGAAGTGATCCGCGACCGTCTGGGCCGGGTGGTGTCCGAGACCCGGCCGCTGGTACCCGCGCAAAACGGCGACACCATCCACCTGACGATCGACCGGCGCATTCAGCAGCTCGCCTACACGCAACTGAAGGACGCCATCGCCAAACATCATGCCGAAGCCGGCAGCGTGGTGGTGCTCGACGCGCGTAACGGCGAGATTCTGGCGCTCGCCAATTATCCGAGCTTCGATCCGAACGACCGCGCGCGGCTAACCGGACGGCAACTGCGCAATCGCGCGGTGGTCGACACCTTCGAGCCGGGTTCGACGATCAAGCCGGTCGTCGTCGCACTGTCGATCGACGAAGGCAAGGTGCGGCCGCAAAGCATCATCAATACCGCGCCGGGCTGGTACAAGATCGGCCCCGCCGTGATTCACGACACGTCGAATCATGGCGCAATGACGGTTGCCGAAGCGGTGCAGAAGTCGAGCAATATCGCACTTGCCAAGCTTGCACTGAACCTGCCCGCCGAAACGATCTGGAACAAGTATCAGGAATACGGGCTTGGATTGAGGCCGGATTTGACCTTTCCGGGTGTCGCGTCGGGCAAGGTTCGCCCGTACAAACGCTGGCGTCCAATCGAACAGGCGACCATGGCCTATGGCTACGGCCTGTCCACTTCGCTGCTGCAGATTGCGCAGGTCTACACCGCCTATGCCGGCGACGGCACCCTGCATCACGTGAGTCTGTTGCGCAAGGACCAGGGTGCAGACAGAGAAGCGGGTGCGGCCCGCGCGGCGCAGGCCGCAGACCCAGGCCATGCGGTCACGACGCCCGCCACCGCGCGCGCGATCCGCTCGATGCTTGAAATGGCCACGGGTCCGGGCGGCACGGGGCGCGCAGCGGCAGTGGAAGGCTACCGGATCGGCGGCAAAACCGGCACGGCGCGCAAACAGGTCGGCGCCACTTACGCGAAAAACCGTTACCGCGCGCTGTTTGTCGGCATGGCGCCGATGAGCGACCCACGGCTGATCGTCGCCGTCATGATCGACGACCCGGCCGGCAAAGCGTTCTACGGAGGCACGGTGGCCGGCCCGGTGTTCGGCGCGGTGACGGGTGGCGCGCTGCAATTGCTGGGAGTGCCGCCGGACGCGTGAGGGTCCCCGCTGCTCCGTCAATTACGCGCGGTGCCGTTGCTGCAGCGAGGGTTAGCGTGCAGCGTTATGGCTGGCGGCTTGCACCAGCGCTTCGATGCGGTTGCGGCCATTGCGCTTGGCCTGGTACATCGCCCGATCGGCTTCTTCTATCATCGCGTGGCCGTGCACGGCCGCCTCGGCCGGCGTGCCGGTAATCGTGCGCGCCGCCACGCCAACTGACACGGTCAGTGCAATACGTTCACCGTGGTCGTCCTGTAAATCCAGTTTTTCGACCGCCAGCCGCACGCGCTCGGCCACCGTCAGCGCATCGGCCCGATCGCCCTGCAGCAGCGCGGTGAATTCTTCGCCGCCGTAACGCGCCACGGTGTCGCCCAGCCGCACCTGCTGCCGTACACAGGCCGCCACCGCCGCCAGCGCGCGATCGCCGGTCTGGTGCCCGTAGGTGTCGTTGATCAGCTTGAAATTATCGATATCGATAAACAGACACGCGACCGGCACGCCATACCGGACAGCGCGCATGATCTCCTCGCGCAACCGTTCGTCGAAGTAGCGGCGATTGGCGAGGCCGGTCAGCGAATCGGTCATACCGAGTTGCTTGAGCCGCTCGCGATGCGCGACGTTGTCGAGACTCGCCGTCACGATGCTTGCAAAGCGTTCCAGAATATCCGTCGCCATGCCTTCCGCGAAACGCGTGGGATCGTCGCTGCAGAGGCATAGATAGCCGCTGGCGGTATCGCCGGCGGCAAGCGGCAACAAGATCGCGCTAGCCGGCGTGTCGATGTCGCCGAAGAACGCGCGGCGCGCCATTTCATCCAGTTCGTCCAGCTTGCCCAGCCACGGCCGTCCTGCATCGCACAGCCCCTGGGCGGCGAGACCACCTTCGCGCGAGGTTCTCAGATTGGCCTGGTCGAGCGCATGCAAAGCGCCCGGCTCGAGGAGTTCGAGCAACATCGGCGCGCGGTCGTCGAGCCATAACACGACGCTCGCCAGCGAGAATTCTCGCGGCAGATGGCTAAACAACGTGTCGAGAAACGACGTGAAATCCTGTGCGCCGATCAACCTCAACTCGACGTTCTGGAAGCGGCGCAGGGTGCGCTCATTGTGCTGCACCGTATCGACGAGCGAGCGAAGGCGGTCTGAAAGCGGCGTTTGAGCGAGATTCGTCACGTTATCGATGCGAGCCCGAAGGCGGAGCGAGGTCGGCGGCCCCAATCGCTGTAATAACGGCCAATTCCGTGAGGTCTTGAGGGTTGGATCACCACGCCCGCAAAACAGCGGCTTGACGAGGCGATCAGGCAAACGGACGCAGCGCGGGAATTTTGAGGGTGTTCTTAAGTTTGGCTTAATTCTTACCTGCAACTATGACACCCAACATCCCCTGTTGAGCCGCCAGAACATCGGCGGCGCTTTTTTCTCCGGGGGTGTCGCCGACGCGCGGATACATGGACAGCATGCCTGCGAACAAGGAGTCAAACCATGGTGGAAGACACGGTATTCGAGCATTTGCGCGCGATGCCCGGCAACGAATGGGTGCGCCAGATCCACTCGTGCAAGGTCTCAGACCCTCTGCAGCCCCCTTGGGGACGCTCGTACAGACTCGTCGAATGGACCATGAAGCACAACCCCGAGTCGAGCCGTCGCGTGGTGCCCGCGGAAAGCACGCCACTCGAAATCGCACAGGCGGTCGTGTCGCACATTCCGGGGCGCCGATTCTGCCAGCAAAGCGACGACTAATCGTGCTGCCGGCAACCTGCTCTCAGCTTTTCGCGTGCTTCGCCATTTCTGCCTGAAACAACGCGACTTCTTCGGCGGCGGCTTTTGCAATACTCGGCCGCTGCATCAACCGCTTGTAGTACCCCGCAACCGCCGGCCATTGCGACAGATCGATGCCGCCATACGATGCCCAGTTCAGCACCGTGACCAGATAGGCGTCGCCCACCGTGAACGTGTCGAGCAGATACTCGCTTTGCGCCAGATGATCTTGCAGAACGCCTAGCCGCAACGCGGCCTTGTCGCGCGCATAGCGCTTCGCGTCTTCAGGCGCATGCGCGTCGAGCAGCGGCACGAACACTGCCTTGTGCAACTCCGTACTGATAAAACCCAGCCATTGCTGCAGCCGCGCGCGCTGCGCCGTGCCCGCGGCGGGCGCGAGCCGTGCGGCGGGATAATGATCGGCCACATAGGGCAAAATCGCCGTGTTCTCGGTCAACAACCAGCCTTCGTCCGTGCGCAGCACCGGCACCTGACCGAGCGGACTGATCGGATAGAAGTCCGAACCATCCGCCAACTGCTTCGACTTCGTATCGACCTGAATGTACACGGCCTGCGCCCCCGCTTCGTACAGCGAGATGCGGGTGGCGAGCGAGCATGCGAGCGGAGAGAAGTACAAATCCATGGGGGATCCCCTGTCGTTGGTGTTTTTGTACTATATTGCATATAAATAACTTGCGCCACATTTTTATGCCAATCAGTACAAAAAAAGAGATTCGCCCGCGCGGCCGCCCGCGTGCTTATGATTCCGACCAGGCGCTTGCCGATGCAAGAGACGTGTTCTGGCGCAACGGTTACGCGGGCACCTCGCTGGATCAATTGAGCTCCGCGACCGGCATGAATCGCCCGAGCCTGTATGGCGCATTCGGCGACAAACGCGCGTTGTATCTGACCACGCTCGAACGTTATATCGAGGCCGGCCGTCTCGCGATGGTTCACGCGCTCGCCGAGGACCTGCCCTTGCCGCAGGCACTGCTGCGCGTGTATGAGGGCGCACTTGCGTGGTACCTGCCCGCCGACGGCGATCCGCTCGGCTGCTTTATGATCGGCACCGCCACGGTCGAAGCGGCGGCTGACGCCGAGGTCCGCACGGCGCTTGGCGAAGGGCTGCGCACCTACGACAAGGCCTTCGAAAAACGCTTCAAGCTGGCGCAGGCCGCGGGCGAACTGGCCGCCGACGCCCAGCCGGCTCTCCTCGCGAAGCTCGCGTCGGCGATTTTGCACAGCCTCGCGTTGCGCTCCCGCGCGGGTGATTCGCGCGCGTCGTTGCGGGCCACGGCGGTTGCGGGGGTGGCGTTGCTATGCGGCGATGCGGACAGCTAGCCAGGCCTTTGCAATGGTTGACAGTCACGGCGAACGGTTACACCTATCATGGCTCGATTCATCCGACGCGCTATGGTCCCGACATGAACTATCCGTACGACGTACTGACTGCCGCCTGTCTTTTCATCATCGTGGTCTCCACGTCCATCATGCTCGTGCTCGGCTGAGCGCCTTAATACCGCCCTTTTGGCGGGGTTGATATCCGCTCGACACGCGCTACGCGTTTCCGTAAAAAGACGGGCTATACTGTATGCATATACAGTACTTTTCGTCTGAGCAATGCACCTTCCTCCCTTCGATCCTCCCACGCTCGCCGAACTGCGCGCCTGGTGGCGCACGTGCGACGAGCAGGCCATTCATCGGCTTATCCTCGAGATCCAGCGCCAACGGCTCACGTTGCTGGAATTGCGCAACCTGATCGACAGCGGCGTCCAGCAGGCGCGCGCCGCCGACCGCACGCTGGTCGAGCGCGGCGAGCCATTAATGACGCTACGCATACGGATCGCGCAAGAAGTGCTGCGCGTGGGGGATATCGACGATACGCGGCAGATGAGCCGCGCCGAACAGGAAAAGCTTGCCGTGCGCACCCAGGGCCAGATGGAATACGCACGTGAAGGCCGCTTGAGGCGGCAGCGCCGGAATATCTAGCTCGGGCACGGTGCCCGAGCTAACCGGCGTATTTCTGCGCGCGCCCGAACTAAGGCACGGTGCGCGGCCAGGTCGGTCCCGCTGAATCAGCGCGTTTGTGTCGCGACGCGCAGGCCGAGCGAAATAAACAGCACGCCGATAATCTTGTTTTGCCAGCGGCTAAGCCATGTCATGCGCTTGACGAGTTTGCCCAACGGACGAATGGTCAGCACGATCAGCGTTGTATAAAGCGCGCTCATGCCCACGAAGATCAATCCGAGCGTCGCGAACTGCAGGAATGATGAGCCGTGCTCCGGGTGAACGAACTGCGGCAGGAACGCGAGGAAAAACAGCGCGGTCTTGGGATTCAACACTTCGGCAGGAATCGCCTGAAAGAAGGCCTTGGAAGCGGATACTGGCGCGACCGTCGGCAAATGGGTGCTCGCCTGTTTCTCGCGCAACGCGCGAATGCCCAGGTAGACCAGGTACGCCGCACCGACGAATTTCACGGCATTGAAGGCAAGTGCCGAGGTCATCAGCAAGGCCGACAGCCCGACCGCCGCGCCTAACGTATGGATGAAATCGCCCACGGCGATACCGAGACCGGTGAGTATGCCGGCCTTGCGCCCACCATGCACCGTGCGCGTCAAAACCAGCAGCACGGCCGGGCCGGGAATCAGAAAAAGCCCTAATACAACGGCAACGAACGTTCCTAGCGTTGAAAGATCAAGCATGTCATCTCCTGGGTGGCGCGCCTCGTTCAGTGGACAGGGGCGCGTTCAGCTGTCGATTATAGACATTCGCCGATTAGCCGTCGGCGATCCGTTACCATGACGGACACGGGGCCACATGAGATGCACACGACCCATGAGCCCGCAACTTTTCCGTCCACTGAAGTCTTAGCCTTGCCCACCTATACCTTGCCCGCGCCGCTCTGCGCGGAACTCGAAATCCGTAAGAGCCGTTTCATCGCGCATGCGATACCGGTCGCCGACCGCGACGCCGCGATGGCCGAGTTGCGGCGTCTGCGCGACGAGCATCCTGGCGCGACGCATGTGTGCTGGGCGCTGCTGGCGGGTGGCCAGTCAGGCATGTCCGACGACGGCGAGCCGTCGGGAACCGCGGGCCGGCCCATTCTCGAAGTGCTGCGGCATCATGATCTGGACGGCGTGCTCGCGGCCGTCGTGCGGTATTACGGCGGCGTGAAGCTGGGTGCCGGCGGGCTCGTGCGAGCGTACACCGACGCGATTGCCTCGGCGCTACTGGACGCGCCACGGGTGGAGCGGATTGCTCAGGTCACGCTGATCGTCGAAGTGAGTTACGCCGACGAAGCGAAAGTGCGCAGATGGCTCGAAGCCGAAGGCTATGGACTCGTCGACAGCGCTTACGGAATGCTGGTGAAAATGACGATCCGGCTGCCGGTCAACGCGGTGGACGCTGCACGGCTGGCGTTAGTGGATATGACTCAGGGCAAGGCCGGTTTCTTCTGATCGCGTTTGCCCTCCTCGCTCGTCGCGAAGAAGGCAAACGCAGAATCAGAACGCGTATCTTATGCCGGCAAAAACACTCCGCCCCTCCCCGGGATAAAAGATCGCCCCACTCGCCGTGGCGGCATTGGCCACCGTGCTGATATCGCTAACGTAGCGCTTGTTGGTCAGATTCCTGGCATCGACGAACACCGACACGCCATTGCGGAAATCCATTCCGGCTTGCAGGCCCAGCAAGGTATATCCCGGCACGCGCAGTGTGTTGGCATCATCGGCCCAGGCGCCGGCGGGCACCCAATCCACGGTCGCCGACACATGAAAACCGTCTGGACGCGCATAACTCAACGCGGCGCGCAGCACGTTGACCGGCACACCGGCAATCCGGTTGGATCCATACTGCGGATCGTCCCTGAAACGGAAATCGCTCAGATTCCATAGCCCCGACAGCGTAATCCGGTCTCCCGAACCCGGCTTGAAAACATCGCGCCACACATCGACCGAAGCACCCGCTTCAATGCCGCGCAACACGGTCTTGTTGGCGTTGAAGGTAGCGGCCGGAATATCCGGATTCGTCGTGTACTGCAGCAACTGATCGCGCACCATCGACTGATACGCCGTGAGGTCCCAACTCACCGCGCCACGCGTGCCGCGCGTCCCGACCTCCAGCGTCCACGCATGTTGCGACTGCAACGGCGTAAAGCGCGTGGTCGATGCGAACGACTGCGCGAGGTCGGTGAAGTCCGGCGTGTCCTGGCTGCGGGTAATGTCGACAAAGGCCTGAATCTCGCGATTCGGCTGCCACAACAAACCGAGCTTCGGATTGATGCCGTTGTAGGTCTGGCTCGCCGATTTATAGGTTGGGTCGGCAGCGAGGCCGCCGTGGTCAACATATTCACGCATGTCACGCAGCGCCTTGACTCCTGTCATCAGCGCGACGGTCGGCAGGAAAAACAGCCGGTTCTCGACATAGGCCTCGTAGTTGTAGGCGTTCTGCGACGAGTCGAGTGTCTGCGTGCCACGATTGCCGGCAACGTTCACATACTGCCGCGCCTGTGTATTGCCGCCGAAAAAACGTGCGCCCGCAATCACGTCGTTGCGCATGCCGCCGAGGTTCAGCGTTGCCGTATAGCGAGGCGCCACGCCATAGGTCCAGCCGTCCTGGTCAATGACCTGAAAGATCGGGTGATACAGGCTCTTGTGGATGGCCCACGTGTCGATGTCGAGTTGGCCGACGTCGAGTTTCACCGTCGTGCGGTTCGCGATCCGCTCCGTGCGTGTATTGCGCGCCTGGTCGCCTGACAACGCGCTGGCGGCAGCTTTGGTTGGATTGTTCAGCGCATCGCTCAGACTGAGCGTGCCCGGCAATTGCTGATCGACGATGTATGCGCCGAGATAGAAGCGCGTCTCGACGTTCGGACTGAAGCGGTAGCCGATGTTGGCGTTGAACTGCTCATATTGACCGCGTGAATGCTGGCGAAAGCCGTCGTTATGATCGACCGTGAACGTGCCGATGAAATCGAGTGGTCCCACCACGCGCGAAAACTGCGCACTGCTGCGCACCGTGCCAAAACTGCCGCCTTCGAGCCGCAAGATGTTCGGCGCGACCGCTGTGTGTGCAGTTGGCGTCAGAAAATCGATCGCGCCGCCAAGCGTCGAAGACCCGTAAGCGAGCCCGTTGCCGCCCTTGTAGACCTCGGTCGCCTGCAATGCGAGCGGATCGATCTGATAATAATCGCCGCTGCCGTCGGCCTGATTGGTCGGTATGCCATCCTGCAGGATTTCCAGCCCGCGTGTGTGATAGGAACGCGCAATGCCCGAGCCGCGGATCGACAGACGCAGCTCCTGTCCATAGCGGTTCTGCACGAACACGCCCGGCACGTCCTTCAGCACGTCGCGCAAGGTAAAGGCATACGTGTTCGTATACGACTCGCTATTCACAAAGCCCACTGAGCCCGAAGTTTCGTCGAGCTTGCGCTTCTGTTGAGCCGGCGTGCTGGACGTTAGAGAATGCCCGGCCTGCCCTTGCACAACAAGCGGCGCCAATAGTTTCGGCTCCGAAACGTCGGAGGGTTTGCCGGTCTGCGCAAGCGCGTGCGTGGCGAAGAAAACCGCGGCGCTCGATAGCGCGCCGCTTCTTTTGATGAATCGATACATAGGATGAGGTCCCGGCGCTGCATCGTGGCAGCGTCTTTTTGAATGTGGCATATCGCGCGCATTCGATCAGGTCGAATACGCGTGTGAGTGGGCCACGCGGCAAGCACGCGCTGACAGGCACAGGCGTGCGCATACAAGCACGCGCAAGCTGCTAGCTAGCGAGAAAAGCCGGTGGCGGAGGAAAGAGGGTCTGCGCGCTCAGGCAGGCATGCGCGTCGTCGCAACGGCGGCATTCATGCGCAAGCACGCCACACCTGGCATGCAGGCAGACCGGCAGAAATCAGATAACGGCGGCAGGTGGGGCGCGGGGCTGCGCGGACAGATGCGGCGTAACAGACGGTGCGCTGACGCTGGCGTGGACGACAGCGGTATGCGCGAAAGCGGCTTGAGTCGCGAAGGCAAGCGGCACCGGTGGCACGACCGGGAAATGTGCGAGCAATCCGCAATAGCCGCATGCTTCCCAATGAAACGCCAGCGAATGCGAGTCACTTGTGCCACTGCTCGCCGACGCATCGGCCTGCGCCGAACAATGGTCGACCAACGCCGCGTCGAGACGATCCCGCGCATTCAACGCTTGCGACACCGTAGGTGCGAGCGTTGCCATCAGGATTGCGAGCAATCCGAGGATACTGCCGATCTTCTGCAGATGGCGGCGCAGCATAGGGCGAGATGTTGGAGAAATGAAAGCCGGGAGATTATGCCACGCAGCTTCGCCGAAATCACACGCCCATCGACACGTGATGATGGATATAGCGGCCTGCATGAGATGAGGTGCAAGTCTCGCGATTTTCACGCGCGACGGTTATTGTCGTGAGACAACTGAAGCAGCCGCCGGCGCATCGATGTGATCGCGCGGATGCGGCATGGGTAGCAGCTATCCTCTAATGACGCTGTGCCTATTGAAGAAACGGCCCGTTATGATGAGCGGGGCCGTTTCAATCGGTCGAGAATTCCGGCCCCTGATCCTGTTAAGAAGATGAATGGGATCGGCTCGCTGTTACCATGCTGCTCTGTACCGGGATGACTCAACTTAAAAGGCAACCCCTCTGACCTCGACCGCCGCTTTTTCCAGCACAGCGCCCAAGTCGCCGCACCAGAGCCAATCTCAGCGGCAATCGCACGGTTCCATGCGTCCGGCCTTGAGATCCACTGTGCTCAAGGGTTGTGGCGCCGTAGCACTGCCGTTGATGCTGTCTGCCTGCTCCTGGTCGTGGTTCGGCCTTAATTGCCCACCGCGCGCGGCCGCGCACTCCACCGGCTGGCTCAGCGTCGCCCCTGCTCGCGACTTCGTGTACATGGCGGCACGCAACGGCCAGGTTTCGCCGAACCGGATCGAAAACACGGCAATGACCGGCATCGTGCTGAAAAACGACATCAACGAGGCCGTGCGCAACGGCATTGCGAGCAGTTTGCAGATTGCCGGTTTTCATCTCACCGAAGGTCGCAAGGTTCTGAGCGGAAGCATCGAGAAGTTCACGGTAGACGACACGCGGTCGCCTGCATACTGGACACTGAAAATGCGCTACGTCGTGACCGATGCCGCGAGCCAGAAAGTCGTGTTCTCAACCACGAAGACAGTCCGGCAGAAGTCACCTAAATTCACCAGCAATACCATCGCCATCGAAGACACGGTCAAGCTGAGCGTCGATGCGCTGATCAGCGACCCGGGCTTTGTTAAATCGGTGAATTGAACGCACGGACTGAATCGGCACGGCTCGCCGATTCGCTACAATCGGCAAATATCGGGAAATCGCGGAATCGGGGGCGTTACAGGCGCCTGCGGTCCCACACGCCCGTTCGTCGCAATCCCTTGCCCTTCTCCGTGCGAGCCGTCATGTCCCTCACCGCCTGGCTGTTCTTCCTGCCCGCCTGCTTCGCGATCAACCTCGCGCCCGGCCCAAACAACCTTCTGTCGATCAACGTCGCCGCGCGTCACGGCTTCATGACGGCCTTCGTTGGCGGCACCGGCCGGCTTGTCGCGTTCGCGTTGATGCTGGTGTTGGCTGCAACCGGCCTCGCCGTTGTGTTGCATGCATCCGAGTGGTTCTTTCTTGCGCTCAAACTGGCGGGCGCCGCCTATCTGATCTGGCTGGCAATCCAGTTGTGGCGCAGCGACGCCCCCTCTATCGACACGATGCAGCAGGACGACGCGTCGCTCTGGCGGATCGCGCGGCAGGAATGTCTGGTGGCTGCCGGAAATCCGAAGGCGATTCTGGTTTTCACTGCGTTCCTGCCACAGTTCGTCGATATCGCCAAGCCAATGCTGCCGCAATTCGCGGTGCTCGGTGCGAGCTTTCTGGTGCTTGAATGCGTGGCGATCGCGCTTTACTCGTGGGCCGGCATGCACCTTGGCAAGTGGCTGGTTCGCGCGAAGGTCCGGCGCTGGTTCAATCGCTGCTGCGGCGCGTTTCTTGGGGCGATTGGGGTGAGTTTTTTGCTGGTTAGGAGGGGGTGAGGGGCGTTAAGCGCGTTGATGGGAACGAGACTTGGGCAACACAATAAAGATCGCCATTGCCAGGCCATAGATAAGCCCGGTCCCGACTGCGTGCACGATGATCTTGTAAAGCCCGAGCTCAATGGACTCACGGAAACAGAAAAATGAAAAGAATATTGATGGCCATAGACAAATAAAAAATATCGACTTCCCGTTGAACATTGCGCGATCAATCAATACAAACGAACTTATCAGCAGCGGCACGCCAAGGAAAACGAACAACCACCCGCCCATCAAATAAAGCGAACCAATGCCCGTCGGCGCAATAACGAGACCTTTACCGTAGCCATAAATTTGCTCTGTAAAATAATAAGCAATCGTATCGAGATAGATAGGCTTGCCGGACCAGAACATACGCGGTATTGCAGCATATGCCTGATTGAAAAAATATTCGAAACCGACGAAGCGAATTTGATCGTTATTAAAAATCCGCGAGAGCGACTCCACCGGGAATACTGTGTCTCGCGTATACGTTGCTATTAATCTCGCGGATCCGGCACCAAACGCGTTTCCGTACCGCACCATGGCGAGCGCCGTAATTGCCCCAACACCTGCAAGAAAAAATATAACGAGCTGCTTCTCTCTAACAATTTTTAAAGCATAGGCAATCAACAAAGCCGGCAGAACCGCCGCAACCAGATAATTTCTCGCCCCACCCAGGGTCATGAACAAAAATATTCCATATGCGAACATCGCCCCCACTGAAACAATCATCCGTTGCCACGTCGGTCTTTTTAAAAACCACAGAACTGAGATCGAAACGGCAGTATACGAGAGGATGGTAAATCCGCCAGTGTCGGTGTTTGATTCGAAGCGAGTGCCATAGTTACCTACGGACAGCGTTATTCCTTTGGTCATGGCCAACCCACCAATGCAACTTGCAACAACAACCGCTCCCGACCAGAAGTACACACGGCCTTTGAGCGAATTGGCAAATCGCGACAATAGATCAACCCGCTGCATCAGAGGACGCCAATAAAACAAACGCTTCGCAACCATTGCAATCTGCACACTGACAACAAAGGTCGCTACGATACAAAAAAACTCGAGCCCACTTAACGGATAATCCCACCCAACTTGCAAAAAATAATTGCAAAGCACGTAGTACGGAACCCACGAAATACAGATCACATAAAGCGCGACTATGCCAAAGAACGTAAAGCCCGGATAGCCTCGCCAGGCCTTCACAAAGTGAATAAGGAACAGCGTAGAAACGAAAAAAAGGAAGATAACCATTGCAAGCAGGCAAAGTGATGGAGATGTCAAACGGCAGGCGCTGTATCGCCGGAAACGAAGCAAAGCGCCTGTCTTACTGCGGTATGGTTGCAGCCCACCTCTGCCCGACCGGTTTTAAGTGCGATGCGGCAGGAACGGCACAACCTCTATCGCACTTGCCTGCGCACCCAGGCCTCACCCAACATTAGCGCGAACTTGCTATTGGTGACGAGGTAACGCGCGAACATTCGCCGCGGTTCCTGCAGCAAGCGAAAGAGCCATTCAAGCCCTGCTCTCTGCATCCACGATGGGGCTCGCTTTACCTTACCTGCAACCACATCGAACGTACCGCCAACACCCATGACGAAATCGACGCCCAAGGCTGCTTTCCATTGGTTGATAAACTTCTCTTTCTTCGGCGAAGTGATCGCCACGAACAGCATCCGCGCCCCGGATGCCTGAATTCGTTTCACGATCGCTTCTTCGTCACCCCAAAAATACCCGTGATGGTGCCCGGCTACGATCAGTCGGGGATACTGCATAACTGACCTGGTTGCCACGGCTTGAACCACATCGACCGTCGCGCCGAGGAAATAGACAGGAAAACCCTTCAAGGCAGCTTCGCCCAACAGACGGTCGAACAGGTCGACGCCCGTCACACGCTCCGGCACGTCATGACCGAGCACGCGAGCACCCCAAACGACGCCCATCCCGTCGATATTGATGACGTCGCAACAATGCACGGACGCTGCCAACTGCGGATCGGTTCTCATATTGACGAGCTTGGCAACGTTAACTACAACGTGCTGGGTAAACTCTCTTCTGCTTACTCGTTCTGAGATAAAACTGACCGTTTCATCCATCGACGCGACGTCCAGTGGACAGCCAAGTACTTCGATACGCTTCATGTTAGATCGATACCTTAGTCAGGGCTGGCTTAACGCCGCCCCACTGAAACGGGTCCGTAGAACAGAACGATGGGGCCAGGGTCCGCCTGCTTCCATCCACCGGGAATGTAAAGGCCCATCTTCAGAAATGAGGCGTTGTCGCGGGGATAAGCGTTTGGTGTTCCCCGCGATGCATAGACCGAGGTGCCGTCTTTCCAGAACTGGGTAGAAGCGTGTGTGCCTTCGGCATCGGGAACGTAGCGTAATGCCCAGTGAATCCATTTGCCTTGATCCATCGCTGCGCAGCAGATGCGAAATGTTGTTCCTTGCCCCGACTCGCTGCTGCCACGCTCGGAAAAGGTGTAGTCCCCACCGGTAATAGTCAGCATGATGGGTGGCGAGCCACTAGCGGGACCCTGGTGTATCTGCGCGATAATCTCGCTCGAATCGAACCGGTATTCCTGTGGGATGTAGGTGCTCCATCTCACGAGGTAGTCGCGCCCCTGCGTAAATCTGACGGGCGCGGGAAATACCAACTCAGCCCGAGGCAGGCCGTTGGCAACGTGAGAGAAATCCTCACTTTTTGAAATGCTGACGCGCAGCGCTTTATGTCCGCTCATAGAGGGGGCGTTGACGACTGAGATGTCACCCACATTGGCCTGTTGGAGGCTCAACGTTGAGTCAAGGCCGCCTCGCCAGTCGATCGTGTAGAGCGAATCGTATGTGCTTGCAAGAACCCCCATAGCCGGGTCGTTCCATTTCACGGTCAATTCCTGTGATTCACATGTGCCGCATACAACCAGAAACATCATTGCACGTACGAACCATGCGCTATTCCTGCTTACACCCATTCCGCCGGCCTCCTATTGGCTAATTTCACGGTAACAATTCACATATCGACGCAGCGTGTGTTCCATTGAAAAGCACCGAATTGCACGTCGTCGCGCCGCCGTGCCCATAGCCCGTGCCAGCGAGTCGTCAACCATGAGAAGTCGAATACGGGCGGCCAGTGCTTCCGGATCATTTGCCTTCACCAGAAATCCCGTCTCCCCCTCCTCGACAAGATCGAGAAATCCGCCGAGTCGCGTGCCGACAACCGGTATCCCCGCAAACATCGCCTCGAGCGTCGATATCCCAAACGATTCGTAGTAACTCGGCATGCAGAACACACGAGCATTCCGATAGAACGCAAGCTTCTCATCACCGTCAAGCCATCCAACGAAGCTCACACGATCGTCGATTCCATAGTCAATAGCGAGCTGTTTCCAACGCTCAATATCGCCACCGCCAGCAAGCTTCAAGGCTACGGTCAGGCCGTCGTCTCCCAGCAAGGCAATCGCTTTCAGAAGTTCTGCGAGTCCCTTCGCTTCCGTCAGGCGACCTGCAAACGCAACATACGGCACCGAATCATCAGCAGTTCCGGGTTCCACAGATTTCTGCGAAGCTTGCTCGGCAAGACAAGCCGTGTTTCCAATCACATGAAGCGTCGACGGCTTCGCACCGAGGCGCCGCAATTCATCGGCAATGGATCTCGACACCGCAACCGTCGCATTCGATCTACGTATGAACCAACCGATCGCACGCTTGCTCATTTTTCCCGCGTTCGACTCAAAACGCTCGAAATTGCCGGCGTGCAGATGGAATATGGTCTTTCTGCCACTCAGCTTCGCCAACGTGAATAGCATCAACTTGCGATAAAAAGAACCGCGTACAGAAACATGAAAATGCACGATATCCACACCACGGATCAACGTCAGAACGAAATGCGGCACGTCCGCAATCAGAAAGCTGAGTGCATGCCGCACACTTTGAAAACCATGCGTTTCGAACAACGAAATCGATACATGATCGTTCCTGAACTGATCCTTCAGCGTCACGAGTTCGCTCAAAACCGATGCGATCCCACCTCGCTGCCCCCATCCAGGGCCGACATGAAGGATTCGAATCGATTCCGGCGCTCCTGTACGGTCACGCTCGCCGTTTGTGTCCATTGAACTACTCATGCGTGCCTCGCCAGCAACGCAAAATACATCCGCAAGCGCGGCTCACGAGCAATCGAAACGACGTACAAAACCAGAATCACTGCTTCTGCGATCAGAAATGACATCGCAGCGCCTTGTGCTCCCATTCGCGGTATGAAACTGATTGCCAGCGCAATATTCAAACAGCCAGCGGCCAACATGACGAACGAGCGTTTGCGACTCTGGCCGAATGGCACCAGCACCTGGAGCCCGAGGAAGTACGCGAGATTACCGAACAGCGTCGACACACTCAGCACAAGCAACACTGCCGATGCGCCGTGAAACGCATTGCCGAGAATCAACTTTGTGACAGGTCCGGCAAACAGCCAAAAAAACAGTACGCTCGCAAGCGACGTCACTACCGTGGCAACCGCCCCCACTACCGTCAGCCTTGCGGCAACCCGCGGCTGCTGGTTAAAGAGGCGGGAAATACGCGGGTACAGGACGGCGCTGATCTGTGCAGGAACCAGATTGCCCACGGTTCTGATCTTGTCGGCAGCCGCATAGAGACCGACCTGATACGGGCCGGCAAGCGATGCAAGAATAACTGCATTGGCCGCGCCGAACAGCGTCACCGAAGCGGTGGCAACGAACATATCCGTGCCGTGTTTCAGACGTTGTCCGATCGAGCGCCATGAGACATCCGGTGCCCGCAACAACCCCAACCACCACGCGATCCCGATCGACCGAAATGCACCCACGGCGGGACCGGCGGCCTGAATCGTTGCGGCTACCGCGACATCGTCGGGGCCATGCACCAGCCAGAACGTTAACGGCAACGTCGCCAGACGGTTCGCAAATACCATTGTGGCGATCAGATAAAAGCGCTCCAATCCTTGAAATAGCCAATAGAGTGTGAATACATTAGCGACGACACCGAGCCACGAGAGCAGCACTACCGTTCTGGACGATGCGAGATGTCCGTCGAACCGCAACAGCATCAACAAGGCCAGGAAAGACAGCACGCAGAGGCCAGTCTTCGCGCCGGCAATAGACCAGATCAGCTCATTGAGCGCACGCGGTTCGTCCTGGTAATCGACCACTGCTTTAGGCGCGCTGAGATTGAAACCCCATTCGGTGAACAAGGTTCCATAGGCGGCGATTGCCATTGCATAAGCGAGCACGCCGAAGTGCGTTGGGCCCAATACACGCGTCAGATAAGGGAAGGTGGCGAATGAGGCGAGGTAGTTTCCGACGAACGTCACAACCATGATGAACACATTCCGGCCAACCTTTGATTTCGGCCGGCCACCTCCCGAAGCGGTGTTACGGATCTCAACCGGATCGCAAACCTTGCTCATGCCACGCTCCGGCGGTGCACAGTGCGCACTCCAGAATGACTATCGCAACTCAACCGCCTAACCATGCGACAACAGCCCTCGCGTATCGATCACCACCTTCGCCTGCAACCGCACCGGATCGACCCGCTTGAACTGGGCGTGGTCCACCAGGATCACGACAACATCCGCCTCCGCAAGTGCCTCATTCAGTTCGCAAAGCCGGACCGTGCCTTCAAGCGACTCCGGCAGTTTCCGGATATTCGGCTCGACGGCTACCACCTGCCCGGCAAAACGCTCTGCCAGCGCACGTGCGATCTCGAGGGCCGGGCTCTCCCGCAAATCATCGATGTTCGCCTTGAAAGCCAGGCCAAGACAAGCGATCACAGGATCCCTGAAGCGCTTCGCCGCACGCTCAACCCGATCGATCACATAGCGTGGTTTGTCGTCGTTCACCGTCCTGGCCGTTCGAATCAGTCGAGCCTGTTCGGGCGCGGAATCGACGATGAACCATGGATCGACGGCAATGCAGTGACCGCCGACACCGGGTCCGGGCTGAAGAATGCTCACACGGGGGTGACGATTTGCCAGCCGGATCAGTTGCCACACGTTGATATCGAGTTCATCGCAAATCACCGATAATTCATTTGCGAACGCTATATTCACGTCGCGAAACGAATTCTCGGTAAGTTTGCACATCTCGGCAGTACGGGCATCCGTCAGAATGCATTCACCGCGCACGAAGCTCTGATACAGCTCACGCGCCAGTTCACTGCATCGAGGCGTCATCCCCCCGATCACACGGTCGTTCTCGACTAGTTCGCGAATCACATGCCCAGGCAATACGCGCTCAGGGCAGTGTGCGATACGAATATCCGAGTCTTCTCCCGCCTGCTGTGGAAAGCTTAGATCAGGCCGGACTTCCGCCATCCACGCCGCCATCTGCTCGGTCGCCCCAACTGGGGAGGTCGACTCAAGTACGACCAGATCGCCCTTCTTGAGCACCGGAGCAACAGCACGGCTCGCCGCCTCGATATAGCTCAGGTCCGGCCTGAAGCCGTCCGCGAACGGTGTGGGCACGGCAATCAGGAACGCGTCAGCGGGTTCCGGCACGGTCGTCGCCCGCAGATAGCCTTGCGTGACGGCTGCGTGAACAAGCATGTCGAGCTCCGGTTCGACAATGTGAATCGCGCCCTTGTTAATAGTGTCGACCGCGTGCTGATTGACGTCTACGCCGATCACCTGCTTTCGGCGCGCCGCAAAGGCCGCTGCAGTCGGCAAGCCAATGTAGCCAAGTCCGACTACCGAGATAATTTCGAATTCCATATTGTTCAAGCTATAGAGTGATCTGTTTGTCGTTACGCCGCCAGGAGCGACGCCGGAGGATTTGCCGTAAGCGCGCAGGCGATACGCTCACAAGCCTTGCCATCGCCGTATGGATTGCCGCCACGGCTCATCGCGTCATATCGCCCGGAGTCGCCAAGTAGTTGCGACACACCTTCAACGATCCTCTGCACATCGGTTCCGACAAGTGCCACTACTCCCGCATCAACCGCTTCCTGCCGTTCAGTCGTATCGCGCATCACAAGCACCGGCTTGCCAAGCGATGGCGCCTCTTCCTGAATGCCACCGGAATCAGTCAGAATCAAAAATGCACGATCCATCAGATGAACAAAAGGCAGATAGTCGAGCGGTTCAATCAGATGAACGTTTGGGATGTTCGAAAGAAGACGGTTCACAGGCCCGCGCACGTTGGGGTTGAGATGCATCGGGTACACGATGTCTACGTCCGGATGCGCACTCGCCAACTGTGCCAGCGCCGAGCAGATGCGTTCGAATCCGTCGCCGAAACTTTCCCGGCGGTGTCCCGTAACCAGAACCATGCGCCGATTGGGTGCGAGTTTCGGTAAGTGCAGCTCTGCCGCGGCGCGTAACTGCGGATCGTTCGCTAGTAACTCGCGCACATGCAGCAGTGCGTCGATCACCGTATTGCCCGTCACCACAATCTGCTCGTCAGGCACGTTTTCAGCGAGCAGGTTCTGGCGCGCACGTTGCGTGGGCGCAAAATGGGTTGTCGCCAGCACTCCGGTCAGTTTGCGGTTCGCCTCTTCGGGCCACGGCGACAGAAGATTGCCGGTGCGCAGACCCGCTTCAACATGCCCGACTGGAATGCGCTGATAGAACGAAGCCAGACTGGCCGCCATTGTCGTGGTGGTATCTCCGTGCACGAGAACGAGATCCGGCCTGCAGTCGGCCAACACGTCGCGCATGCCCAGCATGATCGAGGTCGTGACGTCATAGAGGTCCTGGCCTCGCTTCATCACGTTCAGATCGAAATGAGGACGTATCTGGAACAGCGACAGCACCTGATCAAGCATTTCCCGATGCTGGCCTGTCACGCAGACGAAGCAGTCAATCCCCTTCGTACTCTTGAGCCGCTTCACAAGCGGCGCCATCTTTATGGCCTCTGGACGAGTTCCAAAGGTAAGCAGTATCCGGTTATTCATGACGACCGCCATGTATTGAACGCTTGACTTTCACGGGGATGCACTGTGTTGGGCCCGTATGGCGGCACCCGGTTTGATTTTCGGAGTTCAAGATTCATCCTTCTTCGCTTCGTATTCCGAGAACGCGCCGTAACTGCTGGCACGTTGCGGCACGTCGGTCAACAGGATGCCGTTCACCGTTACACCCGCACTGTTCAACTGGCGTGTCGTTTCACCTAGTTCCGCTGCAGAATGACGGCCATGACGCATGACGAGCAATGTTGCGCCGGCGTGCTTCCCAATCAGGACCGGATCGGTTACCGCCAGGACCGGCGGCGAATCCACAATGACCACGTCGTATCCCTTGCCGAACTGCGCCAGTACCTGGGCGAAGCGCTCGCTCATCAACAGTTCAGCCGGACTCGACGGAACCGTCCCGCTCATGAGAACGTCGAGATTGGGCAGAACCTGGCGATGAATCGCCTTGTCAGGCTCGATACCGCCTATCACGTCGGAGAGGCCCGGCTTACGCGGTAGTTCGAAATAGGTGTGAACGTTGCCGCGACGCATGTCTGCATCGACGAGCAATACCCGCTTTCCTGTCGCTGCAAGCACGGTCGCCAGATTGACCGAAAGGAACGACTTGCCGACACCGGGCCGCGGCCCCGTGAGCATCACGATGTTGTTGTCGGGCTTCAGAATGCCGAACTGCAGCGCCGTACGCAGGCTCCGGATACCCTCCACGGCGATATCTTCGGGGAAGGCCGCGGCCAGCACGCGGGGGCCGGACACACCTCTGCGAGGCGACTGCTGCAACGTCAGTTGACGCTCGCTGCGCGAAATGATTGCGTACACCGGTACGTCAACCGCGCGCTCGATTTCCGCCGGGCTCTCAAGACCGCGATTGAGCACGCGTCTTACGAATGCAATCGTGCATCCCAGCAATAGACCGAAGACGGTTGACAAGACAATCACAAGCGCCTTCCTGGGCTTGACCGGCATTTCCGCAACAACGGCATAGTCGACGGCACGTACATTGCCCAACTGTCCGGCCTTCAACACCCGCAGTTGTTGCGTGCTATCAAGAAGTTTGGTGTACAGGTCTGTGTTGACCTGTACGTCGCGCATCAGCCGCAGCGCTTGCTGCTGGATGTCGGGCATCGCAACGACTTTACGGTCGAACGTGTTCTGCTGCTGTTGAAGCTCGCCGATCTGCGCATCAATCGCTGCCACGGACGGGTGTACTGCGGTAAAGCGTTGTACTAGCAGTGAGCGCTGCTGTTTCAGCTCGATCAGTTTTGCGTTGGTATCGACAATCGACTGCAGCAAAAGCTTGCCTTCCGCCTCCAGATCGACGGTTCCGTGCTGCGCCCGGAAGGCGTTGTAACGCTGTTCGGCTTTGTCGAGATCTCCTCTCAACTGGGGAAGTTGCTCACCGAGAAAGCTGAGCATCTGCTCGGCCTGTGCCGACTTCCGGTCTACATTGCGCTGCACGTAGATACGCGCAACGGTATTGACCGTTGCTGTAGTTCGAACGGCATCCGTTCCATCAAGCGTGATCGAGATGATGCCGGACTGCTTGACCTTTTCCTTAATGTCGAGTGCCTTCTGCAGATCTCCGATCGTGAGTTGCGTCGACGACCGCGTGATGCCGAACGTTGTGCCGGCTCGGGCAACCATCCTGGCCACGGTCAACTCCACGGGTCCATACTGAGTCGCGCCACGCTCACGATTGCCCACACGCCCGTGAAGCACGGTTTTGCCATCCGGATCACGGAGCTCGAAGCGCTGGTTGTCTTCGGCGATAAGCGTGAAATCTTCTTCATACTGCTTATGCGGCACATCGAATTGCGTTACATCCAGCTTTTCGCCGCCCCACGCAAAGTGGCGCAATCCGACTAGCGGGTCGGCGAGACTGTCTTCCGACGCGCGCCGTGCAACTAGTGCACCAATCACCGGAAAATAGCGTGGTTTCACGTCGATATCGAGGTGCAGGCTGCTCACAGTCTCACTGGCAACCATGCGTGAACGGATCAGCTCGATCTCCGCGTCTGCTGTCGCTTTGTTCTGGAAGAGCGAGGCTAGATCCCCGAGCTTGTCATTGATGCTGCCAGCACCAGAGTCGTCATCCACCTGAACCAGCGCGTCGGCCCGATAGATGGGTGTTCCCAGAAATGCGTATACAGCGCCGAGAGCCAGCATCGCGGCGGTAACAAGCGCGATCAGAAACCGGTTCTCGCGGACAACGGCAATGATTTCGGAAAGGTCGATTTCGTCGTCGGCAGATGTATCGGCCGCTCGACTTTGTTTGAGCAGATTCATGATTCAGTGCGCCAGCCTTGCAATGACGTTGCGCCAGTTCGAAACACCGTGCTCGATCTGTGCAAATGCCAGATCAAATGCAGCGCGATGCCGTTGATAGGGATCGACGATGTCAATCTGATCGTGTTCACCAAGACGAAATACCTTCCCTCGCGCGAACGGATAGGTCGTCGAAATCAACTCGCGCTGATTCTGAGTCATGCTCAAGATCAGTTCGGCGCCGCGTACATCCTCCCAGGTCAGGGCGGTTGCTATATGGTCGGTGAGATCGAGGCCGCGCTCGCCAGCGAGTTGCACCGCGAGCGGATCGGCGCGTTCGCCAATCAACGCTCGCGTACCGGCCGAACTCACGACGAGCTGCGGCAGCTCCTTCTGGAGCATCACTCGCGCGACCGGGCTCCGGCATACATTGCCCTCGCAAACCATCAGAACGCTGCCGATCATTTCGCCACCACGCCTGCGGTCAACCCCGCGTTGACAAGCGGCATCAACAAACTCAGCACACGATTGAAGCGAACGAGGCCGCTGCCATCCACATACACGACATCCTTCGGCTCCAGGTCGAATTCCTTCGCGATCAACATTGCAACCGGTGAACTGCCGTCGAGGTGAAAGACCTGCGGTGCCTCGGTGAGCGAACCGCGGATCACAAACATCTGCGCGGCGTCGGCAGTACTCGAGTTCACGCTTCCCGCCTGCGAAAGCGCATCTGCCAGCGTAATTCGGCCGGTCCGGCGCGGAATCGCTGAAATGGGCTTGTTCACTTCGCCCATCACGTACACCGTGTTCTCGTCACGTGACACCACGCGCAGCAGGTCGCCAGGCTTCAGGTACAACTGCGACGGGCTCAATCCCTCAGCAAGCATCCGGGTCAGATTCACCCGACGCGAAACACCGTCGCGCACCAGCACGATGTCGCTCTGATCAGCCGTATCGCTGAACCCACCGGCTCTGCTGATTGCTTCGTAGAAAGTCATTGGCACGTCATTCACAGCCAGCACACCGGGGCTATGCACCTCGCCGTCGACATAGACCTGATGTGCCCGATACGACGCCATCCGCACAGTCACCTGCGGTTTGACGAGATACTTCGCCAGCGCGGCCGTGACACGCTGCTGAACCTCCTCGACACGCAAACCCGCTACCTGCAACGTGCCCGCGTAAGGAAAGGTCAGCTTGCCGCTCTGATCGACGACAAAACCGCTCATCGGATCGGCCGGACGCGACGACGACTGCGTCTGTGCCGAGCCCAGCGCCGCGGCAATTTCGGGGTGATCCCAGACGACGATCTGGAGCACGTCACCCGGGCCGACTGTATAAGCCTGGGGCGCCCCGGACAGGAGTTGCGCCTGCTCCAACTGCTTCTGCCGTTGCAGTTCGGACATGCGCTTGACCAGTGCAATATCGAGTTCCGTCAGCGGAATCTCCGGCGTACCCGCCGTGGCATTCACCTTCCCGCCCGCCTTGCTCAAATCCTCTTGCGCTGCAGGATCAGATGCTCTCGTGGCCCCCGCACCATCGTTCGCAACCATGGCACCAGCGGCCACGCCCGGTGCGTTCGCCGGATAGGCAAAGTCCGCTGCCGTCGTCTGCACCTGGCTTGACGAAGTCTTCATACGCATGCCAGGCGCTGCCGCGCAAGCGGACAGCAGCAGAGTCGCCGCAACTGTCAAAGATCCAAGACGACCGATCGTCTGCGTAGGGGTCACCACTAACATCCTGTTCAACCTGTTTCCTAAGCGAGTCGCGCCACGCGCACCGCTCGTGTCGTCACGAGCCACTGGGCCATCCCAACTCAACTTCCATTTATGTTCATGCCATGCGCGCCGGCCAAACCTTGCCGAACATCGCGCGCACTGCTCTCTGCCTGATACAAATACGTCGCACGTCAGTACGCGTTCCGATGCACCAGTCCCTTCACCACCGTGGCAACAACGATGCGCATATCCAGCCCGAACGACCAGTTGCGCAAGTAATAAAGATCGCGCTCGACCCGCCCCTGCATCTTCTCGATCCGATCGGTCTCACCCCGAAACCCGTTCACTTGCGCCCAACCCGTGATGCCCGGTTTGATGCGGTAGCGGTGGATATAGCCGTCAACCAGGCTGCGGTACTGATCGTCATGTTCGAGTGCATGCGGACGCGGTCCCACGACCGACATCTCGCCACGCAAGACATTGAGAAACTGAGGCAACTCGTCAAGGCTCGTGCGGCGCAGGAACGCGCCCACACGCGTGATGCGCGGATCTCCGCGCGTGGCCTGGCGCACCACACCGGATTGCTCCGCGTGCACGCGCATCGTGCGGAACTTGAAGATGCGAAAGACCTCGCCGTCCACGCCCTTGCGCCGTTGGGTAAAGAACACCGGCCCTTTCGACGACAGCTTGATAGCCGCCGCAATCGCAAGCATGAGCGGTGACAGCGCGAGCAATGCCGCGGCCGCAAACAGCCGGTCGAAAATCGCTTTCTGGAGCAACGCGCGCGGGGTCATGGGCGAAGCCATCAGATTGACGGCCGGAGCGCCGATCAGATCGACGAGGTGTCCATCGAACATCGCGAGACTGCGTACGTCGGGGATGAACCGCAGATTGACGAGGTCGCCGCTGAATTCATCGACGAGCCGTAATACCATCTGCTCTTCGGACATCGGCAACGCGATCCATACTTCCTCGATTCGTTCGCTTCGCACCCAGTTTGCAAATTCGCGCACACGCTTGAATGAACGCAAACCCGGAAAATCCGGCTCGCTGTGCGGCTGCGTGTTTAAGGTGGCAACCGCCCTGAAACCGGCGCTCGGCGAACTCACCATGTTGCCGATCACGCTATCGCGATGCGCCCCCGCGCCCACCACGGCCACCATGCGCAGATTGCGCCCCGCGCGTCGCATCCGGCCGAGCACGGTATGCACGAGCAACCGCGACGCAACGAGTCCGCCCGCGGTCATCACGGTCCAACTCACACACCAGACCCGCGACACCGACGCCGTGCGGTGAAGCAGGAACATGATCGCGAGGCCGCAAAGCTGCACCGCGATCCAGCCGAACACGATGTTGACGACAAGACGCCATTTCGAGCGACCGCGCCACGAGTCGTAAGTGCCGAACAGGGGCAACAGCAAAATCGCCAACGCCATGTCGAGCGCCACAAAGGCGCCTTCGAGAATCGGATGTGCGACGCCGGTCACCAACAGGAGCGAAGCAAGCGCCGCGCCGAGTGCGATCAACATCACATCGAGCAGACGCGCGAGTACGCTCTCGATGTACGCGGAATCCTCGCGAGCGGTGTGACGACTCATCGTGAGCATGGCGCTTAACCTGTCGTTCGGCCGCGCCGCAGTGCCGAACACTCGCCGCCATGCGATCCGCACACCAGCGGCACACACAAAAACACTTTCGAATTCTGCAAATCAATCTTCGACTTCACGGCATCGCTTCCAGGAATCAGTTCGCAATGCCATTCATCTGCATCACTTTTCAACGAAGCCGCATTCTCCTCTCAACGACATCCTGATCGATTGAGAAATTTCCCATTTCTGCCCGGTATCAATCAGACGAACTGCGCCAATTTCTGACTGCTTCCGAGAACCCCTCAGCGCCTCCCGCTGCCCCTTCCATAACCAATCCCTAATACATCGGCGGAGAAACTTTAACTATCTGCAATTGCGTGGGAGACTTATGCTCGATCAATGACCCGCCGCCGCGGCAAGACCACATGCGGCGGCGGGCAAGCGACTTCTCATAGTCACAGGGGCGGCATCATGAAGATTTGCGTCTTCGGAGCAGGAGCGATTGGCGGTTTGATGGGCGTGCAACTGGCGCGTGCCGGCGCGGAGGTGAGTTTCGTCGCGCGCGGCGCGCATCTGGCGGCGATGCGCGAACACGGCGCGAGGTTGATCATGGACGGTGAAACGTACAGCGCACCGGTACGCTGTACGTCGGACCCGCGCGAACTCGGCGTGCAGGACTTCGTCATCATCACGTTGAAGGCACACTCCCTGCCGGGCGTGGTCGAGACCATGCAGCCGCTGCTCGGCAAGCACACGGCGATCGTCACAGGCGTCAACGGCATTCCTTACTGGTACTTCTATCAGCACGGCGGAAAATTCGCCGGCACGCGCCTCGCCAGCATCGACCCGGACGGCAGCCAGTGGACGAGGCTCGGCCCGGAACGTGCGATCGGCTGTGTGCTGTACCCCGCCGCGGAGATCGTCGAACCGGGTGTCATCAAGCACGTGTACGGCAAGAAATTCCCGATCGGCGAGCCGAGCGGCGAACGTACACCGCGCATTCAGCAGTTGCACGAGATCATGCAGGCGGCGGGTTTCGATGCGCCGATCCGCGACAATATCCGCGACGAAATCTGGCTCAAGCTATGGGGCAACCTGTGCTTCAATCCGATCAGCGCGTTGACTCACGCCACACTCGACGTCCTCACCAGCGACCCCGGCACGCGCGCGGTATCACGCACAATGATGCTGGAGGCCAAGCGCATTGCGGATCAGTTCGGCGTGCATTTTCGGGTGGATGTGGAAAAACGCATCGACGGCGCGGGTGCGGTCGGCGCGCACAAAACCTCGACGCTGGTCGATCTGGAAAACCGCCGTCCGATGGAGATCGATCCGCTCCTGACGGTAGTTCAGGAAATGGGCCGTCTCGTTGCCGAGCCCACGCCGACCATCGATGTCGTGCTCGCCCTGATCAAACTGCGCGAACGGATGGCCTTGCAGGGCAACTGAACGTCAGTTCACGCAGCCTGCCCACCTCTCGCCGCAGGCGGCAGCGGCAGGCCCCAGACAAGGATCGAACGCCACGCGTTCGATCCTTTAGTTATGCTGCTATTGATCGATCGCCAGCCACACCGCCTTCGGTTCGGTGAAGTTTTCGATCGCGACGTCGCCGTGCTCGCGGCCGAATCCTGAATCGCCCGAACCGCCCCAGGGCAAACGCACGTCGGTATAACCGTAAGTATTGATCCACACGGTGCCCGCCTTCAGGTCGCGCGCCACGCGATGCACCCGGCCGATATCCGCGCTCCATACGCCGGCCGCGAGGCTATACAAGGTGCCATTGGCAATCCGGAGCGCATCGGCTTCGTCGTTGAAACGAATCACGGTTGCCACCGGCCCAAAGATCTCCTCCTGCGAAATGCGCATTTCATGTTCGACATTGGCGAATACCGTCGGCTCGACGAAAAAGCCCCGTTCGCCCACCCGCGCGCCGCCCGTCACGAGCGATGCCCCCTCGGCGCGCCCTGCCTCGACATAGCCGAGCACGGTCTTCATCTGCGCAGCGGAGATAAGCGGCCCCATCGACGTTTCGCGTGCCGCCGGATCGCCGACCTTGATTGCCTTCGCACGCGCCGCAAGACGCTCGACAACTTCGTCATACACATCGCGGTGGGCCAGAATGCGCGAGCCGGCGGAACATACCTGCCCCGTATTGAAGAAAATACCGGACGCCGCGGCTCGCACCGCATTGTCGAGATTCGCATCCGGAAAGATCAGGTTTGCCGATTTGCCGCCGAGCTCCAGCGTGACACGCTTGAAATTGCCGGCCGCGCCCTGCAGAATGCCGCGCCCCACTGAAGGCGAGCCCGTGAAAGTCACTTTGTCGATGCCGGGATGCGCCACCAGCGCATCGCCGACCACCCGTCCCTTGCCAGTAACAATGTTCAGTACGCCCGGCGGCACACCCGCTTCGAGCGCGAGTTCGCCGATGCGCAAGGCGGTCAGCGGCGTGATCTCCGCGGGTTTGACGATTAGCGTGCAGCCACATGCCAGCGCGGGCGCGATTTTCCACATCCCGATCATCAGCGGGAAATTCCACGGCACGATCGCCGCGACCACGCCGACCGGCTCACGCAGCGTGTACGTCAAGGCGTCAGGACGCACCGGCACCACCTGCCCGTTGATCTTGTCGCACCAGCCTGCGTAGTATTCGAGCGCATCGATCGCGGCGGGAATATCCTGACGCATCACCGCCGAGATCGGTTTACCCGCGTCGAGGCTTTCCAGCGCGGCGAGTTCCTCCTGATTCGCGCGCATCAGACCGGCGAGACGCATCAGGATGCGGCCTCGTTCCGCTGCCCGTATCGCGTTCCACACTTTCAACGCGGCGCGCGCCGCGTGTACCGCAGTATCGACATCGGCGGCACTGCCTTGTGCAACCAGCGCAATCGGTTCTTCGGTTGCCGGGTTGATGTCGATGGAATATTCACCCGTGCCGGGCGGCAAACGCTTGCCGTCGATCAGCAGGTCATGGCGCCTGAGGTCGGTTTCAGTTTCCATCATGAAGCTCCTTGTGTGGAATGTCGCGTGGGCTGACCAGCAGCGGATCGGTCAGGGCAGCAAACTGCGCCCACGCCGCCGCGGCGTTGGGTCTGAGGGAGCGGTTGCGGCGATGCACGAGCAGCGTCGTCAGATTCATCTCGGGAACCAGCGGTCTGCTCACCAGCGACGCCGCGGGCACAGGCCAATGTCCACCCACAGGTAAAACGCCGATACCGATCCCGAGCTCGACCATGCGCGATACCGCCGCAACGTGTCCAAGTTCCTGGAGCGGCCGTCGCTTCAGGCCGTGCGTACTGAAAGCGAGTTCGAGCGCGGTGCGCACACCCGCGTCGGCATTCAGCGTGACGAGCGCGTACTCCTGCAAGGCGCGCCACGGAACAACGGTTTGCCGCGCCAAGGGGTGCGCGGGCGGCATCACCACGTGCAGTTGCGTGGCGAAAACCATTTGTGCATGCAACTGATCGGAACTCAGGGGCTCCGCGACCGAGACCACGCCGAAGTCCACTTCGCCCTGCTCGACGCTCGCCAGCACACCGCCTTGCGCCTGGTCCTTAACCGACACGATCAGCTCCGGAAACGCCAAGGCGCAACGGGCCAGTCCCTGAGCCACCCAACTCGACGACAGCACGGGATTGCTCGCCAGCACAACCACGCCGGTGTGTCCGTCGTAAGCGGCACGCTCCTCGCGCAAAGTCAGTTCGATTTCATCGAGCAGGCGACCGATTCTGCGTTCGAGACTCGCGCCCGCATGCGTCAGTTCTACCTGGCGTGTGGTCCGATCGAACAGTTTCAATTCGACCGCGTCCTCGAGTTCGCGCACGCAACGGCTCACCGCCGACTGCGTCAGATCGAACTGGCGCGCCGCGCGCGTGAAGCTCCGTTCACGCGCCACGGCGACGAACACCTTGAGTTGCTGCAGCGACACATTCATGAGGTCACCGCCGGGGGTGGGCAGCTCACTCTATTCGCCTGTCTGCTCAGGCCAACGGCTAAGCCGCGAGGACTTGCTGCCGGCAACGGCGAGCGCACCCTGAGGTTCGTTGTGCGTTTCGATCCAGCGCGAACGCATGGGCGCAAGAATGAACTTCGCCGAGATGCCCGCGGCAATCGTGACGACGGCCGAGACGATAAAGACGAGATTCCAGCCGCCTGTTGCCGACAATACCGAAGCGATCGGCACCAGCAGCGAGGCCGTGCCCTTTGCGGTGTAAAGCGTGCCCGCATTGGCCGCCGCGTATTTGCTGCCGAAAGTGTCGGCACAGATCGCCGGGAAGATCGAGAAAATTTCGCCCCAGAACAGGAAGATCAATGCCGCGAACGTCATGAACGCATACGGGTTGCTGCCGTATTGCATGAGACCGAGCAATGCCAGCCCTTCGCCGATGAAGATCACGAACATTGTGTTTTCACGGCCGAGTTTGTCGGAAATGAAACCGCACAGGGGGCGCGTAAAGCCGTTGCAGATGTTGTCGATCGAAAGCGTGGCGGTGAGCAGCGGCAGGGTCATGCCGAAGATCGTCATCGGGATGCGTGCGAGCCCCCAATCTTTCGCGATCGGACCAATTTGCGCCGTCGCCATCAGGCCGCCGGCCGCCACCGCGACAAACGACACGTAGATCACCCAGAACACCGGTGTCTTGATCATCTGGCCCGGCGTGTAATCGACCTTGGTGACCGCGAACTTCTTCTTCGGTGCCGCCTGCTGGCGCAAGGTCGGTTTTTTCAACAGCAGCGCGAGGCCGAGTATGCAAACACCCTGCAGGATGCCGAAGAAAAAGAACGTGTGCTCGTAGCCGGAGCGCGTGATCATGCTGGCGATAGGAATGACGGTGACCGCCGCGCCGGCGCCAAATCCCGCCGCCGTCAAACCGGCCGCGAGACCGCGCCGATCCGGAAACCACTTCAACGCATTGCCGACACACGTACCGTACACGCCACCCGCACCGATCCCGGCAATGACCGCCGACACATACAGCATCGGCAAGGTCGTCGCATATGAATTCATGACCCAGGCGAGACCTGCGCATACCGCACCGCCGGCGACTACCGGGCGCGGACCGAACTTGTCGACCAGCCAGCCTTCTACCGGCACGAGCCACGTTTCAGTGAGAATGAAAATAGCGAAGGCGAGCTGGATGGATGCTTCCCCCCAATGATGCCGCGTATTCATCGGTGTGACGAACAACGTCCATGCGTATTGCAGATTGGCTACCAATGCCATGCACATCATGCCGATGACGAGTTGCCACCAACGGTTCGCCCAGAATACGCGGGCCGTGGTCTGCTGATTGATATCGTCCATGCGTCTTGTCTCCGCTATTTTTTAGCGTGCGGCCGGCCGTCGCGCCGCGCGCCATGCGTCTCACCTTATGGTTATGACCCGAATAGCGTTGCCATTCGGGAATATTTGATATTTGCGTCTTTAATTCGCATTATTCGAAAAAAATCCTGCCTGAATCATTGCTTTTCCGATCAGTTCTTTTATTTCGACCAATTAAGCCTCGGCACTGCATCAATTTCTTCTTTCGCCCCTGCCATGCGTCAAATTCAAGCGTTAACCCGAGTACCCGGCTAACTATCGCGCCGGCAATTCCGCTTCTAATACAGGCCCATGCTAGGGTCATTGCTGAATTACTAATAATTAAAGTTTGTTATTATGTTGATTCACATTTGCTTATACATTGGCCATGACGATGCGCAATGCGACTCTGCGGCAACTGAAGGTCTTTGAAACGGTGGCGCGCCACCTGAGCTTCTCGCGCGCCGCGGAAGAACTGCATCTGACGCAACCCGCCGTCTCCACCCAGGTCCGGCAACTCGAGGAACATGCGGGACTGCCGCTGTTCGAACAGCTCGGCAAGAAAATCTACCTGACGCCGGCCGGCACCGAGATGCTCCACTACAGCCGCGCGATCATCCAGCAGTTCCACGAAGTCGACGAGGCGATGGGGCAGCTCAAGGGCGTGTCCGGCGGCAAGCTGAACGTCGCGGTGATCAGCGCCGGCGACTACTTCTTTCCGCGGGTGCTGGCTGAGTTCACGCGGCGCTACTCGGGCGTCGTGCTCAATCTCGCGGTACACAATCGCGCGGAACTGCTGCATCAGCTCGCGACCAATCAGACCGATCTCGCCGTGATGGTGCGCCCGCCGCACGAAACCGACGCGACCAATGAGCCGTTCGCACCGCACCCTTATGTGATCGTGGCGGCGCCCACTCATCCGCTCGCGCACAAACGCAACATCAAGATGAGCCAGTTGGCGAACGAGGCTTTTATCGTGCGCGAGCGCGGCTCGGACACCTGGAATTCGATGGAAGAAGGTTTCGCCGGCCGTCTCGCCAATCTCAAGATCGCGATGGAGATCAAGAGCACCGAGACGATCAAGCAGGCCGTGATCGCCGGCATGGGCATCGCGTTCCTGTCGGCCCATACGATCAGTCTCGAGTTGCAGCTCGGTCATCTTGTCGTGCTCGACGTCGAGAGCTTTCCCGTCATGCTCAACTGGTACGTCGTGCATCGGAAGAACAAGCGCCTGCCGCCGGTTGCGGTTGCCTTCAAACGCTTCCTGATGGAGGAAGGAGCGAATCTCATCGAGAAAATTACCCGCGTGAAGGAATTGAGCGTCTATAAACAGTAGCTTATGCAAACCCATTAAAACTTTAACTATTTCAGGTTGATCAGTATCCCTATGCTGCAAGTGAGTTCTCTTACTTGTCTGCCGAGGAGGCCGATCATGAATTCCGTTCCGCTTGACTCTCATGCCAGCACGCTGTCCACACGCGCTGCCGTGGGCAGCTCCGACGACGCCCACCTGAGCGCCTACAACGCCGCCTTCAGCGACCTCGGCCTGCGGTTCCGCTGGGACCAGGCCACACTCGATGTGCTGAAGGAATTCAATAGTGAAGCGGCGCGTATCACAGCCTACATCGAGCGATTTCACTCGCATCTTCACCGAGCGTATGACGCCGAGTTTCTTGCCCAGATAATTCTGAGCAGGAAGCTCAGGTACTACAGCGAGTTCGCGCCAGCCAACGGGGCCGGTGAAGCCAACGAATAGGGACTGCGGCGGGACGCTCCCGCCATTTATCCAGTGTTCCGCTCGACGTATCCCTCTATTCATCTTTGACGGTACATCGCGCGAAGCGTCGCGTGCTGGCGCACAGGCCCATGCCTGTGTGCGCCCACCTTCCCAGTATCGTGCCAGCCGCGGCGATGCCGGTATGCTGCCGCGCGCACCATGCACGGCGTGATCTCACGCAGCGCCCATGTTTGCTCTTCCCCACCGTGCCATTCGATGCGCGCCAACACGCCTCGTTGCTTGAGCGTTCCCGCGTGACAACGCGCATCACCACGCGCATGGCGGCGTCCGCTGAGCGCGTAGGTGCCGGGATTGCGGGAGTAGGCGCGATTCGCCATCAGATGCATACCGAGCGCAGCGGCTAGCACGCTCATCGCCAGCAGCGCGGCGAGCCCGAACGGCTGGGCCTGTTCGGTGACGAAGCCGTAGCCAAGCCACCCACACAGCAGCAGCGCCGATACATTGACGATGCCGTGACCCGGACGCGCCGCCGCGCTGAGATCCAATGTGCCGCGCAGCATGCAGAACGCGATTGCACACGCGGCAAAAACCAGCGCACCGATGAACACCGCCGTATAGAGTTCGAAACGCTCGACATTCGCCCGTGTCGCCGTCGTCGCCGTCGCCGTCGCCATCGTCGCCGAAAGATAGCAGGCAAAGCCGCCCACCATAACAGCCAGTCCCATGGCGCTGCCGAACAACGCAACGAGGCCGGGCCGTTGCGTCATAGCACAAACTCACAGGCAGCGGTCAGCGCATTGCTCAACGTGCCGATCCCCTCGACCGTGATCGTCACAGTCGCACCATCCTTGATCGATCCGACGCCAACTGACGTGCCGCACGCAATCACATCGCCCGGTTCGAGCGTCAAGTCCTGTGAAATCAGACGCACCTGCTCGGCAGGAGAAAACACCATATCGGCAAACGGATAGTTCTGCCGCTCTACACCGTCGAGCATCGTCACGAGACGTGCTGTGGACCAGTCGAAACCGGAAACGATCGAAGGTCCGATACAGCAGAACGTATCGAAGCCCTTTGCGCGGCACCACTGCGGAAAGTGGGGATTCTCGTTCAGCAGATCGGCCGCGGTCACGTCGTTGACCAGGGTGTAGCCGAAGATCGAATCCGCGGCCTCTTCAGCACTCGCATCGCGGCAGCGCCGTCCGATCACGATCCCGAGTTCACCTTCGTAGACGATCTTGCCCGCATAGCTGGGCGGCCGCCGGATTGCCTCACCCGAGCCGATCACCGATCCCGCCGGCTTCAGCAGAAATAGCGGATGCGCCGGCACAGGCTTGTCGAGCTTCGCCGCGAGCGCGTGATAGTTATTCCATAACGCAACAATCTTGCCGGGCGCACACGGCGCGAGCGGCGTGAGTGCACGGGTCGACAACACCGCGCCGGTCGGCACCGGTTGATCGAGACTTTCGTACTCGTGCAGATAGCCGCCTTCCACCCGGCCGAACACGATGCCACCGTCGCTCGACATGAAACGCATCCACGTATCCATACGTCGCTCCTTGAGCCGTCAAATCGCGCCGGCGGTTCGCAATGCGTTGATCTGCTCGGGTGAGTAGCCGAGTTCAGCCATCACTTCGTCGGTGTGTTCGCCCAGCAGCGGCGAGCGTTTGACTTCGGTCGGGCTGTCGGACAGTTTGATAGGATTACCAACGGTCAGGTACTTGCCGCGGGTCGGATGATCCACTTCGACAATCGTGCCGGTTTTGCGCAGCGACGGCTCTTCGGCAATTTCCTTCATCGACAGAATCGGCCCGCAAGGAATGTCGTATTTGTTCAGAATCTGCATGGCCTCGAACTTGGTCTTGGTCATGGTCCAGCGCTCGATCTCGGCAAAGATGTCCTTCAGATGCGGCAAGCGCGCGGCCGGGGTCGCGTAGTTCGGATCGGTGGCCCATTCTTCCTTGCCGATCACATTGCAGATTTTTGCCCACACCGGCGCCTGCGTGATGAAGTAGATATACGCATTCGGGTCCGTCTCCCAGCCCTTGCACTTCAGAATCCAGCCTGGCTGACCACCACCTGAAGCATTCCCCGCGCGCGGCACTGCTTCGCCGAACGTCCCGTTCGGATATTGCGGATACTCCTTCATCGTGCCGGTGCGCTCGAGCCGCTGCTGGTCGCGCAGTTTTACGCGGCACAGGTTAAGCACGCCGTCCTGCATCGCGGCGAGCACCTTCTGCCCACGTCCGGTTTGCGTGCGCTGATACAGCGCCGTGACAATGCCAAGCGCCAGATGCAAACCGGTGCCGCTGTCGCCGATCTGTGCGCCGGTCACTACCGGCGGGCCATCGTCGAACCCGGTGGTCGAAGCCGCGCCGCCCGCGCATTGCGCGACGTTCTCGTAGACCTTGCAGTCCTCGTAAGGACCCGGGCCGAAGCCCTTGACCGACGCCACGATCATGCGCGGATTCAGTTCCTGAATCCGTTCCCACGTAAAGCCCATTCGATCAAGCGCGCCCGGCGCGAAGTTCTCCACCAGCACGTCGCACTTCTGGATCAGTGCCTCGAGCACCAGCTTGCCTTCCGGATTCTTGGTGTCGATCGTGACCGAGCGCTTGTTGTGATTGAGCATCGTGAAGTACAGGCTGTCCACGTCGGGAATATCGCGTAACTGCTCACGCGTAATGTCGCCGGCACCGGCCCGCTCTACCTTGATCACGTCCGCACCGAACCACGCGAGCAACTGCGTGCAGGTCGGGCCCGATTGCACATGGGTGAAATCGAGAATGCGCACGCCGTCGAGTGCTTTACTCATATCTTGTCTCCAGAAGTTCGCGCGTTTTACTTGTACATGGTTTGATTCTTTGTACCCGGTGCGTATTCGCGCGGGTCGACCCAGATATTCACGATCGCCGAGCGGCCCGTGCGAAGAATCGCTTCGCGGGCGCGCTGCAAGGCGCCGACTATCTGCGCCGGGTCGCGCACTTCTTCGCCATGACCGCCGAGCATTTCCGCGAACTTGCTGAACGGCACGTCGCTCAGCAGGTTGCCGACGTTCAGCGCTTTGGCCACCAGATGACCGCCAGAGACAACGCCGGCGTCATGGGTCTTCTGCTTCAGCGTGTCTTCGGCCGTCGTGCTGCCCGCGGCGGGATTCCCGGATGAAACAACTGCAGACATGGTTGTCTCCTGGTCGATGCAAAGCCGTCGATCGGTCGTTGCAGCGGTTACGACGGGCGCTCCTGCTTCGAAAGTCCTCATTCGTGCGGATACTGCCGTGGTACATACGGTATGTGATATATCACATTCAATCAAGCTCGATTTCCAGGTGCAACCGTTCCGCGTTTTCTGCGCTGAATGCCTGCCTGGACTGCGTTACGAGGGAATGGCACGGCGCCGGTTCTCTCTGCCCAAGGGAAAACACCGAGCTTCTGTCTGCCTTCAGTCCGTTTGATATATCACATACCATATTTCACGCATCGTCAAGCGAGGCTTATCCCGTAGCGCAAGATGACCGTTGCCGGACGACGAAACAGGAACATGCGTGGATCTGAGCCGAATACGCCGGCTAAATACCGCATCAGGATGCGATTTCGATGGCGCGGCACAGCACTGCCTGCCAGCCTCGCCTACCGCATGCAAAGCAGAGAAGACGAAAAAAAGCCTGCGGTGACGACATCACCGCAGGCTTTTTAATCCGTAACGCCAATCAGGCGCCTAAGCAGCCATCAATCCAGAAAATCGCAATTTGCTTCGACAAACGCCGCCAGATCCAGCGAATGCTGGCGCGTGAGCCGCTCGGCGAGTTCGGTATCGCGTTGCTCCAGCGCCTCGATAATGCGCAGGTGATCGACGATCGAACGCGACGCGCGGTCACTTTGCGAAATGGTCATGCGGCGAATCGCCCGCACGTGGATGAAGATGTTCTTGATCGTGTCGAGAATGATCTGCGATTTCGACAGTTCGACGATCGCCTGATGAAACGCGATGTTGGCGTCGGAATACTCGGCGATGTGTTCGGCCGGCGTGGCGTCGCGAAAATTGTCGAACATATGGCGCAGACGGGCGATTTCCTCGTCCGTGGCGTGCAGAGTGGCCAGACGCGCGGCCATGCTTTCGAGCGCGGCCCACATCTGGATCATTTCGACAATTTCACGCTTGCTCTTGCGCACGATGTAGATGCCGCGGCGCGGCACCATGCGCAGAAAACCTTCCTGTTCGAGCAGCGTCATCGCCTCGCGCACCGGCGTGCGGCTCACACCCAGCGATTCGCTCAGCACGCGCTCGTCGAGACGGATTTCTTCGCGATTCTGATAGATATCCGCGTCGGCTATCGCCTGGCGGAGCATCGTATACGCCTGATCGCGCAAGCTCGCGCTCGCGCCAATCGGCTGCAATGACAACATCAACGGTGTGGCCACTGCTTCAGTTTGAAGTTCTGACGACATTCATCGCCTCTTGTTGAACATGCGCACGATACGGCGCCGCCGGCACTGCGCCGCCCTGCTCGCCCAGACCGACAAACCGGCCATGTTGCGCTGCAAGTTGCGCAACCGGCTGAGGAATCCAGCGGGTCAACAGGACGGTGGCGGCCGAGCCTAAACCCACGACAGCGACGGCGAGCAACGCGAGAGGAACAAATTCCATTTGCAACTCCGAATGATTGAGTAAGTGAACAGATGACTCAATCATATGCTGCAACGCCGCAAATATCAATATTCCGTATGTAGTATATCAGGCGTTGTTGTTTCCAGACATCAAATCAAGGTAGCACGATCGCCCGCTGCACAACACGCCTGAATTGCCCCGTGTATAGACCGGAGACATGGTTGACAAACGTGCGGAGACATCATTGACACTTTATGGTCAGTGATTGTCGCTCCTCAGGTCAAGGGTGAGGATGCGGTGATGGGCAAACCAGAATTCAAATACGCCGTCTTCGCCCGGCTTTGCGCGTGCCGCAACCGGCAGTCCATAAAGTGCATTCGAGACCTTGAGGTGCCGTCCTTCAAAGCGTAGCCGGCCATCCGATTTAACCAGCAGCACCACGTCATCCGGGCCGTACTCCGGCTCCGGCAGGATCGATGGATACGCCCGGGGGCTCGGCCGGTAACGGCTGATGGGCGTGTCCATGCCGATCGCCTCATGCGGGCGCTCGCAGTTATATACGGTGCGCCAGCGGTCCAGTTCCTGTTGCACGTGCTGCTGGGTAGCGAAGCTTCGTCCGTTCAGTACTTCAGCCTTCAGCGTACGGTGAAACCGCTCGTCCTTGCCGTTGGTCTGCGGGTGGTAAGGCCGGCTGTAACTGATGCGGATACCCAGCCGGATCAGCCAGACGGCCAGTTCGGTGAGTTGCCCCGGACTGCCAGGCGAACCCCACGGCGAGCCGTTATCGGTATTGATGCGTAACGGCAGGCCATAGTGTCCAAACGCCTCCCGTAATCCTGTCTGCACGGTAGCGGTGTCGGTGGGTCCACAGGCGCGCAGCAGGATGCTGAAGCGCGAGTGGTCGTCGAGTACCGTCAGGGGGCTGCAGCGCTCCTTCCCGAGGGTCTCAAAGTGCCCCTTGAAGTCCATCTGCCAGAGTACGTTAGGCTGCTCGTGCTCAAAGCGCTTCCAGGGTTGGCTCATCGCTGAATCGGCCGGCAGGATCAGGTTGTGCCGGTGCAGGATGTCGGTCACGGTGCTGGGCTGCGGCACCGCCTCAAGGCCCAGATCACGCAGGCGCCGGCTGATCTTGCGGCCGCCCCAGCGCGGATGGGCCTGGCGCAGCCGTACCACTTCCTGCTCCATCGCAGTGGGGGTCTTCGACGGACTGCTGAGCGGGCGTCGGGATTGATCTGCCAGCGCATGCTCGCCGCGATGGAGCCATTTGTAGCCGGTCTGCCGGCTGATGTTAAAGCGCTGGCACAGCTCGGTCATCGTCAGCGTGTCCTGACTGGCCAGATGAACAAATTCCTGTCGGAGGCTCATAGTGTCTCTTGCGTTCCAGGGCATGGTCGGGACCGGGTGTTTTAGTACCCGGAAGTGTCAACCATGTCCCCGCACACCTGTCAGCTATGTCTCCGGTCTATACAGCCCCGGCGATCACGCACTGCCCTCCTTCTGCCATCCGCCACCTAGCGCCCGGTACAGCGTAATCGCATTAGTGAGGCGCAACTGCTTCAGCCGGATTAATTCTTGCCCCGACTCGAACAGGCTGCGTTGCGCATCGAGCAGTTCCAGATAGGTTGCCACCCCGCTCGTGTAGCGCCGTTGCGCAAGCCGCATCCGCTCATTGTCCGCCTCATAGACGCCTTTTTGTGCATCGAGCTGTGCGTCGATCTGATCACGGGCGGCCAACGCATCGGCCACTTCGCGGAATGCGGTCTGAATCGTCTTTTCGTATCCGGCGATCGCCATGTCCTTGCGCACCGTTGCGAGATCGAGGTTCGCGCGATTGCGGCCACCGCTGAAGATCGGCAATGTCAGTTGCGGTGCGAACGACCATACTCCCGAGCCGCCCGCGAACAGACGGGAAAAGCCGTCGCTGACCGATCCCACTTCGGTGGTGATGCGCAGACTCGGAAAGAAAGCCGCCCGTGCCGCGCCGATATTCGCGTTCGCGGCTTTCAGGCGCTGTTCGGCCTCGCGAATATCCGGCCTGCGTATCAGCAGATCCGACGACAAACCGACCGCCACCGGCGTCATCGTCAAGTCGTCGAGCACCGGCGTGGCGCGCGGCAGATCGACAGCGAAGTCGCCGAGCAACAGTTGCAGCGCACTCGCTGCCTGGGTGCGCTCGCGCGCCAGCGCGGCCAGCGACGCGCGCGCGGAGTCGACCAGCATCTGTGCCGTGCGCAATTCGATCGCGGTACTCATGCCCGCGCCATAGCGGCGCTTCGTCAGTGCGTAGATGCCGTCACGCGCGGCGAGCGTGCGGCGCGCCAGTTGCTCCTGATCGTAAAGCGCGCGCTCGGCGACATACGCCGACGCGACCTCCGCGATCAGACTGATCTGCACGGCGCGCTGCGCCTCGACACTGGCGAGATACTCGGCCAGCGCGGCATCAGACAGACTCTTCACGCGTCCGAACACGTCCAGTTCGAAAGCGCTCACGCCAAGTGCCGCGCGATACTGGCTTGCCACCACGTTTTCGCCCAGCGAAGGATCCACGGTCCGGCCACGGTTGTAGCTGGCGGTGCCGTCGACGGAAGGCAGCCGCTCCGCAAACTGGATGCCGTACAGCGCGCGCGCCTCCTGAATGCGCAACGTTGCGGTGCGCAGATCGCGGTTGTTGGCAAGCGCCACCTCGATCAGGCGGCTCAAGGCCGGGTCGGTGAAATACACACGCCAGTCGTCGAGATCCTGCTCACCGGAAGGGCTATTCGCGGGATTGCCCGTCACGGCTACCGGAAAAGCCTGCGGCACCGGCGCCGGCGGACGCTTATAGACCGGCGCCAGCGAGCAGCCCGCGAGCGTCATCAGCAGTCCCACCAGCGCCGAGCGCGCTACCCGCCCGGCCAACGCCGGTCCTTGCAACGGGTCTCGTTGCATCAAAACGCGCTTCATTCCTTTATCTCCAGTGCATTCGTCGCGGCCGGGCCAGGACGCCGGCGCTTGCCGACGTTGAATAGACGCCCGACCACCACAAAGAACAGCGGCACCATGAAAATCGCCAGCACGGTCGCACTGACAATACCGCCCAGCACCCCTGTGCCGATCGCGATCTGCGCGCCGGATGCCGCGCCCGAGGCGAACGCGAGCGGCACTACCCCAACGCCGAACGCAAGCGATGTCATCACGATCGGCCGCAAGCGCAGACGCGCGGCTTCGAGCGTCGCGTCGACCAGCGTCATGCCCTCGGCGTATAGATCTTTCGCCACTTCGACGATCAGAATCGCGTTCTTGGCCGACAGGCCGATCGTCGCGATCAGGCCGACCTTGAAGTAGATATCGTTAGGCATGCCACGCAGCGTCACCCCCAGCACCGCGCCGATCACGCCGAGCGGCACCACCAGAATCACCGCGAGCGGAATCGACCAGCTCTCGTACAGCGCCGCGAGCGCGAGGAACACGATCAGCACCGACAGCGCGAACAGCATCGGCGCCTGCGAGCCCGACAGACGCTCTTCGAACGATTGCCCCGACCAGTCGAAACCGATCCCCGCCGGCAATTTGCCCGCCAGCGTTTCCATCACCTGCATCGCTTCGCCACTGCTGTGTCCGGGTGCCGCCGACCCATTCAGCGTGAATGACGGATAACCGTTGTAGCGCGTCAGTTGCGGCGGCCCCGCGCGCCATTGCAGCGTGACGAACGCCGAGAGCGGCACCATCTGGCCCGCCGCATTGCGCACGCGCAGCTTGCGCACATCGTCGACGGCGACGCGATTGCGTCCGTCCGCCTGCACGATCACGCGCCGCACCTGCGAGCCGTGCATGAAATCGCCGATGTAGTCGGAGCCGAACATGACGGCGAGCGTGGTATTGATCTCGTCCATCGTCACGCCCATCGCGGCAGCCTTGTTGCGGTCGATGTCGAGCACGATCTGCGGCGCGTCCGGTTGACCGGCGAACATCAGGTCGGTAATGCCTTTCTGCCCGTGACCGTCGGCCAGCAATTTTTCGCGCGCCGCCACCAGCGCCGCGTAGCCGACGGCGCCGCGATCCTGCAAACGGAAGTCGAAACCGCTCGTCGAACCGAGGTCCGGCAACGCGGGGGAATTCATCGCGAACACCATGGTGTCCGGCGTGCCGGCAAAGCGCTGGTTCACGCGTGCGACGATGGCCTCCACATGTGTCTCGGCATCCTTACGATCTTTCCAGTTCTTCAGCGTCGAAAAGATCATGCCGCTGCTCGGGCCGCTGCCGTAATTGCTGAAGCCGCCAACCGCGTACACGTACTCGACCGGCTCCTTCTCGAGCAGATAATCTTCCACGGCTTTGATACTTCGCATCGTTTCCGCCATCGTCGCGCCTTGCGGACGCATCACCATGATCATGAAGTTGCCCTGGTCCTCGTCGGGCAAAAACGCGCTCGGCAGACTCGTGAACAGCATCGCGACCGCCGCGCCGATTGCGGCGTACAGCGTCATCCAGCGCAGCGGCTTGCGCAGGATCTTCGCGACCGCGCCGTGGTAGCGGCCCGTCATGCGCGTGAACATCCGGTTGAACCAGCCGAAGAAACCACGCTTTTCATGATGCCCGGCGTCGACCGGCCTGAGCAGCGTCGCGCACAACGCAGGCGTGAGCGACAGCGCCAGGAATGCCGAGAAGCCGATCGACACCGCCAGCGACAACGCAAACTGCCGGTAGATGTTTCCCACCGCGCCGCTGAAAAACGCCATCGGCAGGAACACCGAGGTCAGCACCACCGTGATGCCGATAATCGCGCCGCTGATCTGGCGCATCGCCTTCACCGTCGCTTCATACGGCGACAGCCCTTCTTCGGCCATGATCCGCTCGACGTTCTCGACCACCACGATCGCATCGTCGACCAGAATGCCGATCGCCAGCACCATGCCGAACATCGTCAGCACGTTGATCGAGAAACCGAGCGCCAGCATCACGCCGAACGTGCCGAGCAGCGCAACCGGCACGACCAGTGTCGGGATCAGGGTCGCACGGATGTTCTGCATGAACAGATACATCACGAGGAACACCAGAACACCGGCTTCGATTAGCGTGCTGAGCACTTTCTGGATCGAGATCTGCACGAACGACGCGGTCTCGTACGGAATCTGATAGCTCACACCCGGCGGAAAATACTTCTTCAACTGGTCCATCGTCTCGCGCACGCGTTTGGTCGTGGCGACCGCGTTCGAACCCGGCGCCATCTTGATCGCCATGCCGGTTGCGGTCTTGCCGTTGACGCGCGAGGTGAACGCGTAGTCGCTGCCGCCGAATTCGATCCGCGCGACGTCGCGCAGATAGAGCGCCGAGCCGTCCGGCCTGGTGCGCAACGCAATGCCGCCGAATGCTTCCGGCGTGCTCAGTTGACCGCCCGCGAGCACGGTGGCGCTGATCTGCGCCGAGTCCGGCACCGCCTGGTTGCCGATATCGCCGACCGTCACACGCGCGTTATGGCTGCGGATCGCCGTAACCAGATCGGACGCGGAGAGATTCAGCGACGTCATCCGGATCGGGTCGGGCCAGATCCGCATCGCGTATTCAGCGCCCCAGAACTGCACTTTGCCGACGCCGTCGACACGCCGCAGCGCCTGGACGACATTCGCCGACGCGAGTTCGCCGAGTTGCACCTCGCTCATGCGGCCATCGTCGGAAGTCAGCGTGACGACGAGTTGGATGTTGTCCGCCGCCTTCTCGACCGAGACGCCGTCGCGCCGCACCGGCTCGGGCAGACGCGCTTCGACCGTCTTCAAACGGTTCTGCACTTCGACTGCGGCCAGATCGGGATTCGTGCCCTGCTTGAAAGTGAGCGTGATCGATGCCGAACCGGCGCTGCTGGTCGCTGACGTGTACATCAGCCCCGGCGCGCCGTTCATCTCGCGCTCGATCACCGCGGTCACCGATTCCTCGACGACCTGCGCCGAGGCACCCGGATAGTTCGCCCAGATGTTGACCACGGGTGGCGCGATGTCCGGGTATTGCGCGACCGGCAGCGCACGGATCGCGAAGATGCCCGTGAGCATGATGAGTAAGGAAATCACCCACGCAAAGACGGGGCGATCGATAAAAAATCGAGCCATGGTGCTCTCTGATCAGTTGGGTTTCGACCGTGGCGGCGCGTGCTGCGCGCGCCGCCACGGCCGGTTGGCGGGAACCAGCCGGTTCACCCGCTATGTGCTGGCCGGGGCCTTCGTTGTACCCGGCTGGTCCGCGCCACGTTCAGCACGCTCGCGCGGCGTGACGACGGTGCCAGGCACAAGCGTCGCGGCGTTCTCCACGATGACGCGCTCGCCGCCCTTCAGGCCGCGCGTCACGAGCCAGTTGTGGCCCTTCAACTCGTTGACCTGCACGGGCACTACCACCACCTTGCTCGCCGCATCGACGACCTTGACCGTTGCGTCGTCCGCGGTGCGGGTGACGGCATCGCGCGGCACCGCAATCGCCGCGGTATCGATCGCACGATCCAGCCTGATCCGCACATAGGCACCCGGCAACAGCTCACGCTGCGCATTGGGAAACAGCGCGCGCATCGCCACCGAGTCCGTGCCCGGATCGACAGCCAGGTCCGTGAACAACAACTTGCCGGTCTGCGCGTATTCGCTGCCATCAGGCAGCATCAGATAAACCTTGATGTCCTTTTGCGCGACGCCTTGTACGCGCCCGGTGTCGATCGCGCGGCGCAACGCGGCCACGTCCGCGGCGGGCTGCGAGAAGTTCACGTAGATCGGATCGATCTGCTCGACCGTGGTCAGCGGCGTAGCCGAATCCTGACCGACCAGCGCGCCTTCGGTCACGAGCGCGCGCCGGGCGCGGCCGTCGATCGGCGCGGTGACTGTCGCGTAACTCAGTTGCAGCCGCGCCCGCTCTAGTTCGGCACGTGCCGACGCCACCTCGGCCTTCGCCTGGCGCTCCTCAATAAGCGCTTCGGTGTGGTCGCGTTCGCTTACCGCGCGATCGGTAACGAGATCGTCGTAGCGCTTGCGCTTGTCAGTGGCGCCAAGTGCATTGGCTTCGGCACGCGCCAACGTGCCGGCCGCCACGTCCAGAGCCGCTTTCAGCGGTGCCGGATCGATCCGGAACAGCGGCGCATTCTTGCGCACCTCCTGCCCTTCTTCATACAGACGCGCCGTGACAATGCCCGCTACTCGCGCACGCACTTCTGCTTGCCGGTATGCTTCGAGCCTGCCCGGCAACTCGACCGTCAACGCTGTGGACGACGGATGAACCGTCAACACCGCGACTTCCTGAGGCGCGGCGGCCGTGGCATCGGCCCGCGGGGTCTGTTTGCCGCATCCCGCGAGCAACGCGACCAGTGTGGTTACGGCGAGCGTGATCGGAATGGCGCGTGTGGTTTTCATCTGAATCCTTGGTGTCGAAGCGGTCGCCGCCGCCAAATTGCCACCGCCTCGTTGTGGCAGTCCGCGAAAGGCGATCGATTATAATCAGTCATGACTGATTGAATAAAGCGAAATACCGTAAGATTGTTGCGTGGTAACGACAGCGAAATGAAAGGTTAGTGCGAATGGCTCGCAAAACGAAAGAAGAATCGCAAAACACACGTAATGGCATCCTCGATGCCGCTGAACTGGTGTTTCTGGAAAAAGGCGTCGCGCAAACCGCGATGGCCGATATCGCCGACGCGGCGGGTGTGTCGCGTGGCGCGGTCTACGGACACTACAAGAACAAGATCGAGGTGTGCCTCGCGATGTGCGACCGCGCGTTCGCGCGCGCCGCCGAGGGCTTCGAACTGGCCGAGGATGGACCTGCGCTGGAGGCGCTGCGCGAGGCGGCGCTGCACTATTTGCGGCAATGCGTCGAATCGGGCTCGGTGCAGCGCGTGCTCGAAATCCTCTATATGAAATGCGAGCAGAGCGAAGAAAACGCCCCGCTGCTGCGACGGCGCACGCTCTACGACAAGCAGACGCTGCGCATCACGACCGCGCTGCTACGGCGCGCGGTGAGCAACGGCGAGTTGCCCGCCACCCTCAATCTGCATCTCGCGAGCGTGTATTTTCAGTCGCTGGTGGAAGGCATTTTTGGCACGATGGTGTGGACCGACCGCCTGCGCAACACACCGTGGGAAGACGTCGACGCGCTGCTGCTCGCCGGCATCGACACGCTGCGCGATTCGGCGCGGCTCAGACATGCAAAGCCTTGCGCGGCCACCTGAAGCGGCTTGGTGTAAACGCGTAAAACGCGCGCTATGCGCGCATATGCGATCGATAATCGCGCAATCGGCATCGAATGCGGATTGTGAGATATGCATCGCGTCATTAACCTTCCGAAATCCTGCAACGGGTCGGCGGCGGCCGGCGCTGATTCCTGGGCTTATCTTCCGCCACGCGATCCTGAACCGCAGTCCGAGAATCCGAAGGAGACACCGTCATGAGTACCACCATCCCCAAAGCGCCGAAAACGGCCGTGGCCGGCAACAATACGGCGCGCAGCCAGGCACGCAAGGCGGCGCTCGGCAGCTTTGTCGGCGCCGTGGTCGACTGGTACGACTTTCTGCTGTACGGCATCGTCGCCGCGCTCGTCTTCAATGCCGAGTTCTTCCCGAAGGTCAGCCCGGCAATGGGCACACTCGCCGCCTTCGCAACCTTCGGCGTCGGCTTTCTGTTCCGGCCGCTCGGCGGCTTCGTGTTCGGCCACTATGGCGACCGGCTTGGACGCAAGCGCATGCTGGTTCTCACGGTAATGACGATGGGCCTCTCCACCGCCGCGATCGGCCTGCTGCCGGCCTTCTCCAGCATCGGCTGGTGGGCGCCGGTGCTGCTCGTGACCTTGCGCGCAATCCAGGGTTTCGCGGTCGGCGGCGAATGGGGCGGTGCGGCGTTGATGGCGGTCGAAAGCGCGCCGGAAAAGAAGAAGGCCTTCTACAGCAGTGGCGTGCAGGTCGGCTATGGCGTGGGTCTCGTGCTCTCGACCGGCCTCGTCGCGATCATCAGCCGTTCGATGGACAACGCGTCGTTCCTGAGCTGGGGCTGGCGCCTACCGTTTCTGTTCAGTGTGGTGCTGGTGCTGATCGCGCTGTGGATCCGCTCGAGCATGGAAGAGTCGAAGGAGTTCGTCGAGAAGGTCGGCGAGCACGGCGAACGCAGCGTGCGGCTGCCGATCGTCGAGGCCTTGCTGAAGCACCCCAAGGCTTTCCTGCTGATCATCGCGCTGCGCCTCGCCGAGTTGTTCACGATGTACATCGTGACGGCGTTCGCGCTGAACTACTCGACGGCCAATCTGCACATGCCGCGCGAGTTCTTCCTCTCGATCGGCCTGCTGGTGGGCGCGGTAAGTTGCGTGACGATTCCCTGCTTCGCGTGGCTGGCTGACCGTTTCGGCCGCCGCCGCGTGTATATCGTCGGCGCGCTGGTCGGCATGTTCAGCGCGGTGCCGTTCTTCCTCGCGCTCGAAGCGCGCTCGACGGTGTGGATCGTGATCTTCGCGGTCATGCTCGCCAACGTCGCCCACGATATGGTCGTGAGCGTGCAGCAGCCCATGTTCACCGAGCTGTTCGGTACCGAGTATCGCTATAGCGGCGCGGGTGTCGGCTATCAGGTGGCGAGCGTGGTCGGCGGCGGCTTCACGCCGTTTATCGCGGTGGCGCTGGTCAGCTTTGCCGGTGGCTCGTGGCATCCGGTGGCGGCTTACCTCGCGATCGGCTGCCTGATCTCGGTGCTGGTGGCCGCGAAGATGAAGACCGGGCGCGGCGTCGCCTGATTCTGACCGCGGGTCTCACTGATCACTGATTGTTGCGATGTTCCGACGGGCCGGCCTGGCGAAAACGCCACGCCGGCCCGCTTCTCTTTTGTCCCCGCCTTCTTGCCGTTCCGGCATCCAGATCCCGCGCCTCAGGTCGTTCATTCCGATGCTTCATGCCGCGTTGCCGCAATTCGGCAAATTACGGTCGTATTTCACCAGGCTAATACCTTATGCATTTACATCTCATATTGCAAAGGCTATGTCTGCGTCCTATCGTTCGTCGAAGCGGGGCTTATATCGAATTTGCATACGGCATATGAAATTCGATTACATATATTGATGCCGGATTACTTGCAATTTTTTTACGCCGCGACACTCAAGCATTGTGTATGAAGCGCCGATAACAAAGAATTCCTCACCGGAGACCGACCATGAGTAGTATCACCGAGCCGAATGGCACTTCAGGCTCAGCCCCATTCTTTTCCAAACAGGCCACCGTCGCGCAACCGGGGTTTTCGCGCTGGATGGTTCCGCCCGCGGCGCTCGCGGTTCACCTGTGTATCGGCCAGGCCTACGCCTTCTCCGTGTTCAACGGGCCGCTCACCAAAGTTATCGGCATTACGCAATCCGCCCCCGACGACTGGTCGCTGACTTCGCTCGGCTGGATCTTTTCGCTGGCGATCGTGTTCCTTGGTTTGTCGGCCGCGTTTGCCGGCAAGTGGCTCGAACACGTCGGTCCACGCCGTACGATGTTTACCGCCGCGTGCTGCTTCGGCGGCGGCTTCCTGATTGCCGCACTCGGCGTGCATCTGCATCAGATCGCGCTGCTCTATCTAGGCTACGGCGTGATCGGCGGAATTGGGCTCGGGCTCGGCTATGTGTCGCCGGTGTCGACGTTGATCCGCTGGTTTCCGGACCGCCGCGGCATGGCGACCGGCATGGCGATCATGGGCTTCGGCGGCGGCGCGATGATTGCCGCGCCATTGTCCGTGGCATTGATGAACCACTTCCGCAGCGCGACGAGCATCGGCGTGGCGGAAACTTTCGTCGTGCTCGGCATTGCGTACTTCATCTCGATGTCGATCGGCGCACTCGCGATTCGCGTGCCGCCGGCAGACTGGAAGCCGGCCGGCTGGACGCCGCCCGCGACCAACCAGAAGAAGATGATTTCGCGTAACCACGTGCACATCGACCAGGCGTTGAAGACGCCGCAGTTCTATCTGATCTGGCTGGTGCTGTTCCTCAACGTGACCGCGGGCATCGGCATTCTCGGCCAGGCGTCGGTGATGATTCAGGAAAGCTTCAAAGGCACCGTGACCGCTGCCGCCGCGGCCGGGTTCGTCGGTCTGCTGTCGCTGTTCAACATGGGCGGCCGTTTCGTGTGGGCTTCGGCTTCGGACTGGCTCGGCCGCAAGAACACCTACTTCATCTTCTTCGCGCTCGGCGCCGTGCTGTACTACCTAGTGCCCGGCTTCGCCGCTTCCGGCCAGATCGCCCTGTTCGTGCTCGCGTACTGCGTGATCCTGTCGATGTACGGCGGCGGCTTCTCAACGGTCCCCGCGTATCTCGCGGACATGTTCGGCACGGCGTTTGTGGGCGGCATTCACGGCCGTCTGCTGACCGCCTGGGCCGCGGCAGGGGTGGCGGGTCCGGTGCTGGTGAACTACATCCGCGCGTATCAGGTGGAGCACGGCGTCGCCAAGGCGGATGCCTACACGATGACGATCCACATCATGGTCGTGCTGCTGGTGATCGGCTTCATCTGCAACCTGCTGGTCAAGCGGGTCGACGACAAGCATCACATGACCGACGCACAACTCGCCAAAGGCGCCTAAGGAGACTCGCATGTCGACCGTTCAAGCCGTTCATCCGACCAACAAGGTCAAGCTCGCCGTCTTCTGGCTGTATGTGACGCTGCCGCTGGCATGGGGCGTGATCAATACGCTCACGCAGGCGATGAAGCTGTTCAAGTAAGCAGGTAAGCACTGCATCGCCCCCGCACGATCGAACGTGCGGGGCGCAAAAAAAGCGGGCCGACGGCGCGCGCAAACCGCGCATTCGTCTCTGCCCGCTTGTCCTGCCGCCGGCCTCTCACCGGTACATCGCCGCTTCAGATTTTCTCGAACAGCACATCCTGTGCGCCTTCCCACAGCACCTTCGTACCAAGTTCGCGCAGCTTTTCCTTGCCTTCGACGATCGTCAGGAAGTGATTGCCCGCGAGCTGGCCCAGCTTGCTCGCGAAGCAGCACGACCCGTACGCGAGGATGATCTCCGTTTCGCTGTAACCGCCCGGATAGAACAGGATGTCGCCAACCGACGGATGGCTCGTATGATTTTCGAAGCCGACCGCCGCGCCGTCGTTTTCGAGTTTGAAGTCGCCAAGCGGAACCCAGCAACCCTCGCCGCTCCAGCGCACGTGAATGAGCTTCTGACGGTACGGCAAGAGCTTCAGAAAAGCGGCCACCGTTTGCGGCGCGTCAGGATGCGTTTCGGCGGTAAAGACATGGCCGCAGGAGGTAATTCGAAGTCGGGTCATCGCTGGATATCCGTGTGACGGGTTGAGTGGAAAGGTCGGTCAGACGCCGGCCGGGGCGCGGCTGCAGGCGCAACATTCTGTCGGCCCGTGCAAGGCTTCGACAGATACACTTGCCGTCCAACTGGTCAGGCCAGTTGAACCAGTGGCGACGGCTGCCACGCAGGAAGCAGACCACCGTATCCCGCCGCAAACTACCAGGCTGCGCGCAATGCGCCGCGATCCAGCCAAAGCCATGGGTGCTTCCGGCTTGCTGTTTGATGCTGCATCATGCCGGGCAGGTCGGCGATAAACCGGCCTGAACACCGATCGGGCCCCTGCGTGCCAGCTCTACCGGCACTCACGCCACGAAACTTCGTAGTTTGCAAGCGATGCAATGCGCAGCAAACTGCGAAAAGTGCATAACGTCCGTTCTGGCAATTCAACGGACGGCAAAGCTGGCGAAGGAACCGGCGTCACCGTGGAAATTTCACACGCCGCCGCGAGATCCTTGCCCTCGATACCCCTGCGACCATCTTGACATGCCAGGCCACGCGCGAACATTGCGGCGCCGCCCGGCAGAACAGCGTGTCGCAACCGGCGAACCCCCGCGCGCCTTGAAGCGCCGGCGCACCGCTCGGGCATCGCATGCTGGCGAGCCGCTCACATGATTCAGCCGCACAACCCGACACTCAGCCGCGCAGCCGGTAGGCAAGCGGCGTCACGCCGTAGCCACGTTTGAACTGCACGGAGAAATGACTGGCGTTCTCGTAACCAACCGCAAGCGCGATTTGCAGCACCGGCAGATCGGTGGCGCGCAGCAATCTCGCGGCCTCCTCGAGCCGCAAACGCGTAACGAACTGATGAGGCGTTTCACCGGTCTCGCGGCGAAACACCCGAGCAAAATGAAAGTTACTTAAACCGGCCTGTGCGGCCAGTTCGCCAATGGCCAGATCGGCGGCAAGATTGGCACGGATGTAATCGGTTACACGCCGGATACGGCGCGGCACCAGGCGCTCGGGATGCGGCGGCAAGCAGCCCACGCGAGGGCCGCGCGAATAGTGTTGCAGTAAATGAGCGGCGAGCGCGTGGGCCAGCGCGTCGACATACAGCCGCGAGTCGGTGGGGTCGCCCGCGGCGCGATGCAGCGCGCCGAGCATCGCGGCGATCAGTGGATCGTGAAACTGCATCGCGTCGCCCAACGACAGCTCGCGTGAGCCGCCCAGTTCCATCTGGTCGGCAACGCTGTCGATCAGGCTGCGCTCCAGGTGCAAATGGACGGTCGACAGCGGCTCATCGCTGATCGAACGCCAGCGCCACGAGACCGGCACGGGCGGCACGTACCAGACGTCGCCCATGCGCAGCTCGGCGCTCTCCCAGTGCCCATTCACGTTGCGCTCGAGGTGTTCGGCGCCGCTGCCGAGCGTCATCAACGTGACGTCCTGCAGGCCAGGTGCTTCCAGCAGTTCCTGCTCGGCCGGTTCGAGGTACGAGCGCAGCACCAGGTGCCGCCACGGGCGATCCACGCTCGACACCAGTTTTTTTCCCGCCATATAGCGGTCGTAGGCAAGCGTCGTTGTCAGCCTTGGAATTTTTGCCATCACGTCTCTTCCTGGGAGGTCCCGTATGTACATGAGCAAACCCTGTCACACCCGCATCGCCGGTTAGAGGTCAGCGCAAGATCTCAAAAATGATAGCAAGGAACCGGCTACCGTAATATTTGGAAATAGTTAATCATCCAGGTTGTCGTCTTTCATGCGTTTTGAACGCTGGAGCTACCGTTTCATGGAACACGAATGCGATACGCTGCCGCATTGGCTAACCGGCTCGCCGCAAGGCGAAGCCAGCCACGTGTCGGCGGCTTACACCTCAGCGGTTGCCGCAGAACCGGCTTACCCGGCCGGCACGCGGCAACCCGGGAATTCAGCCCACGCGGCTGAAGCATCCAGGGCATCTGCCCGCACCGCATCAAGCGTCGCGCCCGCAGGTTTCCTTACGCTCTTCACCGAGGAGGAGATCGGCACACCCTCGCCCGCCGCGCGGCGGTCCGCACCGATCATCAGTCCGCTGGTGCGATTTGGCAGCGCGCAGGACCGCATGGAGTTCGTGCGGCGGCGCATCAAGCAACTTGGCTTCGACTCGTTCAGCTATTCAGCCACGCGCACCACCGCACATCACAAGACGATGTTCGTGCTGACCAGCTACGAGTCGCAGGCCTGGCTCACGCGCTATTTCCGCGAGCGTTATTTTGAGCTCGATCCGCGCGTTGCGCTGGCGTCGCCGACCGGCATGCCGTTCCTCTGGAACACGGCCGATATGCGCGCCGACCTGCCGCGTGCGCAGATGCGCAGCGAAAGGCTCGGCGGGCTGATCGACATGCTGGAGGCCACCGGGCGTAAAAGCGGCATTCTTACGCAGATGCCGCTGCCCGAGCCGGAGCTGAGCGCAAGCCTGTGCTTTAACTCGGAGATCGGCAACCCGCGCTGGATGACGGAGTCGATCGTGGCCGAAACGCTGATGTTCGCGCACACGATCCACGAATTCATCTGGACGCACGCGAAGAGCGTGATCGGGATCGCGCCCGCGCAGCAACAACAGCGCGTCACGCTGAGCGAGTTGCAGCACGCGGTGCTGAAGGCGGTCGTGCAGGGGCAGCGCGACAAGGAAATTGCTTATTTCCTTGGGCTGTCTCCGCATAACGTCGACTATCACCTGCGGCGCCTGCGGCAGTTGTTCAATGTGCGCAATCGCGTGCAGTTGATCAACGTGGCGCAGGGGTATGTGACGTAGGGAGGTTGAAAGAACACTGCGACCGGCGCGCTTATCGCGCCGGCCGCAGTCTTTGAACTTTAGCGCAGCACGGCTTGCCGCCCGATGGGCGGCAGTCAACCTCAAACGCTGCGCATGGTGCGCAGGCAATCTGCCGCGAGTTGCTGGTAAATCCGGGTGCCGGACGATTTCGCCACGATCTCGTCATCGCTCAGGGTACGCACCACTCGCCCCGGCACCCCAGCCACCAGCACGCCCGCCGGCACCCGCCAATCCTTCTTGACGAACGCACAAGCGGCCACGATGCTCGTCGCGCCGAGCACGACGCCGTCCATCACAACGGCGTGCATGCCGACCATCGTGCTCGGTTCCAGCGTCGCGCCGTGAACGATCGCGCTGTGCCCGACGTGACTGTCGACGCCGAGCCGGCAAGCGTTCGCCACGCCGGTGTGCAGCACACAACTATCCTGCACGTTGCTGCCACGCTCCACCACCACCGCACCGAAATCCCCACGCAAGCTCGCATGCGGCCCGATGTAACAGCAGGCGCCCACCGTCACGTCGCCGATCAGCACGGCGCTCGGATGCACGTACGCTGACGGATCGACGCGCGGCCGCTTGCCGTTGAACTCGTAGAGCGCCACTGTGCCGCCGCTCCGGTTCAGCTCGCGGCCGCGAGCACGTGATAGTCGTCCGCGCCCCAGTAGGCGCGCATGCGCACGATCTTGCCGGCGGCGTCGAAGTCCATCACGTCGGTCACGTCGATGTATGCGGGCCGGCCGTCCTGCCCCGCGATATGCACGCGAAAGCTGATCGACGCGCTATTGCCGTGCGAGCCGCGCGGCGGCGCCATCAGTTCGAGCCGGGCGCCCACGGAGGTCGCGTAGGTATAGAACGTTTCGATCTCGCTCCGGCCTTCTTTCAAGGGCGTGCCGACCGGATCTTCGACGCTCGCATTGTCGGCGAACAGCGCGACGACGCGGGCGGCATCGGCCGCATTGAATGCCTCGATATAGTCGACGAGGCGCGCTTTCATGTTTTCGCTGGCGTTCATCTGTCCTCCTAGCGCGCGGTGTAGCCGCCGTCGATCACCAGTTCCGTGCCGGTCACATAGCGGCCGGCCGGCGACACCAGATACAGAATGCCCGCCGCGATATCCTGTGGGTCGCCGATCTTCGCGAGCGGTACGAGCGTTTTCATATGCGCGAAGATCTGCTCCGGGTCACCGAGCTTTTCGAACGCCTCTTCCAGCAGCGGTGTGCGGATAAAGCCAGGATGCACGGAATTCGCGCGGATGTTCTGCGCGGCGTACAGCATCGCCTCGGTCTTCGCCATCAGCCGCACTGCGCCCTTCGAGGCGTGGTATGCCGGCACGTCCGGGCCGCCGACCAGCCCATACATCGACGACAGATTCACGATCGAGCCGCCGCCCGCCGTCAGCATGTGCGGAATCGCGTACTTGGTGCAGAGGAACACGCCCGTCACATTGACGTCGATGACTTTCTGCCATTGCTGCAGCGTCATTTCGTGCGTGGGCAGATTCGCCCCTTCGATCCCGGCGTTGTTCACCAGCGCATCGAGCCGTCCAAAGTGCGTGGCGATTTCGCCGAACACGCGCTGCACGTTCTCTTCCTGCGTGACGTCCATCTTCCAGAACGCCGCGCGGCCGCCCGACTCGTTGATCTCGGCGACCAGTTTCTCGCCCGGCTCCGTCAGCACGTCGAGCACCGCGATTGCCGAACCTGCCGCCGCCAAGGTGCGGGCAGTCTGCGCACCGATGCCGCGCGCGCCGCCGGTAATGGCGGTCACCTTGCCGCTCATGTCGAACAGTTGATGGGGGAATGTCATACCGTCTCCGTCATGTTGTAGTTGGGGTTACAGCGGCGTGCGGACTTGAGCGGCTCGTGCCGGGCACCCCCGTCGAGCCGTTCACCCTGTCGCGCCGCATCCGAAGGATGCCTCAAACGGCGCGCCGTTCCGCGAGAAATTCCAGGCATTCGCGATTGAAATACCGCCGATGCTCGACCATCACCCAGTGCCCGCAGCGATTCATCAGAACAAAGCGCGCGTCGGCGCAGTGTTCGAGAAAACGCATTGCGCCGCTGGCCGGATTGAAGCGGTCGTCCGTGCCCCAGAAACCCAGCACCGGGCATTTGAGTTCGCCGAGCCGTTCGGTAAGGTTCGGCACACGCATGGTCGACAGCACTTCCGGCGGCTGCTGTTCACACACGCTCAGCCGTTCTTCGACCAGTGCGTCAGTGACGAGGCTGCGGTCGAACACCAGCAGTTCGAGTAGCTGCCGCATCGTCAGGCGGTTCATCTGGCGGTTCGTGAAGAGCGACACCATCTTCTGGATGCCTTCCATCCTGAAGTAGGTTTCGCGCTCTTCGACACCGCCCGGCGCCATCATGATCAGACTGTCGACGTCGTCGGGATAATCGAGCGCGTATTGCAGCGCGATTGCGCCGCCGAGCGAATTGCCGAGCAAGGTGGCCCGGCCAATGCCGTGCGCCGTGAGTTGCGCGCGCAACGCGTCGACAAAGAAATCGAGCGTGTAGTTCACATCCGCGGGCTTCGACGACGCGCCGTAGCCCGGCAGATCGACCACGATCGCCCGGAACCCTGCCGCGGCGAACTGCGGGTAGTTGTACTTGAAGTTGCTGAAGCCGCTCGCGCCAGGACCACTGCCGTGGATGAACACAACGGGTGCGCCGCTGCCGGCTTCGAAGTGATGCAGTGTCAGGCCGCCGGGGACTTCCGTGAATATCCCTTTGGGCGCCTGCAAGGATTGCGGTGCGCTGCCGGACTTACTGTGCGCGTCGGCGTGTTGGGACTCGGTAGGCGTTGCGTTCATGCGCGCTTGTCTCCTAGCTCGCGCCGCGCTCGTTGGACGCGGCAGATTGTATGAGGGTCGCCAGCGAAAGCATCATCCCTTCGAATCCGCAGCGAGGCATCGTCTTTTCAGACTACGAGGCAGCGCCGCATTTCTCCTACCATCGGGCCCACATGGACAGACGGAGACAGCGGCAATGACAGGGTTCGATTTCAGCGGCAAGGTGGTGCTGGTGACGGGTGGCACCAAGGGAATAGGCGCGGCCATCGCGCAGGCGTTTCAGGCGGCGGGCGCAACGGTCTACATATGCGGACGCACACCACCCGCAAGCACGGCTGCGGGCGTGCCTGAGAACGCCCCACGTTTCATCGCCGCGGACGTACGCGATATCGACACCATCGACGCCATGCTCGCGCGGATCGAACGCGAAACGGGCCGGCTCGACGTGCTCGTGAACAACGCGGGCGGTGCGCCGTTCGCGCTCGCCGCGCAGGCCTCCCCGCGCTTTACCGAAGCCGTCATCCGCCTGAACCTGCTGGCGCCGCTGCACCTCGCGCAACGAGCGAATGCGCTGATGCAGCAGCAAGCGGAAGGCGGCGTCCTGCTGTTCATCGGCAGTGTGAGCGGTTTGCGGCCCTCTCCGGGAACCGCAGCCTACGGTGCGGCGAAAGCGGGTTTGCTGAATGCAGTGCGCTCGCTCGCAGTGGAGTGGGCGCCCAAGGTTCGCGTGTGCGCGGTCAGCCCGAGTCTCGTCGAAACAGAAGCCGCCACGAGCGGCCACACGGGTTCCTCCGCGGCGGATGGCGCGCCCGCTCTCGCCAGCATCGCCGCGACGATTCCCGCCGGCCGTCTCGCGAAACCCGGCGATGTCGCATCCGCGTGCCTGTTCCTCGCCTCGCCGCACGCCGCATATGCGTCGGGCAGCAACCTGATTCTCGAAGGCGGCGGCGAAGTGCCCGCCTTTCTCGCCGCCACCGATCTGCACAAGGCGTTCGCCACTCACTCATAGACGCATTCACGCGCGCCCACCTCGCGTCCCTGGGGCAAGCGACTAGTCCGTTTTGACGATTCTCGCGCCGCACGTGCCCCCTAACCTCTGATCACAACAAATTTCAGACGTGACCACAGAGGAGACAGGATGCAGATCAACGGAACACAGGCGCGCGCACCAGCAATGCGCGCAATGTGCGCGGCATGCAGACTCGCCGTGCTGGCAGCGGCGTCGGCGGCAACCATGACGACCTTCGCCACTCCCGCCTACGCGGGCGACACCGTCAATCTCGGCGCGGACACCACGCTCGACTACACCTTCACGCTCGGCTACGGCCTCGGAATGCGCACCCGCTCGCCGAGTGGCAATCTGCTCACGCCGGCGAACATCAACGGTGACGACGGCGACCGCAACTTCGCGAAGAACAAGCTGATCGAGAACCAGGTGAGCCTGCTGGGCGAGGTGAACCTCAAGCACGACGACTGGGGGGTCTTCGTGCGGGCCAATGTGTTCTACGATCAGGCTTACCAGCACCCGAACAGCAACAACGCACCCTACACCGTCAACCACAGCGGCGCGTACAACCAGTTCACCAGCGACGCAAGCTACTTTGCCGGCGGCTATCCGCAGTTGCTCGCGGCCTATGCGTACGACACCATCCACCTCGGCAACACGAGTCTGAACGTCAAGGTCGGCGATCAGGTCGTCGCATGGGGCGAGAGCGTGTTCTTTCCGAACATCGCGGGCGCCCAGGGGCCTTCCAATGCCACCGCGTCGTATGTGGCCGGTGCGGAGGTCAAAGATATCCTGCTGCCGGTGCCGCAGATCTCGACGCAATGGCAACTCGCGCCGAACTTCAGCCTGCTCGGCTACTACCAGTTCGCGTTCGAGCCTAACAAGCTGGTGCCGCCCGGCGGCTACTGGAGCTACTCGGACGTCGTCGGCCCCGGCGCGCAATACATCATCGGCCCAGGCGGCATGCAGATTCCGCGCGGCAACGACATCCGCCCGAACGGCGACGATCAGTGGGGTGTGGGCGCACGCTGGCGCGTCTTCGGCGACACCGAACTCGGTGCGTACTACCTGCACTACAACGACATGAACCCGAGTGTCGTGACGACGTACTTCCCGACACTGCAGTACCAGGAAAAGTACTTCGACCACATCAAGCTCACCGGCCTGAGCTTCTCGACCGATCTGAACGGCGTGAACGTCGCGGGTGAAACGTCGTACCGCCAAGGCGCCGCGGTGCTCGTGAACACCCCCACGGGAGCTCAGGCGACGCGCGGCGACGTCTGGCAGTCGAATCTCTCGGCGATCTATTCGATCGGACCGACCTTCCTTGCCGCCTCGCAAACGCTGGTGGGCGAAATCTCGTATGTGCACGCCGGCAACATCACGCCGGTCATGGGCTCGACGACGCTCACCAACACGCGCAACTCCGCGGCCTTCGAGGTGGCATGGACGCTCAGCTACAAGAACGTCTTCAGCGGCTGGGACGTCGACGTACCCATCACCTATGCCGATGACTTCACCGGCCAATCCGCGCTAAACGGCGCGCTCGGTTCGCTGACCGGCGTGGGCGACCACCGCGTGACAGTCGGTGTGAACTTCACGCGTCTGAGCAACCTGAAACTCGGGATCGTGTACGCGAAATTCCTCGGCACGCCTGACCCGAACAATCGCCCGCTCGCCGATCGCGACTACGTGCTCGCCACCGCCACTTACTCGTTCTGATGCTGCACAGCGCCCCGCGTATTGCGCGTATCGCAGGCTTTGGGCGCTTTGCGGCAAGCATCACCCTTTGAATCAGCCGTCTTTTTACTGCAAGAGGATTTGGTCATGAGTCGAATTTTCAATCCCGCATTGCGTGTCTGCGTGTTCGCGGCAGGCGCCGCGCTCGCCGTCACACTGGGTGCCCCATCGTTTGCCAAAACCAGCCCGGAAGATCTCGCCAAACTCGAAGGCCCGCTCACGCCGATGGGCGCAGAGCGCGCAGGCAACGCCGACGGCACGATCCCCGCGTGGAGCGGCAAATGGTTCGGCACGCCACCGGGCGTCGACTATAAGCCGGGCCAGCGCTTCCCCGATCCGTATGCGAACGAGAAACCGCTCTTCGTGATCACCGCGCAGAACATGCAGCAGTACGAAGCGCGTCTCACCGACGGCGAAAAAGCGCTGCTCAAGAAGTATCCCGACAGCTTCAAGATCCCGGTCTACCCGAGCCATCGCGATTTCAGCTATGGCGACGCCGTGTACAAGGACATTCGCCTGTACTCGCCCAACACCACGATGACGAAAGACCAGAACGGCCTGAAGGATTTTCCGCCGGTCACGCCGTTCCCTGTGCCGAAAAACGGCGTCGAGGCGATGTGGAATCTGCGCTTCGCGTCCGCGGTCGAAGGCGAAACCGCGACCTACGACCAGGCTGTGGTCTACCCCGACGGCAATATCGCGTGGGGCAAGGTGCAGTACGCGATTTACGGACCGCGCAGCGCGGACCATTTCGATCCGAAGAATCCGTTGAACGCGAAGAGCTTCTTCCGCCAGACCACCATGCTGCCGCTCTCCGATCGCGGCACGATCATCACCGGCTACGAAATGTGGGACCAGGAAGGCTCCGACACCCGCCGCACATGGTCGTATAACCCCGGTACGCGGCGCGTACGCCAGGCGCCCGAGTTCGGCTTCGACCAGCCCGAAGGACCGGGTGGCTTTCGCACCGTCGACGACGACCGCCTCTTCAACGGTTCGGGCGAGCGTTACGACTGGAAGATCCTCGGCAAGCGCGAAGTGTATGTGCCGTACGACAACTACAAGCTGATGGACCCGTCGATCAAATACACCGATCTGCTGACCAAGGGCCATGAGAACACGCAGTACATGCGCTTCGAACTGCATCGCGTGTGGGTGTTGCAGGCTACGCTCAAGTCCGGCTATCGCCATCAATACGCGAAACGGGTGCTGTATCTCGACGAAGACACCTGGAACGCAGTCGCCGCCGACAACTACGACGCACGCGGCACGCTGTGGCGCACCAACCTCGCCCCGACGCTCTACGCGTACGACGCCAAATCGTTCTATTCGACCGCCGTGTTCTATCACGATCTGATCTCGGGTGCTTATTACGCGGACCGTCTTTCGAATCAGGAACCGATGCCGGTGCTCACACGCGGCTCGCAACTGACCGAAGCGTACTTCTCGCCGGATGCGATTCGCGGCGCGGGCAACTGATTTCGTCGCCTCTCTAACAAAACCACGGCCGGGGACGGATTCAGGTCCAGCCCCGGCGCTTTTTTCTTTCTAATCGCGCTCGCCATGACTTCGACACTTCACACCACCCTCGGCGACGAGCTTTACCGCGCATGGCGCGAGCGTGCGCCGATTGCGCCGTTCTCGGCGCGCGCCGAGGGTTTGTCGCTTGCCGACGCTTACCGCGTGCAGCAACACTTCGTCGCCCGCCGCATTGAAGCCGGCGAAACCATTGTCGGCAAGAAGATCGGCGTAACGAGCCAGGCCGTGCAGGACATGCTCGACGTGCGCCAGCCGGATTTCGGCGTGCTGCTTTCCGGCATGCACTATGTCGCCGGCGAGGACATCCCGATTGACAAGCTGATCGCACCGCGCGCGGAAGGCGAGATAGCGTTCTATCTGAAAGACGATCTGCGCGGTCCGGGCATCACGCGAGAAGCCGTGCTTGCGGCAACCGAAGCGGTCGGCGCGTGCTTCGAAATTGTCGATTCGCGCATCCGCGACTGGACGATTCGCATCGGCGACACGGTGGCCGACAACGCCTCATGCGGCGTCTACGTGCTTGGCGAAGAACGCGTCGCGCCACATACGCTCGATCTCGCCGCCTGCCACATGACGCTCGATAAGAACGGCGCGCGTGCCGCGGAAGGCCTCGGCGCCGCCGCGCTGGGTCACCCCGCCGATGCAGTCGCGTGGCTTGCAAACACGCTGGGCGAACTCGGTGTGCCACTCCTCGCTGGAGAAGTGGTGTTGTCGGGTTCGCTGGCGGCGTTGATTCCTGTCACCCGTGGCGACCAGTTGGACATGCGAATTGAAGGTATCGGCAGTTGTTCCGTGCGCTTCATCTGAGCGCTTCATCTGAGCACTTCACCTGAGCGCTTCACCGTCTTTTCCTTGAGGATGCATTGAATGAGCAAGATCAAATGCGCGTTGATCGGGCCCGGCAATATCGGCACCGATCTGCTGTACAAACTGCGCCGCAGCGCGGTACTTGAACCCGTGTGGATGGTCGGTGTCGACCCGGATTCCGACGGCCTCGCACGGGCCCGCGAGATGGGTTTGAAAACGACGGCCGACGGCATTGACGGCCTGCTGCCCCATCTGGCCGCCGACGATATTCGTATCGCCTTCGACGCCACCTCCGCGTATGTCCACCGCGAGCATTCCGACAAGCTGACCGCGCGCGGTGTGCGCGTGATCGACCTGACACCTGCCGCGATCGGCCCATTCTGCGTGCCGCCGGTCAACCTCGCCGCGCAGATCGACCAGCAGGCCATGAATGTCAACATGGTCACCTGCGGCGGCCAGGCGACGATTCCGATGGTATACGCCGTTTCACGCGTACAGCGCGTGGTGTATGGCGAGATCGTCGCGACCGTGTCGTCCCGTTCAGTCGGCCCCGGCACGCGCAAGAACATCGACGAGTTCACCCGCACCACTTCGCTCGCGATCGAACAGATCGGCGGCGCTGCGGTAGGCAAGGCGATCATCGTGATCAATCCGGCCGAGCCGCCGCTGATTATGCGCGACACGATCCATTGCCTGACCGAGACCGATCCGGACGTCGAGGCGATCACGGCTTCCGTGCACGCGATGATCGACGAAGTACGCCAGTACGTACCCGGCTACACGTTAAAAAACGGCCCTGTGTTCGACGGCCGCCGCGTGTCTGTGTTCATGGAGGTCGAAGGTCTCGGCGACTATCTGCCGAAATATGCCGGCAATCTCGACATCATGACCGCGGCCGCCGCGCGTACTGCGGAAGTCTTTGCCCAACAGATGCTTGCTGCATCCCCTGCCACTGCGTAAGGAGCTCCCATGTCATTAGCAGGAACCCGCATTACCGTCCACGACATGACGTTGCGCGACGGCATGCACCCCAAGCGTCACCAGATTTCACTCGACCAGATGCGCTCGATCGCGCGCGGTCTCGACGCCGCCGGCGTACCGCTCATCGAAGTCACACACGGCGACGGCCTGGGTGGCGCATCGGTCAACTACGGATTTCCGGCGCATACCGACGAAGCCTATTTAAGCGCCGTGATTGAAGAACTAAAACAGGCCCGGGTGTCTGCGCTGTTGATACCGGGCATCGGCACGGTTGAGCATTTGCGCATGGCGCACGGGCTTGGCGTGCACACGATTCGTGTGGCGACGCATTGCACGGAAGCGGACGTGTCCGAGCAGCACATAGGTCTTGCCCGCAAGCTGGAGATGGACACGGTGGGCTTTTTGATGATGGCGCACATGTCGCCGCCCGAGCAGCTCGTCAAGCAGGCGAAGTTGATGGAATCGTACGGTGCGAACTGCATCTACATTACCGACTCGGCCGGTTATATGTTGCCTGACGATGTGACTGCGCGCATTGGGTTGGTTCGTGCTGCGTTGAAACCTGAGACGGAGTTGGGGTTTCATGGTCATCACAATCTTGCGATGGGGGTTGCGAATTCGATTGCGGCTATTGCTGCGGGGGCCAATCGTATCGACGCGGCGGCTGCGGGGCTTGGCGCTGGTGCCGGCAATACGCCGATGGAAGTGTTTATTGCTGTGTGCGAGCGGATGGGGATTGAGACGGGTGTCGATGTGTTTGGAATTTCTGATGTTGCCGAGGATCTTGTCGTGCCGATTATGGATGCACCGATCCGGATCGATCGCGATGCGTTGACGCTTGGGTATGCGGGAGTTTATTCGTCGTTTTTGCTGTTTGCCAAGCGGGCTGAAGCGAAGTATCGGGTTCCGGCACGGGATATTCTTGTTGAAATGGGGAGGAGGCGGTTGGTCGGTGGGCAGGAGGATATGATTGAAGATACGGCGCTGACGCTTGCTCGGGAGAGGAAGGTTTTGGTGTAAGGGTTTGGGGTTGGTATTTTGGTCTTTTGGCCTTTCCTTGATTTGTTAGTGGTCTATTAGCGTTGCCCCTGTGCGGGGCGGCACCTACTTTTCTTTGCCTGCCGCAAAGAAAAGTAGGCAAAAGAAAGCGGCTCACCCCGCCAGCTCATAAGCGGGTCCCCCGCACAGCCACGGTAGTGGTGCATCTGGAATCTGTCGCCTCGCACACTCCGCGCCGTTGACAAAGCACTCATCAGCTCCCACTCCGCACTGCGTGCGTCGCGGACGGGTCTGCCTGGGAAACCTGGTCGGCGCTTTGCATAACTGATGGTTTTTTGAACCGGGCGTCGGCGCGCGTAGCGCCGCCGGAAGTATGACTCCTTTGTCACTGAGGCCGAATGTGCGAGGCGACAGATTCCAGATGCACCACTACCGTGGCTGTGCGGGGGACCCGCTTAAGAATTAGCGGTTTGAGCCGCTTTCTCTTGCCTACTTGTATATTCCCTTCTGTGACGCCGACCCGATCAGTTGTCGTCACAGGGACAGTCAGTTCGTCTGCCTACCGGGTTTCGAGCCCGCAGAGAAGCTTGAGCGACTATCCTTTTTCATCCTTCTAACCCGAACAGTTGACTGAGCCTTGAGCTCGTATTTTCCTGCAAGTATGGGTACCGTGATGAATCAATCTTCTTCCGTTTATATCGGCATCGACGTCAGCGGCAGCGCGCTCGATATTGCCATTCACGACACCACCGAACATTTCCGTGTCGACAATGAGCCGGTCGCTATCGAACAGCTGGTGCAACGTCTGATCGCGTTGAGCCCCACACTGATCGTCATGGAGGCCACCGGCAAGCTTGAACTCGCTGTGCTCAGGGCCCTCTGCGAGGCCGGCTTGCCCGCCGTCGCGGTCAATCCCCGGCAGGTACGCGACTTCGCCCGCGCAACCGGCTCGCGTGCCAAAACCGATCGCATCGACGCCTTCGCCATCGCCCATTTCGCCGCGGTCCTCAAGCCCGTCGTGCGCCCGCTCACCGATGTGCAGACCGAGCAGTTGCAGGCCCTGCTGCTGCGCCGTGCCCAGCTCATCGATATGCTCGTGGCAGAGAAAGCACGGCTTGAGCGCGCCCATGCCGCTGCACGGGACAGTCTGAACGAGCACATCAAATGGCTCAAGCAGCAGATCAAGCTCGCTGACAACGACATCGATTCATTCCTGCGCTCCTCGCCCGCGTGGCGCCAGAAGGAAGACCTGCTGCGCTCCGTGCCAGGCATCGGTCCCGGCGCCGCCGCGACGCTGATCGCTTTTATGCCCCAACTTGGCTCGCTGAACCGCCGGGAGATCGCTGCGCTCACCGGCGTCGCTCCCTTCAATAGCGACAGCGGCAGGCACATCGGCAAACGCCGCATTCAGGGTGGGCGCGCCGTCGTGCGGCGAGCGCTCTATATGGCCTGCGTGCCGGCGCTGCGTTTTAACCCGACCATCCGGGCTTTCTATGACCGGCTACGCAAGGCCGGCAAACCGTTCAAGGTTGCTATCACGGCCTGCATCCGCAAGCTCGTCGTCACGCTCAATGCGATGGTCCGTAACGCCACGCCCTGGAGTTCGCCGACTAACTGAGCTTCGTCACGCGTTGCCCTGATGGCGGGCAGTCCGGGCGCGATCATTAATCGTGCTGCATGCGCTCGCCTGTGCATCGCTGACTACCGTGCCGGGCATCGGTCATCCGCCAGCTAGCCGTCGCTTGACTTCCAATACGGTTGCTTCTCTTTGCGGCGGCAAAGAGAAGTAGGTGCCGCCCCGCACAGGGGCAACGCTAATAGACCACTAACAAATCAAGGAAAGGCCAAAAGACCAGGACGGCAACGCCAAACAGACCACGAACACAGCAAGGCAACGCCCAAAATCCAGCTCAACAACAAAACCGCCGAACAGGCCCCTCATCATCTTTCACTCTTCAAACACATGCCGCAAGGCCACCCTCCCCGCCCCCTCCCGAACCTTGATCTCCACGACCTTTCTCGCCGTACTCGAAGGCCGCACATCCGCTGCATCGAGATAAAACTGCGAGTACCAGTCGCGCATCTGATACAGCGGACCATCACCCTCGCACAACAGCGGATTGTCAATCCGCGTCTTCGTATCCCAGATCGCGACGTCCTCATAAAACGCAGCCTGAGCCTGCTTCGAATAAGCACGCGCAATCTCCATGTTCTGCTCGTCGGATAAACCCGGCACCTTCTTCACCATCACGCCGTAACGCAATTCGAAGCTGTTCATATCGACCGGTACATGGCAGTTCAGCAGAATCGAATGGATCGGATGACCACCACTTTTACCCGTCATTTCCGTGATGTGATATGCCGGACCAAAGTAAGTGGACAGCGCGATCAGTTCGTCGTCACCCAGACGCTCGCTGCGGCCAACAAGCAATTGCGTTGCCTTATGCCCTTCGAACAGATTCGCGAAATAATCGATCGGCGCGCCGTGCACAGTAGCGAAGTGGGCCATGTCGGAGATGTTGTCGACCAGCTCGCGGCAGTTCGTGTCGATCTTCATCAGATCCACAACCCAATCGGACCACTCGTCGGAAAAACATGCGTCGATACGGGGAATCGCAACGTCTTCGCCCGGCGGATTGCCTTCGGGGTCATGCCAGATGAACAGCAGCTGGTTCTGTTCGCAAGTCTGCCAGGTGCCGATCCTGGCCTTCGGCGGAATCCGCTTGCAGTACGGAATCGACTGGCAGTTGCCTTCGCCGTCCCACTGCCAGCCGTGAAACGGACACACCAGCGTGTCGCCGTCCACACGGCCAGTGCTCAGATCACCACCCATGTGCGGGCAGTAGCCATCGACCACGTTCACCTTCCCCTGTGAATCCATGAACGCGGCAAGACGTTGGCCAAAAATGTTCAGCGTGTGCGGCTTGCCATCCTTGTATTCGCTGGCAAGACCAAGACAGTGCCAGCCGCGTGCATATCGCTGCACCAGCGGCTGCGCTTCAATTCTGTAGGGACGTGCGGACATCTCTTATCTCCTCCAATGGAAAAGACGGCGCTTCTGAATAGCCGCCGTCATCAGTGCTTCTGCAGAGCGCGCGCAGATTTTCGTGCTCTCGCCTGACGATAAGCGCGACGCACTCCGCCTTCATCGTCCCGATGGACTAGGGACTTCAGCTACCCTTCAACAACTCGTTAGTACCTCGCTAGCGCGCGGGATTGCCATGCTCGAGCGTAGCCGGCTCGACTTCGCCTGACGCCGATGCAGCACCGCGCACGGCCGCATCCGCCGCCTCGGTCGTCTCAGTCGTCTCGGCCGCGTTCAGTACGTTTGCCACGGCCACGTCCGGTGCACCGATCCGCGAACCCGCTCGCCGCTCCGCCCGCTCCACCCCAAGCCATGCCGCCAGCGCCGGCAACAGAAACACCGCACCGAACAGGTTGACGAGAAACATGAAGGCAAGCAGCACGCCCATATCCACCTGGAACTTGAGTGCGGAGAACGCCCATGTCCCCACGCCGATGAACATGGTCACCGCGGTAAACAAGGCCGCGGTGCCGCGTTGACGCATCGCCGCCGCGAACGCTTCGGGCAAAGAGGCTCCGCCGCGCACTTCATGCTGCAAACGTTCGTACAGGTAGATGCCGTAGTCGACGCCCACCCCCACACCCAGCGTAATCACCGGCAAGGTGGCGACCTTCAGCCCGATACCGAGCCAGGCCATCACCGCGTTGCACAAAATCGACACCACCGTCAGTGGCACGACGATGCACAACACCGCACGCCACGAACGGAAGGTCACAAAGCACAGCAACGCGATCGCACCGAAAATCGACAGCAGCATCGCCACCTCGGCGTCGCCAACCGCTTCGTTGGTCGCCGCCATCACGCCGACGTTGCCGCCCGCGAGCCGGAAAGCGATATTCGGCGTGTGATCGGCAGCCGCCAGACGTTTGATCTCATCGACGATATGCGCGATCGTCTTGCCCTCGTGATCGGTGGTGTAGATCAACACCTGAATCGCCTGGCAGTTCTCGGTGTTCATACCGTTGTCCGGATCGAAGGCGCTCGCACCCTGGGTAAGGCCATCGCTCGAACGCGGCAGTGCACCCCAGCGCGGATTGCCTTCGTTGAAAGCGGCAATCGAAATCTTCGCAAGCGAAGGCACGCTCACCACCGACTGCACGCCCGCCACGCCGCGCATCTCCATCTCGAAGCGCTCGATCGCGCTCATCACCGGGTAATGCAGACAGGCATCGTCGTAACCGGTGGTCTCGACGATCACCGCGAGCGCATCGACGCCGATGTTGTACTGACTCGTGATGCGCGCGTTATCGAGGTTGTAGCGCGAAGTGGCGCGCAGCTCGGGCGCGCCGGCGCCAATGTCGCCAATCTGAAGCTTGCGCGACTCCCTCGCGCCGAACGCGAGCAATAACAGCGCGATCACGAACACGCCGAGAGCCGGCACGGGACGCGCGAAGATCGCGAAGCGCGTCCACAGGCGGCTGCCACCCTGCGCCGCGCGGCTTTTTGCACGCGCCAGGGTGCCGGCTTCCAATCGCGTGTACGACAACAGAATCGGCAAAAAAACCTTGTTGGTGACGATCATCAGCAGTACACCAAGGCACGCCGTGACACCTAACTCACGCACGATCTCGATCTGGATGCGCATGATCACCATAAAGCCCAGCGCATTTGTCAGCAGTGCAACGGTACCCGGCACGAACAACTTGCGAAATGCATCGCGTGCGGCATCGGTCGAGGACATGCCCGCAACCAGCGCCTGCTTCCACGCATTGGTCATCTGCACGGCGTGCGAAACGCCAATCGAGAAAATCAGGAACGGCACGAGAATCGACATCGGATCGATACCGAGGCCCAGCACCGGCAACGCGCCGAGCAACCACACCACCGGCAGCAACGCGACGAACAGCGCGAGCACCGTGGTCTTCGCCGAGCGCATGTAGGCAAACAGCAACGCGGCCGTAATCAGGAAAGCGAGGGCGAAAAAGCCGATTACGCCGCTAATTCCTGCCTCCACATCCCCCACGAGTTTCGCGAATCCGATAATGTCGACCTCGACATCCTGGTTCGAATAGCGCGCACGGATCTGTTCGAGTTGGCGCGCCACCGCGCTGTAATCCAGATGCTTGCCGGTAACCGGATCGGTCTCGCGTAACTCCGCGCGAATCAGCGCGGAATGCAGGTCATTACCGACCAATCGGCCGATCTGCCCTGAACGCGCCACGTTGCGGCGCACTTTGGCGAGGTCGTCGGGATTGCTGCTGCTAAATTGGCCAGGCACGACCACGTCCCCGCGAAAACCCGCTTCGGTGACCTCCGTGTAGCGCACATTCGGCGTGAACAGCGAAAACACGCGCGAGCGGTTCACGCCGGGAATGAAGAACACGTCATCGGTCGCGTGACGCAGATCGTCCATGAACGCCGGGTTGTAGATGTCGCCGTGGCCCTTCCAGCGCAGATTCACGAGAATCGTGTTGGCGCCCGGAAAAGCACTCGCATAGCGGTTGAACACCTGCATATACGGGTGCTGCATCGGGATCATCTTGTTGAACCCGGGGTCGAGCCGCAGACGCGTCGCGGAACAGCCCAGCGCGACGGTCAACGCGAGACATAGCGTCAGCAGAATGCGCCGATGCCGCATGATGGCGTCGGCGCAGCGTTCCACAAAGCGTGAAAGGCGGGACGGAGAAGGACGGGACGATGCGTTCATGGTGCGTCTCACGGCAAAACAACGGGGAGCGCGGCGGGCGTGGCGAGTCGGTGGCCGGCGCGCGCGCTATGGAAATTCGGCGAACGAAACCGGGGATTCAGGACGGTGACGCGGCGGGCGACGCGTGCAGCGGTGCAAGCGATGACTGGGCCGCCGGCGAAGCCGGCAGCAACGCCACGCCCGCCTCCCCGCCCAACGCTAGTTCGCCGTGCCCGGCGTCGACCACGGCCGCGAGGCTCTGCACGCCGCCCACCTTACGCACCGTGAAGCTCTGTCCGTTATCGCGCGAGATCACGATCGCACCGCCCTGGCCGACCAGCACCAGTTCACCGTCGGACAGTTGCACTGCGCCGAAATACGAGGTGCCGACATGACTGTCGATATGCGTCCACGTGTTGCCCTGATCGGTGCTGCGCAGCACGTTGCCGCGCATGCCGTACGCGAGCCAGTCGCCGTTTTCCAGCTTCAGCACACCGAATAGCGAGCCCTGATAGGGTACGGGCCGCTTCTCCCAACTCGCGCCGTTGTCGGTCGAGAGGAGCAGCGTGCCGGTTTCGCCCGCGATGATCAAACGGCCACTTGCATCGCCGGCAATCGCATTCAGGTGCCGATCGTCGGCGGGCGTTTTCTGCTGGGTCCAGGTGGCGCCCGCATCGTGCGAAACGAACAACTGGCCGAAGCTGCCGCTGGCGAACACCAGTCCGCTCGCATTGCCCCACACCGACAGCAGCGGGTCCGAATGCTTGCGATCGAAGTGCACCTCGCTCCAATGCGCACCGCCATCGACGGTACGTACGATCCAGCCGTCATGTCCCACCGCGATACCGATACGCGGCGTGATAAAAAAACACCTGAGTAAGCGCGGACGCTTCGTCAGAGGCCATCGCGGCTTGCCGCCAGGACGCGCCCGCATCGTCGCTCAACAGAATGACGCCTCGCTCGCCCACCGCGACGAGATGCGTGCCCGCTCGGGCAAGTCCGTTGATCTGCAGGCGGTCGGCCTGAATGGCAGTCGCCGCGAAAGCCGGCAGCGGGCGAGGCGAAAACGCAAACAGCGCCGCGCCCAACACGGCAGCAGAGAGCAGCAAACCGGGTAGTGTCGATTTCATTTTTTGTCTCCTGTCGACCAGAGTTCGCGCTTTGGCGTGTCGACCAGAGTTCGCGCCTTGTCGCGCTACTCAGGTCCCACGCAGAGCACTTACTCTGGTTCCATGCAAAGCTCCGAGTGCGGTCTACGCCGCTATTTCGAAGAGTGCCGCAGCGCCCATGCCGCCGCCAACGCACATCGTCACGACGACATGGCGCACGCCGCGCCGACGCGCTTCAAGCAACCCGTGCATCGTCATACGGGTGCCGGACATCCCGAACGGATGGCCAACCGAGATCGCACCGCCGTTCACGTTCAGACGGTCCGCCGGAATATGCAGTTGATCGCGGCAGTAAATCACCTGGCACGCGAACGCCTCGTTCATTTCCCACAGCCCGATGTCATTCACCGTCAGCCGATGGCGTGCCAGCAGTTTCGGCACCGCGAGCGCCGGACCAATGCCCATTTCGTCGGCTTCGCAGCCCGCGACAGCCATGCCGCGATAAATGCCGAGCGGCTTCAAACCGCGCTGCTTCGCCTCCGCCACGCTCATCACAACCACCGCCGCCGCGCCGTCGGACAGTTGCGACGCATTGCCCGCGGTAATGAATTCGCCCTGCGCGACCGCCTCGCCACCGCTCCAGACCGGCTTGAGCGCTGCCAGACTGGCCGCGCTGGTATCGGCACGATTGCATTCGTCGCGGCTCGCCCGCACGCTTTCGCTGCCGGCCGGCTTGCCTTCCTTGTCGAACAGCGCGCGCTGCGCGTCGAACGGCACGATCTCTTCGTCGAAGCGGCCCGCAGCCTGAGCCGCCGCCGTGCGCTGCTGACTCGTCAGCGCGTATTCGTCCTGCGCCTCACGTGAAATGCCGTACCGGCGCGAGACGATTTCCGCCGTTTCGATCATCGCCATATAGGCAGCCGGCTGATGCGCGAGCACTGCCTCGGAACGCGCGCGGTACGCATTCTTGTGCTTGTTCTGCGTGAGCGTGATCGACTCCACGCCGCCGGCCACCACGATTCGCGCATCGCCGCACAGGATGTTCTGTGCGGCTGTCGCGATTGTCATCAAGCCCGACGAGCACATCCGGTCCATCGCCATGCCCGGCACCGAAGCCGGCAAACCCGCAGCGGCCGCCGAGAGCCGGCCGATGTTGTAGCCCTGGCTTCCCTGCTGGGCGGCGCAGCCCATCAACACGTCGTCGATCTCGGCAGGGTCGAGTTGCGCGCGTTCGACCGCGGCGCGCACCACGTGGCCGCCGAGTGCTGGCGCTTCGGTGTCGTTGAACACACCGCGAAATGCCTTGCCGATCGGTGTGCGCGCAACCGAGACGATGACCGCTTCGTTCATGAGATTTCCTCTACGGGTTCTACAGGTTTCTACAGGTAGTAGCGGCTGATGGTGTCCGCTACGCAACCGGGTTTTGTCTCGCCGTCGATTTCCACGCTCACGCGAATCCAGGCCTGCACGCCGCCTTCAATCGCTTCGGCGTGCAACAACTGGCCGACGCCACGAATGCGCGCGCCGACTCTCACCGGCGCGGGAAAGCGGATCTTGTCGCAGCCGTAATTGACGCCAAGCCGCGCGCCATCGACACGCACGATCTGCGGCAAGAAAAAATTAACGAGCGAGAGCGTCAGAAAGCCGTGTGCGATACAGCCGCCAAACGGACCATGGCGAGCGCGTTCCGCATCGACATGAATCCACTGGTGATCGAGCGTCGCTTCGGCGAACAGATCGATGCGCGCTTGATCGATCGCGAGCCATTCGCTGGCGCCGAGCGTTTCACCCACGGCGGCTATCAGCGCTTCGGGACGGGCGAATATGCGAGCGGGCTGGCTATGGCCGTCAACGTCGCTCACACTGCCAATGCCACGGGTGCCGCCGATGTCGCCGACTTCAGTCATGACGCGCTCCATCACGCGTGCTGACTGCTGACCGACAGCACTTCGCCAGTCATATACGACGCGTAGTCGCTTGCCAGAAAGACCATCACGTTCGCCACCTCCCACACTTCGGCAGCGCGTCCGAATGCTTCACGCGATGCCAGTTGATCGAGCAGGTCAGCCGAAGCCGACTTCTTCAGAAAATCGTGCAGTGCAATGCTCGGCGCCACCGCGTTGATACGCACGCCGTACGGCGCAGCCTCGAGCGCGGCGCAGCGCGTCAGCGCCATCACGCCGGCCTTCGCTGCCGCGTAATGCGCCTGTTCCGCCTGCGCCCGCCAGCCGAGCACCGATGCGTTGTTCACGATCACGCCCCGGCCTCGCTGCTGCATGTGCGGCAGGATTGCCCGTGTCATGCGGAAGGTGCCGGTGAGGCTAATGTCGATCACCCGCGACCATTCGGCATCGTCCATTTCGACGATGCGACGCGCGCCACCGAGTCCGGCGTTGTTGATCAGCACATCGACGCCTTGCAGCCGGTCTTCGGCATCCGCCACCAGCGTGCGTACGTCCTGTTCCACCGAAACGTTGCACAAGCGTCCGTAAATCGCCTGTAAGCCGGTTTCGGCGCGCAAGGTGTCGACCGCCTGCTCAAGACGCCGCTCGTGGATGTCGGAAATGAAAAGCGCGCGGCAACCTTCTTCGGCGCAGCGTTTGGCGGCGGCGAAGCCGATGCCCGCACCGGCAGCCGCCGTAATCAGCACGGATTTACCCGCCAGCAGTTGATGGCCCGGCACATAGGCAGGCGCGGTACGCACCGTTTGGAATTCGTTCATAGTGTTCCTCGAGGTTCTCTGGACATACCGAGCCCGCGCTCGGCCATGATGTTCAGCTGGATTTCGTTGGTGCCCGCGTAGATGGTGTCGGCGCGCGAGAAAAGGAACACGCCTTGCAGACGGGTACGTTTCGCGTCGCCGCTGTCGATCAGATTGGCGTTGAGGCCCAGCACGTCCATCGCCAGTTGGCCCAGATCGCGATGCCAGTTCGACCAGTAGTATTTGTAGATCAGCGCTTCGCGGCTCAACGCGCCGGCGCCGTTTTCATCGGCAGAGGCGCCCGCCAGCATCCGCAACGCGTTGTAGCGCATCACGCGTAAGCCGGTCCACGCCCGCGCGATCCGTTGACGAACCAGCGGATCGTTCGCCACACCCGCCTCATGTGCCGCGTCGACCACCCATTCGAGCTCGCGGATGAACTGCATCTGCTGACCCAGCGTGGACATGCCGCGCTCGAAACCGAGCAAGGTCATCGCAATGCGCCAGCCGTCGCCCGGCGTGCCGACCAGATCTTCGGCGGCCGCGAGTGCGCCGTCGAAGAACACTTCGTTGAACTCGGCTCCGCCGTTCAATTGTTTGATCGGGCGAATCTCGATGCCGGGTTGATCGAGCGGCATCAACAGGAACGAGAGTCCGCGATTGCCGCGCGATTCGGCGTCGGTGCGCGCAATCACAAAGATCCAGTCGGAATCGTGCGCGAGCGAGGTCCAGACTTTCTGGCCATGCACACGCCAATTGCCGCTCCCGTCGCGGACCGCACGCGTGCGGACGTTCGCGAGGTCGGAACCCGCACCGGGTTCCGAATACCCCTGGCACCAGAACTGCGTGCCGTTCAGGATGCCCGGCAGAAACCGCCGGCGCTGATCGTCGGTGCCGCAGGCGATCAAAGTCGGCCCGAGCAAACCCTCGCCGATATGGCCCATGCGCCCTGGACCGCCGGCGCGGGCGTATTCCTCGTGAAAAATCACCTGTTCGGCGACCGACATCGCACGGCCGCCCTGTTCTTTCGACCAGCCCAGCCCGGTCCAGCCGCCGCTCGCCAGTTCACGTTCCCATTGCTTGCGCAGCGCGGGATAAGCCTCTTCATCGCCGGGGCCGCCACGGTATTGCAGGCAAGCGAACTCGCCACGCAGATGGGTACTCATCCACCCGGCGACTTCCGCGCGCAAACATTGCTGCTGCGTTTCGCTGTTCATCAGAGCACTCCTGCGAGGACAGCTTGCACGTGATCCGCATGCGCCAGCGGCAGTGGCCGGGTTACGCTCGAAGCCTCGCTACGATCGATCACGTGTTCCGCGATAAACGACAGCATCTGCGCGGTCGTGCCGAATTGCGCGCTGCAAGCCTGTGCGCGTTTGAAATACAGTTGCGGGTCGTACTCCCAGGTGAAACCGACGCCACCGTGCAGTTGAATCGCTTCCTGAGCACAAAAACGGAAAGCGTCGTTGGCGGTGGCTTTTGCTGCGGCGATGTCGGTAAGCACAAGCGGCGGTAGCGAAACGGCCGCTTGATCCCATGCTTCATTGCGTGCCTGGTCCCACGCTTGTGCCGCGCCGAGCACGGCCGAACGGGTCGCCTCGATCTCGACCATCATCTGCGCGCAACGATGCTTGATCGCCTGAAACGACGCGATCGCGCGGCCGAATTGCACGCGCTCCGCTGTATAGGCAAGGGTGAGATCAAGGCATTGCTGCGCGCCGCCCAGTTGTTCAGCGGCCAGTGCCAACGCGGCAAACCATACGGTCCTTGCGACCGCTCGTTGCGCCTCGCCGCCACACGCGAGCAGTGCGTCACGCGGCACATCGACCACATTCAGTTCGATACGTGCCAGCGGACGCGTCGCATCAAGCGTGGTGAGCGGCGTACGGCTGAGGCCCGCAAGATCGGCGCAGTTCAATTCAAACAGCGCGATGGTTCGCGACTCGTTGGCGATCCAGGCGGGCACCAGTACGAGATCAACGCTCGCGCCGTCGATAACCTGTGCCAACGTCCCCGACAAACGGTAACCGTAAGCCGTCTCTTCAGCGTAGAGCGTCACCGAACGCGTATCAAAGCCGGGCACGGCGTATGCCGACGCCTTGCGCGTATCGAAACCAGCGGCCGCATCCAGCGCGAGCGTCGCGCTCACCTCGCCGCTCGCGATCCGCGAGAGCCACGCGCGAGCCGCCGTGGATTCGCACTGCGCGAGCGCCGTCGCCGCGAGGCACACCGTGCTGAAATAAGGCACGCAGGCAAGGCGCCGCCCCATCTGTTCCATCAGTAACACCAACTCCATCGCCCCGAGGTCCGCACCGCCCGCCGCTTCCGGCACGGTCAGCGCACACCAGCCGAGTTCGCTGGCGAGCGTGTGCCACAAAGCCTCGTCGCGACCCGCCGTGTGTTCGATCGCCTGCCGCACCACCGCCGATGCGCTGCGCTCGGCCAGCACTTCGGCGGCCGAGTCGCGAATCATGGTCTGTTCTTCGGAGAGAGCGAGGTTCATCGCGTCAGCTTCCGTAGACCTGCTGCGCCGGCTCACGTTCTGCGACCAGCTTCGCCACCGCGGCCCCCAGCGCGGTGACTTGCCAGCGCGCGCCGATGTCGATGCGCGGCCCCGTGCGCCAGCCTTCTGCCACGGCGATCATGCCCCCCGCCGCTTCGAATACCTGACCGGTCACGTCACGCGATTGAGCACTGCCGAGCCAGACGACCAGCGGCGCCACGTTAGCCGGATCGAAGTAATCGAAACCGTTAGCGGGCTTTTTCATCATCTCGGCGAACACACCTTCGGTCATCGAGGTACGCGCCGCCGGCGCCAATGCGTTCACACACACGCCGTAGCGCTGCAATTCCGCGGCCTGCATCAGAGTCAAAGCCGCGATGGCCGCCTTGGCCGCGCCATAGTTCGCCTGGCCGATCGACCCTTGCAGACCCGCCCCCGAACTTGTGTTGACAATGCGTGCGTCCACCTCGCGTCCTGCCTTCGACGCGTCGCGCCACTCGCGGGCCAGCAGTTGCGAGAGACAGAAATGGCCACGTAGATGCACTCGCATCACGTCATCCCAATCGCTCTCGGTCATGCTCGTGAACATCCGGTCGCGGCAAATACCCGCGTTGTTCACAAGCACATGAATCGCGCCGAAGGCCTCATGCGCGGCGTCGATAATGCGTTGCGCCGTGTCGACCCGCGTGATGTCGTCGGCATTCGCCAGCGCCCGGCCACCGGCTCGCGCGATCTCGTCGCAGACGGCTTGCGCGGCTTCCTGACGAATATCGTTGACCACCACCGCCGCGCCCTCGGCGGCGAACGCCAGCGCGTATTCGCGGCCCAACCCTCCCCCCGCGCCGGTAATGATCACGGTGCGTTCGTTGCAGATTCCCATGCTTGATCCTCGTAGACAGTGATGCGCCTGAGTGCGCCTGAATGCGCTTAAAGGCGCTCGATGATCGTGACGTTCGCCAGCCCGCCGCCTTCGCACATTGCTTGCAAACCGTAGCGGCCTTGCGTGCGTTCGAGCTCGTGCAGGAGAGTGGTCATCAAGCGCGCGCCGGTGGCGCCGAGCGGATGACCTAACGCAATCGCGCCGCCGTTCGGATTGGTTTTTTCATGCGGATAACGCAGTTCGGCAAGCCACGCGAGCGCCACTGACGCAAACGCTTCGTTCAGTTCCACCACGTCGATGTCGGCGAGCGCGAGGCCGGCCTTCTTCAATGCGTGACGTGTCGCGGGAATCGGGGCGGTGAGCATCCACAGCGGATCGTCGCCAAGCACGCTGAGGTGATGAATACGGGCGCGCGGCGTGAGGCCGTAACGCTTGAGCGCCTCTTCGGAGACGATCAACAATGCCGCCGCCGCGTCGCAGGTCTGGCTCGAGACAGCCGCCGTTAGCGCGCCGCCTGGCATCAGCGGTTCAAGCGCGGCCATTCTGGCAAGCGTCGTGTCCTTGCGCGGTGTCTCGTCATGAACGACACCGGCGAACGGCACAATCTCGCGCGCAAAGTGGCCACCCTCAATCGCAGCCAACGCGCGCCGGTGACTCTCCAGTGCATACCGTTCCATCGTTTCGCGCGACAGGTTCCAGTGGTCCGCGATCCGTTGCGCCGCGTGAAACTGCGACACCGGCGCATCGCCGAACCGCGCGCGCCAGCCGATGCTGCCCGAGAACGGATCGGTGAAACCAAGCGGCTCGGCCGCCGTCATCGCCGACGAAATCGGAATCTGCGTCATGGTCTGCACGCCACCCGCAACCACCACATCCTGCGTGCCGCTCATCACCGCTTGCGCCGCAAAATGCACGGCTTGCTGCGACGAACCGCATTGCCGGTCCACCGTGACACCCGGCACCGTCAACGGCAAGCCGGCGGCGAGCCAGCAGGTGCGGGCGATATTGCCCGCCAGCGGACCAATCGTATCGACGCAGCCGAACACCACGTCGTCGTATTCCTCGGCGGGAATGCCGTTGCGGGCGACCAGCTCCTTCAATACGAAGCCGCCGAGATCCGCGGCATGCACTTGCGCGAGTCCGCCTTTGCGGCGACCGGTGGGTGTGCGCAGCGCATCGACGATATAAGCCTGTTTCATTACGATTCCAGTTCGAAAGTGCGGGCCGGTCCGATCGGAGCACAGGACTCGATCAGCGCGTCGGCCACGCGGGCCTTGTGAAACGTCGTGTCGCCCCAACTGCCCGAGAGCGCCCAGATGCGTTTCATGAAGATCTGCAAGTCGAGTTCCCACGTGTAGCCGATCGCGCCGTGCACCTGCATCGCATGGCGCGCGGCGAGTTGCGCCGCGGCGGTGGCGGCAAGCTTCGCGTGGGAGACGTAGAGCGCGCGCTGCGGGTCGTTGTCGGCGATTGCGCAGGCGGCCCGGTACACCACCGGCCGCGCGAACTCGTAGCGAATCGCGACGTCGGCGAGCAGATGCTTGAGCGCCTGATACGAACCGATCGGCTTACCGAACTGTTTGCGTTGCGCGCTGTAATCGATCGCGACGTCGAGCACACGCTGCGTGAGGCCGAGCAATTGCGCGGCAACAGCGAACGCACCCCGGTCGAGTGCGCGCGCCAGCAAGGGTTGCGCTTCGGAGGCCGTCGCCACCCGGGTGTGCGGCGTTGCCTGCCAATCGATTTCGAACAGCCGCCGCGAAGGATCGATGCTCTCCACCGGATTCAATCTGCAAGCGTCGGGTGTGAGCCAATGCAGCTCGCCACCGCGCTCGCACAACAAAACCTTTGCGACGTGCGCATCGCTGACATAGGGATTCACCGGATGCGCAATCGCCACTCGCGCCGAACCCGCCGCGACATCACGCAACAACGCATCGCGTTGCCCGCTCGCCGGCAAGCCTTCCAGCATGCCGACCGCCACGAGCGCCGTATCGAGTAACGGCTCGGGTCCCGCGAAATAGCCATAGGTCTGCGCAAGCAGCGCCCACTCCACGTCACCGAGTCCCAGGCCAGCGAAATTTTCCGGCACCGACACGGCGGTCAGCCCTTGCGATGCGAACATGTCCCACATACGCTCCGAGCGGCCCGTGGGCGTAGTCCACAACTCACGGATCAACTCCGGCGTCATCTCCGTCATCAGAAAGCGCTTGACGCTGCTGGCCAATGCTTCCTGATCTTCGTTGAATACGAAATCCATAGTTCCTCGCTCAATCCTTTACGCGTCTGAATGCCGGCTGCAGCGGCTTGCATGCTTGCAGCACCGGCATCACGAGCGCGGCATACCCAACATCCGTTCGGCGACGATGTTGCGTTGAATCTCGTTGGTGCCCGCATAGATCGGCCCCGCCTGCGCGAACAGGAAACCGTCGAGCCAGTTGCCGAGCGCCGCGTGCTGTTCGTGCGTCTGCGGCACGACTTCGGCGTGCGCGCCGAGAATATCGAGCGCGGTCTGATGCATGCGCAGGTCGAGTTCGGACCAGAACACCTTGTTGGTGCTCGACTCCGCACCGATGTGGCCACCCTTATGCAAGCGGCTCGCGGTCGCGTAGGTGGAGAGCGCGTAGGCCTGCGCATCCATCCACGCGCTGATCACGCGGTCGCGCAAGGTGGGATCGCGATCAGCCTGTTCACGGTGCGCGAGGTAGAGCGCGCGCAATGCTTCGGCCGTGCGCTGAAAACGCGCGGGCGAGCGCAGCATCAGGCCGCGCTCGAACCCGGCGGTCGCCATCGCGACCTGCCAGCCCATGCCTTCGCCCGCCAGACGATTTTCGACCGGCACGCGTACGTCGTCGAAGAAAATCTCGGCAAAGCCGGTGTGGCCGTTCAACTGACGGATGGGCCGCACGGTGATGCCCGGCGTCGAAAGCGGCACCATCAGGAAGGTCAGACCATGATGGCGCGTGGATTGCGGATCGCTGCGAAACAGGCCGAACAGCCAGTCGGCCCATACCGCGCGCGTCGACCAGATCTTCTGGCCATTCAGGATGTACTCGCCGCCCTTTCCATCGTCGGTACGGATCGCGCTGGCACGAATCGCCGCCATGTCGGAACCGGCGTTCGGCTCGGACCAGCCTTGCGCCCATACGTGCTCGCCCGCCGCCATCGCGGGCAGAAAGCGGGCCTTCTGCTCGTCCGTGCCGAAGTCCATCAAGGTCGGACCGAGCAGGAAGATGCCGTTCTGGTTCACACGCATAGGCGCATCGGCGCGCCAGTACTCTTCTTCGAAGATCAGCCACTCGATCAGATCGCAACCGCGTCCGCCCAGTTCGCGCGGCCACGTCACCATGCTCCAGCGGCCTGAATGCAGCGTGCGCTCCCATTCCCGGTGCGCGGCAAAACCCGCCTCGGTATCGAAGCTCGGCAGCGGATCGCGCGGCACATGGAGCGCAAGCCAACTGTGGATCTCGGCGCGAAACGCGCGTTGCGCCGGCGTGTAATCGAGCTTCATGCGCGTGCTCCGGCCTGGCGTTCGGCGTCGTTGCCGCCGTCGAACTGCGCGTCGCGTTTTTCGACGAAAGCCGAGCGTGCTTCCGCCGAATCGTTCGTCATGTACGCCTGCAAGGTGAAGCCCTGCTCCCAGCGGTATTTGTCTTCGAGGTTGCCGTCTTCGACACCGTTCAGCGCTTCTTTTGCAAGCTGCAACATCGCGGGGCTCTTCGCGGCGATCTTGCGGGCAATCTCGAAGGCCGCGTCACGCAGTTGTTCGCGCGGCACCACGCGCTCGACCGCGCCGAGCCGGTATGCTTCGGCGGCGTCGACCATGTCGCCGGTGAAATACATCGCGCGCACTTTCTGCACGCCGAACATGCGCTGCAAATGCGCGCCGCCGCCCATCGCACCTCGGTCGATCTCGGGGACGCCGAAACGCGCACATTCAGACGCGACGATCACGTCCGCCGCGCCGCAGATGCCAATACCGCCGCCCAGTACGAAACCATGCACCGCGACGATCACCGGCTTCGGATTACGGTGCACCGCACGAAAGGTCGCGTAATTGCCGGCGTTGACCGCGACGATCCGTTCGGGATGTGCGGCCAGTTCCTTGATATCGACGCCCGCGCAAAAGCCACGCCCTGCGCCGCGCAGCACAATTACGTGCACGCTGTCGTCACGGCCGAGCGCGTCGATGGCGTCGGCCAGCGCCTGCCAGCCGCGCGCGTCGAGCGCATTGACCGGCGGCTGGTCGATCACCAGCTCGCCGATGCCGCCTTCGCGTTCGATTCTGAACGGCAGCGAGCGGACGCTATTGATGGGTTCTGTCATGTCTCCGTCCCGGGTGAATAATGCTGATTTGCTTTAGCGGGTCATGCGCTGCGTTGGGGAATGCACGAGGTCATGCGTGAACCGGTTCGCTGCGCATCGCCGCGAGTGCGTCGAGCCGCGCCACGGCTTCTTCGACAATGCGTGCAATCAAGGTCTCGCACGGTTCGATCGCGCCGATCACCGCCGCGACCTGGCCGCTCGGCAGCACACCCTCGTCCGGCTTACCTTCGACAATCGCGCGTTGAATCAGAAACGGCGCGTTCGCCGCCATCAAGGTCTGACTCGCGGTGTAGCTGTGATCGCGCAGCGCCTTGAAACCGAGCGCGGCCATCTGGCTCAAACTCATGCCGCTCTGGCGGCGCCATGCTTCAGCCGTGCGCAATGCGAAAAGCGTGCGGCGCAGCGGGCCGAATGCTTCGAGACGCAGCAGATACGGGTTGTCGATCATGCGCTGCGGCAAGCCGTCCAGCGCCGCGGACACGCGGATTTGCGAAGGATCGTCGACCTCCACGTAGCGCGCGAGCGTCGAGCGCGGCACCGGTGACTCTTCGGCCATCAGAAAGCGCGTGCCCATCGCGATGCCCGCCGCGCCGTAGCCAAGCGCCGCCGCGAGACCACGCCCGTCGCAGAACCCGCCTGCCGCGATCACCGGCACCTTCACTGCATCGAGTACGCGCGGCAACAGCAAAGTCGTCGGCATCGAGCCGGTATGGCCACCGCCCTCCGCGCCTTGCACGGTGACTGCATCGGCGCCCAGCTCGACCGCTTTGGCCGCGTGTTTCGGGGCACCTACGGTGGGAATGCACATCACGCCCGCATCCTTGAAGCGGCGGATCGTCTTTGCGTCCGGCCCGCGGCCGTAACTCACCGCCCGCAGCCGGTGTTTGATCGCCAGATCGACTACCTGCGCCGCGTTCGGCTGGAACATATGAAAGTTGATGCCGAACGGCTTGTCCGTCAGCTCCTTCACACGCAGGATTTCCGCTTCCACACGTTCGGCTTCCAGCGTTGCGCCGGCGAGAAAACCGAAGCCGCCCGCATTACAGGTTGCGGCGACGAGTCTCGCATCGGCTACCCAACCCATCGCCGTCTGCACGATCGGATATCGACAGCCAAGCAAGTCGCACAGGGGCGTATGCAGCGTCGCGCTCATGCGGCCTCCCCGTCGGCCTTGCCGTTCTCCTGCGCGCCGCCAGGCCGCTGCGACTCGGCCATCTTGCGCGCGTCATAGCCACCCAGTTTGTCGCCGCTCACCAGTTCGTTGTGCGCATGCGCGAAGTGATGCCAGGCGAACGCCGCATCCATCGCCGCGCGCTTGCCCTGCAACTCTTCGACGTGATTCACGGCCTGCTTGGTCAGCGTCAGGCCGAGACGCGGCATGCGCGCGATCTTCGCAGCGATTTCGGTCGTGACGTCCTGCAGACGCTCGCGCGGCACGACGCGATTGACCATACCCATCTGATAGGCACGCGCCGCGTCCATCCGCTCGCCGAGAAACAGAAACTCCTTGGCAATGCGCGGATTCAGTTCATATGCATGCGCGAAGTACTCGACGCCTGGAATGCCCATGCGCACCACCGGATCGGAAAAGAATGCGTCCTCCGATGCGACGATCAGGTCGCACACCCAGGCCAGCATCAGGCCGCCCGCTACGCATGCCCCCTGCACCATCGCGATGGTCGGTTTGGGCAGATCGCGCCAGCGGCGGCACATGCCGAGATAGACCTCCTGTTCGCGGGCGTATAGAAACTCGCCGCCCTCCTTGCCGACATGGTCGTACCAGAGCGAGGCACGCTCGAACGACTGATCGATGTCGCGGCCCGGCGTGCCGATATCGTGGCCCGCCGAAAAATGCCTGCCTGCACCGGCGAGTACGATGACCTTCACCGCATCGTCGTTCGACGCACGCTTGAACGCCGCGTCGAGCGCATACGTCATCTTCGAGTTCTGCGCGTTGTGGTACTCGGGACGATTCATTGTGAGCGTGGCAATGCCGTCGTTCACGCGATAGTCGACAACGTTTTCGTGGGTGACTTGCATGATGTCCCTCACACGCGACGCGGCGCGGGGTTGTTGCGCACGACGCCCGCACGCAGGTTGTGCGGATCGAGCGCGCGCACGATGCGCAGGTCGTCGGCGCCAGGCGGCGGCGTCACCTGCATCTCGGGATGCGCGCGCAATTCGAAACCGGTGGCGTCCTGCACTTCGTCGAAACTCACGCCAGGATGCAGCGAGCGCACCTGCACCGCATGGTTCGCACCGCCGAAATCCATCACGCACAGATCGGTAATCACGCTGCGCAGGTCGGTGAACGCACGCATGCCGGGAATTTCGCGCGCCGGGTTGTAGCCCACGCTGCACACCATGTCGACTTCACCGGCCACGAACGTGCGCTTGCCATGGCCAGAGACAAAAAACGAGTTCGCGTGATTGATGCTGTTGCCGGGAAAGCCACGTGCCCCGAGCAATTGCGTTTTCGGGCGTGCATAGTCGTCGCCAAGCCAGGAAATGTTGGCCTGGCCGAAGCGGTCGATCTGCGTAGGCATCACCAGCGCGTGACGCCGGCCATGCCACACACAATCGAACACGCGCTCATAGGTCATCAGACCGGACGCCTGCACGCGGTAGCCCGCTTCTCGCGGTCCTAGCGGCACAGGGCTTTCCACGAGGCAGGCTTCACCATCGGTAAGCATCAGACCCGCGTTGTAGGCGAGGCGAGCAAGACCGGCGGCCAGACGCGGCCCCGTACCGATGCCGGTTGCCAGCACCTCACCGTCATCGCGCCAGACTCGCGCCGCCGCGGCGATCATCAGTTCGGCGAGGGAATAATCGAGAGAGTCGCTCATTTGCGCTCCATTACAGAATCGGCAACGGCAACGCCGCCACATGGGACCGGCCACCTGCACGTTGCAGATAGCCCGGTTCGTCGGCGCCTACTACGTCGCTCAGGTAGGCCGCGGTTTGCTGCGGATCTTCCGCGCTCGCGCAATACGCCTTCAGGTGCGGTAGATCCCAGCCGTAAGCCGGCGCACACGAGGTGGGATGCGCGCCGCACGGTGCGTGCACCACGCCGCTCACGAGCGATCGTTCGAAGGTGTTGCGGCGCGCGAGATCGAGGTCCTCGCTCGCGAGCGAATCGACCAGTGTTTCGCTGCTGACGAAGCACTTCTTCGCCGCGCGGGCGAACCATGCGTCGAAGAACGGATCGGGACCGTCGATGCGCGTGTTACCCATCCTGTCCGCGGCATTGACATGCAGCAAGGCCGCATCGAGTTCGAGCGCCGGCATCGCCAGCAGCGTTTCATCGCCATAAGGTGATTGCACGGTGCGCAGATGCGGCGCATGTTTCAACAGGTCGGTGCCGAGGCCAACGCGGGTCGGCAAAAATGGCAGCCGTGCCGCCGCTGCGCGCAGGCCAAGTTGCAGCAGGCCTTCGTCGAGTTCCCAGACGTCGAGCGCGCCCTGTTCCCGCGCCCGGCGAAAATGCGGTTCGAGCGGAATCACATCCAGCGAGACGAAACCGAACACCAGCTTGCGGACTTTGCCTGCCGCGCACAGCAGCCCGACGTCGGGGCCGCCATACGCAACCACGGTGAGGTCCTTCAGATTCGAGCGGACAATCTCGCGCACGAGGGCCATCGGCTTGCGGCGCGGGCCCCAGCCGCCGATGCCGATCGTCATGCCGTCGGCGAGTTGCGCGACGGCGTCGCGTGCGCTGAGTGCTTTGTCGAGTGGTTTCATGCGTTATTCCTGCGGGTTTGCTGCGTGTTTTCCACGGGGTCGCCGCGGGTTTGCTACGAGGTCGACCAGGTCACCCTGATCGCTCATTACGGCCTAACGGAATCCAACGCTGAAATCGTGGCCCCACAGGCTCACGCGGGTCGCCTCGTAGACGTTGTGCTGCGTCCAGTCGACCGTCAGGCCGCCGTAGCCATATTCCAGATCGAAGCCACCTGGGGTTTTCATGTAGAACGAGACCATGTGGTCGTTGCAATGACGACCGAGCGTGGCAGAGAGCTTCACGCTATGTGCGGCGACGCGGTCGAGCGCGCGGCCGACCTCGTCCATCGAGTCCACTTCAGCCATCACATGGATGCAGCCGGACGGCACGGCGAGATCCATGATCGCGAGGCTGTGATGCCGCGCGTTCCTGCAATGCAGGAAGTGGATGCGCTTTTCGGGTTCGGCGGGGTCGTCGGTAAAGCGCACGCGGAAGATGTCGGACAGTTCGAAACCGAGTACGTCGCGCAGGAATGTGTCGGTCGCGTCGAATTGCGGAGCGGGCAGCACGGCATGGCCGAGGCCCATCGCGCCGGTGACAAAACCGGGCACGCCGAGCGGCGAAACGAAGCGGCGGAAATCGGCGCGCACGCCCCAGAAAAACTCATGCCGGTTGCCGGACGGATCGGTGCACCACACCATTGCCTGCACGCGGCGCAGCGCGGCTTCCTGCGCGCTGGCGCGGATCGGCTCCACGCCGGCCAGCTCCAGGCTGCGAATGGCGTCGTCGAACGCGGCCGCATCGGCCAGCTCCCAACCCGACGCGAAGTAGCGATCGGCTTCGCCGGGTACGATCAGGTAGCGGAAATCGCGCTCGTCCATCTTCACGTACAGCGCGCCATCCGTTGCGTCCTGCGCCTGCATGCCCAGCACGTTTTCCGCGTAGCCGCGCCATGTGTCGACATCCGCCGACTGCACGACGACGTAGCCTAAAGCCCGTACATCGATCATCTCCGACTCCTCCAGAAGCTGTTGTTGTCAGGCTTATTCTGGCGCTCCGGAGGGTGGCCAACATCGTCTGTTGGGACTAGCTTGCAGCGGTGTTTTGCGCGGTTTTTCGGTGGTTTTCGAGGCCGCTTCCAGCGTCGCTTCGGACCGCACTTCCGACCTCACTTCCAACGTCACTTCGGACGGCCTCGCGCAAGCGGTATTTGAGCACCTTGCCAGCCGCGCTGACAGGCAACTGCTCGACCAGCGTGACATGCCGCGGCACCTTGTAGTTCGCCATGTTTTTGCGGGCCCAGTCGGTCAGTTCTTCCGGGCTCGCGTGCTCACCTGAGCGCAGCACCACATAGGCATGCCCTACCTCGCCGAGCCGCTCGTCGGGGATGCCGACCAGCGCGACCTGCGCCACCGCAGGATGCGCGCTGAACAGCCGTTCGATCTCGGCCGGATAGCAGTTGAAGCCGCCAACGATGAACATGTCCTTGATCCGGTCCGTGATGCGCAGGTAGCCGCGCGCGTCGAGCGTGCCGAGGTCGCCGGTGTGCAGCCAGCCTTCGCTGTCGATCGTGTCGAAGGTGGTGTCCTGCTGGCCAAAGTAGCCTTGCATCACGTTGTAGCCGCGAATCAGAACTTCCCCTGTTGCGCCGCAGGCAAGCGCCGCGCCGCTACTGTCGGCGATACGGATCTCCACGCCGGGCATCGCGCGTCCCGATGTGTTGGCGATGGTCTGCGCGTCGTCGCCGCCGCGGCACAGCGCGGCAAACCCGCATGACTCCGTGAGGCCATAGCCCGTCAGCACGGTTTCGAAGCCCAGTTGCGCACGCATCCTTTCGATCAGACTCGGCGCGATCGCGGCCGCGCCAGTCACCGCGACCCGCAATGACGACAGATCGCGTGTGGCCAGGTCCGGCATGTCGAGCAATGCGTGATACAGCGTCGGCGGCCCCGGCAATACGGACACGCGATCCCGGACAATGCGTTCGAGCACGCGCTCCGGGTTGAACACCAGATGCGGCAGCACAGTCGCGCCGCTCGCGAACGCCGCGAGCCAGCCGGCCTTGTAGCCAAATGCATGAAAGAACGGATTGACGATCAGATAGCGGTCGCTTTCGCGCAGCGTCGCGATCTGCGCCCAATCGTGAACCGCTCGCAAGTTCTGGCCGTGCGTGGTCATCACGCCCTTGGGACGCCCCGTCGTGCCGGACGTGAACATGATGTCCATCAGCGTGTCGGGACGCACGTCCGCCTCGCGGGTACGGAACAGGTGCATCGCGGTGCCGGCCGCGCGCAGCAGGAATGCCTCCCAAGTCTCGTCGCCGGCGCCGCCCGCTTCCGCTACCGGGCCGTCGAACACCACGATCCGTTCAAGCGCCGCGGGACGGTGCGGGGCCAGCATGGCCGGATACGAATCGCCGAGGAAGGTGCCACAGCAGAACAGCAGCCGCGCGCCGCTGTCCTCGAGAATCGCCGCGGCTTCCAGACCTTTCATGCGGGTATTGATCGGCACCAGCGCGGCGCCCGCGCTATGAATCGCAAGCGCCGCCACGATCCATTCGGCGATGTTCGGCGCCCAGATCGCGACACGCTCGCCCGGCTGGATGCCGCAGCTCATCAACGCGCGCGCCGCTTCGATTCGCGCGGCGTCCAGTTGCGCATAGCTCAGGTTGCCCTGAACGGTTTCGATCGCGGTGCGCGTGCCGTAGCGCGCGGCGCCGCGCGCGATCAGCGCGGGCGTCGTCAGGATGTGGTTGAGCGTCATCAGTGTCTCCGAGAAACCTCGGCCTTCAGGTAGGGGGAGAATGTCAGGATGAATTCGATGGATGCGGTTCGCGGCGGGCGCAACACACGAGAGCCGCACGTGCGAACCGCGAACCTAGTCGGGGAAAACCACGCGCAGCGTCGCGCTGGCAGGTATCGCACTACAGGCGAGCGTCCAGCCGTCGGTCAGATCGGCCGCATCGAGCACGTGGTTGGCGTTCAGGTTCACGCTGCCGGTCTCGACCCGGCACATGCAGGCGCCACATAAGCCACTGCGGCACGAATTCGGCGCCGGCACGTCGGCGCGCAGCATGGCGTCGAGCAGGGTTTCACCGGCTTCGCAGGTGAAAGTGAAGGTGTTGCCGTCGAGCACGGTCTCAATTGCGGCGTTGGCGATACAAGCCGGCCTGGAAGCCGGTTGGGCTGAATCAGAGGCTAAGGGCAGGTCGTGCGGTTGGGGCGCAGCGGATGCGGTACGTGCCTCGGGCAAGCCGGTCGTTCCAAATACTCCGGACATTCCGGACCCGTCGGACACCCCAGGCTCACGCGGCAGATCCGGCAGCGAAGCAAACCGCTCCACATGTACCTTCGCTCGTGGCAAGCCCAGCGCAAGCATGGCTGCCAGTGCGCTCTCCATGAACAGCGCCGGCCCACAGATAAAGCATTCCTGCGTGCTCCACGGCCGCGCCAGTTCTTCCAGATGACGCTGCTGCGGAATGCCCTGCACGCTGTCGAGCCAGTGAATCACCCGCAACCTTCCCGCGTGCCGCTGCCCGAGTTGCCGCAGTTCCTCGCTGAAAATCACCGACTGCGCGTCCCGATTCGCGTAGATCAGGGTCAGCATGCCGCGCCCGTTCACCAGCGCGGACTTGACGATCGACAGCACCGGCGTGATGCCGCTGCCGCCCGCGAACAGCAGCAGGTCGCCGTCGAGCGAACGCGGCGTGAACACGCCCGCGGGCGCCATCACGTCGAGCTCGTCGCCGGGCTGAATGCTGTCGCACATCCAGTTCGACACGCGTCCATCGCGCACCCGCTTGACGGTAATCTTCGGCGCGCGGTCGATGCCCGGTGCACTCGAGAGCGAATAGCAGCGCTGCACGACGGCATCCGCGCACGGCACTTTGAGCGTGAGAAATTGCCCCGGGCGATAGCTGAAGGCATCGTGCAGCGCCTGTGGCAGATCGAACACGAAAGAGCGCGCGTCGGCGCTCTCCGCGATCACGTCCGCCACTTTGAGCCGGTGAAAACGCGAATCGGCCATGACGTGCGAACTCAGGCAATGCCCATGATCATCTGCGCATTGTCGATCCGATACTCGCTGCCGTTGATAAAGCGAGATTCATCGGACGCAAGGAACAGCACCAGATTCGCGATGTCTTCCGGCAGACACATACGACCGTGCGGATCGACCGATTGCGTGAGCGCATCGCGAGTTTCTTCGGCTGCACCGAAGAACGGCGCGGTCATCGGCGTGAGAATGCCGTCCGGGTGAATCGTGTTGCAGCGTACCTTGTAGCCCTGCTGCTTGCAGTGCGCGGCGATCGCACGCGTCATCGCCGTCACCGCGCCCTTGCTGGCCGAATAGGCACAGAACATACCGAGTCCGCCCAACGCCGCCACCGACGACATGTTGACGATCGAACCGCCCTTCTCCTTCATCGCCTTGACTGCCGCGCGGCAACCGAGAAAATAGCCTTCGGCATTGATGCGCAGCACGCGCTGCCATTGTTCGAGCGTGGTGTCTTCAATGCTGCCGAGCAACAGCACCGCGGCGTTGTTGACCAGCACATCCGGCGTGCCGAAGGTCGTTTGCGCCGCGCCGAACACATCGTTCCAGCCGGTTTCCGACGAGATGTCGTGGCGCACGAACAGTGCGGCGTCGCCGATCTGCGCAGCCACTTCGCGGCCGGCTTCCTCGTTGACGTCGGTGAGCACGACACGCGCGCCTTCACGGGCGAACAGCAACGCGTCCTGTTTGCCGACGCCGCTCGCAGCGCCCGTCACGACGGCGATCTTGCCTTTGAGTCTGTCTCCCATCTTCATTCTCTCTTTCAGTGTCAGTCAGTTTCAGTCAGGAAATGGGCGGCGTTCGCGTGAACCACGCCCGCTGCGGCCCGGCCCGCCTGGCGGCCGGACCAGATACAGTCCGCGAGCGAAAGGCCGCTCACGTAGTGATTCGAAGCCAGGCCGCACGCGGCCCGGCCGGCGGCGAACAAACCTTCGATCGGCGTGCCTTGCGCCGACAGCACCGCGTTGCTCGTCTCGTCGACTCGCAGGCCGCCCAGCGTGATCGACGGGCACGGGAAAACGCGGCTGTCCGATGAAATATCGATCGCGTAGTAAGGTCCATACATAAGCGGCTGCAACATCGCGGCGGATTTGCCGAATGCACGGTCGATGCCGTTAAGCGCGCCCAGGTTGTAGGTATCGACGGTTCGCCCGAGCACCACCGGATCGCAACCGATGCGTGCGGCCAGACCGGCCAGCGACCACGCGCGCTTGCGGCCTGCCAGCATCAACAGCATCGCGGGCACGCTCTGGAACGCCCACAGCTTGCCGCGCAAGCATTCCTTGAGCGCCTGCTTGACGAGCCGCGCATCGAGAATCAGCCACGCGTGCCCGTCGCGCGTTTCGCACATGGCGTGACCGAGCGCCGCGCCATAGACTTCCTCGTTGCAAAAACGCTCGCCGCGTCGATCCACGACGCAGCCTTGTGCCCACGCATAGGGCGGGTTAATGAAGCGCCATGCGGACACCCGTTCGAGCCGCTCGGCCACGCCACCGGCGGACAAACCGAGCCGGATGCCCGAACCGTCACAGCCTGTGGTGCCCAGACGCCAGTTCGGTAAATAACGCGGCGCGTAGTGCGCCACCATCGACCGGTTGAAGATGAAGCCACCGGTGCTCAGCACCACGGCATCGGCCTTGATCGTGATGAGCCGGCCCGCGCGCTGCTCGACGCGATGCAGCGCGGCGCGCAAGCGGTCGGCCCACGCGGGCATGCCGTTATGCAGACGCTCGGCCCAGCGCGCGAGCCGCCGATGAGCGCGCTGCGCACGGCCTGGCGCCACCTGCCAGACCTGCGCGCCGATCACCCGCCCGCCGCGGTCGGTAACCAGCCTGCGCACGCTGGCATGGCACATCGTGTCGACGAAAGGCTGCGCTTGCACAGCGCGCCGCAGCGTGTCGTACAGCACGCGCCCCGACATGCCATCGCCGACTACCCGGTGCCCACGCGGTGCCGGCGGATGTTCGCGCACGGCGTCACCCACGGCTTCGTTGCCCGAGTAGTACAGGTAGTAGCGGTTCTGCGGGTACGAGGTCTTGCGCGGCGGCACCGACGCGGCAAAGCGCACACCGAAGCGCTCGAGCCAGCGCAGCATATCGACGCTGCCCGCGCAAAAACGCCTGAGCGTCGCCGCGGATACCGCGTCGCCCACTTCCTGCCGCAAGTACGCGAACATCGCTTCGGGTGTGTCGCTGTAGCCCGCTTCGGATTGATAGCGTGTGCCACCGCCCGCGTAGACCACGCCACCGCTTTTCGCGCTCGCGCCGCCACCCTCGAAACGCTCGACGATCCGCACTTTCGCGCCGGCCGCCGCCGCTTCCAGCGCCGCGCAGGCGCCCGCCGCACCGAAGCCCGCCACCAGCACGTCGCAGACATCGTCCCAACGCACACAGGCGGGATCGTCGACAACCAGTGGTGCTTCGACCGGCGTGGCCGATTCCGGCTGGGCAAACGAAGGGCTTTGCATCACGCGGCGGATCCGATCAGGCCGCTGCACAGCGCGCGGGCGCGGGCGCAGCAGCAGTGGTATAGACGCCGTCCACATACACCAGCGGATCGACCTCGCCGCTGATCAGCACCTGCTCGACCCGCCCGATGAAAATTGCATGCGTGCCGTAATCGAAGCGGCCGTCCTGTGTGCAGATCAGGCTCGCCTGCGCGTCGTGCAGATAGGGCACGCCCTGCTGGGAGTTTTGCCAGTTGCCGGTCGTGAAGCGCTCCTCGCCTTTGAGGCGTCCGCTGCAATCGATCGCAATGTGCTGATGCTGCGCCGAGAGCACGTTGACGCAAAACGCCGCGCCCTTGTCGAGTGGCGGAAAAATCGACGACGTGCGGTTAATGCAGATCAGCAGCGATGGCGGTTCGGTCGATAGCGAATCGACCGCGGTGGCCGACATCGAATAGCGCCGTTCGCCATCGCTGCAACTGATCACAGCGACCGAGCGCGCAAGGCGGCGCATCGCCAGCAGCATGTCGGCGCGCAACGGGTGTGCAGAAGTGAGTTCGGTCATGGCGTGACTCCGCGAAGTTCTTTGCTGGCAGTGCGTGCCGGTTCTGAGGGGCCGCTGTCGCGATCATCGCCGCCGTCGGCGAGATGATTCGCGGCGATGTAGCCGAAGGTCATGGCAGGTCCGAGCGTGGAGCCCGCGCCGGGGTAGCTCGCGCCCATCATCGACGCACTTGTATTGCCGATTGCATAGAGCCCGGCAATCGGCGTGCCGTCGGCGTGCAGCACACGAGCGCGGGCATCGGTGAGGAGGCCACCCTTGGTGCCGATGTCGCCCGCGTCGATACGCACGGCGTAGAACGGTCCGGTTTCAATCGGCGCGAGGCACGGATTCGGCTTGACGCCCGGGTCGCCATAGTAGGTGTCGAAGGCGTTACCGCCCTTGGCGAATTCTTCGTCGATACCGGTCGCGGCATAGCGATTCATCTTCGCCACGGTGTCGCGCAAGCCTTGCGCATCGACGCCAATCTTTGCAGCCAGCGCATCGACCGAATCGGCCTTGTGGAGCAGCGAACGGAATGCCGCCGGGATACGGTTATCCGGCATCATCGCGCCGGGCATGATCGGTCCGCACGGATATTTCCGGCGAAATTGCGCGTCGAACACCATCCACGCGGGCACGCACGCACCGGTTTGCGCGTGGTCGCGATACATCGCCGGCACGAACTCCGAATACGGCGCGGCTTCGTTGACGAAACGCTTGCCGAGTCCGTTGACCACCACGCAACCCGGCAGATTGCGCTCGACGAACAGCGCGCGCTGCTTTTCCTCATGATCCACGTGGATCGTCGGCGCGCCCCACACGTGTTCCATCAACGCAGTCTGCGCACCCAGTTTCAGACCGACTGCAATCGCGTCACCTGTGTTGTTCGGCGGCGTCGCGCTCCACTGTGCCTGCGTGGGATGTGGCAGATAGCGCTCGCGCATCGCCTGGTTGCGCTCGAAGCCGCCGGCCGCGAGAATCACGCCGCGCCTTGCAAGCACACGCACGGTCTGCGCTTCGCGCTCCACCACAAGGCCCGTTACGCGGCCATCCGCTTCGAGCAATTCGGTCATCGGCGCGTTGAGCCACAACGGAATGTCGCGATCGAGCAAGGCGCGGCGCAGGCCACCTGCCAGCGCGTTGCCAAGCGTCAGGCGCCGGTCGCGCCGCGAGCGGCTGCGCGCGCGCAGATCGAACCAGTAGCGGCCGAACTGCTTCAGCGCCAAGCCGATGTAACCCGGCGCTTTCGACAGCAGGATGTGCGCCTCTTTCGACGTCACCGCCACGCGTCCGCCGATCAGCGTCCCGGGTGAAGGCAGCCGCAAACGCACGAATTCTTCGCCAAGCGACGCACCGTCCACCGGCAAGGGATCGAGCGCGCGGTAGCCCGGCATCGATCCAGGCAGGCCCTGGAAGTAGTCCGCGTACTTCGGCAACGACTCGTAACGCACCGGCGTGTGCGCTTCGAGGTAGCGCAGCATCTCGGGCGCCGTGTCGAGATAGGCGTCGATCCGGTCGCTCGCGGTCGCGCCCTGCGTGCAGGCATCGAGGTAGGTTCGTGCAGCCTCGCGCGTATCCGTGACACCCATCCCGGCGATATGGTGGTTACACGGAATCCAGATACCGCCGCCCGACACCGCCGAAGTCCCGCCGTACACGTCGCTCTTTTCGAGCACCACAACGGACAGGCCACGGTCGGCGGCGCGGCAGGCGGCCAGCATGCCGCCGGCGCCGGAGCCGACCACCACCACGTCGAACACGTAGTTCTGCGTTTGCTGTTGGCTCATGGCGCCATCCATCAGATGAAGAAATCCGTGTTCGGACGCCCGAGCATCACCGCGCCGAGATTCTGGCCGAAACGATCGAGGTTGTTCGCGTAGTGCGCGCGTGCCGCATGCAGATCGAGAAAGCGCCGCACCAACGGATTGCGGTTATAAATGCCGTTACCGCCCGCGTAGCGCAGCAGCGCGTTGGCAGCTTGCGCGCAGCGTTCGGCCACCTGCGCGGATTGATAGCGGAAATGCACGCGCCGTTCGATCGATACCGCCGCGCCGCCATTGACCGCCGCGAGCAGCTCGGCGAAGTTGCGCATCAGCAGCACTTTCATTTCGTCAATAGCGACGGCTGCATTGGCGCAGGCGGTTTGCGCGCCGGTATCGTCGGTGGTTTTCGCGCCGCTGTTGGCGCTCACGCGTGTCGCCGCGTAAGACGTGAAGTCGTCCAGCGCGCCTTGCAATGCGCCGATGCACGCAGTGCACACGGCCCGCACGAAAATCTGCGCAAACGGCAACTGGAACAGCGGTGCGTCGTTCACTGCAAGACCGGGGCTCGTGCCCATCATGCCGTCGATCGCCTTGTGGGTGCGATAGTCCGGCACGAACGCATCGTTCACCACGATGTCGTGGCTGCCGGTTGCGCGCAAGCCCAGCACGTCCCAATCCTGTTCGATCGTGTAATCGCTTTTCGGCAGCAGGAAAGTGCGGTATTCCGGCGGCTCGCCCTCTTTCGCCGGCGGCACCAGCGCGCCGAGAAAGACCCACTCGCACAGTTCGCTGCCGCTCGAAAACTTCCAGTGCCCGGACAGCCGGAAGCCGCCCTCAACCGGCGTCACACGTCCCACCGGCATATAGGTCGATGCGATCAGCGTGGCGGGATCCTTACCCCACACGTCCTGCTGCGCCCGTTCGTCGAACAGCGCCAGTTGCCAGTTGTGCACGCCGATCACGCCGTACACCCACGCAGTCGACATGCAACCGCGCGCCACCGCCATCTGAATCTCGAAGAAGGTCTGCGGATCGAGTTCGTAGCCGCCATAACGCTTCGGCTGAAGCACCTTGAAAAAACCCGCGGCCTGAAAATCGGCCAGCGTTTCGGCGGGAATCCGGCCATTCGCCTCGGCCTGCGCGGCGCGCCCGGCAAGCACCGGTGCGAGCGCTTCGGCGCGGGCGATCAGTTCGGTTGCAAGGGCGTTCGAATCGTTGTCGCGATGCACGGCTGTCTCCATGATGGCGCGCAAGATGGATATCGCGCCTGTTTTGTTGGGTTCATCTTCGAGCGCCAGCCGCGGCGTCGCATCGTCTGAAGAGACTAGCGACGCCCGTCTCGCCCGTTGTTACACGGCAACGTCAGGCAGCAACCTGTGCCTGCTGTTTCTCGCTCTTCAGCCGGTTGAAGTACGGAATCACGTGTTCGCCGATATTGCGGATCGTTTCGAGTTGCGCTTCCTGAGACACCGTGCCCATCTGGCAGAGGAACAGCACTTCATCCACACCTGCTTCCATCAGACGGCCCACATAGCCGATGCAATCGTCGACGGTGCCGTAAGCGTGATTCGGGTTCATCATCGACAGTGCCGGATCGCTGAAATCGACCACCACCTCTTCCGACGCGAAACGCGAACGGATCACCATCTCGCCGGTATTGCCCTTCACGAGGTCGTCGCCCCAGCTATCCGGGTTCGGACGCTCGCCGCCGGTGTACCAGTACGCCAGTGACTCCATGAAATAGCGCTGACCGCGAATGCCGATCTTGCGAGCCTGCTGGCCGTCGCTCAGCACCACGGTCGGGCACAGTGCGGCCAGATGCTGCGTCGGACGGAAACCAACCTGGTCCTCGGCCTTGCGGGTCGCCCAGGCTTCGCGATACAGCGCGTTTTTCTTCGCGACTTCATCGGGGCCGCCGAAACCGAGCACCAGCGCACCGAGACCACGCTGGCCGGCGCGCAGCAGGCCGTCGTTGTTGGTGCATGCCATGTACATGGGCGGATGCGGGTCCTGAAACGGTTTCGGATGAATCGGCCGTTTAGGAATCTTGATGTATTTACCGTCATGCTCGATCTCGTCCTGCACGAACATCTTCGGCACCAGGTACATCGATTCGTCGATCATCGGTTGCAGCTCGGCGAGGTCGTAGCCGAACGCGCCCGCTTCCTGCTGGCTGCCGCCTTTGCCGACACCGAAATGCACGCGGCCGCCCGACAGAATGTCGAGCATGGCCACGCGTTCGGCCACCTTGATCGGATGATTCATCGCGGGCGGCAGGCAGATCACGCCGTGGCCGAGGCCGATACGGGTCGTGCGGCCGGCCAGATAAGCGAGAAAGGTTTCCGGTGCGCTCATATGCGCGTAGTTCGTCAGCGAGGTGTGTTCGACGCACCAGACAGTATCGAAACCCATCTGTTCGGCGAGCAACGCCTGCTCGACGGTCTCCTTGAATACCCGGTGATCGCCTTCCCGCGAAGCGTCCGTGGTCTGGGCTTCGTAAATCAGAGAAAACTTCATTGCGTGCGTCTCCATGAATTTTGGACTGTGCTGAAACGGGCGGTCCGCTCCCGACCCACCGATTCCTACGATGATCGTGACGGTCCACGGAATGAAGTTTCAGTTCGCGCGTGCGGCGCGGCATCGTCTATTTGGATTAACGGTGCGTGCTTTGCCGTAGAAGCTTTGATCGAAGGCGTGTTTGCCGTGTGTTTTGCGGTTTTTTTGCCGCGTTTTTTCCATATTCCCAGCCGCAAGTTTCGCGATGCTTTTTTCATAGCCGGGCTAGTCCGATTGGACCTCGTACAGCGTGCATCCGTGACGCTACGATCAGGCCGCTAGACAACGCTGCTCAACTGATGGGAGTGCAATGCAATGAAGGCTTCGATGATGCTGTACCCGGTCGAGACGATCGATGCGGCGCTGCCGCTCTTTGTCGACGGGCTAGGTTTGACGGTGAAGTTTCGTGACGGCGAGCGCTATTGCGCGCTCGACGGTGGCGCGCTGAGCGTCGCGCTGGTGGCAGGCGAGGAACGGATCGTCGAACGCGCGGCGCTGGTGTTTCGCGTGGACGAAACCGACGACCTGTACGCAGCGATGGCGCGGGTGGTCGCGGCGGGTGCGTCAGTGCGCGTGCCGGTGCAGCAAGGGCCGCACGAATGGCGTGCGGTGCTGGAGGATAAGAACGGCGCGTTACTGGTGTTGTCGCAGAAGCGCGCGGTTTAAAGCCGTGGAGCGTGTGCCACGCCTGACAAAGGCGCGGCACACGTTGTCTCAACCGGCTTCAGCCAAGCGGCACCACACTGCCCAGCAGAATGCGTACGAGCGTGGCCTGGCGCGTGACGCCCGTCTTCGAGAAGATGGCCCGCAGATGGGCCCGCGCGGTGTTCTTGCTGATACCCAATTCGTCGGCGGCTTCTTCCAGCGTCAACCCGTTGGTCAGCAGCAAGGCAAGCGAGGTCTCCGCGGGCGTGAGGTCGAACAGCTTGCGTACGATCTCCTGCGAGCCCTGCGATTTGCGATCGGGATCGCGCAGAAACAGCACCGTTGCCGGGCGGCGTTTGTTGTCCTCGGACCAGTCCGAGAGCGGAATCGTGCGCACCAGCACGCCGAGTTTCGGCTTGTCGCAACCACGCGTGATCGGCATGGCTTCGACAATCGGCGCGGCGGTGCCGAAGTGCCCCATCAGCGCATGACGCACGAGACGTTGCAGATTCCGGTTCTCCTGCGCATCGGTCGCTTCGACGTTGCCATGCACGATACGCAAGCCGTTGCCCTGAACAAGAATCTCGTCGGCCACGCTATTGGTGCGCATGATCGCACCGCTCTCGTCGAGTGTCACGGTGCCCACCAGCATCCGGTCGATCGCGCTCGCATACAGCGTACGCTCCGACTCCACGATATCGAGCCGCGAATGCAATTCGACCGCACGTCGCAAATGCGGCAGCAACAACGCGCAAAACGCCTTGTCGCGCGCGGAAAAATGCTTCGAAGCGTGGCTGCGGCACACGCGAAACCGGCATTCCACGCCGGACTCCGTACGCAGATCGGCGCCCATGATGTAGCGAATATCGGCCGGCTTCAGAAACTGTTTGTAGAGTTCGCTGGTGAGCCAGCCCGTGTCGCCGAATACTTCGTCGACAGTGACCACGCGATCCGCCGGCAAACCGACGAACGGATCGAGCGAATAGTAGTAGTTGTTGTATGACGCTTCACCCGGCACACCCGAGCCCATTTCGGATGCGTGCACCATCAGGCCGCGCCGGTCGCTCGAGGGCGAACGCAGAATCAGGGTGGCATAGCTCGCGCCCAGCGAGGTGCGGATCAATTCGAGCGCGCCGGCCCACGGCGTGCTTTCCAGCGCCCCTTGATAAATGCGCGCGGTCAGCTCGCTGAACTGCGCGACGCTCACCTCGGCCAGTTCACTCATGGCCTGGCCCTCTTCAGGGGCCCATTTTGTCTCCATCAACACTCTCCGTCCTCCATGCGACTTTGCATCGCGACGCCAAGCTTAAGGGCCGATCTGCTTGCTGGCATCGGGGGAAGTACTTAGCTGACGAAAGTTTCGCTGAGCGTGCGAACGAACTCTCGTCCAATCGGACGATGCTCCCTTGAAGCCGCCGCGCTTCAATGCATTCAGTGTTGCGGCGTGCGCGCCGAATGCCCTGATTTGCAGCGCGATTCGGGTCCGGCACGGCCGTATCGCCTATACCCGGTATAGCCGCTTTCATCACATTCTCAGGAGACCCGATGGCGCTCGATCCTCAGGCGCAGGCCGTGCTCGCCGCTTTCGCCGGCATGCCCCCACTCGATTTCGCGCAACTCACCGTGCCCGCATACCGTGCGATGCTCGCCGCGGGCGGCGGTCTTGCACCGGGCGACTCCGTCGCGGCAGAAGAAGATCTGACGATTCCGACCGCCAGCGGCCCGATTGCCGCGCGCCTCTACCGGCCTGCGCTGGAAAGTGCCGATGAGCATGGCAACAGCAATACCCTGCTGCCGCTTACCGTCTTCTTTCACGGCGGTGGCTTCATTTCTTGCGGGCTCGATACCCACGCAAACATTTGCCGTTGCCTCGCGCAACGCGCGCGAACGGTCGTGCTATCGGTCGATTACCGGCTCGCGCCCGAAGCACGCTTTCCGGCCGCCGCGCTCGACGCGTGCGACGCCGTGCGCTGGGCGGCGTCCAATTCAGGTGATTTGCGCGTGCGGCCCGGCGCGCTTGCCGTAGCGGGCGACAGCGCCGGCGGCAATCTGGCGGCAGTAGTCGCGCAACAGTTGCGTTATAGCGCGGTGAATATCGCGCATCAGGTACTGTTCTATCCCGTGGTGGATTGCGCCACCGAGCATCCTTCATACGAATCGATGGGCGACGGGTATCTGCTGACGGCGGACATGATGCGCTGGTTCAAAAGCGAATATTTCGCACCGGACGCCGATCGCGCCGATCCCCTCGCCAGTCCGCTCGCCGTTGCCGATCTCGCGGGTACAGCCAGCGCCACCATCATTAGCGCCGAGTACGACCCATTGCGCGACGAGGTCGAGCACTATGCAGCGCGTCTCGCGCAAGCGGGTGTGCTTACAACCCATCTGCGCTGGCCGGGACAGATGCACGGCTTCGCCAGTCTGCTCGGTGCGCTCGACGCGGCCGACCCGGCACTCACGATCGCAGCGCGCGCCTTGCGCCATGCGCTGCACGTCCAGAACACCTGACTCCGTTCACCAGAAAAGACATGACTGCATTAATCCGCCTCGCGGCCGAAGACGGTATCGCGACGCTCACGTTCGACCGCCCCGACGCGCTGAACGCCCTCAACGAAGCGATGGCCAACGAGCTGAACGCCAAGCTCGCACGCCTCGCTCACCACGACGAGATCCGCGCGATCGTGCTGACCGGCGCCGGTAACGCCTTCATGGCGGGCGGCGACTTGCAGACCATGCGCACCGCGCTCGATGCGAAGCCCGTGGTACGAGACCGCTCGATCGGCACACTCGTGCGGCTCGCGCAAACCGTGGTCGAAACCGTCACGGGTTCACGCAAGCCGGTGATCGCCAGCATCAACGGTGCGGTGGCGGGCTTCGGCCTGAGCCTCGTCGCCGCCTGCGATCTGGCTATCGCCGCGAAGAGCGCGACGTTCACGTCGGCATATAGCCGCATCGGCACCTCCCCCGACGGCGGTGCAACCTATACGTTACCGCGCGCGCTCGGCACCAAGCAGGCCGCGCAATGGATGTATCTCGACGAACGGCATAGCGCCGATGAAGCTCTGCGGGCCGGTATCGTCAACTGGGTCGTACCTGACGACGAACTCGCCGCGCAAACGTGCTCGCTGTTAAAGCGGATGGGTGCGCTCTCGCCGGATGCATTCGCGCAAACCAAGAATCTGATCCTGCACGCACCCGAGCGCAGCTTCGCCGAGCATCTGTACGCGGAGCAGCGCAGCTTTCTGCACTGCGCGGCAGGCGAGGATTTCCGTGAAGGTGTCGACGCATTCTTCGAGAAGCGCATACCTGTATTCGGCTCAAGCGCACGTTAAGCGTTTTTTCTTCGCTTTTTTAAACGCGGCAACCGCAATAACAACAGCAGCAACAGCAGTAGCACAGGGATAAACCCATGAAACTGGCCACTACCGACGAAATCGTCGCCGAGCTGAGAGCCGGCCGCATGATCATTCTGGTCGACGAGGAAGATCGCGAGAATGAAGGCGATCTGCTGATCGCAGCCGACCACGTCACGCCCGAAGCGATCAACTTCATGGCGCGCTTTGGCCGCGGCCTTGTCTGCCTGACTCTGAGCGCCGAGCACTGCGCGCGCCTGAAGCTTCCGCCGATGGCGGAACAGAACGGCACGCAGTACGGCACCGCGTTCACGGTCAGCATCGAGGCGGCGCACGGCGTCACCACCGGCATCTCCGCTGCCGACCGCGCGCACACGATCCGCACGGCGATTCAGCCGGACGTGCGCGCCGAGCATCTGGTGCAACCGGGCCATGTATTTCCGATCGCGGCGCGTCAGGGCGGCGTGCTGGTGCGTGCCGGACATACCGAGGCGGGTTGCGATCTCACAGCATTGGCAGGCCTGACGCCCGCAGCGGTGATCTGCGAAATCATGAACGACGACGGTACCATGTCGCGTCTGCCGCAACTGATCGAATTCGCCGAACACCATGGCCTGAAAATCGGCACGATTGCCGATCTGATCCACTATCGCAGTACGCACGAGTCGCTCGTCGAACGTGTCGGCGAGAGACCGTTGCACACGCCGTGGGGACCGTTTCGCGCCATTCAGTATCGCGACACCGTGCGTCAATCCACGCATCTGGCGTTGGTGCGCGGCACGCCAATGCCCCATGTGCCGGTGCTCACTCGCGTGCACGAATGCTTCTCGCTGCTCGACCTGCTCGATGCGGAACCCTCCGCGCATTCATGGCCGTTGCACGCGGCGCTGCAGAAAATCGATGCGGCGGGATGCGGCGTGGCGGTTCTGCTCGATTGCGACATGCGAACCGATGCCATGACCGGCAACAACAGCATGCCGGCGCGCAGGGACGGCAGACTCTCCGGGATTGGCTCGCAGATTTTGCGCGACCTCGGTGTGCGTCGATTGAATGTGTTGTCGAGTCCATTCAGGCTGCCGGCGCTGTCCGGGCACGAACTGGAAATCATGGCGTTCATTCCGCTTGGCGAAGCGGACCTGGAAAACCCGCACGCGTTCGACCGCATGTCTGGCGCGCCGAGGGCTGACGTGCCACTGAAACCCCCGGCTCTTCGATCCACCGCGGTGCTGCAGACAAGCGCTCAACCGGCATCGTACGAACTCGAAGCTTCTTCATGACGACTACCCCGATGACTCAACCTAATCAGCCCTATGTCGCTCTTGTCACCGGCGCCTCCCGCGGCGCCGGCAAGGGTATCGCGCTCGCCCTCGCCGCAACGGGTGCAACGGTCTATGTAACCGGACGCACCCAGCGCGAAGGCGATGCGCCCTTGCCCGGCACGGTGCACGCCACGGCAATCGAAATCGACAGGCTCGGCGGCAAGGGCATCGCCCTGACCTGCGATCACGCCGATGACCGGCAGGTAGCCGAAGTATTCGATTACATCCGGCACAACAGCGGGCGCCTCGACATCCTCGTCAACAATGCCACGGCGCTGCACGACGAACTGATTCGCCCGGCGCCGTTCTGGGAGAAACCGCTGGACCTCGTGGACATTCTCGATGTGGGTCTGCGCTCCGCCTATGTCGCGAGCTGGCACGCCGCGCGTTTGATGGCCGCGCAAGGCGATGGGCTGATCGCGTTCACGTCCTCGTTCGGCGCGAGCTGCTATATGCACGGCGCGGCGTATGGGGCGCAGAAAGTGGGCGTCGACAAATTCGCCAAGGACATGGCGGTCGATCTGAAATCGTATGGCGTTGCAGCGGTTTCCATCTGGATGGGCATGCTGCAAACCGAGCGCACCGCGCGCGTGATCGCCGCGCATCCCGAGCAATATGCCGGTTTCAGCGAACTCGCCGAGACCCCGCAATTCACCGGACGCCTGATCGACGCGTTGTATCGCGACCCGCAACGTCAACAGAAATCCGGCCTGGTGCTGGTCGGCGCCGAGCTTGCGCGCGAGTACGGCATCACTGAACTCGACGGTCGCCAGCCGCCCTCGCATCGCGAGGCGTTAGGCGGCCCGGTGCAGGCGCATCCGGCGATCGTGGCCTGATACAGAACGCCGGTGCGGTCGGCACGGCGGTTCTGAATGCCCCGCCGTGCCGTGCCACTTCGTGTCGTGTCGTGGCGTACGGTACGGGCGGCTAGAAACCGCTCACCACCATCGCATACACCAGCGCCGCACCGCCCACCGCGCCGAGGAAGGTGAAACACTGTTCGTCCGCACCCGAGCGGCGCGCCCAGATTCTTCCAGCCAGCGCGGCCAATCCGGTGATGCCCAGAAACAGCGACAGCGACGATCCGGCCGTGCACACCATGCCGGGAAACTCGTCGCTCCAGGCGCATGCGTAGAGCTGCCGCACGGATACGCCGACCACACCGATCGCCACCAGCAAACCGGCAACCAGTCCATCCCGCTGAACTCTGGATTTCATCTGCATTCCTCCCGCATCACACCCGTCCTCATCCTGCTTGTCCCCATCCCTATACGCGGCTCAAACGCCTGCCGCGCAGCTGTGCGCCTCGATACGACGGACAAAAAACCTCGTCGCGCCGCTCCCGGTTCATACCGTCATTGACGGCGATCGGAGGCATGCGGGCATCGTCCGGATGGACTAAGGGGATTGCCGGAGAGGGCTGACAGCAGGTCTGCCGACGGACCGACGGTGGGATCGCGAAAAGGAAATGCGCAGGATGTCGCGGAGAAAGCGGCGAAGGAATCGCGAGGAAACTATTGCGGCGGAGAACGGAAACCGTGACGGCAAGCGCCGTCACGTCCCCACATTAAGCATGCTGGCGTGCTTGTCAGGCCGTTTGCGGCCTACCCGCAAACCACGTCCCGATAGCATCTTCGATCGCACGCGCAGCGGACAACAACGCCGCCTCGCCGCGCGGCTTGCCGACGATCTGAATGCCGACCGGCAAGCCGCTCGCACTCATCCCGCACGGAATCGCGATGACCGGCATGCCGGTGAGCGTCAACGCGTAGGTGATCGCGAGCCAATCGATGTACGTCTCGAAGTGCCGGCCGGCGGCATCGCGGACATCGCGCGCTTCCACCGGGAACGGCAGCACGATGGAGGCCGGGCAGATCAACACGTCGTACCGCTGCAAGAGCGCGTTCATCTTGTGGAACAACGCGCTGCGCGTGCGCTGTGCGGCGAGCATCGCGGGGTTATCCACCCGCAGGCCGAACTCGATATTCCAGATCACGTCGGGGTTCAGCACATCACGATGCTGCGCCAGCACCTCTTCATAGTTCGCCGCGTACGAAATACCGCGCAGCGTATGGAAAGCCTGGGTTGCCGTGCTCAGATCGATATCGCTTTCATCCACTCCCACGCCGCAAGCGGCCAGGCGGTCCATCGCTTTGCGGCAGATCGCGAGAATTTCCGGCTCGGCCGCCGCGATACCCAGCCCTTCGCTGAACGCGACTCGCACCGGCCGCCGCGGACTGCGTGCATGATCCAGAAACGAGGTCGCCGGGTCGCCCAGAGACAAGGGCGCGCAAGCAAGCTCGCCGGACATCGCATCGAGTAACAGTGCGACATCCGTCACATTACGCGCCATCGGCCCATGAACGCTCATGGTCTCGTACGGGTTGGCAGCCGGCCCGTACGACACGCGCCCCGGCGTGGGACGCATGCCCACCACGCCGCAAAACGCCGAAGGCGTGCGCAACGACCCCGCCAGATCGGAACCTTGCGCGACCCATGCGGTGCCCGATGCCAACGCGGCCGCCGCGCCGCCGGACGAACCGCCCGCCGAGCGCGACAGGTCCCACGGATTGCGAGTCACGCCGAACACGCCGTTGTACGTATGACCGCCCGAGCCGAATTCCGGCGTGTTCGATTTCGCATAGACCACGCCGCCGCGCGCTTCAAGCAAGGTCACGCCAGCGTCGGATGTCTCCGGAATGCGGTCGCGATAGACGAGCGAACCGCGTGTGGTGCGTACCCCGGCGACATCGGTCAAATCCTTGATCGGCACCGGCAGCCCGCATAGCAGACCGCGCTCGGCGACCGGCTTGTTCAGCAGCGCATCGGCATGGGCATGGGCACGCTCGAAACACAGCGTGGGCAACGCGTTGACCCGCGGTTCGACGCGCGCCGCCTGGGCGGCCAGCGTGTCGAGCAGATCGTGCGGACTGACGGCCTCCTCGCGCAGCAGATCGACAATTTCGCACGCGCTTCGCTCAATAAGACTCAAATCGACGGACATGGCAGCTATCGGCTCCGAAGTGGGGATGCCCGTCAGTTTCGCATGCCGCGTGCGTTTGCACCGCCAGAACGGTCAGCTCTTGAGCCGATACCCGGTCTTGAAGATCCACGCGACGATCGCGAGAAACACCGCCAGGAACAACGCGGTCATGCCGAGGCTGACACCGACATCCACATCGGCGAGGCCATAGAAGCTCCAGCGAAATCCGCTGACCAGATAGACGATCGGATTGAACAGCGTGACGACCTTCCAGAACGGCGGCAGCATATTGACCGCATAAAAGCTTCCGCCAAGGAACGTGAGCGGCGTGATGATCAGCAGCGGCACAAGTTGCAGTTTCTCGAAGCCATCCGCCCAGATGCCGATAATGAAACCGAGCAGACTGAAGGTCACCGCGGTGAGCACCAGAAACAGAATCATCCAGAACGGATGCTGCACCTGCAGCGGCACGAACAGGCCGGCGGTGGCCAGAATGATCAGCCCGAGCAGAATCGATTTGGTGGCCGCCGCGCCCACATAACTCACGACGATCTCCAGATACGACACCGGCGCCGACAGCAATTCGTAGATCGTGCCGGTAAAGCGTGGAAAGTAAATGCCGAACGACGCGTTCGAAATGCTCTGCGACAGCAGCGACAACATGATCAGACCCGGCACGATGAACGCGCCGTAACTGATACCGTCCACCTCCTTGATACGCGAACCGATGGCCGCACCGAATACGACGAAGTAAAGCGAGGTTGAAATCACCGGCGCGATGATGCTCTGCATCAGCGTGCGCCAGGTGCGCGCCATCTCGAACTTGTAGATCGCGCGGATTGCGTAAATGTTCATTGGTTACCTCGGACCAGACTGACGAAGATGTCTTCGAGCGAGCTTTGTGTCGTATGCAGATCCTTGAAGCGGATGCCGGCGTCGTCGAGCGCTTTGAGCAGTGCGATGATGTCGGTGCGGCCGCCGTCGCCTTCATACGTGTAGATCAACTCGTTGCCGCCCTTGGCAAGATCCAGCCCATATCCGCCCAGCGCCGGGGGTACTTCGGCGAGCGGACTCTCCAGTTGCAGCGTCAACTGCTTCTTGCCGAGCTTGCGCATCAACGCGGTCTTCTCTTCCACCAGCATGATCTCGCCCGCATTGATCACGCCGATGCGGTCAGCCATTTCTTCGGCCTCGTCGATGTAGTGCGTGGTGAGAATGATCGTCACGCCGCTGGCCGTGAGCGAGCGCACCAGCTTCCACATATCGCGGCGCAACTCGACGTCGACCCCCGCCGTGGGTTCGTCGAGAAACAGCACGCGCGGCTCGTGCGAGAGCGCCTTCGCAATCAGCACGCGGCGCTTCATGCCGCCCGACAACGTAATGATCTTGCTATTGCGCTTTTCCCACAGCGACAGATCGCGCAAGACCTTTTCGACGTAAGCGGGGTTTTTCGGCTTGCCGAACAGGCCGCGGCTGAACGAGACGGTCGCCCAGACGGTTTCGAACGAGTCGGTGGTGAGCTCCTGCGGCACGAGGCCGATCAGCGAACGCGCGCCGCGGTAGTCCTCCGCAATGTCGCGGCCGTCCACCGTCACACTGCCCTCGCTCGCCTTGACGATGCCGCAGATGATGCTGATAAGGGTGGTTTTGCCCGCGCCGTTGGGGCCTAGCAAGGCGAAGATTTCTCCGCGGTTGATCGCCAGATTGATGTTTTTGAGTGCATGAAAACCCGTGGCATAGGTTTTCGACAGATTCGTGACCGAGACGATTGGCTGCATGGATTCGACGATGGCAGACACCGGTTTTTGATTGGAAGGGGGCGGTGCGAATATGCGGCCGCACCCGCAATGTAATTGAAAGTGGGAAAGCGTGCAGCATAACCCCGATAATCCGGAAAAACCGTCAGGCGGGGTCCGTCAGGGCTCGGCGCACGCGAAACTGCTGGCCAGATTCACATTGCCCTTGCCGCTATAGCGGGGAAACAGCGGATAACGGCACAACGGGCGCGAGCGTCCATTGGTGGCGGCCGCGATATCGGTGGCGGTCAGCGTTTCGGGCGATACGCCGCGCGTCACCCAGTTGTCGAGGGCGCCCAGCAGATCCACGGAGGGGATGAACACACCGCTGCCATGCTGAAAGCCCGGCACCATGTAGAGCCGCATGAATGCATCGACCTGATCGACGCCGAAACGATCGATCAACGCTTCGTAGTAGGCGATCGTCTGGTTCGGGCTGATGACTTCGTCGGCGAGGCCCTGCAGTGTGATGAGCTTGCCGCCGTGCGCGATGTAGCGTGCGAGATCGGGATTCATCGCGCCGATCGTCTGCGACAGTGCGACAAGCTGTCCGCGATACTTGCCGGGGTGGGATGGGTCGAATCCGAGCGAATCGAACGCCTCGTCGCGCGTCACGAAGTAGCGGACGTAGCCGTCGCCCTGCGCGAACAGGTAACCGTTGGCGAAGAAAGTCGGCACCGGCAAACGCTCGGGTTGATGCGCGAGCCCGAGCAGGCCGGTCAGCCGCGTGCCCTGAAAGACGTTGTAGCCGGCATAGCCGGTGACGCCCCACGCCAGCTTGTAGGGTAACGACAAGCCGTCGCGCATTAGCAGCAAGGTGGAGAGTTGCGCGTCGCTGAGGCACTCGTCGTGCGAGGGCGTTCGTCCGGCGCAGCGCAAAGAGGCGATGATTTCCGCTTCGTGTTGCCGGCAGCCGGCCACGTCGCTGACGATGCCGTCCGCCGCGCCGTCGAGCCGGTCGCACACCGCAACCGTGCGTTCATACACGTGCTCGAGCAACAACGGCGGGATGAAACCGCCGGGCGTCGCGTATTCCGCCTGGCCGAGCTTCACGCCCATCAATCGCACGCCGGAAAAATTAAGTGCGGGGGAATTGGCGATCACGCCGTCGTAGTCGTCCGGGTAGCGCTGCATCACCGTGTAGCCCTCGCGGCCGCCCGTCGAGCCGCCGGCGAAATACATCCGCTGCGGCGGCCGGCCATAGGCACGCACAACGAGCGCGAGCGCGGCGTCGTGCGTTTTCTTCAGATGCGCGTAGCCGAAATTTGTCACCGCTTCATCCACGAGGCCGAAGACCGCGAGTGACGAATTGCCCACATGCCCGGAGTCGTCGCCGAAGGTCGCATAGCCTTGCGCGAGCGGTGCGCGATCCGGTGAGAACGGCATCACGCCCGTGCCGCTCACCACCACGCCGTTATAGCCCCCGCCACCAATCTGCAACGCGCGGCCGTTCCAGCGGCGCGGCAAATTCAGGTCGAAGCGGATATCGGGTGTAGTGGCCTTGAGCCCTTTGATACGGCCGGTGATACGGCAATATTCGCCGCCCTGCTGATTGCCGGGCGCGGTGGCCGCTACCATGGCCGCGCTTTCGATCAGCACGCCGGCTGTGGGTATGGCGATCAGCTCAGGGGGCAGCACGGCGCCCGCGAGTTCCGCGCAGCGCATGGCGAGCGGGGCGTCCTTGGCCGCGGCGAATGCCGCTGGGGCGTTCAAGCACAGCATCGCGCCGACGGCTATGAGCAGCGTGCGCGAACCTCGCGTCAAATTCACATGGCGCACCAGGCCCGCACGCGCCCTCATCCGTAACGCGCGCGTCTGGCAGCCGTGCGCGACTGCTGCCCTTTCCAGTCGCTCCAGCCGCGCGCGATCATCAGCACTGCACCGATGGCAACCAGATCGCCGCCGAGGCCGATCAGCGTGCCGCGAAAGCCGTGGAACGTATGCGGTGTCGCCGTATCGACGATCAGCGATACCAGCGTGCCGGAGACGAAACATACCAGCCCGGTGCGGCCGACCGTCACCACGGCCGGCAACCGCTGTGCGAGCCACGCAATGCTGCCCGCGCGCACGAACTGCGCGGCGAGCCAGGCGATAACGACAAAGTTGATCACGCGTTCCACGGAAAGGTTCTGTTTAAGCACGCCGGGCAATGGCTGCGTCAGTATAAAGAGTTTGACGATCGCGAAGGCCAGCACGGCGACCACCGCGACGCGTGTGAGCCAGTGCGCCGTACGGGTGGCGTGAAAGCGCTCGCTGACGGGCTGCACCCGGCACAGAATACCAAGCACGAACATCAGTTGCCACGCAAACGGATTAAAAGCCCAGTCGGCCACGTCGTCAATGCTCAATAGCGCGGCCAGCGGCCGGGCCAGCGACCAGACCGTCAGGCTCAGACCCAGCGCCGCGAGCGACGACCGGCGCGCCAGCGGAACCACGAGCGGCACGCATAGCGCAAAGATCACGTACATGGGCAGCACGCTGGACAGATACGGCTGGCGCCGCAGCACGGCAATATCGAACGCCGCGTGCAGCGGCTGAACCGCGAATGGCTGCCAGCCCGTGAGGTCGATCATCGGCTGGTTCAGATGCAAGAGCGCGAGAACGGCACCGGACAGCAGGGTCAACACCGCGGTCAACAGATAGGCGCGGTAGATCTCCCAGCAGCGCCGGACGAAGCGCATTGCCGCCGCGCTTTCGCCGCGGCCCGCGAGCACCGCCGTATACGCCGCTGCCGACGCATAGCCGCCGAGGAATACGAACACTTCCGCCGAATCGCACAATGCATAAGTGTGCAACATCAGATGCGACAGCGTGCTACCGGGAATGTGGTCCAGCACGATGACGATCAACACGACGCCACGGAAGAAATCCACTTCGATCGAGCGTCCGCGACGAATGTCCATTCTGTATCTCGCAAGATGGCGCGTGCCTGCCAGGCGCCGTAGAAGGCCGGTATATGTCGTTGTTCCTGTTAGGAACTCCATGACAATAAATCGTTCCCACCGAACCCGTGCGCGCCATCCACGCGCGCTGACAACCACCCTTTAAACACATGCGAGGCGGCAGCAATCTGAAATTCGGATGTCGGTACGCCGTAATACTGGCTCGTCGCGCGCGAGGTTGACGGAAAACCTTGCAGCAAGTTTTGCGGCTTTTACTGTGTCCGGCGCGAGTGCGATCGGTAAAGGCAACTGAAGGCAGCTGAAAAAAATCACATATTCCAGCGCGCGATTTTTTTCGCTTTTTTTCATCGTAGGATGAATTTATGCATTTCCGCTGGAAGACAACCCCCATGAACAACAGGATCGCCGGCTTCGACGGATTGCGCGCGATTGCAGTCCTGATGGTCTTTTTTCAGCACCGTCTATTCGGTGAAATCGGTGAGATCGGCCACCTCGGCGTGTGGATTTTTTTCGCGCTGAGCGGCTTTCTGATCATCGGCATACTGTCCGCCCAACGCACACGTATCGAGAGAAACGGCAGCGGATTCGGCACCGAACTGAAGCGCTTCCTGTTCCGCCGCACGTTGCGCATCTTTCCGGTTTACTACCTGATGCTGGCGGTGATGTGCGTGCTGATGGCGCTGGGCATGGCAAGTCCTGAGCTGGCGGACGGCATGCCGTTTCATTTCGCTTATTTGTCGAACTTCTGGATCGGCTCCGTGCTGCATTACTGGCCAGGGCGGTACTCGCATCTCTGGAGTCTCGCGATCGAGGAACAGTTTTATCTCGTGGTCGCGCCATTGTTACTGCTGGTTACGGCGCGACGGCATCGTGCGGTGTGTCTCGCGATCGTCGCGGTTGGGCTGGTCTCGCTGTTAGCGATGCGCGCGGCACAGTGGCAGGAAATCACCATCTATACGCATCCGCTAACCAACTTCTGGCTACTGGCTTTGGGCGGCATGGGCGGCCTGATGATCGCAAGAGAAGCGAGCCGCCTACGCGCCGTGCTCGGACATGGCATGACGCTATTCGTACTGAGTGTGTGCCTTGTGGGGTTTTGCGCGACCGAGCCGAGGTGGAGCCAGTTGCACAGTCCGCTTGCCTTCACGATGGTCAACGCCGTGTATGGCGTCTGTATCGCGGCGCTTGTGGGTTCGATTGCGTGCTGCCGCAATGCAGTGGTGATCGGTCTGCTTGAAACCGGCTGGCTGGTGAACTTCGGGCGCATCAGCTACGGCTTTTATCTCTATCACAACCTGATTCCGGACCTGACTCGCAACCGCCACGCCACGGCGCTCTTCGGTGGCGTCGTACCGGTCTGGGCGCACGCCGCCGGAATTGTCGCGTCGTTCCTGATTTCGCTGACGCTGGCCGTGCTGTCCTGGCGGTTGATCGAGGCACCGATTCTGCGCCTGAAAACAAGGCACACGCGGACTGACACGACGGATCGGGCCAGCGCGCAGAGAGTGCCGGCGCTTGCCGCCTCGCCTGCCGCCTCAGTTGCAACCTCCGCTGCCGCTCGCAACGAGCGTGCACGGAAGGATGAAGATGTCACGTCAGATGCGATTTGAATGCAGAGAAGCTTACGATATGCCTTCATGCGGTTTGAACGCAGGCACGGTATCATGCGGCCTCACTTAGCCGGCTGCTTCGATCCTTGCGACACGCGGGCACTGAACAGGCCGAACAATAAAAACAAGCCACTGCCCGCGAACGCCGCTGCACCTGGTCCGCGCGGTTGGCTCGCGGACACCAACGATGTTTCATTTCAGTTTTGCCGACGGCGTGCTTGGCGCGAGCCTGCAGACGCTCAGTCTCTACGCGCTGCTTGGCATCATTGCGGCGCTGCTGCTGGGCGGCATGGTCAAGGGCGTAGTCAGTATCGGCGTACCGCTGGTGGCGATGCCGATCCTCAGCCAGTTCATGCCGATCAAAGAGGCCGTTCTGTTGCTGTCGATGCCGATCATCCTCGGCAATATTCCTCAGGCGCTGGAAGGCGGCGACATGCTGCCGACGGTCCGGCGCATTGCTGCGCCGTTGATCGGCACGGTGGTCGGCAATATTGTCGGCGTGAGCGTATTGATCTCGCTGGCGCCGCATCGCGCGCAAGCTGCCGCAGGCACCTTGCTGATCGTTGCGGCACTCCTCCTGCTGCTGTCGCCGCGGCTGACGTTGTCGCCGGCGTGGGCGAAACCGGCGGGCTTCGTGCTGGGATTCGGCGCGGCCGTGATGGAAAGTATCGCCTCGGTGCCGGGGCCTTTGCTGGCGATGTATCTGATCGCCACCGGCGCCACGGGGAAAGCTTTTACCAAGCAGATCGCGATTATCCTGGTGGTGTCGATCATCACGCTGGTTGCCGCGTTCAGTGGCGGCGCGCATGCCAGTTGGAGCGATCTGATCATTTCGGCGTGTGCGAGCGTGCCGGTGATCGTCGGCATGCTACTGGTGCGGCCGCTGCGAGACCGCTTGCCGCCGGCGGCGTTTCGGGTCCTGGTTCTGCTGTTCGTTCTGGCAGCCGCCGCGCAAATGATCTGGAAATCAGGCGTTTTATAAGGGTTCGGGTTGCGTGTGGCGGTCAATTCAGGCCGTGGAACGCGCCTTGCTGGTCATTGCTTACCGCAGTCAACCGGAGAGCCCTTTTGGCAACCAAGGCAAATCCCCCGAATGAGCCGGCCCGCAAGCCTGATGAAGATCCGGGCAGCCCGCCTACCGAGGTGTCCAAGCCGATTGGCGACGCCATCCCCACGCCGGTCGAACCGGGTCTCGATAAGCCATTACCGCAAAAAGGCGAAACAGCACCCCCGCGCCCCACGCAGACGACGCGTGACGGGTAAATTGCTCAGGCGGCGGCCGGCTCGTGGACGATCTTCAGCGCACTCTTGTGCTCCTTGATCAACCGGTAAACCGTTTCGCCAGGAACGGTCTCCCGTTCGAGCAGCTCGTCGGCAATCGCGCGTAGGACAGGCTCATAGGCGTGCAGCAGCCCGTAGCACAACTCGTTCAATTCCTTGAGCAGCACGTTGGCGTGTTCTATGGCGTTCTTCATTTGCAGGCCCGCGTATTGCGAGGGCAGCGCCGCGAGGCTGAACAGATCGCCGTCGCGATTGAAGCCGAACCTGGACACCATGTCGAGGCTGATGCGCGACGCTTCCTGCAGATCCGATGCAGCGCCACTCGATGCTTCGGAGAACGTGAGAATTTCGGCGTTGCGTCCGCCCAGCAAAACCTGAATCTCGTTGCGAATTTCAGTTTCGCGGTACAGGTGCTTGTCCTGCGCCTTCGTGATCAGCGCGACACCCAGGGCGCCGCCACGCGGCAAGATCGTGACCTCTTCCAGCACACCGGTGCCGAGCAGTGCGGCAACCAGTCCGTGCCCCGCTTCGTGCACTGCGATCCGCGTGCGTTCGTCCTCGCTCAGCGCCCGTTCGGCGCCGCTCACGTCGCCGATGCGCGCGATCTTGATCGCCTCCATGAAATGCCTCGACGCGATTTCCGTCTCGCCCGCTTTGCGCGCGACCAGCCCTGCCTGATTCACCACCATCGCGACAGTGGCCGGAGAAAGCCCCGTGGTCAGGCGAGCAAGCTGGTCGTAGTCGATATCCGCGGCTTTCGATTTCAGTTTCTGCGCGTAGAAGCGGAAAATTTTCGCGCGCTCTTCGCGGTCGGGCAAACGGACCTGCACGGTGCGGTCGAAGCGGCCCGGACGGCGCAACGCCTCGTCCAGATTGTCGGGGTGATTGGTCGCCGCAACGACGATGACGCCTTCGTTGGAAGCAAAGCCGTCCATCTCCGCGAGCAACTGATTGATGATGCGATTGCTCTCCGCTTCGACGGGACCGCCGCCGGTATCCGTGCGCTTGGCGAGGCCGTCGGCTTCGTCGATGAAGATGACCGTGGGAGCATTCTTGCGTGCGAGCTCGAACAGGTGTTTGACCTTCTGGATGCCGACGCCGTAGTACTTCGCACTGAAATAGCTGCCCGTGATCGAAATGAAGTTTGCGCCGCATTCACCGGCGAGCGCTTGCGCAAGCCGCGTCTTGCCGACGCCCGGGCCGCCGACCATCAGAATGCCGCACGGTGCGCGCACGCCCATCGACGTGAATTGCTTCGGATCGGACAGATAGCCGCGGATGTCCGCGAGCGCCGCCTTGGCTTCCCCCGCGCCGATCACGTCGTCGAAACACAGCGTGGGCGCCTTGGTGAGCAGCGAAGCGCCCCCCTTCATCTCGCGGCGCATGAACCACACCATGCCGCCGATCAGCAACAACGGCAGCAGCAGACCGATCGTGTCGCGCAACAGGCCGAATATCGACACCCAGCGTGCCGCACCGGTCCGGATATCGGCGTCGGGCAACCATACGAGCTGATACGACGCCGCCTGATCGGCTTTGGGTTCGCCGAGCAGCAGTGCGTGCGAGAACGTGGCGTTATGGTCGGTGACGAAGTATTTCGCGCCCTCGCGCGTCGACACCAGAATCGCATTGGGGCTCACGCCGATCGCGGTTACGTTGGCGGCGCGAACGTCACGCAGCATTTGCGACGCGTCTTTCTCTTCGTGTGTCCACGCCGAGGGATCGTGACGCATCTGACTCGCAATGCCGGTGAGCGCCGGATTGGCCTGCCCGTCGCGCTGCTGGTAAGCCCACATGCTCAAGGCGAGCAACATGGCGACGAGTACCGCACCGACCGCAATGGCGATCTTGCGTACGCGTCTTTTCTCAAGCGAATTCTTTCCCGGCTTCATGAGTCACTTCCAAAAACAGGCCAAGGCAGGCCTTCGATACTGGTCAAAATCAGGTGGTAGAGGCTGATGGGGGGAGATCGGCTGATGCGGCACCATGCGTGCGCGGAAAGAAGGACACCAAAGCATTTGTCCCTTTTAGCAGCCAACCCGCCGGCTAGCATACCGGCTGGCCACTCATTCCGTGTTGCAGAAAAGGCCTGTTTCTACCGTCTATCCGACGTTCGATAGCGTCGGATTCAGGGAGCAATCGGCGCGCTAAAGCGATGCCCGGCTGCTCCGGCGCACAGTTTATCAGCGCTATATTCCCTGCGTATTCTTCAGATCTGAAAGTAACCGCGCCCTATTTAAAAGCGGTCAGAATGACAGTAAAGCGTGGATTATTAGAGACACTCATCCAGACACGGCGGATGGCTATAAACGGCTTTCGCGCGGCGCGCGGAGGAAGTTAACCGAGCGAGCGCCCGGCGGGGACGACACGTTAGTGGCAGTCCCCGACCGGTCGCTCGGCCAAGTCCGGCGGCGCGTACATCACGCCGCCGAACGTACGATGGGCAAGGCGCCCAACGTTTTCGCGGCTGTCTGGCAGGCCTCTATGGGCCCATCCGCATTTCACCGCACTCTCAGGTCCGTCTTTTTTATTGCCGGTACCTTGTGGCACCGGTCAGCTCTCCTGCAACTACCCCCGATCCTCGCAACCCTTCCCTTCGACAGATTCAAACGGCTATTCGCCGCTGCGGCCTGTTCTGTTATAAACGGATTCATTAAACAGCAGATGAAAACGATTCGCAGCCAATCATCCGACAATACCGCAGGTTTTTTGATACGCTTTACCATACGTCTCAGTTCTGGACGTTTGGCGTGTTAAATACCTGGTTACCGCCGCTTACTTCACCGGGACCGCGCCCCTCATTCGCACCGTCAATTCATGAATCAGCGCACCTTGCCGCCACATCTGGCCGCGGCCGCCGCAGCCGAATCGCGCTCCGCTATTTCCGCGAGCCGCTTCAGCACGCATGCACTCCCAATCGAGGAACAATTTCTCGGCTGGCGCGAGCGTGTGGGACATGTGGTCGACGTACCACCGTCGAAGGAACAGATCGTGGCGGGATTTCGCGGTGAGATCGATCTGTACGCGGTCGGCGGCATGGTATTTACGGATTGCCGCACGCAAGCATTGCGGCTGGAACGCTCAGTCGCGCGCGTCTCCACGGACTCGCGGCGCGACTACGTCTTCCATCTGTGCGTGGAAGGCGAGATCGGAGAAGTAACGGGGGTTCGCAAGAAACGCAGTGCGCCGGGTTCGGTGCAGGGCATCGTCGCGTTCGACATGAACCAGCCGTTTCGGGCCGAACGGCCCGAAAGCCGGCTCCTGAATCTGTTCGTGCCAGCCGCGATCGTGGACGAGGAACTGGGCGACGGTTCGGCCATTCACGGCCGGATCGTTCCGCAGGGCTCACCGCTGACCGGTCTCGTGCTGGACCATATGGCGGCGCTCGCCAGGGAAATCCCCACGCTCGACCCGGTCGCCGCAGCAGACGCCCTCCATACAGGCGCCCAACTGATGATCGCCGCGTTCCGCAAAGAGGCAAGTCTGACGGGTGCGAGCCGGGCGGCGCTGCAAGCTGCCGTGATGGGACAGGTACGGCGCTACGTCGACGCTAATCTGCATCAGAGCGAGCTCACGCCAACCAGCGTGGTTCAGGCGCTGCAACTGAAACGCGCCACCATCTATCGCTGGTTCGAGCACGACGGCGGCCTTGGCGCCTACATCCGCAATCGCCGTTTGCGGGAAGCGGCGGACGAACTAGTCCGTTTCCCACATCTCCAGGTGACGGATATCGCGTACGGACTCGGCTTCCAGAGCGCGTCCGATTTCACCCGCGCATTTCGCCGCGCCTTCGACATGAGCCCGCAGGATATGCGGGCGCGCGCGCTGGTCCTGCAGCACCACGGCGCGGGCGAGCTTACGGCCTTGACTGCGAAGCGCGGGCAACACTCGCGCGGGGCATTTCTGCCTCGGGAAATGCCCGCAGCGCAGCAAGCGTGAGCAGGGTCGCGGCCATCAGATACCACGCGGGAACCATCGGATCGCCCGTCCGGTTGATCAGCCACGTCACAAGGAACGGTGAAAATCCGCCGAACAGCACGACCCCGAAGCTGTAAATCACCGCCAGTCCGGCCGCGCGCCGATGCGCCGGAAACGCTTCCATCATCAGCACGGAAGCCGGGCCGGCATTGTTGACCGCAAGCGCGACGTATGCCGTGATGATGACGAGCGCAGCGACATCGCCCACGCCGTGAACCAGCGCCCAGAATGCCGGCCATGTGCCCGCCAGCGCGGCCACGAGTGCCGCGTATTGCAGCGTCTTGCGGCTCGCGAGGCGATCGGCCACGTACGCCACGAGCGGCGTCACGACGAGAATCACGAGGCCGGAGAGGCAGGCCGTCAACAGGCTGATCGCCGCCGGCCGATGCAGCGTGCGAACCAGATAAGCCGGCATATAGAAGACGGTGAGGTAGATGCCCACCGAAGGCGCCGCCATCATCAGCAGGCCGCAAATGATGGGACGAGGATGTTCCGTGAGCATGCGCCTCGGGCTGAGCCGCGCACGCGGCAGCGGCGCGGCCGCCGGCATCCGGCGGCGCAAATACCAGCCAACCGGCCCGATCAGCCCTCCCAGCACGAACGGAATGCGCCACCCCCAGTCCTGCATCGCGGCAGGCGACAGCAGCGCTGTCATGCTCGCCCCGACCAGCGCGGCGGCGAACGCGGCCGCACCCTGGCTCGCGCCGCGCCAGCTCACCATGAAACAGCGATGCCGGTAAGCGGCCGACTCCATCAGCGAAGCCGACGCAGGCCCAATCTCCCCCCCTGCTGCCAGCCCCTGCATCAGGCGCGCGAGCACCATCAATACCGGCGCCGCCGGACCGATCGACGCGTAGCCCGGCAGGCACGCGATCAACCAGGTGCCGACGGTCATGAGGGTTAGCGATAGTGTGAGGCCGGCTTTGCGGCCACGGGTGTCGGCGACGTGGCCGATCATGATCGCGCCGAGCGGGCGCATCACGAAACCCGCACCGAAGGTGGCGAGCGAGAGCAGCAACGACGACGCGGGATTAACCGAAGGAAAAAAAAGATTACCAATTATGACGGCGGAAAAGCTATAGACAGTGAAGTCGTACGCGACGAAGCCGTTACCAACGACAATCGCCGTGACGATACGTCTGAGTTCGGCGCGGGACGGCGGAGTCCCTTCGCGGGCAGCGGTTTGCATGGATTGCGCTCGACGAGGAGAGCGTCGAGAAATTCGGGAAATTGTTGGAATGTAAATGAAGCTCTTTTACTTAACGGCGCAAAGAGACTCAACTTTACACCGCTTACGCCGATGTTTGCGCGCAACTGCGCCGGCGGATGGCGCAACTGTCCAGTGCCGTCCAAACGCCGGGCAGTGCCCTGAGGCGCGCTGCTACACTTGCACACCACCAACTTCCCGATGAATCCCGAGCCGCCGCACCGCGCGAAATCGCACTCTGCGTGAGCGCGTGCGGCACGTTCTTCGGCAGATACACTCCGCTCCCATGCTTCGATTCGAGAACCTCAGCAAACGCTATAGCGAACGCCTCCTCTTCCAGCACCTGCATTACGACACTGCAGCAGGATGCGTGGCGCTCAACGATGAATCGGGCAGTGGCAAATCCACGTTGCTGGGCATGCTCGCCGGCACGATCGAACCCGACACGGGCGAGGTGTGGCTCGGCGGCCACTCACTGCGCAGCGCGCCGCATCGGGCGAAATCCGTGCTCACGTATGTGCCGGAAGACTGCATGACCTATCCCGACCAGACGGGCCGCGCGTATCTGAATCGTGTGGCGTCGGAGCGAAACACGGTGCTCGACGCTCACACGCTCGATCTCGCCCATCGCTTCGGGCTCGAACCGCATCTCGACAAGCGCTTCGAACAGATGTCGTTCGGCACGCGCAAGAAGATCTTTCTCACGGGGGCGGTACTCGGCGACACGAAAGTCGTGATCGCGGATGAACCGGTTGGTGGACTCGACGCGTCGGCGCGCGCGGTTCTGGTCGATCTGTTTAAAACGCTCGCTGAAACCCGCACCGTCTTTTTCTCGAGCTACGACCTCGCATTTACGCAGGCCTGCGAGGCGAGAACCCTCTGCTTTGCCGGCCTGGGTAAGGATTGAATAAGCGCGAGGTGGCTGCACCGGCATGGCAAGCAGATGGTGCTGCTGCCGATGAACGTGGGGTAATTCAATGAACCATCGTGACGGGCGTGGGGGTCCGCCTCGATAGAGACGCGAACACGGCCAGCCTTCTAAAGAAGCCCATCTGGCTTGCGTCGATCACCATCACGTCGGGCTGGGTGCTTGCCGCGTAGTCGGCGATGGCTTTCGTGCGGTGGCCGAATACCCGTTTCCAGTGGTACGGCACACCGGCTTCTTCCAGTATGGTGCGAGCGTCGATCAACGCTTTCAGCATGGCCTGCTTTTCCATCCGCACCAGTGAGCTTCGGGTGTGGAAGGCTGCTGCGCGCCCCTGATCGACCGGCTCGAGTACTTCCAGCAATTCGACTTCGGTTACGCCACGCTCCAGAAACATGAAGGCCGCGTAGCGCGCGGCCTCTATCGCGCCGCCATGGTCGAGAACAGGAATCAGCATTCGTATCATCGAGAACTCCGGCAGGTAGCTTGTACTTTTAGCTTAGCCAATGCGGTGTTAATGTCGTGTAAAAAGTGTCGTGTAAAAAAATGCCATGTAAAAATCATCACGCTAAAGCACGCCGCAGTGGAATGTGTCCGCATGCAGGCACATTCCACTGCGGCGTACCGCGTTCTCACGATGTCTGTATCGCCGCGGGATTCAGTTCGATATGCAGAATGACCAGCCACCGCTTCGGACAATCCTCGGCAATCTGCAACTCCTGCTTGCGCTCGCCAACCGTCTTCACGAAGCCCTTCTCGCGTGCGAAACCGAACGCGCGCCGCGCGTCGGATTGCAACCATAGGGTGAGCAACCCGCATGTCACGCAACTGAAAAGCCAGATCGTTTCATGGGGCAGCGCGGCGTCGAGTTGCTGCGCGACGTACGTAAAGATAGTCGTGAGAACCTGATTGGTGACGAAGGCGATGGCGACGACCTTGCACATCCCCCTGAATATCATGGCGGGTCTTGAGGGCGTCATCGATTCTCAAACCCCGAGCATGCGGCGTGCTTCGGCTTCGGCCAAGGCCAGTGCCGCGGCGCAATCGCGCATCGGCCGGCCGCAGCCACGCCCGGTAACCTGCTGGATCTGCCTGTCTTGCCGCGTGGTCGTTACGCGCAGTGCGCCTTTGAACATGTGGCCCGGTGCGGGGAACACGCACGCCTCGACGGTCACATTACCCTTTGTTTGCTTGAATGCCATACATCCTCTTTCAATTCGCGGACTCATTCTTACGGCGGTATGCCAGATTTGAACTATACGGACGACACCGTAAAGACCGGGAAACGATTGCCGCCGGCGCCATAAAAATCCTGTGAAATTCACCGCACGCCGACCAGCCGGTACCCCACGCCGGCCTCCGTGACAATGTGTTCAGGATGCGCCGGGTCGCGTTCGAGTTTGTGGCGCAGATGCGCCATGTAGATGCGCAGGTAATGGTGATTGTCGATTCGCAACGGCCCCCACACCTCGCCGAGCAGTTGCTCATGCGTCAGTACGCGCCCGGGATGGCGCACCAGCACGGACAGAAGGCGATATTCGGTGGGGCTGAGATGGACGACGTGGCTGCCGCGCACCACCCTTCGCTCACCGAGATCGATCGTGACCAAACCAAACTGAACCTGAGGCGTGCCGACCCTGTCGCCGTTGGCCTGCCTGCGCAAATGCGCGCGAATCCGCGCGCTGAGTTCCGGCAGGCCGAACGGCTTGGTGAGGTAGTCGTCGGCGCCGGCATCGAGCGCGGCTACCTTGTCTTCCTCGCGGCTTCGCGCCGACAGCACGATCACCGGCATCGCCGACCAGCCGCGCAACTCACGGATCACCTCGATGCCGTCCATGTCCGGCAAACTCAGATCGACGATGACGAGATCCGCCAGCCGCGTCGCCGCCTGTGCGAGGCCCTGTGCGCCGGTCTGCGCTTCGAATACACTCATGCCGTTCGCTTCGAGGCTGCTGCGAACGAAGCGGCGGATGGCTTTGTCAGCGTCGATCACAACGACTGTTACGGTGGGATCGCTCATGAATGTGCCACGTCGGCAGCACCCCGTTGAGGTAGCGGCCAACGTCCAGGCGGGGTCTCCGTAAATGATTGAACAGCAATAAAGAGCAGCAATAAACAACCGGTTCAATGTATCGGCTTGAGATCGTCCAAAGCGAGGTTGAGTTTCAGCACGTTCACGCGTGCCTCGCCAAAGAGGCCGAACTGCCGCCCCGACGTGTTACGCGCAACCAGATCGTTCACCTGATCGACCGTCAGGCCGCGAGCCTTCGCCACGCGCGCCGCCTGATAGGCGGCCGCCGCCGGACTGATCTCCGGATCGAGCCCGCTGCCCGACGACGTCACCAGATCCACCGGCACCGGTTGCGACATGTCGTTGCCGGCTGCCTTCAACGCGTCGAGGCGGCCTTTTATTTCGTCGGCGAGTGCGGGGTTGGTCGGGCCGAGATTCGAACCACCCGAGTTCTGCGCGTTATAGGGCTGGGGCGTGGTGGCCGACAGGCGGCCCCAGAAATAGGCCGGCGCGTCGAACTGCTGACCGATCAGCGCGGAGCCGACGGTCTTGCCGTTCTTCTCGAGCAGACTGCCGTTCGCTTGCGCCGCGAAGGCCGTATGACCGATTACGGTCACAACGATCGGATAGATCACCCCGGTGATCACGGTCATCAGGATGAACAGAACGAGCAGCGGACGAAGCAGCGTTTTCATGATCTTCACTCTATTGGGTCAGACCCAGCCGAACACGTTCAGCACCATATCGATCAGCTTGATGAACGGGAACGGCAGCAGTATTCCGCCCAGTCCGTAGATCAGCAGATTGCGGCGCAACAGCGACGCCGCGCCCAGCGCCCGGTATTTCACGCCCTTGAGCGCCAGCGGGATCAGCGCAACGATAATCAGCGCATTGAAAATCACCGCCGACAGAATGGCCGACGAGGGCGAGCTCAGATGCATCACGTCGAGCACGCGCAGTTGCGGATAGGTCGTCGCGAACGCCGCCGGAATGATCGCGAAGTACTTGGCGACGTCGTTCGCAATCGAGAACGTGGTGAGCGAGCCGCGCGTCATCAGCATCTGCTTGCCGATCTCGACGATCTCGATCAGCTTGGTCGGATTCGAATCGAGGTCGACCATGTTGCCGGCTTCTTTCGCGGCCTGCGTACCGGTGTTCATCGCCACCGCCACGTCCGCCTGCGCAAGCGCCGGGGCGTCGTTAGTGCCGTCGCCGGTCATCGCGACGAGGCGGCCTTCGGCCTGGTGCGAACGGATCGTGGCGAGCTTCGCTTCCGGCGTGGCTTCGGCGAGGAAATCGTCGACGCCTGCTTCGGCTGCAATCGCGGCGGCCGTGAGACGGTTGTCGCCCGTCACCATGATGGTCTTGATACCCATCTTGCGCAGTTCGGCGAAGCGTTCCTTGATACCGCCCTTGACGATATCCTTCAACTCGATCACGCCCAGGCAGCGCGCGGCCCCCTCGCCGCGATCATGTTGCGCGACCACCAGCGGGGTGCTGCCACGCCGCGCGATCTCCGACACCGCCGCGGTCAGCTCCGCGGGAAACCGGCCGCCGCGCGCCTCGACGTAGTGTTTGATCGCATCGGACGCCCCCTTGCGGATCTCCCGCTCGGGCAGATCGACACCGCTCATCCGCGACTGGGCGCTAAAGGCGAGGAAGGTCGCCTGCAACGCATGCATATCGCGCTCGCGAATATTGAAGCGCTGCTTGGCCAGCACGACGATGCTGCGCCCCTCCGGTGTTTCGTCGGCGAGCGAGGACAGTTGCGCCGCGTCGGCAAGCTGTTCCTCCGTGACACCCGGAGCCGGCGTGAAAGCCGAGGCCTGCCGATTGCCGAGCGTGATCGTGCCGGTCTTGTCGAGCAGCAGCACGTCGACGTCGCCCGCCGCTTCCACGGCACGGCCCGAGGTGGCGATCACGTTCGCCTGCATCATGCGGCTCATGCCGGCCACGCCGATCGCCGACAACAGGCCGCCGATGGTGGTCGGAATCAGACACACCAGCAACGCGACCAGCGCCGTGATCGTGACCACGTGCCCTGCTTTCGCGGCCTCGACCGAGAACATCGAGAACGGCAACAGCGTTGCGGTGGCGAACAGCAGCACGAGCGTCAGCGCGACCAGCAGAATCGTCAGCGCGATTTCGTTCGGCGTTTTCTGACGCTTCGCGCCTTCGACCATCGCGATCATGCGGTCGAGGAAGGCCTCGCCCGGGTTCACGGTGACCCGCACGACAATCCAGTCCGACAGCACGCGCGTGCCGCCCGTTACCGACGAAAAATCACCGCCCGACTCGCGGATCACCGGTGCGGATTCGCCCGTGATCGCCGATTCGTCGACCGACGCGACACCTTCGAGGACCTCGCCGTCAGCCGGAATCACATCGCCGGTTTCGACCAGCACGACATCGCCTTTACGCAGTTCGGTCGCGGTTGTGATGCGGATCGGCGACTTGGGATGCGCCTCCTGCAGCTTCTTCGCCATCACGTTGTGCTTCGCGCCGCGCAGCGAAGCCGCTTGCGCTTTGGAGCGGCCCTCGGCGAGCGCCTCGGCGAAGTTCGCGAACAGCACGGTAAACCACAGCCAGAGCGCGATCGCGAGAATGAAACCGGCGGGCGCCTCGGCCTGTCCCCCGAGCGCCGCGATCCACAGAATGGTGGTCAGAATGCTGCCGACGTACACGCAGAACATCACCGGATTACGCAATTGATGACGTGGCGCGAGTTTCCTGAACGAATCGACGAGCGCCGGCCGGGCAATCGCCGGGTCGAACATCGAGCGCGCGGCATTGCGCGCCTGGCCGATGTTGCCCGGCTGATGAACCGGCGGTTGGAGTCCGTTAGTCATGCTGTCCTCTCAGTCAATGTCCCGCGACCATGATCAGATGTTCAACCACAGGGCCGAGCGCCAGCGCCGGCACGTACGTAAGTGCGCCGACCAGCACCACGGTGCCGAGCAGCAGCACCACGAACAGCGGGCCGTGCGTCGGCAGCGTGCCGGCGGTGGCGGAGATGCGTTTCTTGGCGGCCAGCGACCCGGCGATCGCCAGCACCGGCACAATCGAGCCGAAGCGGCCGAACCACATGACGAAGGCCAGCGTGCTGTTGTAGAACGGCGTATTGACCGAGAGGCCGGCGAACGCGCTGCCGTTGTTATTGGCGGCAGAACTGTAGGCGTAGAGAATCTCGGAGAAGCCATGGGGCCCAGGATTGGCGATGCCCGCCACGCCGGCTGCCGTCAGCACGGCGATCGATGCGCCGACCAGCACGAGCAGCGGCGTGAGCAGCACGGCAATCGACACCATCTTCATCTCGTACGACTCGATCTTCTTGCCGATATATTCCGGCGTCCTCCCAATCATCAGACCGGCCACGAACACCGCCAGCAACGCGAACACGAGCATGCCGTAGAGACCCGAGCCGACGCCCCCAAAGATCACCTCGCCGAGTTCAATCAACAGGAGCGGAACGAAGCCACCCATCGGCGTCAGTGAATCGTGCGTGTTATTCACGGCGCCGCACGACGCGGCGGTGGTCGCCACGGTAAAGATGCCGGATTGCGCGATGCCGAAGCGGGTTTCCTTGCCTTCCATGTTGCCGCCGGGCTGCGTGGCCGACGCTGTTTGATCGACATGCAGCGACGCATACAGCGGATTGCCGTTCTGCTCCGACGAAATCTCACCCCAGCAGGCGAGCGCGAAAGCAATCGTCATTGCCGCGAGCACGGCATAGCCCTGACGCGCGTCGCCCACCATCCGGCCGAACACCACGCACAGCGCAGCCGGGATAACCAGCATCGAGATCATCTGCACGAAGTTGGAAAACGGCGTCGGGTTCTCGTACGGATGCGCGGAATTGGCGTTGAAAAAACCCCCGCCGTTGGTCCCGAGCATCTTGATCGCTTCCTGCGACGCGACCGGCCCCATCGCGAGGGTCTGCTTGTCGGCCTTGTTGTCCACCATCACCGGGTTGCCTTTGGCGTCCTTGACGGGATTGCCCTGAGCGTCGGTCTTCGGCGTTTGATACGTCGTCACCTGCAGCGTCGGCACGTCTTCGTACGACTTGAAGTTCTGAATCACGCCCTGGCTGATCAGGACAAGCGCAATCACCGTTGCGAGCGGCGCGAGGATATACAGCGTGATACGCGTCAGATCGACCCAGAAATTGCCGATCGTCGCCGTCGTATGGCGCGCGAAACCGCGAATCAACGCGACCACGACAGCAATGCCGGTGGCGGCCGAAAGGAAGTTTTGCACCGTCAGCGCGGCCATTTGCGTCAGATAGCTGACGGTCGATTCCGGCGTGTAGTCCTGCCAGTTCGTGTTGGTCACGAAGCTGACCGCCGTGTTGAAGGCGGCGTCGGGTGTCATCGGTCCGAAGCCTTGCGGGTTCGCAGGCAGCCATTGCTGCAGACGCAGAAATCCGTACACTGCGGCCACACCGAGGGTATTGAACGCCAGCACGGCCAGCGCATAGTGCTTCCACGACATTTCGGCGCTGGGGTCGACCCCGGCGAGCTTGTAGAACGCGGTTTCGATCGGCCGCCCGAGCCGGCGCACGGCCACCGAGGAACCGTCCACCACGCCGGTCATGTAACGGCCGAGCGGTATGGCGAGCGCGATCAGCACGACGATGAAAACGCCGGGCTGAACCAGGTTGTTGAAGTTCATTCGAGAGCCTCCGCGCGCAGCAGTGCATACACGAGGTAAGCGAACAGAATCAGCGTCGAGGCCGCGGCGAGCCAGGTCATCCAGGTAGTCATGGACGGCCTCCAGGTGCGCGGTGCAACTTGTCGCAGCCCATTACGAAGGCCGCAACGAGACCGCCGAACGCAACGATTGCGATGAGATAAAGCAGATCCATGGCCCAGTCTCCACAAGGGACTCCTGTACCGTGAAATCTAGGAAAATCCGCGTAAACACAGCGTTAAGACTTAGCCGCGTTTCGTAAATATGGCGGGAGCGGAAGGCAGGGAGCGCCGCGCCGGTTTAGCGGCACGGTCCTGTCGGGAGACTTTCGGATTTTCGTACCGCCGTTTGAAATCAGGCGGTGTAAACGGACCACGCGGCAGATCAAGCGGCAGACCGCGCAGCCTATGCCGCCTGAGCCGCCTTATCGTGCGCGGCCTGTTCGAGCCAGAGCCGGCTGTCGGGAAACCAGAATGCGTCCGGGCGCGGTGGCGAGACGAGTTTCACCGGAAGGGAGGGATTGAAGATCTTCGACCAGGCGGACAGGTAAGACGGCGTCTTCACGAGAAACCCGCAATTGGCGAGCAGCAGGCTGGAAAGCAGCGCCTCGCGGCCAATCTCGAGTCCGGGATAGCCGCTGAAGTGAACGGGTGTGCTGCCGCATGCCAGGTGTTTTGCCGGTGCGACCGTGACCGGCTTGCCGAACGGCCACGCGATAAAGAAATCGATAAACGCCTGTTCGTCGCTCGATATGAAAATATGGTCGAGGTGCGGATTTTCCGCGAGCGCCGATTCCACCTGCCGGCAGAAGCTTCCCCAGGAAACCGGCACGGCCTCCAGAGTCTTGTCGGTTCCTCTGAAATGCGCGCCAAGGGTCGACGCGCCGATCCCGAGCTTGCGGCAGATCGCGTCGACTTCTTCGAGGATACGCGCGGCCGGCCGATAGTGGGCGAAGAACAGTTCGCTTGCGCTCCTGAGTTGAAGCAGGCATTCATAACGCTGACGAAAGCCCAGATGGACCAGGTCGCGAACCGTCGACGTCCTCACTTTATGGGTGACCGCAACACCCGAGGCGGGACGCACTGGTTCGAAGAAAACCGAGAACCAGTCCAGTTTCCCCTCGGCGTCGCCATACAGCCCACCGCGCGCGCTAATGCACGGGGTGAGGCATTTCTCGTCGCAATACATCAGAATAAACAGGACCATCTGCATCACGGAGAAAAACCCGGAGTTCTCCTGAATCTCGATGGAGAAAACGCCCCTGTTCAAACGTTGCCTGGCGTGAAGTGAGAGCCGGCGCGGCATGGCCACGGAATGCTTGAATCCCTCGCTGCGTCGGATCTGTTTCGCCCGATCGACCACCTTTCTCAACATGCCGACTCCTAATTAATTAGGTATTCTTTGAAATGGCACGGACCTGTTTGACTGCGAAGGAACGGACGACCCAGCATAGCATTTCAAGAAGTCAGCTCACGTAAGGTTCGGCCCGTCTTGGTGAGCTAGCGCACAAAGAATCGGTAAGGTTTTCCCTGGATCGGCATGCCGCGCCGCCAACTCAACCAGGCAGCTCGCCGGTGTATTCGTACGCAACGGTTCCTTCCGGATGCCTGAACCACCCCGGGTCGCGATAGTCGTTGCGCCCCAGCCCCTCCCGCACTTTCACGACGCTGAACATGCCGCCCATTTCGAGCGCGCCGAACGGTCCTGTGCCGGTCATCATCGGCAGGGTGTTGTCGGGTAGCGGCATTTCCATGCCACCCATTGAACCGCCCGTGCTGCCCATCGCCATGTAATCGGGCACCAGCTTGTTGATACGCTTCGCGAGGTCCTGCTGCGGCACGCCGATCAGGTTCGGCACCTGGTGCCCCATCGCATTCATCGTGTGATGGGACTTGTGGCAATGAAACGCCCAGTCGCCGGGCCGGTTCGCGGTGAACTCAATCGCACGCATCTGGCCGACGGCGACATCCGCGGTCACCTCCGGCCAGCGCGCCGAGGGCGGAATCCATCCGCCGTCCGTTCCCACCACTTCGAAATGGTAGCCGTGCAGGTGGATCGGGTGATTGGTCATCGTCAGATTGCCGACGCGAATGCGCACGCGATCGCCGGCGCGCACCGGCAACGCATCGATACCCGGAAACACACGGGCATTCCACGTCCACATGTTGAAGTCGGTCATCTCGTTCACGCGCGGCGTGAAGCTGCCTGGGTCGATGTCGTACGCGGACATGATGAACACGAAGTCGCGATCCACCCGCATGACGCCCGGGTCCTTCGGATGAACGATGAAGCTGCCCATCATGCCCATCGCCATCTGCACCATCTCGTCGGCGTGCGGGTGATACATGAACGTGCCGTGCTTCTCCAGCTGGAACTCATAGACAAAAGTCTTCCCCGGCGGAATATGCGGCTGCGTGAGACCGCCGACGCCGTCCATGCCGCACGGCAGGAGCATGCCGTGCCAGTGAACCGTGGTGTGCTCCGGCAGCCTGTTGGTCACGAAGATGCGAACCTTGTCGCCTTCAACGGCCTCGATGGTCGGCCCCGGCGCCTGACCGTTATAGCCCCACAGATGAGCACTCATGCCCGGCGCGAGTTCGCGCACCACCGGCTCGGCAATCAGATGAAACTCCTTCCAGCCGTTCTTCATGCGCCACGGCAGCGACCAGCCGTTCAACGTGGCAACGGGCATATATGGCCGCCCACCCGGCGGCGCGAGCGGTGGCTGCATCGCGGCGGTGATCATCGTGGGCGCCTCGGGCAATGATGCCGCGCCGGCCTTGCTGACCAGTGCCGCCCCCAACAACGCGGCGCCGGAGCCGCTGAGAAAATTTCGACGAGACACCATGTCATTGCCCTTCAGAATCGGTGGATGACGCTTGCGGCGCCGTGGATGCGAATGGCGCCGAGGCCATTGCGAGAGGCGGCAGACGGCCGCCGAGCCCCTGTTGCAGATCGGTTTGCGCGAGCCAGTAGTCCCTGAGCGCGTCGATCGCGCTGTTCACGGCGCCGATCTGGTCGCGCGAATCGGCGAGCAGTTCGAATACGCTCGCGAGCATGCCGTTATAGCGAAGCAGCAGTTCGTCCGAAATGGTTTTGCGGATCGGCACCACTTCGTCGCGATAGTGCTTCGCTACGTCGTAGTTCGTCACATAGGCCGAATACGATTCCCGCACCTCGGAGCGGGCATTGATCGCGGTCTCGGCGACGCGGTTCGCGGACTGTAGATAGATCGCTTCGGCGCGCGCCACTTTCGAGGCGCCCCAGTCGAAGACCGGAATCTCGACGCTGATCTCGTAGCCCTGCTCGCGGCCATCGGAGCTCGTAAAGTTGTTCTGATACCCGACATCGAGCGCATTGATGAATCGTGTTGCCCGGCTCAGGCCTAGAGAACGGGCCACGCTTTGCGTCTGCAGCTTCGCGGCCTGAATGTCCAGGCGGTTCTCCATCGCGAAGCGCTCGAGATCCGGCAACTCGGGCCGGGTTGCAGGCAGGTCGGGCAGACGCTCGGGGAGGTCATACCGGGCCTGCGAACCCCATAGGCCCATCGTACGAGTGAGTTTTTCCTGCGCGGATACGGACTGTTGCCGCGCCTTCGCCAGTTGCGCGACGGCTTGCGCGTAGAAGGCCTGCTCACGCGCGTAGTCGAGCTTGCTGAAATTGCCGGCCTGCTGCATGCGCAGCGCGAGCTCGGCACCGGCTTGCGCCGAGTCCTTCACCTGCTCCGCGTAGGCAGCCGATTGCTTCGTCGCGACGGCACCGATATAGGCACGGCGCGCGTCGGCGGCGACCTTGAGCATGGCATCCGCCGCGAGCAGCCGGGTCTGCTCGAAACGGCCGCTTTCAATGCGTGTCGCCAAGGGCAGCGTCAGCACGCTCAACAGGCCGAGCGTGAACGTGCGGCTGATGCTCAGATCGCTGCCCCCGTGTGTACGGCTGAATGTGAAGCCGGGATTCGGCAACCGTCCCGCCTGCACCAGGTCCGCCTCGGCAATGCCGAGTTCGCTGTACGAGGCTTGCAATCCACGGTTGTTCAGCAGTGCGATCTGGACCGCGTCGTCCATGCTGAGTGGCCCGGACAACAGTTCTTGCGTACGCCGGGTTACAGCGCTGCGGTTTTCGTCCGTTCTCACCAGCACGGCGTCTTTTCCAAGCCGCTGCGATGCCGTGTTGGAAACAGTGTCGAAGCCGCCGTCCTTCGAAAACGTCGTGCAGCCGGTGAGAAACACCAGCACGGTGACGGCGGCGATAAAGCGGCTATCTGGAAAGGGAGTGCGCTTCATTTCGCCGGCTCCTCGTGATGGGCGCCGTACTGGTCATCGTTGGTGCCATCGTTGGCATCATCATCAGCGTCACTGCCCGAATGCATTTGACCGTGGTTCATTCCGGCCCCGCCGGATGGACTCGCCACCGCGCGATTGAGCGCTTGCCAGCCGGGTGTTTTCTGCTCCCGGTAAGGTCGATAGTCCGCAAAGACTGACGGTACATTCACAGCAGGAACCGATGCCGCCGGATCCGCCGGATCGGGACGTGTGGGCATGGCGTGCACGAGCGCCGGCAATACTGCCGTCGCGCCGAGCAGCGCCGCAATAAACGTTCGCATTGATTTTCTCGTCGTATGCCACCTGGACGGCCGACGTGCAACGTGCGGCCATCAAGGCGAAATTGAACATCGCAGCATCACGCTGCGAAAGAACTAGACGACAGAGATTCGGGGAGGTCGCTCGATGCCGTCGGTCAGAAACGACGCGACGCGGGCTGCAGGAGGAAGAGGTACGGCGAAAGGAACAACGGCGGCGGATATCGCCGCTAACGAATCGGCCGGCAAACCACCGCCGAAACAGCAGGACGCGCAAGCCGGGCAGATGTGAGCATGATGCGCACCGCCCGGATGACTGTGATTCTGGGCCTGCACACTGGCGTCATCATGGCCGCTAGCGGCCATCATCATTTCGGCTCCGCCATGCTGATGGGTCATCTCACTGGCATTCTGACGATGCATGCCCCCCCCTTCCCCACCGATCTGCGAGGACTCGCATTTCATGGAGACGGCCGCGAACGACTGAACCGGAAGGCTCAGCGCGAGCAGCACGACGAGGAAAAGTTTGCGCCAGTAAGACATGGGTACGGAGTCTAGCACGCTGATTAAGAAGACTGTAAGGCAGGAAGCGGGTCGGCCCGGGCCATTTTTTTTGCACCCCGAGGGTTCACGGCCGCTGACAACATGAACAAGGATAGATACGCTTGACCTTCCCGCCGTGGGAAGGTCCAAGCTCAGGTTCTGACTTCACACTGGAGGTAGGAAATGGAATTCGCAATCCCGGATATGACGTGCGGCGGCTGCGCCAATGCGATTGCCCGTGCAGTGACTGGCCTCGACCCCGCGGCGAAGCTCGACGTCGATGTCGCCGTTAAAATCGTGAAGGTCGCGTCGAGCTTGCCACCGCAACGCGTCATCGAGGCAATCGAGGCGGCGGGCTTTCATGCTTCGCTCAGGACCTGAACAGAGCGCATCAGGCCATGTCTGATGCGTTGCGCGCGCCCCCTGTTCGCAGCATCATTCATGGCCGTCCGATATCCCCTTGTCCCAAACGGAACACCCAATATGAAAAACATGAAAAATCTTCGCGCATTCCGTGCCCTTTGCGTTGTGAGCGGCATGGCATTCGTTGTCGCGGCAACGCCCGTCCACGCGCAGCAGGCGGCGTCGATGCCCGGCATGGACATGTCCGGCCCGGCGGACACCGGATCGAGTGCGTCGACCCAGGCTTTCAAGGACGCCGACGAGAAAATGATGCAGGCCATGGACGCACCGACCTACACGGGCGATGCCGACAAGGACTTCGTCGCGCATATGATCCCGCACCATCAGGGCGCGGTCGAAATGGCCCAGGTAGAGCTGAAATACGGCAAGGATCCCGAGCTGAAACGCCTGGCCCGCAACATTATCAAGGCGCAACACGAGGAGATCGCGTTCATGCAGCGCTGGCAGGCGAAGCACGGCGACAAGTGACAACAGGTACGATTGCCGCCTCAACACTTTGACGTTTAGAAGTTTCAATGCCCTGCTTGACCCTCACGCAACGTCAGGTTTTAGTCTCCATGCAGGCATGAAGAAAGGAGCAATTTCGATGCTGCTGAAAGTAGGTGAACTAGCCAGGCGATCCGGCATTACGGTACGCACGCTTCATCACTACGACGCAATCGGCTTGCTCACGCCTTCTGCCCGCTCCGATTCGGGCTACCGGCTCTACAACCGCGACGACATCGCCAGGCTGCACCAGATTCAGGCGATGCGGCGGCTGGACCTGTCGCTGGCCGACATCGGAGCCTTGCTGGCCAGACCGGACTCCTCCCTCGCTTCGGTTGTCGAGCAGCAGATCGCAGCGCTGACTCGACAGATCGATCGGGCAACCGACCTGCGCGACAGGCTTTATCGTTTGCGCGGGCAGTTGATGACGGGAGAAGAACCCGATCTTGCCGACTGGCTAACCACGTTGGAGTTGATGACCATGCAAGATAAATATCTTACGCAGGAAGAGCAGAACCAGCTTCGTTCGAACAAGAGCGCCGGGGCGGCCGACTGGCCGGCATTGATTCAGGCGGTGCACGCGCTGATGGATCGCGGCATTCCTGTCGAAAGCAACGAGGCCCAGGCGTTGGCGCAGCGCTGGACCTCGCTGGTGGCCGATTACACCGGCGGCGATCCGAGTCTGCTTTCGAAGCTCGACACCATGCATCGCAATGAACCGTCGCTGCAGGTGAAAAGCGGTATTACGACTGAGTTGATGGCGTATATGACACGGGCTATCAGACACTCGAAGTTCGCGCTCTATGCAAAATACCTGTCACCGCAGGAACTGCAACGCATGCGTGACGGAGACGAGCGTTACGTCTCCGAGTGGCCGGGTCTCGTCGCGGAAATCCGGCGCGCTATGGAAAGCGGTAAAACCGCTCACGAGCCATCGGTTCAAAAGCTCGCGCTGCACTGGATGGACCTGTTCAACGATTATGTCGGCCCGGACCCGGAAACTCACCGGAAACTGCGCGCCGCCTACGAGAACGAACCCGCGATCCTGGCGGGCACGGGCATCGATCAGGCCATGCTCGCCTATCTTCGCGATGCGCTGGAGATCGCGCAGCCGCATTGAGGTGGTGCGGTGCGGTGTGGTGAGCAATACGCGGTGGGGACCATGCGCACGAACTTCATAGCGAAGTATGCGCAATGGCTTCCTCGTGGATATCGAACGCGTCCATCACCTGACTGGCGCTCACGCGCAACGCTCTGCCGCGTGTCGCGCAACATGCTTCCGATAGGCGAGTCCGGCAAGTGCGATGTCCTGCAAGCCGATGCCGACCGCCTTGTAGACGATGATGTCGTGTGCGTGGACGCGCCCCGCCGCCCTCACGTCGAGCACATCGCCCAGTTCGACGACCTCGCTCCAGTCGAAAGTGCCCGCCACGGCCTGCACCAGATCCCCGGCCTCTTCCCTTGCCTGTTCGCGCAACTCGACAACGATGCGAGCCGCGCGCGAAAGCGTCGCGTCGTCGAGTTCGCGTGTGGTCGGCAGGCTCGAGCCGATCGCCGCGATCAGCGTGCCGGACGCGAGCGCTGCGCCGTCGAACAAGGCACCGGTTGCACGGGTCGCGGTCACGATCACATCGGCGCCGCGCACGGCGTTCGCCGCGTCGGCAGGTATCGCTTCGATACCGCGCGCTCCGTAACGGCTGTTTAACCGGTCGCACAGCGCCTCCACGCCTTCGAGTCCGACAATCCTGAACGAGCACAAGCCTGTATGTTCGGCAAGCGCCTGAGCATGAGCCTGTCCCTGCACCCCCGTTCCATACAGCGCCACCGTTCGCGCATCGGCGCGCGCCAACGCGCGAACCGCGATGACCGTCGTGGCCGCCGTTCTGATGCGAGTGAGCGCATTGGCATCCAGGGTGGCGAGCAGACTGCCGTCCAGGGTCGAGAACAGCACGATCGAAAAGCTGAAGCGCCCGTTGATCGTCGTGTACACCTTCGCTCCCGTCACACCGGCATCCGGCAATACGGCGCCGAGCGTCGACAGTTTCACTGCGCCCGCCTCCGTGCGCACACGGCGCTGAACTGCCGCGCGACGTTGCGCCAATGCGCGGAAGGCCTCCTCGAGCGCAGGAATGGCCTCATCGAAATGGACCAGCTCGTCGATCTGCGCATCGCTCAAATGAATCATGAATAAGGTCTCCTTGATGCCGGTGCGGCACGCGTCAGGTTGTTATTCGACGGTTGCCGGGGCGTGCTGGAAAGTAAAACTATCCGCATACAGATGATCGATGCTCGCGCCCTGCGAGATGAACGCCCGTTTCGCATCGGCGATCATGGCCGGCGAGCCGCACAGATACGCCGCGTGCTCCGACAGATCGGCGTAATCGTCACACACTGCGTGCTGCACATAGCCGCGCCGGCCCGCCCAGCGCTCATCCGCCCGCGACAGCACGGGCACATAGCGGAACTCGTAGAGGCGCTGCGCCCATTGGGCGATCTCATCATGAAAATAGAGATCGGCCGACGTGCGCCCGCCCCAATACAAGCTCACAGGCGGGCAATCGGGATCGTCCATCAACGATTCGAGCATGGCTTTGAGCGGCGCAAGACCGGTGCCGGTCGCCACCATCAGCAGAGGCCGGTAGTCTTCCGCGTGAAGGCGGAACGTGCCCAGCGGCAGTTCCACCTCGAGGCTGTCGCCAACCTTGAGCCCGGCGATCACACGATCGGTAAAGTGGCCGCCGGGAATCTTGCGCACGTGAAAATCGATCTGCCCGCCTTCGGCCGCCGATGCCATCGAGAAACTCCGGCCGCTGCCATCTTCGAGCAGCACGTTCATGTACTGGCCCGGGCGATACCGAAGCGCGGCCTCGGCGGGCAGCATCAACGTGAGATGGGTGACATCGCGGCTCAGCGCGCGTATTCCGCTGATGCGGGCCGCGTGCCGCGCGGGCTCCGAAGCCGGAGCTCCACCGTGACCCGCACCGATCACCATGTCGCTGCGCGGCCTCGCCTGGCAGGCGAGCGCAAACCCCGCGTCGGCCTCCTCCGGCGTGAGGCCGAGTGGAAACTCTTCGTAGTCGAGCGTGCCGCCCAGCACCTTGATGCGGCACGTGCCGCAACCGCCGAACTGACAATCGTGGGCAAGCGCCACGTTCGCGCGCAGTGCGGCGCTCAGCAGCGACTCGTCGTGCTCCGCTGCGAAGCACGCGCCCGTTTCGAGTACCTGAATCTGATAAGACATGAACGCTACCTCATGACGAGATCATCCGGACGACGGGCCGTCGGCTCACTTCTTGATGTCGGCTTCCACCAGCACGCTATGGCCCTGTGCCGAAAGCAGTTCGTGCAGCGCCTGCAAGGCGGCGACCCCACACTGGGTGTCCTGCTCGCCGTTGCCGCCGCTAAGTCCGATGCCACCGATCACCTGGCCGTCGACAACGACCGGAAAGCCGCCGACAAAGGCGGCAAATTTGCCCTCGAAACTCCACTGGATGCCGAATGCTTCGTTCCCCGGCAATGCCGGGCCGTTGGGCGGCGTGGTGAAAAGATGAGTGGAACGTTTATGACCGGCGGCTGTGAACGCCTTGTTCCAGGCGATCTGCGGCCCGGTGATGCGGGCGCCGTCCATCCGCTCGAGCACCAGCGGATAACCGCCGTCGTCAACGACGCAAATCGATTCGAGCACATTGATCTGCTGCGCCCGAGCGATCGCGGCACGAATCATCTCGCGTGCCTCGGCCAGTTCCAGTCGAAATACCTGTTTCATTGTGATGTCCTCTGTATAACGAAACGGTATCGGTCAGATGCCCCGATACACCGTCTTGATCTGCGTATAAAACTCCAGCCCGCCACGGCCCGATTCGCGAAAAGTCGATGTGCTCGAACGCTTCAGGCCGCCGAATGGCGCGTTGATTGCATTGCCCGTGGTGGTGCGGTTGATTTTTACGGTGCCCGCCTCGATGTCTTCGGCGAAACGGTGCATATGGCGCGGATTGGCTGTGGCAATCGCCGCCGACAAGCCGTATTCGGTGTCGTTCGCCTTGGCAATCGCGTCTTCATAACTGGTCACCGTCACAATCGCGATGACCGGCCCGAAGATTTCCTCGCGGCAAATGCGCATCTGCTGAGTGACGTCCGTGAAGATCGCGGGTGTCACGTAATAACCGTGGTCATATTCCGGCCCGCCAAGGCGCTCGCCACCGTATAGATGCGTGGCTTCCGCCTTGCCCGACGCGATGTAGGCCAGCACGGTGTCGAGTTGCTTCTGCGTTGCCAGCGGACCGAGGTCCATGCCCGGTGTGCGGCCGCTGCCGATCTTGAGTTGCTTCACCTTGGCCAGTAACTTGTCGGTGAATGCCTCGCGCACGTTCTGCATCACGAGCACGCGACTCGTGCCGGTGCATGCCTGACCCGTCAGCGAGAAGCCGCCCTTGATCGTGAGATCGACCGCGCGGTCCAGATCGGCGTCGTCCATCACGATGAGCGGGTTCTTGCCGCCCAGCTCCATCTGGGTGCGCGTGGTGAGCGGCACCGCACGGTGAATCTGTTCGCCCGCCGCGGTGGAACCGGTAAACGACACCGCCCGCACAACCGGCGCTTCGGTCAGCGCCGCGCCGATTTCCGATGCGCGCCCCGTGATGTAGTTGAGCACGCCAGCGGGAATGCCCGCCTGCACCAGCGCTTCGGTGAGCCGGTAGCCGATCAGCGGCGCATCGGACGAAGGCTTGAAGATCACCGTGTTGCCCGCAATCAGAGCCGGCGCGATCTTGCGTGCCGGAATCGAGATCGGGAAATTCCACGGTGTAATGACTGTCACCACGCCGAGTGGTTCGCGCTGCGTATGAACGGTCATGTCGGGGTCGTCGCTCGGGAAGGTCTCGCCGGAAAACGACTGCCCCTCCACTGCATAGAAGCGCAGCACCTGCGCGGAGCGAAGAATCTCGTCCTTGCTCTGCGCGAGCGGCTTGCCCTCCTCGCGGGTGAGTTCTTCTGCGAACACGTCTGCATGGTGTTCCAGCCATGCTGCCGCGCCAGTCAGGACCTTCGCGCGCTGCACGACCGGCGTGCGCCGCCAGGCTGCAAAAGCGCCCGAAGCCGCAGCGAGCGCCGCGTTGGCATCGTCGAGCGTCGATGCCTGAAAGCGGCCGACAATGTCGCGCGTGTCGGCGGGATTCACGTTAGCAAACGTGCGGCCACTGAGGCTCGCGGTCCATTCGCCCGCGATGTGATTCCTGAACTCGGATGTTGCCGGATTGCTCATGACGGATACCTGTACGGATGCTGCGACGGCGATCAGGCGATCGCACTGCCGCAACGGGTGCTTACAGAAAAGCGGTGCAAGAACGTGATGCCTGCGCCGCAGTACGCTCAGCTCGCCAGCGCGAGTTCCGGCAGCGCCAGATCCTGTTCGACGTAGTCGTAATAGAGCGCGGTGGTGTAGAGCAGACGCATCTGCGCACCGATCTCGCAGATCTTCAGGCAGCGCTGCTGCAACTCGGGCGTATTCGCCTGTTCGAGCACGATCTGGTAACCGCGCTCACCGTGAATCTCGTCCGACACAATGTGCAGATCGAAGAACTCCACCTCTTCGTCCGTGAAGTGATACTTCTCACGCAGCGTGGGTGTCTGCTTGCGATAGATCGACGGCACCTGCGATTCGAGCCCGACCACCAGCGCCGCCACCGCGACGATCGGATCTTCACGCATTGCCACGGAATAGCACCATGCCTGCAAACCGCGCGTGGTCGGCGACATGTTGTCCGGGTCGACCACGCGTTCGCGCGTCGTGCCGCACGCCTCGGCAAAGCGGATCAGCAGATCGGTATGACGGTCCCCGCCAATCTCCTCTTCGTACATGTTGGCAAGCAGGAAATCCTTCGCCTCGGTGAGGTGGTCCGGCGTGCGCGCGTAGATGTAGGCCAGGTAGTCAGCAAAGGGGCCGACGTAGTGATAGTGATTTTCGGCCCATCGCGCGAGATGGGCACGGCTCAGCTTGCCGCTCGCCCACGCGATGCTGAACGGCGCCTTGTTTGCACTCTTGCCTTTGATGGCCTCCTCGAGTGCGGTGCGGAATTCATCACGGTTCATCAATTCAGCCATTTCAAGCTCCTGACAGATAGGAAACAAAGGTTTGCGGACGAAGGCCCGGATGCCGTCGGGCACGGGAAATTTGTGGATTAAGTTTAGCGCCGCATATGGATACTGTATACCGTTTTATTTTGACTGAGTAGCACCCGATGTACGCGCCATCCGTCGATCGGGTCAAACAAACCTGGCTCAGCCCTGCTCCATACGGCATGCAGAGAACCTGCAAGGCAACAGGACTCTCATCCTTTGCTTTGGTCGCAGTGTGCCGCCAAGCAATTTCGGTATACTATATCCCAATCATTCAACTACAATCGGCACTGGCGAATGTTTTCGATGCATCGAGCGCACCGCCGGTCAGTGATTCATGGAGAGAGCGTCATGCCAATAGTCGTATTTCACCGGAACGGCGAGGTTCATCGGGGCGAGGTCAAGGAGAACACCAACCTTGTCGTCCGCGCCGGCATCAAGCAATTCCCTTATCCGCATCTGCGTTACGAATGTGGAATGGGCAAGTGCTCGAAGTGCGCCTGTCTCGTGCTTGGAGGCGCGGAGCATCTGCCGCCCCCCAACTGGAAAGAGAAGAAGCAGTTGGGCGAACGGCTGGCACAAGGCTATCGACTTGCGTGCCAACTCTGGATCGAGCACGACATCGAACTCGTGCAGGGCGATCTCGAAGCAGCATGAACCAACACGCCGGGGCAACCAGCATGTACGTCATCCTGACCAGTAAGCCAGGCCAATACCGGAGCGAAGCGGTAGAAAACATCGTGACACTCGACACCTATGACTATGTCTACTGTGGACGGCATATTGCGACCCACGTGATCGCCGCGCTGAGCGCGGAGACAAAGATCAAGGTGATCGACGAAACCGAGCCGCCCGTCGTCAATCTTGTTCCAACCAGATTCCTTGAAAAATTCGCGACGCGCGATGCCGCACTCAAAGCACTGCAGCATCTCGCGGGCCACGGCAACGCCGAAGCGCAGCTGATTCGGCGGTAACAGCGGCGCCGCCCCGGTTCCGCACAGCAAACGAAACACAGGTCTCCGAATGATCCAGATCACTTTCCTCAGCAACGACAACAAGTCGGTCAACGCGCCGCCCGATAGCAATCTGCTGCGCGTGTCTTTACGCGAAAAAGGCGGTATTCCGTTCAAATGCGGCGGCGGTCTGTGCGGCACCTGCAAATGCAGGATCGAAAGCGGTATCGAGCACACCGACAGCGTCAAGGACAAGGAAAAACGTCATCTCAGCGAAGCGGAAATCGAGAATGGTTACCGCATGGCCTGCCAGACGTTCGTCAATGGCGATATCAGCGTGTCCTGGTAAAACCTCCTTAACGAATAGTCCTGTGCACCGGTCGCCGGCGCGCAGGACTTTCGGCGCCGCCAGCGCGGCGCGATCGACGCCCGGTCCGCTACCAGATCACGATTGCGACCAGCGTTGAAATCAGCAATCCCGCCACCACCGGCACCAGCAGATGACGCACGGCCTGCAACACCGGCACCCGCGCGAAGCTCGCCACCGCGGCAAGCGCGGACCACGCAGTGAGCGTCTTGCCCGTCCACACCGATCCCATCTGACCGATCGCCGCCAGCGTCGACACATCGAAACCCACCGTACGGCCCAACGCACCGGCCAACGCGCCCGTCAACGGCAAGCCTGCGAACCCCGAACCGTCGATACCCGTGACCATCCCGGCAAGGAGAATCCCGTACGAGACAAAAAATGCGTTGTGCGGGATGTAGACCTCGCCCGCCTTCACCAGATCGGCAAGCAGGCCGGGCGCCGCCGTGCCAGCCGGTAAGCCGAGAATCGGTGCTGCCGTGCCTGCGACGCCGATGAAGAAGAACCCAGCGATCGGCAGCACCGAACTCATCGCTCGAAACGAGAAAACAAAACCTTCCGTGACGTGCTCGGCGGTACTGCGGCAGATCGATCGATAATCGCGCGCGGCGGCGACAGCCACCATCAGCAACGCCGACACGCCACCGACCAGCGCCGCCGCTGCCGCTCCGCTCGCACCCTTGAAGCCGGGTATGACATGCGGCAACACCATATAGGCCACGATCGCGAGGAAGGAGACCGGAATGACGATCGCAAAGCACTTCGACCACCATTCCTGAGTGGGCGTGAGCAGATCGCGCGCCGTCATGCCCATACGCGAAGTCGTCTGGATTCCTGACTGACCACCGTCGCCCACGGAGGCATGTTGCAACTTGCCGCGCCGAATGCGCGCGCGGCTCGGCGCAGCCACCACGACCACCGAATTGGCCGTGACCTGGGTTGCTTCCCAGCGTTCCAGATGCCGCGCGTCAGGTGTCTGGATCTGTTTGCGGATCTTGAGGTATGCGATCAGAAACGCGACGCCACCGGTAATCAGCGAAAGCAACAGCGCCTTATCGGCAACCGCCGGCATCGCAACCGCTGCGGCCTTCGCGCTGATGCCCGGAGCGACCTTGATCACATAGTCCGAAGACAGTGCCGTGCCGAGCCCAGCGATGCCGATGCACAGCGCCGCGCCAAGCGGCGGCACGCCCGCGTAAATGGCCGCCGGCAACAGGATGCCCGCGATCAGCGGCACTGCGGGCGTAGGCCAGAAGAACAGCGACAGGATATAGCTGACGAAACCCAGCACGAAGAAGCCAACGTGCCCATTGACCATGACGGCCCGGAATGGCTGAACCATCTTGATGTCGGCGTTGATCCGCTTGAGCGCATTGAGTAACGCCGTCATCAACGAGATCACGAGGAAGATATTGAAGAGCTCCCGGGCGGCGGTGAGCGGCGCGAAGAAGACCGCCTCCAACGCGGCGGACACGTGTCCGGAAAAGGCCAGCACCGTCGCAAAGGTGGCGAGGATGGCGGGCGCGACGACATTGGCCCTGAACACGAGGGTCGCAATGATGGCGACAACCCCGCACAGATAGACCCAATGCGCCGAGGTAAGGACGACGTGAGATTCCATTACTTCTCCTGATAGCGCGAGCGGCTGGCGTGAGCAGATTGTTGAAAGGTTTGAGAGACTCGTTGGTATACTATGTACTGTACTGAGTAAGAGCAACGGCGATGAGCACGGCGTTTACCCGGACGAACTCTATTCATTGATTGTTGAAAGTACAATGTATACAAAAATAGCGAGTAAATTCTTACGCATTTCCAATCCGCTCGGGGTAGCTCAATCGCCGTGCCGGCAAAGCGCATGAGGATCAAGAAGGTATAAGGTCTACAGTATTCCCCGGTCGGCGCTGAGGTAGAATTTGTGGCACGACATCGCCACCAGCAAGACCGTTGGAGACCCCTATGAATACCGAAGCGGAGATGTCCGCAGTGGCCGGAGCGCACGAGCCTTCCGGCGCGCCCATCATGCACAAGCAGTTGTCACAGCTCGTTGTGGCACGGCTGCGCGAAGCAATCCTGTCCGGCGCCTATGCGCCTGGCGAGCGGCTGGTTGAAGGACGCCTGGCCGAAGAGCTCGAGGTGTCGCGCGTGCCTGTGCGCGAAGCGCTGCGCGCGCTGGCCTCCGAAGGACTCGTCGAGGTTCGGCCGCGGCACGGCGCGGTCGTGGCATCGCTCAAACCATCCGACGCGCGCGAAATGATCCAGATCCGCGCCACTCTCGAAGGGCTCAACGCCCGGCTTGCGGCCGAACACCGTACGCCGGAACTGATCCAGAAGATCGAGGAAGTGCTCACCGAGGGCAAGGCCAAGGCAGACGCGGGTGAAACCGCCGGCCTGCTGGAATTGAACGCACGCTTTCACGACCTGCTCTACGCCGCGGGGGCGAATATGATTCTGGCCGATCTGATGCGTTCGCTGCGCGACCGCACCCGCGTCCTGTTCATCAAACCGAGCGACGAAGAGGTCCGGCTGACGTGGGACGAACATGCGGCGATCCTGCGCGCGGTTCAGTTTGGCGACGCGACCCTGTCGGCATTGCTCGCTGAGCGGCACGTCATGCGCGCCGCCCAGCACTATCTCGACAGGAACGCGCGCTAGGCGTCCCATGCTGTGTTAATGCGCGCGGCGCCCGGCGCCGCGCGCACTTTCCTTTCATTGCCGGCTTTCTGGCTGACAGGGACTTGACAGACTAAATTTGGCGATTAACGGTATACAGAATACCAACACCAAACTTTTGTCCGCAGGTCCCATGACACCGACCATACTGCAGCCGGATTGCCCCATCGGCTCCATCTCAGCCAGTCCCCTGCCGCCCGCGCCAGCTTCAGCGCCGCGCGGCAACCCCAATCCTTACCGCTACGCGACGCTTTGCCAGGCGGTCGAAGCAATGGCCAACGACGAGGTGGATGCTGTAACGCTGGCCGCTTCGTGTGAAGCGGCCTTCCAGGCTGACAATGCGCGCCTGAATGCAATCGTCGTGTCCGACTTCGAGGCCGGCTACGCCGCGGCCCGGGATCGTGATCGCGAACGCCGCGCCGGGCAATTGCGCAGTCCGCTGCACGGTATCCCCTTCACGATCAAAGAGTCGTTCGACGTCAGCGGATGGCCGACCACACTGGGCGATCCGGCTCATCGCGGCAACGTGGCGAGCACCCATTCCGACGTGGTCAAGCGCCTGCTCGATGCCGGCGCAGTGCTGCTCGGCAAAACCAACGTGCCGATTTACCTGCGCGACTGGCAGAGCTACAACGACGTGTACGGAACGACGCGCAATCCGCGCGATCCGACGAGGACGCCAGGCGGGTCTTCCGGCGGCAGCGCGGCAGCCGTGTGTGCCGGCATGTCATTTTTCGACGTCGGCTCCGACATCGGATCGTCGATCAGAAATCCGGCCCATTTTTGCGGGGTCTTCTCCCACAAAAGCACGCACGGCATCGTCTCGCTGAAAGGCCATGGCCTAGGCGGCGGCATGGCCGTGCCCGACATCAACGTGGGCGGCCCCCTCGCGCGTTCGGCGCGGGATCTCGAACTCGTGCTGAACACGATTGCAGGTCCGGCGGGGGCAGCGGCCAGCGCCATTCGTCTGACGCTGCCCGCTTGCGAGCAGGCCGAATTGCGCGCGTTCCGCTTTGGCGTGCTCGCCAATCACCCGCTCGCCGAGGTCGACGGGCCGGTCGAGCGTTGCATCGTCGAGTTGGGCAAGCAACTGGAGCAAGCCGGCGCCACCGTGATCTGGGACGCGCGCCCGGCGCTGGACGCGGCCCAGTTGCTGCGTACCTACATCCTGCTTCTGCGCGCCTCGACGTCCCATTACCTGGACGACGGCGCCTTCGCCGCCGCGCTCGCTGCTAGCGAAACAGTTTCAGCCGACGACCCGCGTTATGCAGGACTGCAGTACGTCGGCACCGCGCTGCGCCACCGGGAATGGTTGAACCTGCAAGCGCTGCGTGAGACGTTCTGTGAAGCATGGCAGCAGTTGTTCAGCGATATCGATGTCCTGCTTTGCCCGGTTGCCGCCACCGCCGCGTTTCCTCTCGACGAGGCGGGCCCACCGTGGCAGCGCACCTTGAACGTCAACGGCCGGGCTCAGCCAATGACGACGCAACTGTTCTGGGCGGGTCACTCCGGCCTGTGCGGATTACCGTCGACCGTCGTGCCGGCCGGGACTACTGCCGACGGACTGCCCATCGGCGTCCAGATCGTTGCCCCGCTCTACCACGACTTGCGTTCGCTGCGCGTTGCGGCGCTGCTCGAAGGCGCCGGCTACGCATTCGCACCGCCTGAGTTGCGCAGCGCCCTCGCCTGACCCCAATCCCGGCTGCCATCACTGAATTAGTTCGCTACGGAGTTCATCCATCATGGTCTGGTTCGAATCACTATCGGGCAACGAAAAGAAAGCTTTTGCCGGCGCGTTCATGGGTCATGCCGTCGATGTGTATGACTTCATGATCTACTCGTTTCTCATCCCGGTCCTTGTCACGACATGGCATATGAACAAGGCGGTGGCCGGCGGCATCGTCACGTACACGCTGATCGCATCGCTGGTCGGCGCCATCGGTGCCGGGTTGCTCGCCGATCGTTATGGACGCGTTCGGATCCTGCGCTGGACCATCGCGCTCTTTGCGCTTGCGTGCTTTGCGTGCGGCTTCGCCAATTCACCGGTTCAACTCACTGTATTGCGCATGGTGCAAGGCCTGGGATTCGGCGGTGAATCGTCACTCTGCATGGTGCTGGTCACGGAGATGATCAGGAATCCGGCGCATCGGGGGAAATATTCCGGTTTTACGGCCAGCAGCTATTCGTTTGGATGGGCCGCTGCCGCGCTCGTCTACAGCGCGACGTTTTCGTGGCTGCCTGCGCAATGGGCGTGGCGCAGCTGCTTCTTTATCGGCGTGCTGCCGGCTTTGCTGGTGATCTATTTGCGGCGCAATCTGCAAGAACCGGATTCGTTCGCGCGTACCCTCGAACAGCGCGGCACACCGGCGATGTCGGCTGGACTACGCCGCGTTTTTGCCGGTCCGCTGCTCGGCAAGACTGTGCTCTGCAGCCTGCTCTCAGGCGGCATGCTAGGCGGCTATTACGCGATCGCGACGTGGATGCCGACCTATCTGAAATCCGAGCGCGGTCTGTCGATCTTCGGCACCGGCACCTATTTGACCGTGATGATTCTCGGCTCGTTTGTCGGCTATGTGCTGGGGGCTTACTCGTCGGACCGTATCGGCCGGCGGCTGACGTACATGATCTTCGCGGCGGGCGCGTTTACGATGGGCCTCGCCTACATGGCGATACCGGCCTCCAGTACGGTGATGCTGCTGCTGGGATTCCTGCTTGGCGTGCTGATGCAAGGGACCTTCTCCGGAATCGCCGCAACCATTTCGGAAACCTATCCGAATGAAATCCGCGCCACCGGCTACGGAGTGGCCTACAACGTAGGGCGCGTGATCGGTTCGGTTTTCCCGTTCGGTGTGGGATGGTTAAGCACGGGGCACCTGTCGCTAGGATGGTCCATCCCCCTGGTGGCAGGAGTGGGTTATCTCTGCGTGATCATCGCCGCGTGGCTGTTGCCGGAAACGAACGGCATCCGGCTTGACGATGTCGCAGCTGACGCTGTGGAGCCCGTGAACATGACGGTAACCTCGCTTTCACCGCACCGCGAAGCGGGTCGGTAGCGCCGTTGTGGCTGACCCACTAGCCGTCGCGTTCGCCTCTTCACGCTCTTCAAGCCGACCCAACCGGATCGCCCACCGCGCCCCGCTGTGCAGCCAGCCCCGCCGGCTCGCCGAACTGCAGGGCCGCAAGCTGGGCATAAAGCGGCGAACTCAGCAAAAGCTCGGCGTGCCGCCCCTGCGCGACGATACGGCCTTGTTCCAGCACGACAATGCGGTCAGCCTGCTGCACGGTCGCGAGACGGTGCGCGATGACCAGCGTGGTGCGGTTCTGCGCGGCATTGTCGAGGGCCTTTTGTACCAGCCGTTCGCTGGCGGCATCGAGCGCGCTGGTTGCTTCGTCGAGCAGCAGGATGGGCGGATTCTTCAGGATCGCGCGAGCGATCGCAATGCGTTGGCGCTGTCCACCCGACAGTCGCACGCCACGCTCGCCGAGAAAAGTATCGTAGCCTTGCGGCAATTCTTCGATAAAGCCGGCCGCGGCGGCCATATCGGCAGCCCGCTGCACTTGCGCCAAGGTGGCATCCGGCGCGCCGTAGCGGATGTTGTCGAGCACGCTCCCTGAAAAGATCACCGATTCCTGTAGCACCACGCCGATTTCTTTCCGCAATTCGACGAGCGGCACGTCACGCGTCGCGACGCCGTTGATCAGAATGCTGCCGGACTGCGGATCGTAAAAGCGCAACAGCAGTTGAAACAACGTCGTCTTGCCGGCCCCGGACGGCCCGACCAGGGCGACATGCTCACCCGGACGAACATCGAGAGACAGTGCGGAAAGCGCGGCAATGCCAGGACGCGACGGGTACGAGAAACTGACGTTGTCGAAGCGAATGCCCTCGCCTCGCGCCGGCAGCGCAACCGTGGTCCCGGCCTCCTGCACCGGCGAGCGCGCCGCCAGCAGTTGCAGCAGGCGCTCGGTGGCGCCGGCGGCGCGCTGCAGATCGCCCCATACCTCGGCGACCGCTCCCACGGCGCCGGCCGTAAACACCGCATAGAGAATGAACTGGGACAACTGGCCCGCCGTCATGCGCCCGGCCAGCACGGCCTGCGCCCCGAGCCACAGCACGAACACGATGGCGGTGAACACCAGCACGATCACCACGGCGGTCAGCCACGCGCGTGCCCGAATGCGCGTGAGCGCGGTCTCAAAGGCCGCCTCCACCGCGCCGGCAAAACGCCGTGTCTCGAAGGGCTCCTGCGTATAGGACTGCACGGTCGGCATGGCATTGAGCACCTCGCCCGCCAGCGCGCTCGTGTTCGCGATCTTGTCCTGGCTCGCGCGCGAAAGCCGCCGCACGCGCCGGCCGAAGATCACGATAGGCGCGACCACCACGATCAGCGTCGCGATGATGTAGCCGGATAGCACCGGGCTCGTCACCGCCAGCATCGTCAGGCCGCCGCTCAGCAGAAAGAAGTTGCGCAGCCCCATCGACAGGCTGGTGCCCACCACCGTCTGGATCAAGGTGGTGTCCGCGGTGAGTCGTGACAGCACCTCGCCGGTCTGCGTGGTCTCGAAGAACTGCGGACTCATCCCCAGCACGTGGTTATAGACTGCACGCCGCAAGTCCGCCGTAACCCGCTCGCCCAGCCATGACACGAGATAAAAACGTGCCGCGGTGGCGCCGGCAAGTACCAGCGAAACGACGAAGAGCGCGAAGAAATAGCGATCGATGTGCGCCCGCTCGCCGCTCGCGAAGCCGCGATCGATCAGGTATTTGAAAGCTACCGGCAACACCAGCGTGGCGCCCGCCGAGGTCACCAGCGCAAGAAACGCGAGCGCCCAGCGGCCGGCATAGGGCCGCAGGAAGGGAAACAACGCGAACAAAGGGCCGATACGCCGCGAGGCTGGCGAAGACGGTGAAGGCGGTGAGGACGGCACAGCATCTGGCATGAAGATTCCCAAGCGAATCGGAGGTCACCCAGATTGTGCCAGTCCTGCGGGTTTGAAGGCGGCTCTAACGTGCTTGCCGCGACTATCCATCTGTATCAAGATCGAGTCGACTCATCCGCACGAGGCCATGGCCATGACAGACGACACCGATCCCGACAAACTGAAAGGCCCAGGTGGCATGACGCTGCGCCAGATTCACCAACAGGTGCAGAAAAGCGTTGAACGGGACCGCGAAGAGCAGGCCTCGCACCACGCTATCGCGCCGCAGCGCAGCCGGTGGCAGCGTTGGGTGCGCTACGTGTGGGGCCGCAGCGGGCGCCGCTAGAACGCGGCCGCCCGCTCAAGGTATCGGGCCCCGCAAGCGATCGATCTGCTCATTGAGCCGGGCAACCGAGTTGGCGAGAAACTCGGCTCGGGCATCGAGACGGGAAAGCAGCAACGTCACAAGCAGAATCGCGAACGTAAACGGAATGACGGCCGCCGCGAGCCATTCAGGCTTGACGCCGTTCGCCGCACCGCAAACCGATCCAACCGGGAAATTCGCCGCGGCCATCCCCGTGTAATGCATCCCTGCGATCGCCGCGCCCATGACACAGGCCGCCGCAACGCGCTTGCGCATCACATGGTGCTGGTCGCCGTGGCGCAGCGTGTGTGCGACCCACAGCGCCGCGGTAGAAGCTGCGATTGCAATGACAATCGATGCAATGAAAATACCCGGCTCGTAACTAATCGCCGGGTTCATCAACATCGCGGCCATTCCCATGTAATGCATGCCGGCGATTCCAAAGCCCATCAAGACTCCGCCCACGAGCAGATGGGACAGCTTCAGACGTTCCTGCGTGACGACATGCAACGCAAAACCGGAGATGAGTACGGCGATAACGAGCGAATAACAGGTGATAGCGAAGTCGTAGCCAATCGGAATGCTTAGAGAAAACGACAGCATCCCGATGAAGTGCATTGACCAGATGCCGATGCCCATCACCAACGCGCCGGCCGCCAGCCATATGTGGCGGGCGCGAGCGTAAGTCAGCAGGGAAAGCCGGTCGGCAAGATCAATGGCGGTGAAGGAAGCTAGCGTCGCGACGATGAGAGAAACGACGACTAACCCCAGATTGTAGTGACTTTGCATGGGTCGGCGGCTCCTTGATGAAAGCTCGATTACCGGTTATCAACAGCCTCGCGCGGCTTGCCCGCCGACGAACAACTGCTCTCTATGAATCGCACTGGCCTATGCGATATGAATTCATTCTGAATCTCTTTGCGCGACCGGATCACCCCGGTAGCTGGCGTATTCTAAACGCGCCTCGTACGCTCTCGTGAGCACAATCGTTCGAGATGCATTTCTATTTCTCAATCTAATACTCGTTGAGTGGCGGAAGCGGCCTCTTTTCACGCTGCTGAAACTTTCTCTCTTTCCAGATGCGCCGCAGTGCCGATTCGGTCTCCTTCCAGCGAAATCCGCGCGCAACACCGCCGGCATAATGCACGGTCACCGCGTCAGCCAGCGCTGCGATTTTCGGGTTATCGGCGCGAGGAAGGTTTTCCAGCCGCGCCGGCTGGCCGAAGTCCCCACTTCGATCCATCCAGCGATACAAGGCCGGAATCGCTTGCCGCCATTCGCCCTTGCGAGCCACTGTGCACAACTTGCGCCATGCTGCAGCGTCGCTCCCGATCCATTGCTGCCGCGCGTCGCTTAACCGCTGCTTTGCGCGCCGCAGGAACAGCGCGATGCGCCCACGTGCCCACACCACCAGGAACAGACCCAGCGCAATGGCGCAGCCCGCGATCAGCTGCCCGCTGTGAATCACAATGATCCGATGCGACAGACCCTGGCTCATCACATCGGCGGGGATCTCGAAGATGGGTTTCTCGTGCGCGCTGGACGCAGAAAACGTCACCCCCGGCAACTCGATCGTCTCTTTCTTTTGCGTCTTCGTGTTCCACCATTCGATTGTGACGGGCGGCAGTTTGAACCGGCCGCTGTGATCGGCAATGTAGGTCACGCTGTCGGTTCGCTCACCCGCGACCAGCCCAACCCGGTCCTGCACGATGTTGCGAGTGGTGGGAGATTTCGCGTAACGCTTCAATCCGTCGACCTCGCCCAGACTGACGGGTGGAATCAGCATCGACTCGGTGGCCGCCGCGCTTTGCGTAATAGTTCGCGTGATCGAGTCGCCTACTCGCAGCTGCTGCGTCGACGGTTCGATTTTCTGCGTGGCCGTGAGCTTCGTGGCCGGAAAGAACACGCTCATGCCTTCAGCACCCGGCGGCAAGGTCGCCACGAGTTTCAGCGCGGGCGTCATGAGCTGTACCGGGGTGCTCATGCCGCCCGGGTAGACGGTAATCGCGAACGGCGGGATGTCATAGGTCTTGCCCGCCTGAGGCGCAATGCGATAGGCGCGGCTCACGCCGAACCAGCGCACGCCGCCAATGTCTTCGGAAAGGTTGTCGGCCTGTTCGTCCGGCAGACTGACGATTGCATCGGCGACAGTGAAGAGCGGCCAGTTCGGCGCCTCGGTAAACCAGCCGGTCGTCAGCAGATCGACGACCAGCTTGACCTCGCTGCCCGCGACCACCGGGCCGGCCGGTTCGAGATGCGCACGCACCATGGTCCGTGGCGCGGGATCGGCAAAGGCCGAGGTTAAAGCGCAAACCACGCCGAGCCACACAATGCCACGCAGAAGCTGCCGGAAAACCGCTGTCATGGCGTGCCCGCTCCCTTTGCATCGGATTCGGCCTCAAAGCGCTGCTGCAGAAAAACCGCAGGTGAGGTATTCAGATTGCGCATCCAGACCTCTTCGCTCGGACGCGGCGCCCCCTCGATCACCGTCGACGTGCCGCGCCCTTTCTTCTTGTCGGTCTGCACCTGATCGGGCGGGTCCTCCTCGGGGTCCATCTCATCCTGTTCGTCTTTTGCGAGCAGGCGCTGCAGGAACGTGCGATTAGCCGCGGCCTCACGCAGTGTGGGCTGAAGCTTCAAGGCGTTGTCATAGGCCTTGATGGCGGCGGCGTAATCGTCGAGATGCGCGAGCGTATTGCCCATGTAGAAATAGGCTTGCGGTGTCTTCAGACGCGAAAAACTCTCGAGGGCGCCGGCATAGTCGCCCGCGAGATATTGCGCGCGCCCTTTCCACATCGGATCGTCGAAGCGTTGAGCTGCAGCCTTGTAGTCGCCATGCTCGAAATTCCAGCGGCCCTGCTGATCGTGCGTCGCGAACAGATCGATCCAACGCCATCCGGCAGCCTCGGCGTCACGGGGAAGCGCGCTGAAGGCGAGCGAGATCAGCACGACCGGAAGCCACTTGACGCTCCAGCCGCGCCGGAAACTCCACAGCGCGAGCAGCAGCAACGGAACGACGAGCCAGTAGCCCGTTTCCTTCCAGCGCGGCACGATCTTCGACTCCTCCACTTGTGCGAGATAGGCCTGCGCGCGATGCTGGACCCACACCACGTCGTCATCATCCACGCGCATGCTGGCGAGCGGAATGCCGGCCTCGTCCGCGACTTTGCGGATCGCGTCGGCATCGAAGGTGCCCATCAGCGGGTGGCCTTCGGGGTCCATCGCGATCATGCCGTCGGGACCCCGTATCGGGCCACCATTTGCCGTGCCGACCGCAAGCCATAGCAGTTGATGGCGCAGCGTTCTGGCCTTCTGCACGAATGCGTCGGTCTGGTTCGTATCGAAGCCGTCGCTCATGAAGACGATCGTGCCCGCCGTGGGATCGCTCGCCAGAAGCCGCTCGGCCGCGTCGAGTCCGGCTGTCGCGTTCTTGCCGTCGTGCGGCATCAGCGAAGGCGACAGCGCCGGTACATAGAGGTCGAGCATGGCCGGGTCCTCGGTGGGCGGCACAACGAGATGGCCCGTCGAGGCGAACACCACCAGACCGGTGCGCGCGCCTTTGCGCGCCCTCGCGAGATCGAGCACTTTCTGTTTCGCACGCTCGAGCCGCGTGGGCGCGACATCGGTTGCGTCCATCGAATGTGCCAGTTCAAGTACGACGACGAGTGGCGCCTTGTCCTGATTGAACGGCGGACGCTCCTGCTGCCAGGTTGGCCCCGCTGCCGCAAGTGCGCCGATGCCCAGCAGCAGACCCAGCGTGTGAACCGGCTGAATCGCGCGGCGCTTCGTATCGCCGACGATCAGATGTTCCAGCAGCACCGGATCGATAATGTTGCGCCAGCGCGCCCGCACGCTATTGCGGCGGAACCAGACGAGCGGCAGCAGCACGGCGGGAATCAGTAGCAGCAACCATCCCGGCCGCACAAAATGAAAGGCCGTCAGATCAATTTCCACGACGGACCTCCGGCAGGCTCGCGCGTTCCGGCGGCTGCTCGCGACGGGGTGCGCGCAGCATCGCAATCAGCAGCGCCAGCACGTGATACAGCGCGAAAATCGCCACCGCCAGAGCAGCCGGCACCCAGTAGAAATCGCGCTGCGGCCGGTAAATTTCGCGCTTCACTTTCTCAGGCGTGAGTTTGTCGAGCGTGGCGTAGACGTCGGCCAGATCCTGCTGCCGGCCAAGCGCGCGAAACGCACGGCCGCCGGTAACATTGGAAATCCGTGCGAGTGCATCGAGATCGACCTTGTCTTCGCCAGTCGTATCGGGGTCGCCAATTCCAATGGTATGGATCACTAATTTATGATCCCTGGCTATCGCGGCGGCTCTCTCGGGAGGAATCGCGCTGCTGGTATCGTTGCCGTCGGTCAACAGGATCAACACCTTCTCCGGCGCCGGCGAGTTCTCCATCAGCTTGACCGTCAGGCCGATTGCATCGCCGATGGCGGTACGCGGTCCCGCCATGCCGATCTGCATCTGGTCGAGCAGAATCTGCACGGCGGCGTGATCGAGCGTGAGCGGGGCTTGCGGATAGGCCGCGTCGCCGAACACGACAAGGCCGAGACGATCGCCCTTGCGCTTCGCGATGAAATCGGCCACCACGCGCTTGACCGCAGTGAACCGGTCCATCCGGGCGCCGGTGGCATCGACGAAATCGCGCGTCGCCATCGAGCCTGACAGGTCGATGGCAAGCATCAGATCGCGCGCGGGTTCTTCGCGCACGATCGGCGCTTCGACATAAACGGGTTTGGCTGCGGCGATCACCAGCAAGCCCCACAGCAGCGGCATGAGTAGACGCTGCAACCCGTTGCGGCGCAGCCGCACGCCGCCGGGTGCAGGTTTTTCGCCGGCCGCCTGCGCCATTTCATGAAAAAACGGCACGCGCACCGCGGAAGCACGGGTACGGTACGCCGGCACCAGCCACCACACGAAAAGAGGCAGCGGCAGCAGTGCGAACAGCCACGGGAAATCAAATTTCCACATGATGACGTTCGATCCAGTCGCGTGTATGGCCGATCAGCGCTGCCGCATCGCCGTCGGAGATTCCAGCAACCACGTCAGGCGGCGCATAGCTCGCCAGTTCGAGCAGCGCGCCACTGCCGGCGTCGAAGCGGCCGTGCGTGCGTTGCAAAAACACCAGCCATTCGCCACCGGTCAGCGCGGCGACCTGCTCGCGTGGCGCGACTGCGAGCGCGGTCCGTTTGATCAGGCGCGGTATCGCGGCAAGCGCGTTCGCGCGCTGTTCGCGATCCGCGTGGGGGGATGCGAGACGGGCTTCGATGCTCGCCAGCTCGCTGAGTGCGACTCGCCGGTAGCGTTGTTTCTCGCGACGGCGCCAGCCAAACCAGAGCGCCACGCCTAATGCCGCCAGCAGCAGGACGGCAATGAACACCCAGCCGATGGTATGCGGTGCATACGACACCGTTTCCGGCAGCGGCAGTTCCTGCAGCGGCTTGAGTTGTCCTGACGAATCAGGTGGAACAAGTGACGTGCCGCTCATAGACCGCTTCCCGTAGCCGGTCGCGCGCGCTGGCCGAACAGGCGCCGCACCTGGTCGACCGTCGGCTCCGCCGTCGAGAGAGCCATCAGCGGCACACCGCTTGAGCGCAGCAACTCTGCCACTTCGGCGGTGCGGCCATTGAACAGGCTCGACAGCGGCGCGCGGATCCGCTCCTGCTCGATACGCAGTTCCACCTGCAGACGCCCTTCGCTGACCACCAGCGCGCGATGTTCGGGCATACGCTGCCATAAGGGATCGAAGATCATTGCCGCGACGACGTCGTTGTGCACCGACAGTTGCCGCAACAGCCGCTGCGTGCGTTCGTTCGCGCCGGCAAAATCGCTGACGATGCAAATCAGGTAGTCGTGACCGGCTAACTGAAGCACCCCTTCGAGCGCCGCATTCAGTTGAGCGTAATCGGTACGCGCTTCGCTATCGGCATGCAGCGCGCGATTCATCGCGGCAAGCGCACCGAACAGAACGTTGATCCGGCTGTGGCTGCGCAGCGGCTTCACCCGTACGATCCGGCTATCGTTGAACAGCACGCCGCCAACCCGGTCGCCGGCCGTGAAACCCATCCACACGGCAAGCGCGGCCACTTCAGCGGCCACTACCGACTTGAACGCGCGGCGCGACCCAAAGAACATGCTCATGCGCTGATCCACGACCACCAGCAGCGGCCGGTCACGCTCTTCGGTATAGGCGCGAATCTGCGGCTTGCCGAGACGCAACGAGACCTTCCAGTCAATGTGACGGATATCGTCACCGGGCAGGTAGGCGCGAATCTCCTCGAAATTGAGCCCACGCCCACGCAAACGCGACGCGTGACTGCCCGACAGCACGCTCGATACCGGCGCAGGCGCGATAAAGCTCAGCCCGCGCGCATGAAACTGGAGCTTCGCCAGATGTGCGGCGTCGACATACACACGGCCATCGGCTGACGTTGCAGCGTTTGCAGATTCGGACCTCGAGACCACGGCGATTCCTCGCGTCGATGCGACGCTGCTTGTTGCGCCATGCACTATGCGCCATGTGTCAGGCCGGCACGGCAACCTTTTCGATCAGCCGGTCGACCACGGCGTCGGCGCTGACGTTCTCGGCATTGGCGTCATAAGACAGAATCAGCCGATGCCGCAATACCGGATGAATAACGGCGCGCACGTCGTCGGGCGTGACGAATTTGCGATCCTGCAGCCAGGCCTGCACGCGGCTCGCGCGGTCGAGGCCGATCGACCCGCGCGGGCTCGCACCGATTTCGATCCACTTGCCCAGGTCGGCGTCGAGCTCGCCGGCATGCCGCGTGGCATTGACGAGCGACACAATGTAGTCGTCGATCGCCGGCGCAACTGCGATCTGCCTGATTTCCTCACGCACCGCAAAAATGACATCCTGTGCGAGAACATTGGGCACCTCGGCAGCGTTACCGCTCTCGCGCCGAAGCAAGCGCAACATATCGGTCTCACTTTGTGGCGACGGATATGTAATCAGCACCTTAAAAAGAAACCGGTCCATTTGCGCTTCAGGCAATGGATAAGTGCCTTCCTGTTCAATCGGATTCTGTGTGGCCATTACAAGAAACAGATCCGCCATCCGATGGGTTTTCCCCGCCACCGATATCTGCCTCTCCTCCATTGCCTCAAGTAATGCGGATTGAACCTTTGCCGGCGCCCGGTTAATTTCATCCGCAAGAATCAGATTGCCGAAGATCGGGCCGGGCTGAAAGCTCAGCGTGCGCTCCGTGCCGCTTTGCAGCAGCGTCTCAGCGCCGGTGATGTCGGACGGCAACAGGTCGGGAGTGAACTGAATGCGGCTCATGGTGGCCGCGAGCCGTGTGGCAATCGCCTTGACGGTACGCGTTTTGGCAAGTCCAGGCAGGCTCTCGAGCAACACGTGGCCGTCGGCCAGCAGTGCGATCAATACCTGGCGGACCACCGCTTGCTGACCCACTACGGCTTCATTGACGCTCGATTCAAAGCGCAAGACAGTTTCGCGCATGGCTCTCGATTTCCCCGCTCTTTTGATGGTGGAACAACCTGAGTGTCCCTGGGTATCAATACTCGCCGTCAAACACGGTAATGCACGAGCGCTATTCCGTCAAAGTTTCGCGTCTACAAAAAAAAAAGCGTGAAATGTGTTTGAAAAATTGCTAGCCTGCTTCTTACGTTTTGTTAAGCTTCATCCGGCGCATCGCTTGCCGGCGCCATTCGTTATTCCGTATCGCTAAATTTCTTCAGTGCCAATGAGAACTGGCCGCGTTTGATAAAGGGCCAGCAGCTTCACCTGAGAGAGAAGGGATGATGAGTTCAGGAAAACGAGGCACGGTAACGGCTGCCCGCTCTACAGGCACGCCTGCCGCGAACCCGGTGCGTGCTACGCGCTATCGCAAACTACTCCTGTGGGGCAGCCTTCTCGTCATGCTTCCTGCATGCGTCGGCGCGGCAGTCAGTTGGGCAGTCACTTCGCACAATCAACCTCATGCGCAAGTCGTCTATGGCGACGGAGCGCATGGTCCGCTCGGCATGGCCTGGGTTCCCGGCGGACAGTTCCTGATGGGCAGCGATTCAAAGCAGGCACAACCCAACGAGCGTCCCGCGCACAAGGTACGCGTGCATGGTTTCTGGATGGACCGTCATCACGTCACGAACGCCGAATTCCGGAGATTCGTTGAAGCGACCGGCTACATCACGACCGCCGAGAAGAAGCCCGATTGGGACACCTTAAAGGTGCAATTGCCGCCCGGCACGCCACGTCCGCCTGATAGCGCCATGGTTGCGGGGGCCATGGTCTTCGTCGGCACGAATCATCCGGTGCCGCTCGAAGACTATTCGCAATGGTGGCGCTATGTGCCTGGCGCGAACTGGCGTCATCCCACCGGACCGGATAGCAATATCACCGGCAAAGACGATCATCCAGTTGTTCAGGTTTCCTACGAAGACGCGCAGGCCTATGCAAAATGGGTCGGCAAACGCCTGCCCACTGAAGCCGAATGGGAGTTCGCCGCGCGCGGCGGACTCGAACAGGCCACGTACGCCTGGGGCAATCAGTTCGCGCCGGACGGCAAGCAGATGGCCAACGTCTGGCAAGGCCAGCAGGTGCAGGCATTCCCGGTGGTCAGCCCCAAGGCGGGCGGTGCGCTCGGCACGAGTCCGGTCGGCACCTTCCCGGCGAACGGTTATGGACTCTCCGACATGACTGGCAACGCCTGGCAGTGGGTGGCCGACTGGTATCGCGCCGATCAGTTCCGGCGTGAAGCAGTGAGCACCAGCACAATCGACAACCCGGCCGGCCCGCGTGACTCATGGGACCCAGCCGATCAGGGCGTGCCCGTGAACGCCCCCAAGCGCGTGACACGCGGCGGCTCGTTCCTTTGTAATGAAACCTATTGCCTGAGCTACCGTCCGAGCGCCCGGCGCGGCACCGACCCCTACAACAGCATGTCGCATCTCGGTTTTCGTCTGGTGATGGACGAAGACACCTGGAAGCAACCGCTTGCACATCAAGCGTCGGCCCGCGCAGTAGGCGCGGACGGAAGCTAGAACGCACTGCCCCTTTGAGTTGGTCGCGTTTCCCCCGCGGGCTATCGCTCGCGGGTCGTGAAATCGTGCAAACGGAATGGAGGTCGGATGCAGTCGAACTATCAATCGAGGTGGACGCAATCCGCGAGGGACACCATCCGCCCGGTGTTCAGGTCGGTGTTCAGATCGACGCTCAGGTCGGCGTTCGGCGTTGCCCTGCTCACACTCGGCGTCGCGCTAGGTACCGCCGGCTGCACGACGCCCGGCAGTACAAACGCAGCGCCGCCGGCCGTCAATTCGAGCGCCGCGCTGCCATCGTGGCGCGACGGAGCGGCCCGGCAGACCATCCAGAAGTTCGTCGCCGACGTCACCCGTGAAGGTTCGCCAAACTATGTGCCGCCCGACAGGCGCATCGCCGTGTTCGACAACGACGGCACGCTCTGGAGCGAGCAGCCGCTATATTTCCAGTTCGCCTTCATGCTCGAGCAGGTGACAGCCGCAGCGCCGAAGCATCCCGAATGGAAGAACAATCCGGCCTTCAAGGCACTGGTCGCCAAAGACTACGCCGCGCTCGCGAGCCAGCAGAAGCAGGTGCTGCAACTGGTCGCGCTCGCCAATAGCGGCATGACCGTGGACGAGTACGACAAGACCATCCGCGACTGGCTGGCCAGCGCCCGGCATCCGAAATTCAACCGCCCCTACACCGACCTCGTCTATCAGCCGCAACTCGAGTTGCTCGCCTATCTGCGCGCCAACGGCTTCAAGACCTTCATCGTGTCGGGCGGCACGATCGAATTCATGCGGCCGTGGGTCGAGAAGGCGTACGGCATTCCGCCCGATCAGGTGATCGGTTCGAGCCAGGTCGTGCAATACCAGCTGCGTGACGGTCAGGGCACGCTGGTGCGTCAGCCGAAAATCGATTTCGTCGACGACGGTCCCGGCAAGCCGGTCGGCATCTATCGAAATATCGGCCGCAAGCCCATTCTCGCATTCGGCAACTCGGACGGCGATCTGCAGATGCTGCAGTACACCGCGTCCGGCAGCGGCCCGCACCTCGCGCTGCTGGTGCATCACGACGACGCCGTGCGCGAATTCGCGTACGACCGCACATCGAAGATCGGCAAGCTCGACAAGGCCTGGGACGAAGCGATTGCCGACGGCTGGACCGTGGTCAGCATGAAGGACGACTGGAAAACCATCTATCCCGCGCCGAAGCAATAGACACACGCTTGAGGACGCGAGAGAGCGCGAGCCGCGTACAGGTTGCGGCCGCGACGAGGCAACCCGCGCGCAAGGAACGCGTAACGGGTGAACCGAAGTCAACTCCATTGGAGCGACACGATGAGAATGTTCCTGCGAAAGGGGCGCTACGCAGCCGGGGCGACAGTTATCGCACTTGCCGCGTTCGCTGCATTGATTCTTCCATCCATCAACGCGCCCGCGCAGACTCAGGCGCCGGCCAAACCGGCGCCCACGAGCGCACCACCACCGGCCGCCAAAACATCGGCGAAACCCAACATTCTCGTGATTTTCGGCGACGACGTCGGGCAAGGGAATATTAGTGCGTACACGCGTGGGGTCGTCGGCTACAGAACGCCCAATATCGATCGCATTGCTAATGAAGGAATGATCTTCACGGACTACTACGCCGAAAATAGCTGTACGGCGGGGCGCTCTTCGTTCATTACCGGCCAGACGCCGTTGCGCACGGGGCTGTCCAAGGTCGGCGCGCCAGGTGCACCGGTCGGTTTGCAGAAAGGCGATATCACGATTGCGCAAGCGCTCAAATCGCTCGGCTACGCGACCGGCCAGTTCGGCAAGAACCACCTGGGCGACAAGAACGAGTACCTGCCCACCAACCACGGCTTCGACGAATTCTATGGCAACCTGTATCACCTGAATGCCGAAGAAGAACCCGAACGTCCGTACTGGCCAAAGGATAAGAACGATCCGTACGTCAAGAATTTCTCGCCGCGCGGGGTCATTCACAGCACGTCCGACGGCAAGGTTCAGGACACCGGCCCGCTCACCGCCAAACGGATGGAAACCATCGACGACGAAACCGGCGCTCATGCGGAAGAATTCATCCGCAAGCAGGCGAAGACCGGCACGCCCTTCTTCGTCTGGATGAACTACACCCGTATGCACGTCTTCACGCACGTGCGGCCTGAATTCAGAGGCAAGAGCGGCATGCCCGGCAATGAATACGCCGACGGCATGTGGGAGCACGATCAGGACGTCGGCAAACTGCTCAAGCTGCTGGACGATCTGAATATTTCCAAAAACACCATCGTCGTGTACACGACCGACAACGGGCCGAATCAATTTTCGTGGCCTGACGCGGCGACCACACCGTTCCGCAGCGAGAAGGACTCCAACTGGGAGGGCGCATTCCGGGTCCCGGCGATGGTGCGATGGCCGGGCCATATCAAGCCGGGCGAAACGTCCAACCAGATGTTCTCGGGGCTCGACTGGTTCCCCACCCTGCTCGCTGCTGCCGGCGACGGCGGCGTGAAGGACCGGCTCCTGAAGGGATGGGCACCCAAGTCGGGCGGCGCGAACTTCAAGGTTCACCTCGACGGCTACAACCAGTTGCCCTTCCTGACTGGGCAGACCACCAAGGACCCGCGTACCGAGTTCTACTATTTCGACGACGACGGACAACTGGTCGCGATGCGCTGGGATCAGGACGGCAATGCGTGGAAGGCGGTCTTCTGCGAGCAGCGCGCGAAGGGCAACCTGAACATCTGGCAGGACCCGTTCGTCTGTCTGCGTCTGCCGAAGATCTTCAACCTGCGTATGGATCCTTATGAGCGCGCGGATATCACGTCGGATCAGTACAACGACTGGCTCACGAAGAACGCCTATCTGACCGGCATCGCCACCATGAAAGCGTCGACGTTCCTGCAGAGCTTCGTCGACTATCCGCCAAGCCAGCGGCCCGCGAGCTTCAGCGTGGACGGCGTGCGCCGACAGGTCGACAAGAAGATCGACGAGTCCTTCAGGAAGCGCGGACTCGAGTAAGACGTAGTGTGATGTCGTGCAGTTGCGTCCGCCGGCTTCGGCCGGCGGACGCAAGCGCTTCAAGCCACGTCAAACCGGTCCGGAATCAGTTCACCCTCTCCCGACGCACATCGCCCCATGACTCAAACGCTGGCCAACCGTGCCAAAAGCTCACGCCGTGAGCGCCGTGCACATGAACGCGCGCAGCGTCGCGACGACACACACCTGCAGGAGACCGGCAACCACGCCGCCAATCAGCGTTTGCAGATTGCGTGGCCGTTGCTGCTGCTGTTCGCCTCCGGTGCAGCGTCGCTGATTTACCAGGTTTTATGGATCAAGCAACTCGCGCTGGTGGTCGGCGTTGAGGTGCAAGCCGTCACCACCGGCGTCAGTGCTTTTTTTGCGGGTCTTGCATTAGGCGGCTGGGTCTTCGGCAGGTTGGCGGACCGGCTTCTTCGACCGTTGCGTCTGTACGCGCTGCTCGAAGCGGGCGTGCTGGTGCTGGCCGTCGCCAGCACGTGGCTGCTGCCGCACGCCGCCGCACCGTTTGCGTTGCTGCAGGATCGGATCGGACCGCTGGCGTGGGCCATCCCCTTCGTCCTGGTCGGCTTGCCCGCCATCCTGATGGGCGGCACGCTGCCCGTGCTGATGCGCGCGCTGTGCCCCGCCGCGGCCAATATAGGCCGCGCCGGCGCCCGTCTTTATGCAGCCAATACGGCCGGCGCGATTGCCGGCACGCTGGCCGCGAGTTTTGTCCTGATCCCCTGGCTCGGCGTGCTGGGCAGTGCCTGCGCCGCGGCCACGCTGAATGCCGGTGCGGCACTCGTTGCCGCATTGCTCGGGCGCACCCAGCAGGCTTTGGTGCCGGCAGCCGGGTCGTCCGCACCGGCCATCGCTTCAGGGCAGTCTTTCGGGGATGTCACGCATGGCGCGTCCTCACCGGCTCCCGTGCTCGCGTCGAAGGGCCGCCTTGCGCTCGCGCTCTACGCGATCGCCGGCGGCGTCGCGCTCGGTTACGAGGTCGTATGGTCGCAAGTGATCGTGCAGTTCATCAGCACGCGCAGTTTCGCCTTCGCCGTGGTGCTGGCCACCTATCTGCTGGGCCTCGCGCTCGGCAGCGCACTGGCGTCGCGTCATGCCGATCGGACGCGCGATCCGTGGGGCGCGTTCGCGGTGCTGATCGTATCGGCCGGACTGGTCGCGCTGCTGGAAATCGCCGTGCTGGGCAACGCATTGCTGCACTGGCAAAGTCTCGTGCGCAATGCGGTATCCGGTGCCACCGGCAGTCTGTTGACGGCCATGTGCGCGGGCTTCGCCGTAGCAGCCCTATGCATCGTTTTTCTCCCTACTCTGCTACTGGGCGCGGCCTTCCCCTTCGCGTTGCGTCTCAACGTGGACAACCGTCACACGGGGCGCGACGTCGGCGCCGTCGTGGCGCTCAATACCGCCGGGGGGATCGCCGGTACCCTGCTGAGCGGTTTCGTGCTCGTCCCGAAGCTGGGCCTCATTCACACGCTCGCGGCGCTTGCCATCCTCGCGGCCGCCGTCAGTCTCGCCGCCGTGCTGCGCGGCCCGGACGTGCGGCCGTTCGCTCGCTGGAGCGTACCGGTCCTTGCCGTGCTCGCGCTCGTCACCATGATCGTGACGCCATCCGACCGGCTCGCCACCCTGCTCGCCGACTCACGCGGCGGCAATCTGAGCTTCTACGAAGAGAGCGCGGGAGGCACGGTGGCCGTCGTCGAACAACATGCCGGCCAGCGGCAATTCCGGCGGCTCTATATTCAGGGTGTCTCCAACTCCGGCGACACCCTGAGTTCGCTCCGATACATGCGCCTGCAAGCGCTACTGCCTTTGATCATCCATCGCGAGACCCCGCGTACGGCGTTGGTTATCGGACTCGGCACCGGTATCACCGGCGGTGCGCTGCTCACCTGGCCTGGGCTGGAACACCGCACGGTCGCTGAACTATTGCCAGCCGTTGTGCGCGCCGCGCCGCAGTTCAAGGGCAATTACGCGATGAGCACCGATCCGCGCATGGATATCCGCATGCGTGATGGACGGCGCGAACTGCTGCGCAATGCCGAACACTACGACCTGATCACGCTCGAGCCGCCGCCGCCCTCGGCCGCGGGTATCGTCAATCTGTACTCCACGGACTTCTACCGCCTGGCGGCGTCGCGCTTGCAGCAAGGCGGCATCGTCGCGCAATGGCTGCCGTTGCCGACCCAGAATGAAGAGGACACGCGCTCGCTGATCCAGAGTTTCATCCAGGTGTTTCCGCACGCCGCGTTGTGGACCACGGAGCTGCACGAGATGATGCTGGTCGGCTCAATGCAGCCGCTCGAACTGGACGTGCCGCGAATCGAAGCGCGCTTCGCGCAACCGCAGGTCGCGGCGGCACTGCGAGAAGTAGGCATTGCATCGCCGGCGGCGCTGCTGGCCACCTGGATCACCGACCGCGCCGGCCTCGCGTACTACGCCGCGGACGCCCAAGCGGTGACCGACGACCAGCCGCGCATCGAATACGCCACGTGGGTTCGCGAGGACGCCTTCCCTACGACGCTGACCCACCTGCTGGCACTTCGAACGGCCCCGCCATTGCAAGGTGCCGACGATGCATTGCGCGCCGCCATGGAAAACTCGCGCAATGCATTGCAGAGTTTCTATTCGGCCGGACTGGATGCCTACAAAGGCGACCGGCACGCCTGGGCGCAGGACATCGGCGATGCCGTGCGCGCGGACCCGGACAACGCTTACTACCGGTGGCTCATCGGCGACGCTAACTAGGTGCCGCGTAAGCGTACGTGAGCCGGGCTCGACAGACGCGCCGTCTTTTCGACTGCTGCCGATCGCACTTGAATTTAAGAACGATCAGTCTTAATATAGTTTCACCATGAGACGCCCCTCCTCTTCTACCCGCCCCTCCACGCCGCTGTCCGAACGTGGACGGCCGCGCGAATTCGATCTTGACGAAGTCACCGGAATTGCCGGCAAAGTCTTCTGGGAACAGGGCTACCATGCCACGTCGATTGAATCCTTATGTCAGTCCACGGGTCTTTTCCGTGCCAGCCTCTACAGCACGTTTGGCGACAAGCACGGGCTTCTTGTCGCTGCCTTCGACCGTTACGCGGAAGGCGCCATTGCTCGCCTGAAAGAACGGCTAGCCGTCGATCTGCCGCCGCGGGAAGCACTTCGCGAGGCTTTGCTGCATTACACCGAGGTCGCCAGCAAACTGTCGGGACGCCACGGATGCCTCATCACGAACGCCGCCATCGAGATGCTGCCGGCCGACGAGGCTTTGCGCCCGCACATCGAAACCACATTGAGACGTATCGCCTCCCATCTTGTGGCCGCCGTGGTCCGGGGCCAGCAGGCGGGGGAATTCAGCGCGGAGCTCGACGAGCAGTCTGTCGGCAACTTCCTGCTCTGCATGGTTCAGGGCTTGCGGGTACTAGGCAAAGTGAATGTCAGTAAGAGCGAACTGGTGTCGATCGTCGACATGACGATGCGAGCGCTGGTCTAAAAAATTTTGCTTATTTCTGGAACGATCGTTCATGAATAAATCCATCGAATTTTTGGCCACGCCGGTGCCGGCCGCTGCTGCCCAACCGGTTAGCCAGGCTGCGCAGTCGAACCATGGCGGCTACTGGAAGGGCGTCGCGTTTTGCGTATTGGCGACCGTCTTGATGGGCATCATGTTTCCCGTGATGACGAGCGCCCTCGTGCATGTCGACCCGTTCACGTTCACGTCGCTCAGATACCTGATCGCCGGTGCAGCGTTCCTTGCCCTGCTATTGGCGAGAGAAGGCACGAACGCGCTGAAGGCGAATGGGGAATCGCTGGCATTGGCGTGGCTGCTCGGATCGGTCGGCTTTTGCGGATTCGGATCCTTCGTCTTTCTGGGGCAGCAACTGGCGGGGCGCGAAGGCGCGCTGACTGCCTCGATCATGATGGCGACGCAGCCGATGATGGGCCTGCTCGTCAACGCGATCGTGCGCAAACGCCGGCCGCCACTCTATTCTTTTCTATTTATCCTGATGTCGTTCGCCGGCGTCTCGCTTGTGGTGACCAAAGGGAATATCGCAGCCGTTCTGCGTGAACCGCAGCATTATTCGGCGAATGCGTTAATCGTTCTCGGCGCGCTGTGCTGGGTGATATACACCTTTAGCGCATCTCACTTCAAAAACTGGTCCGCACTCAAATACACGACCATCACCACCTGGCTCGGACTCACCACGATTATTGGACTGAACGTGTTGCTGTTTGCGCTTCACGTTGTGCCGGTGCCATCGGCAGGCGCGTTGCACGCAATCGTCCCGCACCTTCTCTATATGGGTCCAATCGCCGGCTTTCTCGCCATCCTGTTCTGGAACATGGGTAACAGGATTCTCACCCCGCTCAACGGCGTTCTGTTCATGGACGTATTACCGGTGACGACTTTCGTCGTGTCTTCGCTGACCGGTGTGGTCCCGGGACATTGGCAAATCGCCGGCGCATGCATGACCGGCGCCGCGCTGATTTTCAACAATCTCTACTTGCGACGCCAGGCTCGGCGGCCTGTGCCGCAAAATTAGCGCGCCAAACACGTTCCACCCAAAGTCGGAAGGCTGGCCTTTGCCATCTTGACGCCCTGGTGCCTTGACACCTGCCTGATGCAGCCGGCCAACCCGGGAGGCCGCAGACGGACCACCGTGGGCCACGGCATGCCAACGCGCGCCGTGGCCGCGAACCGCCTTATTGCTTCGTCAGTTGACCGTAGCCGACCAGCGTGTTGTCAGTCGCCTTGAACAGATAGACGATGCTCCGTTTGTACAACGTCGTGCTGCCGGAAACGGGCAGGAACGTGATCGCCGAGCTGCCGGTGTAGGTCGTGCCCGGGCGCAACGAGCAGCCGGCCGTCGTGCCCGTCAGGCTCATCGTATACAGGTTCTTGCTGGAGCCCGGCGTGGTCAGCGCCAGCGTGCCGGCAACACCGCAACCTTGAATCGTGCCGGTGAAGCCGCCGGCATTGTCGACCGTGATCGTAGTCTGACCTTGTGCCCACGTGCCCGCGACGCTCGACTGGGTGACCGCGAGCGCATTCGCCGGGTCGTAGTTCAACGCGAGATTCACGACCTTGCTATTGGCCGTATAGCTGCCCGTGAAGGTCTGGTTCGCGGCGAATGTGCCGCTTCCGAGGCTAGCCGCGTAGCTAAGGCTGCTGAACGTCTCGAAGCCGCTGTTCAACGTCCAGTTCGGTGCTGTCGTGGAGATCGTTCCGAAGAAGGTCCCCATGACGAAAGAGAACACGCCGCTGATATAAGAAAGATTGCCGGCCGGGTCCAGGAAAGCCGTCATGCTGGACGCGCCCGATTGTGTCCAGATGCCTTCGGAACCGTTGCCGGTAGCGGCCGTCGAACCGGCCTGCGGAGCGCTCAGACTCGGCAGTGCCTCACCGGTCAAGACCGGCGCCGGCGTCGAAGCCGGTGTGGCGGCCGGCGTCGATGCCGGAACGGCGGCCGGCGTATTGGCCGATTGCGCGGTCGGCGTGCTGCTATCGCCGCCGCCTCCGCCGCCGCACGCGGCAAGCATCAATGACCCCAGCATTGAAACGAGTAGAAGTGATTTTGATTTTGATTTCATTTTCATTTTATTAGTTCAGAGTGCGGATTCTCAATGCCGCAAAATGATTGGTTGGATCTCGATTTACCCTGCGCAAAATCGCGCAATCTTGTATACGGCAGCGAAAGAAAAGTCTTTAACAATTATTGAAGAACGGCTTTCCGATAACGCAGACTTGACGGAAAGCATTTTTTTCGATTCACGCTGTCACTGAGACGATGCGTATTATTCGCAACGCATAGCGCGCGCCCGCTTCAAATACGGATATATGCATGAATATCAATGATCTGGAACCGGCAAATGACTGGCAATAGCCGCTGCACCAAACCGGCACGCGGGAAAGAGTCGAAACGAAACGGGCGCACTGGTAAAGTGCCGTGATCCCGTTGCTCCGCTAACGCATTCACACTCTTCGCGACGCCGCAATGCCGTTCAAGCCAAAACCTGGAGGCGTCCGCGCCTCGCTCGCGCACCGCGCGCCGATTCTTCCGGCCGTCGCGACCGTCCTTACCCTGAGCCTGTCTTTGCAGGGATGCGCGCTGCGTGGCGCGCCGTCGTATGAAATCTTCGGCGCCTATTTCCCGCTCTGGCTAGTGAGCGCGGTAGCCGGATTCGTCGGTGCCGTCATCGCCCATCGGATCTTCGTCTCCACGGGGTGGGCGCAGATCGTCCCGTATCAGCTCTCTGTGTGCCTGGCAATCGGTCTGACGGTCGCCGTGCTCTTCTGGCTTTCGGGAACAGGACAGCTCTTATGAAAATCGCCGGCTTGCGCAAAGTCTCCGTCAAAGGCCGCGTGATCGCGGCCGTGATCGTCGTGCTCGGCATCGCGGCGGCCTGGTACGGCTATGACCGGACCACCCGCTTCCCCTCCACCGACGACGCCACGATCGACGCCGACGTCGTCCGCGTCGCATCGCCCGTTGGCGGCAGGATCATCCGGCTGCCGGTGCAGGAGAACCAGCGGGTCGCCAAGGGCGACGTGCTCTTCGAGCTCGATCCCGTGCCTTACCGGCTGGCGGTCGCGCAAGCCCAGGCCGATCTCGAAGTGGCTCGCGCGGCGCTCGATACGCGGCGCAGGTCGCTGGTCGGCGAGCGCGCCAATGCGGCCATTGCCGGCGACCAGACCGGCAAAGCGGCACACAACTACGAACTGGCCTCGCGCACCGTGCAACGGCTCACGCCGCTGGTGGCGAAGGGCTACGTGCCGGTCCAGCAACTGGATCAGGCGCAGGTCGCGCAACACGATGCGGCGCTATCGCTCAAACAGGCGCAGGAGCAGAAGCAGGCCACCGCGCAGACGATCGGCGACGAGGCCGGCGCCGTCGCCACCGTGCATGCGCGCGAAGCCGCGCTCGCACTCGCGCAGCGCGGCCTGGAAGACACCGTCGTGCGTGCGCCGCAGAATGGCTTCGTTACCGGGCTATCGGTGCTGGCGGGCGAGACCGTCGCACCGCATCAATCGATTTTCACGCTGGTCCACGCGGACGAATGGTTCGCTGTCGCCAACTTCCGCGAAGGCGCGCTCGCGCGAATCCAGCCGGGCGATTGCGCAACCGTGTACTCCATGATCGACCGCAGCCAGGCGATTCGCGGCGAGGTGGTCGGCATCAGCGCTGGCGTGGCTGATTCCGACCGGATCAACCTGCCGCGCACCTTGCCGATTGTCCAGCAATCGGTGAACTGGGTGCGGGTCGCCCAGCGCTTTCCCGTGCGGGTGCGGCTCGACGAACCGGCCGCCCGGCTGGTGCGGATCGGTGCGAGTGCGATAGTCGAGGTCCGGCATGGCGCAGCCTGCCGGTGACATCGCCCGACCGGGCCCCGCCGATATCCTGAAGCTGCTCGCGCCCTATCCCGGGCGCGCGGCAATGGCAACCCGCATCGCGTTGATCTGCGCGTTGACGGCGTTTGTAACGAGCGCATACGGCACGCCTGAAGCCGCGATCTCCGCCTACGTGGTGTTCTTTCTGAACCGGCCCGACCGGGTCTTGAGCGTGGTGCTGGGTTCGGCCCTGCTCGTGCTGGTCTCGTTGATCATCGCGGTCGTCATGGTAGTGGCCATGTTTGCGCTCGACGATCCCATGTGGCGGGTCGCATGCATCGCAATACTATCGTTCGGGCTCCTGTTCGTGACCTCGGCGAGCAAGCTGCGGCCGGTGGGCGCGATCATCGCGATGATCGTCGGCTTTGCACTGGACGAACTCGGCAGCGTTCCGTTCGGCGAAGTGGCGACGCGCGCCCTGCTCTACGCGTGGCTGATGGTTGCGATTCCGATCGGTGTATCGATCGGCGTCAACCTGTTGATCGCGCCGTCGCCGCGCAAGCTCGCCGGCCGCGCGCTGGCGAAGCGTCTGCGGCTCACGGCGCAGAGCCTCGTCGAACCCGAAGCGACGGCCAACGCGCTGAGCGCATGCCTGCGCGAAGGCGATGCGGAGATCGGCACGTGGCTCAAACTTTCGGTCGTCGACGGCTCATCGGTACGTGCCGATGTTGCGCCGCTGCGGCAAGCCGTGTCGTCGACCCTGGCGCTCCTCGTCGCAGCGGATCTCGCGGCGCGCGAACCGTCGGCGCGGCTGCCGGCATCGTTCGCCACGCCGATCGCCGCAACGCTGGAAAACATGGCCCGGATGCTCGAGGCGGGCGGCTATCCGGTCGACATTGAACTCAGCCTGCCTGGCACGGCCGACCTGACGCCGCTTGCGAGGATCGTCGTCGAAGATCTGCAGGATGCGATCACCCGCTTCGCGGTGGTCGAAGCACACACCGATGCAATAAGTAAAGACAAAGCCGAAACCGCAGTCGAAGCCGAAGCACAACCCCAAGCTCAACGCGAAGCCAGCACCACACAGCCTCCCGCTGGCAAGCGCGGCGGGTTCTTCCTCCCGGATGCATTCAGCAATCCCGATCACGTCCGCTACGCGCTGAAAACCACCGTGGCGGCCATGTTCTGCTATCTGCTCTATTCGCAGATCAACTGGCCCGGCATCCACACCTGCTTCATCACGGTCTATATGGTGTCGCTCGGCACCACCGCCGAGACCGTCGAGAAGATGACGCTGCGGATCGCCGGTTGCCTCGTGGGCGCCGTGCTCGGTATCGCGGCCATCGTATTCGTGACACCGGTGCTGACGTCCGTCGCCGGCTTGATGACGCTCGTGCTGATCGGCGCATGGCTGTCGGCGTGGATCGCTTTCGGTTCGCCACGGATTGCGTATGCCGGCTTCCAGATCGCCCTGGTGTTCTTCATGTGCGTGTTGCAGGGCGCAGCGCCGGGCTACGATCTGACGCTCGCGCGAGATCGCACGATCGGGATTCTGATCGGCAATGTGGTCGTCTATCTGATTTTCACGCGCGTGTGGCCGGTCACCGTGGCCGCGCGTGTCGACTCCGGGCTCGCCACGCTGCGCCAGCAGTGGGCGCGGCTCGCCGCGCTGCCCGACGCCGTCACGCGCCGCGCCCAGGCCGCAAGCGTCATGGCTCAGTGCGGCGCGCTTGAACAGGACCTCGCGCTGATGCATTACGAGCCATCGTGGGTCCGCCCCGACGCGCAGTGGATCGCTGAACGCCGCGCCGCGCTGGCCAGGCTCGATGCACTGGAAGGGCCGATGTTCCTGCTCGCCGAGCGTCGACCGGGCGATGCCATGGTTGAGCACTGGCTCAAGCGGGTCGTGGATGAGCCGGAACACGACGCGGCCTTGCCCATCGCCTCCAGTGCGGCCTTGCCCGAAACAACAGCCGATGACGACACACGTATCGCTTTGCATCATCTCGGCGATGCACGCCTCACTCAACTCGAACACGCTGCGTTGAACGACGCAGCGAAGGGACTCGCCACTCATGCGCCGGCTTAACCCTTCATTCGCACTGGCGATCCTGGCCGCCGCGGGTTTGACCGGATGCGCCACGTCGTCGCTGGACATGGCGCCTGATAGCCCCGACCGTCCGTGGCAACCGCAGACGGATGCGGCCGGCGCCATCGTGCCTGGGCCAAAGGCGCCTGCCGGGTCGGCTGCCGGGTCGGCTGCTTCAGCTGGCCCGGTTGCACCAGCCGCCGCATCGGCCAGCTCCCCTCGCGGCTACGAACTCCCGGCGAATCCGGCCCTCGCCGCCGTACCGCCGCCACCGGCACTGGAGCAGGCACATGCCTACGACCTGCCCGAACTGATCGATCTCGCTGAATCGGCAAACCCGCTGACCCGCATCGCGTGGAACGACGCGCGCAATGTCGCGCTCGCAGCCGGCATCGCGAAGAGCGCGTACCTTCCGCAACTTTCGGTCGCGGCGATGGGCCAATACGCCGGGCTCCATAATTCGACCAGCTCCGTGCTCGGCGATTCGTCGTCAAGCGCAACCGGGCACGGCATGACTTCAGTGGTTGCGCTGCAATGGCTGCTGTTCGATTTCGGCGGCCGCGCCGCCCGCGTCGAGGCCGCTTCGCAGGCATCGGTGATGGCGAACATCGCCTTCACCGCAGTTCACCAGCAGATCATTTTCGACGTCAGCGTCGCGTTCTACACGTACCAGGCCGCGCGCGCCCGCATCGCCACCACGCAGCAAGGCCTCGGCAATGCCGAAGCGATCCTGGCCGCGGCACAGTCGCGCTACAAGCACGGCATCGGCACGGTCATCGAGGTGGCGCAGGCCAACCAGAATCGCGCACAGGCCAGGCTCGCGCTCGTCCAGGCCCAGGGCGCCGAAAGCAACAGCTATCTCGCACTGATTGCCGCGATGGGGATTTCCCCGCTCTCCAAGCCCAAGATCGCGGAGATGCCGGCGCACACGCTCCCGGCCATGACGAACGATTCGATCGACCAGATCGTGTCGACCGCCATCGCGAGACGCCCGGACGTGTTGAGCGCCTATGCGGCCGAACGGGTCAATCTCGCGAAAGTGAAAGCAGCCGAATCGGACTTCATGCCGAAGGTATTCCTCTCGGCGAACGGTGCGTACAACACCGGTAGTTCGTCGATTTCGGCGGTTCCCGCTATCGGCCAGCAACTGCCGACGGTGAACCTGAGCGGCGGCCGCTACGGCGGCAGCGTGATCGTCGGCGTGGCGATTCCGCTGTACGACGGCGGCTTGCGGTCGGCGGTGCTCGCGCAGGCGCGCAACGATGCCGACAGCGCGTCGACCCGTCTTACCCGAAGCCGTGAAGAAGCCGTCAGGCAAATCGTCGCCGCGCAGAATACGCTGCAGACGAGCCTTGCCGCGCAGGCCGCGGCAAAAGAACTGCTCGCCGCAGCGCAGACGACTTACAACGCCGCGTTCGACGCTTATCGGCAAGGAGTCGGTTCGATCACTGACGCGCTGCTCGCACAGAATCAATTACTCGCAGCGAAGAACGCGGACGCGGATAGTTACAGCAGTGCATTGGCGGCTGCGGCGGCGCTCGCGCTGGCGACCGGATCGATCGAGTCGATTCCGATGCGCGACAGCTGGTGAGTCGTGGTCGGCGGGAATCGCGATCCACGGCAGAACAGGTCTGGTAATCGGCCATTGTGCGAGGACACTACGGCCAGCCGGTGTACCTCGACATTGAGGGGAGACTGGGTTCGCCGCTCCGGCCAATATAGCAAACGCGCAAACGCGATTGACCTTACATCAGGCCGACATTCCAGGCACGCGGCAGCATCGACAACCCGTCAACAACGGTGCACGCTTTTTGCTACATGGAGATACCTGTCGCAAGGCGACGGACAGGCGGGCAGGTGCCCGCCGCGTGCGGGCACCTGCCCGGCCGACCCGCAGCGGAGGCGCTATGCGAGCAATTCACGACGCGGCACATACAGTACGTCCGGTACGTCCGGTACGTCCGGTACGTACGGTACGTACGGTACGTACGGTACGTACGGTACGTATTGCAATTCTTGCTGCAATGATTTCACTGCTTGCCGCATGCGGCGGTGGAAGCAGTTCGAGTAGCGGCGGCAGCACGGCTACGCCGCCGGGCGGCGTCAATCTGCAAGTCGTCTCGTTCGGCGACAGCCTGTCGGACGTCGGCACTTATGCGCCGATTGCCAGCGCGGTCGGCGGCGGACGTTTCACGACCAATCCAGGGCAAGTGTGGGATCAGGACGTCGCCCAATACTACGGCGGTTCGCTAAGCGCCGCGTTCACGATCGATATCGGCCATCAGTTGAGCGCGCAAGGCGGTTTCGGCTACGCAGAGGGTGGCTCCACGGTGGCCACGCCGGCGAACATGTACGATTTTCTTTCCGACGTGATCGGCAATGTCGAAATGCCGGTCAATCAGCAGGTTTCGAGCTATCTGAACGCGCACGGAAGCTTCAATTCCAATCAGCTGGTGCTGGTCTGGGCCGGCGCAAACGACGTGCTTCGCGCCGGTTTGCTGCCGGCCGCGGCGCCGACCGTGCAGACCGCGGCATCCACGCTTGCGCAGCTGGTTGGGCAGATCGTTCAGAACGGCGCCACGCATGTGGTGGTGGTCAATGTGCCCAACATCGGCCTGTCGCCTAAAGGCATCGCCTCCTCCGACGGCGGGGCCAATCTGACCCAGTTATCGCAACTTTTCAACGCGGACCTGAACACTGCGTTGCAGACCAACGGCCTGCAAGGCAAGGTCATCCAGATCGACGCCTATACATGGGTCGACCAGATCATCGCAAACTATCAGGCCAACGGCTTCACCGTGGCCAACACCGCGCAAGCCTGCGACCCCACGAAAACACCGGATGACACGGCGTTGCTGTGTTCACCGGCGACCTACGTGGCAGCCAATGCCGACCAGACCTATATGTTCGCCGACGACCTTCATCCGACGACCCATCTGCATGCGCTGTTCGCTCAGTATGTCGAGCAGCAGATCGCCCGGAGCGGGCTGGGGCACTGAGCGATTCCGCACCCTTATTTCAGGCTGCCAGAAAGAAACTGCCCTAAGCGTTCGCTTTTCGGATTGACCAGGATCTCTTGCGGATTACCTTCTTCTTCGATTTTGCCCTTGTGCAGAAAGACCACGTGATTCGATACGTTGCGCGCAAAGCCCATTTCATGCGTGACCACGATCATCGTGCGTCCTTCTTCAGCCAGCGCCTGCATGACTTTCAACACTTCGCCGACCAGCTCCGGGTCGAGTGCGGAAGTGGGCTCGTCAAACAGCATGACTTCGGGCTCCATCGCCAATGCGCGCGCAATGGCCACCCGCTGCTGCTGACCACCTGACAGATGCGACGGATATTTGTTCTCCATGGCGGCCGTGAGGCCCACCTTGGTCAGGTACTTGCGAGCCCGCGTCTGCGCTTCGGCGCGGCTCAAACCCAACACGCTGACCGGCGCCTCGATGATGTTTTCGAGCACGGTCATGTGCGCCCACAAATTGAAGTGCTGAAACACCATCGATAATTTGGCGCGCATTTTCTGCAGTTGCTTGCGATCGCTCACTTGCAATGCGCCCTTTCTGTCACGGCTCGTCTGAATCTCTTCTGCGTCGACAGTGATACGCCCGGAGCAAGGTTGCTCAAGAAAATTTATGCAACGCAAGAAGGTGCTTTTCCCCGAGCCGCTCGACCCGATGATACTGATGACATCGCCGGCCTTTGCCTTGAGCGATACGCCCTTCAGGACCTCGTTGTCACCAAACTTCTTGTGCAGATCGTCGACAATCAGCTTATACATGCTCGATACACTCCATCTTGGCTGCGGGTAGCCTGGCTCAATGCCCTTGCGGCTTCAGAAAAGCGAGCATGCGTGTTTCCATCCGGCGAAACGCCCATACCAGCGTAAACACGATCGCGGCATACAGCAGCGCAGCAATGCCGTATGCCTGGAAAGAAGCGTAGGTTGCGGAGTTGACGTCACGCGTCACTTTCAGAATGTCAGGTACTGTCGCGGTGAAAGCGAGCGTGGTGGCGTGCAACATCAGGATGACTTCGTTGCTGTAGTTGGGCAGCGCTCGCCGCAATGCTGACGGCAGGACGATACGGGTGTAGAGCTTGAATTTCGACATGCCGAAGGCCTGGCCGGCCTCGATCTCGCCATACGGCGTCGCCTTGATCGCGCCTGCAAATATCTCCGTGGCATACGCGCATTCGTTCAGCGTAAACGCGAGCAAGGTGCAATTCATCGCGCTACGGAAGAAGGCGTCGAGCAATGCGTGCGAGTGCACGACCTGGAGGCTGTAGAGGCCGGTATAGCAGAGCAGCAACTGCACGTAGAGCGGTGTGCCGCGAAAAACATAGGTATAGAGCCAGACCGGTCCGGAGATAAAGCGGTTGCGCGACGAGCGGGCAACGGCAAGTGGAACCGCAAGACAGAAACCCAGCCCGATCGAAGCGACGAGCAGCCACAACGTGATGACAAGACCGCTGTAATGATAGCCGTCGGTGTACAGATAGTTTTGCCAGTATTGCCTGACGAGTTCAATCACAGCGCGGCCCTCCGTACGCCCATCGAATAGCGTTTTTCCAGCCAGATCAAAACAAGGTTCGACACGGTGGTGATCGCAAGATAGATCGCCCCTGCTGTCAACGTGAAAAAGAAGAACTGCAAGGTACTCTTGCCTGCGTCCTGAGACGCCTTGACCACGTCGGAGAGACCGATGATCGAAACCAGCGCGGTGGCCTTGACCAGCACCTGCCAGTTGTTGCCGATACCCGGCAGGGCGAAGCGCATCATTTGCGGGAACATGATGCGGCTAAATACGCGCCATGAGCTCATGCCGTAGGCAAAACCTGCTTCGAGTTGCCCTCGCGGAACCGCGAGAAAGGCGCCGCGAAATGTCTCGGTAAAGTAAGCGCCGTAGATAAAACCGAGCGTGATGACACCGGCAACAAACGGGTCGATGTCGATCTGATCGAGACCCAGCGCGTCGGTCAGATTATTGAGCAGGATCTGAATACCGTAGAACAGCAGCAGCATCAGCACGAGGTCGGGAACAGAGCGAATCAGCGTCGTATAAATCGTGCCGATGCGAGACAACACCCGGTTGGGCGACAGTTTCGCCGCGGCGCCGCCCAGGCCCAGCAGGAACGAAGCGGCCAGCGACAACATTGCCAGCTTGATCGTTTCCCACATGCCTGCAAGAAGAAGCGGGCCGAATCCGTGAAAAGACATGCTTAGGTATCCTTCATGGCGAGGCGTTTGATCGCGCAACGCAGTTGCTGCGCGCCACCGGTTTCGGAAACTTGAACAGATAGACGCCGCGCCGCCGCGCGGCGAGTGGATCGTGTCAATCCGGGAGAAAAGCGCTGAGCTGCCGCTCAGCCGCCATAGACGTCGAAGTCGAAGTACTTCTTCTCGAGCTTCTTGTAGGTGCCGTCTTTGATGATGTCGGCGATCGCCTGGTCAATCTTCACCCTCAGGTCGGCGTCTTCCTTGCGCATGCCGATGCCCGCGCCATTACCCAGGACCTTCTCGTCGACGATATCCTTGCCGGCGAACGCAAAGCCTGCGCCGCGCGGCGTCTTCAGGAAACCGATTTCAGCTTCCACCGCATCTTGCAGCGATGCGTCGAGGCGCCCCGAAAGCAGGTCGGTATAGACCTGATCCTGGTTCTGGTACGGCACGACCTTTGCGCCCTTCGGCTCCCAGTAGGTCTTCGCGTAGGTTTCCTGGATCGTGCCCTGTTCGACCCCGATCGTCTTGCCGGCCAGCGATTGCGGCGTGGGCAGCAGCGGCGAGCCCGCCTTCGCGACGAGGCGCGTCGGCGTGTTGAACAGTTTCGACGAGAACGCAACCTGTTCCGCGCGTTGCGGCGTCATCGACATCGAAGACAGCACGCCATCGAATTTTTTCGCCTTCAGCGCGGGAATCATGCCGTCGAAGTCATTTTCAACCCACACGCATCTGGCCTTCAAACGCGCGCAGATTTCGTTGCCAAGGTCGACGTCAAAGCCGACAAGCTTGCCGTCCGGGCCCTTGGACTCAAACGGCGGATAGCTGGCATCCACGCCGAAGCGCACGGTCGACCAGTCTTTCGCATACGCACCGGTTGCAATGGCGGCAAGCGCGAGGCACAGAACAAACTTCTTCATAAACTCTCCAGAGACGGACTTCGAGGCGCTGAACGGTGCAGGGGTGAGCTGTCCCTAAACCGTGGGTTCTACCCGACGATCCTGTATAGACAGGATGGTTTTTGTTCGTGTGTTGCTGCATCACCATATGTTGTATAGACAGCATAGTAGCGAGTCGTCTTTCGACATCGCAACTAGGGTTTGCGCGCATGACGCACGATCTACGCTCGAATTTACGGGAGTTTACAAATACCTGCGATAAGCTGAAGCGGTGCTACCTCTACGTAAGCCGTCTTTGTTGTATATACATTCAGGGTTTGCCATCTCCTCCTCAAGCTGTCTAGACAGCATTATTCTGGTGTCAACTGAACGCGACATAAAGCGCCACGAGGATCATGCAGCTGCCGAACACCCACCCTTGAATCCGCAACGCACGTGCTGATTGAAACCGGCGGAGAATCAGCTGGCCGCCGGCTATCCATGGAAAGTGGCAAGCCACGCACACGACAAGAAAGGCGGCCGTGAGTTGAAAGACCTGCGTCGGCAGCGATTGAGCGGAATCGAGAAACTGGGAAAACATCACCAGAATCATCGAGTGAATCTTGGGGTTGAAGATTACGGATAGAAATCCGTCCCCGGCGCGCAGCCGCACAGCCTCCCCTTCGCCGCTGCTCGACGATCTGGCTGATGAACGGAAAAATCCCCAGGCGAGGTAGAGCAGATAGACGGTACCCGCCCATTTGAGCAGCATCTGGATTTCAGGGTGGCCATGCAAGGCCTTCCCCAAACCCATTCCATAGATGACGCACAGCGCCAGATTCGCCAATTCGAAGCCGGCCCAGAATGGAATCGAACCCGCCACGCCATAGCGGCCGCCGGCGGTCGCGAGAACTGTGTTGCCAGGCCCGGGGCTCACCACCATGGGTACGGTGTAGCCAAAAAACAGGATCCAGATGTTCCATGAAATCATGAATAAACCTTATGTCGGCAAACCGTTGGGAACAGCGCGCCCGTCCAGGACGTGTGTGATTAGAAGCGACTTCCTCCCGGGTCACAAACGGGTTATCTTCATGCTCTCGATAAGATGAAGTAATCGACCAATCCATGCGACGCCTGCCCCCGCTCGGTGCGCTGCGGGCCTTCGAGGCCGCGGCGAAGCATCTGAGTTTTACCCGTGCTGCCGCCGAACTTTGTGTGACGCAGGCGGCCATCAGTCATCAGATCCGTCAACTCGAGGCGTGGCTGGGCGTGCGCCTTTTCGAGCGCCGAGGACATGCGCTGAAGCTCACCGCCAAAGGTGAAACCTATCTTCCGGAACTGGCAGGTGCGCTCGATCGCATCGCGGCGGCAACCGTGCGCCTCATGGAACCCGATGAGCGGCCGTTGCGCATTACCGTGCTGCCGTCGTTCGCTTCGCGATGGCTGGTGCCGCGTCTTGAAACATTCCGTGCTTTGCACCCGGCCATCGACGTACGTCTCGATAGTTCGGCGGACGTCTGGCCGTTTGCCACCGAACGCTTCGATCTAGGCATTCGCTCAGGACTCGGAAAATGGACAGGTCTGAGGGCCGACCTGATCGCGCGGGAAACGCTGAGTCCGGTCTGCAGTCCGAAGCTCGCTGATGGGCCGCCGGCCATTCGGGTTCCGGCTGACCTGCGCCACGTCCGTTTGCTGCACGACACACCGAGACAGGCATGGCAACACTGGTGTGACGAGGCCGGGGTGCATGGGCTCGACATGGAGACAGGCGCTTCGTTTAACGACGCCAGCCTCGCATTGCAAGCCGCAGTGGATGGACAGGGGGTTGCGTTAGGCCGCCTCATGCTCGCTCAGGACGAGCTTCGCAGTGGCCGCCTGGTACAGCCTTTCGACATTGTGCTGCCCAACGACTACAGCTACTGGCTGGTTTATCCGCCAGCCGTATTGAACCGCCCAAACGCCGCTGCATTCCGCACGTGGCTGTTGTCGGAAGCATAAGGAGACTGATGTCATGGAGCGCGCTGAATTCCTCGCGGCCACCCGGCAATTGGCAGCGGCCGCTGAGATTCTAGCCAGGGCCGGCCCACAGAATCTGCAGTCCGATGCTTTCCAGATGCTCGCGTTCTTTCGTCAGTACGAGCACACAGGTCCCGCTCTGAATGCGCCCGCGACATCCGACGACGCACTGTTTGCGAGCACCGGCCACGCAGCACTCACCATGGCTGGACGCAACGAGTTTGCCGCCTCACACGCGCTTCTCAAGCAGGCCCAAGCGCTCTTATCTGCTGTGTGAAAACCGTTTACACCGGCGTTGCGAGCAAAACGGAAAAAGCGCTCGCATGAGCGCTCCGAGGCAACCAGGACCTTATGCGTGCAAACGCCTACGCAGCAGCCGGATCGCTGATGAGATCGCTGCCGTTTTCGAGCCGCCCCGCAAAGCGCCGCAAAAACGCATGCTGCACGTCGACCATGACGCTGAAGTCGTACCAGTTCCCGCTCGATGCCACCGGCCAGCTCGTTTCCGCCGTCGCACCCGCGGCGACCGTGAAGGTCCAAGGGCCGTCGGTTCGATAGGCGTTCGATACCACCGTGAACGTACACGGGCCTGCGCCGCTATTCATCAGCGTCAGATAGACGGCGCTGTTGGCGACGTCGTAGCAGACACGAATCTCCGGATTGGCAGCCGTGGTTCCCACCGTAGCCGCCACGTCGCCGGCAAATAGCCGCAAGAAACCATTCGCGCCGCGCAGTGCGAGGCCATATTGCGTGCCGGTCAACGCCGAAGCGCTCCACGAGTCCGTCAGTTGCATGCCGGTATCGACCGCATAGCGGCGCGGCGGATTCGCCGGTGTCGCGATGTCGTACGCCGAGAACGCCGCACCTTGTGCGCCACCGTTCGCGACGATCAACCACAGCGCCGCCGTCGACGGATCGACGCGCGCGCTCGCATGGAACTCATACGGCAATGCCTTCGAGGGACGGGTACCCGGTTCCTGTTTCGGCATCGACTGGGTGGACGGAATCGTCGGCGCGGGCAAGGTGCTGCATTGCAGATTCGCCGCGGCGACGTAGCCACTGGTGTCCGGCAGCGACGGCCATACCGTGTCGGGACTGCCGAAGTTGAACGCAGCGGTCAGATCGCCGCATACCGCGCGACGCCATGTACTGATGTTCGGGCAATGCACGCCAAAACGCTTCTCGATGAATTGAATCACCGACGTGTGATCGAACACCTGTGAACACACGTAGCCGCCTTTGCTCCACGGCGAAATCACCGTCATCGGCACGCGAAAGCCGAGACCGATCGGCTGGCCGCCGTAGACTTCGCCGGTGGTCGTCATGGTGGTCTTGCCTTCGCTTGCGGAGCCGGGCGGTGTTGGCGGTGGATCGTGATCGAAGAAGCCGCCCTGTTCGTCGTAGTTCAGCAGGAACACCGTTTTCGACCAGACGTCCGGCGTCGCGACGAGTCCGGCCAGCAGACGCGCGGTCAGATCCTCGCCGTACGAGGGGCGATAGTTCGCATGTTCCGACAGCGCCGCCGGCGCAACGATCCACGACACCTGCGGCAAGGTGCCCGCGGCGACATCGGCGGCGAATGCCTGCGCGATGTCGGGGACGGTCGCGAGGCCTTTCCTGTAGAGGTTGCTGCCGGCCGGCGCGGTCTTGAAGCTTTGAAACCACGCGAGCGCGTTGTCGTCGAAGTTGTCGGTCTGTTGATAGACTTTCCAGCTGATGTTCGCGGCTTCGAGCGTCTCGGCTAATGTGGGCCAGTTGAAACCCGGTGTGGGCTCCGTATTGTCGAGCGTCGGCGGCTGACCGACCGACAAGCCGTTACTGCCGCTAAACAGATGCAGACGATTCGGATTGGTCGCCGTAAACACCGAGCAATGGTACTGGTCGCAGATCGTGAACGCGTCAGCGAGCGAATAGTAGAAGTTCAGATCGGTGCGCGTGAAGTAGCTCATGCCGAGCCCCGGCGCGCGTGCCGTGTTCCACGCATTGTAGAGACCGTTATTCCACATCGCGATGTCAGTCGGGTAGCTCATCGCCGGCGCGTCGGCACACATGGCGCTGGTAGTCGTCGAGTCCATGTGGAAGGGCAGAATATAGCCGTCCGGATTGCCGGGGTATGGCTGTTTCCACACCGCGTTACCGTTGGGCAGCGTGATTGCCATCCGGTCGTTGAAACCCCGCACGCCGCGCAGCGTGCCGTAGTAATGATCGAACGCGCGGTTTTCCTGCATGAACACGACAATGTGCTGGATGTCGTTGATCGTGCCGGTGGTGTTGTTGGCGGGTGTCGCCAGTGCGTCGCGGATCAGCGCAGGCATCATCGAAGCAGCCGCCGATGCGCCGACTGAACCGGCCGCGAGACGCAGGAACTGACGTCTTTGATTCGAAATTTTCATCAGGTCACCTTGGAGAAATCAGAGCGCGCGCAATGCGCTGGCAGGCAATGAGCAGGCGTTGCGCGCGGGGTGTTCATCGGGTGCTTTAAGTTGTCGCCTTGGCGTGCTTCACGGTGCGCAATGCAGCGTCGATTTCGCTACCGCGGGAGTCGATGCACCCGCGTCGGGCTGACTCGCCGCAGGCGGGGTCGATGCAGTGCTCTTCGGAGCGTCGCCTTTGCCGCCGCCGCACGCGCCCAGCAGCAGCACCATCGCAGCCGCGCCGCAGCACCTGATAAGGGCGGAGCGATCCACCCGTGATTGATATCGGTTCATCGGATCTCCTCGTTCAAGGCAACAGTGAAGCCAGCGATCGCTTCGACGCGAACAGCGAAAGCACCTGCTGCTGCGTGATCACCTTGTTCCACATCGCCAGGTCGTTGTAGGTCATCGTGCCCAACGCACCGTTACCACTTGAGTAGTAGTTGCCGAGCGCATCTTCGTTCAGGCCGATGCTTGAATAGATGCCTGCGATCTTGGCCACGTTCATCCCGGCGAGACTTAGCGGAGCGCTCTGCAAGCCATAGATCGGATCGTCGACGTAAGCCGTCGCGGTAAGCGCAACGGTGTCAACCGTGATCGCCACGTACACCCAGGCATTCTTCGTGAAGGGAAGCGACGTATCTGCGCGGTTGCTGCCGTCGCCGATGTTGAACGCGAACGAGCCGTTTTCCTGCGCGATCACGAAGCCTGGATTGCGGCCTGAATTCCAGTCCTTGTTGCCGATCGCCGGCGAGTCGCCCTGGCTATCATCCGAGTTGAACCAGAAGCCAATCGAGAACTGCGCGTGCGTGCTGACGTCGTCCGCGAGCTTCATGCCGTTCAGGGCGTTGGACGCGCTGTTCAGCGACGCGACTTGCATCGCCTTACCGCTGAAGTTGTCGGCAACCAGCGATTCGGTCGTGGTCGATGCCGGATCGAACTGTTGCAGTGAGACGCTGGGCGTGATCGCATCGGCGAGGCCGGTGTCGAACGAGAAGAAGTGAATCAGGCCACTGGCGAGCGTGCTGTCGAGCATTACCGGCTGCACGTAGCTGATCTGGGCGAGCGACGAAAGCGCTGCGGTGCCAGCAACGAGGGTGTAGTTGAACGTATAGATGCCGTTGGCCGTTTTGCCGAGCTGGCTGTCGACGTAAGACGTCGCGTTGCCGGGCAAGGTCGCGATCAGCGTACCGTCGCGGTACAACTGGTATTGCGCGGGCGCCGTGACCGGCGCCACCCATGACAACGCGAGGCTCGCCTGATCGGCGCCTGGTGTCGAGCTCAGCGCACGCGGCGCACTGCCGCTGAGCAAGGTGGTTCCGTCGATGGCGTAGGTGAGCGGATCAGACGGGATCGCGAACCAGCCGAGTACGGTCGGCGTCACGTCGGCCTGGGTTGCGCCGGTGGCGAGTTGTGCGAGCGTGGGTGCGGCAGCGATAGCGCCGGGCGCGGTGGTTGTCCCGCCCACGGTCAGCGGCTGATTCGACGCAATAAAAGCAGTCTCATTCGAGAGCAGCGGCAAGCCGCTTTCCGTGCCGGTCGAGTCGAGCCCCTGATCGGTCGTGACCATCACCAGCCACTTTTCGTTGACACCAGACTGGCTTTGCCGCGCCGCAATGGCTGTGAGCAACTGGCCGACTTTCTGGTCAGCGGTCGCAAGAGCGTTCGGATAGCCGGCTTGCAGGCCGGAACTGGCTGCGACGGTAGCCGGTCCAGTCAGGTTCGCGAACACCAGATCGGCGCTACCGGTATTAATTGATTTGCTGGCGGCGTCGACCACGCAACTATCGACTCCCGCGCAATCCACCGCTGTATCGACGTACCCAGCGGAGATCGCCGGGGACAACAGAGCATTCAACGTGCTCCAGCTATCGAAGGTGGCCGTTTTCCAGTTGCCCGCCTGTTTGATGCGCTTGAACAGCGTGTCCGCCTGGATCGCCTGGCCAGCGTAATCGCTGCGCACGCCGTGACGGTTGGCCCACGTGCCGGTCAGCACGGTGGCCCAGCCGGGGCCGGCGAGCGTGGCCTGCTGCGTGGTCGTGCCGCTCACGCCACCCGCCAGCGCGGGCACGATGGCAAGCCTGGCGAGATTCGGCGCCGTCTTCTGGGCAATCGCCTGCTGGAGCGCGGTGTACTGCACCCCCGAAATGCCGATCACCAATGCCTTCTGACTGGCGGTGCCGGCCGGTGTACCCGGAACAGCCGGTTGCGCGACGGCCGGTGTTGAAGAACTCCCGACACCACCGCCACATCCTGCCAACCCGAAAGAACACGCCAATGCCGTTAAGACGGCAATCGCACTGCCCCACCTGCGTTGTTTCTGGTCCGTCATCCGTCGCTCCCAGACAGAGCTGACGGGGCACGGTTCCATGCCGGGCGTCAGCGGGTGATTGAAGAGCTACGGACTGTACACAAAGATAATTGCAACACAACGCAACAATACGCAACAAAACAACAACTTCCTTACAACTCCTTATCTGACATATCAGTGTCAAACCGACATGGGAAACGCGCGCGGGAGGCGGGGCAAACCAGATGACCGGCAACGGTCACGGCACGAGGCTCGCCGCTGGGCCACAACTACATCGCTGACGCAACTTCGCGCAACGGCGAGTGACCGGGAGGCGAGCGGCGCAATGCCCACGCATCGCTCGCGGCCACAATCGCGCCCTGCAAGGCGGCACCGTGACCGAAAGCGGCAATCGCCACTTCTGGCGGATAAGGCACGGCTCGCGCCAGCAGCGAACGCATACCGTCAGGAATGCCTGGGATACGCGCCATTCCGCCGCCGATCACGATCCGCGACGGGTCCAGCATCAGCGTCAGATTGACGACGTGCCTCGCGAGGCACGCGAATGCGTCCTTGATCAGCGCCGCCACGTTGGGCAACGAGTCCTGCAACGCGAACGCCTCGTGCGTACTGACGTTTCGTCCTAGCAGAATGCTCACGCGATCGGCAATCGCACGGCCGGAAACGAAGTCTTCCAGCGACGCGCCGCCATCGGCGAACAGCACTTCGTCCGAAACGCCACGCAACTGGTAGCCGATCTCGCCCGACGCGCCATTCGCGCCACGCAGCACTTTTCCATCGATCACCGCAGCCGCTGCCAATCCCGTCCCCAGGTTCAGATACAGGCCGCAATCGACGCCGGCAAGCGCACCGCAGCGCGCCTCCGCCAGTGCAGCGGCTTTGACGTCGGTTTCGACGGTGACGCACTGGGCAGCGAAGCCCGCGCGCAGCACATCGTGGAGTGCAAGCTGGTCCCAACCGGGATTGTTCGGCGCGAGCCGGATGCCGTCGGGTTCGATGATGCCGGGGGTAACCGCGGCCACCGCCAGAAACCGCCGTTCCACGCCGGCAAGCGTCTTCGCAATCAGCGCCCTCGCTGCTTCGAACATGCGCCGCATGACGGCCTCCGCGCCCTGCTCCGCCAGGGTCGGAATTTCCGTTTCATGAAGACGCTGCCCTGCTGGCGTGGTGGTCGCCATGGCAATCTTGGTGCCACCGAAATCGATGGCCAGCAGGAATCCGTTTGGATCATCATCAACATCAACATCAGCGCCGGTGCGCTGAATTTCAGTCAGGTCTTTAACGTGCATGCGCTTCGCTATTCACTGTTGCAATGTTGTCCGCCTGGCGTTCGAGATACACCTCGCGGATGGGCTTCGGGCCAAACGGCCATTGCCGCGCGACACGCGCCCAGATCAGGAACGCGATCAGCCCAAGGATGAGCCAGCCGGTCGACATCAACTGGGATTGACGGTCGGTTGCATAGAAAACATAGAGCCAACCCACCAGCGCAACGAGGCTCGGCACTGGATAGAGCCACTGCCGATACGGGCGATGCAAGTTCGGCTGACGGCGGCGCAGCACGGTCAACGCCGCGATCTGCGCCACCGACTGCAGCAGCACCGCGACGGCGACCAGCATGTTGATCACGGCCGTCAGATCGAAAAACGTTCCGGCCGCAGTGACCACACCCATCACCAGCAAAGCGATATGCGGAAAGTTGTGCCTGGGATGCAGCTTGCCGAATGCGGCCAGAAACACTCCGTCGCGAGCCGCATAGAAAGGCACGCGTGAGCCGCCGAGCAGTCCTGCAAAAACTGAAGCAAGCGCCGCCACCAGGATCAGAACGGTGACAATCGCCGCTGCGGCATGCCCCCAGTTGCGCGACACGACGAGCGATGCGACCGAGGTCGACTTGGCCACTTCCTGCCATGGCACCGTGCCGATCACGCCGACATTCATGGCGAGGTAAAGGACCATCATGGCGATGATCGAAACGATGATCGAGCGCGGCATGACGCGGCCGGGATTCTTCAGTTCATCGCCCATGTACGCCGTCGTGTTGTAGCCGGCGTAGTCGTAGATGGCGATGATCAGGCCCGCACCGAGGCCCATGAAGAACTTGCCGGGATCGCCCGCATCGGGCGGCAGCGTCGTTGCAAGGCTCAGATGGAAGTTCGAGTACGCGGCGGCAATGGTCAGCCCGACCGCCAGCATCATGATGATCCACAGCACCGTGCTCAACGCGCGAATCGATTCGATCCGCCGATACAGCGCGAGGACCACCAGCGCGGTCGCCACGACGCCGATCGCGTGCGTCTGCCACGCCGGAAGATTCGGCAGGAAGAACCCCAGGTACTGAACAAAGCCGATGATGCCCGTGCTCATGATGAGCGGAATGGACAGCATCGCGGTCCAGACGAACAGAAAAGGCATCAGCTTGCCGGTGCGGTACTGGAACGCTTCACGTACGTAGAGATAGGTGCCGCCCGCGCCAGGCATCGCCGCGCCGAGTTCCGCCCAGACCAGGCCGTCCGCCATGGCCAGCACCGCGCCGAAAATCCAGCCGATGACGGCAAGCGGCCCATTCATCACGGCCACGATCGCCGGGATGGTCAGGAATGGGCCGACGCCGCAGATCTGGATCATGTTCACCGCGGTCGCCGAAAACAGGCCGACGGAGCGGTGGAAATGCGGCGCATCGGTCACCGGCCGCTCGGCCGCCCCAGCCAGCGCGGTTGAGGACGGCTCCTGCCAGGCAGAATCGCTCATGTATGTCTCCTTGCGGCGTGCGCCGCGTTGATAGTCAGATGCTCCGGGGGTCCATCCGTTTTTTTGCGAATGATAGGAAACTTTCTTTACTAATGCAATCGCATCAAAAATGTTTTCGACCCGCATCGACGGCGAGCGGCTTGCCCAGCCGGACAGTCGTTGATAGGATCGGCCATCCCGAAACCAGACGCCCCATGCACGCGCATCGAAAGAACAGCAGGCCGACAGTCACCGTCACCCGAGGTCCCGCGTTCGTCCGCCAGGGCAACGAATGGGCCATCTATCAGCATCTGTTGTCGCTGGCCCCCGCCTCCAGTCCGCAATTAGCGGAGAGCACCGGGCTGTCCAAGGTGACGGTCACGGCCGCGCTCGGCAATCTCGAGAGGCTGGGGCTCGTCGAGCAGACGGGCGTGCGCGGCGGCAGCGCGGGACGTTCGCCGCGTCTTTACGCGCCGCGCGCGCGAGCGGGTTTCGTGGTCGCGATCGACGTCGGCGCCAAATGGATCCGGGGCGCGGTCGCCGATCTGACCGGGGCGGTAGTGGCCCGGCTCGACAAACGCACCCCTGCCCGCGTGGAACGGCTGGTCGCCCGAATCGTCGAGTTGGTCGGCGCGATGCTTGAAGAGCAGCACATTTCGAAGAGCGAGGTTCTCGCGACCATACTCGGCTCGCCAGGTGTGCTGGATGCGGAAAGCGACCGGCTGCGTCTCGCGCCGAACCTGCCGGATCTGGAGCGCGTGGGGTTGATTCCATCGCTGCGGGAAGCGCTCGACGCCGACCTGCTGGTTGAGAACGACATCAACCTGGCGACACTGGGCGAACAGCAGCACGGCTTGGGGCGCGGCGTCGACAACTTCGTTTTTATGTGGGTCGGCACGGGCGTCGGGCTGGGGATCATCGCCGATGGCAGGCTGCATCGCGGCGCCCACGGTTTTGCCGGCGAGATCGCCGTGCTGCCCGCGGCGCCGGTGGTGGGCTCGAAGTCCGACGGAATCTATCGTCCAATGTTCGAGGTGTCCGCCGCGGCGAAGGGAATCGTCGCGCATGCGCAGCGGCTCGGCCTTGAGGTGGCCAATGCGGAAGGCGTATTCGTGGCGGCCCACGCCGGCGATCCGCGCGCACTCGACTGCGTGGCGGAAGAAGCACGGCAACTCTCGTGGGGACTCGCGTCGATTATTCCGATTCTCGATCCGAAGCTGGTAGTGCTCGGCGGTGGGATCGGGCGAAGCGGCGCCCTTCTGCTACCGACAATCCGCGCTCACCTCGCCGACTGGCTGCCGATTCCTGTGCCTGAGTTCGCGGTGTCGGCAACCGCGACCGATGCGGTGTTGCTGGGAGCGATTGTGTTAGGCGTCGAGCGCGGGCGGCTCAGGGCTTTTGAGCGGCTGGGGTACGCGACTTCGTAGGATGGCAAGGATTCCAGACTACGAAATATCGGCTAGTGGCACGCTTCAACCGCGCCCATGAGACCGCCAGTCAGCCAGGACTTATGTCCGGCCGCCCTGCCCGGAAAGACCCAAAATCGCCTGCAGCGCGACGACGCGCGTCTGCGCGAACGCCATGCCTTTCCATGCGTCGTTATCGCAATAGAAAACGTCTTTCAGGTCACGGCCGATCTGCTGCGCCTGTTCAGCGGACACGTCCGCATGCCGATGCAGCCAATGGTCCGCGCGTAGCGCATGCAAGACCCGCGACGTCTCATAGGTTCCGAATTCGAGGCCGAGCGTGGTCTTTTCGACCGTCGGGAATCCTTCGTAAACGGTATTCATCAACGGTCCATCGATAACGGCCGACACTGAACGCGGATCGACGATCTGTTTGACATCGGCGCCCCACCAGTTACGCGCTCGCTGCAGTTCAGACGGGTCGTCCCGCATGAAAATTTTCTCGCCGTGACCATGAGCGCCGAGACCGGTATGGATATCCACCCACGCCAAACGGTCGAAGTTGGGCAGGTGCGCGCCGAGCATCGCCTTGATCTCACGCGTGCTCCAGCATCGCGAAGTTCCGCCGTAGAACATGCCGTCAGGCACCTCGTATTGCCCCTTCGTCGCGGTCTCGCGCAACTTGCGTTCGCCATGCTGCCGGATGTAGCCGGCAAGCGCGTCATTATCGGCATCCGTCGGCGGCCACGTCTCGGGCAGGAGCAATGCGTCGAGCTCCGGGTAATCCGGGTTGGCGCCGGTAGCCGTGCTGAAATCAACGCCGTTGCGATTCAGGTCGACGTTGTCTTCATTCACTCTGCGCAGGTGCGCAAATCCATAAGGATTGGCAGCGTGAATGAGAAGCAGCGCGACCGCCCTGTCCCGTAGCTCGGCCAGAAAATCGGTGTCGCTCAGCAAGCCGACCTGACATCCCGATCCGCAAAAGCCTTCCACGCCGTGCGTGCCAGACGTGATGACGAGCACTGAGCGGGCGTTGCCTGGCGAAAGCAGGGCTGAGTCGATCGAAAGCGCCTCGCCATCAGGCCCGAGCCTGGACGGATGGAATACGCGCCCAACAGTGAGATCCAGCGCCTGGGACGCGCCGAGAAATTTTTCTCGCGCTTCGACATAGGTGTCTGAAAAGTAATTCTGTACCGTCATCTCTCGACCTTTAACCGTTGCATGAAAGCGCATGCCGGACACGCCGGCCCCTAACCCATCAGTGATGCGTCTGAGTGTCCGCAAACGGATCGTCTGTCGCCGGCCACAACGGCCTGCCCGCCTTCGTATAGGACCGGGTGGCAAAGTCTCTTTCGAGCGTGCCCGGCGCATCGACGTGAATAATGTCTTTGGCGAGCGGTGCAAAAGCCGCGTGGAAGTGATTCAGGGACTTCACGACAACGATCTTGAAGCGGCTCGGATCGAGTCCTAGCGCGACCATGAATTCAGGGTGGAACACTTGCGTTCGATGCGTGTTCAGAATCAGATTGACGTTGCCGATGCTGACCCATGCCGCGTCGCCGATGCTGATAGGAACGAGGCCGAATCTCTGCGTGATGCCGGACGCGAGCCGGCGCACGGTGACGTCCAGATCCAGCGGCTGGCCCGAAGCGGCGCCGACTTTTCCCCCAATGCGAAGTTTCAGTCTCGCGCCTTCGCCTGCTTCCTGGCAGAAACGGACAGCAACCGGATCCCAGTACAGCGCGCTAATGACATTGTCGATGCCGCGCTCCAGGATTCTTTGCAGAATAAAAGTCGAATCGCCGGGTGCGCCGCCGCCGGCGTTATCGGACACATCGGCCAGAACAACCGGGCCCTCGGCGGCAGCGCACGCGCGATCCAACGCTTCGTCTATCGATCTGAAAACCGGCGTCAGGGCCGCGCGCTGGCTCCAGAGTTCGGCGCCAAGTGCCGCGGCCAGCGTAGCAGCCTTGCCCTGGTCGCCGTCGGCGATCACGAGCATTTTGGCGCCGACGTCCGCGACATCGCCCCACGGGAAACCATGCACGAAAGACACGGAGAGAATGCCATCGGCGCCTTCCATCGCTTTCATTCTTTCGACGAACTCGCGCAGCGGCTGATCCTGGGTCCTGAAGATGCCCAGCATCCGGCAATCGAACATCGCCATTCGGGGCGTGACTTTACCCGTTACGGTATCGGCGACGAGTTCGAAAAGCTGAGCCGCACAAATTTCGATATCGACGTGCGGATACTCCTTGTACGTCACGATCGCCGTCGCCTTGTCGAGCATCAGCGGAGTGAGGTGGGCGTGCAGATCCAGTTCCACCCCAATCGGCAGGTCCGGCCCGACAACCGTCCGGATATGGCTGAGCAGATCGCCTTCAACGTCGTCATAACCGTCGGCCACCATCGCGCCGTGCAGCGCGAGGATAACGAAGTCGACTGTGCCGGCCGCCTTCAGATCGGCCACGATCCTTGCCCGAAACTCTTCATACACGGCGCGGCTGGTAATGCCGCCCGGTTCCGCCACCGCGCAGAGACTTTCAACCGCCGTCCAGCCGCGCGCATCGGCCATCTGTTTCCAGGTTGCAAGCTGGGCTGAGCAGCAGTTCAGTTGGCGCTGCGTCGCGTCGCCATAGGCGAGCAGGAGCTGCTCAAAGCTTTGCCGCCCGGTGGGGATAGGCGAAAAGGTATTGGTTTCGGTGTCGAGCCCAGCCATGAAGAAATTCATTTTGTCTCTTTCGATGATTGTCATCAGGCCGGGGAGTGCCCTGCCAGTGCCTCCTATTGTACAGAACGATAAAAATATTTCCATTTAGGAAAATTCCCCTACCTCAAAGCCCGCCAAGCGCCCGTGGCGCGCGGTAAAACTCGCCGATCGCAACCGGAACAATGCGCTTTCCCAAGTTGTCCAGGACGGCTCAAATACCCATTTTTGAAAATCTTTTTCTTTTTAGGATAATTTTTGCTACCTTGTGCACGTGGCCCGGTACAAGGAGCGGTAAAGATCCGGCCGGCCCACTCCAGCCAGTTGAACCGAGACCATGGAATTCAAGGAGGAGACCCATCGTGGGTATAAAGACCAAGCAGAACAGGCCCCCGCGGGGAAAACACAACAACGGCCGCGCTCTCGTGCGGCCCGTGAGCGGGCGCTATGCGTCGATGCTCGTCGGGCCCGCTGTCGGACTGACGGTACTGTGTGCGCATGCGCAAACGGCGCCCTCCATCCCAACGCCGGCGTCGGCACCGGTCGCCGCGAGCGCCACCACCGCGGCGTCGGCGGCCAAACCCCAGGCAGCGGCAAAGAGCGCTGCGACCGCAAACGCCACGACCCTGAACACTGTTGAAATTACGGCGAACCGCCGCCGGGAACCGGCGCGTGAAGTGCCGATGCAGGTCAATGCGCTGAGCTCGGAAGAACTGCAACGCAAGGGTGACGCGTCAATGCGCGATTACCTGACGAAGGAGCCGGGCGTATCGCTCTCCTCGGTGGGCGCGGGCAATGCGCAGATCACCATGCGCGGGATCACGACCGGCACCGACATTTCGCCGACAGTCGGCGTCTACGTCGACGAAGTACCGTTCGGCTCCAGCACGATCTATGGGTCCGGTTCACAACTTTCACTGGACATGGGGCTGCTCGACCTCAACCACATCGAGTTGCTGCGAGGTCCGCAAGGCACGCTGTACGGTGCGGGTGCAATGGGCGGGCTGCTGAAGTACGTGACAAACGAGCCGGATACAGAGGGCGGCGTCACCGGTCATGCCGGCATCATGTTCTCGGGCACCGACCACGGCGGCCTCAACCATACCGAGAGCGCGGTGGTGAATGTGCCGATCAAGCAGGACGTCGCCGCCCTGCGAGTCAGCGCCTTCAACCAGCAGGACGGCGGTTACGTGAACCGTATCGGCGGCGATCCGGAAAAAGGCGTGGACGGCGCCAGCACCCGCGGCGGCCGCGCATCCCTGACAGTAACGCCGACCAATGCGCTGACAGTGCGCCTGACCGCAACCACGCAGCAGATCAAGCGCGATGGCACGGCGTCCGTGGATTACAACTTCTACACGCGGCAACCGGTCTACGGCGACCTGACCCAGAACCGGCTGGTTGACGAGCCGTTCGACCAGATCATCGAACTCTATTCCGCGAACATTGAGTACGACTTCGGGTGGGCACGCCTGAACGCCATTTCGGCCTATCAGACCATACGCTCCAGCCAGACCAGCGACGACTCCGCTGTCTATCCCGGCATCCTGAACGCCCAGTTCGGTGCGCCGCTGTTTCGCACGGCTGCCGCGAATCTGGCTATCTCCACGGACAAGTTCACCCAGGAATTGCGCCTCACCTCCCCGGCCAATCGCAAGCTCGAGTGGATTGCCGGGCTTTTTTACACAAGCGAACGCAGCAGTCAGAATCAGTCTCTCACGGCCACCGGGCCCACGACATCGCTCAATCTGCTCACGAATCAATTTCCGTCGACCTACAAGGAATACGCAGCCTACGGCGATCTGACCTATCACTTCACCAGCCGATTGTCCGCAACCGCCGGCTTGCGGGTTGCCCATAACGACCAGACGTTCAGCGCCATCGCATCGGGCCCGCTTGCCGGATCGGGAAATCAACCGGGCCAGTCTGCTGATACGAGCAAGACGTATCTCTTTACGCTCGGCTATCTGGTAACGCAAAACAGCAGCCTGTACGGACGGATCGCAAGCGGCTACCGCCCCGGCGGTCCGCAACCGAGCTATCACGATCCTGTTACTGGGCAAATGTCGCCGGGAACGTTCAACCCCGACACGCTGACCAGTTATGAAGTGGGCTACAAGGCCGACTTCCTGGATAAGCGCGCCTCGTTATCCGTGTCGGCATTCGATATCGAATGGAAGAACATCCAGCTCAACACCATCATCAACACCCTCGGCGTGGTTGCCAACGGCGGCAAGGCCCGTTCAAGGGGACTGGAGTTCTTCGGCACACTGAATCCGACTCCGCAGTGGCATCTGGGCGCGGGCCTCACCTATCTCGACTCGCGGCTCACCCAGGATGTGGTGGGCATTGGAGCCATGTCGGGCGACCGCCTGCCCAATACCCCCGATCTCTCGGCCACGGTCAACATCGACTATCTCTTCAACGTCGCCTCGTATCGCGCCTACGTGGGCGCGACCGAAGCCTATATCGGGCAGCGCAACTCGAATTTCCCTGGAAGCAAGACTGCGCCGAACTTCAGCATGCCGGGTTATTTCACGACGGACCTGCGTGCCGGTATCGATCTGCACAAGGCGAACGTTTCCCTCTTTGTTCATAACCTGTTCAACAAACGCGGCATGCAGGCAGCGGGCAGTTCCTTCGTTCCGCTCGGCGGACCCGCGTCGGTTATCTTCATCCAGCCTCTGACGGTTGGCATGCAGATCGACGTGCCGTTCTAAAGCGGATCATGGGCGCGGAGATTGCCGGTGTCTCCGCGGCGGCGCGGCCTGTATCGTCGGGTCGCGCCGCCATACCGAACGGCGGTGCGCTCCACCCCCAGCCCCCCAGCCCTACGCGTTGCCCATTCGAGCCGGCGTCACTGAGATAGTCCATGTTTGAATCCAACGATTTGTTATCCGAACTAAGATCGCGGCAACCGCTGCTGTGGCTCAACCCGAATGCCGGTTCCCCGTTGCCGACAAACGCGCCCACGGCGGACCAGATCACCGAAGCCGAAAACCGGCTGGCGCGCTGTGAGCCATTGATGGCGGAGCTGTTTCCCGAACTCAGCGCGTGCGCCGGGAAGGTCGAGTCCCCACTGGTAGCCGCCGACCGTCTGCAAGCCGCATTGACGGATCCGGGCAAGCCTCAGGGCACGTGGTTCATCAAGCGCGACGATGCGCTACCGGTTGCAGGTTCCATCAAGGCGCGCGGCGGTTTTCACGAAGTGCTGGCACTGGCCGAGTCGATCGCCATCGAACATGGCCTCATGGAGGCCGGCGGCGATTGCCGGCTTCTCGCCTCGCCGCCTGCGCGGGCGCTGTTTGCGCAGCACACGGTCACGGTGGGCAGCACCGGCAATCTCGGTTTGAGTATTGGCGTGATGGCGGCGGCGCTGGGTTTCGAGGCGGTCGTGCACATGTCCACCGACGCGAAACTGTGGAAGAAAGAGCGCCTGAGGCAACGCGGTGTTCAGGTCGTCGAACACGAGGGCGACTATGCCCAGGCCGTTGCGGGCGGACGCGCGCAGGCGCTGGACATGTCGCGCTGTCATTTCGTCGACGACGAAGGTTCGCTGATGCTGTTTCTCGGCTACGCTGCGGCGGCCCGCCATCTGGCGAGGCAGCTTGCCGAAGCGGGCCGCCGCGTCGACGCAGCGCATCCGCTCTTCGTATACCTCCCATGTGGCGTAGGCGGTGCGCCGGGCGGCATCACCTACGGCCTGACCGCCTTGTTCGGCCCGCATGTGCATTGCTTCTTCGCGGAGCCCGTGGCTTCTCCTTGCATGCTGGTTCAACTGGCGGCCGGTTGCGATGAACCGGTGTCCGTGTATGACATCGGCCTCGACAATCGCACGGATGCCGACGGCCTCGCGGTCGGCCAGGCGTCCTATCTTGTGAGCCCGCTCATGGCCGCACAAGTTGCCGGCGTATTCACGGTCAGCGACGACGAACTCTACACGCAGTTGCACGTTGTCAAACGAACCATGGAGATCGAACTTGAACCGTCAGCCGTGGCGGGCGTCGGGGGACCGGCGTGGCTGAGCGAGTCAACCGCCGGTCGTGACTACCTGCGTACGCGCAATCTCGATCTGAACGCCGCGACGCATGTGATCTGGACCACGGGCGGATCACTGGTGCCGCCCGAGGAGCATCGGCGCTTCCAGGCTCGCGCAAAAGCGCCGGGCGTTCCTCAGGGCTGAACGGCCCGGCGAAGGCCTGTTCCGCTCACTTAAAAGCAAAGTCGATCGCGCGGCCGAGCGCGGGCCACGGTGCAAGCCCATGCCCCTGCCTGGCGAAGACCGCGTAGTCCTCAACCTGATACCCATTCGAGCCGCGCAAGGCTTGCAATCTGGCGGTGAGCTCACGCGCGTTCCCGACCATCCGGTTGCTGAGAACGCGCGCATCGAGTTCGGCCTGAGCCATTGCGAGCGCGGCCGGGACGGGGGTCGGGGTCTCCTCCTCGCTACCCATGGTCACGAGTACCCGCGGACTGGCCGTACCGGCGTGCACCGCAGCCGAAAACTTCTCCTCGTTCGCCAGCACCGCTTTCTCGCTCCACCAGATCGACGGACTTGCCGCGATAAAGGTTCGGAAAGCGTTCGGTTCGACGAATAACGCGTGGAGAACAGCCAGACCGCCCAGCGAATGCCCGAAGATCGCCTGGTTCGTGCTGTCGATAGAGACCAGCTCCGCGACGCGAGGCTTGACCTCCGTTTCAATGGTCGCAAGAAAGTCGTCGAGACCGCCAACCCGATCCGGTGTCAGATTGAAACCCGGTATCTGCTGCGTAGCCAAAACTTCGGCACTGACCGGCAAGCTGAGGTCGTACATACGCTTCAAGCCGAACGCGTAAGACATCGAGGTCAGTTCGTTCAGGCCCGGCATCGCCCCAAGCGGCTCAATGGCCTTCCTGATAAAAGCAGGATCGCTGGGATAGCCAATACCCACAACCACCACGTCATGCACGTTGGCGCGAACCGCTTCCATGGCGCTCGCGAAATAGGCATGCGCGTCGAGCACATAGAGCACCCGGTAGCCGCGTTCAGGCGCCGGCAGCATCGGCAACGCCACGCTGATCGAGTATTCATGGCCATTAACCCCGGAAACAAAATCGATTTTCCGGCTATTCGGAATCGAAACAGGCTGAGCTTGCGTCATACGCTTCATCTACCTCAATGATTGGTTAGGGTCTGCACCACGCAGACTCCATCTGCTGCGAAACAAAAGTGACGGGCTCGGGTCCCGTCACCGGCATTCATGACCTCGCGTGTATTCCTGGCGTGAGCCGAAACCGGCCAGCGCTCAGCCTCTCTGTTTGCGCTCGAACGTGAGATTTCTGGTGCGCGGCAAGTTGATCTGAAATCCTGTCATGCGGCCGCCCTGCTTTGAAAAACTGAAGGCGGCGCACCAACCCATCGGCGAAGGCGCGAGACAGGCAAGCGTCTCGCCCAGGCAAATCAGCTCGCTCTCGGCTTGCCCATACGCGTCGCCGCAGCGAAGCACGATGCGTTTGCCGTCCCGGGCGATAACAGCGGTGCAGCCAGCGTCGGCGCTGTAGTACTGGCCCGCGGCCGCTTCGACGAAAGCTTCGACGTCGGCGGTGTCTCGCGCGACTTTTCGATAGCGCGCGGATTGTCCGCCGAACCGGATCGTCAACTCCAGGCTCCCCGCCGCATCGTCCAGCCCGAGCTCGACCTCCCCCATGCCTACGGCTGGCAAGATGACCCGTCCATCGGCCGCTTTTCTCAACGGCACCCCTTGCGCTAGCCCGCACATCGACAGCTTCAGCGCGCCCTCATCATCGACCAGACCGTAGATCATGCCGGTGTCCGGTGACCACCAGTCACCGAGCAGGTCTTTGTAGCCGGCCGCCGCGATCGTGGGCGCGCAATCGCCCAGATGGTCGGCAAGAATGAGATCGAGCGCCTGCTCGGCCAGCTTCACCGGACTGCATGCAGGTGCGCCATTGGCCATGATCACGATATCGAGGCCATGGTCCGGCGCCGTGAGCATCTGGCTCGACGCGCCGATCACGCCGCCGGAGTGATGCACGACGCGCACACCCCGATAGGGCTCGACTACCAGGCCCAACGCATAACCTCCGACGCTTCCGTCTGGAAAGGGCACCAGCTGGGTCAACGCAGCCCATGTTGCGGGCGAACCGAACCGGTCTTGCGTACGAAGATGTTCCGTCCAGCGCAACATGTCGTCGATCGTCGAGACGATGGCGCCCTCACCGCGATTCTCTTCCGAAGGAAACAGGCCGCGCCGCCAGCCGCCGCCGGGCGCCGGTGTATGCATCGTCGCAATGCCCGGCGTGATGCTGTAGTCGCTCGGGATCGACTCGGTATCGCGCATCTCCAAAGGATCGAACAGGCGTTGCTTTAGCTGCGCTTCGAACGACGCGCCCCCCACCCTCTCGATCGCGATCGAAATCAGGTGATAGCCGCCATTGTTGTAAAGCATCGTGTCGCCGGGCGCGAAGTTACGACCCGTTTGTCGAACTTGCGTGGCAAGGCCGGTCCCTACCGGGGGCACGGCTAATCCCCGGCATAGGAGCCCGATGTCGATAAAGCAGCGCGAGCCGCCACGATGCAAAAGCAGTTGCCGGACCGTGGGGTCGCCGCTCGAGCCGGTGAGTTCCGGAATGTAGCTTCGGATCGGCGTGTCGAGATCGAGCTTGCCATCCTCGACCAGCAGCAGGGTCAGCAGCGCGGTGAAGTGTTTGCTGATCGAGGCGATCCGCATGCGCGTAGCCGGCGTGTTGGCCACGGCATGCTCCAGACTGGCGAGCCCGAAACCGCGCCGGTACAGCAGCTTGCCGTGCTGCGCAATACCCACCACCAGACCCGGCACATCGCCGCGATTGAAAGGGGCAAAAAGACCGTCAAGGGCACTGCTGACATCCGCATTCAACTCTGGACCCACCATTCGTGCTTCTCCACAGATTTGGCGCCGTAGCGGCGCAATAGCTTGCAAAATATGGCGCTGCATTCCGGTTTGGAGATTCTTCCAAACGGGTATCCATGCACTCGGAGCTTGCCTGCCCGGCTCATGACTCAGTCTGCGTGCCGGCGTTCGAACGAAAGATTGCGCGTTCGCCCCGAGTTGAGCTGGAAGCCGCTTACTCGCCCACCTTGCTTCGAAAAACTCAACGCACAGGACCATCCTGCGAGGGAAGACGCAGTGCATGCAAGCGTCTCGCCCAGACAAACCAATTCACTCTCCGTTTGTCCGTAAGCATCGCCGCAGCGAAGCACGATGCGTTCACCGTCGCGGGCAATCACGGCTTTGCAGTCGGCGTCGGCGCTGTAGTACTGGCCCGCGACCGCTTCGGCGAAAGCTTCTGCGGCAGCGGTGTCCCGCGCGACCTTCCGGTAGACCGCGGCTTGCCCGCCGAACCTGACCGTCAAGCCAGCGCCGCGCGCGGCTTCGTCAAGTCCGATTTCGACATCGCCCATGCCCGCACCGGTGCCCCGTGCAACGACCTGGCCGTTCAGTCCTTTCTCCAACGGAAACCCTTTCGGACTGCTGCACAGCGACAGCTTCAGCACACCTTCCTCGTCGACCAGCCCGTAGATCATGCCGGTGTCCGCAGACCACCAGTCGCCGAGCAGGTCCTTGTAGTCAGCCGCCGCGATCGTAGGCGTGCGCTCACCCAGATGGTCGGCGAGGAGGAGATCGAGCGCCTGCTCGGCCAGCTTCACCGGATAGCACGCGGATGCGCCATTGGCCATGATCACGATATCGAGTTCATGGTCGGGCGCCGTGAGCATCTGGCTCGACCCGCCGACCACGCCGCCGGAGTGATGCACGATTCGCACGCCCCGATAAGACTGAACCATTAAACCCAGTGCGTAGCTTCCGGTGGCACCGTCAGGAAAGGGGGCAAGCCCGGTCAGCGCAGTCCAGCTTGCGGGCGAGCCGAAACGGTCTCGCGTACGCAGATGTTCAGCCCAGCGCAGCATGTCGTCGACCGTCGAGACGATGGCGCCCTCGCCGCGATTCTCTTCCGAAGGAAACAGACCGCGCCGCCAGCCGCCGCCGGGCGCCGGCGTATGCATCGTCGCAATGCCCGGCGTGATGCTGTAGTCGCTTGGGATCGACTCGGTGTCGCGCATCCCCAAAGGATCGAACAGGCGCGCCTTCAACTGCGCCTCGAACGACGCGCCGCCCACCCGTTCGATCGCGATCGAAACCAGGTGATAGCCGCCATTGTTGTAAATCATCATGTCGCCGGGCGCGAAGTTGCGCCCCGTCTGGCGAACCTGCGTGGCCAGCGCGGTACCCAGCGGGGCAATCGCCAACCCGCGGCACAGGAAGCCAATGTCGAGATAGCAGCGCGAACCGCCGCGATGCATCAGGAGTTGCCGGACCGTAGGGTCTCCGCCCGGGCCGGTGAGTTCGGGAACGTAGCTTCGGATCGGCGTGTCGAGATCGAGTTTGCCCTCCTCGACCAGCAGCAGCGTCAGCAGACTCGCAAAGTGCTTGCTGATCGAACCGATCCGCATGCGCGTGCCCGGCGTGTTGGCCACCGCATGCTCCAGGCTGGCGAGCCCGAAACCGCGCCGGTACAACAGCTTGCCGTGCTGCGCGATGCCCACCACCAGGCCCGGTACATTGCTGCGATTGAAAGGCTCGAAAATCTCGTCAAGAGCACTGACATTCACATTCAACGCTTGAACCACCATGACGCCTCTCCACAAGACATAGCGCCACAGAGGCGCAACAGTTAGTTGTACGTTGGAGAAATCTCCAACGGAAAATCATTTTCAAACCGGACCAGCCGAAGAACCGGAAATTCCGGCGAAGGCACCAGTCTAACGGCTATGACCGCGAGCACTCACGGGCCATATCACCTCAACGCGCTCACCGCGAAACACCACGAGCTCGTCGTGCAGATTAAGCGTCGGGTCGCAATGGCCCGGCACCAGCAGAAGCTGGCTTCCCAGCACCGGTTTGACGACGTCGCGATTGAGCATCTGCACACTCCCATGTTCGTCGTTGACGACCGTGTAGTGCAAGGTGTCGCTCATGCCGTCACCGCCCCAAACCGTCGGCAGACCGGAATCGACGGCGAGAGATTTGAGTCCCGCGTCGACCACCACGACCTGTCCGGCGTCGCTATTGCCAACGCTGATCACCGACGTGGCGAGAAACAGGCTGTGTTCGAAGCGCAGTGCGTCGGTATAGACATTGCGACCGTAGTCCCCATCCATGAACGCGTAAGAACCGGGTTGCACTTCGGTGTAGACCCCACTGGCAAGATCGAACTCGACGCTGCCGCTGCCGCCGCCGGTGACAACCGCGCAGACCACGCCATCACGGCGGAGCGCGTCGACCACCTCGGCCGTGCGAGCGGCGGCGAGCCCCGCGGCATCGCGCCGCTCGGCATAATCGCGGATATGCTGGATGCCGCCCTGGTAGGCCTGCAAACCTTTGAAGGTCAATTGAGCGTGGGCGGCTATTACTTCCAGCAACTGCAACACCTGGCGGGCATCGTCCACGCCGCAGCGGTTCTGGCCGACGTTGATTTCGACGAAGACGTCGATACGGCTGCCGTGCCCCGCGGTTGCCGCCGCTAACGCGATCACCTGATCCGGGTGGTCGACACACACGCTGAAACGCCCATGCAATGCCATCCGCGCCAGCAGATCCAGCTTCGCGGCTCCGATCACTTCGTTGCTGATATGAATGTCCGTGACACCGGCATGCAGGAAAGGCAGCGCCTCGCTGACCTTCTGGCAGCAGATGCCGACGGCCCCGCGCTGGATCTGCGCGAGCGCGATAGCCGGGCATTTGTGCGCTTTGGCATGCGGACGCAACGCTACGCCGGCCGCATCGGCTCGCGCCTGCATGACATCCAGATTGCGCTCGAACGCGTCGGCGTCCAGCAGTAGCGCGGGTGTATCGATGCTTGTCAGCGGATTTCCCGGACTAGCTGCCGGTAGGACCTGGATATTGTGAATGCTGCTCATAGTTCAATGTAGATCCAGTCGGAACTGGTGGTCGACCGTGGACGGACTCGCTCGCGATGGTGCCGACTGCCGGCGCGTAGCGACGCAACCGGAACAGCGCGAGCGGTTCGGGTAAATAAAACTCCAACGCCTCAGGAAGGCTGCGCAAGCTGCCCGGGGCTCACGCGCACGACGTCTTCATCGAGTGGCCAAAGGCGCTGGGCGAGGCGCGAACGAGGAAACGATGCGACATCGGCTGAACTGAGTCCCGGGCCATCGACGGTAACGATCGCGGAGGCCAGGGCCTGGAATCCCGCCCGGAAATGGTTGGAGCTTTTGAGCGCAACGATCTTGCGGCACTTCACATCGATGCCGTGAAGCAGCAGCATCGCGTGATCGAAAGTCTGCGTCGGACGCGAGATAACAATGACGTCGACGCCCTCGATGATGAGTCTGCACGATGTCCCGAGATCGAATTGAAGCCCCTCCAGCATGGACCCTAGAAAATTCGTGAAGCGGCCGTCGGTAACGGCTTTGACATACGCCTGCGCAACGATGGGAGCGCCTTGCATCTTGCCGAGCTTCCCGCCGAGTTTGACTTCTATCGTTGCGCCGACGCCGGCACGCTCAGCCTGTTGCGCGACTTCCCGGTCGTGAATCGCCACGAAGCATGCGGTTTCCGGCGGCAACCGCGCATCCAGAAGTGCCCGCAACAAATGCGTCGCATCGCCTGGCGCACCGCCGCCCGGGTTGTCCGAACTCTCGTTGATCACGACCATCCCTGACTCGACTGCCAGGGCTTGCCTGACGCCCTCTTCCGGTGCAAGGACCTTGGGCCTGAAGGCCTCCCGGTTCGTCCAGATCCAGTCGGCAACTTCATCGGCGTAGCGCTGCGCGAGGTCAAGGTCGCCATCGGTCGTACACACCACCGTGGGGCACGGTGCGGGAATATCCGCGTAGGGAAAACCATGGAACCAGGAGCAGTCGATTACCCCCGGCCGTTCACCGATACGCGCGCACAAATCGTTGACGTCGGCCGCGGGAAACCCGGCATCCGTGCTCATGACGATACCCAGCATGGGCAACCGGTGCATTGCCGTGACCGGTCCGAGTGCGCCGCGGGCTGTCTGGGCCAACAGTTCGACAGCCTCGACGCCGCGCTGAAGGAGGTCCGTATGCGGATAGAGCCGGCACGGCAGCGTCAGGTCGCCATAGATACGCATCGAGTCCGTCATCTGCCCATGCAGATCGTAGACCGATGCAATGGGCACGTTGTCGCCCACCAGTTCGCGTACCGCCGCAAGCAGGTCGCCTTCGAGATCGTCGATCCCCTCCACCACACCCGCTCCGTGCGGCGCCATCAAGACGCCATCAACCGGGAGTGCGTCTCTGATCCCGGCGAGCACGGATTGCTTCAGCTGTTCGTAGACACTCGCGCCAATGGTTCCGGACGGCCAGGCGAACGCCAGAGTCGAGTAAACCAGTTCGATCCCCAACGCGTGGGCCGCCTCGATGTAGCCGCCTACCGAACGATTGGTTCCCGCATACTCCGCTTCAACTTCATCGCCACTGACACACATGAAGTCGGGTAGCTGCGTGTAACCCGTGAACTCCGTCGCATAGGTATTGGTCTCGTGGCAGATACCGCCGACGACAAACCTCAGGGTTGCATTTGAATTATGCATGGGGGCCTTTTCTTGTTATGTGAATCACGTACTACGCGATGCGAGCTTCCATAGTCGTGCCAGCGTGGCCGCTGCTCCATCACCGGCGACGGAGTCAAACGCATTCAGCGCTTTCCCCTTTTGACCGGCAAGGTAGTAAGCAATGCCGAGATGCAGGCGCGCTTCATTCGGATCCGTCAGGCCGCCTTTCGCGAGACCCGTCTCAATCAAGGCGATGCCTTGCTGACTTTTCCCCGATAGCGCCTCGTTGAAGCCAGTTTCGACCAACGCGGCACCGTTGCCTGAGGCAGCTACCGGCTGTGGCTGAGCTGCCGCCTTGGCGGCGAGATTCCTGAGCCGCCCGCCGCGCCCCGCATCCGCGCCTTTGCCCAGCACGCCGGAGTTGAACCCCTGGTTCACCACACTCAAGGCCTCCGCGCCATACCCCGCGAGAATCGCGAGCTGCGTCATCTGGACGTAGTCACTGGCGCTGCCCAGGTTGTTGGTGGCTCGCTTGAGACGATAGACATCGAGTTCGAATCGTCCCGCGAATTTTGGATCGGCCTGCAAACGGTCGAGTAACTCCCCCCAGTAGGCCGGGGTCGGATAGTACTTGACCAGTTGTTCCAGCATCGCGGTGTAGCCGGCGTTGTCGTTCTGCTTCTGATAGCAGCTCGCCAGCAGTTTCAGTACGTCGGCGTCAGGCGCGCGGCCGGCGCGCAACTCCGCATCCACCGCGGGCCGGAGAAGTTTTTCTGCCGCCCCGGCGTTGCCTGCCATGTAGTAAGACTGCGCGAGCAGCGTTTTCATGTGCGGATCGCCCGCTCCCGCGCTCTGGTAACGCTGGCCCCATTGCACGGCCTGCGCATAATTTCCCTGCTGATAAGCAAGACTCGCCAGAGCCGCCATCATCTTCTGCTGTTCAGCCGCCGGCTGGCGGCCGCTCTGGATCAGAAATGCGTAGTCGCGTGCGGCTACCGTGAAGTCACCGGCGGCAACGGCGGCCGCGCCGCCCATCTGTGCAACGAGATCGCTCTCGTATTGCGACTTGCCCGGCACGGCATCTGCCTGAGCGACACTCGCCAGCGCATCCTTGTAGCGTTGCGCCTGGTACAACGCACGCGCAGTCTGCAATGGCTTGGCAACCTCTGGCCTGAGGGTCTCTGCCGGAAACGCCGACTTGCTGACGAGCACGGCACTCACCCCGATCGCTAGAAACAGCGTGCGCAGCAGAGCGGACGACAGGCGTCCAGAACTAAGTCCACGACTCATTTTCCACCTACCCCAGACGTTTCTACTGCATGAATTGCTCATTGCCGACGAGCGCGATTTTGGTGACGCCCTGCCGTTGCGCCGCCGCCATCACCGCAGCTACGCGACGGTACGGCACCAGCCGGTTGGGTCTGAGATGCAGCTCCGGCTGATCCGCCTGCGCCGCCACCGTCTTCAGGTGCTGATCGAGATCGGCGAGGTCCGCAAGCGGCGCACCATTCCAGCTGATGGTGCCGTCGAAGTCCACGTCAACCTGCACCACCGGCGGCGGCGCTTTCACCACAGGCGGCGGCGTACCCACCGGCATATTCATCTTCACCGCATGCGACTGGATCGGGATGGTGATGATCAGCATGATGAGCAGCACCAGCATGACGTCGATTAGCGGCGTCGTGTTGATCTCGACCAGTACGTCGGGTTCCTGACTACCACCCGCTGGAATGTTCATTCCCATTTCTGCCTCCTCAGCCGCCGTGCGTAGCCGGGTTCGTAATGAAATCTACCTTCGCGATGCCGGCTCGCTCGCACGCCACCACGACTTTGCCGACGTACTCGTATCGCGCGCTCTCGTCACCCCGAATCTGAACTTCGGGCTGCGGTTGCTGTACGGCGATCTCTTTCAGGCGCGCTACAAGCGTGGGCATATCGACGTGCTGCTCCGACCAGAACACGTCGCCGTCGCGATTGATCGCCAGCACGATGTTCTTCGGCGTAGTCTGCAATGGCTGGACCGTCTGCGTCGGCAAACGGACGTTCACCGTATGCGTGGCGACCGGAATGGTGAGCAGGAAGATGATGAGCAACACCAGCATGACGTCCACCAGCGGCGTGGTGTTGATCGACGACATGACCTCGTCGTGATCTTCGCTGCCTTGTCCTGCACTCATGGCCATGATCTGCTCCCTTACGACGTTGCGGCCTTCATGGACCGCCTTGAGGCCGCGTCGTCAGGAATGGAGTACGAAGAAACCTTCGTCGCCGTGCCCGCACCGCTCAGGAGTACGGTATGCAGTTGTGCGCCAAAGCCGCGCACCCGTTCCATGACCGAGCGGTTGCGGCGCACCAGGAAGTTGTAGCCGAGCACCGCCGGCACGGCGACCGCGAGGCCGATTGCGGTCATGATGAGTGCTTCGCCCACCGGGCCCGCCACCTTGTCGATCGACGCCTGTCCGGCGATACCGATTGCGGTCAGCGCATGGTAGATACCCCAGACCGTACCGAACAGACCCACAAACGGTGCGGTCGAGCCGACCGTCGCGAGAAACGCGAGACCATCCTGCAAGCGGTTGGACACCACCGTGGTCGCCCGTTCGATCGACACGCTGATCCAGGTGTTGAGATCGACCTTCTCGAGCAGCGCCCCTTCATGATGACGACTCGCTTCGATCCCGCTACCCGCTATGAAACGGAACGGGCTGGCTTCGTCCAGTTGTTGCACCCCGGCTTCGAGGGACGGTGCATCCCACACCGTCTCGTCGGCCGAGCGTGCCCGGCGGTTGGCGCGGAATTGCTCGAAGAATTTCGTCACCATGATGTACCAGCTGCCCATCGACATGATCACCAGAATGACGAGCGTGGCCCGCGAAACAATGTCCCCGCCCTTCCACAGCGCATCGAGCCCATACGGATTCGACACCCCTTCGGTCATGGCCACCGGCGGCGGCGGCGCGGGCTGGTCGGCCTGCTCGGCCGGCGCTTGCGCAGCGGGCGCGGTGCTCGGCGGTGCGCTCGTTTGTACGCTCGGCGTGGCGGCGGTGCTGCTGGCGGACTGCGCATAGGCGGTCCCGGTTGCGCTCAGCAGGGCCACAGAGGTCAGGGCGAAAATTGCGCTTGCCGCAACGGCGGCCAGACTCGGGTTCTTCATGTCATCACTCCAAGATCGTTCTTCATAGACCTGGCAGGGGGCACCCGCCAGCATTGCTTGACGTTGCCTTCAATTCAGATTGAACGAGAACGGTACCTGTACACGGACGTCCTCTCCTTGCGCGACGCAGTTGAACTGCTTGACTGCATTCACCGCGGCCCGGTCGAGAAGCGGGTCCGCTGACTTCACAACCTGTACGTCCTGCATGTTGCCGTGTGCGTCCACCACGAACTCCACCAGCACGTCCCCGGTAATGCTGTTGCGCTGAGCTTCCCGCGGATAGCGCATCGACTGTCTGACCTGCTGCGAATTCGGACAAACCACCCCCACTTCCGTGTGCACCGTATGCGCGGGCGCTGCCGCAACTACCGGCGCGGGCATCGCCGCGGATTGCGGCTGAGGCGTGGCCGAGCGCTGCGCCATCACCGGCTGCTGCGCCTGCACGGGAACCACCACTTCAGGAGGCGGAATGAACGGCGGTGGGGGGGCGAATTTCGGCGGAGGCGGCAAGATGATCGCCGGCTTGGGTGCAGGCGGTTTCACCTCTTCGACGATGCGTGTTTCGATAGGCTTGCGGATCACCTCGATCACCTTCGAGGCGAGACCATTCACCAGAATGTAGATGAGCCCTACGTGTAGGAGTGCCACAAATCCGATACCGCCAACGCGGCTGGCGGAATAGTGGCGCTGACCAGCGTATTTCATTCGTCTCTCCTCCAGGCACCCGCACCTTGCTGGCGCTCCCCGGGTGTCATTTCTCATGTCTGTCCGCATGGCAGCCAGACCGTTATCGCTGCATGAACCACACCTTACACCAACAATTTTCCAAATTGAACATTTTTTTCTACAATGAATAATTTAGACAGTAATGCTCGTGTAATGAAAATTTTTGGCATACTGGTCGCTTATGCGGAAAACACCTATGCGGAAAAATCTCGCTACCCACGATCTGTCCGGGCCGAGCAAGCCCGGCCAGGCCATTCGCGCACTGCGCAACAAGCTTGGGCTGACATTGCAGGAAGTCAGCCAACGAACCGGGCTTGCCATTTCAACCATTTCGAAGCTCGAGATGGGACGGGCCTCCCTGTCCTACGAGAAGCTCTCGCTTGTGAGCGCCGGCCTGGGCGTCAACATGTCGGAGTTGCTTGGGCTTCTCGGCGAAAGCCCGGGCAGCGAGGCTGCCCCGTCGGTGCCAGGCCGACGCATCATCCAGCGGCAAGGCGAGGGCGTGGCCGTGCGGACTGGCCCCTATGTCGAGACGTTCCTTGCGGTGGAGTTGCTGAACAAGCAACTGGTACCGCTGATTGTCGACGTGCGAGCCCGCACCATTCAGGAATTCACCGACGAGTTCGGCGGCCTGATCAGGCATTCCGGCGAGGAATTCATCTACATCCTGGAAGGCGAAGTCGAGTTCCACACGGACTTCTATGCGCCGGTGCGGCTCAAGCAAGGCGAGTCGGTCTATTTCGATAGCAGCATGGGACACGCATTCCTTGCGGCATCTGAGGGTTCGTGCCGCCTGCTGTCTGTGTGCACGGATCCGGATCAGGAACAGCGCGTCATCGATCAGGTTCAGAAGCAGGAATGAGCCGGAGTGCTCCGCGCTAGCAGAAGCTCTGTAGTGCCGCCTGATACTGTAATCATCAACGCCGGATCAGCGACCTGGTTCAGCCGGGCTCATGCCCGGCCTGCTTGACGCTTTGCTCCCACGGTTTTGCTCTCGCGTATCCGCCCAATTACGCCGCGAATGGGTTCTCAACACGCGGCCAGTAGTTGGGACTGCGAACGCGGTACGGGATATTGGCAAAGTCAGGTGTTAGCGCGCCCGGTGCCGACACGTAGAGCACTTCTCGTGCGATCGGCGCAAATTCCGCGTGGAAGTGCTGCGCGGATTTGACCACAATAACGCGCTTGCTCGCGAGATCAATGCCGAGTCCGGTAAAGGCAGTGGGCGCAATGGTTTGTTCTCGCACCGTCATCAAGACGATATCGACGTTGTCATCCGTCGATACCCACACCGCAGAACCGAGCGGGCGTTGCATGCCGCCCATGCTTTGATGATGTTCGTCCGTAAGCGCGCGCACCGTGACCGTCAGATCCAGCGGCGTGCCGGAGCTTACCCCCAGCTTGCCGCCGATCCGCAGGGTGAGCCGCGTGCCGACACCCGCTTCCCTGCAGACCTGAACCGCGCCCATGTCGTACACGCAGCCGAGCGCCACGTCGCCGATACCACGTTCGACAAGCCGCCGCAGAATGAACGTGCTGTCGCATGGCGCACCGCCACCAGGATTGTCGGCGACGTCGGCCAGCACCACGGGTCCATCGCCGCCGGCTAGCGCGCGATCCAGCGCGTCGTCAATCGACAATCCCGCCGGGCGCGCCGCCTCACGCATGTCCCATAGCATCTGGCCCAGTTGCGCAGCGATACGCCGAGCCTGGGCTTCATCGTTGTCGGTGACCACCCAGATCCTGGCGCCCGTCTCCGCCACGTCGCCCCACGGAAATCCGTGGCCGAACGACACGGACAAGACGCCGTCGCGCCCCTCCAGCGACTGCATGTGCTTCACGAACCCGGCTATCGGTTCGGTGGTGGTATGCCATTTACCCACCATGCGGCAATCGTGGACCGCGGTCACCGGACGCACGCGCCCTTCCGCCGTCGCCACCGTCAACGCGAACACTTCGCGGAGGCGTTCGATAATGTCGGTATGGGGATATTCCTTGTAGCAGACGATGACGTTTGCATTGCGCTGCATCTGCCCGGTAAAGTGGCAATGCAAATCGAGCTCGACGCCGATTGGCACTTCGTCGCCAACCAGTGCACGAACGGCCTCGATCAGGTCTCCTTCGCAATCGTCGCAGTGCTCGGCAACCATTGCGCCGTGCAATATCAGCAGCACCGCGTCGACAGGAAGCGCCGCGCGCAGATCCGTGAGAATTTCCTCGCGAAAACTCTCGTATACCCGCTGTACGGTGCGGCCTGCCGGTTGCGCCATCGTCGACAGGCTCTCGACTATTACGTGGCCCTGCGCGGCCGCAAGCTTGCGCAATTCGGCGATTCCCACTCCGAGCCCATCCGGCGCCACCTTGCTGGCATCGCCGTGATAGATCCCGAAGGAAGCGTAGCCACCCAGTCCGGTCGGACTCGGTGCGAAGGTATTCGTCTCGGTGATCAGCGTTGTGGTGAAAATTTTCATGATTCGCGCTCCTGGGTCGCGTTATCGTTAGTCCGTGCGAAATGCAGATTCATCGAGCGCGTGGTACTCAAACGGAAGCCGTGCACCCTCCCTGTGTCGTCCCGCTCGACGACCAGCACCGCGGGCACGCTCAACTTCCCAGGCGTGGCCGAGGTTGCAGCAACCTCGCGCGATATCACCTTCAATTCGCTGCTCCAACCGCTACGTGCGCCCCTGACAGCCAGGGTGAGCCCACTGCCGTCGAAGCCGATTGTTGCGCGCGCCGCAAGGTCATTCGATACGTATTCCCCAGTTAGCCCGCTGGCGAATTCCGTGACAGGCGGCGCAACATCCGGCAGGCGCACCAGCCGGTCGACGTGGCCGCAATTGGACAACTCAATAACCGGCATATCGCTCTCCGGCGACGCCTGCACATGGCGAAACGCGAGCGGCCCCATGCCGGGAAACGTCACGCAATACCGGTTCTCGTCGGCGACCACCGGCAACGCTATTGAGTTGAGCAGATTGAAGCCAAGATCGCCTTTATCGTCGAGTAATTCGACAAGCGTTCGCGTGTCCTGCGACCAGTAGCGCCCGATGAGCTCTTCCAGCCCAGCCGTCTTGACGCGTGGCGATGCGGCCTTCAGGACCTCGTCGCCAAGCAGCCGGTCGATCACCTGCCACGCAAGTTCGGTCGGACTGGCGGGGGCGCCGTTCGTGATTACGATGATGTCGAGTTCGTGCCCGGGCACGGCAATCATCTGCGAAGCGCCGCCGTCCACCGCACCGGCATGGTGGATCACCTCGACGCCGCGATATCTCTCCCGCTCCAGCCCAAGGCAGTAAGTGCCCACCGCACCGCTCGAGTAGCGGGCCGGCGACAGCATCTGCGCCCAGCTTGCTGCGCTGCCGATCCGCTTCGTGCCGCGCAGGTGCGCGAGCCATATGAGCATGTCGGCCGCGGTCGAAACGATCGAGCCTTCGCCCAGCAGATCCTCCAGCGGCAGAACACCGCGACGATAGCTGCCGTCCGGTTGCGGTACATGCGGCGTGGCCCTGCCCGGCACCACGGTGAGATCGCCCGGCACGGAATCGGTATTCACCATGCCAAGCGGTTCGAAAATACGCTGCTTCAGGAAAGCTTCAAACGTCATGCCGCTGGCGCGCGCAATCGCGATCGACAGTAGATGGTAGCCGCCGTTGCAATACGCCATGCGCTCGCCGGGCGGGAAGTTCACGTCCTGCTGCTGCAGTTGATACCTGAACGCGTCGCCCTTTTCCATCATCGCGCCGACGTTACCCAGCACGCTCAAATCCAGGTAGCACCGGTAGCCGCCGGTATGCGTCATGAGCTGGCGCAGCGTCGGTTCTCCGGCCAGCACCGGCAACTCGGGGATATAGACGCGAATGCTCGCGTCTATATCGAGCGTTCCGTCTTCGGCGAGCAACAGCGCGGCGAAACAGGCGAAGTGCTTGCTGGTCGAGCCGATGCGCATACGCGTGTGCAGCGTATTCGCCACGGCCAGCTCCACGCTCGCGAGCCCGAACGCCCGCCGGTAGAGCAGCTTGCCATGTTGTGCAATGCCAATCACCAGACCTGGTGCATCGCTGCGATTGAATCGCGCAAAGATGTCGTCGAGGCCACTCACTCGTGAATCTGGATCTACGTCAGCCATCCGTCTTCTCCGCAGGTCATCGCACTCCAGCGGCGCGATGGCACGCAGTATATTGACCATTTTTCCAATAAGTCAATTTTTTCTAAACCAGATAAATTCAGCCTCGCTCAAGCGGCAGCCGGGCAGGCTTGCGACACGCCCAAGCCCAGCGCATTGCCCCACAAGCCCCGCCACGTCTGCCGCATCGCCCGATCAGCGACCATTTCCCCTTCAGTTCACCCGGCCGCTACCCGGACCGATCGCCACGCTGGCAACAACCGATAAATGTCTACAAGTATTTTCCATATTGTAAATATTTTTCTTATTTGGCACTATGCAGGAAAACCACCGTGCCGACATCGGCCGGTCAGGACACTTGCATCTCAGGATGCCTAACAGGAATTGGCATGTCATCTACTTCGAATTCCAGCCGCGGTATCAGTCTGATGCGCCTGGGCGGATATGGCGCGGGCGGATCCGCCAACGCGCTCGCCGCTACCCCGGTTCCCATGCTGCTTCTGTACTTCCTCACCGAATACGTGCATCTCGAACCGTGGCTTGCCGGGATGGTTCTGGCGGCCCCCAAGCTGTGGGACGTCCTTGTCGACATGCCGATCGGACGTTATTCGGACCAGTTGGCGTTGCGCGCGGGCGGCCGTCTGCGCGTCTGCATCATGAGTGGGCTCGCGTTGATGGTGCTTCTGCCGCTCACCTTTTTCCACCCAGCGATCGCCTCCAAGCCGCTGCTTGCCGGCTTTTATGTGCTGGTGCAGATTCTGCAGGCGACCTGCTATACCGTCTTCGGCGTGACTTTTCTCGCGCTGGCCGGGGACCTGGCAACGGACTCCCTCCAGCGCAACAAGTTTCTTACCGTCGGCAATCTCGGCGCCGCCCTCACTACGATTGCGCTCGTGGTTTGCGTACCGGTCCTGATCCGCTTCGGCGGCGGTGGCGAGCGGGGCTACCTGACCATGACCCTGGTGGTAGTGGCGGCGATGGCGTTCATGTACACCTGGTTTTACAGCGCGGTTCGTAACGCCCCAGTTCATCCCGCGGCGTTATCGGAATCCTCCGCGGAAATGTCGCTGCGTGACGGCATCGTTGCTGTTCTGCGTAACAAGGCGTTTCTTGCGCTCATCATCGTGATCATCGCGCTCGGCACAGCAGGAGGCTGCCTGAACTCCCTGATTGCCTATGAAAATCAATATCTGCTTGGACGCCGCCCCGAGGACCTGTTCCTGCTCGCGGGACCGGTGCTGGTTGGCGGCCTGCTCGGTCTGCCGCTTGCTGTTCCGGTACTGCGCCGCCTTGGCGACAATGGAACGCTGCGGATAGGTTTTCTCGTTACCGTCGCCGCATTTATCGGCTACTGGGCCGGCCTCGCCAGTGGCTTGATACCGGTGGTCATGGTGGCCGGCGCGATCTACGGCATCATCTGTTCAGTAGCCGGTGTGGCCTTGACGGCCGCGGTGCTCGACACCGTGAAGTCGGCCAAGGGCGGCCCGTCCCTCGGGCTTTACCTGGGCATGTTCATGTCCGCACAAAAGCTCGGCATGTCACTCGGCGGCGTGGTCTCGGGCGGCCTCCTGTCGCTCATCGGCTACCACGCAGGCGCGCCGGCCACGGTCGAACTCCATCATCGCATTGCCCTGTTGGGCCTGGTGGGTCCGCTGGTTCCCCTGCTGATTGCCTGCTTCGCCATCTGGATGTTCGGGGTCTATAGCGAGCCGCGTTTGACGGGCAAACATCCGGTCGACTCCTGCGCGGAAACGCTCTGAGCTACGCCGCGCAGTGCGGCAAGCACGCCGATCTCACCAACATACTGAATCGCATGAGCGCGGCCCTGAAGCGCGTCATAAGGAACGACCGATGAAGTTCGATACCATCGTCCTCGGCGCCGGCATCGTGGGTGTATCGGTCGCCGCGCACCTGCAAAAACGCGGCCGATCAGTTGCCCTGGTGGACCTCAGGCAGCCGGGCAACGAAACGTCGTTCGGCAACGCCGGACTGATCCAGCGCGAAGGCGTCTATCCGTATGCGTTTCCGCGCGGATGGCAGAAGCTCCTGCGCTACGCACGCAACCAGTCGACCGATGTCCGCTACCACCCGGAAGCGATGCTCAAGCTCGCACCGTTCCTGTGGCAATACTGGCGCAATTCGCACCCGCGCCGCCACGCGGCCATCGCCCGCTCCTATGCCCCGCTGATCGAGCACTGCGTGACAGAACACCGGGCGCTTGCGCAAGAAGCCGGCGCGAGTTCGTTACTGCGTCCGATCGGCTGGATGAAAATTTTTAGAACGGCGGCCAAACAGGACGAAGAAACGAGTCTTGCCGAGCAGTGGCAGCGTGAATTCGGCGTCGAGTTCGATGCACTCGACGCCACGCGCCTGCGCCAGACCGAACCGGATCTCGACACCTCGCTGCTAGGCGGACTCCGATATGTCGCCGCCGATTCAGTGAGCGATCCGAATGCGCTGGTGACCGCCTATGCAAAGTATTTTGAGCAACTGGGGGGCCGCTTTTTCATCGGCGACGGCACCACGCTCAAGGATCAGTGGGCGGTGTACACCCATGAGGGACTGATTGAAGCCAAATCCGTGGTCGTGGCAATGGGGCCGTGGTCGGAACAGGTTACCTCGCGGTTGGGTTACCGCCTGCCGCTGGCCGTCAAGCGTGGCTATCACATGCACTATGCGGCGCAACCGGAAGCGCGCCTGAACCATGCGGTGCTCGACGTCGAGCATGGTTACCTGATCGCCCCGATGCGCCGCAGAATCAGGTTGACCACAGGCGCCGAGCTGGCGCATCGTGATGCGCCCCGAACGCCAACACAACTCAACGCTGTTGAACCCATTGCGCGCACGCTGTTTCCTCTTGCGGCACGTATCGACGGCGAACCATGGATGGGAGCGCGCCCCTGCACGCCTGACATGATGCCGATCATCGGACCCGCAGCACGTCACAAAGATTTGTGGTTGGCGTTCGGACACGCCCATCACGGGTTTACGCTGGGCGCCGTCACCGGACGCCTGGTTGCCGAAATGATGACCGGGGAATCCCCCTTGGTGAACGTGCACCCGTTTCGTGCCAACCGGTTCAGTGCATGAGTTTTGCCGGCGACATTGTGGTGCAGCCCGCGGCTCCGGCGGTGGGCTCGCAGTCCGACGAAATCTATCGTCAGATGTTCTAGGTGTCCGCTACCGCGACCGATGCTGCGTTGCCGGGGGCGATTGTGTCAGGCGTCGAGCGCGGGCGGCTCAGGGTTTTTGAGCGGCTGGGGTACAGCGACTTCGCAGGGAACTGAATAGTTTCTTCGCGCGTTCGAGGGACACTCCTTGCATCTGATGAAATAGCAGGATTCCTACACAGTGACCACAACGCAACGGCAATAGTGCGGTTCAAGGCCAATCCGCAGCCCGGCGTTCAGCACGTAAATAATCGGTAAACAGAAAACGTCAGGTAAAAGACGGCACGGTGAGCTACCGCACACAAGCAGGCCCCTGCGAGGTGTAGTTTGGTAGGGAGACATTTGAATCGAGAAACAACGTGGCTTCCACCGACATGCAGGATCGGATCAACCGGGCGGTGTGGAGCAGCCGCAGCGGGCGCAATGGGTTCGCCGTCGCCAGCGGCTGGACCGATCCAGGTGAGGCGGCAGCTTTCGCCTGGGTGAAGCAGCAGACGGGACACCAGCCAGTTCTCGATGTAGGCGTGGGCGGGGGCCGAACCGTGGCCTTGCTAACGGCGATAAGCAACGACTACACCGCCGTCGACTACACGCCCGAAATGGTCACGATCTGCCGCCGCAACCATCCGGGCATCCGCGTGCAACAGATGGACGCCCGCGACATGTCGGCCTTTCCCGATGAGAGCTTTGGACTGGTCGTATTCAGTTACAACGGCATCGATGCGGTGGATTACCCGGGCCGCCGTGCCGTTCTGCGGGAGTTCACCCGCGTGCTGAAGCCAGGCGGCCTGGCACTCTTTTCTGCCCACAACCTGCGCGGACCGAGCTACCGTCAAAATCCGCTGCATCTTCTACGCTTGCCAAACCTGTCGGTCAATCCGGTTTCAGTCTGTATCGATGTTGCCAGGATCGCCTATTCGCTGGCAATCGGCACCCTCAATTATTTGCGCTACTCGCCTCTCAATCATGAGTTCGACGGCTACGCGATCCGGGTTTGTGCTGCGCACGAATTCGGCATTGTCATCATGTACACCGATATGGGCACGCAGCTTCGCCAACTTGCCGAAGTGGGTCTGCACACAGAGGCGGTATTCGGAAATTCGACGGGACGGCACATGCAGGAAGGTGACGATGTGAGGGATGAGTCATGGTTCCACTTTGTCGCGCGCAAGGTTGCCGCGCGATAAATTGCGGTCCGATCACCATCAACCACTTTTCCACTCCGGCTGCTGCAGCGTCATGCCATGTTGCCCCTTGTACGCAGCAACGGATGGCGGCGCCCATCCCTCGAGCATCTGTGGCGCAAGCTGGTAAATCTCGATACCGAGCGGCCGGCACACTTCCAGTGGATCGCGCGCGTCCGGCCCCCACATCGGCACCGAGAGATCGCCACCCGGACAGGTCGACAGCGCACACAGCAAGTCGATCTCGGCGAAGAACTCGAGGTAATCCCCCTTCTTTGCCGGGCATGCTTTCATGAAATATTTGTCTTCCTGATTCAGGCCGGTGCACTGGAATACATTCAGTACGTCGTGCACGTCGTACTCGGTCAATCCGTACGGAGCGATCGCGCGCGTGAGGTTGGAGTGGCAGTGAAAATGGAAATCCTCGCCGGTCAGCATCCGGTTCACATAGGGATCGCACCGCGTGCCGAGCAGATCGTGAACCCGCCCGCCGTGCTCGTCGACGCCGTAATCGGCCAGACTGTCATCGGTAATCGTCACCATCGGGCGCAGGAACGGCAACGTCGACCACAGACGGTCGAACGTGCTGACATGCGCCTGCTGTAACTGGCGCGTGCGCGAGGCCCACATCCGCTCGCGCGGATTGTGCAGGTTCCACATGTTCAGATCGGCCACCTGCGGACCTTCGATCGTCACGATGCGGAACACTTGACCAGCCTGCACGGTCCACGCCCGACCTGAACGAATCGGCACGACGATCGATTCGATCAGCGTGCGGGTGCCGTGCTGTGAGGCGACACGTTGATAGAACGACTTATCGACGTCAAGCGCCGAACCCTTGGTGGATTGATAGGCAGCAGGGTAGTTCAGCATGCTGAATGCTCCTTCATAAGACTGGCGAACAGCCGCGCCCGGGCACCCGGTAGCGGGCGGCATCCGGGCGTGTCGTGAATGAATCGGTCATCCTGCGCGTGTTTCAGACACTACACCTTAGTCGCTCCCTGCGCTTGTGCTGCGGTTCGAACGCGCCAGGCCCCACGTCAGATTCGAGGACGTTAACGACGCGTGTCCGGCGGCGTCTTCCTGAGTCCGACGAGCACAGGTTAGAGACGGTAATATGATGCGCACGGAGGCACGACACATGGATGCTCACGAGCCTGTCACGCGGCCGGCACAACCTGTTCGCCGCCCGGTGCTGGTCTGGGACGCGCCGGTGCGGCTGTTTCACTGGCTGGTGGTCGTGCTGGTCGCGGCGGCTTATGTCACCTTGAAGCTGAACTGGATCGACTGGCACGTCCGGGTCGGCGAGACGCTGCTTGCTCTCGTCATTTCCCGGCTGTTGTGGGGCTGCTTTGGCAGTGAGACCGCGCGCTTTCGCAGTTTCGTGGCGTCGCCCACGGCTGCACTTCGTCATTTACGCCACCTGTTTCGCCGCGAGCCGGATGTGCAGGTGGGCCACAATGCAGCCGGCGGCTGGATGGTTCTGCTGCTGCTCGCGCTGCTGCTGATCGAAACGCTGAGCGGGCTCTACGTCAACAACGACATCGCCGACGAAGGGCCATTGAGCGAACTGGTGCCCGTGTGGCTCACCAATGCTATTTCGACACTGCACGGGCTTGTTTGGGACGTGCTGCTCGCCGCGGTGGCGCTGCACGTGGTCGTGATCGCTCTCTATGCGATAGCGAAAGGACACAACCTGCTGCGTCCGATGCTAACCGGCTACAAGCTCCTGCCCTCCTCGATCGACGCGCCGCGGCAGACGCCAGCTCTGCTGGCGCTGCTGCCGCTCGGCGCAGCCGCTGCCGTGGTGATGCTGCTCGCGGCGTATCTCTGAGCGTGCTGCGAATCCGGTCTCAGGGTGCCGCGTTAGTGGTGGCGTTAGTGGGTAGCGTCAGTTGCTCTTCGGCGGCACCACCTGGCCACGGATTTCACCGCCCGGATTGTTCTTGGTGTGAACGTTGATGTACATGTCACCGGCTTCGAACATCTTGGCGTCGTCCGGGGATAGCGTGGCCTGGCCGCTGAGCGGGCTCGTCATCTCCATGGTGCCTTTCTGGGAGATCCAGACCTTCACGCCGGCGTTTTTACCGGCTGGGGCGGGCCCATGAAAATGCGCCATGGTGGCCTGACTCGACAATCCGCTAAAGCTGACGTTCCAGGTCACGACCCGCGTGCTGGGATCGTACGTGAGGCTCGCGCTGCCGCTGCCGGGCGTCTGCACGGGCGGAACCTGCTGGGCGCCCGTCAACGGCACGTCGAATGAGACCGGCGCCGCTTGTGCCAGGCTCAGCGTGCCCGCCAGAGCCAGACCACCGAACACCATGAGAACGCGCTGCGAGATGGATCGTGACATTTGGTTTTCTCCTTTTTGGGGTTTGCCCTTGCTGGGCGGCAGCCATTATCGAAGCATGCGGACGACCTCGACGACGCCGCCGCCAGCCAAAGCTGTGACACAAGGATAGACGCAAGCCGCCGGTAACTCCAGGTGGAGCCCGATATCCGGTTTGCCGCAGGAAAGGCGCGGTCGCCCCTCCTCCTGATTGCCGGATCAACCCAATCGCGCGCGCCACGGCCGCAAGCTCAAACGGACGCCGCCGTTGGTTCCGACATCGTCACATAGTTCTTTACGCTGGAACGCTCCTGCATCCGGACATACCAGGCTTGGAGCGCCTCACACTCCGCAGGCACCGCCAGCTTCACAAGGCCCGCGAAAATCAAACCGCCTATCACCGTAATGTCGGCCATCGAGAAGACCTCACCTGCAACGAATGGCTGCCTCGCCAGCACAGTATTGAAGTAATGCATACCCCTCAGGGCTTTGTCGCGCTGACGGAACCCCCACTCGGCGTTCTGATAAATCTCGACGTCCGGTCCAAGCCCCGGCGTGGCGTGGTGGAAATAAACACTGACGGCGTCGAGCAACTCCAGCTCGGCGCGCTTGCTCATCATATGAATCACGCCCTTCTCGCGTGGTGTTCTACCGGTCAGCGTGGGTGCGCCATCAAGCGCGTCAAGGTATTCGGTAATGGCCGTGCACTCGGCAATCAAGGTCCCGTCGTCGAGTTCGAGCACCGGCAGCGTGCCTGAGTAGTTCCTGGCGAGAAACTCCGCCTTCTTGTGCTCGCCCTTCCAAAGATCGACCGTCACAAACTGAACACGCGACTGCAGGTTCTTCTCGGCCAAAGCGATGCGGACGCGAGCCGGATAAGGGCCGGTGGGCCAGTCGTAAATCTTCATCGCAGCCGGTTTGTTCAGGTCGAGATTGACGATGTCAGAACTCATTGCTTGCCTCTTTACAGTTTGCCTTCATAGGAACAGATCACGTGGAAACGTATGCTGTTATGAATCTACCTGCCACTTGGTAGGTTTACTTTAGAAGCTATAATGCTCCCCGTCAACGGCCATTTTTTCGATTACGAGGGCGGCAGCAGTGAGGAACGACGCAAGCTCAAACTCCAGGGAAAACATCCTGGCGGCCGCCAAAAAGGTCGCGCAGGCGCATGGTTACGGCGGCTTGAATTTTCGCGATCTCGCGGAAGAGGTCGGCATCCGGGCCGCGAGCATCTACCATCATTTCCCCAGCAAGGCCGATCTCGGCGCTGCGGTAGCGAGGCGTTATTGGGAAGACTCAGCGGCTGGTCTGGATGCGCTATTGGCCCAATCTTCGGACCCGCTTCGCTGTCTGCGTCAGTACCCCGACACGTTTCGCACGGCGCTCGCGAACGACAACCGCATGTGCCTGTGCAGCTTCATGGCCGCCGAATATGACGATCTGCCTGAAGCGGTGCAAAAAGAGGTGCAGGCTTTCACCGATGTGAATGTTGCGTGGCTGAGCAAGGTGCTGTCCGCAGCAGCCGTGGTCAATGCCATGGAGTGCGAACGGCGGGCTCGCGCCATCTTCGCCGCCATCGCCGGCGCTCAGCTCATTGCGAGAAGCCGCTCGGATATCTCGCTCTATGACGCGTTAATTGACAGCTATCGCGTGGCGGGTCTGCTGCCGGCATAGCGCTCCAATCTTCGCCCGCCTCTCGCTGGACAGGAGCGCGTCGCGTCAATTCTTACTTCAGAAGTGGCGCCTTTTCGTGCGGGCGAAAAATATATACAGTTAATCTGTACAGATTAACTGTATACCTGCTATGGTTGTGGCATGAACAAGCCATCATCGCCGCCCCAATCTATCGACCTGGCCGCCCTTGCTGGCGAACTACGCATTTCCGTGAGCAGATTGGTGCGCCGCGCGCGAGAACATTCGCAGGCCGGCGACTTTACGTCGGCCCAGACGTCGGTACTCTTCCATCTGGACCGTGATGGCCCCGCTACCGTTTCCGCTTTGGCGCGGGCGGAGGGCGTGAAACCACAGTCCATGCGGATCACGGTTGCCGGCCTGGAGACGTTGGGCGTTATCAAAGGCAAAGCCGACCCAGCCGACGGACGCAAAACACTTATCGACCTGACCCCCACGTTCAGGCGAGCGCTCCAGGCGAATCGGGCAGCGAAAGAGGATTGGCTGCTCCGCGCGCTCCAGGCTCAACTGTCCGCGCAGGAACAGGCAACGCTCGCCGCCGCGGTGGGACTGCTGCAACGGTTGGCCGACTTCTGAACCCGCTCAGGTACATCATGAAAACCATCCCACACATCGATCTACTCAGCATTAGGAGCATCTGAAATGGATTGGCTGCATGTCGTCTGTTACTTTTTTGGCGGTGCCTTTCTCTCGAATGCGGTGCCTCATTTCGTCAGTGGTGTGATGGGTGAACCCTTCCAGAGTCCGTTCGCGAAACCACGGGGAAAAGGACTGTCGTCATCGACGGTCAATGTGCTATGGGGTTTCTTCAATATCGTCGTCGGCTATCTTCTCGTTTGCCGCGTCGGCAATTTTGAACTCAAGGTGATGGCCGATGCACTGCCATTCGGCATGGGCATCCTGGCGATGGGGCTGCTCGGTGCCCGGCTGTTCGGCGAACTGCACGGCGGCAATACTCCCAAACGCACATGAGCGCCTCGGCAACCGGCATCTTCAGGTCGCTGAAGAATTTCAACTACCGGTTGTGGGCAATCGGCTCGCCGGTATCCAACGTGGGAACGTGGATGCAACGGACCGCTCAGGGCTGGCTCGTGCTGACCCGGCTCACGCACCATTGAGAGCGCGGGTTCGCTCTCCTCATCAAGAACGCGTGAACTGACAGCTATCGCGTAGCCGCTCTTCTATGGCATAGCGGCGCCCTTGCCTACCGCTCACCGCTCACCTGAAAGCGCTGGATGGCCAGCGAGGTGAAACGACCACCCGCATGACAGCGCTACCTGGCGTCCTGATACTCAAGTCGGCTGCGCAACCAGGACGTGAATTCATTGAGTTCGGCAGGCAGCGCGCGACCCGCCGCAGGCAAGGCCATCAACGTAAACGGGAGCCGCGTAAATCCCCAGGGCGCCACCAGGTGCCCTTCGTCAAGCTCCCGTCTAACCAGCCGCTTCTCGACAAGCGCGACACCCAGTCCGGAGAGTGCCGCCTCAATGCAAAGGTGCGTGTGGGGAAAGGCAATCTGGCCTCCGGTTCCGATTCTGCTGCCCGTTTGCGTCTCCCAATGCGTCCACGCACTCGACGTGAAGTCGTGCGTGATACGTGTCCCCGATTTTGCCGAACGCTTGTATCCAGGCGTGCATACGGGTCCAAACGCGACTGGCGCCAGTGGAATTGCACGGGAACGGTCCGCCTCCGAATACGAAGTGAGGTCCCACGCAATGACGAGATCGGCGCCTTCGGTCCGTATCTCCCGGGCCGAAGTCATGGACAGGCGGATACGGATGTCCGGACGCGCACGGTAAAAATCGGCAAGGTTCGGCACCAGCCATCGCATCGCGAACGTCGCGCTACACGCTACGTGCAGGCCCGAACCGCGCACCTGGGCCCGCAACCTCGCATAGCCGTGCTCAAGCTGCTCGAACACTGAGCTTACCAACGCGTAGAGCTCTTCTCCGTGCCGATTCAGCTTCAAACCCGTACCTTCCTTGTCGAACAGCGCTGAGCCGACGTGTTCCTGAAGCAGCTTCAGTTGACGACTGACGGCGCCGTGAGTCCGGTGCAGTTCTTCGGCTGCCCTGGTCACGGAACCGTTTCTGGCCGTTGCTTCGAACGCGCGCAATAAAGATAGCGGAGGCAGTGTACGCACCCGGAATTCCTCAGTTAAAAAAACTGACAGAGTTGGCAATAAAACTAGATTTTCGGATGCTACACGATTGCGTATCTTTGCACTCATATACCGCGATTCATGTCATTTCATTCAACCTTAGCGGATTGGCAACGCCCATCGCTTATGACAGTTTTATTATCGGATAGGAAGTCAAAAAATGAGCCGTATTACGCAGATCGTCGGTTACGAAGTCCTGGACAGCCGCGGGAATCCCACGGTTGAAGTGGAAATGACGCTGGACGATGGATCGAAAGGCCGGGCGATCGTGCCCTCCGGCGCTTCAACGGGAGAACGCGAAGCCGTCGAACTACGGGACAACGACCCCGCGCGGTATCTCGGCAAAGGCGTGCAAGGGGCGGTCAACGCGGTCAATACCGAACTGCGCAATGTGCTGATCGGCATGGAGGCTCTCGCCCAGCAGGACCTCGATCGAGCCATGATCGAGCTCGACGGCACCGAAAACAAGCAACGTCTCGGCGCAAACGCGATTCTCGGTTGTTCAATGGCTGCGGCGAAAGCCGCGGCTGCTTTCACACGCACCTCGTTGTTTCGCTATCTTGGCGGATTGCAGGCGGCTGTCCTGCCGGTTCCAATGATCAATATCATCAACGGGGGTGCGCATGCGGATAACCCGCTCGACTTCCAGGAGTTCATGATTTTGCCGATCGGCGCGGCCTCGTTCGACGACAGCGTACGTATGGGGTCCGAGGTCTTTCACACGCTTCGTGGCGCGCTCAAGCGCGTGGGGTTCAACACGAATGTCGGCGATGAAGGTGGCTTCGCGCCCACGCTGCGCTCGGCTGAGGAAGCACTTGATCTGATTGTCGACGCAGTTGAGGCAGCAGGCTACCGACCTGGCATCGATATCGCGCTAGCGATAGACCCGGCGTCCAGCGAATTTTTCAGCAACGGCCGTTATGTCTATCGTGGAGAAGGCATAGAGCGCAGCAGCGAAGAACAGGTCGACTACCTGGCCCGGCTGGTGGCCACGTATCCCATCGTGTCTATCGAGGACGGCGCTGCCGAGAATGACTACGCCGGCTGGCAGTTGTTGACGTCCCGGCTTGGCGGACAATGCCAGCTCGTTGGCGACGACATCTTCTGCACTAACGAACGCCTGCTTCTGGAAGGCATCCGCGCATCGATCGGCAACGCGATACTCGTCAAGATGAACCAGATCGGCACCCTCAGCGAAACGCTGGCCACCATCCGCGCAGCCCAGCGCGCGAGTTATGGCGTGGTGGTCTCGCATCGCTCGGGAGAAACCGAAGATGTCAGCATTGCGGATATCGCCGTCGCAACGAACTGCGGCCAGATCAAGACCGGATCGCTGTCCCGCTCGGACCGGACCGCCAAATACAACCAGTTGATCCGTATCGAGCGTGAATTGGGCTCGCAGGCAACCTATGCCGGCGCGACAGCGTTCGCGGCCCGTTCACCGCAACGATGACGGATAACGCGACGCTATGGTTCTACCAATGGCGTCGCGCATACCAGTCACGACGCGCCCACCAGCGGCGGCCATCCCAGTACTGGCCGCCGCGCCAGCCGATCACAATGGCCGGCGCCACCATCGGTACAGGCTGATAGGCGACATAGGGGGCCGGCGGCGGCGCCGCCGCGTAGACGGGAGCCGGCGCTTGCCGCGGGTGCGGGTGTCTACAACTACTTCGACACAATCGCCTCCGTCGACAATAAGCGCTACATCGACAGTCATGGCTGGGCGCCGATGTTCAGTCTGACGGCAACGTGGTTTACCGACGAACGCCTGTTCTATCAATTCCGTCTCAACGAAATTCTCGTATCGCGCAGCTATAACACCTTCAGTGCGATGTTCGGCATTGGCTACGAGCTCGATGCGCCGAATGGTCACGGCCCGCTCACCGGCGGCACGAGCGACAGCGTGTCGAGCGGCAACGAGATTACCGCGATGGCGGGCTGGACCGAAGTCAACAGCCTGCGCTCGCCGGGTGCATTCGCGTATGGCTTCGAATACCGCCATGGCTTCAGGCGCTATATCGACGGAACGATTAGCTGGATCAACGAAGGCCATACGCAACTCAACACCCGCTCCGGTGCGGCAGCGCAGGTCTGGTTGCGCCGCAGTTTCTTCAACGATCCCTGAACCTGGGTGTGGGCGCCGCGCCGTACTATGCGCTCGATACGCACCGCGTCAAGGACGGCACGGATACCGGCGGCAAGCTCTCGCTGTTGCTGACCATGTCGGCGGCCTATAACTTCACCAAACACTGGTACGTGCGAGCGTCATGGAATCGTGTGATGACGGGCTATGACAAGGACAGCGATATTTATCTGGGCGGCATAGGCTATCGCTTCTAGCTTGCGTGGCGCAGGAGGCGCGCTGGGAAAGCGTCGTTATAGCTGCTGCCGGCACATTCTCGAATCGACGTCAACGAAGTAGCACGGCAAAAGCACGGCAATTTTCGAATCAAAACTTTCCGCGCCTTACCGATCGCCGAGATAGGCTGGAAACACCCTCCTTACCAGGCATTTGGAAGTATTGCCATCACTTACGCTGAGTGTTCAACCCGTAAGGAGATCAGGCACCATGAGCATACAAAGTGTAAGCAATTCGCCAACCGGTACCGACCTGACTTCGGTCGGCGCCACTCACCGTCACGGCGGCGGCCACCACCGTGAAGCGGCGGAGTCCTCGTCGTCTTCGTCAACCAGCTCGACAGAATCGAACCCGCTGTTGTCGGCACTCGGTGCGGCGTTGTCGTCGCTGGGTATCAGCAGCGCGTCGTCGACCACGGCTACCTCGGGAACGTCGAGTACGGCGGCTTCTTCGAGCACGGCCGCCACCGCCGTTTCTTCCACCGCCTCTACGAGCGATTCATCGTCAGGCAGTTCGGTCTCCGGCGCATTGCAGGCCTTTCTCGGTGCGCTGTTTCAGGCACTGGGTTCGCTTCAGCAACCGGGCAATAGCGACAGCACCGCCGCAAATGGCACGAGTAGTTCGACGAACTCAAACTCGATCGTGACGTCTTCTTATGGGGATATTGGCGGGGCACTGAATGCGCTCGCCCAGCAACTCGGGTCGGGCAGCACGACAGGTTCGAGTGCCGGGTCCGACACCTCGGACACCAGTAGCGATTCCCCTTCTTCGTCTTCGCAAACGTCGACACTGCAGACGGATTTCCAGGCTCTGTTGAGCTCACTCGGCGATAGCGGCTCGGGCACGTCGCTGCAGTCGTTTGTGCAGACGCTCGCGAATAACCTCAAGGGAAACTCGCACATGCAACCGGTTGGAAGCCTGGTGTCGACCACGGCTTAAGCTAACGGAAATAGAGCCGTTTTTTCGTCCTTCCCGATGAATCCATCGGGAAGGACTGCCGCTGCTACCGGGCTTTGATCTCCGCGTAAGCCAGCATGGCATCACCCACCACGTTTTCTCCCTGCTCGTTGAGTGCCGCACCGGCTCCCCGGATATCCCGCACGTCCTTGTTCTGACCCAGCTTTATCTTCCCGACGAGGCGAGTAATCTCGATCTCCACGCCGACGATCGCCTTCAGCATCGCGTCGATGTAGTCGGCGGGGCTATCTGTCATCTTCCATGGCTTGGGCTGAGACGCCTCATGAGTGCGTGTCAGGCGGCCGACCACCCCACGAACGTATCGCTCGTCGTCGTGGATGCTAATGCGGCCGTAGGCGTGTACCACGCGGTAATTCCATGTAGGCACCTGCTTGTGAAACTCGTGCTTGCCCGGATACCACGACGGCGAGATATAGGCGTCCCCGGCGCGAAACACAACCAGCACCTCGTCGCCATTGGCCACGTCCTGCCAGACAGGATTGGCACGGGCGACATGGGCATGCAGAACGCCGCACGCGCCCTCTGCGGCTTTCAGTTCAAAGGGAATGTGATTGGCGTCCATTCCGCTCTTGCCATGCGTGAACAGAATGCCAAAAGGATTCTCCTTGATAAGGGTATGCAGGACTTCAGTACGAGGTTCGTCGAAATGGGCAGGTATGTACATGTCAGATCCGTTAAAGGCCATGACAAAATTTTCGCGCTAAACTGGTTTGTTTCGTAGAGCCAGTTTCGGCAAATCTCATTGAACCAGAATGCAATGACCAGGCAACCCAGAACGGTTGAGCTTCCGTCGATCGGCACGCTGGATCGAACGGCCGGCCAGCTAGGGCGTCAACTCGCCCAACTGCTGCGCGATGCGATACGTCGCGGCGATCTGCAAGCAGGCGAAATGCTGCCGTCCACGCGCATACTCGCCGCGTCCTTGCAGGTCGCACGTGGCACCGTCATCGAAGCATTCGATCAGTTGATCGCCGAGGGTTTCCTGACGGCAAGCCCGAGAGCAGGCACAAGCGTGGCGCGTTCGTTGACGCCGCCTGCCGATGTCCAGGCGCGCCCGTCCCCGGTCGAGCCCGCTTCGCTTCCGGGACGTGCCAACCTGCTCGCGCAGGTTGCGCGTCAATTTTCAGCCGTACCGGCTGCCCCCTTCGCCGTGTCGGTGCCGGTTGGCCGTGCCCTGCCGGACGATATCTGGCGGCGGCTCGGCAACCGTGTGCGCGCCCGGGGTCCCGGCGCCCCCGCGGGTTATGGCGATCCGCAGGGCGCACACGCGCTGCGTGAAGCCGTCGCCGACTACGTCAGACGGTCCCGCTCGGTCCGCTGCGAAGCCGGCCAGGTCATCATCACGAGCGGTACGCAGCAAGGCCTTTATCTGTCGTGCCAGGTGCTGCTCGACGCCGACGACTCAGCGTGGGTGGAAGACCCGGCGTACCGGGGCATCACGGCCATCCTCGAAAGCACCGGCCGTCCCGGGCGCATGATCCGGGTACCCGTCGATGCGGAAGGACTCGACGTCGACGCCGGCATTGAACTCGGAGCGCACGCCCGCGCTGCATTCGTCACGTCGTCGCATCAATACCCGCTAGGCATGCCGATGAGCATGGCAAGACGCAACGCGCTACTGGCATGGGCTCGCGCACACAATGCCTGGATCGTCGAGGACGACTACGACAGCGAACTACGTTATGCCGGCCATCCGTTTCCGTCGCTGCAGGGACTCGATCCGAGCCGTGTGATCTATCTCGGCACCTTCAGCAAGATTCTGTTTCCATCGTTGCGCCTGGGTTATGCCGTGGTTCCCGACTACCTTGTCGACGCGTTCTGCGGCGCGCGCGTGCTGATGGACCGCAATCCGCCGAACGCCGATCAGCACGTGCTGGCGGCCTTCATTGCGGAAGGCCATCTGGACCGTCACATCCGGCGAATTCGCGGCGTGTACGCCGAGCGCCGCACGCAAATCATTGAGACCATCGAGCGACTGCTGCCGAAGGAACTCGCCTGGTTGCAGCCCAGCGATCAAGGCATGCACATGGTGCTCTGGCTGCGTGAGGGCGTCGACGACATCGCTGTCGCGTCGTTAGCGGCACAAAGCGGCGTTGCCGTACGGGCAGTGTCTCCAATGTATTCGGCTGGCAACGCCCGGCCGGGTTTGATACTGGGCCTCGGCGCGTTCACCGACAGCGAGATTGAAATAGCCGCTCGACATCTCGCCAGGTGCATTGACGCGGCGGCGACAAGCGTCACGCGTAATACCGCGAAACGGCCGAAGAAAAAAACGACGCAAGGTCGTTCTCACTAGCATCCCGGTGCGCAAAATGTCCCGTGGCACCCGCGCGCGCTGTCCCACCGGACTACAATTGTTTATATGGCCTCCATCATGCATTGACCGTGCGCGGCAGCGTCGGCCAATGCATCGGCAAAGCGGTCAGCCAGATTCACGGCCGATCAGCAATTCATGCAGACCTGATCGCCGCCGGCCACGAGTGGTGCCCTGACAAAGGAGGGGCAATGGATTCGCAACCCAGCTCCCGCGTGGTCGTCAGACGCGCCGCCATCACGCTGGCGGTCTTCGTGGCTGGATTGATCGTTGCCGGGCGCATCACCCGTGTCGTAGTCGACTGGTTGTGGTTTGCTTCAATCGGCTATGCCAACGTTTTCTGGACGGTTTTCTCCGCCAAGGTACTTCTCTTTAGCGCGGTGTTCGCGGCGTCGGCCGGCGTCATAGCCGCGTCGGGATTCGTCGCGCATCGTTACGCGCGACGCCCGGGCAGCTGGCAAGTGGAAGCGGCCCGTCTGTCAGGTCCGCCGGAGTTCATCAGCGAACTGGCGGACCAGCTCGCACCGCGGATTCGCTGGCGCGCCAGCATTGCCGGTAGCGCGATTGCCCTGGGGTTGATCGTCGCGGCCAGCGACATCTCCAACTGGGATCTGGTGCTGCGCTTCCTGCATCAGGTGCCCTACGGCGAGCGCGATCCTGTCTTTGGACGGGACATCAGCTTCTATCTGTTCTCACTGCCCGCCTATCTGGTACTCAAGAACTGGTTGCTGCAACTGGTCTTCCTGAGTGCGATCGTTGCGGGCCTGGTCTACGGGCTGCGCGGCGACATCACATTCGAGCGGCCACCGCGCGGACTCTCTCCCCCAGCCACCATTCATGCTTCAGCGCTACTCGGCGCCTTCTTCGTCGTGAAAGCGTGGTCCTACACACTCGACCGTTTTTTGCTGCTGTACGGCGATAACGGCGTCGTGGTCGGCGCGGGCTATACCGACGTCCACGTCGTGCTTCCGGTCTTGTGGGTACTCACCGGCTTCGCCCTCGTTGCCGCCGTCGCTTCGTGGGTCAATATGCGCCGGCTGGACTATCGCATTCCCGCAGCCTCGGTACTGCTGGTGTTCGGCACCTCGTTCGTGTTCGCCGTGATCTACCCGGCGCTGTTCGAGCGCTTCTATGTCAAGCCGAGCGAGCTGCAACTGGAGATGCCCTACATCAAGCACAATATCGCGCTAACGCGAATGGCTTACGGCCTCTCGCAGATCGAGGTAAAGCCATTTCCGGCCGGGCAGGAATTGAGTCTCACCTCGCTCGAAGCCAATCGCGCGACCATCGACAACATCCGCCTATGGGATGTGCAGCCGCTGATGGATACCTACGCGCAATTGCAGGAGATCAGGACTTACTACAAATTCCTCGCCTTCGATATCGACCGCTACCGGCTCGACTCCGGCTACCGGCAGGTGATGCTGTCAGCCCGTGAACTGGCGCCGTCGATGCTTTCTGCGAATGCCCAGACCTGGGTGAACCTGCACCTCCTGTTCACTCACGGCAACGGTGTCGTGATGTCGCCAGTCACCGAAAAATCGCCGGAAGGTCTGCCCTCTTTCTATCTGCAGGATATTCCGCCCGTCGCTCACGACGGACCGATGATTCGCGAGCCGCGGCTGTATTTTGGCGAAGGGGGTGAAGGCTATGTCATCGTGAAAGGCAGCGTTCCCGAATTCGACTACCCGAAAGGCAAGGATAATGTCTACACCACTTACAGTGGGCGCGATGGGATTGCGATCGGCAGCATGGCGCGCCGCAGTCTGTTCGCGTGGCACTTCGGAGATCTGAACATTCTGCTGACCGGCTACATCACGAATGCCAGCCGCATCCTGCTGCACCGTAACATTCAGGACCGGGTGCGTACGATTGCTCCGTTCCTGCGCCTCGACCACGATCCCTATCTCGTCACAAGCAACGGGCGCCTCTTCTGGATGCAGGACGCCTATACGACGAGCAGCTGGTTCCCCTACGCTCAAGCGGATTTCGACAACGGCGCCAATACCATCCGTAACGCGGTCAAGGTGGTAATCGACGCGTACAACGGCACGGTCGATTTCTATGTCAGCGATCCGGCCGATCCGATCCTGCGGACTTATCAGCGCATCTTCCCGGGTCTGTTCAAGCCTCTCGCGGCGATGCCGCAAGACCTGCAGCAACATATCCGCTACCCCGAAGATCTGTTCCAGGTTCAGGCGCAGCTATATCGGGCTTACCACATGGATGCACCGGAGGTTTTCTACAATCGCGAGGACCTCTGGCAGTTTCCCCGGGAACTGGTCGGCATTGACGGTGGGAATAGCCCCGGCACACCGATGACGCCCTACTACATGATCATGCGGCTGCCTCACGAATCGCGCGAGGAGTTCGTCCTGATGCTGCCGATGGTGCCCAGCCAGCGCGACAACATGATCGCGTGGCTCGCCGCGCGTTGCGATCCGCCCAACTACGGCAAGCTCATCGTCTACTCGTTTCCGAAGGACAAGCTCGTCTACGGGCCGTTCCAGATCGAGGCGCGCATTCAGCAAAACACCGAGATTTCCCAGCAGATATCGCTGTGGAACCAGATGGGGTCGCGCGTCATTCGCGGCCATCTGCTCGTCGTGCCGATTGAGAACTCCCTCCTCTACGTCTCGCCGCTCTATCTGCGCGCGGAGTCGGGTCAGTTACCCGAGTTGAAGCGCGTGATCGCAGCGTATGGGGACCGGGTGGTGATGAAAGAGACCTTGGGCGAAGCGCTGGCGGCGCTGTTCGAAGAAAGCACCCCTCTTGCATCGCCGCCTCAGGGCACGGCGGACGCGCGTGCCCGCGAAGCGCTTGCACACTATGACCGTGCCATCGCACGATTGAAGGCGGGTGACTGGAGCGGTTTCGGCGCGGAACTGGATGCATTGCGGCCACTGCTCGAGGCGCTGGGAGGCGGCCGTTCGGACGGGCGACAATGATTTCCCGCGGCATCGCGCCGCCTGGTTCGAGCTTTTTTTGACGAACTCAAATTTTCGCCAGAACTGCCGTAGTATCTTCACACGCAGAAAACCTGCAATTCATTTTCTGTCACTCAAGTACCCGCTGCGCGGTATCCTTGCCTCTGCACGACAGCCTGAAGCAGTGTCCGAGCCGAGCGATTCGCGCGTCAATCGCCCGGCGATGCAAAAACCATAGCGATTTTGTCGGAGACGGGCACATGAGCACGACCATCTCAGTCGAAGAACCGCCCCGCGTCATCGGGATCGTGACCAGGATCTACTCGAGTTTGCTGATCGTTGGTTTTGCACTCATTCCCGCCTACCTGATTACTTACCTGGTTTTCTTTCAGGACCCGAGCCTGAAATTCGAAAACCATGCATTCCACGAAATCGCGATCGCAGCGGCAACCCTCGAAGGACTGTTTGTCACCTACGTGACATGGCGCTGTTATCTGTCGTCAGGCGAGCCGCTGTTGCGTTGGCTGACTTTAGGCTTCCTGGGCTTTGTACTGGTCTATGCGCTGCACGGCGCGTTCACCGGCATGGCTCACCACAATATCTGGCTGTTCCTGCTCTATGGACCCGCATCGCGCCTGGTGATGTCGGTGCTGTTGCTGATCGGACTTCTCTCATACCACCGCGCGCCGGACGTGGTCGAACGGCGCTCGAAACCTGGCCCGTGGCTAGGGTGGATCGCCGTGTTCGTCCTGATCGACGTGCTTGTCGGAATCGTTGCGAACTCGCCCATTGCGGGCGACCTTGCCGTGCGGCTCTCAATGGAAGGCGGCGCACTCGTCTTCTCCACGCTGAATGTCATGGTGCTGATGCTGCGCCGCATTCGCTCGCCGCTGATGGTGATCTATGGCATCTCCATCACGTCCTTCGCGCTTGCCTCCCTCGCGTTCATTATCGGCAAGCCCTGGAATCACATGTGGTGGCTGGCGCACGCGATCTTCGCCGCCGGCTTTTTCCTGCTGAGTTACGGCGTCGTTCAGGCGTTTCGCACAACACGCTCCTTTTCGACGATCTACAGCCAGGAAGAACTGATGGCCCGCCTCGCGGAAGCGATGGCACGCACGGAAAGCGCGCTGCAGGAACTCCAGCGCACCAATCACAAACTCGAGCACCTTGCCGCGACCGACCCGCTGACGGGCGCCGCGAACCGGCGCGAGTTTATCCAGCAGGTGGAGGCGGAAATCGCGCGCGCGAGGCGGGAGGGTGCGCCGTTCTCCCTGCTAGCGCTGGATCTCGACCACTTCAAATTGATCAACGACAACTACGGCCACCAGGTGGGCGATGAGGTGTTGCAGCGATTCGTGCAGAAATGCCTGGATGCCATTCGCCCCTATGACGGCATGGCGCGAGTCGGGGGTGAAGAGTTCATGGTGCTCCTGCCCAGAGCCGCGCTGGAGGCGGCGCGTTCGATCGCGGAGCGCGTCCGCGGCGCGGTCGCGACCGAGGAGTTTTATACCAGAGCCGGGCGGGCGGTCACCGTTACCGTCAGTGTCGGGATTTCCGAGTTCGGCCGCGACGGCGACACGATCGACACCCTCCTGCGAGTCGCCGATGAGCGGCTTTATCGAGCCAAGCACGACGGTCGCAACCGGGTGGTGGCCGGATAAAAGCGCTTCGCGATCGACCCATCGCGGTTCGATACGCCTCCTGCCAGATAGTCACATATACGCGGTCGCCTGACCGCTGCGGGCCTCCAGCTGCCTGGGAGGCTCGGGGAACCCGGTTGAGCATGTTGCTAATGTTATGTTATAACATGCCGGATTAACCGGGTCGCGTTGTTGCGTTGACATACGCGCCTTGCCTTTCATCATTTCGAGGCTTCTCCCCATGCACAAGCTTCCTGTCACCGTGCTGTCCGGCTTTCTTGGCGCAGGCAAAACCACGCTTCTGAACCATGTCCTGAATAACCGTGAAGGCAAGCGGGTAGCCGTGATCGTGAACGACATGTCAGAGGTCAATATCGACGCCCAGTTGATCCGCGACGGCGGCAGCCAGCTTTCACATATCGACGAAAAGCTTGTCGAGATGAGCAATGGCTGCATTTGCTGCACCCTGCGGGAGGATTTGCTGATCGAAATCCAGCGTCTCGCACGGGAGCGGCGCTTCGACTACTTGCTGATCGAATCGACGGGGATTTCCGAGCCTTTACCGGTTGCCGAAACCTTTACTTTCCGCGACGAAGCAGGCCACAGTCTTTCCGATGTCGCGCGCCTCGACACCATGGTCACCGTCGTCGACGCCTACAATTTCGTGCGCGATTACGGTTCGCACGATTTTCTGGCCGATCGGGGCGAAACCATGGGTGAGGAAGACCGGCGAACGGTCGTCGATCTGCTGACCGAGCAGATCGAGTTCTGCGACGTGATCGTGCTGAACAAAACCGATCTCGTAACGGCGGATCAGATCGATCAACTCAAGGGCGTGCTCCGCGTGCTCAACTCGCGGGCGTCGATTGTGCAAAGCCATTTCGGGCAGGTTCCGATCGACCGGATTCTCGATACGGGCCTGTTCGACTTCGAGGCCGCGTCGCAGGCGCCCGGATGGCTCAAGGAAATGCGCGGCGAGCATATTCCCGAAAGCGAGCAATACGGCATCACCAGCTTTGTCTATCGCGCCCGACGCCCGTTCCACCCGAAGCGCTTCTTCGACTGGATTCAGTGCGAATGGCCCGGCGTAGTGCGCTCGAAAGGATACTTCTGGCTCGCATCGCGCAATCATGCCGTCGGCGAATGGTCGCAGGCCGGCGCGATCTCACGGCATGGGCGCGCGGGGACGTGGTGGGCGGCCGTGCCGAAATATTCGTGGCCACAGGACCCCGAGGCGCAGGCGATGATTCGCAGCCGCTGGGACGGGCGCTTCGGCGATCGCCAACAGGAGTTGGTCTTGATCGGCACGGGCATGGACGAGGCGTCGTTGCGCGCGTCGTTCGATGTCTGCCTGTTAAGCGATGAAGAACTTGCCCGTTCGGAAACCGTGTGGCGTGACTTTCCCGATCCGTTTCCAGACTGGACACCGCCTCGCGGATGACACGGCACAGACGTGCTCGCCGGTGGCGTTAAGCACGCGCCGCCATCTCTGCGAGGCAACAAACAGGTATCCCATCTTTCACAGGAAGGCTTCCTTGCGCACCAGCGCGGCCTTGCAACCGGCGCCGGCGAAAGTCCCGGCGGCGTCACTGAGGAAAGCTCCCGCATTGGCGTCTACGGGTTTTTCCCGATCCCGGCCTATGTCGATACCGGCGTCGCCGAACCGTCGTTGAGGTATGTTCAACCCCTCAACTGAAAGGCAAACACACCATGACCACTGGAACAGTCCGCCTCCAACGCGTCTTGCGCGCGCCTCCCGAACGCATCTATCGGGCCTTCCTCGAACCCGATGCGATAGTCAGGTGGCTCCCACCCTATGGGTTCACCTGCCAGGTCCACCAGATGGATGCCCGCGTCGGCGGCACGCACAAGATGTCCTTCCGTAATTTCGGCACCGGCAGTAGCCACTCGTTCGGCGGCGAATACATCGAACTCGTGCCGTTCGAAACGATCCGCTACACGGACCGATTCGACGACTCGAACCTGCCCGGCGAGATGCATGTCACCGTTTCATTGCGGCAGGTGTCCTGCGGAACAGAACTCTCCGTCGTGCAGGAAGGCGTGCCCGAGGTCATTCCTCTGGAGATGTGCTACCTCGGCTGGCAGGAGTCGCTCGTTCAGTTGGCCAAGCTGGTCGAGCCCGTGATCCCTGGTTGACGGAACCGGCACAGCTGCGCGCCGCCACCGGCGCGCAGCTCATCGATTCGCGCAGTGAACCGGCCATTTCGCGTAATGGCCGGCGACAGAACAGAATTCCCCCCGCATTGACCTGTGCATTGCAGAACGGCTCATGCTCGACCGCTGCCATGCATCTTGCCCACGATCCGCCGTAATCAAACCGTCATAGTTCGCAGGTAAATAGTCCGGCAACTGGAAATTTTTTCAGTGCGTGAATGAATCTGCCTACCCGCCAGGCAAAATTGACCGTATATTTTTATCGCGCTACGCTTTCTCAGCAACCCAGGCTGCTTTCTGTCTGCTTTCTATCTCCCCAACATCACGCGAAATGGTGATCTCACAAGCGCGATCCGCAGGCGCAGGAGTCAGTACACAGCCATGAAAAGCGAACTCATCGAAGACCTTGTCATCACTGCGGCGGAGTTTTCGCCTGACGCAATCTTCCTCGTCAGCGAGACGGGACGTATCCGCCATGCCAGTTCTGCGTGCGAGGATATCTTCGGCTACACACCAGGCGATTTCGTCGATCAGTTCATCATCGATTTCGTGGTTCCGGCCGATCAGGATGCCACGCGCCGGGAAGCCAAAGAGGTATTGGCCGGGCGCAAACGGGTAGGGTTCGAGAACCGCTATCGTCATAAGAATGGCAGGGACGTCTACATCACGTGGTCAGCGCGCTGGCTGGAGCACGAGCAACTGCGTGTCGGCGTGGCCCGCGACGTCACCGAACTCCGGCGCCGGGAGGCCGGGCCCTCGGCGCTGCTGTCCATCCTTGCGCCTTACGAACGCAAGGTGGTTGAACTGCTGCTGACGGAGGCGACTGAAAAACAGATCGCCGAACGGCTTGGTCTCGCCGCCTCCACCACCCATTCCTATATCACCGGGATTTTCCGCAAATACGGCGTGCGGGGACGGGCAGGTTTGATGAGCCTGTGGCTCAAGCACCTTTCTAACGGCATCGCCCCGTCTGGCGACAGGTAAGCGCGATCATTCGCGCCCTGCAAGAGCGCGAGCGAGCCGTACTCGCGAATCATGCGAGCAGGCCTTGCCGAATGGTTTTTCTTATGCGGAGCCCGCCGGTTTTGCACGCATTGTCCGGGCTCTCATTGGTTTCTCTCAGGTTTCTGGCTTCGAACTTTTTGTGGCTCAACGATCGCGCCGCGAACACCGCCGACGACGCCGTCTAGCCCATATAGTGGAACCGATGCTACCTGAAACAGCGTGTCCAACGAACCCTGCTAATCAGAGGGGTGATGCGGGACCGCATGCCGGCGCGGAGCGAGCCGCCCCACGCGTACCCCCTTTCATATCCGCCAGGCCGGCCCCTCGGGAAAGTCATATTGATCGAGCGACGCCGCGTGCATTTCGATGCTGTAGCCCGCGCGTTGCGGCGGCATATACCGGCCGTTTCGAATCACAACCGGGTCAACAAAATGCTCATGCAAATGGTCCACGTATTCGAGCACCCGGTTTTCCAGCGATGCCGACACGCAGATATAGTCGAACAGCGAAATATGCTGCACGTACTCGCACAAACCGACGCCGCCCGCATGCGGGCACACGGGCACGCCAAACTTCGCCGCCATCAGCAGCACGACGATCACCTCGTTCAGACCGCCGAGCCGGCAGCTATCGACCTGACAGAAGTCGATGGCCTGCGCCTGCAGCAACTGCTTGAACATCACCCGGTTATGGCAATGCTCGCCCGTCGCGACGCCGATAGGCCGAATCCGCTGCCGGATCGCGGCGTGGCCGAGAATGTCGTCGGGACTCGTCGGTTCCTCGATCCACCACGGATCGAATTGCGCCAGTTGCCGCATGTTCGCGACCGCTTCGTCGACACCCCACACCTGGTTCGCATCCATCATCAGCTTCAGGTTTTCGCCGATCTCCTCGCGCAGGATGCGAGCCCGGCGCATGTCTTCTTCAAGATTGCCGCCCACCTTCTGCTTGAAGTGCGTCCAGCCCTGCGCGACGCCTTCCCGCGCGAGACGGCGAATCTTGGCATCGTCGTAACCGAGCCAGCCGGCCGACGTCGTGTAGGCCGGATAGCCGTGCGCCAGCATCTCCTTCTCGCGCTCACCCCGGGTTTTCGCGTGACGGTGCAGCATGGCGATGGCTTCCTGCGGCGTAATCGCATCGGTCACATAGCGGAAGTCGAGACAACCCACGAGCTCTTCGGGGCTCATGTCGACGAGCAGTTTCCACACCGGCTTGCCTTCCGCTTTGGCCCACAGGTCCCAGGCCGCGTTCACGACCGCCGCCGTCGCGAGGTGAATCGCGCCTTTGTCCGGGCCGATCCAGCGCAGTTGGCTATCCGAGGTCAGCGTGCGCCAGAAAGCGCCCATGTTCGCGGCGATATCCTCGAGCGTTTTGCCGACGATCAGCGGAGCCAGCGCCTGCACCGCCGCCACGCAAATCTCGTTGCCACGGCCAATGGTGAACGTGAGGCCGTGGCCAGTGAAGCCTTTCGGCGAATCGGTTTCGAGCGTTACATAGGTGGCGGAGTAATCCGGCGCGGCGTTCATCGCGTCGGAGCCGTCGAGCGAACGCGAGGTCGGGAAGCGGATGTCCCGGACGGACAGCTTGGTGATCGTGGGCATCTGAACACCCTCCTGTTGGACAGCGATCGACTTCAGCCTATGAGCAAAGAGACCGGGTGCGCTCACCCGGTCTCTTTGCGGCCACCCTCTCGCCCCGCCATGCAGGACGGAAAAAGAAGAGGACGCGTTGCGCCCTCCTCTGTCTTCGCGCCTCGCGGCGACGCTCAGTCGTAGAGCACGGCGGCAATCTTGGGATCGCTGATATTGCTCTTGTCATACCAGTAGAAGCCGGTGTCGACTTTCTTCGGCAACTTCTCGCCCTTCAGCGCCTTGACCGCGGAGTCGACCACGCACTTGCCGATGCCGATCGGGTTCTGCGTGATAGCGCCGTACATCAGGCCGGACGTGATGTCGTCCTTCTGTTCCTTGCCGGAGTCGTAGCCTATCAGGACAAGCTTCTTGCCCGATTCCTTGACACCGATCGCGGCACCCTCCGCCGAGCCTTCATTCGAGCCGAAAATGCCCTTGAGATTGGGGTTGGCCTGAATCATCGTCTTGGCGATTTCCGCCGACTTCAGATGGTCACCGCCGCCGTACTGCACCGAGACGATCTTGATGTTCGGGTGCTTTGCCTTCATCTCGTTCAGGAAGCCGTCGCGGCGATCGATGCCGGTACGGCTCGTCTGGTCGTGCACGATCAGACCCACCTCGCCCGCATCGCCGATCGCCCCGGCCATCTTGTCGGCGGCGAGCGCGGCCGCCGCAATGTTGTCGGTCGCGCAGGTGGTCAGCGGAATGTCGCTGTCGACGCCGGAGTCGAAGGCGATAACCGGTATTTTGGCGGCCTGCGCCCGCTTCAGCAGCGGAATGGCCGCCTTGCTATCGAGCGCGGCAAAGCCGAGCGCCTGAGGCTTCTTGGCAAGCGCGGCCGAGAGCATGTCGATCTGCTTGTCGACCATCGCCTCGGTTTCCGGCCCCTCGAAGGTGATCCTGACGTTATGCTCCTTGGCCGACTGCTCCGCGCCGGCTTTGACGGCCTGCCAGAACTGGTGCTGGAAGCCTTTCGAAATCAGCGGGATGTAGGTGTCCTGCGCATACGCAACATTCGCCCCGCCAACGAGCGCGCCAACGCCGACCACGACACCGATTAGTCTTCTTTTCAACATGGGGTTTCTCCTCCTAAGTGGGCCATCAACCTCCAGCCTGGGGGAGCCTTTGGCGCTCCCTTTTCCTGATCTTTGATCTTCGATCTTGTGCCGTGTGGCGTTTGCCTTCGTCAGCTCTTCTTGCGCCGCAAAATATCGGCATAGACCGCGAGAATGATGATGAGGCCGGTCACCACGATCTGCCATTCCTGCGCGACGGACATGATGCGCAGACCGTTGGTCAGCACACTCATGATGAACGCGCCGATAATCGTGCCCAGAATCGTGCCCGCGCCGCCGCTCAGCGAGGTTCCGCCGATCACCACGGCGGCGATCGCTTCGAGTTCGTAACCTTGACCTAGCGCCGGCTGGGCCGAATTCAGGCGCGAGGCGATCAGCAGTCCGGCAACGCCGCAAATGGCGCCGGCCAGACCATAAATCGCAATCTTCCACCGGTCGACATTCACGCCGGAAAGACGCACGGCTTCTTCATTGCTGCCGAGCGCGAAGGTATAGCGGCCGAGCGCCGTGCGGTTAAGCGTGATCGAACTCACAATCGCAAGGAAAAACAGGATCAGCACCGCATTCGGCACAGGCAGGTTCGGCAGCACATAGCCGATCAGCGAATCCTGCGAGATCCGGTAGAAGTTTTCGGTGTCGCTGAAATAGATCGGCTTGTCCGCCGAAACGACGAGCGAAAGGCCCTTGAGCAGCAGCATCATGCCCAGGGTGGCAATGAACGGCGGTATTTTCATTTTCGCCGTGAGGGTGCCCGAAATAGTCCCGCAGATCGCCCCCGTGCCAATCGCGGCCAGCACGCCGGTCCACATCGGCAAATGCCAATAGGTCAGAAACACGCCGCAAATCACCGCCGTGAACGTCATCAGCGTACCGACGGACAGATCGATGCCGCCGGTGATGATCACGAACGTGCAGGCAATCGCCAGCACGCCGTTGACCGCCGTCGCCTGCAAAATCCCGAGCATGTTGTCCATCTGCATGAACGCGGGCGACGCAAAACTGAAAAAGACCAGCAGGAGAATCAGGCTGCCGAAGGCGAGCAGTTTTTGCACGGCGGTCGGCGCGAAGACGCGGGCTCTCAGGCCCGAGGCTCTTTCCTTGCTACCCAGCGCCGACGTATCCGATGGCAGTGTCATGTCATAGACCTCTCGAGGCTCACGCCGCTTTCAGGGTTTCGCGCTGCGTCGCCAGTTGCATGATGCGCTCCTGCGTCGCCTCCCGGGCCAGCAGTTCGCCGGTAATGCGGCCCTCGCACATCACGACGATACGGTCGCTCATGCGCAGGATTTCCGGCAACTCCGACGAGATCATCACGATCGCCTTGCCTTGCCCGGCAAGCGAGCGCAGGAGCTTGTAGATTTCGCTTTTGGCGCCGACGTCGATACCGCGCGTCGGTTCGTCGAAGAAGAGTACGTCGCAGTCACGCTCAAGCCATTTCGCCACGACAATTTTCTGCTGATTGCCGCCCGAAAGAAGCCGTACCTCCTGCGTCGCGGACGGCGTGCGAATGGCGAGCAGATTGATGAAATGCGAGGCTGTCCGGCGTATCTCGGCACGGCGCAGGAAAAAGTTGAGCGACAGGAATTTGCGCAAGTTGGACATCACGATGTTCGCCTCGACGTTCATGCCGGTCGCAAGACCAAAGCGCTTCCTGTCTTCCGAGAGATAACCGATACCGCGCGCGACCGCATCGCTCGGATTCCTGATCGTCACCTTCACGCCGTTCACGACAATCTCGCCCGATTCGCTCGGATCGGCGCCGAACACCGCCCGCGCGACCTCGGTTCGACCGGCGCCCATCAAGCCCGCAAAGCCCAGTATCTCGCCTTTGTGAAGCGCGAAACTGACGTCCCTGACAAGCGGGCCGGCGTTCAGATTCCTGACTTCGAGCGCGACCTCGCCTTTATCCGCCGCACCTTGAGAAGGCGCCACGTCGGTCAAGGTTCGCCCGACCATCATCCCGATGATCGCTTCGACGCTGGTGTCTTTCGCGGTGACGGTCGCCACATATTCGCCGTCACGCAGCACGGTAACGCGATCGGCAATCTGCTTGAGCTCATCCATCTTGTGCGAGATATAGATGATGCCCACGCCCCGGCCCTTCAACTCGCGAATGATGCGGAAAAGCTCGGCGATCTCGGCTTCGTTGAGCGCCGAGGTCGGCTCGTCCATGATCAGCACGCGCGAATCGAAGGACAAAGCCTTGGCAATCTCGACCATCTGCTGTCTGGCTACCGTCAGGGTGCTGACCACCGCGCGCGGGTCGAGATTCACATGCATGCGGGCAAGAATGTCGCGCGCCTGCGCGTTGAGCTTGTCTTCGTCGAGGAACAGGCCGAGACGGCCGCGCGGCTCACGACCGATGAACATGTTCTGGGCGACGCTCAGGTGATTCATCAACTGGAGCTCTTGATGAATGATGCCGACGCCCACGGCCTGCGCCTCGCGCGGGCTCGAAAATTCGACCGGCTGGCCGTCATAGAGGATTTCACCGGTATCGCGGGTGTAAACGCCGGCGAGGATTTTCATCAGCGTCGACTTGCCGGCGCCGTTCTCACCCATCAGCGCGTGGACTTCACCCGCCATGAGTTCGAACTGGACTTCGTGAAGCGCCCGCACACCGGGAAAGCGCTTGCTGAGCCGCTTGACGGAAATGAGCGGGGTCATGGCGCGGAGGGAACGGCAATGCCGCTAGCGCCGCCGGCCCCATTGCGAGGAGCGGGTTGAAAACGCCATGGACGCCGCTGCGCCGGGCGTCGCCGGGTATCGCGGCTGAAATCACGGCGGAAATCGCAACGAGAAGCCAGACGCATTGCCTGGTGCCCTCAAACCGATGTGCGACGATTTTACGCCGCTGGACGGCGGCGGCTCAATTAGGCATTCCCTAATATCGGGTGCGAACGCATCGCGCGCCGGGTTCCCACTATTTGAGGTTCGGCGTGAGACTGCTCAGCGCACGCAAAAGGCGCGCCACCGAAAGCCAGATGCCTGCGCGGCAATGCTGAATGAGTTCAAGCCGCCATCACCGTCACCACAGACGGCGATGGCGCAGGAAAGTAATCTGAATGGAGATCGTCTTGCGATTTACGAGCGGAATTTAAGCTGCGGCAAACCGTATTTCTTGCGGCAACTATTGCGCATCTCGCGCTCCTCATTGACGGTCTGTTTGAGCGACGCCGGGCTGCTCGTGTCCGGTGCCCCCTTCATCGCTCTTTCCGCGAATTTATCGCCGAAGCATTTGCAGTAGTCCTGCAACTTCGGATTCCCTTTAAGATCCGATTCGCCGTAGGGAGCCGGTGCGGTAACGCCTTGGCTAATACACATCGAAGCGTACTGATCCCCCGGGCTTCCCTGAGCCGATGCCACCGTCGCGACGCTTGCGAGCGAGCCGATCATTGTGCAGGTCAGTACTAGCGATACTTTTCGAATCAATGTCATGGTTTGTCTATTTATGAGAGTTTTCGTGGATCAAGACGGCCGCATACACCCCTGCATACGGCCGGTGCTACAGGTAATACGGTAATACAGGTAATTCAGTTACCAGCCAGTCAGAACGCAAATGACGCCATCAACCTTCTGACGAATTGTGACAGCAGTTTTTCGAAAAGTACTGCTTTAAGCAGTCGCTCCGATCAGAAACAATAACAAGGGTTTTTATTTTTCTATTGAATCCGGCGACGTCGCAACGCGCTGGCGCACAATACCATTAAACAATGTCGTAGATATTTTCGGATTCGGATGCAGACAAAAGATGCGAGCAATAAACAGCGTATTCGCCATTACATCGGCGTGTTAAAAGAAGCGTTCTGCAAATTGCAGAACACTCCGCGCCGACGCTGCGACCGGGACAGTGCGGGATAGTTGTGGGGTGTCGTGTAATACGTCTGCGCGAAGCAGAACGACCCGTTGCACGCAACGGGTCGTGGGCACGCTGGCCCGTTACTTTTCGGCCAGAACCTGCTGAATGACCTGCTCGAAGGTTTCCACAGGCTGTCCGCCGCTCACCAGATAGCGACCGTTAAAGATGATCGCCGGCACGGACTGGATACCCTTCGCGTGGTATTCCTGTTCTTCCGCACGAACCTCGTCGGCATAGGCTCCGCTTCGCAGCACCTCACTGGCTTCGCCGGCATCGAGCCCGACGGATCGAGCCGCTTCCGCCAGCACCTCGTGATTGCCCGGATCCTTGCCGTCGGAATGATAGGCCCGCAGCAGCGCCAGTTTGAGCGGCAACTGTTTGCCTTTGAGGCCGGCCCAATGCAGCAGGCGATGTGCATCGAAGGTGTTATAGACATGCGTGCGCGCGCCGAAATCAAACCCGACACTCGCGCCACGCTCACGGATTGCTGCCTGCGTTTCGGCGATCTGCTCCGGCGTGCGTCCGTACTTTTTGCCGAGATAATCAACAATGGTCTCGCCGTCCGGCCCCATCTCCGGATTCAGTTCGAAGGGATGCACGGTGACCTGCGCGTCGACCGTATCGCCTAAGCGCGACAGGGCAAGCTGAAGCGACGAGAGGCCGATCGCGCACCACGGGCAGGCGATATCGGAGACAAAATCGATAGTTAGCGGTTGTTTCATGACTTTCCTGACGGGAATAACCTGTGACACGGCCGCCTCGGTACCACCCAAAAACGGCCCACAGGGTAGCCTAGCCTGAATCGCCAATATTTGCAGGACTGCGCCGCGGCCCTCAGCCGAAGCGCGTCTGCGCGCAAGCTTCAGTCCGGCATCCCGTCATGCTCTCCGATTGGCCTTGCGGGCCAGTCCACCCAGCGGTCCGCGCGAGACCGTTCGTACGCTTCGTTGAGCGGGTAACGAATGCGGTTGTCGTCACGCGGACGTTCGCCGATCACCATCAGCCTGACTTCGTCCTGCGTATTGTTGATAAAGGTGTGGCAGATGCCGGTGCCTGCCGGAAATGCGACGGAATCGCCTTCCGCAAGTGCATGAAGCACACCGTCGATCCAGACATCGGGCTTGCCTTCGAGCACGTACACAAACTCCTGCTCGGTGCTCTCAGCGTGCGGATAGGAGGTCCGCCGGCCAGGTAAAAGCCTCACGTGATGAATGCCGATACGCGTAATGCCAAGCGCGGCGGAAAGCGGTGCGTCCAGCGCCATTTTCTCGGTATCGCCGCGATAGGAATGCGCATCCGGTTCTTCCAGTTCAGTCCAGTGTTTGATGAAATCCGGACGGCTCATCGCTTGCTCTCCTTAAGGACTACGGTCGATAACAACGGCTTGCACAAAGCACGATACGTCTTCGGTTTCGCAATCAAAACTCCCGTCGCTCCGAGGTCACTTCGAAGTCATTTAGACACGCGGATATTGAACGGTTTCCCCGGCACCCAGGCCCAGGTCGCAATGACCTTCGCGCCTTTCGGTCCGGCCGTGGTGACGTGCACGACACCGGCAGGCATCCGGTAGCTCTCGCCCGCACGAACGACCTGGGTGGGTTGACCGTCGGCCTGCACCGTCACCTCGCCCTCGAGCACGTACGCGACCTCCGGGCCGGTCGCCTTATGCCACGGCTTCGACGCGTTCGGCGGAAATTCAGCAATCCCCATGCCCATTTCGCGATCGGTTCCAGGAACGGGAACCCGTTGCAGAACAACCGTGTCTTTCGCCGCCGGCGCGCTGTCCGCAGCGTTGACCGCTTGAACGCACATGAGCGCAGGAAGGAGAAGAAGGCAGCGAGCGTTTTTCATCGAAGATCTTCCTGGTCATTGTTGGCCGTTGGCCAGCGCCGTGAGAATCCGGTATGCAGCGCTCACCCGTTCTTCGATGGGGAAGTTCTTGTTGGCGAGAATGACGATCCCCAGCCGCTTCTGCGGAATAAATGCGATGTACGCGCCGAAGCCGTTGGTCGAGCCGGTTTTGTTGATCCAGACGTCTTCACGAGGCGCCTGCGGCGGCGATATTGCAGTGACCGGCGTTGCGTTGAAGATCATCGCGGGTGAATTGCCGTCCAGGAGTGTCTGCAGTTTGACGGGATACGGATATTGTTCCCATATCAGATCCTGGGTCATCGCCCCGGCTTTGAAGTATCCGGTATGGGTGTCCGTAACCGCACGCTGGAACTTCGGGTCCAACGGAATCAGATTCATATTGGCTTGCACGAAGCGAATCATGTCGGCAGCCGTGGTCCTCACACCGTAGGCCTCTTCGGACAACACTCCGGGTGCCATTCTGATCGGCGCGCCCTGTTTCGTGTAGCCCTGAGCGTAGTCGTTCAAGGCACTGGCGGGAACCTTGATGTAGCTGCGCTTCATATCGAGTGCGGGAAACAGCTGATTCTCCATCAACCGGCTGAAATCCTGACCCATGCTCTTTGCGGTTATCAGACCGAGCGCGCCGATACCGGGATTGGCATATGTCCGATAGGTTCCAGGCGCATAAGTGGGCTGCCATTGCTGGAAATACTGCATCAACTGATCGTTGTTGTGGATCGAGTCCGGCACCTGCAAAGGGAGCCCGCCAGGCGTGTGTGTACCCAGATTGAGCAGACTGACCTTGCCGAACTGGCTATTGCGCAGAGACGGGAGATACTTGTCCGACTGATCCGACAAAGACAGATCGCCGCGCACCTGGGCGTATGAAGCCAGTGTCGCCGTCAAGGTCTTGCTGACAGAACCGAGTTCGAACAAGGTGTCACGCGTGACTGGCTGCTTCGTTTCCGTCGACGCGAGGCCATAGTTGAATACGAAGTGTTTGTCACCGTCGACGATCCCGACTGCCATGCCGGCGATATTGTCTTTCGCCATGACCGGTTGTATGGCACGGGTCACTGTCTGACTGATTCTGCTTTGCTGATCATCGGCCGCGCGGCTAACGGTGGTGATTGCACAGGCAAAGAGGGTTGTTGCGATAACGCTGATGGCTCTGAGGTTCATGTCCCTAATATGTCAATTTTGCGCAGGGGGTGTGACGTCCGGGCGGACTCACCGGGAAAGGAGTATGCGTGCTCGCCGACCCGCCGACTAGCGACGATATCTTGTCCCTGGGGGAAGAAAATCTATCGCGTGATATGCGATACCCCTCCTCCACCGCCTACCGGCCGCCCGGGCTTCCTTCTTCCTTCTGCCCGCCCCCTGCGCTTACGATCAGTACGAACCCATATAGTCGCGCTTGCCGATTTCGACGCCGTTATGGCGCAGAATCGCGTAGGCCGTCGTCACGTGGAAGAAGAACTGCGGCAAACCGTAGTTTTGCAGATAGGCGCTGCCGACCAGCTTCTTCTCTTTCGGCGTACCCGGACGCAAAACGATTTCCTTGTTCTCGCTACCGTCGAATTGCGCGGCATCGAGCGAGCCGATGTATGTCAACGCCTTGGCGATGAGCGCTTGCAGGTCGGCAAACGTGACTTCGGTGTCGGGCCACGACGGCACTTCGACGCCAGCCAGCCGCGAGCTCACGCCTTTGGCGAAATCGGCAGCGATCTGCACCTGGCGCACGAGGGGGAACATATCCGGGAACAGGCGCGCCTGCAGCAGCGCGTTCGGCTCGATGTTCTTTTCGGTGACGTGGGCTTCGGCTTTCTTCAGCACGTCGGACAATGCCGTCAGCATTTGCTTGAAAACCGGAACGGATGCGCTGTAGATGGAACTTGTCATGGTCACTCTTTCGATCGATGTGGGATGCCGGCGCGGAAAATGCCGCGCCGGTCGGTTTAATCTCTGGCCGGTCGTTAAACTTGTTGACTGGAGCGGCGGAAGATTACCATTGTCCTCGCGGGAATACTCATGCGGGAGCGCGGCACGTCTGCACCAGGCGCCAGGCGGCAAGCGGCGGCAGTACCGGCAGGTCGGCTTCACGCCAGGACAAACCAGCAAACAGGATCGATACTCATGAACGACAAGCAAGATGCAGCGCCAGACAGCACCGCAGCACGCGTCGCCTTGTGGCGCGCGCTGCATGTCGAGGCCGATTCCCTGCCGCATGTGCTGGACGACACCATCGGCCTTAAGCTGCTGGCCCCGGACGAGGGCTGGCGCGCCCGCGGAGACATGGACCCGCAGTTCACGCGGCCGTTTCGCGCGTCCATCGTGGCCCGGGCGCGCTTCATCGAGGATCTGGTCGTGGAGCAGGCGGCTCGCGGAGTGAGCCAGTATGTGATCCTTGGCGCGGGCCTCGACACCTTCGCACAACGCAGACCGGAGCTCGCGTCCCTCCTCAAGGTGTTCGAGGTCGACCCGCCCGGCCCCCAGGCATGGAAGCGGGAGCGCCTGATCGAACTCGGCTTCGGCGTGCCGGACTGGCTGCGCTTCGTACCGGTCGATTTCGAGGCGGGCGGTTCCTGGCGGGACGAACTGGTAAGCGCCGGCTTCGATGAGAGCAAGCCGGCAATCGTGGTCTCCACGGGCGTCAGCATGTATCTCACGAGGGAGGCAAACGCGGCCACGCTGCGCGAAGTCGCCGCCCTCGCCCCAGGCTCGACGCTCGCCATGACGTTCCTGCTGCCGCTCGAACTGGCCGATCCCGAAGTACGCCCCGGACTCGAGATGGCGGAGAAAGGCGCGCGGGCAAGTGGCACGCCGTTCCTCAGCTTCTTCACTCCGCCGGATATCCAGGCGCTGGCCCGTGAAGCAGGCTTTAAAGAAGCCCGGCACGTCTCGGCGGCGGATCTGACCCAGCGCTACTTCCAGGGCAGGACGGATGGCCTGCGCCCGCCGAACAATGCCGAGGAACTGCTGGTCGCGCATACCTAGCCGCCCGCACACTTTCCGACCAGCACGATCACGCGAATGAGCCACTCAGGTGAACACTAGCTACCTCGTCGGCGAATCCAGACCCGCACCCCGCGTGCGACGCCTGCTATGGCTCTGGATCGCGTTCTGGCTGCTTATGCTGGCGGTTGGGATGCAGGAAAGCTTGTGGTCCGGCAAACTGCTTGTGTGGCAGCCGCTCGTCAACAACGGCTCGTCAGCACTCGGAGCCACTGTGCTGGCTGTCATACAGAAGCGGCGCGCCGACCGGTTCGACAGTCTTCTGAACCAGCCACTGCAATGGTTTCTGCGCGTCTGGGCATGGCTGCCGCTGCAACTGCCCGTCTACGTCACTGCGGTGTATGCGTTGCGGATCGGTCTCTACGCACTCGCTGGCGTACGGTTCCGGCACGGACCGTGGGCGGAGGTCATCGCTTACGAGGTGACGCAATTCGTGCTGTTTTACGCGTTGCTCGGGGGAATTCAATTCGGCCTGCGCTCCTACCGGGCGTGGGCCGCCGAGCGCTTGCGCTCCGCACAGCAGGCGAATCTGGCACGGCAGGCACAGCTTGCGCAGTTGACCCAGCAACTGCAGCCGCACTTTCTCTTTAACGCGCTGAACACCATTTCATCACTGATCCACAGCGATCCCGACACGGCCGACATGCTGCTCACGCGCCTCGCGACCTTGTTGCGCGCGGCCACCGACGCAAGCCAGCATCCCGAACAGTCTCTGGCCGACGAACTGACTTTGCTCCACGCCTATGCGGACATCATGGTGCGGCGTTTCTCAGACCGGGTGCAGATTACCTGGGATGTCGATGCGAGCGCGCAGACTTGCCGTGTGCCCACGCTCGGACTTCAACCGCTGCTGGAAAACTGCTTCCGCCACGTCGTGGAGCAACGCAGCGCGTTCACGCACATCGCGATACGCATACAGCGTAGTGCGAACCAGTTGCGAATCGAGATTGAAGACGACGGAGACTTGCAGCGTCTGCCCGAGCGGCGCGGTGTGGGGCTGGGCAACCTCGAGGACCGTCTGCAATCGCTGTACGGCACGCAAGCAAGTCTCACCCTGCAACTGCGGCCGGGCGGCGGCCTGATCGCTGGAATGACGCTGCCATGCGCGTACTGATCGTCGACGACGAGGCGCTCGCCCGCAGCAAGCTGCTGCGCATGCTTCACGCCTTCCCCGATGTCGAGGTGATTGGCGAAGCCGCCAACGGTGCCACGGCGTTGACGCTGACTGCCCAGTTGCGGCCGGACGTGATCTTCCTCGACGTGCAGATGCCCGAGGTCGGCGGTTTCGACGTGGCGGCTTCGCTGCCCGATGACGCCACGGCGGACGCGCCCGCCGTGGTCTTCGTAACCGCATTCGACCAGTACGCGTTGCAGGCATTCGACGCCCACGCGGTCGACTATCTGCTGAAACCGGTCGACCCCGAGCGCCTCGCGCGCGCCGTGCAGCGCTTGCGCAAGTCGGTGCGCGGCACGGCACGCCCGAGCGTCGGCATGCCCGCCCAACTGATGATCACCGAGCGCGGGCAAACGCATATCGTGCGCTGCGCCGATATCGAGTGGCTGGAGGCCGCCGACAACTACGTCAACCTTCATCTGCCCGGCAAAAGCCTGCTGATACGCCGCACGCTCGCCGCCCTGCTCAACGACCTCGAGCCGGCCTTTGTCCGTACGCACCGCGGCGCCGCCGTGGCGTTGACTGCCGTGCTCAGCGTGCGGCCACGGGGAAAGGGCGACGCCACCGTCGTTCTGCGCAGCGGCGTCGAGGTGCCCTGCAGCAGGCAGCATCGGGAATTGCTAATGCAACGCTTGCAGCAATAGCTGCCGGCCGCCCGATTGGCCAACCCGCCCCGCGGCGGACCCGGCTCGTCCCAGTTCGATTGCGGATCGCCGGGCCTCACCCTACGCTAGCCAGCATCACGATATGGATGATCCCGCTATGGCTGCGTTGCTCACCCTGCTCAAATTCTCCGTCGCCCTGATTCTCGTCTCCTCACTGGCCGAAGCACTGGTGCTGTCCGTGCGCAACGGCTGGCGCGGCTACGACTGGCGGGCGACCGGGGTCTCGGTGATCGACCTTCTCGTTCGGGAATATCCGTTGCAGTGGTTGCTGCCGCTGGCGTTCTGGGGCAATGCAATGCACTGGTTCTGGCAACACAGATTCTGGACCTTGCCGATGAATCATTGGAGCGGCTGGCTGGCGTGCTTCGTGGGTCAGGAGTTCTGCTACTACTGGTATCACCGCGCCGCTCACCGCACACGCTGGTTCTGGTGCACCCACGCCATCCACCATTCCCCCAATCAACTCAACCTGTCCGCGGCGTACCGCATCGGTTGGACCGGCCGTCTTACCGGTTCAACGCTGTTCTTCCTGCTCGCGCCGCTGTTCGGCATGCCGCCCCGGATTGTGCTGATGATTCTTTCGCTCAACCTGCTCTATCAGTTCTGGCTGCACGCCACCTGGATTCCCCGCCTCGGACCGCTGGAATGGATTCTCAACACGCCTTCCTCACACCGCGTGCATCACGCGGCCAACCTCGAATATCTCGATGGAAACTACGGCGGCGTGCTGATCGTGTTCGACCGGCTATTTGGGACCTACATCGCGGAACGGCGTGACGTACCGTGCCGCTACGGTCTGGTCCAGCCGATGACGACATATAACCTGCTGACCGTCGAATTCGCTCACTGGCGCGCACTATGGCGCGATCTCCTGGCCGCCCGCTCCTTGCGCGAGGCAGCGGGCTATATCGTCAAGCCGCCTGGCTGGCGGCCCGATCAGAATGGCGAAACGACCGAAGATCTCAGGCGCCGCGCAGAACCGGGCGCCAGCCGCGAAATCACGCTTTCCCCGTAAAACCCAGCGATTGGGTATCCGATGACGGAAAGAAGTTGCAGGCTGCATCCGCCCAGGTCGTATAACTAGCAACCGCGTCGTCATGAAACGACTTCACCGCCCCTTATTCACGCCTAGATTGACAGGCCACCCGATACTTCAATACGCTGGGCATTAACCCAGCGGTTATCTTCGGACAGCAGCGCCGCAATCATCGGTCCAATATCGTCGGGCAGACCCGCACGGCCGAGCGCCGTCGCATCCGCCACGAGCTTGTTGATCTCAGGATTGTCGCGAACCATGCCGCCGCTGAAATCCGTGGCGATTGCGCCCGGCGCGACGGTATTGACAGCGATTCGACGAGGACCGAGTTCCTTCGCCAGATAACGTGTCAGAACCTCGAGCGCGCCTTTCATGGACGCATACGGCGCACTGCCCGGAAAAGCGATACGGGTCAGGCCCGAGGAGATATTCACGATGCGGCCGCCGTCATTGATAAGCGGCAGGAGTTTCTGCGTCAGAAAAAACACGCCCTTGAAATGGACGTTGTAGAGCGCGTCCAGTTCTTCCTCGGTTGTCTTGTCAAACGGCGCGTGGTGCGAAATGCCGGCGTTGTTGACGAGATAATCGAAACGCTCAGCGCCCAACTGGGCGAGCGACGCCCGAACCTGCTCTACGAACGAATCGAACGTCGCCACTTTTCCGGTATCGAGCGGCAGCGCAATCGCTCTTTGCCCTTCCTCCGCCACCAGGCCGACAAGCTTTTCGGCTTCTGCCTGATTGGCGCGATAAGTGAATAGGGAATCGACACCGCGCTTCGCGAGATGGAGCACGGTATTGCGCCCCAAGCCGCGACTCCCGCCGGTCACGATTGCGATCTTCGAAACGGCGTCTGCTGATTGTCCTGCTGTCATGTTGCGCTCCACGTCAGGTGTAAGTGGACGCAAGCTTATTCCGGCCGACAGCGAGGTTTAATGCCCTAACTCCCCTACTTCTTGCCTGATCCTGCTCAGGCTTGCACCGTGCGAGACGAGAGGCAGTAACATGAACCAACGCGGACGAACCAACGCGGGCGCAAAGGGAATTCCTATGTCGAATGCTTTAATCGAAAGTGTCAAACGCTATACCGACAAGCAGGCCGGAAAGGAGAGCCCGTTCGCGACCGCTATCGAGGGACTACTCGTTCTCCGCTCGGATCATGAAAAGCACCCCGCTCATCTGATCATGAAGCCGGCTCTTTGTGTCGTCATTCAAGGCGCCAAGTGGACGCTATTCGGTGACAGGCGCTACGACTACCGGGCAGGACAAGCTTTGGTCGTGAGCGTCGAGATGCCGGCATTCAGCAAGGTCGTGCAAGCCAGCCCGGCCGAACCGTACCTCGCTGTTGTGATTGAATTCAACCTGGCCATCATGCGCGAAGTCATGGCATGTCTCGATACGCCGCCCACGCCGGCAGACCATCTCGGGCACGGCGTTTTCGTCACCGACTTTGACGGCCCGCTCTCTGACTGCGTGCTTCGCATGGTGCGGCTGCTCGATACGCCTGACGCTATTCCCATTCTCGCGCCGATGATCATGCGGGAAATCTGTTACTGGATGCTGGCGGGGCCTCACGGCAACGAGGTCGCCACGGTAGTGCTGGCGAACAGTCATGTGCAGAAAATCGTTACCGCGATCCACGCGCTCAGGGACCAATTCACCGAGACCATACGCATCGACGATCTGGCAGCCATTGCACAAATGAGCCCGTCGGCATTTCACCGGCAGTTCAAGGCGCTGACCTCGATGACACCGTTGCAATACCAGAAGCAGCTTCGCCTGCTTGAAGCGCGCCACCTGATGGCCGCAGGAACGGCCAACGCCGAAACGGCGGCCTATCAGGTGGGCTATGAAAGCGCGTCGCAATTCAGCCGCGAATATTCGCGCATGTTTGGCGCGCCGCCCCGGCGCGACATAGAGACATTGAAAACCGCCACGGCCTAGCGTTTTTATGCAGCGGCGGTTTTTCGAAACCAGCCGCTGCCCGGCTTGCGGAACAGAAGGAAAAGCGCATAAATCTGCAGTCCCGCCTGAACGATCGACAGCGTGCCAAGAAGTGGCGAACGCACGAACTCGCTCTGCATGGTGGGAAGCGTCGGCAGAATACCAATGACGAACAGAACCAGGAAGGTGACTCGCGCCCAGTTCTTGCCCGCATAAATCCTGAAGATCAGGAAAACCATCAAGGCAAACACAACAATCAGCACAAAATCCGTAAACGGTGCCGGCGCGATAGTCTTGAGGTAGGGAAGCTCCATCAACAGTTTGACCGCTCCAATGGCCACCGATAACCAAAGGCAATTCATTGCAGTGCGAACGGATTGGGGTCTTTCCGGGGTGCTCGCAGTTTCCATGAACGTCTCCTTGACTTCTAACCTGGCGTTAAGAGTCGCATCGTCGTTTCGCATGTTGAGCCTCTGCGATTGAGGCTAATCGCGATTCTTGCACAAAACAGGCTGCAACATTTTCCGAAAAACCGGACACGCTATGGTGCCGCCTGGTGCTGTTCTAACAGCAAGCAACGCGGGACACGAAAACACTTTTTGTGGCGCCACCCGCGCCTGCATTGCCTACACTCAGATCACGCGCGTCGAAGCACCGGATGAACACAGCTTCGCGGCCTGGGGCTGCGCGCTGGGTCTGCCGGCACTGTCCGCACGCAAACGCTCCGAGCGTTCGCGAAGGAAGAAGGCAGCGCGATTATCGGCAAACTCCCATAAAACAGGCCGTCATCAGGAACATGAGCCGTTTTCTTTCCGTGACGCTTACTCAGGAGATCGCAATGAACGCAAACGCAAACAACAGTGAAGACGTACGCGCCTTCGTGCAAACCGCCGAGCAGGCCGGCGAGTATGTCTGGGTCATTACGCTGGTCGACTTCGGGGCACAAAAAGTCAAACGTTCACTGGTTTCGGACGACACATTCGCCCTGCGCGCCGCGGCCCAGGACGCCGGCGAAGCCTATCTGAAGGGGCTGGCCGCGGACCGGTAGCAAGAGGCGGAGCCGCCCCGGATCGAGCGGCGATTATTTCCGATAGGAGGCCCGACATGCGGCGCATTTATTTCCTATTGCCCGATGTGCAAAGCGGGAAGTCGATCATCGACGAGTTGTTGCTGAAGCGCGTCGAATGGCGCCATATCCACGTGCTTGCGCGTCCGGACGTGCATCTGGAGCAGTTGCCGGAGGCCACGCTTACGCAGCGCAGCGATCTGCTTCCCGCGCTGGCGCGCGGCACTGCCGCGGGTGGCGTGACGGGCATGCTCGCGGGACTCGTCGCGATGGCTTTTCCACCCTCCGGGCTGACGATCGCGGGCGGCGTCGTGGTTCTGATGACGCTGGCGAGCGCAGGGTTCGGCGCATGGACCGCGACCATGATCGGGATCGGCATCCCAAGCACCCGTTTGAAGCGCTTTGAAAGCGCGATCGAAAAGGGGGAGTTACTGATGATGGTCGACGTCGGCAAGGACCGTGTCGACGAAATCGAAGAACTGGTTAAGAGCCATCATCCGGAAGCGGATATAGAGGGAACGGATCCGACTATTCCTGCGTTTCCCTGAGCCTTCGCGATCAACCGGCAGCGTCCGCCTTCAGGCGAGCGTCCTGATCGAGTTGCTGATTCCGCGCGCGCAATCGATCACCGCGGGCGCGAGGCGCGCCTCCGCCTCCGCCGGCGTCCAACGGCTGGTCGGCGCAACGACGTGCACCGCGCCAACCGGCCGACGTTCCCCGTCGAGCACGGGCGCAGCAATCGTCATATCCCCAATGAACAGTTCCTCGCGGTTCGACGCGTAGCCATTGCGCCGCCCAAGCGCGAGCCGCGCCTCGATCTCGCCGAGATCCGTCACGGTGTATTGCGTATGCGCGACCCGATCGCTGCCCAGCAGCAGCGCGCGTGATTCGTTTTCCGGGAGCGCCGCAAGATAGGCCCGCCCCGACGCCGTGCAGTACATGGGAATACGGCTGCCGATCGGCATGTGAATCGGCACGAACTTCATGCACACGAAGCGCGCCACGTAGACCATGTCGGCGCCGTCCGGCTCGGTCAGATTGGTCGTCTCGCCGGTGACATTGGTGAGCTCGGACAGAAAAGGATTGGCGACGTCGATCAGCGTGTCGGCGGCCAGATAGTTGAAACCGATCTGCATCACGCGCGGCGCCAGTTGATAGCGCCGGGTACGTGGATGCTTTCTCACATAGCCGAGCTTCTCCAGCGTATAGATCATGCGCTGCGCGGAGCTTTTGGTAATGGACGTGGCCTCCGCGACTTCCGGCAGCGTCATCGACCTGCGCTGTGCGCTGAACGCGCGCAGCACCGCAATCCCCTTCTCCAGCGACTGATTGAACAGCGCGTCCGGCGTTTCTTCCGGCTCCTGGGGTGTTTCCGGCGGTGCACCGAGCGTCTTGCGTGTCATGGATTCACCCAATTGTTCTAGCCTGATATTGACTCTATCATATCGAATATCGATACGCAAATTTCGTTGGTCGATATTTTTGATTCGAATATCATGTTTTAAATGATGGGTACCGATACTTCCATCGGCCGTCGTCAACTCGTGGAGAGACCTCATGTTCCAGTTCGCCAAACGCTTCGCCAGTGTCTTTGCAACAGGATTGCTGCTCGCCGGTGCGCCGGCCTTGTCGGTGGCCGCCCCCACTTACGAGATTGGCGCAACGGCCACCGGTGTGCCGTTCACCTTTCTCGACGTGAAGAGCAATTCGATCCAGGGCCTTCTGGTCGATGCGATTACCGCAACCGGCAAAGCTGCCGGCTTCGACGTGAAGATCCAGCAAACCACTTTCTCCTCGCTGATTCCGTCGCTGACCACGAAGAAGATCGACATCATCTCGGCGGCCATGCTGAAGACGCCGGCGCGCCAGCAGGTCGTCGATTTCTCCGACACCGTGTACTCCTACGGCGAAGGCCTGATCGTGCGCGCCGACGACAAAGGCCAGTACACGTCGATGGACGACCTCAAAGGCGAAGTCGTGGGCGCGCAAGTCGGCACCGCGTTCGTCGACGCGTTGAACAAGAAAGGCATCTACAAGGAAGTGCGGACCTACGACTCAGTCGCCGACATCATGCGCGATGTCGCACTCGGGCGCATCAAGGCGGGCTTCGGCGATCAACCGATTCTGGCCTACCAGCTTCAGCACAATCCGAATCCGCAATTGCGTCTCGTCGCCGGATACCAGCCGTCGGTGAAAGGCCAGTTGTGTTTCGTCGTGCGCAAGGGCGACACGGCGATGCTGGAGCAACTGAACACCGGCATCAAAAAGATCAAGGCCGACGGCACGCTGACGCAGATCATCAAGAAATGGCAGGTGGAATGACGTGACGTCATTGTCAGAATAAGGACGCTTCGCCATGTTCCTCCAGAACGCCATCGAGTTTCTGCCCATCCTGCTGAAAGGCGCGGTCGTCACGATCGAGATCACGTTCTGCTCGTTCGTTCTGAGCACCGTGCTCGGCCTGGCGCTCGCGCTGATGCGCGTGTCGCAGAACCGCGTCGTATCGAACGCCGCCGCGACTTTCATCAACGTGATTCGCGGGCTGCCGATTATCGTTCAGCTCTTCTACATTTACTTTGTGCTGCCCGATCTCGGCGTGCAGTTGTCGGCGTTCCAGGCGGGCTTCATCGGTCTCGGCGTCGCCTATTCGGTGTATCAGGCGGAGAACTTTCGCGCGGGCATCCAGGCGATCGACCACGGGCAGATCGAAGCGGCGCAGTCCATCGGCATGCGCGGCGCGATGATCATGCGGCGCGTGGTGTTGCCGCAGGCGTTCCGGATCGCGTTGCCGCCGTATGGCAATACCCTCGTGATGATGCTCAAGGACTCGTCGCTCGCCTCGACGATCACCGTCGCCGAAATGACGCGCGCCGGACAACTGATCGCCTCGTCGACATTTCAGAACATGACGGTATTCACGCTGGTCGCGCTGCTCTACCTCGCGCTCAGCCTGCCGCTCGTCTATGGCTTGCGGCGAATCGAACGCCGCCTCGGATTGAAGGGAAAACGATGATCAAGGTCGACTCCATTCACAAGCGCTTTCACGATCAGCACGTGCTGAAGGGTGTCAGCCTGAGCGTCGAACGCGCTCAGGTGGTGTGCCTGATCGGTCCATCGGGCTCGGGCAAATCGACACTGCTTCGGTGCATCAACGGACTGGAGCGGCACGACGCCGGCACGATCACCGTCGAAGGCAACCCCGTCGATGCGAAGTCAAAGCAGATCCATAACCTGCGCGCGCAGATCGGCATGGTGTTCCAGCGCTTCAATCTGTTTCCGCATCGCACCGCGCTGGAAAACGTGTTCGAGGGTCCCGTGTTCGTCAAGAAGGAAATGCGTGCCGAGGCCCGTGAGCGGGCCCGGCATCTGCTCGACAAGGTCGGTCTCTCGCACCGGATGGACGCTTACCCGGCCGAAATGTCGGGCGGCCAGCAACAGCGCGTGGCGATTGCACGCGCGCTGGCCATGGAACCGAAAGCGATCCTGTTCGACGAGCCGACCTCGGCACTGGACCCGGAACTGGTCGGTGAAGTGCTCGGCGTGATGCGCCAGCTTGCCGACGACGGCATGACCATGATCGTCGTCACGCATGAAATGGGATTTGCACGCGAAGTGGCGGACCGGGTCTGCTTTCTTCACGACGGCATGATCCATGAGGAAGGGTCTGCCGCCGATCTGTTCGAACGTCCGCGCAATCCGCGCACACGCGAGTTTCTCGGCAAGATGCCTGCGCTTACCGAAGCATCCCGGATTTGAGTACCACTATGAGCCTGGTTGAAGTTGCAAAACCGCTGCCCCCCTCGCTCTGGGCGGCAACGGCGGAACCCGCTGTCGACGCGCCGCCGCTCGACGGCTCGGTCACGGTGGACGTGGCGATCGTCGGCGCCGGTTATACGGGTTTATCGACGGCCTTGCATCTGGCGGAACAGGGCCTGCGCGTCTGCGTGATCGACGCCAATGAGCCCGGCTGGGGTGCCTCTGGCCGCAACGGCGGCCAGGTGATACCGGGTCTGAAATACGATCCCGACGAACTCATCCGGCGCTACGGCCCAGGCGACGGTGCCGCGCTCATACAGATGGCGGGCGGCGCCGCGGATACGGTTTTCGATCTGATCGAGCGCCACGGCATTCAATGCAACGCGACGCGCGCCGGCTGGATTCAACCTACTCATTCGAGCAAGCTGCTCGGCATGCTGCACGCTCGGGCGCAACAGTGGGCGTCGCGCGGTGCGCCGGTCGAACTGCTCGACCGTGCGCAGGTATCGAGGCGGCTCGGCACGGGCGCATTCGTAGGCGGCTGGGTCGATCGGCGCGCGGGCAGCGTGCAGCCGTTGAGCTACGCGCGCGGCCTCGCGCGCGCGGCGCAAACGGCAGGCGCGGCGGTCCACGGCGGAACCCGTGCCGCGAGCGTCGAGCGCGGCACGGCAGGCTGGCGAATTCGCACGGCGCATGGCCCGCTGATCGATTCCAGACAGATCCTGCTGGCAAGCAACGGTTATACCGACGGCCTGTGGCCACGTCTCGCCCAATCGGTGATCGCGGCGAATAGCTTTATCGTCGCGACAAAACCGCTGCCCGACGATGTCGGCGCCACGATTCTGCCCGGTGGCGAAGTGGCTTCCGATTCACGGCGCCTGCTGCTCTATTTCCGCAAAGATGCGCATGGGCGTCTGCTGATGGGCGGTCGTGGACCGTTTCGCGAGCCGCGCAGCGCAGCCGACTGGGCCCATCTCGAGCGGGCCACCCAGTTGATGTTTCCACAGCTGAAGGGCATCGGCTACGAATACCGCTGGGCCGGCCGCATCGCCATTACACGCAATTTCCTGCCGCACGTGCATCTGCCGGCGGAGGGCATGACGATCGCGCTCGGTTACAACGGACGCGGCATTGCGATGGCGACGACCTTGGGCAAGCATCTGGCTGCCTTGATCGGCGGGACGACACGCGGTTTACCGCTGCCGCCCACGTCGATCGAGCCCGTTCCGTTTCACGCGCTGCAGCGGTTTTATATCAGTGCGGGCGTGGCGTGGTACGGACTGCTCGATGCGCTGTCTTGAGATTGGCGAGCCATTCGGCGCTGACAATCAGGGATGCGCGAAGTAGCCCGGCTGGCCGATGTCGGTGAGAAGGTCCGGACCGGTCGGCGTCCAGTCCAACACTTCGCGAGTCCGTGCGCTCGAGGTCGGCAAATCCATGCCGATGAACCTGCCGAACCATCCGAAATGGGCCAGCGCCTCGTCCTTTGACCTGGCGACGACCGGTACCCCGAGCCGCTGACCGATCAATTCGGCAATCGCCTTGAACGGCACTCCCTCTTCAGCGATTGCATGATAGGGACCGCCGATGGCGCCACGCTCGAGCGCGAGCCGGAAAACGCGGGCGGCATCCAGCCGATACACGGCGGACCAGCGGTTGAGACCGTCGCCCACGTACGCCGACACGCCCTTCTCGCGCGCGATGCTGATGAGCCGAGGGACAAACCCATGATCGCCTTCACCGTGAACGGACGGCGCCAGCCGCACGGCGCTCGCCCGCACGCCGCGCGTGGCAAGCGCTTCTGCCGCCGCCTCCGACGCACGAGGAAAACTGTCGGACGGTACGGGGGGACGATCCGTCTCGGTCGCCGCGTCGGCGTCATGCCTCAGCAACGCCGTGCCGGACGTGACGAGCAACGGACGCTCGCTGCCTTCGAGCACGCCGCCTAGTACTTCGATCGCCTGCCGGTCTTCCTCCGCGCTCTGCGCAAAGCGGGAGAAATCGTGATTGAACGCAGTGTGGATGACCCCATCAGCCGCCGCCGCGCCCCGGCGCAAGCTGTCGAAGTCGGTCAGCGACCCATGGTGCGCCTCGGCGCCGGCCGCGGCGAGCGCCGCCGCGCCCTCTGCCGAGCGGGTCAGGCCGAGGACCTGATGGCCGTTCGCGAGCAGCTCGCGAACAATAGCGGAGCCGACGAAACCGGTCGCTCCCGTGACAAAGACTCGCATGTGAAACACTCCCAAATCAGGTTGATTGGGAGCAATCTACGAGGCAAAATCATCCTGTTAAAGTGGTGAGATTATCCGGGTATACGTCTTAACAGGTTAAGCATGGCTCAAGTGAACGACGAAGAAAGCGGCAACCGGCTCGGCAGCTATCTGAAGAACCGGCGCACCAAGCTCGATCCCGCCTCCTTCGGTATTTCCGGCGGCCGGCGGCGCACGGCCGGACTGCGTCGCGAAGAGGTGGCGCAGCGCGCCAATATCAGCGCGGCCTGGTACACCTGGCTGGAGCAGGGGCGCGGCGGCAATCCGTCGGCGGACGTGCTGGACCGCATCGCGAAAGCGCTGATGCTGACCGAGGTCGAGCGCGAACATGTATTCCTGCTCGGCCTCGGCCATCCGCCTGAAGTCCGCTATCGCGGCAGCGACGCGATCACGCCCCGGCTGCAACGCCTGCTCGAAGCGCTGCCCTACAGCCCGGCGATCCTAAGGACTGCGACGTGGGACGTGGTTGCATGGAATCGCGCAGCCGCGGCCGTGCTCACCGACTACGCCACCCTGCCCCCTGAACGGCGCAACATTTTGCGCATGATCTTCTGCGACCCTCGCGTGCGCGCCGCGCAATTCGATTGGACCAGCGTGGCCCGCATGGTGGTGGGCGCCTTCCGGGTCGATGCCGCGCGCGCGGGCGCCGACGCCGAGGTGGCGCCGCTCGTCGACGAACTGTGCCGGGCAAGCCCTGAGTTCGCCGCCATGTGGCAGGACAATGAAGTGCAGAGTCACGGCGACGGCATCAAACGTGTGCGCCACCCCGTGCTGGGGCCGATCTCGCTGGAATACTCGTCGTTCGCGGTCGACGGGCGGCCGGATCTTCGGATGGTGGTCTACAACCCGGCAACCCCGGTCGATCAGGAACTGATCCGCTCACTGATCGAGAGAACGCCGGCCATTGCCGGGAAGTGAGCCGGTGCATTCTTTATCGCTCGAACACGGCCCACAGCAGGCATGCGGCAGGCATGCAGCAAACCGCTCGGACTACGGTGTTTGCCCGGCTTCGATCGAGGCAGCCGCCGGCATGCGCGCCAGTTCGATGAAGGCCTTGAGGTAGTCAATTTCCGTATCGGTTTCGCGGGCGCCCAGGAAAATCTGCTTGGCGATGCCCTTTCGCCCCAGCCGTACCGGGACCAGGTTCATCTTGTTGGCATACTCTTCCACCAGCCAGCGCGGCAGTGCCGCGACGCCTCTGCCGCTGGCCACCATCTGCAACATGATGTCGGTGGTTTCGATCGCCTTGTGACGCCGGGGCGTTACGCCCGCGGGCATCAGAAACTGATTGTAGATATCGAGCCTGTCTGTCTCGACCGGATAAGTGACCAGCACCTCCCGGGTCAATTGTTCCGGCTTCACATACTCGACGCCCGCCAGCGGATGCTCGCGATTCACCACCAGCACCTGCTCGTAATCGAACACCGGTTCGAAGCGCAAGCCCGGCTTGTAGAGCGGATCCGGCGTGACGAGCAGATCGATTTCGTAGCCGAACAGCGCGCCAATGCCGCCAAACTGGAATTTCTGCTTGACGTCGACATCCACGTCCGGCCAGCGCGCGAGATACGGCGACACCACCTTGAGCAACCACTGATAGCAGGGATGGCATTCCATGCCGATGCGCAGTGCCCCACGCTCGCCCTGTGCGTACTGTTTAAGACGCTCCTCGGCCAGATCCAGTTGGGGCAGCAGGCGGTTAGCAACCGCCAGTAGATACTGGCCCGCCTGGGTCAAGCGCAAGCTGCGGCCCTCGCGCAACCAGATATCCGTACCCAGTTGCTGCTCCAGCTTCTTCATGGAGTGGCTGAGGGCGGATTGCGTCACACACAGGATTTCTGCTGCGGCGGTAAGCGAGCCGTGCTTATCCACCGCCTGAACAATCGCCAGGTGAACTCTCTCAAGCATGGTATATGAACAAAACTAATGGTTCGTTGAATTAACACCATTTTACTTCATAAGACGCCTTCGCTAGCATGCCTCGATCCGCAACCTGACCGAATCAAGGCGACACCATGGCAACCACACATAATCTGGGCTTCCCCCGCATCGGCGCGAAGCGCGAACTGAAATTCGCGCTCGAGTCCTACTGGAAGGGTGAGTCCTCGCTCGGCGAACTGAAAGCGCTGGGCGCCCAGTTGCGCCAGCGTCACTGGGCACACCAGGCCGACCTCGGCCTCGCCGCCGTGGGCGATTTCGCCTTCTACGACCAGGTGCTGGACATGAGCTTCACGCTGGGCAACCTGCCCGAACGCGTGCGTGGCTTCCATGGCGATGCGCTCGACAACACCTTCCGCGTCGCCCGCGGCCGTTCGGCCAAAGGCGCCGAAGAGCACGGCGCGTGCTGCGGCGGCGTTGCTGCCGGCGAGATGACCAAGTGGTTCGACACCAACTATCACTTCATCGTCCCCGAATTCAGCGCCGGCACCGAGTTCAAGCTCGACCCGTCGCGCCTGCTCGAACAACTGGCTGAGGCCAACGCACAAGGCGTCAAGGCCAAACCGGTGATCGTCGGCCCCGTGACCTACCTGGCACTGGGCAAGGCCAAGGACGACTCCGACAAGCTGGCCCTGCTGCCGCGCCTGCTGCCGGTCTACGCCGAACTGCTGGCCACGCTGGCGGCGCAAGGCGTCGAATGGGTGCAGATCGACGAACCGGTCCTCGTTACCGAACTGTCCGCCGAATGGCAACAGGCGTACGTCACCGCATACGACGCGCTGGCGAACAGCAAGGTCAAGCTGCTGCTGGCGACGTACTTCGGCCAGTTGCTCGACAACCTGCCGCTGGCTTGCAAGCTGCCGGTGCAAGGCCTGCATCTGGATGCAATCAATGCGCGCGCTGAAGTCGCTGCCGTGATTGCACAATTGCCGCAGGACCGCGTGCTGTCGCTCGGCGTAATCAACGGCCGCAACATCTGGAAGACCGACCTCAACGGCGTGCTCGACTGGCTCGAGCCGGTCGCGAAGCAACTGGGCGAGCGCCTCTGGATTGCACCGTCGTGCTCGCTGCTGCATGTGCCGGTGGACCTGGAAAGCGAACAGAAGCTGGATGCGGAAATCCGCTCGTGGCTCGCCTTCGCGCTGCAAAAGCTGGGCGAACTGAAGGTGCTGGCGAGCGCGTTGAACAATGGCCGCGACGCCGTCCAGGCAGAGTTGGCCGCTAACGGCGCCGCCATTGCCGCGCGTCGCGCGTCACCGCGTGTGAACAACCCGGCGGTCAAGGCTGCCCTCGCGAAGATCAGCCCGGCCCTCGGTCAGCGCAAGAACACCTACCCGGCGCGCGCCGACAAGCAGGCTGCCCTGTTGAAGCTGCCGGCCTACCCGACCACGACCATCGGCTCGTTCCCGCAGACCGGCGCGATCCGTCATGCACGTAGCGAGTTCAAGCGCGGCGCGTTGGACGAAGCCGGCTACAGGACAGCGATGCAGGCCGAGATCGAACGCAGCGTGCGCGAGCAGGAAACGCTGGGGCTGGACGTGCTGGTGCACGGTGAAGCCGAGCGTAACGACATGGTGGAATACTTCGGCGAACAGCTCGACGGCTATGCGTTCAGCCAGTTCGGCTGGGTGCAGTCGTACGGTTCGCGCTGCGTGAAGCCGCCTGTTCTGTTCGGCGACATCAGCCGCCCGAAGGCGATGACGGTGGAATGGATCAAGTACGCGCAGTCGCTCACCAGCAAGCCGATGAAGGGCATGCTGACGGGACCGGTCACGATCCTGAACTGGTCGTTCGTGCGCGACGACCAGCCGCGTTCGGTGTCGTGCTACCAGTTGGCGCTGGCGATCCGTGAAGAAGTGCTCGACCTCGAAAAGGCCGGCGTACGCGTGATCCAGATCGACGAAGCAGCCTTGCGCGAAGGTCTGCCGCTGCGCAAATCGCAATGGCAGGAATACCTGGACTGGGCAGTGACGTCGTTCCGTATCACCGCCAATGGGGTGGATGACGAAACGCAGATCCACACGCATATGTGCTATTCGGAGTTCAACGACATCATCTCGTCGATCGCCGACATGGATGCCGACGTGATCACCATCGAGACTTCGCGCTCGGATATGGAACTGCTGGACGCGTTCGACAACTTCAACTACCCGAACGAAATCGGACCGGGCGTGTACGACATTCACTCGCCGAACATCCCGACCGAAGAACACATCGTTCAACTGATGAAGAAGGCCGCTGAACGCATTCCGGCACAGCGCCTTTGGGTGAACCCGGACTGCGGTTTGAAGACGCGCCAGTGGGAAGAGGTCATTCCGGCGCTGACCAACATGGTGGCGGCGGCGAGGAAGCTGCGCGCTTGCGTCTAACGCGCATGCGCGGTCCGCTCCGTGCAAGCCGCGCTTACCGCGTGAAACAACTGGCCGGCGCCGCAACCGGCAAGCCGGTTGTATGAAAGATGGCCACCTTCCGGTGGCCATCTTTCATTTGCCGTCGCGCTTACGCAGCAGATACGTGTCCATGATCCAGCCGTGGGTGCGGCGAGCCTCCGCTCTGACGCGCTCGATCTCGTCCATCACGTCGCGCAGCTTTCCCGAAATAAGAATCTCGTCGGGGGTGCCCACGTACGCTCCCCAGTAGATGTCCAGGTCTTCATGCGCGAGATGCCGGTAGGCATTCTGTGAGTCCAGCATCACGACGACACTATCGACATTCGCGGGGAAGCCTTCGGCGAGCACGCGGCCGTTGGTGATCGCGATCGATCGGCCAATCAGGTTCAGCGGGACCTTGTGCCGTGCGGCCAGCGCCTGGACACTGCTGATCCCGGGAATCACGTCATAGTTGAACGCGTGCCGGCCGTCTTGCGCAATGGCCTCGATGATGCGGATCGTACTGTCGTAGAGCGATGGGTCGCCCCACACCAGGAAAGCGCCGACTTCGCCGTCGTGCAGTTCGTCCGTAATCAGGCCTTCGAACAGGCGTTGCTTGTCGCGGTTCAGCTCATCGACTGTCGACCGGTAATCGGTGTCGTCGCGTCTGCGTTCAGGACTGGTGGCCTCGACAATCCGATAATCGTCGCCGTCGATAAATCGCTCGATGATCTGCTTGCGCAGCGCGACGAGTTTCTCCTTCGCGACGCCTTTATCCATCACGAAAAACACGTCGACCCGATTGAGCGCGTTGATCGCCTGAACGGTCATGTAATCAGGATCCCCGGCTCCAATTCCGATGATCAGGATCTTTTTCATCACTTCAACTCCTGGCTAAAGCGGCGGGCGTCTCGATCGAGCACACCCGCGGCTGATGTCAATTGATGCTGGACGCGCCCGCAGGCGCTCACGGATTGCCGGATATCAGTTCAATGCTGTCGAGCTGGGCCGCGCAGATGTCCCGAACGATCCTCACGAAATCGTCGAAGTACGGCCGCCCCGCGATTCCTTTGGGTGCGACCGCATAGAGTTCGCTCCACAGTCCACCGGCGCCAACACGCTTCGCGAGCACGTAGTCGTGGTCGACGTAATTCTTCACGCCCCAGTTCGGCAGCGCCGCAATGCCACGGCGGCTCGCCACGAGCTGCATGATCGCGATGGTCAGTTCGGCGGTTCGCCGTTCGAGCTTGATCCCCGCCGGTTCCAGAATTTCGCGAATCAGGTCGATACGCGATTCCGGCACAGGATAGGTGATCAGCGTCTCGCCTTGCAGGTCGTCGGGACCGACGCGCCGCTTGTTGCGCAACCGGTGCTCATTGGCCATCACGACCTGTATCTCGAACCGGAACAACGGTGCGACGTGCAGATTGCGCCGCGTGGCGGGCTTCGAGCCGATCACCACGTCTGCCTTGCCCTCGTTCAGCAGTTTCATCGGGTCGGCATGGAACCCGGCGACCAGGTCGACTTCGACTTCCGGCCATCGCCGGCGAAATTCATCCATGACCGGCATCAGCCAGTCAAAGCAGGTGTGGCATTCCAGCACGATTCGAAGCTCGCCGCGCACGTCGCCCTTCAGGCGAACCAGATCGCGCTCGGCGGTGGCCACCGCGGCCACCGTGTCCCGCGCCAGCGCAAGCAGCCGCTCGCCGGCGGCCGTAAAACGCAGTCCGTGCCGGGTGCGTTCGAACAAGGACACCTCGTAGTGAGCCTCCATATCGCGGATCTGATGCGACAGCGCGGACTGGCTGAGATTGACCCGCTCGGCAGCGCTCACCAGCTTGTCCGATTCGGAGATCGCAATGAGCGAACGGAGATGACGCAGTTCAAGCATGGCACCGCCCGCGCCGGCCATGGCAGTACAGAAAAGGAGAGAAAAACTTGATATGAATGTGGTTCATATGATGATGAAAACATGTCGCTTGATGAATCATAGCGTGACTTGCACACTACGCGGCATTCACTCAAGGATTCCGCATGGCCCGCACTCACATATCTGGTTTTCCGCGCATCGGCGCACATCGCGAACTCAAGTTCGCCCAGGAATCTTTCTGGCGCGGAGAATCCGACGACACCTATCTGCGTGAGGTCGGAAAAGAGTTGCGCGCCCGTCACTGGGAATTGCAGCGCGCCGCCGGGCTGGATTTCGTCGCGGCCGGCGATTTCGCGTGGTACGACCCGATGCTGAACCTGACCGCCCTGCTCGGCGCGTTGCCGGAGCGCTTCGGCTTCGAGCCGAAGACCCTGTCGCTCGCCCAGTATCACGAACTGGCGCGGGGCAACAAGGCGCAGCCGGCTATGGAAATGACCAAGTGGTTCGATACCAACTACCACTACCTGGTGCCGGAACTCGGTCCCGACACGACATTCGACGGCGGCGTCGACTGGCTCTTCGAGGAAATCGACGAGGCACTCGCGCTGGATCTCGCGGTCAAGCCGGTGTTGATCGGACCCATCACCTATCTGTGGCTATCCAAAAGCCGCGTGGCGGGTTTTGACCGCCTGTCGTTGCTGCCCAGGCTGGTCATCCGTTACCTGCGCATTCTCGACACACTGAAAGCGCGAGGTATCGAGTGGGTTCAACTCGACGAACCCGCGCTCTGCCTCGATCTCGAAGCGGACTGGCTCGAAGCGTTTTCCGCCGTGTACAACGTGCTGGGCGACTCGGGCATCAAGGTGCTGCTGGCGACCTATTTCGACACCGCCGCCGAGCACGCGCCAACCGTCGCAAAGCTGCCTGTGCACGGTGTGCATATCGATCTGGTCAAGGCGCCGCAGCAACTGGAGGCCTGGTGCTCGGCGCTGCCGGCGGACAAGGTCCTGTCGGTCGGTGTCATCGACGGACGCAACATCTGGCGCGCCGATCTGGTTGCCATTGCCGCTTCGCTCAAGAGCCTTTACGCGCAACGCGGCGAACGGCTGTGGATCGCGCCGTCCTGCTCGCTGGCCCACGTGCCGGTCACGCTCGCGTCCGAAAAGAAACTCGATGCCGAACTCAAATCGTGGCTTGCCTTCGCGACCGAAAAACTCGATGAACTGAGCACGATTGCGCTGGCGCTGCATCATCTGGGCGCCGGGCTGCCGGGCGCCGGGCTGCCGGGCGCCGGGCTGCCGGCAGCAGCCGGGTCGGCGCTCGCGGCAGCAAGCAGCGCACTCGAGTCGCGCCGCCACTCCGGAGCGGTATTCAATGTGCTGGTTCAGCGGCGTGTCGCCGCTATCACCGATACCATGGCTAGCCGCAAGAGTCCGTTCGCCGACCGCAGCCGTGTGCAGCGTCACTCGCTCAAGCTGCCGCTCCTGCCCACCACGACAATCGGTTCGTTTCCGCAAACGCCGGCGATCCGGCAAGCTCGCGCCGCCCATCGTCGCGGCGAAATGCGCGCGCTTGAGTACCTCGAACGTATGCGAGCCGAAACGGCGACCGTCGTCCGGCGACAGGAAGAACTCGGGCTCGACGTGCTGGTGCACGGCGAAGTCGAACGCAACGACATGGTCGAATTCTTTGCGGACAAGCTCTGGGGGTATGCGCTCACCGAAAACGGATGGATCCAGAACTACGGCTCGCAATGCGTCAAGCCGCCGATCATTTACGGCGACATCTACCGGCCCGAGCCGATGATCGTGGACGCAGCCTGTCATGCGCAGTCGTTGACCGACCGCCTGGTGAAAGGCGTACTGACCGGACCGGTCACCATGCTCGAATGGTCGTTTGTTCGTGACGACCAGCCGCGCTCAACCACGGCGCTCCAACTGGCGCTCGTCATTCGCGACGAAGTCGTGGACCTCGAAAAGGCCGGCATCCGCATCATTCAGATCGATGAGCCCGCCTTCCGCGAGGGCTTGCCGCTGCATAAGGCGGATTGGTCCGACTACTTCGACTGGGCGACCCGGGCCTTCAGGATTTCAGCGGGCGGCGTCTCCGACGCCACGCAGATCCACACCCATATGTGCTACTCGGAGTTCAACGACATTCTGCCGTCGATCGCCGCGCTGGATGCGGACGTGATTACGATCGAGACATCCCGCTCTTCGATGGAGTTGCTCGACGGCTTCGGCGAGTTCGCCTATCCGAACGGAATCGGACCCGGCGTATACGACACCCATTCGTCGCGCGTGCCGAGCGTCGAAGCCATGCAGCGGCTGCTCGAACGCGCATGCGAGGTCATCCCCGCCGAGCGTCTGTGGGTCAACCCCGACTGCGGCCTGAAAACCCGGGGCTGGCCGGAGACGGAAGCCGCCTTGTCCAACATGGTGCTGGCCGCCAGGGCACTGCGGCAAAGGCTCGCAACCCAGTAAGCCAGACGTAATAACAACAGGAAGCGTACCGCCAACGCCGTAGTGATTGACGGCCACCACGACGCATCGGTACGCTTCGCGCTGATGGTTCCCGTTACCGGGATCAAAAGGGAACGCAGTACGAGCAGCCATGCTCCGAATCTGCGGCTGCCCCCGCAACTGTAAGCGGCGAGTCCGTGCCATTCATGACCACTGGAGCAGAGCACCGGGAAGGTCGGCACGTGACATTGACCCGTGAGCCAGGAGACCTGCCATCGAACCGAGGTCTGCGCAGCCGCACCGGGCGGGGTGTCCCGATGTGCAAGCACCGCTCTTGAGCGGTCGCCCGCTGCAAAGACAGCCCAAGCCTCAGGATCTGTCATGTCCACTGCTGTTCAACCCGGTTCCCTACAAGGGGAACCTCGCGCTGGCGCGTCATCGCCATTGATAGCGCTTTCGCCGCCTTCAGGATTGCCGCCTGGCCTGGCTCGTTCGTCCCCTATCGCATGAAGCGCTACGACGAACTGGAAGCCTGTTGCGCCAGACGTTAAACCTTTGAACGCGGCTAAACGGCCTGCTGGCCCCCTAGCCCCGTAGCCCTCTACCCACAGAAATCTGCAAGAACGAACACATCTCATCATGAAGTTCCGCCAACTCATCATCACCTCCGCCCTGACCGTCTCGGCATGGCAGGTTGCACAGGCCGCGGACGGCACGTCGTTGCAGCAGCCGGAGCAGACTCCGGCAGAAACCACGCTGCCGAATATTCTCGTCAGCGGCGACACGCAACATCTGCCGCAATCGTTCGACCGACGCTTCGCCACCACTCAGGTCCTGACGCGCGCCGATCTCGACCGTCTGTCGCCAGCCGATCCGAGTATCACGCAGGCCCTCGCCACGCTGCCTGGCGTCACCATTTCGCAAAGCGGCGGACCAGGTTCTTCCGCCGCGGTCAGCATCCGGGGCTCGTCGGCCAGTCAGGTCGCGGTGTTTATCGACGGCATCCGGGTCGGTTCCTCGACCACCGGGCAAGCTGCGTGGGCCGATCTGCCAACCTCCGCGTTCGACCGCGTCGAGGTGATCTCGGGACCGGCGGCCGCCTCGTTCGGCGCGGACGCGATGGGCGGCGTCATACAGTTATTCACCAACCATGCATCCAATCAGCCGAATCGGACCACGGTCTCGGTAGGCGGCGGTTCGAACAAGACCTTCGACACACAGCTCCGCACGTCGGGCAGTATCCCGTCCACGGGTCCGCTCTCCGCACTCTCGGGGCTGACCTACTCGCTCGGCCTGCACGACTACAACACTGCCGGGATCGATGCGACCCAGCCGTACGCCTATGGTCACGAGGACGGCCGCAATCCGTACCACGCGCAGGACGTGGACGCGCGACTCGGCTACGCACACGACAACTGGTCGCTCTCCGCGTTCGCTCTGTATCACAAGTCCGATCTGTCGTACGACAATGCAGGCGGCGCCGACCGGCAACTCGATCATCAACTGACGACGGGCCTCGCATTTCATCTGGACGTTACGCCGACCACCCAGTTCGACCAGTCGGTGGGCTACGCGACGGACCGCCAGTTCGTCTACGCGAACAACCCGACCATCCCGTCCGATGAGTTCGACTCGACGCGCTTAAGCACCACGACCTCGCTGACGCATCAGGAGCGCGGACTGACGCTGTTCGGTCTGCCGCTGTCCGGAGAGTCAAAAGTTGCGTACGACTTCAGCCGCGAGCTGGCGTTCCTGCCGGTGGATGCGCCTCAAGGTTTGCCGGCCCGCAACGATTCGTCTTTCTCGCTCCATCAGTCGGCCACGCTCGGCGCGCTGACGGTGTTCCTCGCGGGTCGCCACGACGTTGTCCAGGGGGTGTCGGTCAATACCGGCAATGTCGCCGTGGCCTATGCGATCACGCCGGTTTATACGGCGCGGCTTTCGTATGGCAATGCTTTCCGCCTGCCGACGTTTAACGATCTGTACTATCCGGGCTATTCGAATCCGAACCTGTTGCCCGAACGCAGCGACACGGTGGAGGCAGCGCTGGACGCGTCGACCTCGATCGGCACCTTCACGGCCGCCGTTTATGACACCCGGGTCCATGATCTGATCTCGTTCAACCCCGCGCTCAATATGCCCGTGAACATCGGGCGGGCGCACATCCAGGGCATCGATCTGTCCTACAAGGGCACCATCGGCAAATCGACACCGGTTAGTGTCGCGGTCGGCGTGATGAATCCGCAGGACGTCACCGATCAGACGTGGCTCCCCCGCCGTCCGCGCCAGACGATTAGTCTGAGCGTAGATCACATGTGGGACGAATTCCACCTGCACGCGCTCAGCACCGGTGTCTCGCTGCTTTATGGCGGCTCGACCTTCGACGACCAGTACAACACGACCTATCTGCCGTCGTACACGCGAGTCGATCTGCGCGCCGCCTACAAGATCAATTCGCACCTCACCGTCTCCGCCAACCTGTCGAACCTGTTTAACCGGCAGTACGTCACCGCATACGGTTACAACTCGCTCGGCCGCACGGCATTCGGCAAGGTGGCGTATACGTTCTAGGCGGAAACAGGCTCACGCTTTCTGTCGTCGGGCGACAATTCTCCCGACGACGTAGCCTGCGTATTGCCGCACAGGACCTTATCGAATCAAACCGCGAGTCGAGCGAGTCAGAAACTCGTAAAACGGTTTGACTTCGGCGTGAGCGGAGGCGATCTCCGCGATCTCCGGCTTCGCTTCATCAAGCGTCTTGCCACTCCGGTACAGCAGCTTGTAGGCATTTCGAATGGCCTGTATTGCCTCTTTGCTGAACCCCCGGCGCTGCAGCCCCGTGGTGTTCACACCAACCGGCGAAGCGTGATTGCCCTGGGCAATCACGAACGGCGGTACGTCCTGGGCGATGCCCGAACAGCCCCCCACCATGACGTGCGCGCCGATAATGCAGAATTGATGAACCGCAACCATCCCGCCAATAATTACGTAGTCGTCCAGAATTACGTGACCGCCTAGCGTTGCATTGTTTGCCAGAATGCAATGGTTGCTCACGATGCAATCGTGGGCAACATGAGCGTTGACCATCAGAAGATTGTCGTTTCCAACCCGGGTAATGCCGCCACCCTGGACTGTGCCGCGATGGATCGTGACGCTCTCCCGGATTCTGTTCCGATCACCTATTTCCACCAGCGTCGGCTCGCCGGCGTACTTCAGGTCCTGGTTGTCCTCTCCAATCGTGGCGAACGGGTAGATGATGTTGTCCCGGCCAATGCGGGTATGGCCGCTTACGACAACGTGCGACTTCAGTACGGAGCCTTCACCAATCTCGACATCGCCGCCAACGCAGCAGTAGGGGCCAATGCGAACGCCGGCACCAATCACAGCGCCCTCTTCAATCACCGCGGTCGGATGGATGACAGCCGTTTTATCGATCACAAACATAACCTCTCAGGAATGCCACTCTCGTGGTCTTGCAGTTCAGATTTAATGCCGGAGCAGCGAGCCCCAATTCATTTCAGCGATCGATTATATGGGTCTTTATTGGCGCTTGCCGATCGGCCATCGGAACCTCTTATCGCGCCATGCGAATATGAATGTGAACGACTTTGCCAGCGTCGCAATCCACCTCGCGGGTTCCGTATTCGGCCAGCCCTCAGAGCCCCTTCCTTACAGATTGCTGTCTGAAAGCTCGTCGAGCGAACTGACTACGTGATCTCGTGCATCCCGCGCGTCACGTGCAGCAATCGGCCATGCTAGGCTACGCGTAGATTTCTTGCCGCATGGTATAAATTCCGCCGTCAGGACAAGAAACATCGAAGTTCGGGTGGTCCGCATAATCCCATCCGCTCCCCTCGCTTAAGCTAAACGCAGGCGATATAAGGTGGATCGATGATCGACGTGAACCAGCGTATTGTCGGGCGGCGGCGCCTGTACGTCGTGCTTTGCGGCTGCGCCGCGGTGACCGGCTGCATGGTCGGTCCCAACTACCGCACGCCTGCCGCCCCTGCTACGGACACGTACACCGCCACGCCGCTGCCCGAGCAGACGGCCTCTTCTCCGGGGGCTGCCGGCTTACCCCAGCGCTTTGTGCCGGGCGAGGACATTCCCGCGGCCTGGTGGGCGCTCTTTCATTGCGAGCCGCTCGACACCCTGATCCGCCAGGCCATCGTCAACAGCCCGAACATCGCCGCGGCGCAAGCCGCCTTGCGGCAGGCGCGCGAAAATTTCAAGGCGCAAGCCGGCGGCACCCTCCTGCCCAGCGTCGACGCGCAACTCGGCGCCACGCGCGAAAAACTGAACGGCATCTCGTTCGGCGAGCCTGGCGTCGTCGATGAGTTCAATCTCTACAACGCATCGGTGAATGTGTCGTACAAGCTCGACGTGTTCGGCGGCGCGCGGCGCGAACTCGAAGCGTTGCACGCGCAAATCGATTACCAGGATTTCCAGTTGCAGGCCGCCTATCTCGCGATGTCCGCCAACATTGTGACCGCGGCCGTCAAGGAAGCATCGCTGCGCGCACAGATCGACGCAACCGGGCGGATCGCCACGGAAGAAGACGAGCAACTCGGCGTACTCGGCAAACAGTTCGAACTGGGTGGCGTGGGCCGCACGGCCGTACTCGCGCAACAAACCCTGCTGGCGCAAACCCGCGCCACGCTGCCGCCGCTGCAACAGCAACTCGACCAGGTCCGTCATCAGCTCGCCGTGCTGGCCGGCAAACTACCCAGCGACGCCGGATTGCCCGAATTCAGGCTCGAGATGTTCTCGTTGCCCGACTCGCTGCCCGTGAGCCTGCCGTCGGCACTGGTGCGGCAGCGGCCCGACATTCTCGCCGCCGACGCGTTGCTGCATCAGGCCAGCGCGCAAGTCGGCGTAGCGACCGCGGCGATGTATCCGCAGATCACGCTGTCCGCGAGCTACGGCGCCGAAGCCCTGACGCCGGCGCAGGTGTTCAAGGCCGGCAGCACGATCTGGAGCCTGGGTGCCGGCCTGCTGCAACCGGTCTTCCACGGCGGCCAACTGAGTGCGCAGAAGCGCGCGGCCGAGGCGGCGTACGAACAGGCCGACGCGCAATATCGCGAAACCGTGCTGCTGGCGTTCCAGAACGTCGCGGATTCGCTGCGCGCGCTCGATCACGACGCGACCGGCCTGAAAGCGCAGACGGACGCCTGGCAGTCCGCCAGCGATTCGCTGGACCTCACGCGCGGGCAGTACCGCGTCGGCGGCGTGAGCTATCTGTCGCTGCTCGACGCCCAACGCCAGTATCAGCAAACGGTGGTCAGTCTCGCGCAGGCCCAGGCATCCCGCTACGCCGACACGGCCGCTCTCTTCCAGGCGCTCGGTGGCGGCTGGTGGAACGAGCCCGTGCCGGCCACCGCCGCAACAACGCATTGACGTAATCCGGCAGAACGTTCGCTGCACCGCTTCTGGCAACACCCGCAGTCAGAAACGAAGGCACGAAGATACGAACCGTCCGGCGCTTCGCCCCATGCCGTGCAAGGACACAACGATGACCGAAAGAAAACCGATGACAAAGCGGATGGTGATCATGCTGATCTGTGTCGGCCTGCTGCTGGCCGCGCTCGTCGGCTTCAACCAGTTCCGCTCGTACATGATCGGCAAGTTCATGGCGAGCAACGCGGCGCCGCCCTCCACCGTCTCGGCGATCGTCGCCGGCTATCAGTCCTGGCAACCGCAGCTTGCCGCGGTCGGCAGTTTGCGCGCCGTGCGCGGCGTCGACGTCACCACCGAAGTCGCGGGCCTCGTGCGCGAGGTGGCGTTCAGCTCGGGCCAGGAAGCGAAAACCGGGCAAGTTCTGGTCCGGCTCAATGCCGACAGCGACGTCGCGCTGCTCCAGTCATTGCAGGCCGCGGCCGAACTTGCCCAGACGGTCTACACGCGCGACAAGGCGCAATACGACATCAAGGCCATCGCCCGGGCGCAGCTCGACGCGGACGCCGCCGACCTCAAGGGCAAGAAGGCGCAGGTCGCGCAACAGGCCGCGCTGGTTGACAAGAAGACGATCCGCGCGCCGTTTGCGGGACGCCTCGGCATCACCACTATCAATCCGGGGCAGTACCTCAATCCGGGCGACGCGATCGTCACGCTGCAAGCGATCGATCCGATCTATGCCGATTTCTATCTGCCGCAGCAACAGCTCGGCCAGCTCGCGATCGGCCAGACCATCGTGGTCGATACCAATGCGTATAGCGGGCAGACCTTCACGGGCAAGATCCAGTCGATGAACCCGCGGGTCGACAGCGCCACGCGCAACATCCAGATCGAAGCCACCGTGGACAATCGCGATCGCAAGCTGCTGCCGGGCATGTACGCGAACGTGAAGATCGACGCGGGCACCGCGCAGCGCTACCTGACGCTGCCGCAAACGGCCATCACCTACAACCCCTACGGCGCGACCGTGTTCATCGTCAAGCAGGGTGCGCAACCCAACGCGCAGGGCAAGGCGCTACCCGTCGCGCAGCAGGTGTTCGTCACACCGGGGCCGACGCGCGGCGATCAGGTTGCGATTCTTAAAGGTGTCGAGGCCGGCATGCAGGTCGTGACGAGCGGGCAGCTCAAGCTCAAGAACGGCTCGCCGCTCATCGTCAACAACAGCGTGCAGCCGGCGGACAATCCGAATCCGGCGCCTCAGGAACAATAGAGAGACCGCGCGATGACATTCACCGATCTCTTTATCCGGCGGCCCGTGCTTGCATCGGTCGTCAGCCTGCTGATCCTCGTGCTCGGACTGCGCTCGCTCGCCGCCCTGAAAGTCAGCCAGTATCCGCAGACCGAGAACGCCGTCGTGACGATCAGCACCGCTTACTATGGCGCGAATGCCGACACCATCGCCGGGTTCATCACGCAGCCGCTCGAAGCCGCGATCGCCCAGGCGCAGGGCATCGACTATCTATCCTCGACCAGCACTACCGGCGTGTCGACCATTACCGCGACGCTGCGCCTGAACTACGACGCGAACCGCGCGCTGACCGAGATCAACACGCAGATCCAGTCGGTGCGCAACCAGTTGCCGCCGCAGGCGCAACAGCCGGTGCTGACGGTGCAGGTCGGGCAGACCACAGACGCGATGTACATGGGTTTTTACAGCGACGTGCTGCCGAGCAATAACGTCACGGATTACCTGCTGCGTGTCGTCAAGCCCAAGCTCGATTCGGTTGAAGGCGTGCAAACCGCCGAAATTCTCGGCGGGCGGCAGTTCGCGTTGCGCGCCTGGCTCGATTCGACGCGGCTCGCCGCCCATGGCGTGACGGCGAGCGACGTCTTTACGGCGCTCGGCAACAATAACTACCTCGCGACACTCGGCACGACGAAAGGGCAGATGGTTAGCGTCGACCTGAACGCGGGCACCGACCTGCACACCGTCGACGACTTCAAGCAGCTCGTCATCAAACAGAAGAACGGCGCGATCGTGCGCCTTGAAGACGTCGCGAACGTCGTGCTCGGTGCCGACAGTTACGACTTCAACGTCGCGTTCAGCGGCAAACGTTCAGTGTTCATCGGCATCAAGGTCGCGCCGGACGCCAACATTCTCGATGTGGCCAAGCGCGTGAAAGCCATCTTTCCCGGCTTGCAGAAGCAGTTCCCGACCGGCATGACGGGGGATATCGTTTATGACGCGACCGACTTCGTCAACACGGCGATTTACGAGGTCATCAAGACACTGGTCGAGGCATTGCTGATCGTCACCGTGGTGATTTTCCTGTTCCTCGGCAGCTTGCGCGCGGTCATCATCCCGCTGATCGCGATGCCCTTGTCGCTGATCGGCACGTTCTTCGTGATGCAACTGCTCGGCTATTCGATCAATCTGCTGACCCTGCTCGCGCTCGTGCTCGCCATCGGGCTCGTCGTGGACGACGCGATCATCGTCGTCGAAAACGTCGATCGTCACATGATGGAGGAAGGCAAGACGCCGCTCGAAGCGGCGCTGATCGCCGCGCGCGAACTCGGCGGCCCGATTCTCGCGATGACCGTCGTGCTGATCGCCGTGTATGTGCCGATCGGTTTTCAGGGCGGCCTGACCGGCGCCCTCTTCACCGAATTCGCCTTCTCGCTCGCCGGCGCGGTGACGGTGTCCGGCGTGATCGCGCTGACGTTGTCGCCAATGATGTGCTCGCGCTTCTTCCGCGCGGAGCAGGAGTCGGGGCGCTTCGCGCGCTTCGTCAATCGCCAGTTCGAACGCGTTCATCGCGGCTACGGCCGCTTGTTGCACGCGACGCTCGACACCTGGTCCGTGTTTATCGTGATGGGCGCGTTGCTGCTCGCCGGCACGGTCTATTTGTTCATGACGTCGAAATCGGAGCTCGCGCCTCAGGAAGATCAGGGGATCGTCCTGTCGCAGATCCAGGGGCCGCCGAACGCGACCATTCAGCAGATGCAGACGTACGCCGATCAGGTATTCAACATCTCCAAAGCGTTGCCCGAATACTCGCAGATGTTCCAGCTTACCGGTGCGCCAACCCTGAACCAGGGGATCGGCGGGGTGCTGTTCAAGACATGGGACCAGCGCAGCAAGGGCGCAACCGCTTTACAGCAGGAATTGCAGCAGAAATGGAATCAGATTGCCGGGGCGCGCGTCGCGGCGTTCCAGTTTCCGCCGTTGCCGGGCTCACAGGGCTTGCCGGTGCAGTTCGTCATCAGCACGACGGAGCCTTTCGAGAACCTGGATGAAGTGTCGCAAGCCGTCCTGCAAAAAGCCCGTGCGAGCGGGATGTTCTTCTTTGTCGACAGCGATCTCAAGCTCGACAAGCCGGAGGCAACGCTCGTTGTCGACCGCGACAAGGTTGCCTCGCTCGGGCTCTCGCAGAGCGACGTTGGGCAAGCGCTCGGTTCGGCGCTCGGGGGCGGCTACGTGAACTACTTCTCGATTGCCGGGCGCTCGTACAAGGTGATTCCGCAGGTCCTGCAGACCGACCGCCTGAATCCATCACAGGTGCTCGATTACTACCTGCGCACGCCGGACGGCAGTGTCATTCCGGCTTCGACGATTGCGCATATCGAACACAACGTCGTACCGGAATCGATCAACCACTTCCAGCAGCTCAACTCCGCGACAATCTCAGGCGTGACCGTGCCGGGCGTGTCGCAAGGCGAAGTGCTCGCGTTTCTGCGCAAGGCGACGGCGGAAGCCGCTCCGTCGGGATATTCGGCGGATTACTCCGGGCTATCGCGGCAATTTGTGCAGGAGTCCGGCGGTTTCGTCATCACGCTGCTGTTCGCGACGATCATCGTGTTCCTCGCGCTCGCGGCACAATTCGAAAGTTTCCGTGACCCGATCGTGATCCTGGTGTCGGTACCGATGGCGCTGTTCGGCGCGCTCATCTTCATCAACGTCGGTCTGACGACGCTGAACATCTACACGCAGGTCGGCCTCGTCACGCTGATGGGGCTCGTCAGCAAGCACGGCATCCTGATCGTGCAGTTCGCCAACGAACTGCAACACGCCGGCAAATCGAAGCGCGAGGCCCTCGAAGAAGCGGCGGGTGTGCGGCTGCGCCCGATTCTGATGACGACGGCGGCGATGGTGCTGGGCGTCGTGCCGCTGGTGATCGCCTCGGGTGCGGGCGCGGCGGGCCGCAACGCGATGGGGCTGGTGATCTTCACGGGCTTGTCGATCGGCACCCTCTTCACGTTGTTCGTGGTGCCCGCGATGTATATGTTTCTCGCCGCCGATCATCATCGGGAAGCGGGTGTGCCGGAGGCGAGCTGAACCACGCGATGCAAGCCCATCCTCTACGCCTCTCTCCCGGCGACGACCTGCGTGCCGCCCTCGAAGACGTCCTGCGCCAGCTCGGCGTGCAGGCGGCCTTCGTGATTCAGGGCATCGGGAGCCTCAGCGTTGCCCAGTTGCGCTTTGCCGGGAACGACGAATCGACCGAACTGCGCGACGACCTGGAAATCCTGACGCTGGCCGGGTCTCTATCAACGGATGGAGCACACCTGCATATGTCGGTTTCCGATCCGCGCGGTCGCGTGTCCGGTGGTCATGTGGCGCGCGGCTGCACGGTCCGTACAACCGCCGAGATATTGCTGGCGCTGCTTCCCGACCATCGCTTCTCCCGGGAGCACGACCCGGCTTCAGGGTTCCTGGAACTGGCGATACGAAACGGACCGCAGCCGTGATCGATCGGTGAAACAGATACCTAGACCAACACCCGGTCCCGATTGGAGACTAGCGCCTCGACTCGCATTTTCAACAGATTCCCGGCGTCGCTCAGGCGTTTCGACGTCGCCTCGAATACCTGCCTTTGTTCCACCAGTCTCGCTTTCTGCACCTCGATACGTGCCAATACCAGCTCGGGAGCCGGGCCTCCATAAGATCGCCGCGCGGCGACGTTGCGCACAGGGTCCATGCACGCCCGCACCTCGTCTTCATCGAGAGAAACTTTCCGCCCAAGCTGCTGACTCGCTGCCGCGTTTACCATGGCGGACGTGATACTGCTGGCGCAGAGCCGCTGATCCAGCACGTCCCGTACGATACTGCCAACGATATGGTGAGCATCTCTAAACGACGTGCCGGCCCGGCGAACCAGAAGGTCGGCCAGATCTGTCACCGTTGAGAAGTCTTCGGCCGCTCTCGACACCATGCGATCCCGATTCGGCTCGACATCCAGAACGAGCAACTTCATCAATTCGAGTGCCTTCAGTGCCTCTTCGCACCCCTCCCAGCAGGTTCTCGTGCTCTCGCGGCTGCTGTCGCCCGCGTGGCTGAAGTGCGTCGACTTGACCGTTGTGAAGGCGGCCGACGTCAAGCCGATCAAGTGGCCCGTCTTTCCTCGCAGATACTCGAGTACCACCGGATTTTTCTTCTGCGGCATGATGCTCGACGTGCTCGCCACGCTATCGGGAAACGACAGATAGCCAAACTCGGGGGTCGACCAGATGTAAAAGTCCTGAACCATCCGGCTGCAAGTGATCATCAGAATAGAGAGCGTAGCGCTCAGTTCCAGTGCGAAGTCTCGCGACGCAACGCCATCGAGTGAGTTCGCCAGCGGGTAGCTGAATCCGAGCATCTGGCTCGTAGAAAAACGGTCGATGGGGAACGAGGTACCCGCCAATGCGCACGCACCCAACGGAGAGCCGTCCGTCGTATCGAGCACGTGCACAAGCCGTTCGATGTCGCGCGACCATGCATCCACCAGTGCCGACAGATAGTATCCGTACGTGATCGGCTGAGCGGCCTGCATATGGGTATAACCAGGCATAACGTACCCGGCGAATGCCTGGGCGCGCTCCAACGCGGCGTCGGCGACGTCGGCCAATGCCGTGCCAAGCCGCAGGCAGAAATTTCGAGCCCGGATCCGGTCTATCGTCGCGCCCATGTCGTTGCGGCTGCGAGCGGTGTGCAATCGGCCACCCAGATCGTGCCCGACCAGCTTCATGAGATGAGCTTCATAGTTAAAGTACGCCTCCTCCCTAGCGGGATCCAGTTCGACTGCGTTCGGACCATCCTGTTGCATCTTCAACACTGCTTGCGCGAGCCGTTCCGAGGCATCCTTATCGAGAATGCCCTGTTCTTCGAGCATCACCAGATGTGCGAGGTTGATCTGATTCAACAGCTCGAAATTCGCAAAGAATTCGCGATTCAGACGCGGCAGGAAAATGTACTGAATAATTTCTTTCGCGGGCGGCTGTTTTAACCGGCGGCTAACTTTTGATTCCACTTTTCGAACTCCATTAGTACAGAAATGATTCCCGCCGACGAGCGCCCGCAGTCGAGTAACCGCATCGACGGGAAGGTAAAGAGGTGGTCGGACCTTGATTGAGGTCGGTGTGCTATTTCAGGGCAGGCGGTCGCGGTGCATGATGGTTATCCTCCATTTATTAGCCAGGGGATTCGCCACTTCACATAAACGTGCCGTGCTGCAATTCGATTGAAGATGATTGTCCCGTCTTATCCTCCCAAAGCCGTCAGCAGGAAAAGCGCCGTAAAGCCGACAACACATAAAACAATGAACAGCGGCAGGACGAACTTAAGCCAGACAACGTAGTTCACTTTGGCGGCGGCGAGAAACGCCAGTAGCAAGCCGTTGGTCGGCGATACGATGTTGATCAGACCGGAGCCGAGCAGCATGGCGGTTACGGTGAGCTGCCCGCTCACGCCTGACAGATGGGCTATTGGCGCCAGAATCGGAATGCTGACGGCGGCCTTTGCAGAGACGGAATGGATAAGAATCCCAAACATCATTTCCGAAATCATCAAACCGGCCGTCACCGCGGCATGAGGTTGCCCCTGGATCAGGTTTGCCAGATCCTGGACGATGCTGTCCTGAATCTGGCTCGACTCCAGAATAACGCCCACGGCACCGCCAAGACCGATCATGATGATCGGTAGCACCATGCTTTTCATGCCGTCGATCAGCGCGTCCGCCGCGTTACTCAGGCGCATTCCGCCCGCCATGGAGATCAGCAGGCTCAAGGCAAGAAAGGCTGCCGCCTGTTCGGTATGTCTCCACGCCCAGATGCTCGTGCCGGCCACCAGCGCGCCACCGCCCAGCACAAGTGCGATCAGTACCCGGGTCTGGCGCACCGTCATCCGCTTTGCGCCTGGAATGTAATCGGCCTTCGGCAGACGATGCAGATAGAACATGACGTAGCCCAGTCCAAGTCCCAGCATCACGACAAAAATTGCCAGTCTTGAAGGGATGCCACTGAAGATCGGCACACCGGCCAACGGTTGTGCAACGGCAAGCGCATTGGGATTGGTGACGGACGCGATATAGCCGATGTCGGCCCCGAGCACGACGATGGCTGCCGCAACGAGATTCGGGAATTTAAGGCGCCTTGTCAGCGACAGGACAATGGGCATGATGGCCACATATTCGGAACTGAACCCCATAAAGGTCGCCCCGCATGCGATCAACAAAATAGCGCCCGTCACCAGCACGTACGCATTTCCGGACGAAACATGCAGCAAGTCGTCGATCGCGGCGTCGAGTGCGCCTGTGGCACGCAACACGCCAAACGTGCCGCCGGCGAACATCAACATGAAAATCAGGGGCGCCTGCGCAACGAAGCCTGACGGAATGGCCGCGAACAGACTGACCGCGCCGGCGGCATGAGCGGGCGATTCGTTCGCCTTCGGAACACTCGGCGACAAAAGCGCCGCGAGGCCGCCCTCCTTCGGTATGACCTGATAGGTACCGGGGACCACATGCGTCCCCTCGCGTTGAAATTTGCCCGCCGGGATCAGGTGGGTCAACAAGGCGGCGGCCAGCATCACGGCCAATGCGATCAACACTGGGTGCAAACGACCGTGTGACTTCGATCCGGGCGCATCCGCCGTATTCGTCATTTCGGTGGTACTCATTGCGTGACCACGTTGTGAAGTGAGATGAGACACGGATGAAATATCCGCTGTCGACCTACCGTGTTCTTGAGCATGCATACACCGCCGTGAATATTGAATGAAGCCCTTTTGCCTGAAAGCCGCCTGTCTCCCGGCGACGCAGCTCTGACGAAGAGACGATCCATTGATTCTGGGTAAACCCGCAGGTCTGGCACAAAATGCTATAGCTCGATCTCTTGCCCCAATACCTTGATGGTGTTGGATTGACTGTAGATTACGAAGTCGAAACTGCGCTGTACAATGCTTTTTGTTTCAAAATCGATAGCATTTTGTTATAGAGCCTGACATGAAGATTCGCCAGCTGGAAGCCTTCAGGGCAGTGATGCTCTACCAGACCGTAACGCTCGCAAGCGAGATGCTTCATATTTCGCAGCCGGCAACTACACGGCTGCTGGCCGATCTGGAACGCTCGGTCGCGTTCAAACTGTTTGATCGTGTGAAGGGGCGCCTGCATCCAACGGTGGAAGGACAGGCGCTCTTTGAAGAGGTGCAGCGATCGCTGGCAGGCGTCGATCGAATCTCGCGCGCGGCGGACGACATCAGAAACCTTCGTCGGGGCACGCTGCAGATTGCGGCCGCGCCCTCGATTGCGCTGTCTTTGCTACCGCATGCAATCGCGGATTACCTGAAGTCCAAGCCGGACGCTCACGTGTCCCTCGCGTCTCATTCGTCGCGAACTGTGGTGGATATGGTGATGGGACAGCGCTGCGATATCGGTTTCGCCGTTCTTTCGATGAACCACACCAGTTCACATGGAGAGCGTTTGATGTCCACGCGCATGGTTTGCGCTTTACCCGCCGGACACCGGCTATGCGCGACGGAAACGGTCACACCGGTGGATCTCGCAGGCGAGCGTTTTGTTGTACATCCACGCAGCGTGACTTCACGCCTGCAAATAGACGCGTTGTTTGCGGCGCATGGAGTCGAACTCAATGTTCAGATAGAGAGCCCGGTTGGACACGCGATCTGTTCTTTTGTGGAAGCGGGCGCGGGGGTCGCCGTCATAGATGCCATCAGCGCCTGGGGCTATCGTGGTACCGGCGTAGTGTTCAAACGCTTCGAGCCGGCACTTCTCACTGACTTTGCCGTGCTGACACCTGCTCAGCGGCCTGCCCCATTGCTGGCGAAACCCTTCGTATCCCACGTACGGGAATTCGCGTTGGCGCAACTCGGCCCGGGTATCGTGTTGCCATGACGGCAAATACCACTGCCCGCCGCGCTAGATCAACTCCGCAACGCGAACGATGAGAAATGCCGCCGGCACCAGCACCGCCTGCGCGCATAGCGTTCCGAGAACGCGTGCCCCGACAAGCGTGGTAATCGCTCGCCGGAAGCTGTTTTCTGAAACGCGGCCTTCGATCACGTCGTCCGTCATGACTGAAACTTGCGGGTCGATGACAACCGCCAGGACGACAGTCGCAAAACCGTTGATCACCGACGACAGATTCGCACAGGTCACACGCAATTCCGGCTTCAGGTATCCCGCATAGAGCGACGCAAAAACGCCGACCGTCCAGATTGCCATGGCGAAAACGTTCAGGCCGATGACTTTCCAGGAGACGCCGGCGCCGGTTGCGAGTTGGGTGACGTTGTGCCGGGACGGGAACCGCGCGCCGTCCCGGATATAGTTGACGCCGCCGCGGCTGAAGATATGGAGCAGCAAACGCGGCACCGAGCGATTGACCTGGAAATGCTCGACCGCCCGGCTGAAATAACGCTGGAAGGTGGGAATCAGGCAGGCACCCACTACGCTCGCCACGGTGGCGGACAGCAGGAAAAGGCGAAAGTCGCCCAGCAGGCCACCTTCCATGTGACGGGCAATATCAAGCTCTACCCGCTTCGCTATGAAGGGCCCCTGAAAGGAATTCGCCGTTCGGGAGACAAGAGCGATGATCCCGAATAGAGAAAACGACACGGCTATCCGGCGGGTGCGAACGCCGGCGATCCGCACCGCATACGCCAGTGTCGCGATCACATGAATGACGAAGGTAAGCCCACAGATGATCCAAAGCTGAGTGTCCATGCTGTCGCGGCGAGTTGGGCGAGCACATAGTCTACCGGAGGGCATTCGCCAGCACGTACAGTCGCTCAATGGCATGATATCGCCCTCACGTCCTCACTTTTCGAACCCTCCCGAACATGTCCAACCTGATCGTCCACGGCGGCGTCCCGTTACGCGGCGAAATCACGCCATCCGCCAACAAGAACGCTGTTCTGCCGATCCTTTGCGCCACGCTGCTCACCGATCAACCGGTGCGGCTGATCGGCGTGCCGGAGATCACCGACGTCAAGAAAATTCTCGAGATCTTCCGCACGCTCGGCAGCGAGGTGTCGGTGGATTTTTCAACCGGCATTCTCGACCTGCATCACCATGCGACCACCTTCGATCCGGCAACGCACAAGCTGCCCGAAGAGATGCGCTCGTCGATCATGCTGGTCCCTCCTCTGCTCGCGCGTTTCGGCGTGGCGCGGCTGGAGAGCGACGTGAAGGGCTGTACGCTCGGCGTGCGCGAGATCGACCCGCACGTCGAGGTGTTCGAGCGGTTTGGCGCCCACCTCACGCGCACCGACGATTCGCTGATCGTGCGTAACGACCGGCGCATGGTTGCAAACGATCACTGGCTGGACTACGCATCGGTCACGACAACCGAGAACTTTGCGTTGTGCGCGGCGGCCGCGCAAGGCACGTCGACCCTCGTCAACGCAGCATCGGAACCCCACGTGCAGGAGTTCTGCCGCTTTCTCGCCATGCTCGGCGTGGGCATCGAAGGTATCGGTACGTCGCGGCTCAGCGTAACGGGCGGCCGGCGGCTCGGCGGTGGCGAGTTCCGCTTCAGCGAGGATTTTCATGAGATTGCCACGTTTCTCGCGCTCGGCGCCATCACCGGTGGCGACATCGTCGTCAGGAATTCCGCACCCGAGCAGTTCCCGCTGATCGACAGGACATTCGCGAAGTTCGGCGTCAACGTCGAGCATCGTAACGGTTGGTCGCGTGCGTTAAGCGACGGCCCGCTGCACGTGCGCCGCCCGTTCACACAGAATATTCTCACCAAGGTCGAAGCGGCGCCGTGGCCTTATTTGCCGGTGGACCTGCTGCCGATCTTTGTCGCGCTCGGCGTAAAAGCCGAAGGCAGTGCGATGTTCTGGAACAAGGTCTATGACGGTGCAATGGGCTGGACCAGCGAGTTGTCGAAGTTCGGCGCGCATGTGTTCCTGTCCGATCCGCACCGGCTGATCACGTTCGGCGGCTTGACACTGAGTCCGGCACGCGTCGAGAGCCCCTACATTATTCGTGTGGCGATTGCATTGCTGATGGTCGCGGCCAGCATCGAAGGACGCTCCGAGATCATGAATGCGCTGCCGATCCGGCGCGCGCATCCGCGTTTCGTCGAAAACCTGCGCTCGGTGGGCGCAAATGTCGAGTGGACCAGCAGCGAGTGAGTTAAGGAGGGAGCGTCAGGCAAGCGGGTTAACACCAACCGCATGGGCGCAATGCCATAGCGGGGAAATCCGGCGGACAAGATCGTTGCTTCGGAAGACTGAGCGCCCTCGCGCACGGGCAAATAAAGACGTCGGCACCAGCCAAAGGGTATACAGTGGGGAGGTCGGTCGCCAATGAGCGGCCTCCTGCTTCGGGGCTCCAACATGCGATCACCACTCAAACGTACTTCGGCTGCCGTTAGCAGCGAGAGCGAGTACGCCATCGAACGCAGGACGCGCGCTCATATCCTCGACACAGCGGATGCTTTGAGAGCGGAGAAAAGACGCGCCAATTACGCCACGATCGACTCCAGCGCCAGCAAGTGGCGCTACTCGGCCGTGTGCGAGAAAAGCTGATCGCCGTGCTTCAATTCCCCAACCCCAGCCGTAGCTACGATGCCTCCCGGCATTGCGTATGTTTCTGGGGGTACGACGACTCGCGCGAAATCACTTTCATGGTCGACGACGCGATGCTCAGAAACCTGCAGCCCGACGTGGGCTCCGACGAGCGGTCGGTGCTCGGCGCCTTTGACAAGTTGCGCGAAAAGGTTCTCGAAATCGCCAAGAAGCAGTATGTCAGCGGTCCACAGAATCGGTATTTGATTTCGTGAGCGACGGCCGGGTCGCGAGAATGCGCCCGGATCTGCGATTTCCCAGCCTTGTGAAGCGCCCTGTACACCCTTAAGAGCGAATACGCGACTTCAAAGTTGGGCGAGCCGCGTCAAAAAGGCGTCGACCTGATGTTCCGGTGTGGCCCAGGACGTTACCAGGCGAATCACGGAATGATCGTTATCCGATTTTCTCCAAACGTAGAAAGCAAAGTGCTGCGTCAAAGCGGAAATGGCAGAATCGGGTAGTACTGGAAATACCTGATTGGTAGCCGTTTCGGCCTCGAGCGCGTAACCGCCTGACACGATCCCGGAGGCAAGTTTTGCCGCCATGGCGTTAGCGTGCTTCGCATTGTCGAGGAACAGGTTCCCAGCGCCAAATAACGCCTGAAACTGGATACCCAGTAGCCGCCCCTTGGCCAACATGCCGCCGCGCTGCTTGATATGAAAAGCAAAATCTTCCGTCAACGCCGGATTGCAAACCACAATTGCTTCACCCAGAAGCGCGCCCAACTTGGTTCCGCCGATCCAGAAAAGATCGACAAGGGAAGCAATATCGGCCAATGTCACGTCGCTCCTGCTGGACGCCAATGCCGCGCCGAGGCGTGCGCCATCGAGGAATAAAATCAGGCCTCGTTGCTTTGCGAGCGCCGATATCTCCCGCAGCTCCGCAAGCGAGTAGACAGTGCCCGTTTCGGTTGCATTCGACAGATAGATAAGTCGCGGCTTTGCCATGTGCGGAAAATGCGCATTGCTGGCCAGCGCGGCCTCAATGTTGGCGGGCGTGAGCTTCCCGTCTACCGGGGGAACAACAATGAGTTTGTGGCCAGTCGCCTCGATCGCACCGGCCTCCCTGACGACGATATGCCCCGAGGCCACTGCAATAACGGCTTCGTGCGGACGCAGGCAGCTGGATATCGAAACGATGTTGGCCATGGTCCCGCTCGCGACGTAATGGATCGCCCCATCGAACGTGTTCCCCAGGCGTGCCTTGATCAGTGTCGTTGCCTCGGCGGAGTATGAGTCTTCTCCATAGGCCGCCTGCTGGACGTAATTGGATTCCGTCAGCACGCGGAGAATGTCGGGATGTGCGCCTTCGCTGTAGTCGTCAAGAAAGCTGAAAGTAGTCATTCGGTGCTTCTGCCTTAAATGGAGGCCGCCCAGGACGGGCGCGAGGCCAAAAACCGAAGGCTACCGATCTGCTACTCAAACGCCTTGTAAAAAGTTGCCGCGCCGCCGTCAGAAGCGAGCCGGAGTAACGCCGTACGCGTCACGAAAGGCCCGCGTGAAATGGCTTTGATCAAAAAAGCCGACGGCGTGCGCAATTTCGGTGATGGGCATGTTCCTGTTCGCATTGATCAAGGCCACTGCCTTTTCCAGCCTCATGCGCAGTAACCAGGCATGCGGCGTCATACCGATAGTGCGTTTAAACAGTTTCAAGAACCGGAATCGACCGAGGCCCACGAGAAGAGCCAGATCTTCCAGGACGATTTTGTCGGCAATATGCGCCTCGATGAATTCCCGAACAATTCGCAGTTGCTGCGACGATAAAGCTCCGGCGATAGTTTGGGGGGATGGCTGCTTCAAACGGGCAAACAGCGACTCCAGCAATTCCAGAACGTAGCTTTCGTTCCTGATCGGATCGTTCATCCCCTGCTGAAGGGTTGCGTGCATGTTGAGCAGTTGCTCGGCGAGGCGGCTGTCTTGCAGCACCGCTGCGGCCTGGGAAGGAAAGTAGTGCTTGCCCGTGATCTCCTCCCCGAGACCGTTCAGCAGCGCCGGCGACAGCCGGAACGTTCGAAGCGTGTACGACTCGTCGGCACCAGCAACCCCGTCGTGAACCTCGCCCGCGGGCATAAGCTGGATCGCGCCACGCGTGAGCAACAGGGCTTCCCCACGAAACGATTGACGTTGCACCCCGCTGGTAACGAGTGCGATATGGCAGTCGAGATGATAGTGCGGCTCAAAGCGAAACTCGGCAAATCGGGCCGTGCCGAGAATCAAACCGGGGATCTCGGTTGAGTGGCTGTACTGGACTTCTTCGGGCATAACTCACCTCGGGTTCGCCGCCGGCATCCTGGAGACCAGCCCCCGAAAGCTGCGCTGGGAAGCGTTCATTATCCCAGCATCGAGCGTCTTTGTTTTTCCATTCAGTTCACTTTCAATTTCCTGTCATAAATGATCGGCAGACTGGCGGACTTCCGCGCTCGGCGCGCCTCTTCCTATCTGACCGATTCTTCGATGCCCCACACGCTTGCGAGATTTGCCCTAGCTGCGACGCTGTCGTCATTACTCGGCCTTGCCGCCTGCGGCGGCAGTGGCGTGTCGTCCCCTACCCCGGTCAGTGCGTCGGATGAGGCATCAAAGCCCGCACCGGCACCCACGCCGCCCTCAACGCCAACGCCGCCCCCAACTCAACCCGGCAAATGGCAAGCAGCTTCGACAGGCGACATGCTCGACGTGGCGCTCGGCGATCTGCATCCGACTCAAGCCGCACTCGGCTACGACCAGATCTACTACAAGCTCGGCCGCTACGAGCTCAAACCGAACAAGAAATTCGACGACTTCTGCGCAGACGAAGGTCTCGGCGGTGTGGCGGCGACCGGCTATTCGGCGACGTCGACACTGACCGACTCCACCAGCTTCACCTGCACGACGACGGATGTGACGAAGCGCGACACGACGGTACTCAACCCGGTCGTGATCGGCCCGAACGGCGACTCGCTGTACCTGACAGACGGCCATCACGGCCTGTCGACATACTACGAGGTGCCGGACGGCGGCCCGAAACTGCATGTGCACGTAGTGGTGAAGGCCAACCTGAGTGCCTACTCGGGCGACACGTTCTGGGCGGAGATGCAAAACCGCGGCTACACGCGGCTGAAGGACGGCAACGGCGCCGCGATCAAGCCGGCGCAACTGCCGACGGGTCTGGGGCTGAAGCTCGGTATGCAGAACGACAAATTCCGTTCGCTCGTCTACTTCACGCGTGACGTCGGCTACAGCAAGCCGACGCCGTCGACGGACTTCCTCGAGTTCTACTGGGCCGACTGGCTGCGTGCATCGTTCCCGCTTTCTAGCTACACGCTGACGAATCTGGGCACGACCGATCCCGATCCGGCAACAGCCGATACGGGCTACCTGAACGCGGTGTGGAATGCATCGCAGCAGATGGTTGCGTCGGCCGATCCGGTGATCGACGGCAAAACCGGCACCGATCTCGGCCGCCTCGCGCAGATCAACGCGGGCAAGAAGTACACGAAGGGCACCTTCGGCGATCTGCTGCAGCCGATAACGGCGTCGAGTCCCGGCAAGATTGCCTACGCGCTCGACTACAAAACGCGCCATAGCATTCAGTAACGCCCCCGTTCCGCCAGTCCCGGATTCGCGGGGCATCGCACATGGTGTACTACACCATGATGAATCCGTGCCGCATGCCCAGCATCACCGCTTCGGTGCGGCTCGTCGCGCCCAGCTTGCCGAAAATCGACGAGACGTGGAATTTCACGGTGTTCTCGGAGATGGCGAGTTGGCGCGCGATCTCCTTGTTGCCAAGCCCTTCGGCAAGCATCGTCAGCACTTCGATCTCGCGTAGGGTCAGCGTTTCGACCTGCACCGAGGAGGCCATCGAACGAGCCGGCTTGCGCCCGCTCAGCAGCCTCGCAAAGATCTCCGACGGCAATACGCAAAGCCCTGCGGCCGCCGCGCCGATCGCGGCGACGATTTCGGCCGCCGTCGCGTCTCGCGGCAGGATCGCCATCACGTTGCCTGGCAACGCCTCGTGAATTCCGTCGCTGTCTGCCTCGTCGGTCAACAGGACGAGTGCCGGCGGCGCCTGATCCGCATCGAACTCGGACCTGAGCGCGTCGCTCGCCTCCGGCTCCAGGTCGATGACGATCACATCAGGCAACGAACCGGTCAGATCGTGAGCGAGCGCTTCACCGTCGGCCGCGCTGCGCACCAGCCCGAATGCCGGCGTCGCATCGACAAGCGCCTGCAGGCGCGCGCGCACCTGTGGTGCATCGGCGATAACCGCGACCCGGACCGAGCTCATCTGTGCCATCTGTCCACCCGACGCCTGACTGCCTGACTTACCCTCACCGGCACGCATTCCGTTGCGGGCGTTCGCCGAGCGTGACGGCACACGCCTGACGCTCGCCGCCGCGAATCAGCGCGATTTTCAACGGCTGTCCGATACGACCGGAACTGAGCGCGGCGTGCAGGTCTTCGATGTCCCGGCACGGCTCGTCATCCAGTTCGATCAGCACGTCGCCGATAAGCACGCCTGCCTGTTCTGCAGGACCGTTCGCGGCAAGCGAAACGATCAGCAAGCCGCGATCGGACGACAGGTTCATTTTCCTGATCCATGCGTCCGACAGATTCACGGGCTGCGTGCCGACGCCGAGGTAGCCGCGCGATACATGTCCTTTAGCCAGCAGTTCGTCGGCGACGCGCGCCACGGTTGCCGACGGAATCAGGATGCCGGCGCCACGCGCGAGCGCCGAGGTGCAGATACCCATGACCTGTCCGCGCATATCCGCGAGCGCCGCGCCCGAGAAACCCGGACGCAGGCCGCCGTCGAGCCGCACGAAGGCATCCAGTTGGCCGCCCCGCCAGGTGCGCCAGGAGCCGCCCACAGCGCCGACCACGCCGAAATCCGCACTGGCGCCGAGCCCGTCGGACCGGGCGACCGCGAGTACCAGATGGCCGGCCTTGAGCGAGCCGGCATCGCCGGACTCGACCGGATCGAGGTCGACACCGTCCAGTTTGAGCACGGCGAGGTCGGTACCCGGGTCCTGCCCCGCGAGGACCGCGCCGACGGTCCGGTTATCGGCCAGCGTGACCTTGATCCCGTCTTCGTGTCTGAGCGTGTGCGCCGCCGTGACGACAACACCACGCCGCCAGATTACGCCACTTGAAGGAATGCGATGCCGGCCGTGCACGGCGACAACACGCTGCCCTACGCGCTCGACGATGCCCGCCAGATTGTCGGAAAGGTCCTGCAATGGATTTCCGCTGGAGCTTGAGGTTTCCATGTGAGTTCTCCTGCCAGTTGGAACGCGCCAGGTTCGTGCATCGCACCCATGCAGGCACGATGCTGCGCCGGCAAGCTGCCGGCGAGCGCATTCAGAATGACAGGATGACAACGGACGCACACCACCCGAACGGGTAGTCGGCTGGATTCAGTGCGGAGATCAACCCACCCCCATCGCCGGATCGCTAATACCATCCCTGCCGGTTTCGAGGCGTCCGGCGAACCGCCGCACGAACTGCTCTGCGGCACTGACGGTGAAGTCGTACCAGCCACCGGATTGCGACAGCGTCCAGTGCGGTTCCACCTGCATGCCGGCAGCAACCGCATAGACCCACGGACCGTCGCTGCGATAAGCATTGGATGTGACGGTGACTTGCGCCGACGCGTTGCCGGCATTCATGATCGTCAGATAGACGGCGTTGTTGTCATGGTCGTAGCGGACCCGCACCTCCGGGTTCGGCCCGCTTGCCACCGTTGCGGCGTTTCCTTCGAACAACCGGTGATATCCATTGGGACCCAGCACCCACAGGCTGTACTGGGCCGCCGGCGCGTTAGCGGCGACATTCCATGAATCGGCGATCTCCTTGCCGGCTTCCACGGTGTAGCGACGCGGATAAGCAGCAAGATTTAACCTGTCGTAGACGTGGAACACCGCGCCCTGAGTACCGGTGTTGCTGAAGGTCAGCCACACCGTCCCGTCCTTCGTGTCGACATTTGAGCTGGTGTGCAGCCGGTACGGCAGCGCGCGCGATGGACGCGATGTCAATTGCTGCGTGGGTAACGGCACCGATCCAACCGTGGGTACGGGTACGCCCGCGGCAGCCTGCTGCTGTGAATAGGTCGCGTCGGCTTGCGCCTTGGTCGGCGCGGCGACCAGTGTCGGCGTGGCGCTGTTCGGATTGCTGAAATTGAAGCACGAAGTCAGGTCGCCGAATACCGTGCGCCGCCACGGACTGATGTTCTCTTCCACTACCCCGAACCGCTGCTCGAGAAAGCGCAACGTGGACGTGTGATCGAACACCTGCGAATTGACCCAGCCACCGGCACTCCATGGCGAAACCACCAGCATCGGCGCGCGTGCCGCCGCGCCGAAGGGCCGCCCGTCCGGCAAGGTCGAGTCGGCGTCGAACGGCAGGTGCGGCATCGTGAAGTATTCGCTCGAGATGTCGACGGTGGACTTGCCCAGGTAGGTGCCGTCGCTGTTTCGCCACGGCGGATCGGGAGGCGGAGCATGATCGAAGAAACAATCGTTCTCATCGTAGGGAATGAGGAGAACCGTGCGGCTCCAGATATCCGGATTCGCAGTGAGCATGTCGAGCAGCGTCTGGATATACCAGGCACCCTGATTCGGAATGGATAAGATCGGGTGTTCGCTGTAGGCTGCCGGCGCGACAATCCAGCTGACCTGCGGCAAGGTACCGGCCGCGATGTCGTCGGCGAACGCCTGCAAATAGCCGCCATCCGGCATGGTGTTGCCCACGCCTTTGAGCAACGGGGAAATCGGCTCCATCACCGGCGACGAGTATGGCGTGTTGACGGTATAACCCTTCGCTGCCATTGCCTCAACCGCGGCGCGGTAGCTCGCGAACGCGCCCAGCTGATTGTTATTGCTGTTATTGGTCGGGTTCTGGTAGACCTTCCAGCTGACGCCTGCCGCTTGCAGGCGCTCCGGATACGTGGTCCACGGCAGGCCCGTGCTCGACGAGCCGATCGTGTTGCCCGAAACGGTGTAGCCCCAACCGGTGTTGCTGGTTACCGGGTGGCCCACCACGTTCGCGCCATTCGTGCCGCTCCACAGGAAAATCCGGTTCGGGAATGTGCCGGTATGCGTCGACGTGTGGTACCCGTCACACAGCGTAAACGCATTGGCGAGCGCCGAGTGGAACGACAAGTCGTTCTGCTCCAGATAACCCATCGACGCAGCAATGCTCTTCGCCTTCGGCCAGGCCGACATGCGTCCACCGTCCCATGCGGCCTGCTGATCGCTCCAGGAATGCGCGCCGCCCACGTAGAGTCCGTTGCCGAGAGCAGGATCGAGGTGATACGGCTGCACGGTACCCGAGGTCCCCTGCTGGATCCAGACGGGATTGCCTGAGGCCATGGGAATCGTGAAGCGGTCGCTATAGCCGCGCACGCCCGGCAAGGTGCCGAAATAATGGTCGAACGACCGGTTCTCCTGCATGAAGATGACGACGTGCTCCACATCGTTGATTGTACCGGTCGCGTTGTTTGCCGGGATGGCGAGCGCGCGCTGGATAGCCGGAGGAAATGCGCTCAGCGCGGCTCCGGCTGCGGCGGCGTGCAGGAAGGTGCGGCGATTCATTCTGATCATGGTCGATTCGAAGTGAAGTGGGTCGTCGAGGTGTCAAGGCTGGTCATCGCTCTCTGGCCTTGCCTCAAGGCGCGCAGTCGATCTGCGAATTCAGTAGCGGCGATTGCAGCGCGGTCGTACCCGAAGCCGCGCACGGTCCCGGCGCCGGCATCAGCACGATGGGCACCGCGCTGGCGGCTCCGCCCGCGCCCAACGGCGCCGTGCTGCCGTCCACCGCCTGCTTGGCGGGCTGCGCACTCGAGGTCGCCGTCGGATTACCCGAGCCGCCGTCACCACAGCCGGAGATCAGCAGACTCGCGCCGACAGCCTGAGGTAGTCGCAGGATCACGCCTGTCAGTGCACTTCGATCTCCTCGACCTCGCGCACGCCGATCAGTTCGCTGAGCATGTTGCGGTAAGCAACGAATTCGTCCGCGGACATGCGTGACAGCGAAATCGTCACGAGGTCCCGCTGTTCGTCGCTGTCCTCGTGAACGCTGATGTGCTTGAGCCGGGGGCCGTCCTCGCCGAACAGGCGGCACAGCACCGGCAGCGTGATCGCGCCCCGATCCACCTGAAGGCGCAGTGCCCGGCGCAGTTTGCCTTTCGTGCGCAACTGGCGCGCTACCGGCTTGACCCAGGTGAGCGTCGTCAGAATGATCACCGTGGCCGCTAGCGCCAGTACGTAAAGTCCGCCACCCGCCGCGAGCCCGATGCCCGCGACGGCCCAGACACTCGCTGCCGTTGTCAGCCCTCGCACCACTTCGCCGCGCAGCAGGATTGCGCCAGCGCCGAGAAAGCCGATTCCCGACACCACTTGTGCGGCTACACGCGATGGATCGAGCGCGACGTTCGGCATCGAGCGGGTGTCCTCGAAGCCGAACGCCGAGACGATCATCACGAGCGCGGACGCCACGCACACCAGCATATGCGTGCGCAAGCCGGCCGGAAACGCAAACCGCTCCCGCTCGAATCCGATTACGCCGCCCAGCACCGCGGCAAAGAGCAGCCTTGCGATCAGTTCGATATTGCCCGGCATCGCATCCTCCTCGTTAGCTTTTTTTGTCAGCCCGATAGCGTCGGCCGTTGACTGCCACGGCTGAAACTGGATTCATATCGCGTCCTGTGAAGATCGGATGCTCAGAACGTGCGCCGGATAAAGTACGTACAAACCGAGCTGAGCAGGCCAACACACGCGATATAGAGGGCAATCCACCACGGCTGCAAATTGCCGTAGTGCAGAAGCGCCGTTGCGACGAGCGGTGTGATCGAGCTGGAGACAATGCCCGATACCTGGTACACGATCGAGATGCCGCTATAGCGCACCCGCGTATCGAACAGTTCGCAGAACATCGCGGCTTCGGGTCCGTAGACGAACGCGTAGATCACACCGAGCACGATCACGATGGTGGCGGTCACGGCGGCGAGACTGGTCGAGTAATGAAAGACCGCAAAGGCCGGCCATGCGCTCAGGCCGCAGGCCAGCGCGCCCCAGCCGAACACCTTGCGACGGCCGATCCGGTCCGACAGGCGCGAGGCGATCGGAATCATGAACATCAGCACCAGCGCTGCAAGCGTCACGGCCACGAGGATCGCCGACTTCGCATAGTGGTGGATGCCGATCAGATAGCTCAGCGCGAACACCGCGTAGATGTTGAAAATCACACCGTCGATATAGCGCGCGCCCCAACCCAGGAACACGTTCTTGCGGTAATCGGTGAATACTTCGCGCGCCGGTACTTTCGCAACCGCATGCGTGTCGCGAATCTTCGTGAATGCGGGCGTCTCGACGATGCGCAAACGGATAAACATGCCCACGGCGACGAGCAGGATGCTGGCCATGAAAGCGGCCCGCCAGCCCCATTGCAGGAAGGCGTCAGGCGTCAGCCAGGTGGTCAGTGCGGCCACCACGCCGCTGCTCAGACACAGACCGATTGCGAGCCCGATCTGCGGATATGACGCGTACAGGCCACGCTGTTTGCGAGGCGCGTACTCGAAAGCCATCAGCACCGCGCCGCCCCATTCGCCGCCCAGCCCAATGCCCTGCAGCAGCCGCAACAGGAGCAGGCAGGCAGGCGCCCAGACGCCGATCGACGCATAGGTTGGCAGCACGCCGATCAGAAACGTGGACACGCCCATGATGGAAAGCGTGAGCACCAGCAATGGTTTGCGTCCGAAGCGATCACCGAAATGGCCGAAGATCACTCCGCCGAGCGGCCGGGTGACAAAGCCGACCGCGTACACCGTATAGGCCAGCATGGTGGAAACGAAAGCGTTTCCGGTCGGGAAGAAAAGCTTGTCGAATACGAGCCCGGTAATCGTGCCGTAGAGGAAAAAGTCGTACCACTCGACAGTCGTGCCGATCAGACTGGCCAAGGCAACCGACTTTACAGACCTGGCGTCGACGCTCACCGCGCCGCCTCCTGCAATTTCCACTGCTTCCATTGCTTGTCTCCTGATAGTTGCCGGGCCCGTGACGTCGTCTGACGTCCGCTGCCTCGGCACATGCCGTTCATGCGGCTTTTGTTGTGCTGCAAGATACGCCGGTGCCAGACCGGATGATTCTTTTCCTCCTCACTCACCGTATGGTGATGCTGCTCCCGTTATCTCGCTGCTGCCAGAACGTCAGGCCGCGGCAGCGATGAAATTGCGTCCGCGTGGGCCGCTCAAGGCGTGCGCGATCATCCGGTCCGATTCCTCGGCGCTCACGCCATAGCTCGAAAACGAGGTACGCACGCCGAGTGCTTCGAGAAAACCGGTCAGGTAGTCGCGCGCATCGGCCAGCGGACACGGGAAGACTTTCGCGAGCACGGCATCGCGCGACGCGTTCTTTCCAAGCGCGAGATCCAGCACCATGGGCAGCGTGAATGAACAGGCGATGCCATGGGGCAGACCGTGATGGATCGTCATCTCATACGAAATGGAATGAGCCAGTGCGGTCTTCGTGTTCGAGAACGCGAGCCCGGCTTTGAGCGCGGCGAGCGAAGCGCGCTCGCGTAGCGTCCGGTCCTGCAGATTGGCGACCAGCGCCGGCAGCGTGGCAAGCATGTCGCGCGCTGCGGACACGGCGAATTCGTCGGAAATCGGATTCGCATTGACGTTCCAGATGGCTTCTAGCGCATGCGACAGCGCATCGAGGCCACTCTGCACCGTGACCGAGTGCGGCAGCGACAGCGTGAGATCCGGATCGACGATCGCGGCTTCCGGCCACGTCTGCGGAAGTTGCAGCGAATACTTGCGTTGCTTGATCGTGCGATCCCAGATCGTCGCCCACGGCGTCACTTCGCTGCCGGTGCCCGCGGTAGTCGGCACCGTGATCAGCGATTTCACGCGCGGCGGCGTGAACGGCTTGCCCGTGTCGAGCAAGGCCAGCAGTTCGTCGAACTCATTGCTTTGCGTACCGACCATCAGCGTTTTGGCCGTGTCGAGCACGCTGCCGCCGCCGATCGCGACCACCACGGGGCAGTTCTCGTGCCTGCGCCAGAAGTCGCGGTACATGCCGGCGATATGGGTGACGTCCGGGTTCGGTTGCACGTCGTCGATCACCGCGACCACGCTATCGCCACACAACTCGCGCACACGTTGCACGAGCCCGAGCTGCGCCGCCTCGGCGAAAGTCACGACCACCGCGCGGCGGCCGTTGAGAATTTCGGGCAGCCGCTCGATACAACCGGGGCCGAAATTCACCTCTACTGGATTCCAGAAAACACCGTTCATCGTCTCCCCTCGTTTGGTGGGTGTTCGTTACGGATGAATTATGGGAAACATCGATGTATAGTAAAAATACAAATTTTTCGATCGATGTATTGAGCCAACCTATGCGACTTACTCAATTGCGCTCGTTCTACGCCGTCGGCAAGCACGGCAGCGTGACCGGCGCCGCCCGGGCGCTGCACGTCAGCCAGCCGACTGTCACAACCCAGGTGCGGGATCTGGAGGAAAGTTACGGGGTGGAGTTGTTCCACCGCAGCGGCCGGCGAATCATGCTGAGCGCGGCTGGGGAGACCCTGTTCGCGATTGCCCAGCGGATGTTCGGCAACGAACAGGAGGCCATCGACTTTCTGAAGGAATCAGCGGGTCTGAGCACCGGGATCATCCGCGTGGGCGCGGTCGGACCACTCCACGCCATGGAAATCGTCGCAGCGTTCCATCTGCGCTATCCGGGATTACGCGTATCGATCCGGCTCGGCAACTCGGAGGAAACCGTGCGCGGCCTGTTGTCGTATGAAACGGACGTCGCGGTGCTGGCGCAATACGGCGCCAACCCTCTGCTCCATTACGTGCCCTATCGGCAGCACCCGCTGGTCATCATCGTGCCGGCGGCACATCGGCTGGCGCGCCGGCGCAGCGTCCGTCTGGAAGAACTGCGCGACGAAGCGATGATCATGCGCGAACCGGGCTCCACGACCCGCAAGGCACTCGAAGACGCACTACGTCAGCACGGCATCGCGCCGAACTTTTCGCTGGAAGTGGGCAGCCGCGAGGCCGTACGCGAAGCGGTCATACTCGGACTCGGCATAGCCGCGGTGTCGGAGCGCGAACACGTCGACGATTCGCGGCTGCGCAAGCTGACGATCCACGGCGAGCAGGTGGTGACCCACGCGCATGTCGCCTGCCTCGCCGAGCGTAAAACCGCGCGGCTCGTGCAGGCGTTCCTTGAGGTGGTCAATCAGGTACTGATCGAAAAAGACGCTGGGGGCGCCCTGCGTTAAACGCGATAGCGGCCGATGAAGCGGCTAGCCTCCGGCCCGCTTCGCGCTGTGGCCGTACTTCTTCAACGCTTCGACGACCCGGTCGCAATGATCGCCCTGCACTTCGATCACACCGTCCTTGACCGTTCCGCCGGAACCGCAGGCTGTGCGCAACTGCTTGCCTAGCAACGCGAGAGCCAGAGGATCCAGCGCCAACCCTTTAACGATCGTCACGCTCTTGCCGCCGCGGCCCTTGGTCTCGCGCGTCACGCGCACTACGCCATCGCCCGCGGTTTGTGCTTTCGCAACCGTTTTGCAGATGCATTCCGCGAGCGCCTGCCTGCATTCGGGACACATCCGGCCGCCGTCGGTGGAATAGACAAGGCCGCCTTTTGAACTGCTCTTCATGATTGGCTTATTGAAAGACACGAAAGGTCAGGAACCGCAACGAGTTTAGCAAATGCGACTGAGCCGCTTCTTGCCAGCTCCGGCATTGAACGCCAAGGAGCGCGCGCGGCCAATTGGCTGATTTGCGCACTTTTGCTATTATGTGCCCTGCATCCAGAGTCGGACGAGTCCGACGCCAACCTGCCTTCCCGGGCAAGGTGGAAGCCTTAAGGGCGATGCGGCCGATTGACGGCAACGAAGCGGGAGCGGCATAGCTTGCACCGGTTCGAACCAACTTACTTTCCGGAGCTTGTATGCGCGAAGATCTCTCCTCACCACCCGCGGTCGACCACGCAGAAAACTGGTCGCGCCACCTGCCGGGTTTCCAGCTCACCCACGTCATCCATCTCGTCTCCATTGCAAGCATGGACGTGGTGTCACGGGTCGCCGCACATCTGAAAGACCAGCAGGTTTCCGTCAGCAGTTTCGTGGTGCTGCGAAGCGGCAATATCCTGGACCAGAAGATCGTTCTGGACGATATCGGCGAACGGCAAGCCCAATTGCTGCGCGAGAAACTGTTGGCTCTCGACGGCGTATTGCGGATTCGCCTGGAACACCTGTTTGTTCGGCCGGATTCCAGCAAGGCGGTAGAAAATGATCGGCCGTCCGGTCGCTCCACGCGCGAATTAGCGTGTACATGCTAGATGAAAATCAGCAACGAGCGCCGCCTTGAACAACGACCCGCTGCATACTGCCCTGTCGCCTGGCCGCTTGTTGTTGCCGGAGCCACCAACGCTTGCTGCCGGCATCGTGCACAGTACGTTCAGCGTTCAAGGCGACGCCAGTCAAAGTTTTCTGGCCTGGCAGGAGCGGATGAGTCCTGTCTACGACATAAGGCCTTCCTCCAGCCACGCTGAGGATACGTTCGCGGCCTCGCTGTCTCGCTACACGATCGACAATCTGAGCTTCTTCGACTTCCGCACCGGGCCGAACGTGGCTGTGCGGTCGCTGGGCCGGGTGTCGACCGAAAGCGTTCGCGACATCAGCTTCAGCGTGTTTCTTGAAGGACTGCCGGCGCAGTTCCTCGGCGGCAAGCCGCGCTGCGACGCGCCGCACACACCACAAGTGCCCAGTATCCTCGCGCTGGATATGGATCAGCCGTGCACCATCCAGAGTTTTCATGGCCGGCTACTGCTCCTTTTTGTGCCGCGCGCCCTGGTGGAAAGATCGTTCCCGGATGCCGCCTCGCTGCATGGCCGCTCGATTCACGCCACCACACCTCTGACACGGATGCTGATCGACCATCTGGTGGCGCTGAAGCAACAAATCGTCGGACTGAGCAAGGAGGCAGCGCATCAGTCCTTCGTCACTGCGATAGAACTGCTCGCCGCAGCGTTCGGCCGTGAAGCGGGTCTTTCCGGCAATGGCCGCGCAGCAGTGCGTGCTGCTGTTTATGGACAGGTTCGACGGTATGTCGAAGCCAATCTGCACGATCCGGCTTTGTCACCCGACAGCGTGTTGGCGTCGCTGCATCTATCGCGCGCCAGCGTGTATCGCCTCTTTGAACACGAGGGCGGCCTCGCCGCTTATATCCGCCGCCGCAGGCTGCGCATGGCGGCCGATGAACTGGTGCGCTTTCCGCATCTGGAAGTCCAGGACATTGCCGCGGGGCTGGGTTTCAACGATGCGTCGAGCTTTACGCGTGCATTCCGGCGCGCGTTCGACATCGCGCCAAGGGAATTGCACGCGTACGCGCCCTTGCTCCAGCGCGGGCAAACAGCGCAGGAGCGTTTCAGATAGATGTGCACCGGCGGATAGCGCATGCCTGGTCGGATCGGATCGCGGTTGATCCTGCTCTTGTGCATCATGCGTTGAGCGCCGCGATAGCGGATAGCAGCAGCGCATGATGTACAGCTTGGTACGGCTACGGCATGGCCGGCCGTGATTCAAACCGGCCTGGCCAGGCCTGACGTTCGCGCCCATCAACTAGGCTTGACCCTCTGTGCTGCCGGCGTTGTTTCTCGCCTCGGTGCGCGCTTCGATCGCGTGCACGACGGCCGCCATATCGGCCTGACCGTGACCAAGCTCGACGGTCTCGGTATAGAGGTCAAAGCAGACATCCAGTAGCGGCGACGCGAGGTTCGCACTGCGCGCCGCTTCGGCCGCGAGCCGGTTGTTCTTCAGCACGTCGAGGATCGACGCCTGCACCGTGAAATCCTCGTTCACGAGCTTGTCGACCTTCACACGCGAAACGTTGCTCGCCATCGGCCCCGCGTCGAGCACGGCCTGGAATTGCTTCATATCGAGTCCATAGCGCCGCGCCAGATGCGACGCCTCGGCAATCGCGGTCACCATCGGAATCAGAAACGTGTTGACCGACAGCTTCATCAGAAGCCCCGTCGGCACCGCCCCACAGACCACTGTTTCATGGCACATCGGCTTGAGGAGCGGACGCACTTCTTCGACGGCTGCGGGCTCGCCCGCCAGCATCGCCACCAGTTGCCCCGCTTCGGCCGGCTTGCGCGAACCCGAAACAGGTGCTTCGACATAGCGCCCTCCCGCGGCGCGGATGTCGGCTTCGAGTCCACGCGAATAGTCGGCCGAGGTCGTTCCCATGTGCACGATCGTGTGCTGCGCGACGTTCGCCGCGAAGTCCGCGGTATGGCGCCCGAGCACCGCGTCGAGCGCCGTATCCGTCGCCATCATCAGGATCACGATGCGGGCTTGCCGGAACACGTCGCCGGCACTCTCCGCAACCTGCGCGCCCGCGTCGCGCAACGCAGTGCAACGTTCCGGCGTGCGGTTCCACACGATCAGTCCGGTACCCGCGCGGGCGAGGTTGAGCGCCATGGGTTGTCCCATCACGCCAAGGCCGATGAATCCTGTTTTCATGCGTGTCTCCGTTTCTTATCCATGGCTTGTGGCCACGGTTGGGTGGATCGGTGCGCCTGCGGATGCAGCGCGCAGGCACAACAGCAGGGTGGCCGCTTTGGCGACCTACCCTGTGGCGCGCTCTCCGGACGGTGTCGCTTGAGCCGGGCGACGCCGCTCAGTCTATCTAAATCGCCACCATCATGCCTGCCGCCGGGGCAGCCGATTTTCATAAGAAAAATGCACCAATTCCTCAAATAATTTCATTTTACTGTTCACGCTGCGGCGCTCAGGATAAGAGGATGGCAAGAGAAGGGGTCACCATGAACATCACGATTCTGGACGATTATTTCGACACACTGCGGGGCCTGCCGTGCTTCCACAAACTGGACGGCCATACCGTCACCGTATGGAACGACCATGTGCAGGAGGTCGATGCGCTGGCCGAACGCCTGCGTGACACCGAGGTGCTGGTGCTGATCCGTGAGCGCACCCAGATCCGCGCGCCGTTGATCGCCCGGTTGCCGAAGCTGCGGCTGATCAGTCAGCGCAGCGTCTATCCGCATATCGACATTGGCGCCTGCACCGAACGCGGCGTGATCGTGTCGTCGAACCAGCACGCCGGCAGCCCTTCCTATGCCGCGGCCGAACTGACCTGGGGTCTGGTGATCGCGGCCATGCGCCAGATTCCGCAGCAGATGCAGGCGCTGCAGGCCGGCCGCTGGCAGATGGGCGTGGGCCGCAGCCTGCGCGGGCGCACGCTCGGCATCTACGGATACGGCCGCATCGGCGCCGAGGTCGCGCGCTACGGCGCCGCGTTCGGCATGAAGGTGCTGGTCTGGGCGAGGGAGGCTTCGCTGCAACGGGCCCGTGAAGACGGCTGGGATGTCGCGCCGGACAAGCACGCTTTCTTCGAGGCCTGCGACGTGCTCTCGCTGCACATGCGCCTCGTGAACGACACCCGTGGCATCGTGACGGCCGAAGACCTGGCCAGGATGAAACCCTCCGCACTGCTGGTCAACACCAGTCGCGCCGGCCTGATTGCGCCGGGCGCATTGGAACAGGCGTTACACGCGGGCCGGCCCGGCATGGCGGCGGTGGACGTCTATGAAGAAGAACCGTTGCGCGACTCCCGGCATCCACTATTGCGCATGCCTAACGTGGTCTGCACGCCGCATATTGGCTATGTCACGGAGGACGAATATGAGGTCCAGTTCTCCGACATCTTCGATCAGATCGTCTCCTATGCAGCCGGGCAACCCATCCACGTAGTCAATCCGGAGGTGCTGCCGCGAGCCGTATCCCGCGACGCCGTCAACCCCGGAACGGACACGCACGATCCGGTCGAACCGCTGATCCTCGACCTGCTGGAATGGATTGGGTCCGGCGCCCGCCCCTACAGTGAAGCGATGGAAGTCTGGCGCACCTCGTGCCCACGGCTGCCGGTTTGGGAGGATGCCTGCGCGCGCGGTTATCTGACGCGCACGCATTCACCCGGCAGCGTGGCCGAGGTGACGGTCAGCCCGGCCGGCGTCGCCTATCTGCGCGCCAGCCGCGGCATACCGGGGACGGACTCGCCGCCGGCCAATTGAGCCACGGAAAATAAGCAGTTCGACCTGGTTACGTTCTGCGAAACGACAACGGGCGCGAACCGGCCCGGCTAGCTCGAACCCGCTCGTCGCCTCAGCCTTGCCGGGCTTCGCGCAGCGCGTCCTGCATCACGACGCCGGCTGCCTCGATATGCGCTTTCGTCAGGCGCTTCGCGGTGCGCCGGTCGTGGGCAAGCACGGCATCGAGGATCGCATGATGCTCCGCGAGCGAGATGCGCTGGTAGCGTTCCAGTTGCCAGACGAGCCGCAGATACCGGTCGGTCTTGCGCCAGATTGCTTCCAGCGTCTCCAGCAGATGCCGCTTGCCGCACGGCTGATAGATAGCCCGATGAAATGCCCAGTTGTCGATCGACCAGTGCTCGACCTCGTGCGCATTCTCGTCGTGCTCGAGGATGGCGCGGACTGCGGTTTCGTCGTCCGCGCCGAACGCGTCGATAGCGGAGTCGAGTGCCAGCAGCTCGAGCGCGATCCGCATTTCCGTCAACTCGGCCGCTTCGAGCCTCGTCATCGCGGAGACGAATGCGCCACGGTTCGGCACGATCGTGACAAACCCGCTGGCCTGCAACTGCACGAACGCCTCCCGCACCGGAATGTGGCTGGTGCCGAATTCCTTCGCAATCAGATCCTGCCGCAACTGCGTCCCCGGCACCAGGGTGCCGTCCGCGATGCGCTCGCGCAGGCGATCGGCGAGTGAAGTCAAAGAGAGCTTGCCATCTGCAGATTTTTTCACTTTAATATATTAAAACTATATTGGAGGTCCACGTGACGGTATCTCGCCTAAGAAATATCCCTGGTATTGGAGTCGACCGGATCGGCGACGCCGCGGATTCCCTGCGCGACGCGGACATTCTAAGGCTTGAAAATCTCGATACCGACCTGCGGCCGCCGGCGCAGGCGCTGGCCACTACCCACGAGGCCATCGACGACGACGCGGCCAACAGCTACCTGCCCTTTACCGGCCAGGCTGCATTGCGCGCGGCGGCCGCGGGCCGGGTCGGCCGCGCTGCAGGCGTCGCATATGACGCGGCGAGCGAATGCATCGTCTCTGCCGGCGGTCTGGCGGGGATTTTCAATGTGCTGCTGTCGATTCTCGAGCCGGGCGACGAGGTCGTGCTGACGGATCCCACCTACGCCGGCCTGATCAACCGGGTGCATCTGGCCGCGGGCGTGCCGAGATTCGCGCGGCTGCAACCCGGTGCCGACGGCTGGCGGCTCGACCTCGACAGTCTTGCCGCGGCGATCGGGCCGCGCACGAAAGCGCTGCTGATCATGTCGCCTTCGATGCCGGGCGGCTACGTCGCATCGCGGGATGAATGGCTCGCGATAACGGCACATTGCGAGCGCCATGGCATCTGGCTGGTTTATGACGCAGCGATGGAACGCATCCTGTTCGACGGGCGCGAGGTCATTCATCCCGCCGGTTTGCCCGGCATGCGTGAACGTACCATCACTATCGGCGCGGTTTCGAAGGAGTACCGGATGATCGGCTGGCGCGTCGGCTGGATCGTCGGACCCGCGTCGATCATGAACGACGTACGTCTCGTGAGCCTCTCTAACGTGGTGTGCCAGGTTGGAATCGCGATGCCCGGCGCCACCGCCGCGCTGACGGCAACCGACGACGGCGTGGCCGCAGCGGTCGCGGAATGGGAGCGCCGTCGCGACTTCCTGATGAGCGCGCTTGCTGATCTGCCGGTGATCCGTCCGCATGGCGGCTGGTCGATGCTCATCGACACCCGCAAGCTGGGTCTGGAGCCGGCCGATGCATCGAAGCTGCTGCTCGAACGCGGCAAGGTCGCCGCTACCCCGATGACGAATTGGGGACCCGGGGCGGACCGCTATCTGCGTTTCGTTTTCTCCAACGAATCCGTTGCGCGCCTGCATGACATTCGCGAGCGCGTACGCCGGTCGTGGCAGACATGAGGCGGTCAGATAAAGCCGAATAGTACGGCGCGCGTGCGCCAGTCACCTATTAATCTGCATTCCACATCATTCGCACGATCGGAGTCTCGCCGCACGGAGCCGTTCATTGATACGGGCCAGGCAGCCCGGCCGCGGCCGCCTGCTCCTCGCGCGCATACTGCGTCGGCGGACGGCCGACGTGCCGCGTGAAGGCAACGCTGAAGGTACTGGCGGAGCTGTAGCCGACGCGTTGCGCAATCTCGGCGACCCGGCCTTCGTTACGGCGCAGCAAGTTCTTCGCGAGCGCCATGCGCCAGGTGAGCAGATACTCCATCGGCGCAACGCCCACCGCGCGACTGAAGCGTTCGAAAAAGGTCGAGCGGGAGAGCGCGGCCTCCTTCGCGAGTTCAGCCACCGTCCACGCGTGCGTCGGGCGTTCGTGCATTCCGCGGATCGCGACCGCGAGACGGCTGTCGGATAGCCCCCGGACCAGACCCGGCGACGCATCCGTTCCTGCCATGGACCGCAGCGCCTCGATAAGCAGCACTTCCAGCAGCCGCGACAACACGACTTCGCGCGCCGGCCGCTGCTCGCGTGATTCCTCCCGCACAAGCTCCACGAGCGTGGCGAGCCGCTGTTCGCCGCGAACGTGCACGAGTTGCGGCAACAGCGAGACCAGCAGCGACGCATCGGGCGAACCGAAGCTGCAGTGACCCGCCATCATGCGCACGTCGATCGGGCCGCCCGGGGCGCCAATTCTGAATTCGCCGTTGCCCAAAGCGACGGGGGCCGCCGTCTCGATCCCCGGCTGTGGCGGCTCGAGGCTCGACATCGCGACGCCATAGGCCGCCGGAATCAGGACGAAATCACCCGAGAGGAGTTCGATCGGCTCGTGCCCGTCAATCGCGATGCGGCAGCCGCCCTCGAGAATCGCGCAATAGAACGGCTGGCCGGCATCCGAGCGGCTGATGCGCCACGGGCTAGCGCCGAGGACGAGTTTGGAGAACCGGGCACCCGGCTGCAGCAGCATCACGACGTCGGCTAACGGATCGATCATCACCGGACTCCTGCAAATGAAATTCGGATTTTTTATTGTAGCAAGTACGGGATCGGCGATCTATCGTATGGACACATACCCACAACCCCGGCAACCCTGTTGCCGGTAACCGGAATTCCTATGAAAACCGTATTGATCACCGGCTGCTCTTCCGGATTCGGCCTCGAGACCGCCCGCTTCTTCCTGGCTCGCGACTGGCAGGTTGTCGCCACGATGCGCACGCCGCGCACCGACCTGCTGCCACCCTCTGACCGCCTGCGCGTGCTGGCGCTCGACGTCACGAATCCCGAAAGCATTCGCGCGGCCGTCGAGGCCGCGGGCCCAATCGACGTTCTCGTCAACAACGCGGGCTTCGGTGCGGCGGCCCCGGCCGAATTGGTCCCGATCGCGACGGTACGTGAGCTCTTCGAGACCAACACCTTCGGCACGATCGCCGTGACGCAAGCCGTATTGCCGCAGTTTCGGCAGCGCAAGGCCGGCGTCATCGTCAACGTAACGTCGAGTGTGACGCTAAAGGCGCTGCCCCTGCTCGCCGCGTACCGCGCGAGCAAGGTGGCAGTGAATGCTTTCACCGAATCGATGGCGCTGGAACTCGAACCGTTCGGCGTGCGGACGCACCTGGTGCTGCCGGGCCGTGCGCCCGACACCCGTTTTGGCGAGAACGCGCGCGCCCATATACACGGCTTCGATCACGAAGCCTATGCCGGCCTTGCCAAAGACGTTGTTGCGAGGATGGGGGATACCTCTGCCCCGATCACGCAAGCACAGGACGTCGCCGAAGCCGTGTGGCGCGCGGCGACCGACCCGTCGTCCCCGCTGCGCATTCCCGCCGGTGCCGACGCCGAGGCATGGGCAGCCGAGGTTCGCTGACCGACCCGTGCCATTGCCCTGAACTGAAATCGGCAATGGCTTCTGCGCGCGATAGCGCAATAACACAAGGAATACCACAAGGAGATTGCCATGCAGGACAAACCCGTCGCCCTGGTCACCGGCGCCAATCAAGGAATCGGTCTTCAGATTGCCAGGGATCTCGCGGCACATGGCTTCACTGTGCTGGTCGGCTCGCGCAATCTCGAACGCGGCGAGGCTGCGGCTAAGGAGGTTGGGCCGAACGCCCACGCACTTCAACTCGACGTGACGGACCAGGCTTCGATCACAGCCGCGGCCGGACGCGTGAGCAAGGAGTTTGGCCGCCTCGACGTGCTCATCCAGAATGCGGCCATTTCGAATACGAGCAGGCTGCCTGGCCAGTCCGTCGAGGAGTACGTCAAAACGACGCGCCCGAGCAATGTGTCGCTCGATGAAATGCGCGCGGTGTGGGACACCAATGTGTTCGGCGTTCTCGCCGTTTATCAGGCAATGCTGCCGGTCTTGCGCGAGACGCCCGGTGCCCGCATCGTCAACGTGTCGAGTGGCGTTGGCTCGTTGACGGCGAACTCGGACCCGGCCTTCGCCTACCGTGCGATCTTCGGCCCCGTCTATCCGGCCTCCAAGACGGCTCTCAACGCTTTGACCGTAGCCATGGCGATTGAACTCGAGCCGGACGGAATCAAGGTCAATGCTGTCTCCCCGGGCTTTACCAGAACGAATCTCAATGGATATGCCGGCACAGAGCCTGTCGAGGCAGGCGCTCGCGAAGCGGTGCGTGTCGCGCTGCTGGGCCCGGACAGCCCCACAGGGACCTTCACGCGCTGGGAAAATGAAACAATCCCGTGGTGATGCAACCTGAAATACAGGTTCCGTCGCAATGGCCGGCGGGGAGCATGATTCGCGGATTGCGGGGTTTTGCCAGGTGACGTGCTCCCCGCCGCTCGCTGCCTACCTGCGCTGCAAAGTCTGGGCGACAGGGGGCACGGGGGAGCGGCGATTCAACGAGCAGTTGGCCGCCAGACAGCACGCCCCTATCAATAAGGCGACCAGCACCGCAATCACGAGTTGATAGGTCAGGATAGTTGTGAGCGCATGGGTATGGGCAAGCCATACCAGCCAGCCGAGTGGACCGAGCGCTGCGCCGAATGCAGCTACACCGAGCAAGCCGAGCATGACTCTCATGGCAACGTCCTCTTCAGGATTTTGAACGGATACCCCACGGCGGATTATCTGCCAAAAAATCATCGCAAATCGCGAAATGCAGCAAAGATGCTGCCATCCAGTGCCGACCTCGCAGACTGGAAAACCCATCAGGCTCCACGCCACTCGTTGACGGTTGCTCGCTTAGCGTCGATTCGTCGATTGCATGCACGGAAGGCTCAGGCAACTTTCTCGATGCGACCGAACAGACGGACACACCGCAGCGGATTTCTCTAGAGTTGACGGATCGTCGGTCAATCCTGACTTACGACGCTGCGCTGGCCATTCAGCGTGAGTTCAACCTAAGGAAAAACAAATGAGAACGTCTCTTCATAAGGAAATCTCACCCCATTTCAATGAGCGGGCCAAGCTGAACCTGCCCGCCAATAGTGCGCCCTTGACACTCAAACACATCATTCATCCCGAGGAGATACGGGACAACCTGCCCGCCGGTCAAGGCGGCATCGGATTTTTATTTCACGCGACGGACTGGGATACGCTTTCATTTTCATTTCATAATGTGAAACACCGACAGGCGTCATTCGAAGAGGAACTTTGGAATGCGAAGCCTTTTATTGCATCGCCTATCTATTCGGACTCCCAGCTCATAGGGGCCAATATTGCGTGTCCAGTTCCTCTCGAGTTGTGGCTTGGGAGTCCACGCGGTATCAAGCGATTTCGGGAGACGCAATTTTTTCCCGCGCTGGAACTGGCAAGACAAGCGGGATTGAGCATGGTGGCGATGGGCGCCTCCACGCCCTATGCCTGCAACTACGGAGCACTCCCCCGCCATACAAAGCCGCCTCATATCACCACGGGACATGCCGCCACCGCAGCGATGCTGAAAGACTGGGCCGTCCACTGCTGCAATGAACTTGCGCTCGAATTCGGCAAGACGAAGCTCGCGCTATTCGGTGCTGCCGGGCGGCTCGGCATTACCGCGGCTAAATACCTGCTCTATAAAGATGCACCGAAGGAGCTTGTTCTGATCGACTTGCCGGACAAGGTGAACCTGCTGACGGAGCAGGCCAAGGAACTGATGGCCGCGGATCTGTCGGGACGCATCCGGGTTTCGGTGCACACATTCAGTCAGGACACTCCATTGCCACAGTTCGATGGTGCAATTCTCGTCAGCAGTACCAGCGTGCCCTACCTCACGTCTTCCGACCTCAAGCGGGCACAGTTCTGGATTGACGATTCTCACCCCCGGGCAGCAAGCACCGAGGCTGAACTCGCATCACGCGCCCACACGTTATATATTGAGTGCTTCGCCCGTGGCCCGGCCGGACTCAACACCATCTTTCCGTTCAGACTGCCGACCACCCGCGATTGCTATACCTGTTTTGCCGAAGGCTACGCGGCCTGGCAGGAAGGCATCGCTTCCGATTTCATCATCGGCAGCCCTCCTGTGTGGTCTGTTTCATATACTCACGGTCTTCTGAAGAAGTACGGGTTTTCGGTCGGACCTTTTCACGGCAAAGATGGTTCGACGATCGCCCTGAATAGCCAACGTCGTGGCAAACATGAACTGATAGGGTCGTGAACGTCATTGGAGGCCAGATGGTGATGCCGCGCGAGAGTATGCGGGATTTGCTGGAACGAAGCCGGCTTGCAATTCGATGGGGAGGCATACTCGGCCTCCTGTGCCACCCCATTTACTACGTCGTCTGGACCTATGTCCTGCCGCAGCCGTACGACAACCTCTGGCTTCGATTGAGTGCGGCGGCCATCTGCATTCCGTTGATCTTTCAGGCGCGTTGGCCCAAGCGCTTTAACAACGCCCTGCTGATCTACTGGCATTGCTGCCTGATCTACGTATTGCCGTTTGTTTGTACATTCCTCGCGATCAGAAATTCATTCTCCACCATGTGGATGATGACCGAGGTCATGATGCTTTTCATCATGGCCCTGTGTATCGACAATCCGCTTTTGCTGATGGCCTGCATAGGCATCGGTATTTTTTCCGGCACGCTGGCCGCGGTGGCCACCTCACCGGCTCCGATCGTTCTGAGCGCGGCCAATCAGTCGGATCTCGCCGTGCTGCCCGTTGTCGTTCTGTGCAGCATGGCGTTCAGCTATGCAATCAGCAAAGGACGCATCTTTGTCGAACGAAACCGGGCTTTGCAGGCCCTCGCGGGCTCGATCGCCCATGAAATGCGTAATCCCCTCAGCCAGCTGAAACACGTTCTGGATCGCGTGGAAGAAGCGCTGCCCGCCACGACGGAATCCGACCGGTCGCCGGCGTTGCCGCACGACCAGGCGGCCGTGCTTTATCGTCATGTGGCTCACGGCCAGTTGTCGATTGAGCGAGGCCTGCGCATTATCGCAATGACACTGGACGAAGTCAGCGCAAAACCGATTCGCTCGGATTACCGCGCCTATCTGAGTGCGGCGAATACCACACGTAAAGCGCTGGACGAATACGGCTTCGGCGATGAAAAGGAACGCAGCAAGGTCAGACTCGCGGTGCTGGAAGATTTCACTTTCAAGGTCGACGAAACCGTCTATCTTTTCACCCTGTTCAATCTGATCAAGAACGCGCTTCATCACATTGCCACGCATCCATTGGCAACGCTCACACTCACGATCGACCGGCAGTCCGTTATCGTTCACGACACCGGCCCGGGGATTTCGCCCGACATTCTGCCGCATCTGTTCGAGCCCTTCCGTACAGCGGGAAATTCGACTGGCACAGGATTGGGACTGGCCTACTGCCAGCGCGCGATGCGCGCTTTTGGCGGCACGATCAGTTGCCGCTCGGAAGTCGGCAAATTTACGCAATTCACGCTGCAGTTTCCGGCCGTTCAGGAGAGCGAGGTTGCGGAGCACGAGCACAGGATCTTTGAACGTGCCGCGCCATTTTTCAGCGGGAAACGCATTCTCATCGTCGACGACGATGCCGGTCAACGGGCGAGAATCCGTCGCGCGCTATCGAAGTTGGGCGCGAACGTGAGCGAGGCCGCAAACGGCGAGACGGCGCTGGGCATGCTTCGGCAGGCAACGCTGTGGGATCTCGTGCTGATGGACATCAACATGCCGGGTCTGGACGGCTACACGACCAGCGAAAAAATCCGCGCGGGCCGTCAGGATCCTAACTGGAATGTTCTGATCGCGGCCTACACGGTAGAGCCCAGCAATGTGGCACGCGTCCTCGCACGGCGAGCGGGCATGGACGAACTCATCAGCAAATCCTGCAGCGTGGTGGAATTGATCAACACTCTGCAGACGCTCTTCGAAAACGGCAGCCGGCATCATCTGAACGAGAGATTCGACGGCTTCGACGGCAAGACGATCCTGGTAGCGGACGACGACACCTACAGCAGGCTGGTTGCCAAAGGCTATCTGGAGCGATGCGGCGCGAGCGTCGTCGAGGCCGAACATGGGCAGGCGGTGCTCGCCGGGCTGGAGGAGAACGACGCCATCGATGCCATCGTGATGGATCTGAATATGCCTGGCATGGGCGGTGTGGAAGTCACTGCGTTGATTCGTAATCGTGCCGACTCATATGTCAACGTCCCCATCATTGCCTTGACCAGTCAATCCGATATGGACGCCGTACAGGCATGCCTCGCTGCAGGAATGAACGAGGTCATGATCAAACCGGTGCAGGTCAGTTCGCTGTATGCGTCGCTTGCCAGACAGTTTGCCCAGCAACGTGCGTTGAACGCTTCAGCGAAGGCGGATCTATCGCAAACATCGGCTGGCCCGATCAGAAAACCTGCAACGATCGCGGAAGACAGTCTGCTTGACGAGAAACATCTCGAAGAGCTGGTAACGCTTGATTTGCTGGATCAGTCGTTCCTCAATGGCATTGAACAGATTCGCTTGCTCGTGGCGCGACTCCCGGCCAGTGTGGCAGCTCGTGACCTCGAATCGACACACGATGCATTGCACCGCCTTCTTGGCATCAGCGGCAATATCGGGGCAAAGGCGCTGTATCAGTTCACGAGGCAGATTTATCCGCGGGTGGTAGGAGGCGAATGGCCTTCAGAACCTGACTGGCTTGAATGGGTTTGCATGTTGGGTGAACGCACTGCTGACGCACTGCAGACGTATTTCGTTTCGGCGAACGCACGTCGCGATCATCGGGACGTGCTAAGCGGTGGATAGCGGCCGAGTGTAGCCGTCGGGTGGCTCCCCGGTATCTGCGGTGCGTGTTCAACTTCTGAAACGGGGAAAACTCATCGTTATCGTCGTACCCGCACCCAGGGTGGATTCGATCCCGAGGCGTCCACCTAAAGATTGCATGATGCGGTTGCAAAAAATCATGCCCATGCCGTGGCCGCCAGACCCCGCGTAGGTTGTGACGGGGTCCTGCAACAGACGCGCCTTGATCTCCGGCGCAATCCCCGGACCGTTGTCGCGAATGCGGATCTCCGGTTCGGGGGCATCCACGACCTCGAAGCGTAACGAAGGCGCGGTTGCACCGTCGAGCGCACGCAACGCGTTGGAGAGCAGCGAAGAGAGTACGAGTGCGACGCAATTGGGCATTGAGTGCACGACGAAATCCCCTTGTACGTCGACCTGTATCCAGTCACCCTGCGAGGCGGTAAACGGATAGGTATCGAGCAAGGTTGCGATCAATTGTGTCGCCTTGACCTTGCGCGTTCCAGCGCCCGACGCAAACGGCTGGCCTCCGTTCTGGTGCACGGCCGCCCAGAAAGATGAGATCAGCGTCAGACAGTATTGCGCATTGTTCTGCATTGACGTTGCCGCCTGGCCGATCGCCCTTTGACGCTCCGGATCGTATTGCTCGGCAACGTCGGTTTCGACAGCACGCGCAAAGAGCGAGATCGTTGCCAATGGCGTATTCAGTTCATGGGCGAGGAAAGCAAGCGTCTCATCCATTGCCAACAGGCGCTGCTGGCGCGTTTCCCGCTCGGCGTAGCGCGCGGTGGCCTGCCGCAGGACCTCGCGCACCGTTTCGACCCGAAGCGGCTTTTCGAGAATGCGGAATACGTCACCGGTATTGACCGTCTGCAACAGCATGTCCTTGTCCGCATAGGCGGTCACAAGGATCCGCACGATTTGCGGATGTTCCTGCGCTACCTGACGCAACAGATCGTCTCCACGCCGCTCCGGCATGCGGAAATCGGTCACCAGTACGGCGATCTCCGCTGCGTACTCACTCAGTACGGCCATCGCCTCGTCTGCGCCTCGAGCGATACGCACGTGGTAGTCCTCACGGATCGCGCGGGCGAAGTGGTTGCGCGACATCTCGTCGTCATCGACGAACAGGATGGAAAACGGCGCTTGCATGGTGTCGCTCATCGAATTCCCGGCAGATCGAATTTGAACAGAGCCATTCGCGGGTAATAAAACAATCAGATCAGATACGCCGGATTGGGCACCCTGGCGTAGCCGCCCTTGAAGGGTAAAGCCAGCGGCTATCGTAAGCGATTTTCAGAATCGAGCAAGGCATGCAAGACGCACAGCAGGATCGAACCGGCACGATTGGTAAATATCACTGATCTATCTGGCCGGCCGCGATGCCGCAAATCGGTCGATGCAGCCAGGTGGATCGCCGGTCAACGCTCCAGCGCACGCGCAAGAGCGACAATCCCCGACTCGATTGCTTTGCTGTCGACAGACGCAAAGCCCAGCACCAGCCCCGGCGGCGCCGGACGGTCGATCGCATACAGCGACAGCGGGCGCGTCTCGAGGCCCGCGCGCGCCGCCCGGCGCGCCATGTCGGCGTCGTCGGTACCGGGTTGAAAAAACGCCGGCGCATCGAGGCCCGCGATGATTCGCGGAACATGCAGGAGTCCGGAAAGATGCCGGTCGGCGGCCACCTTCAGTGCTTCGGCGCGTTCGCCGTACAGCATGCGCATGCGCCGGATATGCCGGCCAAAATGGCCTTCCGCGATGAATTCATGCAGGACCGATTGCTGATCCAGTGGAACATGCCGCGCCGTCAACGACAATGCGGCCACGAACGGATCGACCAGGCGGTCGGGCAAGATCGCGTACGCGGTCCGCAGCGCGGGAAACAGCAATTTGCTGAAGGTGCCGCAGTAGATCACGTGTCCATCGTCGTCGAGACTCTTCATTGCGGCCAGAGGATTGCCCTCGAAGCGGTATTCGCTGTCGTAGTCGTCCTCGATGATAACGGCGCCTCGATCCCGCGCCCACTCGAGCAGCGACAACCGCCGTTCGAGCGCGAGCGACGGCCCCAACGGCGCCTGCCGCCCGGCCGTGACATAGGCCAGACGTGCGTCGGGGGCGTGCTGCCGCGCCCAGTCCACATTGATACCGCTGGCATCGACAGGCACGCCGACAACCCGCGCACCCGCTGCTTCGAGCACGAAACGCGCGCCCTGATAGCCCGGATCTTCAATCCACGCTGCGTCGCCCGGATCGAGCAGTAAACGCGCGCCCAGATCGATGGCCTGCTGGACACTGCCTAGCATCACGACATTTCCGGCGGTACACCGGATACCACGAGATATCCCCACATAGCCGGCAATCGCCTCGCGCAGCGGCCGGTATCCTTGTGCTTCACCGTCGCCCAGCAGATCTCGCCGGGTGCGGCGTACGCGTCTTGCCGCCAGCCGTGCCCACAGTTCGAACGGGAACGCATCGAGATCAGGTTGACTGGAACGAAAAGCCCTGGCGGGACCGGGGCGGCCGCTTACATCAAAAGCGCTTCGCGCGAGCAGACGGCCACGGATCGAGAGCGCGACGGCACGCGCTTGAGCGCCGCCATCGGTATCGCGATGGCGGTCGCGAGCGACCGACCGTCCGTCGCGCTTCCTGTTCGACAAGCGATCGCCGCTATCGGTATGCCGCCCGGACAGTTCGGGCAGTTCCGGCGCGACGAAACTGCCTCGTCCTACGGCGCCCGTCAGATAGCCTTCAGCGTCGAGTTGCGAAAACACGCCCAGTACCGTTCCGCGTGACAAACCGAATCGGACGGCGAGATCGCGCGACGACGGCAAGCGCGCGCCCGGCAGCAGACGGCCCGTCAGGATCGCCGAGCGCAGTTCGTCATATAGCCAGCGTTGCAGCGACATACCGGCCGGTCGCGGCGCCAGTGCAAGTTCAATCTGTTCGGCTCGGCGCATCGTCACTCTTTCCAGATTGGCTCAATCAATTTCGTAATAATGGATCTTTTTTGTGACCATTAAAAGCCATATCGTCGTCTTTATCGAAAGCACGCCATACCGTGGCAGACATTCACCATTGCAGACAGGAGGAGAAGATAAATGGCAGATAGGGTTTTTGTAGCGGGTGCAAGCGGCGCAATTGGCACCGCGCTTGTGCCGCTCCTGATTGCCGCCGGCTATACGGTGTTCGGCAGCACGCGGCGCGTGGAGCGGGCTAAAAAACTCGAGGACGCAGGTGCCACGCCAGTGGTTGCCGATGTATTCGACGCACTCGCCTTACGCAACGCGCTGCTTCACATCGCGCCGCAAACCGTGATTCATCAATTGACCGACTTGCCCCCGGGCCTCGACCCTGCCCGGATGGCTCAGGCGGTGACAGCCAACGCCAGGATACGTGACGAGGGAACGCGAAACCTGGTCGCCGCCGCAGTTTCGGCCGGCAGCAGCCGCATGATTGCGCAAAGCATTGCGTGGGCATATCGGCCCGGCGCGACGCCTTACGACGAAAGCTGCCCGCTCGACATCGACGCGCAAGGTACGCGCGGTACGAGCGTGCGGGGTGTCGCCGCACTCGAGCAACATGTGCTGGAGGCGAGATCGCTGACTGGCACAGTCCTGAGGTATGGGCAGATTTACGGGCCTGGCACCGGAGCCGATGCTGCGGCCGGGTCGAGCCCGCTGCACGTTGAAGCCGCAGCGTATGCGGCGATGCTTGCCCTTCAACGGGGCAAGGCAGGCGTGTACAACATCGCGGAGGATGCCGCCGAAGTCAGCAGCGCAAAGGCGAAGCGTGAATTGGCGTGGTCGCCGGACTGGCGATCGGTGCAGCATTGATGACCCCGCGCATTTTGCCGGACCTGTCGGGCAGGCCCACGATGCTTGCCGCGATCGTAGCGTCCGTGCTGATGGCCGGCCCGGCGGCGCCCCGTTCAGCGATCGACTGGATTGCGAATCTATGCGCGGGCGGCGCGGCACCGTTGCTGTCTGGCGTGTCGCCGGATGCCCGCACCACGCGCCGTCCTGCTTCGACGGTCAAGGTTCTATCGTGCGAAGCACTGCCTGACGCACCGGGCAAGTCGATAACGACGGCCATCGTCGACTTTCCACCGCTCGGCTTTACGCCGGCGCATCGTCACCCGGGTTCGGTGACGGCCGTCGTATTGGAGGGGACGATCCGCTCGCAACTGGAGGGCGGCGCGCCCCTCGACTACGTGAGCGGACAAACGTGGTTCGAACCGCCGCGCGCGCTCCATCTGTTCGCCGAGAATCCCGATCCGACCCACCCGGCGAGGCTGCTTGCGACTTTCGTCACCGACACCGGTTGCGGGCCGCTGGTGTTGCCGCCGAACCCTTGAGCCAGTCGCCGTCGATCACGCTGCGTTGATGAGTCCAAGCTGTCGCAGCGCGGTCACGCCATCGTCCAGCCCGATTTCCTCAACTATCTTGCCGTCTTTGAGACGTAGCACGGTCGTGCCGGTGAAGTGCATTTTCCGGCCGGTCGCAGCGGGCAACGATCCAATAAGGAAATCGCCGAATGCCGGACCGGTGTGTGTGCCGCCACCCTCCCAGCGACCCACTACATAGTCTCCCTCGGCAATGAGATCGGCTGCGCCCCAGAAATTGAGGTTCGGGAAAGCTTCGCGAAAACCGGTCATGAAGGCCTTGATGTTCTCGCGGCCGCGGCGTGGTTCGTGCAGCGAGTATTGAAGAAGCATGTCGGGGGCGGCAAGTTCGTCGACGATGCCGATGTTGCATGTCTTGCCCCAGAAATCAGTGAACCAGCGACCCACAACGGCCTTGTTGTCATCTTCCTTGGACATGGTGAATTCCTCATCGATGTAGTTGAGAAGGGGAAACGCAATCGCTTCCCTCTGCACCAACAATATCGATGCAAGCAGTCACCCGCCCCCCGTTTCTTGCCGAGATACTCGATCGACAGGCGGATTATGGTGACGGCGGTCACTCGCGTTCGACTCACTGCGTTGTCTTATGCGTGCGATTGCACGGTCGGCAAGGTCGGCGAAAAATTTCCCGGGTGAGTAACCCTCAATCGATTGAATTCATCGTTCGGGTGACCGCTTTGGAAAAGGCCGACCGGCCGCGAGGAATCTTTGTGATAATCCACTCCCGGCAGATTTACCCAGTTACTGGCAGTCGCTTCCAACGTCTCTCGCGGATTGATCCCATCGAATGCCATACCCCGAATGCCACCGACCGCCACCGGTGGCCACTTGTGGTTGCGTGTGGCAACATCGCCGTGATCTCTCAACCACGTCAGACCTCGCGCAGGTTCATACACTTCTGGAGAACTCATGTTCGACCACGTCAAATTCGGCGTCAGCGACTATGCCGCGAGCAAAGCGTTCTTCCTCAAGGCGCTCGAACCACTCGGCGTAGCTGTTGTCTCGGAGGGGTCGCCAACCTACGGTGTCGAACTCAGCCCACCGGGTAAGGCTTCATTGTGCCTGTACCAGACCGAAGAGAAACCGGCGCATCTTCACCTGGCGTTTGTGGCCGAAAATCGCCAGCAGGTCGACGCTTTCTATCGCGCGGCTCTGGAGGCGGGTGGCAAAGACAATGGCGCGCCTGGTCCGCGCCCGCACTACCACCCGAACTACTATGCGGCTTTTGTCATTGGTCCAGACGGGCACAACCTCGAAGTGGTTTGCCATCAGCCCGAGGCCTAGACCTTCCAGCGCGAGCAAGGCGCGTTGACGGCGAGGTCGAGGTCGAGGTCGAGGTCGGGCATAAGCTGATCGTCAAGTACCGCGCATTGTCGCCATGACTTCGGCAAGCTGCCGCACCGCGGCTTCGGAGGCCGCACGATTGGGCGTGAGGTCGCTGTTGTTGAAATTGCCCGTGTCGCCGATCACCTGAACCAGCAAACCGTCACGGCGCGGCACCATGCTTAAGGTGCTGGTGCTGAGCGCGTAATTCACTTCGGCCTGCGGAATCAGACGCGCGGTCTGGCCGCGCACGGGAATGATCGACTCGTCGCTGAACAGAGCCCTGGCGCCGTAGCCGGTGGCATTGATCAAAGTGCGCTCGGGCAGCGCCTGCAATTCACGCGGATGAGTGAATTCGCGCACCACGATTTTTCCACCGGCCAGTTGAAAGTCGGACATCAGCATGCGCGTATAGCTGGTGATGTTGAACATCATGGTGGTGAAACGCCGCGACGCTTGCGGGAATGGCGTGCTGCCCACGGGCAAGGTCACGGACTGCGGCCTGAGATCTCTGATGCGGCTGCTCAAATCGCCGTATTCCGGTTCATCGGAAACCGTATCGTTTTGCTGGCCCGCGGGGGTGTCGAGCAGGTGATAGCCATCGATCCATTCAATCGGATCGCCGGGCAGCCCCAGCAAGCTCTGGTACATGCCATACGAGGTGCGTGCCATGGATTCCCAGCGATCGCCAAAATCCTCGGCATGCTGTGCGTCGCAGATGCGCGAGTCCGGCGTCCACAGGCCGCTGGCGCGCATCGAGAACACATCGGGCGGCAAGGCTTTGGCATAGATGCGCACCGCCATGCCGGCACGCTGCGCCAGCAGGGCCGAAGTGAGGCCCAGCGCGCCGCAGCCGATTATGCCGAGCTCGCGCACGCCGGTAGCCTGCGCCATACGCACGGCAAGCGTGCTTGAACCCCAGGACAACGACCAGCCGCTACCGCCGTGTCCGTAGTTGTGCACGATGGCCTTGTCGCCCAGCTTTTCCAGTTCGAGTCGCGGTCCTGCCGCGCGGAAAGGACGGGTGCATACGTATATGCCGGTGATTCGATCCACCTGCGCCCTAACCGGCGCCAGCTCCGCGACACCCGATTCCAGCCGCGCGGCTCGCGGCAGAACCGTGGGTTTTGCATTCGGCACCATGGCCTGCCGGGCGCAGCCGGCAAGCGTGGCGGTGGAGGCCAGCGCGAGCGTGGTACCCGCATGACGCAAAAATTGACGTCGTTGCCCGGATATAGCTTTTAAATTCAATTGCGTGATCCTTCAGTTTTTTATGCTGGGGGCACAACGGGCGTCAGCCCGTTCGCTACGTCCGCGCAAGCGCAGATCCACCTAATCCCGGCCGTACAAATAGAAACCCACGCCGCTCCTAAGCTCGGGTTTCAGCGTACGTCTCCTTGCATATCTGGCGCAACGATTCGACGAACAGATTCTGCGCCGCCGAGTGTGAACCCTCTGAACGGGTGAACAGCGCGATGGGCGGAAGCGTCCATTCGAACGAGTAAGGCACGATTGCTACACCCGCAAAACGAACCAGTTCCTCGGCGATATCCGAAGGCACGATCGACACCGCCTCTTCGCTCGAGGCAATCATTTCACCAATGAGTTTGGATGAGTAACTCTCCACCACAGGCACCGGAGGCGCAGTGCCCGCCGCGAGAAACAGGTCGGCGACCTGCTCTCTCATCGGCGTATGAGGGGCGCCAAGAATCCAGTCCAGCGTCAGCAGCCGGCTCCAGTCGAGCTTTGTGCGCGCGAGTTTGGCCGCGAGACGCCGGTTCGCGATCAGACGGGGTTGCTGCCGGAACAGGACTTCAAAGCTCGCCTGTTTCAGGTCGACGGATGCCGCCGCCCGTCCGATCACAATGTCTACCGTATGGTCCTGCAACTGCGGCAACAATTGATCGCTGGTGCCTTCGTGGATGGTCACGGTCAAGCGCCGCTCCATGCCGGATTGCAGCCGCTTTAGCGCTGCCGACAGCATCTGGCCGGAAATAAACGGAATTACGCCGATGTGCAGGTGCGCCGCATGCCCCGACGCAACGGCCTTCATGTCGCGGGCAAGATGATCGAGATCGTTGATCATCGCCCGGGCCCGTTCGAGCACAACCGAACCGAGCGCGGTGGGCAGCATGCCGCGCGACGAGCGCTCGAAAAGCGGCGTGCCGAACATGCTTTCCAGTTCGGCCAAGGCGTTGGTTACGGCGGGCTGACTGCTGGCCATATGTTCCGCGACGCGCGTCAGCGAGCCGTGCTGCTGGATTTGCAGCAACAGCACGAGGTGCCGCATCTTCAGACGCGCGCTCAGCCGCCTGACTATGTCGTTCGACTCAAATGTCATTGACGGTCAACGCACCCATCACAAAAAAATGATGGGTCGATATTAAAACAAAATCATCTGGTTATGGCAGATCTCTAGAATCGCCTCAACGGATCGCGCCGGGACACGCCCGGCGCCCTCACCCAGGCGAGAACACAATGAAGCAGACAGAGACCGACCAGCAAGCCGCGTTCGACTACCACGAGTTTCCGACACCCGGAAAGATCTCCGTAGTGGCAAGCAAACCGCTCGTGACCCAGCGCGATCTGGCGCTTGCCTACACGCCAGGCGTGGCCAGCGTCTGCGAAGCCATCGCGGCGGACCCGCTGCAGGCACATCGCTTCACAAGCCGCGGCAACCTCGTCGGCGTGATTACCAACGGCACGGCGGTGCTGGGCCTTGGGAACATCGGCGCCCTGGCTTCGAAGCCCGTGATGGAAGGCAAAGGCGTGCTGTTCAAGAAGTTTGCCGGCATCGACGTGTTCGACATCGAGATCAACGAGACCGATCCGGATAAGCTGGTCGACATCATCGCCGGGCTGGAACCCACCTTCGGCGGCATCAATCTCGAAGACATCAAGGCGCCGGAGTGCTTCATCGTCGAGCGCAAGCTGCGCGAACGCATGAAGATTCCCGTCTTCCACGACGATCAGCATGGCACCGCCATCACGGTATCCGCCGCGTTTATCAACGGTCTGAAGGTGGTGGGCAAGGCCATTTCGGAGGTCAAGGTGGTGACTTCCGGCGCGGGCGCGGCGGCACTGGCGTGTCTGGACCTGCTGGTCGACCTGGGCCTGCCGGTCGAAAATATATGGGCAACCGATATTGAAGGTGTCGTGTATCGAGGACGTACCGCGCTGATGGATCCGGACAAGATGCGTTTCGCGCAGGAAACCAGCGCGCGCACGCTTGCCGAAGTAATCCAGGGGGCGGATGTCTTCCTCGGGCTCTCGGTGGGCGGCATTCTGAGCGCGGAGATGCTGAAGACGATGGGTCCGCGCCCGCTTATTCTCGCGCTGGCCAATCCAACGCCGGAAATCTTTCCTGAGCTTGCCCATGCAACGCGCGACGATGTCGTCATCGCGACAGGCCGCTCGGACTATCCGAACCAGGTCAACAACGTCCTGTGTTTTCCCTACATCTTTCGCGGCGCGTTGGACGTCGGCGCTACGACCATCACGCGCGAAATGGAAATTGCGGCCGTGCACGCCATCGCCGGTCTCGCGCAAGAGGAACAGAACGAAGTTGTCGCCGCCGCCTACGGTGCCTATGACGTGGCATTCGGTCCGCAGTATCTGATTCCCAAGCCATTCGATCCACGCCTGATCGTGCGGATTGCACCGGCGGTTGCAAAGGCGGCGATGGAAGGTGGTGTGGCGACACGTCCGCTGCCGGACCTCGCTGCCTATGTCGAACAGTTGCAGCAATTCGTCTACCACTCCGGCGCCTTCATGAAGCCGCTGTTCTCGACCGCGAGACGCCTCGTGCGCGAGGGCGGCAACGCGCGCATCGTCTTCACGGAGGGCGAAGACGAACGCGTGCTGCGCGCCGTCCAGGTCATCGTCGACGAGAAGCTGGCGCGGCCGATTCTGGTGGGGCGCCCGGAAGTACTGCTGGCACGCATCGAGCGATTCGGTTTGCGCCTGCGACTCGGGCAGGACGTCGAGGTGACCAACCCCGAATACGACGAACGTTTCCCCCAGTACTGGACAACGTATTGGGAATTGATGTGCCGCGACGGCATCACCAAAGAGATGGCGCGTGTCGAAATGCGGCGCCGCCTGACCTTGATCGGCGCGATGATGGTGCGGCTCGGGGACGCGGACGGCATGATCTGCGGCACGGTTGGCGCGTATCACGACCATCTGCGCTTTGTCGATCAGGTGATCGGCAAGAAGCGCGGCGCGCACACCTACGCGGCCATGAACATTCTGCTGCTGGATCAGCGTACGGTAGCGCTGGTGGATACCCACATCAACGACGATCCGAACGCCGAGCAGATTGCCGAATTTACGATTAGCGCGGCCAAACAGATGGAATGGTTGAATCTCACCCCCAAGGCGGCGTTGCTGTCGCGCTCGAACTTCGGTGCGGGCGGCGCGGCGTCGGGCGTGAAAATGCGCCGGGCGCTGGAGATCGTGAGGGAGCAGGCTCCGGAGCTCGAAGTCGACGGCGAGATGCACGGCGACTGCGCGCTCGACGAAGTATTGCGCTCGCGGATACTGCCGACCTCGCCGCTCAAAGGCGCCGCCAATCTGCTGGTCTGCCCCAACGTGGATGCGGGCAACATTGCCTACAACCTGCTCAAGACCGGCGCGGGCAGCAACGTGGCAGTCGGCCCGTTTCTGCTGGGCGTCAACGCTCCGGTGAACATTCTCACGTCCAGCTCTACGGTCCGAAGAATCGTCAATATGACGGCGTTGACCGTGATCGAGGCGAATCGCGCCCAGTAGCAGCGTATCGGTTCGTGGGGGGAGTCGGCTCGCCGCGCTCCCCCAACGTCTCCTGCAGAAAAGCGATGAAACTCGCCAGCTTCGGCGGCATATGTGCATCGGGCAGATGCACGACTTGCAGGGGCCAGGTCGGTGCGGGCCAGTCAGGAAAGAGGCGAACGAGCCGGCCCGCATCCAGATCTTCCTGCAGCATCATCTGCGGTTGAAGAATGATCCCCAGTCCCGCGAGCGCGGCCTCACGGAGCGCGAGACCGCCGTTGACGTCGAGACGGCCACGCACCGTGATGCGCTCCTCACCATTGCCATCGGGACGTGGAAAGCGCCACTCGCGTTCAGGGCCCGTGGCAACCATAAACGCGAGGCAATTGTGCTGCGCCAGATCGGCGGGCGCCTGCGGGTGCCCATGGCGCGCCAGATAGGCCGGCGACGCGCAGGCAATCCGCGGCGACTGCGCCAACGGCCGCGCGATCAGGCCCGAGTCCGGCAGCACACCCGCACGAATGGCGGCGTCGAAACCTTCTTCCGCCAGATCCACGAAGCGGTCGCTAAGCGACAACTCGAACTGCACCTCGGGATAACGGTCGAGGTACGCGGCAAGGGCCGGCACGAGCACACGCGTGCCATAGATAACCGGACAACTCACCCGCAACCGGCCGCGCGGACTGCTCTGCATCTCTCGCGCGTCCAGCTCGGCGGAGTCCACCAACGCCAGAATTTCGACGCATCGTGCGTGATAGCGCCTGCCGAGTTCAGTCAGGCTTTGACGCCGCGTGGTGCGATTCAGCAAGCGGCCTTCAAGGCGCCGCTCCAACTCGCGAATATGGTTGCCGACCATGGTGGGCGTCATACCGCTGCCTTCAGCCGCAGCGGTGAAGCTGCCGCGTTCGACCACGCGGGCAAATATCGCCATGCTGCTGAATCGATCCATTCACAAGTCCGACTAAGGAGTGCTCGAAGAAATAGTGAGTTTATCAAGTCAGGCTAAAGAATAATACTCGGGTCCTGGCTTCATTCACATCCCACCGCGAGGACTCGCCATGACTATTGCAAGCACGAACCTTCAGCATCAACACGTCGTCCTGCTGGGCGGCACATCAGGAATCGGCCTTGCCACGGCCCATGCCGCGCTGGCTGCCGGCGCCTCGGTGACGGTGGTTTCATCGCGCAGCGAGCGTGTCACCGAGGCCATCGCCGGACTCGGCGAGCGGGCCAATGGATACACCGTCGATCTGAGTAAAGAATCCGCTGTACGCGGGTTGTTCGAACAAGTCGGCGCGTTCGACCACCTGGTCTACAGCGCGGGGGATGCGTTGCAAATCGGAGCACTCGCCGACATGAACCTCGATACAGTGCGCCAGGTTTTCGAAGTGCGAGTCTTCGGCGCGATCGCGGCCGTTAAACATGCGGCGCCGTATCTGCGCCCAGGCGGCTCGGTGGTGTTGACCAGCGGTATCGCCAGCCTGCGGCCAAAAAAGGGTTGGGTCGCGCTGGCCGGGGTCTGCAGCGCGATGGAGGGTCTCACGCGAGCCCTCGCGGTGGAGTTGGCGCCGATCCGCGTCAACCTGGTGAGTCCCGGTTTAGTGCGCACGCCGCTGTGGGCCGGCATGTCCGCGACTGAGCGCGAGGCACTCTACGCCGCGAGTGGCGCTGCGCTGCCAGTGGGCCGTATCGGCGAGGCGCAGGACCTCGCGCAAACTTACGTCTATCTGATGACCAATCGCTATGCCACCGGGCAAACCGTCGTCGTGGACGGCGGTGGTGTGCTGGTCTGATAGCCTGGCGCGGCCCCTCCGGCCAGGTCTATCAGCGGTATAGGTACTGAGTTGCAGGAGTGCCGGGCTGACAGCCGTTATTTCACTCCCCCGGCACCCTCACCCAGCCCTCCATCAAGACCCGCGCACTGCGGCTCATAATCGCCTTGGTGACCGTCCACTCGCCGCCTTCCTCGCGAGCCTCGGCCCCCACGCGCAAAGTCCCCGACGGATGCCCGAAACGCACCGCATCGCGCGCGCCGCCACCCGCCGCGAGGTTCACCAGGGTCCCGGAGATCGCCGCGGCCGTGCCGATCGCAACAGCGGCCGTGCCCATCATCGCGTGATGCAGCTTACCCATCGACATCGCACGGACCAGCAGATCGACATCGCTCGCGGCGACCCGCTTGCCGCTGGAAGCAACGTAGTCGGCCGGCTTGGCGACAAAGGCAATCTTCGGCGTGTGCTGGCGCGTGGCGATCTCATCGATGCTCTTGATCAGGCCCATGCGCACTGCGCCATGCGCGCGAATGGTTTCGAACATCGCCAGTGCCTTGTCGTCGCTATTGATCGCATCCTGTAGTTCGGTGCCCTTATAACCGATCGCGTCCGCGTTCACGAAAATGGTCGGGATGCCGGCATTGATCATCGTCGCCTTCAGCGTGCCGACACCCGGCACGTCGAGGTCGTCGACCAGATTCCCCGTGGGGAACATCGCGCCGCCGGCGCCCTCTTCTTCGGCGGCCGGGTCCATGAACTCGAGCTGAACTTCGGCCGCCGGAAACGTCACGCCGTCGAGTTCAAAGTCGCCCGTTTCCTGCACGGCGCCGTCGGTAATCGGCACATGCCCAATGATCGTCTTGCCGATATTCGCCTGCCAGATGCGCACAACCGCCACACCGTTATGCGGAATTCTGCTCGCATCGACGAGACCCGCGCTAATCGCAAACGGCCCCACCGCCGCGGAAAGATTGCCGCAATTGCCGCTCCAGTCGACGAAAGCCTTGTCGATGGAAACCTGCCCGAACAGATAATCCACGTCATGATCCGGCTTGCTGCTCTTCGCGATGATCACCGTCTTGCTCGTGCTCGACGTCGCGCCGCCCATGCCGTCGATCTGCTTGCCATACGGGTCGGGGCTGCCGATCACACGCATCAGCAGCGCGTCGCGCGCGGCGCCCGGCACCTGGGCGGCCTCCGGCAAATCCTGCAGTCGAAAAAACACCCCTTTGCTGGTACCGCCGCGCATGTACGTCGCCGGAATCTTGATCTGAGGTTGGTGAGCCATGAAAGTAATGTCCTGATGAGAGAAGCTCAAAAGCCTTAAGCCGCTGCCTTCGTCGATTCAAGAAAGTCCTGCGCGAAACGTTGCAGCACGCCGCCGGCTTCGTAGATCGACACCTCTTCCGCGGTATCCAGCCGGCACGTCACCGGCACGTCCACACGCTCACCGTTCTTGCGATGAATCACCAGCGTGAGGTCGGCGCGCGGTTTGCGTTCGCCAATCACGTCGAAGGTTTCGGTGCCGTCGATAGCAAGCGTGAGACGGTTCACACCAGGTTTGAATTCCAGCGGCAACACGCCCATGCCCACCAGATTCGTACGGTGAATCCGCTCGAAGCCTTCGGCAACAATCGCTTCCGCACCGGCGAGGCGCACGCCCTTCGCCGCCCAGTCACGCGACGAACCCTGACCGTAGTCGGCCCCGGCAATCACGATCAGCGGCTGCTTGCGCTCCATGTAGGTTTCGATCGCTTCCCACATGCGCGTGACCTTGCCCTCAGGCTCGATGCGCGCCAGCGAACCGGCCTTCACGTTGCCGTCCTCCAGCACCATCTCGTTCTTGAGCGTCGGGTTCGCGAAGGTGGCACGCTGTGCGGTCAGGTGATCGCCACGGTGAGTGGCATATGAATTGAAATCCTCTTCCGGCAAGCCCATTTTGGCGAGGTACTCACCGGACGCGCTGTTCGCCAGAATCGCGTTCGAAGGCGACAGGTGGTCGGTCGTGATGTTGTCGCCCAGCACCGCCAGCGGACGCATGCCCTTGAGCGTGCGTTCACCGGCAAGCGCGCCTTCCCAATACGGCGGACGGCGAATGTATGTGCTCATCGGACGCCAGTCATACAGCGGATCGGCCTTCTCACCGGTATCGACAGAAACGGCGAACATCGGCTCATACACTTTGCGGAACTGCTCCGGCTTCACGCTCGAAGCAACGATCGCGTCGATCTCCGCATCCGACGGCCAGATGTCCTTCAGCCGGATCGCATTACCGTCAGCGTCGACGCCCAGCACATCCTTCTCGATATCGAAGCGGATCGTACCGGCAATCGCATAGGCCACTACCAGCGGCGGCGAAGCCAGGAAAGCCTGCTTCGCGTACGGATGGATACGGCCGTCGAAGTTACGGTTACCGGACAACACCGCCGTCGCATACAGATCGCGATCGACGATTTCCTTCTGGATCACCGGGTCCAGCGCACCCGACATGCCGTTGCACGACGTGCATGCATACGCGACCACGCCGAAGCCCAGTTGCTCCAGTTCCGGCAACAGACCCGCCTCTTCCAGATACAACGTAACCGCCTTCGACCCCGGCGCAAGCGACGTCTTCGCCCACGGCTTGCGGGTCAGTCCGCGCCGATTGGCGTTACGCGCCAGCAAACCGGCGGCGATCATGTTGCGCGGGTTGTTGGTGTTGGTGCAGCTCGTGATCGCGGCGATGATCACCGCGCCGTCGGGCATCAAGCCCGGTTCGTTCTCCACCTTGCCGCTGATACCGCGCGCGGCCAGATCGGAAACCGGCAAACGGCGATGCGGGTTCGACGGACCCGCCAGCGTACGCACCACGGTAGACAGATCGAACTTCAGCACACGCTCGTACTCGGCGTGCTTCAGCGTATCGCCCCACAGACCGGTTTCCTTCGCGTAGGTCTCGACCAGCTTGACGAGCTCGTCGTCGCGGCCGGTGAGCTTGAGATACTTGATGGTCTGCTCGTCGATGTAGAACATCGCCGCCGTCGCGCCGAATTCGGGCGCCATATTGGCGATGGTCGCGCGATCGCCGAGCGTCAGGTTGGCTGTGCCCGCGCCGTAGAACTCGAGGTACGCGCCGACCACTTTCTCCTTGCGCAGGAATTCGGTCAGCGAGAGCACGACGTCGGTCGCGGTAATGCCCTCAGCCGGCTTGCCCGTGAGTTCCACGCCGACGATATCCGGCAGCCGCATATACGACGCGCGGCCGAGCATCACGCTTTCCGCTTCGAGACCGCCCACGCCGATAGCGATCACGCCGAGCGCATCCACCATCGGCGTATGCGAATCGGTGCCGACCAGCGTATCGGGAAAGGCCACACCGTCTTTCACCTGCACAACCGGGCTCATGCGCTCGAGGTTGATCTGATGCAGGATGCCGTTGCCCGGCGGAATCACGTCGACGTTCTTGAACGCGCGCTTGGTCCAGTTGATGAAATCGAAGCGGTCTTCGTTGCGGCGATCTTCAATCGCGCGGTTCTTCGCGAACGCATCCGGATCGAAACCGCCGCATTCAACGGCGAGCGAGTGATCCACCACCAGTTGCGTCGGCACGACCGGGTTGACCATCGCCGGATCGCCGCCTTGCGCCGCGATTGCGTCGCGCAGACCGGCGAGATCGACTAGCGCGGTCTGGCCGAGAATGTCATGGCACACCACGCGCGCCGGGAACCACGGAAAATCCAGTTCGCGCTTGCGTTCGACGATCTGTTTGAGCGACGCGACGAGCGTCACCGGATCGCAGCGGCGCACGAGGTTTTCGGCCAGCACGCGCGAGGTGTACGGCAGCTTGTCATAAGCGCCGGGTTCGATCGCGTCGACGGCGGCACGCGTGTCGAAGAAATCCAGCTGGGTGCCGGGAAGGCGTTTGCGGTTGGCAGTATTCATGGCGTAGGGGACAAAACAATAATGATCCGGGGACAATGGCGGCAGCCGTACTTCACGATCCGCTACCCCTCTTTCAAACGGCGCAACGCTGGCGCGTCAATCGAACATTCGGACAGTCTGCGTAGTTTAGCTTGCGGTGGCGCGCTGACTTGCCGCGTATTGCATTGATGCGCTGCAAAAAAAAACAGCCTTGGCTCGGGGTTCCAGCGAGCCAAGGCCCAACTTCATTGCGCCGCGCTCAAGAGGCGCAATGGAGGAGAAACGCTTACGGCTTTACGCTTATATAGCTAGCAAGCTCATACCCTTAAACGCGCTTGGCGAGCGGCACAAACGGCAGGTCGTCAGGCCCGGTGTAATTCGCGCTCGGCCGGATGATCTTGTTGTCGATCCGTTGCTCGATAATGTGCGCGCTCCAGCCTGCCGTGCGGGCGATCACGAACAGTGGCGTAAACATCGCCGTCGGCACGCCCATCATGTGATACGACACCGCGCTGAACCAGTCCAGATTCGGGAACATCTTCTTCACCTCCGCCATCACCGTTTCAAGCCGCTCGGCGATGTTGAACAGCTTCAGGTTGCCTGCTTCCTTCGAGAGCTTCTTCGCAACGTCCTTGATGACCTTGTTGCGCGGATCGGAGATCGTGTACACCGGGTGGCCGAAACCGATCACCACTTCCTTGTTTTCTACGCGTCTGCGGATGTCGGCTTCAGCCTCATCCGGCGTCTGGTAGCGCGACTGGATCTCGAACGCGACTTCGTTCGCGCCGCCGTGCTTCGGTCCACGCAGCGCGCCGATCGCGCCGGTGATTGCCGAGTAGATGTCCGATCCCGTGCCCGCGATCACGCGGCCGGTGAAGGTCGACGCGTTGAATTCATGCTCGGCATACAGGTTCAGCGACACGTGCATCGCGTCGACCCACTCCTTCGACGGTTCCACGCCGTGCAGCAGGTGCAGGAAGTGGCCGCCGATCGAGTCGTCGTCGGTTTCGACCTCGATGCGCTTGCCGTTGTGCGAGTAGTGGTACCAGTACAGCAGCATCGAGCCGAGCGAGGCCATCAGCTTGTCGGCGATGTCGCGCGCGCCGGGCAGGCTGTGGTCGTCTTTCTCGGGCAGCACGGTGCCGAGCACCGAGACGCCGGTGCGCATCACGTCCATCGGGTGCGCGGCGGCCGGAATCCATTCGAGCGCGGCCTTGACGTTCGCGGGCAGGCCGCGCAGCGCCTTGAGCTTCGTTTTGTAGGCGGTCAGTTCGGCTTGCGTCGGCAGCTTTTCGTGGACCAGCAGATAGGCGATCTCTTCGAATTCGCACGCACCGGCGATGTCGAGAATATCGTAGCCACGGTAGTGCAGATCGTTGCCGGTCTTGCCGACCGTGCACAGCGCCGTATTGCCGGCCGTCACGCCGGACAGCGCGACCGATTTCTTCGGTTTGAAGGCGCCTGCGTTCGGCGTGCTGTTATCGGCTTCACTCATAATTTCGTCTCCAACTGCGGGGGTTGCGTTCGTGCGGCAATTAGCGCGCCGAGCTTGTCTTACGGGGTTTCAATGCGGTGACCGGTGAAAACGGAAGCCAATAACGCAAAGAATGGGCCATGCGCGGCCCCAGCCGCTAAGTGCCTGATTTAACAAAAAATCGTCACCTGGCAGCCCCACCACAACATTTCATAAGTGAAATCGTTGATTTCAAATTCGAAAGCAACAGGTGCATAATAGGCGGACTTCCGATCCTCTGCGCCTATCCCCGACATCGAGCCTTCCGCCGTGAGCACACCGCCCTTCGACCCCACGCAGCGCCCCCGCATCTGGGCCGTCAGTATCAGCCGGCTGCGCGATCTGTTCTTCGACATCGCCGGGGAATACGTCGAACGCGCCGATCTGCGCATCGTCGCGCGCGGCTTCGAAGACGCCGTGCACGAGATCGATGCGGTCGGCGCCGGCCGCCCCGACGTCGTGATTGCCGGCGGCTCCAACGGTGCGTATCTGAAGACACGCGTTAGCGTCCCGGTCGTGCTGATCGGTCCGACGGGTTTCGACGTCATGCACGCGCTCACGCGAGCGCGGCGCGACGGCGCGAAGGTCGCGCTCGTCACGCACGGCGACACGCCAGACGAAGTGCGGCGCTTCATTGCCGCGTACGGTATCGACGTGACATTGGCGTCGTATCAATCGGCGCAGGACGCGGAGAGTGTCGTTCTCGATCTGCGCGACCGCGGCATCGACGCCGTGGTCGGCCCAGGGCTCATCGCCGATCTCGCGGCGAGCGCCGGCATGAGCGCGGTGTTTCTGTACTCACGCGCGTCGATACGTGCCGCGTTCGACACCGCACTCGAAGTCGCGCAGGCCACCCGCCGCGAAACGGTGCGCCGTCAGCGGCTCGACAATCTGCTGCAGCATCTGCGCGACGGCGTGGTGGCGCTCGACGCGCAAGGGCGCGTCGAAGCGATGAACCGGCGGCTGGCCGACGTGCTGGCCATCGACGCGGCACAGGCTGTGGGCCGTGCGCTGCTCGACCTCGCGCCCGATCTCGCCGGCAGCTTGCCGGATTCGGACGGCGACGCATTCTGCACGGTGCGCGGCGCGAGTTACGTCGTGCACCGCGGGCCGCTGGCGAGCAGCAACTCGGCGCCAGGCACCGTGTTGACGTTTCAGGAGTCACGCGCGGTCGAAAAACTCGACCGCACCTTGCGCGCGCGGCAGCGCGTGCAGCAGTTCAGCGCGCGTTACCAGCTTGCGGATATTGTCGGCGTATCGGATTCCATGGAACGGGTCCGTGCGCTCGTGCAGCGCTATGCCAGATCGGACGCCACCGTGCTGATTCTTGGCGAAAGCGGCACCGGCAAAGAGATGGTCGCGCAGAGCATGCATCAGCTCAGCGTGCGGCGCGACTTCGCTTTCGTCGCCATCAATTGCGGCGCGTTTCCCGAAGCGTTGCTTGAAAGCGAGTTATTCGGCTATGAGGAAGGCGCGTTCACCGGCGCGCGCAAAGGCGGCAAGGCAGGGTTGATCGAAGTAGCACACCGCGGCACGCTGTTTCTCGACGAAATCGCCGAAATGCCGTTGTCGTTGCAGAGTCGTCTGCTCCGTGTGCTGCAGGAGCGCGAAGTCGTGCGGCTCGGCTCGACGGAGCCGACGCGAGTGGACATCCGGGTCGTCGCGGCAACGCATCGCGCGTTGACCGAGAGCATTGAAGCAGGCAGCTTTCGCGCCGACCTGTACTACCGGCTCAACATTCTGAGCATCGCCCTGCCGCCGCTGCGCGAGCGGCCCAGCGATCTGCTGCCGCTCGCGGTGGAACTGTTGCTGCAGGCCGCGTCGCGCGAACCGAGGCTGACAGCGCGGCTGCCCGATGCCGGCGCGGCGCGGCGTGTTCTCGCTCATCTAGGCGAGCCGCTGAAGCATTACATGTGGCCGGGCAACGTGCGTGAGTTGCAGAACGTGATCGAACGGATTGCGGTTGAACTGGCCGATATGGACGCAAACGCGGACGCCGACACGAACGCCGACACGGATGCGGACTCAAACTCGAACGGCGCAACAAAACCCGTCTTAACGCGCGAAGTACTGCGCACCATCGCGCCTGAAATCTTTGCGCAACCCCACGCGCGCGCGAAGAAAACCGCGCTGACGTTACGCGAGCGCAGCCGTCATGTGGAAGCGGACGAAATCCGCGCCGCGCTCGCTGCGTGCGACGGCGATCGCGATGCGGTTTGCCAGGCCCTCGGCATCAGCAAGACGACGTTATGGCGGAAGTTGAACGCGGCACCGTGACCTGACCCGTGCCGCCCTGTTTCACCGCATTCGCCCCGGCGCGCGCGATGAACATGCTGGGCGTCATTCCGCAGCATCGTTTGAAATGCCGGCCGAAGTGGCTTTGATCGAAAAACCCCACCTCAGTCGCCACCACCGATCCCGGCACCCCCTCGAGCAACAAAGTCTGCGCCCTCTGAATCCGCAACCCGCACAGATAGCGATACGGCGAAGAGCCGTACTGCTGACGAAACACCGTCGCGAAGCGCGACACACTGAGCGCGGACAGCGCGGCGAGTTGCGCGAGCGTCACCGGTTCGTCGAAATGGTCTTCGATAAACGCGCGGGCAGCATTGAGGCTGATGGACTGTTTCATGACGTCGCGATGCTCGGGCGGAGCGCGGTTTCTTTCGCGAACCGGGTGACGGAAAACACGTCGAGTGGAATAGGCGTGCTACCCGTATCGACAAGTTCGGCCAGCGTCTCGCCAACACCCGGACCGATCTGGAAGCCAGAGCCGCAAAAACCGAACGCGTAGTAAAGACCGTCGACCTTGCTGCTCGGACCGATTACCGGCTCGCCGTCGGGCAGATAGCTTTCCACGCCGCTCCACACGCGAATCACATGCAGCGGGGCCATTGCCGGCACGAGCCGCCGCAACTGCGCGACTTGCCGCACGGTATTGCGCGGCAGGACCGAGGCGCGGCACGTCACGGCATCTGCAGGCCCTCCCGGACCGCCGCCGACAATAATGTTGCCGCGCGGAATCTGGCGGAAATAGATGCTCTCTTCCTTGATCGAGGTGAACACCCCCATCGACGACTTGAACACATAGGGCACCGGCTCGGTCACCGCCATCTGCGGCCCACTCGCGACGAGCGGAACGGGTTCGCCGAACTGTTCGGTGAGACGGCTCGCCCACGCGCCCGCACAGATCACGAGTTGCGCGGCCCAATACACGTCGCCGCGTGCGCTCTCCACGCGAAACCGCTCGCCGTCTTTTTCGACCCGCACGATCTCGCTGTTCTCGATCACCCGAGCGCCGAGCCGCGCGGCTGCACGGCCAAACGCAGGCGCGGCGAGACGCGGATTGGCGTGGCCGTCGAGTGGTGAAATCGATGCCGCCAGCACCTCGCGGCCGAGAAATGGAAAGCGGCGAAACATGGCGTCGCCGTGCAGCACGGTGAGGTCGAGACCATGGGCGCGGGCGTCGAGCGCATATTGATCGAAATTCTCCACGTCCTTCTGGTGATAGCACACGCGCGTGTGGCCTACCGCCAGAAACTCGATGTCCTCGCCCAGCATTTCCTTCGAACGTTGCCAGGTACGCAGCGCGCGGTTCGCCATCTCGAGTTGCGGCAACGCGCGGCCCTGCCGGCGAATGCCGCCGAAGTTCACGCCGCTCGCCTGCTGTCCCGTGAGTCCACGTTCGAGCAGGATCACCGAACGGTTGCGCTGACGCAGAAAGAAGGCCGTGGTCGTGCCCATGATGCCGCCGCCGATCACGATGACATCGGCTTCGTTAGTTGTTGCCGCGCTCATTCGCCCACCTCTTCGGCAAGCGCCACCGGCAGTGGTTTGACGGGTGCCTGACCCCGCAGCCGTCCCACCGAGGACAAGGGCACCGCAGCCGCCGCCGCGATGATTTCCGCGCCCGCGTGGCCGCAGTAACGCCCTTGACAACGCCCCATGCCGACGCGCGAAAAGGCCTTCGCACGATTGGCTTCCTGCGCGCCAGTCGCATGCACGACGCGGCGCAGTTCGCCGGCTGTGATTGCTTCGCAGCGGCAGACGATCGTTTCATCCGGCAAAGACGCGGCGAATTTCGCCGGCCATGGAAAGGCTTCCCGCAGGCCCGCCGCAAAGCGGGTGAAACGCGCGAGTTCGGCGCGCAACGGCTCGACGCCTTCGACCCGCATGCCGTGATCGCGCAACGCCGCCAAAGCCGCGAGGCGGCCCGAGCGCTCGGCGGCGTCCGCGCCGCGCACCCTTGCACCGTCGCCGGCCAGATAGATACCTTTGACGCTGCTGCGGCCGTCTTCGTCGATTTGCGGGAGCCACTGCCGCGCGTTGTCGTCGAACACAAAGCGGCACCCCGCCAGGTCCGCAAGCTGTGTCTCCGGACGCAGGTGATAACCGAGCGCGACCGCATCGCACGCGAACTCGAGTGGCTTGCCGCCAGGCAATGCAACCATAACGCCGCTCACGCCGTCTTGCGCCGACCCTTTGATTTCCACCGGCTGCACGCCGCGATAAACCGGTACCTGCGCGTTTGCCAGCACACGCGTCAGTGCAATGCCCTTCCTGAGCGCGGCCGGAATCGCCAGCAAACGCGGCAGCGCGGCCACCCGCTGCATGAAGGTCGACGTATCGAGCACCGCCGCCACCTGCGCGCCCGCCTTGACGTATTGCGCGGCAACCAGATACAGCAGCGGACCGCTGCCCATCATCACGATGCGCGAACCGATCGCACAGCCCTGCGACTTCAGTGCAACCTGCGCGCCGCCGAGGCTATACGTGCCGGCCTGGTGCCAGCCCTTGACCGGCATCAGCCGGTCCGTCGCGCCGCTGCAAACGATCAGCGAATCGAAGCCAAGCGTCTGGTAGCGCGTGCCGCTCGCCAGATGCACGGCGCTCGGCGAGATATTCCAGACCAGCGTCTCCGGCAGATAATCGATCTTGTGCTTCAGCGCATCGAAGCTCTGATGCAACGAAGCGGCGCGCTCGGCCTCCGTGCCGTACAACGTCTCGTAGCTGCGCAAAAACCCTTCCGGTTGACGCCGATAAATCTGGCCGCCGTCACGCCGGCCTTCATCGATGAGCGTCGGCCGCAGTCCCGCCTCGACCAGCGCCTGCGCGGCGCGCACGCCCGCCGGCCCGGCGCCGACGATCACTACACGCGGGGCCATACACCCTCCCCGGCTTCGGCCAGTTTCGTCACGATCGCCATGCCAGGCGCCGCGGGTGTGCTGCACGCCCGTACGCGGTCGCCTTGCGCCGTCCAGACCCAGCAGTCCTGGCACGCGCCCATCAAACAGAAACCGGCACGGCGGCCGTCGCCGAATTCGGAGTCGCGCAAGGTGCTCACGCCAGTCAGCAAGGCGACCATCAACGTATCGCCTTCGGCGGCCTCGCAAGCGACACCGTCCACGGTAATCCGAAAGGTCTTGCGGCCCGTCTCCGCGAGCCGCACAAATCGTCCGCTCATGCCGGGGTCGCCTCCACGGTCTGCAAGCGGTTCAGTTCTGCCGCCGGATGATGACAAAGAATCTCCGCGCCCGAAGGCAGTTTCTTCAGCGACGGCGGCGTGACATTGCACATCCCGTCGATGCGTACCGGGCAGCGCGCGCGGAACGAGCACAACTCGGGGACATTGGCGCTCTCGCCCATCGGCGGCAACGCGGCACAACCGACCGCGCGTCGTGCATCGAGCCAGCCCGGTTTCAGCGCGGGCACCGAATCGACCAGCAAGCCCGTGTAGGGGTGATACGGCGGCGCCGCGAGCACGTCGCGCTGCCCGGCTTCCACGCGATGCCCTGCGTACAGCACGATCACTTCGTCGCAAACCGCGCGCACCGTCGAGATGTCGTGGCTGATGAACATGTACGACACGCCGAGTTCGCGGCGCAATTCGGCCAGCAGGTCAAGAATCGCCGCGCCGACCACCGTATCGAGTGCGGACGTCACTTCATCGCAGAGGATCAGTGCGGGATCGGCGGCAAGCGCGCGCGCCAGATTCACGCGCTGCTTCTGGCCACCGGACAGTCCGGCAGGCGTGCGCGTGGCAAGCGAGGCGGGCAGCTTCACCAGGTCGAGCAATTCCAGTATGCGTTTTTTTGCGGCCGACCCCCGCAGATGGTGATAGAACGCGAGCGGGCGGCCCAGAATGTCGGCGATCGAATGGCTCGGATTCAGCGCGGTGTCGGCGTTCTGGAACACGATCTGGATCTGCCGGTACTGCTCCGGCGTGCGGCGCGATAGTTGTGCGGGTAGCAGCGTGCCGTTGAAAAACACTTCACCGCGTGCGCGGTCGACCAACCCTGCTACCACCCGCGCAAGCGTCGTCTTGCCGGAACCAGATTCGCCGATCACGCCGAGCGTGCTGCCGCGCGGGATCGACAGGCTGACGTCGTCGAGCACGCGCACAGCCGGCGCACCAAACCGGTCGATGCTTCCGTAGCCCGCCGCGAGCCCGCGGATTTCGAGCAGCGGCGGGATATGCTTGCCGTTTTGCGGCGTTGCCAGCTCCACTTCAGGACGCCGCGTGGCGGCGAGCAATTGACGCGTGTACGCATCCACGGGTGCGTCAAGCACTTGCGCGACCGCGCCGTTCTCCTTCACCGCGCCGCCATTCAGCACGACAATGCGGTCCGCCATCTGCGCGACCACCGCCAGATCATGCGACACGTACACCGCCGTTGTGCCGAGTTCACGAATCACTTTCTTGAAAGCCGCGAGCACCTCGATCTGTGTGGTGACGTCGAGCGCGGTGGTCGGCTCGTCGAACACGACGACAGCCGGATCGGTGATCAACGCCATTGCGGCCATCAAGCGCTGCAACTGGCCGCCGGATACCTGGTGCGGATAACGCTCGCCGATCGTCTCCGGCGCCGGCAGCGCAAGCGCGCGAAACAGTTCGATCGCTTTCGCGCGCGCTGCTTCGGCGGACATCACGTGATGCAGCAGGGCCGGCTCGGTGACCTGATCCATGATCGTGCGCGACGGATTGAAACCCGCCGACGCACTCTGCGCGACATACGCCACGGTTCGCGCCCGCAGTCCACGACGGCCTTTGGCATCGAGCGACAGCACCTCCACGTCGCCTACGCGTACCGAGCCGCCGCTGATCGAACATCCCGCCCGCGCATAGCCGAGCAGCGATAGCGCGATCGTCGTCTTGCCCGAACCGGACTCGCCGATCAGCGCCAGCACCTCACCCTTTTTCACCGAAAAACTGACACCCTTGACGATCTCGGTCACAGGCCCAGGCGCCGCGCCCGCGACGACCCGCAGTCCCCTTACTTCAATCATGTCCCGCTCGGCCAGCTCAGCCATCACGCACCTCCATGGCTACGGCCGCGACGCCGCAGGTTGTCGATCAGCAGATTCATGCCGATGGTCAGCGTCGCAATGGCGACCGCCGGCATCAATACGGCCGGTGCGCCCTCGGACAAACCGCCGATGTTCTCGCGCACGAGCGACCCCCAATCGGCATTCGGCGGCTGCACACCCAGGCCGAGAAAACTCAGTCCGCTCAGCAGCAGCACGATGAACACGAAGCGCAAACCGAAATCGGTGAGCATCGGATAGATCATGTTCGGCAGCACTTCCACCCGCGCGATATAGAAGATGCCTTCGCCGCGCGCTCTCGCCACCTGAACGTATTCGAGACCCATCAGGTTCACCGCGAGCGAGCGCGAAATGCGGAATGCACCGGGGATATAGGCCAGCGCGGCAACGGTCGTCAGCATCGTGATCGACGAGCCGAACGCGGCGATCACGACGAGCGCGAGCACCTTGCTCGGAATCGAAATCAGCGCGTCGAACAGGCGGCTCAGGATTTCGTCGACCCAGCGCCCCGATACCGCGGCAAGCAAACCGAAGAACGTGCCGATCACACTCGCGAGTATCGCCGCGGCCAGCGCGAGGCCGACCGTATAGCGCGCACCATAGAGAATCCGGCTCAGCATGTCACGGCCAAGATAGTCGGTGCCGAGCGGATACGCCGCGCTATAGCTGCCGAAAATCTCCGTCGACGTCAGCGCGCCGCCCTTATACGGCGCGACCAGTGGTCCGATAAACGCGACGATCAGCCAGAACGCCACCATCACGAGGCCAATCAGGCCGAGCACGGAGAAGCGGTGCACCAGCCGTTTGAACACACCCTGCTTCAGTGCCGCCGCTTCGACAACCGGCGGCTCGGCCGTGGGCTCGTCGGCGCCGACGTCGTACAGCTCTGTGCCCGCATGAGGAATATGAGGAACGTGGGGATTGGTAGGTTGGCTCATCATCGACGCAGCCTCGGATTGGATACGATTTGACACAGGTCGGCGATCAGCACCAACGCGAGATACGCCGCGCAGAACACCATCACGCAGCCCTGCACGAGTGGCATGTCGCGATTGGTGACGGCATCTACCATCAGGCTCGCGAGGCCGGGATAGTTGAAGATCGACTCCACGATCACCACGCCGCCGAACAGATAAGACAGGCTCAACGCCACTGCATTGGCAATCGGCCCGATGGTGTTGGGCAACACATGCCGCAGCACCACGCGCGCGGGTGACGCGCCCTTGAGAATCGCCATTTCCACGTACGACGAATTCAACTGATCGAGCACCGCGGCGCGCGTCATCCGTGACATCTGCGCGACGATCACGCAGCACAGGGTCATCACCGGCATCGCGTAGATGCGCAGCAGCGCGCCAAACGAATGCACCTCCGAGAGATACGACAGCGCGGGCAGCCAGCGCAGCTTGACGGCGAAGATCAATACGGCAATCGTGGCGATCAGAAATTCCGGCACAGCCACCGTCGAGAGCGTGAGCACGTTGAGCGTGCGGTCGAGCAGCGAGCCGCGAAACATCGCCGACGAAATACCGATCACCAGCGCGAGCGGCACCGAGACCAGCGCCGTCAAACCGGCCAGCACCAGCGAATTCGGCAGGCGCGTGGCGATCAGCTCACTGACCGGCAGATTGTTCGACAGCGAGGTGCCGAAGTTGCCGCTGACCACATGAATGAGCCACTCGAAGTAGCGTTGCAGCGCCGGCTGATCGAGACCGAACTGATGCCGCAAGGCCGCGACGGCTTCCGGGGTCGCCGCCTGGCCGAGCGCCTGCTGGGCGGCATCGCCGGGAAGCAGCCCGGTAATGGCGAACACGACCGCCGAAACCAGCAGCAGCGTAAGCAGTGCGAGGCCAAGGCGCGCGGCAATGAGTCGTTGCGCGTGTGCTTTCATCGAAAGTCGCCTCCTATCCGAGGTTGAAGCCGCACGCCGCGGGAAAGCGGCGCACGTATTGCCTGTGTTGCCGGGTGTGACTTGTTACGGCCAACCGGACGGACCCGCTTCAGGCTTCCAGCCAGACGTTTTCCGCGAACATGAAGCCCATCAGACCGGCCAGCGGAATCGAGCCAAGACCCTTGAGCTTCGACGTATAGGCATCGATCGAGCTCTGGAACAGCGGAATGCCGACGCCACCCGTTTCATGCACCAGCACCTGCATATCGCCGTAGATCTTCTTGCGCTTCGCGTCGTCCGGTTCACCGCGCGCCGCAAGCAGCATCTGGTCGAACTTCGGGCTCTTCCAGTTCGCTTCGTTCCACGGTGCGTCCGACTTGAAGAATTGCGTGAAGATCACATCGGCGCTGGGGCGCGCGTTGACATTGCCGAAACCCAGCGGATGCTTCATCCAATGATTGGACCAATAGCCGTCGGCCGGCACGCGCGAGACCTGCAGATTCAGACCGGCTTGCGGCGCCACCTGTTGCAGGAACATCGCCATTTCAACCGATCCTTCCGCCGCCGGCGACGCAAAGATCTGGATCGGCGCGCTGCCGACTTTGGCCTTCTGGAAATGGAACTTCGCCTTGTCCGGATCGAACGCCCGCTGCGGCAAACCGGCCAGGTAGTACTTGTTGGTCGGATCGATCGGCTGATCGTTGCCGATCGTCCCGTAACCCTGGAAGATCGCCCGGCGCATCTGCTCGCGATCCTGCAGATACATCATGCCTCGCCGAAAATCGTCGTTGCCGGTGATGCCGCCTTCGTCACGCACGACCAGATCGGTGTACTGGCCCGTCTTCGTTTCGAGCACGCCGAAACCACCGGCACTCTTGATCTGTGCGGTCGAACGCGGGCTCACCGAGTTGATCAGTTGCACGTCGCCGGAGAGCAGCGCGTTGACGCGCGCGGATTCGTCGCCAATGCCGATCAGTTCGACTTCGTCGAGGTGCGGCAGGCCCGGCTTCCAGTAATTCGCGTTCTTCACCCCGACAGTGCGCACGCCCGGCGAGAATTCCTTGACCTTGAACGGACCGGTGCCGATCGCCGTTTTGAAGTCTTTGGTGCCGTCCTTGATGATCTGGAAATGCGAGGTGGCGAGAATCACCGGCAGGTCGGCGTTCGGGCCTTCGAGCGTGATCGTTACTTCATTCGGTCCGCTCGCCTTCACTTCCTTGATCTGATCGGCAAGTGTTTTCGCTTTCGATGCGGTCGCCGGGTCCTTGTGGCGCATGATCGAATACACGACGTCCGCCGGCCCGAACGGCTTGCCGTCGTGGAACTGCACGCCCGTGCGCAACTTGACGACCCACACCGTCGCGTCCTTCGTATCGAGCGAGGTGGCAAGCGCCATCTTCGCGCCGAGATGCGAGTCGAGTTCGGTCAGGCAGTTGTAGAACATAAAGCCGCGCACGTAATCCGTGCCGAGCGCGCCCTTGGCCGGATCGAGCGTGTCGGCGGCGGAAGCGGATTGCGTCGCCACCCGGATCTTGCCGCCCTGCTTCGGCTTCGCCTGCGCGAAGGCCGCACCGCTCGCGCTCAACAGGCCGGCGCCCGTCACCGACATCATCCCGGCCGCCGCCATCGCGCGCAGCACGCCGCGCCGCGACGTGCCTTTTGACGTCAAGCGCTCCAACTCGGCGCCGAGTTGAAGAGCGTCATGTTGCGAGGTTTCCTTATTCATCGAACTTCTCCGCGAGGGTGACAGGGATAGCTGCGTGGTTTTTTAGTGGCAAGTACAACAAGGAAGAATCAATAGAAAATGTCTTTGATGCGGTAGTACGTCCCCACCAGCGGCAGGAACCAGGGTTTGCCGGTATGGCCTGGAATCGCCGGCCAATCCGGCTCGCGCCAGGGATTGCGCTCTTCGTGGCCGTCCATCACGTCGGCCATCACCTGGCCCATATGCGTCGACATCTGCGTGCCGTGGCCGCTGTAGCCCAGCGAGAAATAGATGCCGTCGTGCTGCCCGGCATGGGGCAGACGGTCGGCGGTCATATCCACGAGTCCGCCCCAGCAGTAGTCGATGCGGGCTTTCGCCAGCATCGGGAACATCGCGGCCAGCCCCTGCTGCAGGATCCTGCCGCTCTTCGCGTCCGACGGCCGCTCGGACGCCGTAAAGCGCGCCCGGCCGCCGAACAGCAGGCGCGAATCCGGCGTCACGCGGAAGTAGTTATGCATCAGGCGCGTGGTCGTATAAGCACGGCGGTTCGGAAACACCTGCGTCAGCAACGCCGGCGACAGCGGCTCCGTCACGACAATGAACGAGCCCACCGGCGCAAGCCGTCGCCGATACCAGCCGAATGGCCCATGCCGCGACGGCCCGGTGGCAATCAGCACCTGCTTCGCGCGCACTTCGCCACGCGCGGTGGTGACCTTGAAGCCGCTGCCGTCCTTCGCAATCGCGCTGACCGCCGCGTTTTCATAAAGCTTCGCGCCACGACGAACCGCGGCTTCGGCGAGTCCAACCGTGAACTTGCCCATATGCATCTGGCCGCCATGGCGTTGCAGCAGCCCGCCATAAAAACTGTCCGACTGGATTTCGCTGTGAATCCGCTCACGGCCGATTAGTTCGATATCCGTATCGACTTCGCGCCGGATCAACGCCGCCGTCTTCTCCAGATGCGCGAGGTGATGTGGTTTCGACGCCAGCTTCAGCTTGCCGGTCGCGCTGTAGTCGCAATCGATGCCTTCCTCGCGAACCAGACGCTCGACCGTATCGACCGCATCCGAAAACGCGCGGTAGCAGGCGCTGGCCCGCTCCACACCCAGTTGTGCGACCAGCGCGACGAAGTCCTGCGCGACACCGGTATTGACCTGGCCGCCGTTGCGCCCCGACGCGCCGCCACCGATGCGCCCGGCGTCGAGCACCGTCACCGAGGCACCGCGTTTGCCCAACGCCTGCGCCGCCGACAAGCCGGTGAAGCCGCCACCGATCACGACGACATCGGTCTGGCCCGCGACCGGACCTTCACTCGCCGAAACCAGCGGCGGCGCGGTGTCGAGCCAATAGGAATCGAGCTTCATCCGGTCTGTCCTTGAGATGGGCAATGAGCGAGGCAGTGAACGCGCAAACAACGCTTACCGTTACAGGCCGAGTTCCGCGGCCAGATGCGGGATGTCGTTGACTTCGTAGTACTGGTAGTACGGCGTGGACGGTTCGTGGCCGCGCTTGACGAAGGCCTTGTGCTTGATACCCATGTCGTGCGCGGTCATCAGGTCGTAGCGCAGGCTCGACGACACATGCAGCACGTCTTCCGGATTGCAGTTCAACTGGTCGAACATGTATTCGAAGCCCTGCATGCGCGGCTTGTACGACTGCGCCTGCTCGGCCGTGAAGACCGCATGAAACGGCGCGCCGAGCTTGTCGACGTTGCTCTGGATCTGGTTGTTCGACGCGTTCGAGAGAATCACCAGCTTGTACTTCTTCGCCAGACGCGAGACACCTTCCGGCACGTCCGGATGCGGCCCCCAGGTCGGCACGGCGAGATAGATCTTCTCGGCTTCCTGTTCATCGAACGCGACGTTCATGCGCTTGCAGGCGCGGCGCAGCGCGTTGACCACCACGTCGCGATACGGCTTCCATGCACCCAGCACTTCGTCGCGGCGATAGCCCGCGTAGAACGCCACGAGCTTTTCCAGGTCGTCGGCGTTCAGCAGGTGACCGAACATTTCGCGAGTCATGTCGGCCATGCGGAATTTCGTGAGCGTGCCGTAGCAGTCGAAGGTGATGTATTTCGGTTCGAATTCGATCATGGTGCAGTCCTGTCGTGGTGGTGAACCCGGGAGCGAGTTCAGTGGCGAAAGAGAAGCTAATTCCTGTTAAAGATTTAATCAGTGCAAAAACACAGATGTTCCTGATTCGAGCGTGGCTGGTGACACAAACCATGCGTTTTGAGGCCGTCGCGCAGCACAGTCTGCGGTGGGCGGGCTGGAAGCCCCGTCCAGTCAGGGCCGCAGGTCGATCAGCACGCTCTTGAAACGCAGGTTTGCCTCGTAGGCCTGGCGGCCCAGGTCCTTGCCGATACCGGAGCGCTTGTAGCCGCCGGTGGGAATCATGAAGTCGGAGGTACGGCCGTAGCGGTTGACCCAGACCGTCCCCGCCTCGAGGCCACGCACGAAGCGCAGCGCCCGGCCGAGGTCGGCGGTATGCACGCCGGCGGCAAGCCCGTAGTCGGGATGCTGGGCGAGCGCGAGCGCTTCTTCTTCGGTGTCGAAGGTCTGCAACGTCAGCACGGGGCCGAAGACTTCTTCGCGCACGGCTTCGGAATGGGCGGTGACGTCCGCGAGCAAAGTCGGGGCATAGAACGCCCCCGCCCCAGCGTCGCTCCGCACGCCGCCGTAACGCAACGTTGCGCCGGCCTCCAGCGTGCGTCCAACGATCCCTTCGATACGCGCCGCCTGTGGCGCGGAGATGATCGGCGACAAGGTGGTGCCGGCGGCCCACGTCGCGCCGGGTCTCAACTCGGCGAAGACCTTGCCGATGCGCTCGGCCAGCGGCTCCGCCAGACTGCGCTCGACCAGCAGCCGCGAACCGGCCACGCACACCTGGCCGGCATTGCCGGTGATCGAGCCGGCGATCCGGCGTGCTACATCGTCCAGACGCGGGGCGTCGGCGAAAACGATCTGCGGACTCTTGCCGCCGAGTTCGAGCGTGACCGGCTTGGTGCCGCTTTGCGCGCAGGCCGCCATGATTGCGGCGCCGGTGCGCGTGGAGCCGGTGAAGGTGACCTTGCTGATCTTCGGATGACGCACCAGTTCGTCGCCGGTGACGCGGCCGTCGCCTTGCACCACGTTGAAGATGCCCGCCGGCACGCCCGCCTGCACAGCCAGTTCGGCAAGCCGCAACACCGAGAACGGCGTCATCTCCGAGGGCTTCAGCACCACGGCGTTACCCGCGGCGAGAGCCGGCGCGATCTTCCACGAAGCCATCACCAGCGGGAAGTTCCATGGCGCAATCGCACCGATCACGCCGTATGGCTCGGCGATCGTCATGCCGAGATGGTCATGGTCCGTTGCCGCCACGTCGCCGCCCAGCTTGTCGGCGAATTCAGCGTAGAAGCGAATGCCTTCGGCGGTGAACGGCACGTCCCAGCCAATCGCCTGAGCAATCGGGCGGGTCGAGCCGAGTGCCTCCAGACGGCCCAGATACGACGCATCGGCTTCGACCAGTTCGGCGAAACGGCGCAGGATCTTCGCGCGCTCACGCGGCGCCATGCGCGCCCAAGCGCTGGTTCTGAATGCCCGCCACGCGTTCTGCACCGCGCGATCCACCATTTCGGCGTCGGCGAGCGGCAGCGAAGCGTAGGCCACGCCGTCCGAGGGGCGCACCACCTCGATGCGAGGCTCGCCGCCTTCCACATACTCGCCGCCGATGAAATGTCCGCTGCGAATCGCGACGTCGTCCGGATTGAAGCTGTCCATGAGAAAAGTTTCCTGTGTGACTGGCTGTGGGTTCCGGGCGGTGCGTCTATGGTGTGTCTGAACAACGCCGCCGCCATGACAAAATCGTAGAGCCGTAGACGCGGCATATGTCGCCGACAAAAATGCCCGCGCAGCAGAACACGCTTGTAATGCGTGCCCATACCTGGCGTTTTGCATTGATTCGCGATGCGGCCCTGATGAGTGGCCCGGATAAAAAGATCGTCCTAGTCACGCCACGCGCCGGATGACAAAGTGGCGGCGTAAGCTTTCAGCCATTCAGGGAGTGCGGCGTGTCCGATTCGAATACCAGTTCGATTACCTATCGACCTTTCACCCAGGACCACATTGCCGCCGCGCACGCGCTGACGGTCGAGCTCAAATGGCCGCATCGTGCGGACGACTGGCGTTTCGTCGCGCAACTGGGCGTGGGTTTCGTCGCGGAAGACGCGAACGGCGTGATCGGCACGGCCTTGTGCTGGAAATACGGCGCCGACCGGGCCTCGCTCGGCATGGTGATCGTGTCCCCCGAACAGCAAGGGCGCGGCATCGGCAGAAAGCTGATGGAACTGGTGCTGGAGGAACTCGGCGGCCGGATCACGTTTCTGCACGCTACACCGGCGGGCCAGCCTTTGTACGAGAAGCTCGGCTTTCGCGCGGTCGGCACGCTCGACCAGCATCAGGGCGCGGCATTCCAGCCGCCGCTGGTTTCCTTGCCGCCGGGGGAGCGCCTGCGCCCGCTCGGCTCGAGCGATACGGCGCGGCTGGTCGAACTGGCGTCGCAGGCAAGCGGCCTCGACCGGGGCGACGTCTTACCCGCACTGCTGAATACCGCCGACGGCATCGCCCTCGATCGCGACGGCGAACTGGTCGGCTTCGCGCTGTTTCGCCGCTTCGGCAAAGGCTTTGCGATTGGACCCGTGGTCGCGCCGGCGTCGGAGGATTCGAGCCGCGCCAAGGCGTTGATCAGCCACTGGCTGGCGCTCAACGAAGGCGTGTTCGTACGCATCGACACGCCAGGCGAGAGCGGGCTGACCGAATGGCTGACACAGTTGGGGATTCCGCGGGTGGATACGGTCGTCAAAATGGTTCGGCACGCCACGCCGGCCGATCTTGCAGGGGTGGGCAAAAACAGCCCCTGTCTGCAATACGGCATCATCAATCAGGCGATCTGCTGATCCATCATGGCCTTCCTTTATAAAGCCGACCCGGCGCGTGGCGCGCAATGGGCCAGACTCTTCGCGCAGAAAGCACCGGATCTGCCGTTTCACGTCTGGCCCGATCTCGGCGACCCGGCCGCGATCCGCTACCTTGCCGCCTGGCAACCACCGGACAATCCCACCCTCACCTTCCCGAACCTCGAAATCGTTTTCTCGGTCGGCGCCGGCATCGATCAGTTCGACCTGTCAGGCGTGCCGGCGCATATACCGGTGGTGCGGATGATCGAGCCGGGCATTATTGAAGGGATGGTCGAGTACGTCACACAAGCCGTGCTGACGATTCATCGCGATCTGTTCGACTACGGTTTCCAGCAACAACAGCAAGTCTGGCGTGAACTGCCGCTCAAACCGGCCAGTGAACGCCGCGTTGGCGTGCTGGGGCTCGGCGTGCTGGGCACGGCAGTGCTGGAAAAACTACGGCTATTCGGTTTCGCCTGCGCGGGTTGGAGCCGCTCGCCACGCGAGATCGAAGGCGTTGAGTGCTATGCCGGCGAAGGCGCGCTGGACGGGTTTCTCGCTCGCACCGACATCCTGATCTGCCTGTTGCCGCTGACGCCGGCGACACGCGGCCTGCTCGATGCCGAACTGTTCGCGAAGCTGCCGCGCGGTGCGTCGCTGATTCAAACCGGGCGCGGACCGCATCTGAACCAGCCGGATCTGCTCGCATCGTTGGAGAGCGGTCAGTTGCACAGCGCGATTCTCGACGTCACCGATCCCGAGCCGCTGCCCGCCGGGCATCCGTTGTGGATGCATCCACGGGTACGCATCACACCTCATATCGCCAGCGCAACACGGCCGGAGAGCGCCGTCGACGTGGTGCTCGAGAATCTGCGCCGCCATCGCGAAGGCCTGCCGATGCTCGGTCAGATCGACCGGACCCAAGGGTATTGAACGCGGCGCCGCGGCGCCGAATGAAACGCCCGCCCGGCGCGGCTTTTCTGCGTCCGCAGCAGAAAATGCCGCGACCGGGTATCAAAACGCATCGGACGCGCTTTTCAGAGAATTGTTTAGGTGAGCAGGCAATCGTCGTGGGTCAGTAGTATGGAACGGTCAACAGCCCCTTCCGCGACGAGAAACCATCATGCCGATTCAGTCACTCATTGAAGCCGACCGCAAGCATCTGATCCACCCGGTTATCAGCTACCGCGCGCACGAAGCCCGCGGCGTCACCGTCCTCGAGTCCGCCCGCGGTGCGTTCCTGCGCGACGCGGCCGGCAACGAACTGCTCGACGCCTTCTCCGGTCTGTGGTGCGTGAACGTGGGCTACGGCCAGCAAAGCATTGTCGACGCCGCGACCGAGCAGATGAAGAAACTGCCCTACGCGACCAGCTATTTCCATTTCGGCTCGGCCCCGGCAATCGAACTGGCGCAAAAGCTGGTAGAGGTCTCGCCCGCTTCGCTCCAACATGTGTACTTCACACTCGGCGGGTCCGATGCAGTCGATTCGGCCATCCGTTTCATCACGCACTACTTCAACGCAACCGGGCGGCCGGCGAAGAAGCACATCATCGCGCTGCAACGCGGCTACCACGGTTCGTCGACGATGGGCGCGGGGCTCACCGCGCTGTCCGCGTTTCATCGCAATTTCGACCTGCCGTTGCCGAATCAGCATCATCTGCCGTCACCGTATGCCTACCGTAACGATTTCGCCGACGACGCCGCGTTGATCGCCGCTTCGGTGGATGCGCTCGAAGCGAAAGTGGCCGAGCTCGGCGCGGACAACGTCGCAGCCTTCTTCTGCGAACCGATCCAGGGCTCGGGCGGCGTGATCGTGCCGCCAGTCGGCTGGCTGAAAGCGATGCGCGACAGTTGCCGTAAGCTTGGCATTCTGTTCGTCGCCGATGAGGTCATTACCGGTTTCGGCCGTACGGGTCCGCTATTCGCCTGCCAGGGTGAAAACGTCGAGCCGGATCTGATGACCGTGGCGAAAGGCCTGACCGCCGGTTATGCGCCGATGGGCGCCGTGCTGATGTCCGACGAAATCTATCAAGGCATCGCGGACGGCGACGCCGCAGCGGTTGTCGGCCATGGTCATACGTACTCGGCGCATCCGGTCAGCGCCGCAATCGGTCTCGAAGTGCTGCGCCTCTATCACGAGGGCGGCCTGCTCGCGAACGGCGTCGCCCGTGGCCCGCGCTTCGCAGGCGGCCTCGACGCGCTGCTCGCGCATCCGCTGGTGGGCGACTCGCGCCATCGCGGCCTGCTCGGTGCACTCGAACTGGTGTCGGACAAAGATAGCAAGGCAGGTTTCGACCCGTCGCTGAAACTGTCGGACCGGATCGCCGCCGCGGCGTATGAAAACCGCCTGATTTTCCGCGCGTTCGGCGACAACATTCTCGGCTTTGCGCCGGCGCTGTCGTACACCGAGGCAGAGTTCGATCTGATGTTCGAGCGCCTCGAAAAGACCCTCGACGACGTTCTCGCGCAAGCCGAGGTCCGGGCCGCGTTGAACGTCAAAATTCATGCCACTGCGTGCTAGAGTAGAGGACTCTTCGAGACCCTTTCACCCTTCGCCGGAGCGACACCGTTACGATGAGCAGCGACAGCAAGCTGGACCGGATTGACCTGCGCATACTTTCCCAGTTGCAAAAGAAAGGCCGCATAACCAACGTCGAGCTTGCCGACGCGGTTGGCCTTTCGCCCAGTCCTTGCCTGATCCGGGTCAAGCGTCTGGAGAAAGCCGGCTACATCATCGGATACGGTGCGCAGATCCAGCTCGAAAAGCTCGGCGACGTGCAGATCGTGTTTACCGAGGTCACGCTCGCCGATCATCGGCGGGAAGATTTCATCAAGTTCGTGAATGCGATCAAGGACGTCGACGAGATCGTCGAGTGTCATCTGGCGAGCGGCGGCTATGACTATCTGCTGAAGTTCGTCACGCGCAGCGTGAGCCACTATCAGAGCATCGTCGAGGGTCTGCTGGAGCGCGATATCGGCATCGAAAAGTACTTCAGCTACGTCATCATCAAATCGCCGTTCGTGAAGAGCCACTACCCGCTCGAAACGTTGTTCTCGCAGAACCACAACTAATGCAACGGCCCGGCACGAATTCGCGGCCGGCGCCCGTTACGGATAGTCGCTAAAGCGCGAGGCCGGATCGCTTTCCGTGGTCGCCGGCGTATAACCCGGCACATTCGCGCGAAACTGATTGAGCAGGCCGTTGTCGACCTGCGAAAAACCCTTGAGCTGGAGTTGCATCAGCACACGAGTACCGGTGCTGGGCACCGTGGTCGAGGTCGCGTTGGTGTACTTCTCGAACGCCACGCCGAGCGACCAGCAATCGGTATCGTATTGAAGTCCCAGCAAGCCTGCGATCAACCGATGCGCGCTCATGTCGTAATTCACCCGCGCAACGCTGACAACGTTGTGCAACAGCGGCCATTGCTCGGACACGATGAACTGATTGACCGGTTGATAGTCGAGCGTGCTATTGGCGCGCGTATAGCGATACGCAACATTCAATACCTGCCGTGCAGCAGGCGACCAGCCAAACCCGGCTTCCGCGTTCGTGAGGTAGTGGTTGGCCTGGCTGTACTCCACCGCCTGCTCCGCTGAGAAACCCTGGCCCAACTTGTACGAAGCGCCGGCAATCACACTGGTGCGAGCAACCGTGCCAATGGGATCGCCAACGTTGAGGGTCACCTGCGGCGTGCGAAAATCGTACTGCTCCGCCAGAACGAAACGGGCTCGCTCATCGCCGCTCGAAGGATCGATGAAGCGCGTGGTCAGGGCGCCCGTGAGGCGGTTGGCATCGGACACCCGGTCATTGCCGACGAAGCTATTCGGCATGAACAGTTCCGCCAGCCCGAAGTCGGCCGTCGCCGTATCGAACAACGGGGCGAACGACTGGTTGCGGTACGGTGTGTACACATAGAACAGCCGCGGTTCGAGCGTCTGGATATACGACTGCCCGAAAAGCCGCACACTGCGTTCGAAGCGCATTCCCGAATCGAGACTGAGGGTCGGCACGTTGATGTCGAACGTCTTCGGCTGTCCGGCAGGCGCGTTCGATCCGATCGTGGTCAGGTCATACGCGGCGAAATGCCAGGCGAGCTTGGGCGTGATGAACCAGCCGGGATGTTCGATCGGATAGCTAACGTAAGGGTTGAAGACAAAGCGGCTGCCTTGCGTCGCATCAGCCGTCGAAATCGTGAAGCGCGTCGCATCCGCTTCCGCGCCGAAGTCGAAGCCGCCCACGTTATAGCGCGCGTAATTGACATTGAGTTGCGGTTCGCGGTTATAGGTCGAGTCGCTGGTAAAGGCCTGCCAACGTTGTTCGCGAGCCAGCACGCTCCATGGCCCGTTTGAGTAGGTCAAACCCGCTTCCTGCTGATACAGCGTGGTGGAACCCGTCGGAAACGCGACACCCGACGCAAGATCGGTCACCACCGTCGAGTCCGAAACCCGGTTGTAGTTGACGTACGCGCCAAAGCCCGAACCGAGCTTCCACGTCTGATTCACCGCAATCGAGTAACGGTCGGTGTTGGTGATCGCATCGTGCGGCAGCCACGCAACTGAAATCGACCCCGAATCGTTCGGCTGCAGATAGCGATAGTCTGCCGTCAACATCTCGCCCCGTTTCGACATGATGCGAGGCGTCAGGGTTAAATCGTAGTTCGGCGCGAGGTTGAAGTAATACGGCAACGCGACGTCGACGCCATTGGTCGAACTGATCGAGAACGTGGGCGGCAGAAAGCCGCTGCGCCGCGCGCCGGACAACGGAAACGATAACCACGGACTCGCCAGCAGCGGCACCCCTTGAAAAAACAGCACGCCGTTGTGCGCGATTCCTTCGTCGTTGCCGGTATCCATGTCGAACTCGGAGGCCTTCAGATACCACGCCGGGTCCGACTCGCATTGGCACGTGCTGTATGTACCGTGATGAACCACCGTGCGCTCGTTATCGACCAGATCCGCGCGCTGGGCACTGCCCCACCCGCCCGTCAGATAAAACCGGTACTTAGGCACGCTGATCGTGCCTTCATTCGCGTCGACGTAGAAATGCGCGTCCGGACCATTGAACACATTGCCGTCGTTGACCAGTTGCACGTGCCCATATGCATCGGCTTTGTCGGTATCGACGTCGTAGTGCAGCGCATCGCCTTTGACGATCGACGCGTAGCGCCGCAATTGCGCGTTACCTTTCAGCGAAACGTCCATGCCGGTCGTGGTCGTCATCGAATCGGCCATGGCTGAAGTAGCGGGCCTGGCGCCCGCGAGCAACGGATGTTCCGTCAGTTGCGGATCGAGCCGCAGGCCCCAGACGCCATCGAGCGATTCCGGAATCGCCGATGCGCCGGCCAGTTGCGCATAGCCGACAAGCGGCACGCATCCAGCCGCACCCAGCATGAACGAAACGAGAGGCCTTAAACGTAGGCATCGAAATACACCGCGTAGTATCAAAACAGGTAAGGGTAGGAAAGGATGACAGACGCATCAAGGAGAGCAGAAGCCCTGACCTGCGCCAGGATGAACCACGGCGAGTGCGCGCGGCGCTATTGGAGCGTGACGTCGTGAGAGCGGGCCCCTACCTCACCCGCCGCGCTTGCCGCGCTCGCCGCGTTCGCAGCACCACCCAGCGCTTGCAGAAGATGCGGAATCTGCTCGGCGGGCAAGGAAAACGAAAGCCCTGCGCTACCGGATAAACGGAACCGGATCACCACCATTTCCATACCGTGCAATCTGCCGACTTCCCAGCCCTGGCAGTGCAGCGCGAACCCCATCTCCTGATTGTTATGAATCACGCGGTCGGCATGCTCGATCGCATTCGGAAGCGCCACCAGCAGGTCATTGAGCACCGAGCGGTGAAGCGCCGCGGTAGGTTGATTGCCGTGTATCAGCAGATACTGCCCATCAGCGGTGAGCTGCATGTCGCTGATCGAATTCAGCACGAAGGTCGACGGATCAGACACGGCGTGCGCCCTCCTGGGTCTGCGTGCTGCTGGCAGGGTTCACGGGCCGCCGCCGCGCTGTACTCACCGTGCTGCCGGGCACGTCGCGCAGCATGCGCTTCGACGCCATGGCCAAACGTGCCGAGAAGATCGGCGAAGAGCTGACGCGCAGGACAGCCGCAAGAACCGCCGGGGAAAGAAATTCGATCATGACCCGTTCTCCAAATGGTGCTACGCAGGTAGCGGAAGCCGACCATTTGACGATAGCAGCGCAAGAACCGCGTCAGGTTACGGGCGCACTACGCTTCCTTCGGATCTGTAACGCATTATTTCCACCCTCCCGCTGTAATCCGCGCCAGCCTGAGCAAGCGGCGCAATACACACGTTAGCAACCCTAATGGGCGGAAAGTTTTCGGTAACAGAGAGCGGGGAAACACGCTCCTATACTTCGCGCTTTCCAGAGCCACGGAACCTCGTTTCGAATGCATCGCTCGCTGTCGAGCGTTCTTGTTTGCGCCTCGCGCGCTGCATCAGGACAGAACCCCAAGATGAATCTTCAAGCTTTAACGAGGCGTATCGCGAGCGCGCTCCCGCTCGCCGGCATCACGCTGACAGCCGCGCCGGCTCACGCGGACCAACCTTTCATCGTGCAGGACATCCGGATCGAGGGACTCAAACGCATCGAGCCCGGCACCCTGTTCGCCTATCTGCCCATCAAGCAAGGCAGCACGTTTAACGACGACAAGGCTTCGGAAGCCATTCGCGCGCTCTATGCCACAGGCTTCTTCAACGACGTCAGGATCTCGGCTGAAGGCGCAACCGTCATCGTTCAGGTTCAGGAACGCCCGGCGGTAGGCACGATCGATTTCGCCGGCATTCACGAGTTCGATAAGGACAACCTGACCAAGGCACTCAATTCGGTCGGGCTCTCGCAGGGCCGCTATTACGATAAAGCGCTGGTCGACAAGGCCGAGCAGGAACTGAAGCGCCAGTACCTGACGCGCGGCTATTACGCCGCCGAAGTCACCACCACGATCACGCCGATCGATCGCAACCGGGTAGCCATATTGTTCTCGGTCGCGGAAGGTCCGAGCGCGAAGATTCGTCAGATCAACTTTATCGGCAATCAGGTATTCAGCACGGACACCTTACGCAACGAAATGCAGATGTCCACACCGAACTGGTTCTCGTGGTACACGAAAAACGACCTGTACGCGAAAGACAAGCTCACCGGCGATCTGGAGCATATTCGCTCGTATTACCTGAATCGCGGCTATCTGGAATTCAATATCGAGTCGACCCAGGTGTCGCTTACGCCGGACAAGAAGGAGATGTATCTCACGGTCACGCTGCATGAAGGCGAGCCGTATACGGTTTCGTCGATCAAGCTCGCGGGCAACCTGCTGGATCGCGAAGCAGAGCTGGCGAAACTGGTGAGCGTCAAACCGGGTGAGCGTTTCTCCGCGGAAAAGCTTCAGGCCACCACCAAAGCCGTCGTCGATAAACTTGGCGAATATGGCTATGCATTCGCCACCGTCAACGCGCAGCCGCAGATCGATCAGGAACACCACAAGGTCGACGTGACGCTGCAGGTGGACCCGAGCCGCCGCGTGTACGTGCGCCATATCAACGTGGTTGGCAACACACGCACGCGTGATGAAGTGATACGCCGCGAAATGCGTCAGCTCGAGAGCTCGTGGTTCGATTCGAACCGTCTCGCGCTCTCGAAAGACCGTGTCAACCGTCTCGGCTACTTTACCGATGTCGACGTCACCACGGTGCCGGTAGAAGGCACACCGGACCAGGTCGACATCGACGTCAAGGTAACCGAAAAGCCCACCGGTGCGATTACGCTCGGCGCGGGCTTCTCATCGACGGACAAGGTGGTGCTCTCCGCGGGCGTGTCGCAGGACAACGTATTCGGCTCGGGCACCAGCCTCGCGTTGAACGTGAACACCGCGAAGACCTACCGCACGCTTACGGTGACGCAAACCGATCCCTACTTTACGGTGGACGGTATCAAGCGGATCACCGATGTCTACTACCGCACCACCTATCCCCTTTACAACTTTAACGACACGAGTTTCCGGATTATCACGGTCGGCGCGGATCTGAAATTCGGCATTCCGTTCTCCGAATCCGACACCGTTTACTTCGGCGTCGGGCTTGAACAGAACCGGCTGGATATCGATTCCTCCACGCCTCAAAGCTATAAGGACTACGTGGCTGAATTCGGCCACGTAGTCAACAACGTGCCGCTCACGGTGGGCTGGGCCCGCGACAATCGCGACAGCGCCCTGGTGCCGAGCCGGGGCTATTACCTGCAAGGCAATGGCGAGGTGGGCACGCCGCTTGGCGGTACCCAGTATTACAAGGCGGACGTTCAGGCCCAGTATTACTATTCGTTTGCACGCGGCTTCATTCTCGGCCTGAATCTTCAGGGTGGCTACGGCAACGGCTTTGCCGGAAAAGCCTATCCGATCTTCAAGAATTACTACGCGGGCGGTATCGGCTCGGTACGCGGCTACGAAGCAGGTTCGCTCGGACCGACCGACCAGACGACCGGCGACCCGATCGGCGGCTCACGCATGGTGGTCGCCAATGTCGAGATGACCGTCCCGCTGCCGGGCACTGGCTGGGACAGGACGCTGCGTGTCTTCACTTTTATGGATGCGGGCAACGTCTGGGGCAACGAAGGCAACAGCACGGGCGCCAACGGATTGCGGTACAGCTACGGCGCGGGCCTCGAGTGGATCTCGCCGATCGGCCCACTCAAGCTGTCGCTTGGCTTCCCGGTGGTCAGACACGCCACCGACAAGTACCAGGTATTCCAGTTCCAGATCGGCACCTCGTTCTAGTCAGGGACAACGCCCGCGGTTGCATGAGGACCGCGGGCCGTCCATACGCCATTCAATCGCGCCCAACCGGCCTGAATCGGCTCGCGGCCCCGGTCAACGAACCGCAGCTTCGCCTGCCGGTTCCGTTTTCACAAAGTCTCCTCAATTTCGCCATTGTTGCTCCGACATTGAACCCTATGATCTGCTCATCATCAGGGCGACCGTGTATGGGATCCGCTTCTGAGTTCGATATGTCGTTCCGAAGCAGCGGATGATTGAAATGACTGAACGAGAACATCGCACGAACCGCACGCGTGGATTCCGGTTGGGAGGTAACGCAGATTGATGACTATCAGCCTTCTCGTCGTGGAACCGGATCAAGCGGTCCGCGATCAGCTGCGTTTTCACCTTCACAAGAATCAGATCGCGATTTCAGTGCTCTATAGCGCGGTTCAACTTGTGAGCCGGGTGGAACGGGAATGTCCGTCGGCGATTCTATTGCGGGCCGAGTCGCCGATGACCGAAGCGCGCGAGGCACTCCGCCAGTTGCGTCTGGCGGGCTACGACATGCCGATCTTCGTCCTGAGCAGCTCCGGCGAGATCGTCGACAAAATCGTCGCTTTCGAATTGGGTGCGGACGACTATATCGTCGACCCGATCGATCCGCACGAATTGACCGCGAGAATCAAGCGCGCCGTGCAACGCGCCAACCGCTCGCTTTGCGATGCGCCGGAAATTCGCGAGAAAGTTTCGTTCGGCAGTTACCAGATAGATTTCGCTACGCGCCGCCTGGTGAAGAACGGGTGCGAGATTCCACTGAAATCCGGGGAGTTTGCGCTACTCAAACTGTTCGCCAGCAACCCGATGCGGATCTTGACGCGTTCAATGGTCAACAGCCAGTTGGGCAGAGCGGAGAGCCAGAAGGCGAGTCTCGATGTTGCGGTCTGCCGCCTGCGCGGCGTGATAGAAGCCGATCCGTCCGCCCCCCGGTTCATTCAGACCTTGCGCGGACGAGGCTATATGTTCGTCCCCTCGCCGGAACCGCTACCCTCGCACGGCAGGCGCGACAATGCGAACCACACCGCGCTATTTTCGGCCCTGCGCCACGGCTAGCTTTGTGATCGGCAAGGTCATCGCGGCGTCGATCACGTCGACCAGGTCGATGTCGCCGAAATAATCGTCATACAGGTCACCGGTCGCCGCCAGCAGACCACCGAATCCGTAGTGGAAATCAGCCGGAACAACGGGCCTGAACCCCGAAGCATAGTGGACGCGTGCAGAGCACCCGCCCAGATCATCCGTGTCGGCTGCGGCAGCGTTGCCATTACCACGGGAGAGGGCATTGACGCTCTCCGGGTGCAAACCATGGCGGATCGAAAAGCAGCAGATCGACACCACAGCCAGAACGAGTATGAGAATGCGCATAAACGAAACGCTCAAAGTTTTGTCTTGTGAATCAGACAGCCATAGGACACCGAAGTTTTTTGGCTAAATTACAATCCCTTCCCACTGCACCGACCTGCTGCACTGACCTGCTGCACCAACCGGCTTCCGGCAGCGCGGTCAACAGCGAAGTCAGGCCGCGCTCAACCGCGCCGCAGGCGCACGCGGTTCGCGGGCGTGGTGGGGTCGTCCGTGAGCGTATGACGCTGGCCGTTGCGATGTGCGCGTACACGCTCCCTGATCTCGGCCACGGTCGCGGCGCCTCGCACGGCAATGCAGGAGTACTCGCCGTTGCGGTTGATCCACTCGACAATCCGGCAGCACTCGCCCCACGGTTGCATGAGCGGCGCCGAAACGCGGCAACCGCGTATCTTCACGACGTCTGGTCGCCGTGACGCGCCAGCACCGTTTTCAGCCTTGCCACGGACGCCGGCAGCAGCGGCTGTCTTGCGGCCAGGTTGGAAACCGCGCGGCGCGGCATGGTTCACAGATGAGGACATTTGCATCAGATTGCTCCACTAACGGAACTGACCACCGGACATGGCCTCTGCGTCAGGCCAGCTTAAAAGTGCCGTACCATCATATTCAGACAACACGCAGACACAACGAAGAAAGGATGGAGAAGTTGTGGAGATTCACCGGTAACGGTGGATTGACATGGCATTCATCTAGAATTCAGCCATGCAAAGTGAAACCATCCGAATTCGTCCCGGCCGCCCTTTCGGGACCCTTCTCTCGCGCGTGCGGCAGCAGCAGCGGATCAATATGCGCTTTGGCATCACCTGGAAAATGTTCCTCGCGGTACTGCTCGCATGCCTCACGATTTCCCTGACAATGGGCTACGCCCTGCGCGTGAGCTTTGAAAACGGTTTCCTGCACTATGTCCGGGAGCGCAACGCCGGGCGCATCAAAGCCGTCATGGCGAAGGTCACGAGCGAATACGCCGCCCACGGCAACTGGAATTTCCTGCGGGACCATCCCGACGTGTGGGTCACGCTGCTCGACAGCGCCGCGCACGACGCGCTGCGCGAGGAACTCGCCACGGCGCAGACAGGCAAACTGCCCGGCTGGCGAACCTTCCCCGGGAGCGGCAGCGTTCAGCAACTGCTCGGACCGCTCTCAGGGCCGTCCGAATCGCCGCACTGGGGCATGCGCCTGCCGTCGGCGCCGCCGCCCAATCCGGATATCGCCATGGAGCGTGACCGTGTGTCGGCAAGCGGTGTCGTGAGCGGCGACAATCGTTATGACCGGGCACCGCCTTCGGCCGCCTTGCCGCCTTTGCCCTCGTTGCCGCCGCCCAGCGCCTCGTCGCTGCATGACGGTGGAGCGCGCGACACGCCGCCCGAGGGGCCGCCTGTCACCCTCTACGACGCCAGCCACGAACTGGTGGCAAGCACTGGCCAGTTGCCTCCCCCGGGCAGTGCGATGAGACCGGTTATCTACAGCGGCAAGGTCGTGGGCTGGCTCGCCGTGAACGGGCCCGACACCCTTTCGGACGCGGCCGACATCGCATTCCAGGCGCAGCAGAAGCGCTCGACCTGGCAGATCGCGGGCGTTGCTGTCGTGCTCGCCGCGCTGGTCGCGCTGATACTCGCGCGCATCGTGCTCGCGCCGGTCAAACGCCTGATGAACGCGACCCATCGCCTCGCCGGCGGCGACTATACGACCCGGGTGCCGGCCGGCCGGCGCGACGAGCTTGGCCGGCTGGCCGGCGACTTCAACGTACTGGCCGACTCACTGCAGAAAGCCGAGCGCTCGCGGCGCGATTTCATCGCGGACATTTCACACGAGCTGCGCACGCCGCTCGCGGTGCTGCGTGGCGAACTGGAAGCCATCGAAGACGGCGTGCACGTGTTCAACCGCGATTCGCTCACCTCGCTGCAAACCGAAGTGAACATGCTCAACAAGCTCATCGAAGATCTCTACGAGCTTTCTCTGAGCGACGTCGGCGCACTCAGCTATCGCAAGACGCCGACCCACGTCGGGCAACTGGCGCGGGCTTCGATCGAGGCCATGCGGGAGTCGTTCAAGGCGAAACGAATCGCGCTCGAGCTGACCTGCACACCGGAAATCGCCGACACGACATTCGCGGTCGACCCCGCGCGTTTCGTACAACTGCTGAAAAACCTGCTGCTGAATTCATTGCGTTACACCGATCCCGACGGCCAGGTCCACGTATCGCTTTCGCAAAGCGCCAGCGGTTGGCAACTCGACGTGCAGGACTCGCTGCCCGGTGTACCCGCAGCCGCGCTCGATCATCTGTTCGACCGCTTCTATCGCGTGGACGAATCGCGCAGCCGTCAGAACGGCGGCGCGGGCCTCGGCCTCTCGTTGTGCCATGCGATCGTGACGGCGCACGGAGGTACTATCGGCGCCACGGCCTCGCCGCTCGGCGGCGTCTGGATCACGGCGCGCTTTCCGCCGGAAGGAGACTGACAATATGACCGATGGGCGTCCCGCGCACATCCTGATCGTCGAGGATGAACCCAAGCTCGCCGCCGTGCTCGAAGCGTATTTGCACCTCGATGGTTTCGCCACCACGATTCTCGACGACGGCCATCAGGTAATGCCATTCATTCGCTCGACGCCTCCCGCGCTGATGCTGCTCGACCTCATGCTGCCCGGGCGCAACGGCATGGATATCTGCCGCGAGCTACGGCAATTTTCCGCATTGCCGGTGATCATTCTGACCGCGCGCATCGACGAGATCGACCGTCTGCTGGGTCTCGAGATCGGTGCCGACGATTACGTCTGCAAACCGTTCAGCCCACGCGAAGTGGTGGCGCGCGTCAAGGCGATCCTGCGCCGGGCCACGCCTGCTGCAGCGGTTGCGACGGCGGACGGCGTGCCGCAAGCGCCGCAGGGTCTGGAAGTCGACGAGCAGTTTCATCTCGCCTTACTCGACGGCAAGGAACTCAAGCTCACGCCGCTTGAGCTGCGGCTCCTTGCACTGCTGATGAAATCGCCGGGACGCATTTTTTCGCGCGACTATCTGCTGAGTCATCTCTATGCGGATCACCGGGTGGTCACCGACCGCACCATCGACAGCCATATCAAGAACCTGCGCCGCAAGCTGCAAGGAGCCCGGCCTGACAGCGAGCCGATCGCGTCCGTGTACGGCGTGGGCTACCGTCTGGAAATCTGATCAATGTGGGCGGATGCCTCGATGCCGTCCTGATTCGCCGCCACCGATTTTCGAACTCAGCTCGTTTGCCCCGCCACCGTTGTGTCAGGCGGCGGACTCCATTGCGCGAACTCCTCGCTCAGAAAGTCGACACACACCCGCACTTTCGCCGACTGAGCGAGCCGCGCCGGGTACACCGCCCACAGGTTCGCGGGTTGCGTGACGTCGGGAAGAATCTGCTGCAACTGGCCGCTGTCGAGCAAGGGCCGCACGTCCCACATCGAACGCAGCACAATCCCGCGCCCGGCCAACGCCCATTGCACCGCCACTTCGCCGTGATTGGTCGACAACGGTCCTGTGACCTTGATCGACGCCGCTTCGCCACGCACCGTCAAGCGCCATAAACCGAAGGGATGGTCGCGTTCCTTGATCGCGAGACACGCATGCGAGGACAGATCGGCGACTTGCCGCGGCGTGCCGTGCCGCGCGAGATAGCCGGGCGACGCGCACAGTACGCGATGATTCGACGCGAGCCGTTTGGCAATCAGATGCGGGGCGATCTCGTCGCCGATACGGATATCGAGGTCGAAGCCCTCGCCACCCACGTCGACGAGACGGTCGAACAGATCGAGCCGCACGCTCAGTTGCGGATAGCGCTCGGAGAACCGGGCCAGCGCGGGCGCAACGAAACGGCGGCCGAAGCCGAAACTGCTGGAAATGCGCAGCTTGCCGCCAGGAATGCGGCGCGTGGTGGAGACGTCTTCCACCAGCTGGTCGACGTCGTCGAGAATCTTTTCGGCCCACGTGTAGACACGTTCACCAGCCTCGGTAATCGCTACACGCCGGGTGGAACGATGCAATAAGCGCGTACCGAGCGTAGTCTCGAGCACATTGATGCGTTTGCTGACGTAGGCCGGGGAGACCGACAGCGCCTCCGCCGCCGCGCTGAAACTCGATTTGCGCGCCACCTCGCAAAACACGCGCAAATCGCCGAGATCGGGTGACGGGACGGCATTCATAGGCAGCTGGTTTGTACACGATTCGTGCACAGTGGCTTAACTAAAGCAGTCATTTTAAGCGTAAACAGCAGGAATAAAATAACCGTTATCGAAACTCAAACGTCCCAATGGAGGAGCAGGAACATGGCAAAGACCTATCGGATCGCGGTCATACCCGGCGACGGCATCGGTGTCGAGGTGATGCCTGAGGCGATTCGCGTGCTGGACACGGTAAAAAAACGCTTCGGTATCGAATTGGAGTATCAGCAAATCGAATGGGCGAGCTGCGACTACTACGCGAAGCACGGCAAGATGATGCCGGACGACTGGAAAGCGCAATTGCAATCCGCCGACGCGATTCTGTTCGGCGCGGTCGGCTGGCCCGACACGGTGCCCGACCATATCTCGCTGTGGGGCTCGCTGCTGAAGTTCCGCCGCGAATTCGATCAGTACATCAATCTGCGCCCTGCGCGCCTCTTCGCCGGTGTGCCTTCGCCGCTCGCGGGCCGCAAGGCGGGCGACATCGATTTCTGGATCGTGCGCGAAAATACCGAGGGCGAATATTCGTCGGTGGGCGGCGTGATGTTCGAAGGCACCGAGCGTGAGTTCGTGCTGCAGGAATCCGTGTTCACACGGCACGGCAGCGAGCGCGTGCTGAAGTTCGCATTCGATCTCGCGCAGCGGCGCGAACGCAAGAAGATCACCGTGGCGACCAAGAGTAACGGCATTGCGATCAGCATGCCGTGGTGGGACAAATGCGCGGCCGGCATCGCAGCGCAGTATCCGGACGTGACGTGGGACAAGCAGCACATCGACATTCTCTGCGCGCGCTTCGTGCTGAACCCGGACCGCTTCGACGTGGTGGTCGCCACCAATCTGTTCGGCGACATCCTCTCCGATCTCGGCCCTGCCTGCACGGGCACGATCGGCCTTGCGCCCTCGGGTAATCTGAATCCGGACCGCAAGTTTCCCTCGCTGTTCGAACCGGTGCACGGTTCGGCGCCCGACATTGCCGGCAAGAACATCGCCAATCCGATTGCAATGATCTGGTCGGCTGCGATGATGCTCGATTTCCTCGGCAATCACGAGGGCAAGGAACGCGAGGCGCACGACGCGATTCTCGCCGCGATCGAAGCAACGCTGATCGAAGGTCCGCATACCGGCGACCTCGGCGGCAAGGCGAACACTACGGAAGTTGGCCAGGCCATCGCGGCTAAACTCGCCTGAGCCTGTCGATCCCAACCCTCTGCGAGGTCACTTTCGAATGAGCACCGAAGCCTATCCCATCGAAGTCGCATTCCCCGATATTTCGGTTCACGAACAATCGTCATCGGGTATTGCCTACCTTCATACGTTCGACTCGGGTGAACCGGGTCCGCATGTGATGATCACCGCGCTCACGCACGGCAACGAAGTGTGCGGGGCGATCGTCGTCGACGAACTGTTGCGCCGCGCGTTAAGGCCGCGTCGTGGACGCCTCACGCTCGCCTTTGCGAACGTCGCCGCTTATCAGCGCTTCGATCCCGCGAAACCCGACGCGGCGCGTTTCGTCGATCAGGACTTCAATCGCGTATGGACCGCGGCGGCACTCGACGATACGTCGCGCACGTCGAGCGAACTGGCTCGCGCTCGCGAAATGCGCCCGGTGATCGACACGGTCGACATGCTGCTCGATCTGCATTCGATGCATGAAAAATGCAAGCCGCTGATCGTGGCGGGACCGCTGCAAAAAGGCATCGACCTTGCGGTACGGCTCGGCACACCCGCCACGGTGATCTGCGACGAGGGCCATCCCGAAGGCCGCCGCATGCGCGATTACGAAGGTTTCGGCAGCGCGGATAGCGCGAAAAACGCGTTGCTGATCGAATGCGGCCAGCACTGGGAACGCAGCGCGGTGGGTGTGGCGCGCGACACGACCGCGCGCTTCCTGCTGCTGGCCGGCGTGATCGACGAAGCCGATCTGCCTGACGGCTGGCTCGCACCGCTGCCGCCTGCCCAGCACATCGTGCGCGTCACGCAGCCGGTGGTGGCGACCAGCATGGACTTCCGTTTCGCGGCGCCCTATACCGGCCTGGAAGTCTTTCCGGATGCCGGCGCGGTGATCGGCTGGTCGAACGGCGAAGCGGTGGTCACGCCTTACGACAATTGCATGCTGGTGATGCCGTCGCTGCGGCAATTGCGGCCCGGGGTCACGGTCGTGCGGCTGGGCAAGATCGAACGAACCGTGCCGAATACCGGCGCAAGCACGACCTGAGACACAAACACGAGTGGCCGATGAATCGGCTCAAGCACATTCAAAAAGGTAACGTGAAGATGAAGGTACAAAGCATCAAGCAAAGCGTGAATCTGCAGAATCTCGACGACTGGGGCACGGCAGGGCTGCCCGGCACGACGCCGCTACATATCTCGGGCGTGCAACGCGTCATCAAGGGCAGCGAAGCCGTCGACACCGGTATTTTCGAATGCACGCCAGGTACGTACCGCCGCGCGATCAGGCAGGCCGAAGTCATGCACTTTCTCGCGGGGCGCGGCCGCTTCACGCCCGATAACGAAGAGACCGTCCATTTTGAAAGCGGTGACACACTCTTTTTCGAAGCCAATACAGAGGGGCTTTGGGAAGTCGAAGAGACTATGCGAAAGGTTTATGTGATTTTTTAAGCAACGCCTGAAAGAATGACCTGAGTGGCGCCGCCCGGCGCTTGCTTACCCCGCTCCCTTCTTTGCGTTCCACGCCCGGCGCAGCTTGCGCCGCGGCATCCGCTGGCATTCCGGCGCCCGCCCCACCAATTCGACGTACATCTGCAACATGCTCGGGTAATCCCGCGTTGCCCCTCCTTATCAAACTGCTTACAGTGCCGCCTGTTCGTATAATGAATCGTAGTTCTATATACGAACACCACCGATAAAAAAATTTCGACGACCGGGTCGCCCAGATCTTCTCGCAGGTCAGGCAGGTCGAATTGGAGAGCACCGCATGAATCGCAACATCACAATGACCCGGATCGCTTGCGCGATCGCAGCGCTGGCCAGCACGCCCGCATTCGCACAAAGCAGTGTCACGCTGTACGGTATCGTGGATACGGGTATCGGCTATCAATCCAGCCAGGCGCCGTCTCTCGGCTCCACATCGGGCGGTAAATCCGCCGTCAAGATGATCAATGGCGTGTGGGCCGGCAGCCGCTTCGGCCTGAAGGGCGGAGAAGATCTCGGTGGCGGCACCAAGGCCATCTTCCAGCTGGAATCCGGTTTCAATTCCACCACCGGCGCACAGCAGTATACGAACGCGATGTTCGGCCGCCAGGCCTGGATCGGCGTGACGAACCCGACCTACGGTACCTTCACCGCGGGCCGTCAATACACCGCGTACTACACGCTGCTGTCGCCGTATAGCCCGACTACGTGGCTGACCGGCTACTACGGCGCGCACCCGGGCGACGTCGACGCACTCGACACGATCTACCGCGCCAACAATTCGCTGGTCTATACGTCGCCGAAACTGTACGGCTTCACGTTCAGCGGTTCGTATTCGGTGGGCGGCGTACCGGGCAGCCTGAACCGCGGCTCGACGTGGAGCGGCGCGATCCAGTACCTCAACGGTCCGCTCGGCGTGGCAGTCGGCTTCATGCGCATCAACAATTCGACGCCGGGCGGCGGTGCGTACGGCGCGGATTCGACCGTGTCGAACAACGGCACGCAACCGGGCGTCTCGGCTGTCACCAACGGCTATCAGACGGCACAGGCGCAGCAGCGCTTCGCGGTCACTGGCGGCTATAACTTCGGTAACGGCTGGGACGTGTCCGCGGCATACTCGAACGTGCAGTACATTCCGGGTGTGGGCTCGAGCTTCCGCGATACGGCGATCTTCAATACGGCCGGCGTCGTGCTGCACTGGAAGCCGACGGCCGCATGGGACTTCGCGACCGGCTACAGCTACACGCGCGCCACGAAGGCGAACGGCATCACGAGTTCGGCGCAATACCAGCAGGTCAACCTGTCCGAGTACTATGCACTGTCCAAGCGCACCGGCCTCTATGCGCTGCAGGCGTTCCAGCGCACCAACGGCAACACGCTCGGCACGGCGGGCTCCGGCCACGTCATCACGGCCACCGCTACCATCGGCGACGGCTTCCAGAGCGCGCCGTCGTCGTCGCGCAGCCAGTTCGCTGCCGGCGTAGGCATCGTGCATCGCTTCTAAGCGGCGTACGATCGTAAAAGAAAGGAAAGGCTTGCCGCGACGGCAAGCCTTTCCGCATTCAGCAGTGAGGAGACCAACATGAGCCGCAGCACCGCCGTGAACGTTCAAACGTTTATCAACGACCATCCCTTCTCGCCGTTCCAGTGGCTCATCTTTTTCATGTGTTTCATCATCGTCCTGCTGGACGGTTTTGACACAGCGGCGATTGGTTTCATTGCACCGTCGCTGATCTCCGAATGGGGCATCACCAGGCCGGCGCTCGCGCCAGTGCTCAGCGCGGCGCTGTTCGGCCTCGCGTGTGGCGCACTCGGCTCAGGGCCGTTGTCCGACCGGCTCGGCCGGCGCTCGATGCTGCTCGGCTCGGTGCTGCTGTTCGGTGTGGCCTGCTTCGCTTCAGCGTTCTCGAACAGCATCGAACACCTGACCATCCTGCGCTTCGTCACCGGCGTCGGCCTCGGCGCGGCCATGCCGAATGCCGTGACGATGATGGGTGAGTACTGCCCCGATCGCCGCCGCGCGACCGTGATCAATCTGATGTTCTGCGGTTTTCCGCTGGGTGCGGCCTTCGGCGGCTTTCTCGCCGCGTGGATGATTCCGCACTTCGGCTGGCGCAGCGTGCTGGTGCTCGGCGGCATCACGCCGCTGTTGCTGCTGATTGTGCTGGTGCTGAAGATGCCGGAATCGGTCCGCTACATGGTGGCCAACAGCCAGCCGCTCGAACGGATTCGTGCGGCGCTGGCGCGTATTTCGAGCGAAGCGGCGCAGGCCGGCAGCTTCGTCATGACCGAAACCGCACCGCAAACCGGCGGCAAGGGCATGAGCGTGGTGCTCTCGCGGTCGTACATCATCGGCTCGGTAATGCTGTGGATTGCCTACTTCATGGGTCTCGTGATCTTCTATGCGTCGATCAACTGGATGCCGATTCTGCTGAAGGACGCCGGACTCACGCCGCAACGCGCGACGCTGATTTCCGCACTATTCCCGCTGGGCGGCGTGGGCGCCGTGCTGTGCGGCGTGCTGATGGACCGCTTCAACGCGAACCGCATCATCGCGGCCTGCTACGCGCTGACCGCGGTAAGCGTGTACTTTATCGGCCAGGCGGTCGGCAATGTCGGCGCGCTGGTGTTCATCGTGTTCGTGGCGGGCGTACTGATGAATACCGCGCAATCTTCGATGCCGGCGCTTGCCGCGGCGTTCTATCCGACTCAGGGCCGCGGCACGGGCGTGGCCTGGATGCTGGGGATCGGCCGCTTCGGCGGGATCGCGGGTTCGTTCCTCGTGGCGGAGTTGACGCGTCGCCACTTCACGTTCGGCGGCATCTTTGCGATGGTCGCGGTAGCGGGTCTGATTTCGTGCGTGGCCTTGCTGATCAAACAGGCGGCACGCCCGCATGTGGCGGCGGAGGCTGGTGCGAAAGCGGAGTCGTTTGGGCATTGAAAAGGTCCGAGAGGCGCGGGCGAAAAGCACCGCGCCTCACTTCCCGATACACTACGCCGTTATTTGATTCGTGCGGTTGCCGCGATGGGAAATACCACCGCTTTTGCGCCGTCGTCCATCTAACGACAGGATTCCAGTAATGAAACGCGTAGTTGTATCGGCCCTGCTCGCCCTGGGCCTCGCTCAACCTGCGGTTGAAGCCGTTGCCCAGACAGTCAGCAATCAATGTTTTGCAATCGGCGATATCGCCGCTCAGGTGGCGTCGTGGCGCGCACACAAGAAGACCAAAGCGCAAGCGCTCGATCAGGCGGCAAAGTACTACCAGAATGAAGCCGATCGCCAGGCGGTCTACGGCATCATCGAGAAGATCTACCGCCCCGGCGCACCGCATATGACGCCCGATCAGGCCAGCATGGCGTTCACATCGGACTGTGCGGATCAGCACAAGGCGCAGGCAGCGGCTCATTAACCCCGGAAATCAGCGCGGCTTCTCGCCCCTCAATAATCCAGATGCGGGAAGCCGCATCCCGGGAAAAAGCGCAAGCTAGCGGGGATTGCAGGGGAGTACCTGATAGCTTTGAGTCGCGGGGAGATGTGCCAGTACATTGCCGTCGTTCAGGAATAGAACCTTATCGACACGGGCCGGCCAGTCGGCAGTACATCGGTTGTTGTCGTTGAAATCGGATCGCAACGCAACCCTCTCCGCCAATTGCGGAAGTTCATTCTGAAGCAGGCCCAGGGTTTGACCAGATGCCGAGGCCAGAACCGCGAATAGACACAATAACGCTGCTCGCTTCAAGCGCTTGCACCAATTGTCCAACATAAAAATGACAAGCAATGAAATGCCGCCAAACATCACCACCGCTAGCGAGATGGGGAACATCACCAAGGGCTGAAATACTCCGACCAGCAAGTAGACCGTGGTCAGAAAAATGCCCGTCACAGGAAAGTACCCTGGATCGACTTTGAAATAGGTGTTGAGCAGATCGTTGGAAAACGTCCTGGCGAATATTCCATATATAACGACCGCTCCAGCAAAAAGAATCGCCGTCCACCTGCGCTTCAGCAGACGATCGATCCAGTCTGAATCGATTACCCAAATCAGGAAAATGGCGAACGGGAGAACGATCGACCCCAGAAGCGCAGCCATGCCGACCCAGGGCACTGGCCGGCCGAAATGCGCGCCCACGTAGATCGCGACCAGAAGTATGACCAGAATCCGGGTACTGATCTTTTTGTCATCGATCCAGTCGATGAATATGCGTTTGTCCATTTTCCTTTGATTTTCAATGTTATCGGATCGGGACTACGCTGCCAGACACGTCGGCACCAGCATCGGCCGTTGCAGGTTCGTTCTTCGGGAAACCGCCTGAAAGGACCACATTGAGTAGCGCCGACGCAGCGGGAGCAGGTCCCCGCTGGCTATCGGCGTATTGTGGAAAAACTTTAGGGAAAAAGCGTTACCGCTTGCGAAACGCATCCAGCGACGTCAACGCGTTCCCGTGAAAATCGAACAACGTGTTGTCGTCCCACTGATCGTCCGCGCCGATTTTCCAACCGACATTCGGCGTCGGAATCCATTCCGGTTCCCACCAGAACACCCCCTTGCCGTGGCCGCCGGGTATCGCCTTCACGATGCCCGTCACCGCGCCGATAAACTGCGCCTGGCCGGCCGGTGTTTGCGATTGACGTGTGCGGGCTATGCGTTCTTCCACGCGCAAACGTCGCCAGTTTTCAACTGTGCCTGCCCCAGCACGAACGTCGCATTGGCCGGTGCGGGCGCTTGCACAGGCTCAGGGCCGAAATTGAACGCGAAGGTCAGATCGCCTCGCCGGCGCAGGCGCAAGCCTTCAGCCAGGCGTTGCGTTGCGATACCGGCGTCCTTCGCGGCCTGCTGCACAAGCGCACGATGCAAGCCGTGCGATAACCAGCCCGCCACGTAGCGAACCCTGCCGTGGGTGAGTATTGCCGGCCACGTATCGTCGAATTGCGCATCGACGGTCGTCTCGCCATTGGCACGCACGTGCTCGCGCCAATGCATCGCGATACCTTGCGTATCGCCGATCGAAACCGCCGGCGTGAGTGTCGGGCGCAGCGTTTCGACTTCGAGCACCTGCATCGGCAGAGCGCGTTGCAACGCGCCCGGTGGCAAGCTCGGCGGAATGGCAAACGTCGGGGTCTTCGAGCCGCTTCTCGGCCCAAAGACCCATTGCGCAGAACTCCGCTCGATCTGCTCGACGAGCGCATCGTCGATCACGGCGATGCTCGGCACCACCACCAGCCGGTAGGACGAAAGATCGGCCTTGCTCGACACGATATCGACGTCGAGGCCAAGCTCGCGCAGTGCCTCATAGTAGTCGAACGCCAGCGTCTGATAGTCGAAGTTTTTGCCGTGACGTTGAATCTCGAACATCCACTGCGTCTCGTAGTCGAACACGATCGCGGTAGCCGCGCGTACCGGCGCGCCGAGTCCGGACAGCGCCGCGGACGAAGCAATTTCACGCGCTGCCTGTTGCACTTCGAGGCCGCCGGGCGATAGTTCGTTGTTGGGCAGATTGAGGCCGGAATGCATCTGTTCCTGCGCATACGGACACTGGCGCCAGCGGAAATACGACACCAGTTCCGCGCCATGCGCGAACGCCTCGTAAGCCCACAGTCTGACCATGCCCTTCGCCGGCACCGGATTCCACGGTGCCCAGTTCACCGGGCCGGCCTGCTGCTCCATCACCCAGAAGCGGCCGGCGCCGATCGCGCGATAGCGGTCATGATCGAACGCGGAAACGTCAGGGTGCGCGGTGCGTGCGTAACGCGCTTTCTGCTCTTCCGGCAGCGCGATCGATTCGGTGCGCGCAATCGGATAGCTGTCCCAGGCCGCGACATCGAGCGCGTTGTCTTCAGCGAAACGGTAGTGATCGAAGGTCGCAAAAAAACCCATGAAGTTATGCAGCAGATCCGCACCGGGCGCATGCTCACGCAGAACATCGATCTGCTCGCGATGAAAGCTCGCCACCTCGTCCGACATGAAACGGCGGAAATCGAGCAAATGGATCGGATTCGCGTCGGTGGGCGTGAGGTTAGGCAGCCCGATTGCTTCGAACGACGGGTACTCCATGCTCCAGAACACATTGCCCCATGCCTCGTTTAATGCATCGACGCTCTCGTAACGATGTTTTAACCACGTCTGAAAGCGCGTCAATGCAGCGCGCGAATAGCTCGGCACGGTGTCATGGCAACCGAGTTCGTTATCGGTCTGCCACGCAACGATCGACGGATGCCGGCCATAACGCTTCGCCATTACCGCAACGATACGCACGCACTCGCGTCGATATTCTTCACTGGAAATATCGTAGTGACGGCGCGAGCCGAAGTTCCAGCGCACGCCGTCCGCACGCACCGGCAGCACGTCCGGGTGGGCGTCGATCAGCCACTTCGGCGGCGACGCTGTCGGCGTACCCAGCACGAGTTTCAGTCCCGCGGCGGCTAGTGTTTCAACGGCTTCGTCAAGCCATGCCCAGTCGAATTCGCCGGCACGCGGCTCCATCCGGCTCCACGCGAACTCAGCGATCCGCACATGCATAATGCCGAGTTCGACCATACGTTTCGCGTCGTCGGCCCACATCGAACGCGGCCATTGTTCCGGGTAATAGCAAACACCAAGTTGCATGAGAAAGTCTCTCTAATAAGTAACGACAAACGGGCGATCAGCTCAGCCCTTGCTTGCACCGAACGTCAGACCGGCCACGAAGTGCTTCTGCATCAGGAAGAACATCAGCACCGAGGGCAACGCGGCGAGTACCGAACCGGCGGCGACAAGATTCCATGCTGTCGTCCATTGGCCTTTGAGCGCGGCGACGCCCACGGTGATCGGCGCGGCCTCGTCGCCTTGCGTGAGACACAGCGCCCAGAAGTAGTCGTTCCACACAAACGTGAAGACGAGAATGCCAAGCGCGGCGAGCGCGGGCCGGATCAGCGGCAGCACGATGCGCCAGTAGATCGTCCACTCGCTGGCCCCTTCCACGCGCGCCGCCTCGATCATCTCGAACGGCAACTGCTTGATGAAGTTGCGCAGAAATAGCGTGCAAAAACCGGTCTGGAACGACACATGAAAAATCACCAGCGCCCACACGCTATTGAAAAGACCCACTTTCAGCGCCATGTCGCGCACCGGGATCATCAGAATCTGGATCGGTACGAAGTTGCCGGCCACGAATGCGAACAGCACGGCGGTATTGCCGGGGAACCGATAGGTTGCCAAAGCAAAACCCGCCATCGACGCCAGCACGATCGCGCCGATCACCGACGGCACCGTAATCAGCACGCTATTGGCAAAGTAGTGAAGCATCGGCGTTTGCGTGAGCGCCGTACCGTAGTTTTCGATCAGCGCGAAATGCTTGGGCCAGCCCCAGTAATCGCCTTGCGACAACTCATCCGAAGAGCGAATCGACGTGACGAGCACGGCCAGCATCGGCAGTAGCCAGATCAGCAACGCGAGGGGCAATGAGGCTTTGTATAAGGTGCGATTAAGCGGTTTCCATCGTTCTACGGGAAGCGGATACATGACACGTGACTCCTGGAAATCAGTGTTCTTCGCGCAGCATGCGGCGCAGATGGAACACGATGTAGACGAGCATGATGGCAAACAGCACAACGGCAATCGCCGCGGAATAGCCTTCGCGGTAGTACTTGATCGCCTGGTCGTACATGTAATAGGCGAGCACGGTTGAACTGTCGAACGGGCCGCCGCCGCTCATCACCGCGATCAGGTCGAAGCTGCGCAGCGCGCCGATCACGGTGAGCACCACCGCCATGAACGTGGCAGGCCGTAGTTGCGGAAGAATCACGTGCCATAGCAGACGCACGCCTTTCGCCCCCTCCATGCGCGCCGCCTCGACCACCTCCGGATTGATGCCGGTCAGCCCCGTGAGATAAAGCACCATGCAGAACGGTGTCTGTGGCCAGAGCGCGGCGAAGATAATGCCGAAGGTGACGGTGTGCGGATCGCCGAGCACAGGAATGCCATGACCCACAATCAACCGCAGCAAGCCGAAACCAGGGTCGTAAAACCAGCTGAACACGAGGCCGACCACCACACCCGAGAGCACGAACGGCGCGAAAAACAGCGACTTCACGACCCGCATGCCGCGGATGTGCTGGTTCAGATATAACGCGAACAGCAAGCCGAGCGGCGGCGCCAGCAGAAACAGCGCGAGCCAGATCAGGTTGTTCTGAAGCGCCGTATAGAAGGTGTCCGCATGGAACAGTTCGACGTAGTTGTCAAAGCCCACGAAGGTCTTCGGCGTGATGCCGTCCCAGTTGTAAAAGCTGAGCGATATGCTGCTGATAATCGGGTAGACCACGCACAGGCAAAACAACGCGCAACCCGGCAGCAGGAAGAACAATGCGGCGCGGTGCTGATGACGGCGCGTCGTAGAGACGTGCCGGTGCCGCGCCGCGGGTAGGCGGCGCGCTGCGGAATGAGACATGATCGGGCCTCGTCAGAGATCGAAGGCGGCCGCCAGCAGTTGCAACGGTGCTGGCGCTCCGGGCTTACTTCTTGTAGATGCGCTTGCGGGTCGCTTCGAGGCGAACCAGCACGGCGTCGAGTTGTGACGGATCGCTGTAGAACTGCTGCATCGCCTTCATGCCTTCGTCGGCCATTTCCTTCTGCATGTCGCGATCGTAGAACTGCGCAATGCCGCCCTTGGTGTTCGCGAGCGTCTGGAAACCGACCTTCGAAATCGGATCGTCAGGTTCGGCCGCCAGACTGTTCGACGGCAGCGTTCCCCAGCCCTTCGCGAGATCGGCATTGATCTCCGGCCGTTCCATGAAGGCGAGCAGCCTGCGGGCGTCGGCCTTGTTCCTTGCCTTGGCGGGAATCAGCAGGACGTTGACCGGACCGTCCTCGGCCATCGGCACGTTCGCGTCGATCACCGGGAAGCGGAAGAAGCCGGTCTGCGGTTTGATCGATGCCGGAATGCTCGCCGAGAAGAACGTGCCCATCAGCATCATCGACGCCTTGCCGTTCACGAGAAAAGGCGCGATCGAATCGAGGTCGTAAGAGAGTGCGTTGTCGATGAAGTAGTGATCGTCGATCAGCGTCTTCCAAGCGGCGTAGACCTTTTTTACGCGCGGATCGGTGTAGGGAATTTCACCAGACATCAACTGTTGATGGAATCCATTGCCGTTGATGCGCAGATCGAGATAGTCGAACCAGGCCGCGAGCGTCCAGCTATCGCGCGCGGCAACGGCAATCGGTGCAACACCGCTTGCCTTCAGCTTCTTGCAGGCGTCGAGAAATTCATCCCACGTTTTCGGCTCGCCCTTGATGCCGGCCTTCTCGAAAAGATCCTTGCGATAGAAGAAGCCGTACGCGTCGTAACCCAGCGGCGCGGCGTACTGCTTACCCTGATACGTCGAGGCTTCCTTCACCGACGCATACTGCTGCGACCAGCCGTTCTTGCTCCAGTCCGGCGACAGGTCTTCGAGCAGACCGCGTTGCGCGTAATACGCCATGCGCTCGCCGTCGTGCCACGACACGACATCCGGCGGATCGGTGGCGAGCCAGCCGCTCATCTGCACCTTGTACGCTTCCTCGGTGATGTAGGTCACCTTGAGATCGACGTCGGGATTGGCTTTCTTGAACTTGTCGAACGCGTCCTGCCAGGTCGAGCGCTGATTGCCGCGCGCCGATACATTGACGTTCAGCGTGGCCGCGTCGGCCATGGCGCAACTGAGTGCGCCGGCCACCACAGCGGCCGCGATCGACGCGTGTGCCAAACGGCGAAGGCGAAGAGAAATCATCTTATGTCTCCTTGACTACCTTGTTGGCTGACAGCGAGCCGCTGCCAGACGATTTACCCGCTCTGTGGCGGAATAGGGGTTTCGATCAGGCGGCAACGCGCTCGGGCTCGAACGTGCTGCGTCGCAATGCAACGCCTTCGGCATCGAACAGATGACACGCGGAAGGCGGAACGTGAATGCAGATGCGCTCGCCCGAACCAATCGGCGTATCGCCCGCAGCCTTGGCGATGAGCGTGCCGCCCGCATGATCGGCGTGAATATAGCTGTGCTCGCCGAGGCGCTCCGATAGCACCGTAACGCACCGAATGGCTTGCTCGTCGCCCGAGAGACGCAGATGTTCCGGGCGCACGCCGAGCGTGACCGGCTGACCGCGCTGAAGACGCTCACCGTCGACATGCGCGATCAACCGCTCACCGCTTTTCGTCAGCGTGACGGCTACGCTGCCCGCTTCGATCGAATCAACCACCGCGTCGATGAAATTCATGCGCGGCGAACCGATGAAGCCCGCCACAAAGCGCGACCTCGGATGGTGATACAACTCGAGCGGCGCGCCGGTCTGCGCAATGCTGCCGAAGCGTTCCGCGTCCGCACCCGCGTGCAGCAGCACGATTCGGTCGGCCAGCGTCATCGCTTCGACCTGATCGTGGGTCACATAGACCACGCTCGCGTTCGCGAAGCGCTGATGCAAGCGGGCGATTTCGACACGCGTCTGACCGCGCAACGCGGCGTCGAGATTCGACAGCGGTTCGTCGAACAGGAACACACCGGGTTCACGCACGATCGCCCGGCCGATCGCAACACGCTGCCGCTGGCCGCCAGAGAGCGCTTTCGGATAACGATCAAGCAAGCTGTCCAGTTGCAGAATGCGCGCGGCTTCCCGCACCTTCTGCTCGATAACGTCCTTGGGTTGCTTCGCGAGTTTCAGACCGAACGCCATGTTGTCAAACACGGTCATGTGCGGAAACAGCGCGTAGCTCTGGAACACCATCGCCACGCCGCGCGCGGCAGCGGGCACGTCGTTCACGAGGCGGCCGCCAATATGCAACTCGCCTTCGCTCAGGTCCTCGAGACCGGCGATCATTCTCAGCAAGGTCGACTTGCCGCAACCCGAAGGTCCCAGAAATACGCAGAACTCGTGCTGCGCGATCTCGAGATTCACGCGCCGGATTACCGGCGGATGGTCGCCGTACGACTTTTGCACATTGGTAAGACGAATCGTAGTCATGCTGCTCTCTGCGCGATTTAACCGCTTAAATTTTTGTGAAAAATAAACGGCCAGCTCTTGTGCCGCAGGCATTTAATCGCTTAAATTCGATCTCGGGGAAGAAGCTCATGGATAGATGTCTCCGTTGTGTTTTCCAGAAAGTTATCAACGTCGCTCGCCGCTTGCAACATTTGAATCGCATTCCCTGAATATGGGATAAAGAGAATATGGTCACCCTTTCCGAAGTAGCGAAGCGCGCGCACGTCACCGCCGCCACCGTTTCCAATGTGCTGCGCAACCGCGAAAAAGTCCGCCCGGAGACTGCCGAACGCGTCCTGAAGGCCATCGCCGATCTCGGCTACCGGCCCAACCTGAACGCACGCGCACTGGCGGAGGGCCGTTCGTCGACTCTGGCCTTGATGCTGTCGAACATATCGAACCCGTTCTACCCCGAGTTCGTACTGGCCGCCGAGCGGGCGGCACGCAAAGCGGGATACTTCCTGATGGTTTGCAATACTGACGATGATGCGGAGGTCGGCCGTGCGTATCTGAACCAGATCGCCGGCACGCTCGCGGACGGTGTCCTCGTGATGAACACGGATATCAAGTTCAACGAATTGTGCGCGTCAGCCATGCACAGCGCGCCGATCTTGCTGGCGATGTGGGAGCACCCGGAGACGCCGCCCGCGCTGCCCTGCATTGCCGTGGATTTTGCCCATGCGGGCGCGTTGGCCGCGCGGCATCTGCTTGAACTGGGTCATCGCGAGATTGGCCTCCTGATCGGCGACGGTTGCGGCGGCTTGCAGGATGCGCGCTCCAACGGCTTCCGGGCGGTGATGCGCGAGGCCGGCATCGAAACCGCCGCCGCCGCGATATTGCAGATCCGCGACTCGATCGACGCCGGCTACGCCGCCTGCATGCAGTTGATGGCGAACCGCCCTCAGCTCACCGCGATCTTCGCGACCAACGATCTGCTGGCGATCGGTGCGGCCCAGGCGCTGATCACTCTGGGCCGATCGGTGCCGAACGACGTGTCGGTGATCGGCATTACGGATATTCAACTGGCGCATCAGGTGCACCCCGCGTTGACCACGGTGGCGATCCAGACAGCGAGCGTCGCGGAGTTGTCGATCGAAAGTCTGATCCGGTTGATCCAGACGCCCGAACAACAACCGCCGATGGTGCTGGCGCCGCCGCCGCAACTCATCGTGCGGGCATCGACGGGGCCGCGGCGCATGAGTTGACGTAGCGCTTTAACCGCGCCCGCAGGCTCAAACCCAACAAATCCGCTTCATTCCGTTTACAGTTTGCGGCAAACACTTAAAATAAGCCGCTCGAGACAACGGCGTCTGAATGGATCCCGAGGTTGATGGCGATTCCATGGACCGCCTTCGACGCACACCGCGTCGACAATCAAACGGAGGAGACATGCAGACAGGACGCAAGCTCGCAGCAATCATCGCGTGGGCCGTGACGTGGGCAGCCATGTGGGCCGGCACAACAGCACTGACGTGCCACACCGCCGCCGCCGATGAAGTCCCCGTACAGACCATCACCCTCGCCGGCCTCTCGCAGCCCACGGACATTCTGATCGACCGCTGGGGTGTGCCGCACATCTTCGCGGCGAATGAAGCCGACGCCTTCTTCGTTCAGGGTTTCAACGCGGCACGCGACCGCCTCTTCCAGATCGACTTATGGCGCCGCCGCGGCCTCGGCGAACTCGCCGAGGTATTCGGTCCAGCGTATGTCGAGCAGGACAAAGCCACGCGGCTGTTTCTCTATCGCGGCGACATGAACGCCGAATGGAAACGCTACGGGCCCGACGCCAAGCCGGTGGCCACGCGTTTCGCGTCCGGCGTGAACGCATACATCGATTGGCTCGCGGCGCACCCGGACCAGATGCCCTATGAGTTTCGCAAGGCCGGTTACTGGCCGGCAAAATGGTCGGCCGACGACGTCGTGCGCATCCGCAGTCACGGCCTCACGCGCAACCTGACGAGTGAGGTCGCGCGCGCGAAGGTGGCCTGCCATAGCTCACTCGACGCCGACTCGGTCCGCTTCGGCTTGCAGCCGGCCTGGAAGCCGCACATGCCCGAAGGGCTCGACCCCTGCTTGCCGGACGACGTGCTGAAAGTCTTCACGCTCGCCACGCAGAACGTGCGCGTAACACGCGAGTCGTTGAAGAGCGCGGATGCATCGACCACGGTCATTGCCGCCGCCGACAATCCCGAGGAAGTCACCGAAGGCAGCAACAACTGGGTCATCGCGCCGGACAAATCGGCCACGGGCCGCGCGATCATGGCGAACGATCCGCACCGTGCGTATGCAGCGCCGAGCCTGCGCTATATCCAGCAGATCAGCACGCCTACGCTCGACATCATCGGCGGTGGCGAACCCTCGGCGCCTGGCGTGTCGATCGGGCATAACGGCGCGATCGCGTTCGGCCTGACGATCTTCAACATCGATCAGGAAGACCTCTACGTCTACGAACTGAACCCAGCCAATCCGCGTGAATATCGCTACCGGGGTCATTGGGAGCCGATGCATATCGTGCGGGAGACCATCGCCGTGCGCGGGGGCGCACCGATTGTCGCCGATCTGGCGTTCACCCGGCACGGTCCGGTGATCTACACCGAGGAAGCAAAGCACCGCGCATTCGCCGTGCGTACCGCATGGCTCGCGCCCGGCATGTCGCCGTATTTCGATTCGGTACGTTACATGCGCGCCAAAAATTTTGCGCAGTTCAAGGAGGCGTTATCGACGTGGGGCGCGCCGACCGTCAATCAGGTGTACGCGGATACGCATGGCGACATCGGCTGGGTGCCGAGCGGCCTCGCGCCGAAGCGTCCGAACTGGGACGGCCTGATGCCCGTGCCAGGCGACGGCCGTTACGAATGGGCCGGCTTCTGGCCGCGCGACGACATGCCTTCGGCCTACAACCCGAAAGCCGGTTACTTCACGACGTCCAACGAGATGAACCTGCCTGCGGACTATCCCAATGCCGAGCGAAAACTCGGCTTCGAATGGACCAACGATTCGCGGCATCAACGTATCGACGAAGTGCTCAAGGCGCTGCCCAAGGTGTCGATCGAAGACTCCGAACGACTGCAGAACGATGTTGAATCGATCCCGGCCCGGCGCCTCGTCGCTCTCCTCACGCCGCTCACGAGCGACGACCCGGACACGCGCGCCGCACTCGCCATGCTGAAGGGCTGGGACGCGCAGATGCGGGCCGATTCCGCGCAGGCCGCGCTCGAAGAGGTGTGGCTAAGCCGGCATCTCGGCAGCGCGTTCAAGAACGCTGTCTTGACGAAAGCCGCCGCTGCGTCGTTCGGTGCGCCCGATACCGCCGTGATGCTGGACTCCCTCGAACATCTTCAGGCACGCTTTGGCGAAAACAGCGAGGCGAAACGCGACGCGGTGCTGCTCGCGAGCCTGCATGACGCCTACCGCGAAATGGTGCAACTGCAAGGCGCGGATGCGGGCCGCTGGCAGTGGGGCAAGCTGCAAACCAACCTGAACGCGCATCCGTTTGCCGATCTCGTCGATGCCGACATGCGCGCCAGGCTGAACGTCGGACCGTTTGGTAAAGGCGGTAGCGCCTACACGCCGAATCAGTCGACGTATCGCGCGAGCGACTTCCGGCAGACCAACGGGCCCTCTTTCCGGGTAATCGTCGACGTCGGCAACTGGGACAACTCGCGCGCAGTGAACGTGCCGGGCGAATCCGGCGATCCGTACAGCCCGCACTACCGCGACCTTGCGCAGATGTGGCTCGACGGCCAGTACTTCCCGCTGCTTTATTCGCGTGCGGCCGTCGAGGCCGCCACCGAGAAGCGCATTCATCTCGTGCCGGGCGCCGAGACGAATTGACCTGCTCCACCACTGCCACAGCAGAAAATGCTGTGGCAGCCCGAAAATAACGCTCTGCGCACCGTCAACGCCCCCATGGGATGATTTCATCCACTGCGGCGTACGCGTAGCATCAATCGGCCAGTCGACCAGAATCGACCGTACGTGCGCGGCCGCGCCGCCGCATCGACGAGCCGCCCTCGCCTCGTCCAGAAGCCCTCGAAGGAGCAACCCGATATGTCTCTCGCTTTGACTCGTCACGACCTGATTCACCCGCACAACCTGATCGACGGCAAGTGGATCGACGCCGCCGATCACGCCCGCTTTACCGTCACCAACCCGGCCACCGGCGAATTGATCGTCGAAGTCGCCAACAGCAGCGCCGCGGACGCGCGCGCCGCCACCGACGCCGCCGCCCGCGCCTTCCCCGCCTGGCGCGATAAGCTGCCGCGCGAACGCGCCGAGATTCTGCGCCGCTGGCACGCGCTAATCGTCGCCAATACGGAAGACCTTGCGAAACTGATGTCGACCGAACAAGGCAAGCCGCTCGCGGAAAGCCGTGGCGAAGTCGCCTACGGTGCGTCGTACGTCGCCTGGTTCGCCGACGAAGCGACCCGCATTTACGGCGATCTGATCCCTCAGCAACAACGCGGCAAACGCATGAGCGCCGTGAAGGAACCGGTCGGCGTGGTGGCGGCGATCACGCCATGGAATTTCCCGCTGGCGATGATCGCGCGCAAGATCGCGCCCGCGCTCGCCGCCGGTTGCACGGTCGTGGCCAAACCAGCGGAAGACACGCCGCTCACCGCGCTCGCGCTGGCAGCACTTGCTCAGGAAGCGGGCTTGCCGGACGGTGTGCTGAACATGCTGTCGGCTTCGCGCGAACAGGGCATTGCGGCGGTCGCCGATTGGCTTGCCGACGCGCGCGTGCGCAAGATCACGTTCACCGGCTCCACGCCGGTCGGCAAGCATCTCGCCCGCGAATCGGCCGGCACGTTGAAGAAGCTGTCGCTGGAATTGGGCGGCAATGCGCCCTTCATCGTCTTCGACGACGCCGACCTCGACGCCGCGGTCACCGGCCTGATGGCGGCCAAGTTCCGCAACGGCGGCCAGACCTGCGTGTGTCCGAACCGGGTCTATGTGCAATCCGGCGTGTACGCGCGTTTCGCCGATCTGCTCGCGAAGCGCGTCGGCGCGTTGAAAGTTGCACCCGCAACCGATCCGGACGCGCAGATCGGCCCGATGATCAACGAACGCGCCATCGACAAGATTGCCCGCCATGTAGAAGACGCCGTCAAACACGGTGCAAAAGTGCTGACAGGCGGCAAGCGCCTGGCCGAACTCGGCCCGAACTACTATGCGCCGACCGTGCTGACCGAGGCACAGGACAGCATGCTCGTTTGCTGCGAAGAAACCTTTGGTCCGGTCGCCCCGCTGTTCCGCTTCGATGACGAAGCCGAAGCGATCCGCCTCGCGAACGACACGCCGTTCGGCCTCGCGGCGTATTTCTATACGCAGGACGTACGGCGCATTAATCGCGTTGCGAGTCAGCTCGAAGCAGGCGTCATCGGCATCAACGAAGGCGCGGTGTCGAGCGAGGCCGCGCCGTTCGGCGGTGTAAAGGAATCGGGTTATGGTCGCGAAGGTTCGAAGTACGGGCTCGACGATTACATGTCGATCAAGTACATGTGTCAGGGCGGTTTGGATTAACAGGTTCCTGCGGCTTCCTGCACGTTACGCGCCATCCCATCCGACATCACGCCTCGCTTCACGCGGGGCGTGAGCGTCAAGTCAGCACCCGCCCTCTCCCTCTTCTCGTCATGAACCCCATTCATGACGCTCATTTTTGTCCCTAATTTGACCGGGTTTTCTCGCGGTTCTATGGTTCGGCCATGCCTGCCGGATTCGTAGCGCCGCTCCCTCCACTCAGCAAGGCCGGGATGCGGACTCTCAACACCGTGACCTGTCCATGCCATGAACGCCGACGCAACCGCCGCTCTCTCTCCTCTGCCCGCTGCTCTGCCAACCAGCAAGGTTCGTCGCGCCGTGACGACCGCCGTGCTGGGTCAGATTCTCGAATGGTATGACTTCTTTCTCTATGGAACCGCCGCCGCACTGGTGTTCGGCAAGCTGTTCTTTCCGGTCGGCAGCGATCCGCTGACCGGCACGATCGCAGCGTTCGGCGGCTTTACGGTGGGCTTCATCGCGCGGCCCATCGGCGGCGTGCTGTGCGGCCATATTGGCGACCGCTACGGCCGCAAGACCGTGATGATGCTCACGCTGCTGGTCATGGGCACCGCAACCGTCTGCATGGGCCTGCTGCCGACCTATCAGCAAATCGGCATCGCCGCGCCCGTCATGCTCGTGCTGCTGCGCATTCTGCAAGGCCTGGCGGCAGGCGGCGAATGGAGCGGCAGCATTCTGCTGATTCACGAGAACGCCCCGGCCTCGAAACGCGGCGGGCTGGCAGCATGGAGTCCGTGCGGTGCGGCGTTCGGCTTTGTGCTCTCGACCGCTGCCTTCCTGTTCGCGCAGACGCTGTCGCCTGCCGACTTCCACAGCTGGGGCTGGCGCGTGCCGTTTCTCTGCAGCGCCGTGCTGGTGGCGCTCGGTCTATGGATGCGCCGCTCCGTCGACGAAAGCGCTGAGTTCGCCGAAGTGAAGGCCACGCGCCGCGACAGCCGCATGCCGGTCGTCGAGGTGCTGCGTCAATGTCCTCGCGAAGTGCTGACGGTATTCGGCCTGCGCTTCGGCGAAGGCGCCGCGTCCTATATCTTCTTCGCGTTCTCGATCGCCTATAGCCAGTTCGTCGGCATCAAATCAAGCTGGGTACTCGGTGGCCTGACCTTGTCGATGTTGCTGATGATCCCCGTTTCGCTGCTGATGGGACGCCTCACCGACAAAATCGGCCGCAAGCCCGTCTATCTCGCCGGCGCAATCGCGATGGTGCTGGTCGCGTATCCGTACTTCACCTTGCTCGGCTCCGGTGTGCTGTGGAAAGTCATCGCGGCACTCGTGCTTGCCAACAGCATCACGCTGGGCATTCTCGAAGGCGCACAGCCTGCCTTCATCAGCGAATTGCTGCCGGTGCATCTGCGCTTCTCGGGCCTGGGGATCGGACGCGAGATCTCGTCGGTGCTCGGCGGCGGCCTCTCGCCGATGGTGGCGACCGCTCTGCTCGCCCATTACCGGAGTGCCGCGCCGGTCGCTATTTACCTCGTCGTGCTTGGTTTGATCACCGTGCTCGCGACGTGTCTCGCACCCGAGACCTTTCCCAAAGCACTGCGGCTTCAAGCGCAACGCAAAGAACAGGACCACACCTGAACGTGCAACCGGCGGCGCGCCATCCCCCCTCATCTCTCTTCCTACGTTGTCATCATGCAAAGCCTTCAAAGCAATAGCCTTTCGACGTACGCCTACGAACCTCACGCGATCGATCACGTGCATCCTTATCCTGAGTATGCAGGCCCGATCACACTCGACGCGCTGATCGTCGAGATCGAGCGGCGCCGCGACGAATTCGATCAGATTTCGCATGTGCCGCGCGACATGGTCGCCAAGATGAAACGTGCGGGCATTTTTCGCGCGAGCACGCCACAACGTTTCGGCGGCGACGCGTTGCCGCCGCCGCAATTCCTGCGCATTCTCGAACGCATTGCCAGCGCCGACGGTTCAACCGCCTGGGTCGCCGCGTTCGGCTCGGCCAACACCTATCTCGCCTCACTACCGATCGAAACGCAGCGTCACATTTACGCCACCGGCCCGGACCAGGTCTTCTCCGGCGGCCTCTATCCGCTGCAACCGGCCACACGCGTATCCGGCGGCTTCACGGTCAGCGGCCAATGGCGCTTTGCCAGCGGCTGCAAGGGTGCGGACTGGATCGGCGTGGGGATTGGCGGCACGCCGGCCAATTCGGGCGATGCGAATGCCGGCAAGCCGTTCACCGCAGTATTTCCCGCGCACGAGGTCGAGATCGTCGAGAACTGGAACGTTGTCGGCATGCAGGGCACCGGCAGCCATGACTTGCGGCTGCACGACAAATTCGTCGACACACAATGGACGTTCGTACGCGGCGGCCAGCCATTGATCGATGAACCGCTCTACCGCTATCCCGCCGTCCCTTATCAGGCGCAGGTACACGCCGCCGTCAATATCGGCCTCGCGCGCGCGGCGCTCGATCTGCTGACCGGCATGTCCGGTTCGACAAAAACTACCACGGGTGCACCGCGTCTCGCGGACCGCGCTTACTACCGCTCCGGTCTTGCGAAAGCCGAAGCCAACTGGCGCAGTGCCCGCGCGTTTTTCTACGAATCCGCAGAGGCAGCATGGCAAACGATCATCGCCGGCGACCCCGTCACGCAAGAACAGGCCAACCTGCTGCGTCTCAGCGCGACCCACGCTGCGCAAGTCTGCGCCGAGGTCGTGATGCAGGCCTATCAGATGGCTGGCGTCGCGGCGATCTATCGCGAGAACCGGCTGCAGCGTCTGGTGCGGGATTCGATCGTTGTGACCCAGCACGCGTTTTTGGGCGAAGGGACTTACGACGCATCCGGTGCATTGTTCGCAGGCGTACCGCCGGTCACGCCTTATCCGTGACGCCGTGATGCCGTGATCCCTCGATGCCCCTGACACCAATCGCACTCCCCCGCCATGAGGCAGACAACATGACGATCGAAGACACCAGAAAGCGTTTCCGCGACGCCATGGCGTGCCTGCCCGCCGCCGTCAACGTCATCACCACGGACGGGCCAGGCGGCCGCTGCGGTATCACCGCAAGCGCCGTGTGCTCAGTGACGGACGCGCCGCCGACCATGCTCGTGTGTATCAATCAGGCCAGCTACGCCCACGATATCCTTCATCGCAACCGCAACGTGTGCATCAACGTGCTCGCCGCCGAGTACCAGGAACTCGCGCGCGATTTCGCCGGCATGACAGCGGGCTCGATGGACGAGCGGTTCGAACGTCATGCATGGGCGAGCGGACAGACTTCGGCGCCCGTTCTCTCGGATGCGATTGCCAGTCTGGAAGGCGAAATCGTCGACATCAAGACGGTCGGCTCGCACTCCGTGATGTTCGTGCAGATCCAGCACATTGCGCTGCGATCCGACGGCGACGGGCTGATCTATTTCGGGCGGCAGTTTCATCGCCTGACGCGGCCGGCTGCCATAACGCCGGGTACTCACGCGCATACCGCGAGGTAAACGTGGAAGTCTGTTTCTTTCTTCTTGCTCACTGCGAATACGCACACAAAACGCAGCCGCTTATCAACCCATCTTGGCTCGAAACGGTATCGCGTGAAGTACAGGGCTTGAAGCGTTTCGCGATCCATCTGCCTGTGGAGGCGCCTGATAGTGCCCCTCTGCCGAAGACCCATGCTTCGAGCCCCCGCTTCGCGCTGCAGTGGTATTTCGACGATCTCGGCCTGCTCGAAACCGCGCTTCAAACCGACGGCGTAACGCAAAACATCGTGGATCGCATAGCGAACACTGCGGGCGCCAACCTCACGTTCGCCCAGCAAGCCATGGCGGTCAGAGCGTTCGCCACACCGCATCCCGGTGACAGCGACATGGGCCGGCACACCGAACGATGCACCTACCTCGTCAGCTACGAAGGCGAAGCGGAAAATTTCAACCTATGGCTGACGCACTACCTCACGCATCATCCCCCGCTGATGGCGCAATTGCCCGCGATTCGCGAACTGGAAATCTACACGCGGCTCGATTTCCGCTCCGGCCTGACGATTCCGCGCGCCACCGCCATGCAGCGTAACAAGGTCGTCTTCGACGATCCCGTTGCACTCGCCGCGGCATTGGCGTCGCCGATCCGCGCCAGCATGAAGCAGGATTTCAACGCATTTCCCCCGTATAGCGGAGCCACCCCGCATTTCCCTATGCGCAGCATTTACGGTAATCTGGAATCGACATAAACGCCCCTCATCGCCGCGCTCGGAACGTCATGACAAAGTCGCATCCCGGCATTACGGATTTGAACTTGCTGCGCGTGTTTCTGGCCATCTCCGATCTGCGCAGCCTGACCGCCGCGGGCGAGCGACTCAGCCTGACGCAACCAGCGGTCAGCCATGCGCTGCGCCGATTGCGTGTCCTGTTCGACGACCCGCTGTTCGTTCGAACGCCCACCGGCATGGTGCCGACCGACGCCGCCTTGCGCCTGCACGCGCCTCTCACGCAGGCGTTCGGCATCATCAACGAAGCGGTCCAGCAACTCGCGAAATTCGATCCCGCGACAGCGCAACGGGTCTTCCACGTTTCCATGTCGGACATGTCGGAGTTCTATTTCCTGCCGCCGCTTCTCACGATGCTCGAACAGAACGCGCGCGGCATCCGCATCGAGATCGCGAACTTCCCGGTGGACTCGGTCAGCGCCGCCATGCGCAGCGGTAAGATCGATCTGGCGCTCGGCTATGTGCCGGGTCTCGATCCAGGTTGCGTAAGCAGGACGCTCTTCGTCGACGAACATGTCTGCGTGGTGCGGGCAGGCCACCCGCTACGCAAACAGAAGCCGACCAAGGAGGACCTCGCGGGCTTGCGCTACGTCTACGCCAGCACCAACGCGACCGGGCACAGAATGGTCGAGCAATGGCTGGAAGAGCTGAATCTGCGCCGGGATATCGTCTTGCGCCTGCCGCATTTTGTGGTGGCGCCCGAAATCGTTCAACATACCGATCTCGCGGTCATTTTCCCGAGGAGCATCGCGCAGCGTTTTAACCGCAACAAGGCTTTTCGCATTCTGCCGTTGCCGTTCTCGCTGCCGCCGATCGAAATTCAGGTCCATTCGCACTCGCAATTCGCGGCGGACCCGGGCATTGCATGGCTCCTCGACGTGATATACACCCTGTTCCATCGGCCGTCGGCCGACACCGAGATGAGACCTGTATGAATCTTCGGGCTTTACAGTGCTTTGTGATTCTGGCGGAAGAATTCAATATCGGCTCAACCCTGCAGGAATTGTGTACTCCATGGCGGAATATCTGAACGCTGCAACGCTCCTTGAACTCGCACAACGTGCAGAACAGCGCGCTGCCGCGTCATGCTCGTGTACCAGGACACCGCTGGACGGCTGGCAATCGCAGCCGCTGTCACTCGACGAAACGCAGTTCGAGGAAGTCGGCACGCTTGCACCGCAAGACGATCCGGAACCCACGTTCAGCGAGTACTTGCCCGGCAAGACGAACTACTGGTCGGCCGACGCTCCCATCGCGCCGCGGTACTTCCCGTACAACCGCTGCGCTGTCTGGCAGTGCACGTTGTGCAGCCGGCTTTATCTGCGCTACACGGAAGGCGGCGGCTACTTCGTCGATCGCAGGATTCGCGCCGTACAGTCGGCGCTGATCGAAGACGTCGCGCTTCCTGATTAAAGCTTGCGGCACCGAATGCCGGCAACGCACACCTGGCCTAATGCCCAGGCTTTAGCGCCGCGTATGTCCCCGGCGTGATCCCATAGGCCCGTTTGAAAAGCCGGTTGAGGTGGCTTTGATCGTAAAACCCCACGGCCGCCGCGGCCGTTGCCGCGTTCTGCCCCGCCGCAAGCATGCGTCTGGCGGCGAGCAGCCGCACCTGCGTCGCATAGGCATGCGGTGGCAGTCCAAACTCCTTGCAGAAGGCGCGCGTGAGGTAATAACGGCTTAGCCCCACCAGTTCCGCCAGTTCGTCGACCGGGATATCGCGCTCATAGTTGGCGGCGACGTATTCGCGCACTTGCGCCATCTTGCGGGCTTCGCGGCGACCCTCGCGGAGTTCGTGCCGCGATTGCCCATAGCGCCCGACCAGCATTCCCATCGCGGCCCACCAGTTTGCCTGCCGCTCCATCATCGGGACCGAACCGTGTTCGTCGAGACTGGCATGCGCCTTGGTCAGCAGACCGGCAAGATGCGCGTCCTGGTAGAGCCCTGGTGGAATCAGCAGCGGTGTGTCGTCACGCGAATCGGGCGAGAACACCGCGCCTAGTGCCCCCAGCCCTTCCATGTCGAGATAGATGGCGCGATAGTTCCATTCGCGGCCTTCCCATACTTCCCCGCTGTGATACTCGCCGGGGCCGAACACGAGCACGCTGCCAGGTCCGGCGACGTCGGTGCCGGTACGCGTATGACATTGCCCCGCACCGGTTTGCGTCATGACGATCACGAGCTCGTCATGCAGATGCCGGTCGAATTTGTGATCGCCGTAGCGGGCGATCGCGAGACAGGCGCCGTCCAGCGCGCCGTCCCGCCAGCACACTACCTCCGGTTCGCCTTTATCCGATGTATCCATGGCCGCTCTCAACTCTCCGGGATGCCTGTTAAACCAATTCTATTCTGACCCGGCGATTGCGACGCCCCTTGTTCTCGATCTTCACGATGCGGATCGGTCTCGATTGCGCCGTATTGGTCAGATGCGTGCCGCCGCAGGCCTGCCGGTCCAGGTCGCCGATTTCGACGATTCGCACGGTGCCGTCGGAGGTCGGCGGGGGCGCCACCGAGAGGCTGCGAATCAGACCCTGCGTCGACTTCGCTTCCGCTGCGCTGACGTAATAGGTTCGCACATCCATGGCGCTGCGGATCACCTCGTTGACAGGTTCCTCCAGCAGGCGCAGCGCGTCGTTGTCCGCTTCGGGCAGATCGAAATCCATCCGGGCAGTGCCGTCGGCATTGATCTGCGCGCCGGTCACGAGCGCCCCGGCGAAGCGCTGATAGACGAGAGCGTTAAGAATATGCGTGGCGGTATGAAGCTGGGCGACGGTGGCACGCCGAGCCGCGTCGACGGCCACGTGCACGTTGCCATTCAGTTCGAGCGGCTCGTCGAGCAGATGCCACAGCATGCCGCCTTCCGGCGCCACGCCGGTAATGTGCGCGACGCCTTGCGCGTGCGTCAGCATCGCCGCGTCCGACACCTGGCCGCCGCCGCCCGGATGCAAGGCCGTGCGACCCAGCACGACCGCGCCGGGGCGCGAGGCGATCACGCTCGTTTCGAATTCGAGCAGGTCCGGCTGCTCATGGCAAAGATAGTGCGCCACCTTGAAGTCCCCCGCAGGAAATGACTGATGACGCCCAGCATACTCAGTCTCGCGGGAGGCCGTCTTGGTCAAAAATGCCCTCGGCAGGTTGAATCATCGGAATAATCAGGATAATCGGGGCCGGACCGCGACTGAGGAGGCAGCTCAGAGCCGGTAAAGTGCGGTCGCATTGTCGTGAAACAGCGCGAGCCGCTCACGCGGCGAACGCTTTGCGACCATCTGTTTGAAGCCTGAGAACAGTGCATCGAGCGACACCACCACACTGTCCACGGGGAAATTGCTCGCGAACATGCAACGCTCGACCCCAAAAATATTCAATGCGTCGCGGACAATCGATGCGTTGCGTTCCACCGTCCAGCGCATACCGGCTTCTCCGAGCCCCGAAATTTTCAGGTGCACATTCGGGCATGCCGCCAGCGTCTCCATCGCCATGCGCCAGCCACGCAGGCCGTCATCGCTACGGTCGGCGGGCAAACCTGTATGGTTGACTACGATAGTGACACCGGGAAAATCGCGCGCCAGTTCCGCTGCTTCCGGGAAATGCCACCACGGCGTTTGCAGTTCGAACATCAAACCGGTTCTGGCCAGCAACGCATAGCCGCTGCGCCACCGGTCGCATCGCATCGAGCCCGCAGCCGCAAACGACGCACGGTACTCGTCACGCGGCACCGCCTTGGGTTTATGGCGCACGCTGCGCACCAGCGGCATCGGCTGAAACGCGTGCAGCACGTCGGCAACGTCCGCGCGGTCGAGCCATATTTGCCCGACTATCGCATTCGGAACGCCGCAGCGCGCGTGTAGCGCCGTCGCCCAACGCGCTTCGCCGATGGGGTCGCGCGGGTCCCACTCGCCTTCCATCATGACGGTTCCAACTACCTGGTGCGGCGCGGCGAGCGCAAAGTAGTCGCCGGGCAGAAAATCGCGGCAGATGGCTTCGTAATCGCCATATCGAAACGCAATGCGCGGGCGGTCGCACAGCCACGGATGATAGTTATGCGCCAGATCCCAGAAGTGATGATGCGCGTCGACAATCGGCAACTCGCCGTCGTCGCCGCTGGCGAGGAAACGTTCACGCGCGGCGTCGATATCGGTCGGCATGCGCTCAGCCCAGCCGGTCGAGTGCCATCTGCGTGACGATGTCGAAGGCCTTCTGCGTCGCGCCAACGTCTGCGTTGCCTTTACCGTGGATATCGAACGCCGTGCCGTGCGCCGGCGTGGCGATCGGTACCGGCAAACCGCCGTGCACGGTCACGCCGCGCCAGAAGCCCATCAGCTTCATCGCAATCTGGCCTTGGTCGTGATACATCGTGACGACACCGTCGAACGCTTTCTGGTCGCGCGCCCGCACAAAAATCGTATCGGCGGGGAACGGCCCCTGTGCGTCGTAACCGCGCTGGCGAGCCACCTCCACCGCGGGCGCGATGACGTCGATTTCCTCGCGGCCGAATGCACCGTTGTCGCCGTTATGCGGGTTGAAACCGCACACCGCGATGCGCGGCTTCGGATTGCCGGCGCGTTTCAGACCGTCGTGGATCAGTTGCACGGCGCCGACGATCCGTTCTTCCGAGAGCTTCGCGCTGACGTCCTTCAACGCCATATGGGACGTGACGCGCGACGTCCACAGTTCGTCGAGCACGTTGAATTCGCAGAAGCTGCCGGTGTAGTCGAGCTGCTTCGCGAACCATTCCATCTCGTCGCCGGTTTCCATGCCGGCCATATGGAGCGACGTCTTGTTCACGGGCGCGAACAGCATGCCCTGCGTGACATTATTGCGCGTCAACGCCAGCGCCTGTTTGAACGCATCCAGACTGTAGCGTCCGCCGCGCTCGGTGGAAACGGCACGCTCGTACAGTGCGTCGCCGGGTAAGCGGAAGTCGATCAGCGACGGCACGCCCGCTTGACGGAACGCCTCGTCCGCGTCTTTGACCACCTGATACTCGAAGCGTTGGCCCGCGATCTCCATACCGGTTTCGAGCTCGCGCCGATCGCCGATGATCAGAAGCTCGGCGCGAGCCCGATTCTCAGCTTTCGCGAGCAAACGTGCGATCAACTCGGGACCGATACCGGCGGGATCGCCGAGGAGGACTGCAATGCGTGGGTTCATGGTGTTCATCCAGTAAGCAGGCAATTCGGGTTCAGAAAGTCCGGCGCAGATCGATGGCGACTGAGCCGATGATATAGACAAGCGCGCAGGCGCTGTAGAAATGCAGAACCACGTCGAACGAGCCGGTGCGCTGCAGCAGAAAACCGGTTATCAGCGGAATGGAAATTCCGCCGACGCTGCCCGCGCAGTTCATCAGCGCACCCAGCAGGCCGACTCGTTGCGGTGTGGCGAGCAAGGAAGGCAGGCTCCAGTAAAGGCTGCCCCACATCAGGAAGAAAGCGGCGAGACACAGCACCGCCACTGCCTCGAACGCCGAGGAAATCGACGGCAACGCGGCCAGCACGGCCAGTGTCGCGAGGCCCGATACGATAATCATGCCCTTCACCACCCTGCCGCGCGCCAGACCGCGATGGCACAGCGCGTCACACAGGAATCCGCCCGCCAGCGAGCCCAAAGCACCGCACAGAAAGATGAAGAAGGTCGACGTGCCGATCTGCTGCAAACTCAGCCCGCGTGCCTGCGTCAGATAGCTTGGCCCCCAGGTGAGCAGACCGAAAAAAATCATGGCCCAGCTCATGCGGCCAATACACATTGCAACCGTTGAGCGCGTGGACGGTTTCGCTTCGGGGACGCTCATCGCGGCAGCACTCGCGAGCGGTGCGCCACGCTCACGAATATGCTCGAGCTCGGCCGCATTCACGCCCGGATGCAGTGCGGGGTTGTCGCGAAGATAATGCCAGGCGAGCCAGCCGCAGGCAATCGTCGCGAGGCCGGCCACAATGAAGGCCATGCGCCATGAGCCGAACGCGAGGATCAGGTTGGAGATCGCGAGCCCGCCGATCGCGGCGCCAAGCGGCGAGCCCGCGTCCATCAGCACCGCGCCGCGAGCCCGCTCGTGCCGCGAGAGCCACAATGCATTGAGCTTGCTGCCGGCGGGAAACAACGGCGCTTCGGCACCGCCGAGACCCACGCGTAACAACAACAGCGACAGGCCACCTGAGGCGACGCCTAGCAGCGTCTGAAACACGCCCCACAGCAAGGTTGCGCCGGCCACCACGCGACGCGGCCCGAAACGGTCAATCAGCCAGCCGCCGGGAATCTGCAATAGCGCGTACGACCAGAAGAAACTACTCAGGATCAAGCCCTGCATGGTGGGCGACAGCGCAAACTCGCGGGCGATGGTGGGCATGGCGATCGACAGCGAAATCCGGTCGACCAGATTGATCAGCGTAATCAGGAACACCACACCGAAGATACGCCAGCGCACACTGCTCGCCTGTCCGGCGTATGCCGGATTGCGCGACGGCTCGCGTGCTTCGATACGCGTCTGCATGCTTGTCTCCTGAGTTATTCTGGCGCCCGCTTCGATGGCGGGACGTTCTATTCGATGATATTGAAGTCGTCGAGATGCTTGTCGCTCAGCGTGATGCCGAGGCCTGGCGTCTCGTCGGAGAGTTGCAGGAAACCGTTCTCGGGGCGCGGCTCGCCTTCGAAGATGTAGTAGAACAGTTCGTTGCCGACTTCGACGTCGAACACCGGAAAGAATTCGGACATCGGGCTCGCGGTGCTCGACATGGTCAGATGATAGTTGTGCATCTGCCCCGCATGCGGAATCACCGGTACCGACCACGCCTCGGCCATCGCGTTGATCTTGCGGGCCGCCGTTATGCCGCCGACGCGGTTCGTGTCGTACTGAATGACATCGAGCGCACGACGTTCGAGCAGATCCTTGAACCCGTAGCTCGTGAATTCGTGCTCACCGCCCGATACCGGCATGAGGTTCATCTTCTTCAGTTCCTGATAACCCTCGACGTCATCGCCGATTACAGGTTCCTCGATCCAGCGCGGATTGAATTCGGCCAGACGCGGCAGCATTCGCCGCGCGTACTCGAGGGTCCAGCCCATATAACATTCGAGCATGATATCGACCTCGTCGCCGACCAGTTCACGCAACAGGCGCACCTGCTCGATATTTTTCGCCATGCCTTTCGGGCCGTCTTTGGGACCATAGCCGAAGCGCATTTTCATCGCCGTGAAACCTTCGTCCAGGTAACCCTGGGCCTCGCCGAGGAACGCGTCGCGATCGTCGTTGTTGTAAAGCTTCGAGGCGTAACACCAGATTTTCTCTTTCGTCCGGCCGCCCAGCAGCTTGAACACCGGCTTCTTCACGGCCTTGCCCATGATGTCCCACAGCGCGATGTCCACCGCGGAGATCGCCGCCATGCCGATACCCTTGCGGCCCCACGCGAGCGTGCGGCGATACATTTTCTGCCAGATGTATTCGTTGTCGAACGGATCTTCACCGATCGCGATCGGCGCGAGATAGTCGTCGATGATCTGCTTGGCGACACGCGGCGCGAGCGCGCAGTTGCCGATACCGACCGTGCCGTCGTCGCATTCGATTTCCACCACCAGCCAGCCGTGGAAACGGAACGAGCCCATCGCGTCGCCACGCTCGTAAAGAATATCCACCGCGTTCGTGCAGAAATGCGCCTGCGGTGGCACGACCTTGCCTTTCCATTCAAAAACGCGCGTGCGGATGTGCTTGATCTTCATGATTTGACGTGTCTCCAGTGTCGTTCGATAGCCTCTAGTGTGCGAAACTATGCAATAACTGACCACTGAATAAATCGAATCGGCTGATTCCCTGGAGTTATCGCTCACATGATCGCGCCCGCTTCCACCATTCGCAAACGTCTGCGTCTGCGCCACCTGCAACTGATGGTGGCGCTCTCGGAGACCGAGTCGTTGCGGCGCGCCGCCGACGACCTGGCCATGACCCAGCCCGCCGCCACCAAAGCACTGCAGGAACTGGAGGACACGATCGGTGTTTCGCTGTTCGTGCGGCACGCGCGCGGCATGGAGCCGACGATTTTTGGCGAGGCCGTCATGCGCTACGCCCGGGTGGTGTTCGAGGATCTCGACGAATTGCGCGAGGAGCTGGCCGCCATCGAAGCCGGCGACATCGGCAAGGTACGCATCGGCGCGGTGATGGCGCCGTCGCCCGAGCTGCTGACGCATACCATCGTGACTTTGAAAGAGGCGCATCCACGCCTGCAAATGACAGTAACGATCGACACCAGCGACGTGCTCGTGCAGGCCCTGCAGCAGGATCAGCTGGATATCGTGATCGGGCGGATTCCGGACGGCTTTCCGGCGCTCGACCTGAGCTTCGAGACCTTGTCGGAAGAAGCCTTGTCGATCGTCGTGCGACCGGACCATCCGGTTGCGCACGCAACGGTTCGGCCAAAGCTTGCGGATCTCGCGCGTTACCCGTGGATTGTCCAGCCGCATCCGAGTCCGATGCGGCAAGTGATCGACCAGACCTTTCGCGAATCGCGTGTGGCGGCGCCGGTCAGCACGGTTGAAACGTCGTCGATTCTGACTACGTTGTCGCTGCTGCGCGACTCGGACATGCTCGCCGTGCTGCCCAATTCGGTGGCGCAATATTACGTCGCGCTCAACGCCATCGCGGCGGTGTCCACGCCGCTGCGTGGACGGCTTGCGCCGTACGGGTTGATCCTGCGAAAGAATCGCCGCATTACGCCGGCCACGCAACTCGTCATCGACTCGATCCGCGCGGCAGCGTGAGCCATGCAGCGGCTGCCTGCCGTGTTTCGGCGGCTTGCGGCGATAGTGTGCCTTAGCGGCCCGGCCGTTCGGCGAGCTTCAGATCGTTGGTGTTTGCCGCATCGGCAGGCGAGATCGCCGCGTCGAGCGGGATATCCGGCCGCATGAAGAACGTCGCGACAATGCCGAGCGCGAGCAGCGCCAGCGAACCGGCAAACGGCAGCGTCCAGCTCCCGGTACGATCCACGACGAGACCGAATACGATCGGCGTAAAAATTCCCGCCACCGCGGATCCCGCGTTCACGAGCCCGCTCGCCACGCCCACGTGCTTCGGCGTGATGTCCATCGGCACCGCCCAGATGGGTCCAATCGTCATTTCGAGGAAGAAGAACGAAAGACTCATGCAGGCCGCCATGACCGGCAACGACTTCACGACCATCACCGGTGCGAGGAACACGAGCGCGCCGAGAAACGCGCAGATGATCACGTTACGCCGCGCGGCAACCACGTTATGGGTCCGCTTGAGCACGCGATCGCTGATCACGCCGCCCGCTGTATTACCGACCACGCCGGACAGAAACACGCCGGCCGAAAACAGCGCCGAGCTTTTCAGATCGAGACCCCGGCCATGCATGAAGAAAGTCGGCAACCACGTAAAGAACAGCCAGCCCGTCCAGCCATAGCAGAAGTACACCAGCATGGTCGGCCCGATACGCTTGAGCAACCGCCGCCACGGCGTCGGCTCGCGCGTCTTCTCGACGACCACCTTGCCGGCCGGCGGCAGTTCGGCCTCTTCTTGCGCCGTCATGTGACGATGCTTGCGTGGGTTGTCGGCGAAATACCATGCGTAGACCACGACCCACACCGCCGTCAATGCGCCGACCACGAGGAACGAAGCGCGCCACGACGAGAACGCCACGAGCAAGGCGACAAACGGCGGCGTGATGGCATTGCCGAGGCGCGAGAAAGAATGCGTGAGTCCTTGCACGAAGCCGCGCTTGCTGGACGGAAACCAGTTGGTGAGCGCCCGCGCCTGCGCCGGCAAAGCCGCACCCTCGCCGATACCGAGCAGCATTCGCGCGCAGAACAGCGACACGATACCGCCCGCGAGACCGGTCGCAACTGTGGCGACGATCCAGATGCTCGCACAGGTGATCAATGTAAATTTCGCGCCGAAGCGGTCGCTGACCCAGCCGCCGATCACCTGGCAAATGGCGTACGTGTAGGCAAACGCGGCGAATACGAGGCCGACGTCGGTATTGGTGAGATGCAGGTCATCGCGGATCAGACCCGCAGCCGCCGACAGGTTGACGCGGTCGAGATACATGATGAACGACATCGCGCACATGATCGCGAGAATCGCCCGGCTGACTTTCGGTCGATGGAACATTGTCTCCTCCATTTTTGCCTCTATTCACCCTGTCACTGTGGGTATGGGCAAGTTTGCGGTTTCGCTTATCAGGTGCCGGCGGCTAACGGTTCACCATGCGCCGCGGCAACGTCAGAATCAAGGCCGCACCGGCAATCAATACGATGGCCAGCAACCACACAGCGGCTTCCGTCGTTCCTGTCGACTGCTTCACGTAGCCCACGACATACGGCCCGAGAAAGCCCGCCAGATTCGCGAACGAATTGATCCAGGCAATGCCCGCCGCAGCGGCAGCGCCGCCGAGGATGGCGGTCGGCAGGCTCCAGAACAGCGGCGGAATGGCGAGAATGCCCATATTGGCGATGCACAGCGCGACAATACCGAGCAAAGGATCATGTTCCCAGAGCACGGAAAGGGCGAGGCCCACGGCGCCCAGCAAATACAGGGTCGCCAGGTGCCAGCGTCGCTCTCGCATCCGGTCGGCGCTGCGGCCAAACCCCACCATGCTGGCGATTGCAAACAGGCTGGGCACGGCCGACATCAGGCCGATCGACAGATCGCTTTTGACGCCCATGTTCTTGATCAGAGTGGGCATCCAGAAACCGAGTCCGTACATCGCGAAGATGCCGCAGAAGAAAATCACGCTCATGATCTGCACATGGCGATTGAACATCATCGAGCGCAACGAAAGATGCGTTTTACTCCGGCTCTCCGCGTCGATCATGCCTTGCAGCGTGGCGCGCTCGCTATCGTCCAGCCAACGGGCAGAGGCAATGTCCTTGTCGAGCGTCGCGTACACCAGCACGGCGATCACGAGAGTCGGCAGCGCCTCGATCAGGAACAGCCATTTCCAGCCCGCCATGCCACCGGCACCCGAAAGCGTTTGCAGAATCAGGCCCGACACGGGACCGCCGATAAAACCCGAAAGAGCGAGCGCAATATAGAACACGCCCATCACGCGGCCGCGTCTTTGAGCGGGAAACCAGTTGCTCAGATAGTAGATCACGCCAGGAATGAAGCCGGCCTCGGCCACGCCCAACAGAAAGCGCACGGCGTAAAACTGCAGTGGCGTGCTGACGAACATCGTCAACGCCGAGACAATGCCCCAGGTCGCCATGATGCGGGCGATCCACATTCGGGCCCCGACGCGATGAAGAATGACATTACTCGGCACCTCGAAAATGAAGTATCCGAGAAAGAATATCCCGGCGCCGAAGCCGTATACCGCATCGCTGAAGTTGAGATCCGCTGCCATATGCAGCTTGGCGAAACCGATATTGACCCGGTCGACCGATGCCGCCAGATAGCCGAGCATGAGAACCGGCAGGATATGCAGCGCTACTTTCCGGAACAGCCGGTTTTCTGCTTCGGTCGCCGCTCCGAGTACCGCGGCGGGTGCGGAGAGACTCTGCGTGGTATTCATATCGGTGCGCCTCAAAGTTGCTCGTGCTTCGGGAACGTGTCATTCATGCGATAAAACCGGCGGGCGTTGTTGGCGAAGATGTCCTGAACGGCCTCGTCACCCAGATCCGCGACCGCATCGAGTACGCCGTCGACAATCTGTTCGAAGCTCGCGCTCAATCCCGACACCGGCAGATTGCTCGCGAAGATCGCCCGCTTTGCGCCAAAGATCGACACCGCGTCGCGCAACACGCGGCGATTGCTGATTGGGTCCCACTGCCCGCCACGCAGCCCGAGCTCGGAGAGTTTGATGAAGACATTCGGCGCGTCCGCGAGAGCGGCCAGGCCCTTGCGCCAGATCGACAGGCCTTCTTCCGAACGATCGAGCGGCAAGCCGGTGTGGTTGAGCACGATGGCAAGACCGGGAAACAGCTTCGCGACCTCCGCCGCTTCGCACAAATGCCAGAAGGGCACACGCAAATCCCACGACAACCCGTAGCCTTCGAGGTGTGCGAGCCCGTCGAGCCACGCAGGGTCTTGCAGCGTACCGGGCTGGCCGGCCACCTCGCTGTGCGGGTCCGCAGCGGTGACCGGTTTGGAGCGGATCCCACGAACCGCGGGGAATCGCACGTGAGCCGCAAGCACGGCGTCGAGGTCCGGTTGCGTGAAGCAGACATGCGGCACGATCACCGATGGCAAGCCGGTGCGCGCGCCCAGGTCGTGGAGCCAGCGTGTTTCATCGACTTGCTGCGTGCGCGAGCGTTCGGCCTCGATGTGAACGGTCGCCACTACCCGGTAGTGCGCCGTATCCCTGCGGTAAGCGTCGTCAAAGTAGTTCTGCCGGAGCTTGTCATACTCACCAAGGAAAAAACCCGCACCGAGGTATTCATCCTGCAACCACGGATAGTGACCGCTCTGCAAATCCCAAAGATGATGATGGGCATCGACGATGTAGAGAGAATCGACACGCTCCGTGTCTCGCGAGTTCATGCACGCCCTCGCCATTCAATCCGACAGCCAATCGGCCCGCACGATCATCGGCAACCCGGCGCAAACGCTGTACGAAGCGCGAGGGGCGAGGCTGCCGCCTTCTGCGCGGTAGATGAATGGCATGATGAATGTCTCCGTCCGCCGGCCGGGATGGCTTGAATACGGCGTTATGTTTGTGGGCCCATTATCTGAACGGAGGCGATATCTGACTAATGAATTGTTTCGATACAGCGATCACCTCAGGTTATCGCTGCAAGCGCGCCTGATTGATCGCTCCGGTGGTTGCGGGATTGCCTGCGGACTCTCGGCCACTGCGAGACCTGGATTGATTCGCCCTCAAGATGCCGTCCAGAAAGAGACTGGCCGTTGATATAATTTTTCAGCGCGTACGGCAACGGGCATGCCTTGGCAAAACATCCATTTCGCCCGTCAACCGTCAATCTGACTGGAAGATTCGATGTCCCAACAAATTGCTAACACGAGTCGACCGCCCACCCTCACCGGGCTTTTCCTTATATTCAGCCGTATCGGGCTCACCAGTTTCGGTGGCGGGCTGAGCGGCTGGCTGCTGCGCGAATTCGTCCAGGATCGCGACTGGATCAGCGAAGAAGACTTTCTGAACGGCCTGGCCATCTCGCAGGCGCTGCCTGGCATCAACGTCAAGAATATGGCAATCTGGATCGGCCACCGTCTGCTCGGCTGGCGCGGCGCGTTGCTGGCCGTCACCGGCATCATCGTTCCGCCCGCCATTCTGATTATTGTTCTCGGCACGGTTTTCGAGCATCTGCTGCACTTCCCGCTCGCTCACATCCTGCTCGCAGGTGCGGCCGCGGCGGCCACTGGCCTGTCGTTGTCGATGGGCGTGACGACCGCGCTGCGGGTGCCACGCAAACTCCTCCCTCTGCTCTTTCTCGCGGGCACCTTCGTCGCGGTCGGCATATTGCGCCTGCCGCTGGTATGGGTCGTGATAGGCGCAGGCGGTCTGAGCGTGCTGGTCGAATACATCAAACTACGCAAAGCATAGCCATGTCGAATCGCGTTCTTCTACAGCTTGCCGCAGTTTTTGCGCCCTTGTCGTTGGTAACGATCGGCGGCGGGCAGGCCATCATCGCCGATATTCAACGGCAAGTTGTCGACGTGCACGGATGGATGACACATGCGCAGTTCGGTGTCGACTTCGCGATTTCGCGCATGGCGCCAGGCCCGGGCTCGCTGCTGGCCACGTTGATCGGCTGGCAGATCGCCGGGTTCTGGGGCGCCGTGGTGGCCACGCTGGCCTTGCTCGCGCCGACCGGCTTCCTGATCTACGGGGTAACCCACATCTGGGCACGCTATCAGGGCGCGGCCTGGCAACTGGCGCTCGAGCGTGGGTTGCGCCCCGTCGCCTCCGGCATGATTCTCGCCGCCGGATGGGTTCTACTGAAGTCGCTCGACGGCGGCCTTCCGGCCAAAGCGATTGCGATTGTCTCAGTCGTAACGCTGCTCAGCACCCGAATCAACCCGCTGCTTCTATTACTTTGCGGGGCCTTGCTGCTGCTCGGCGTGTCCGAACTCAGTGCGAGCCTGCCAGCCATGCTCCAGGTACATATCGCGGGCTAGGCGCTGTTTTACGTTTGGTATCATGCGCTTCACCGGCTGCACGTGAGCAGCCGTGCTGTCCACCCGGGAGAATACCCATGCGCCGAAATGACCATTTGAAATCGAACCATCCAATTGATCATTTCGAGGTATCAAATGCGCTTGTTTTTAGAGGAATATCTTAAGCATTCCGCGCTCAATCTTGGCCAGGCAGTACAAGGATTGCGCTTTCTGCTTACGCATCCCGATGTAGATCTGGCAGCACCGCGTGGAACGCTGAAGCATATGGCGGCGGCGCTGCCACTTCGTACCAGGCGAGTCGGCAATGACCTGTTCTTTGCCTTGATCCCGCCGCATTGGCACCATACGCGTGACGAACTGGAATCGCTTCACAGTCAGTCGACGATGAGGTGGTTCCAGGCAGGGTATTCTCCGTACCGATTTGCGGAAACAGGGGAGTATTTGCCCAGGAGCGAGGCAACTCGCGAGCCTCGATGGGACCCTCGCTGTAATGACTGAGGACACGGTGCGTCAGGCGTTCATGTTTCACTGAATGCCTGCGGTTTGTCGGACACGGGTAAGTTGTACCCGTTTCCGACGCCGGAACTCCCCCCGTTCCATCACGGCGTCTGCAGCGTGCCATCTTTCAGGCGCGTTTGCGTCCACGTCGTCACCGTGTTTTCGCACGGATATTTCGCGGCCTCGGTTTCATCGAGGTCGACGCCGAGACCCGGTTTGTCGTTAGCATAAACGTGCCCGTTCCTGAACTCGGGCAAGCCTGGGAAAACATCCAGCAAGGCCTCATGTGGCCCCTTGAGTTCCTGGATCACGAAATTCGGCGGCTCGGTGCCCGACCATTCCTGCACGCCGAAATTGCGCGCCGCAAGATCGATATGAATGTTCGCCGCGTGCGCCAATGGCGACATATCGCCCGGGCCGTGCCATGCGGTCCTCACCCCAAACTGCTCGGCAAATATCTGCAGCTTGCGTCCTGCCGTGATGCCGCCGATCTGGCTGAGATGCACGCGGATGAAATCGATCAGGCGCTCAGTGATCAGAAATCGCCATTCGTATGGGTTGTTGAACAGTTCGCCTTGCGCCAACGGCGTGGTGGTTTTGGCGCGTAGCTGACGCATCCATTCGCCTTCCTCGAGCGCAATTGCGTCTTCGAGAAAGAACAGTTCGTACGGTTCCAGTTCGCACGCAAAGCGGATCGCCTCCACCGGCTTCAGCCGTTCATGCACGTCATGGCATAGCGCGACGTCGAAACCGATCTTGCTACGGATGCCGTCGAACAGCTTGAGTGTCTCCCGCATGTATTTTCTGCTGTCGAGATAGACGCCATCCGCGGCGCCTTCCGGCGCGCTCGCGGGCGCCTTGCCGAAACCGCCTCCGCCATAGCCGCCGCTCTGGCAACGAATATGCGTGATGCCCTGCTCGCGATACTTCTGGATGTTCTCGCATAACTCGTTCAGGTCGCGCCCGTCCGCATGGCGATAAATCGGCACACCTGCGCGGCACTTACCGCCGAAGAGTTGATAGAGCGGCATGTTCGCCATCTTGCCCTTGATGTCCCACAGCGCCATATCCACACCGGAGATCGCGTTGTTCTCGATCGGACCATTGCGCCAGTAGGCGTTCTGATGCATCAATTGCCATAGTTCCTCGATCGCCTCGGCGTCACGGCCGATCAGCAACGGCCGCAGATATTCCTCGATCAGGCATTTCACCGCCACGTGCCGGTAGGCGAACGTCGCGCATCCGAGGCCGTACAAGCCGGGCTGATTGGTCTCGATCTTCACGACAATCAGGTTGATGCCTTCCGGCGCGGTCAGGATGACTTTTACATCGGTAATCAGGGTTGCCATGGTCCATCTGCCAAAATCGAATCAATCGAACGAAGCCGGATTGCGTGCGTCTTCGTCAAAACGTGACGTCCAAACGTAATGTCCAACGTGGGGAAAATCGGATCGGTACGCGCCGTTCCCCCTTGCATCACGTACGGCGTAGCGCCAGCGAAGCGTCACGCTTTGCGCTCTCGTCCGCGTTCGCGGGCACGGTCATCATCAGGATCACCGAGAGCAGCAAACCGGCCGCCATGAAAATGTACGAAGCCGCCGGGCTACCGGTCGCGCCGTTCAGATAGCCCACCACCCACGATCCCGCGAACGCACCCAAGGCGCCGCACGCGTTGATGAGGCCGATCGCGCCACCCAGCACGTTGCTCGGAATCAGTTCCGGCACGAGTGCGAAGAACGGGCCATACGGCGCGTACATCGTTGCCCCTGCGACCACCAGCAGCGCGAACGAGATCCAGAAATGCGAGCCGCCGATCAGATAGGACGCGACAAACGCAATGGTCCCGACGAGCAGCAGCGGCCAGACGAACAGCTTGCGATTGCGGGTCTTGTCCGAGAGCCACGACGCGAGCAGCATCAGGATGATCGCAGCGAGATACGGGACGGCGGCGAGCCAGCCCACCGACACGATGTCGATTGTCGAGGCGGCTTTGAGGATCGACGGCAGCCACATGATGAAGCCGTACAAACCGATGCTCCATAACGCGTGAATCGAGCAGAACTTGATCACGATCGACGAACGGAACGCAGCCTTGTAATTGCGTACCGGCGCAATGTGGGCCTGCTCGGCCGTCAGACGCGCTTCGAGTTCGGTCTTTTCAGCGGCGCTCATCCAGGGGGCGTCGGCCGGGCGATCCTTCACGGTGAACCACCAGACCACCGCCCACGCAAGCGCGGGCAGGCCTTCGAGAATGAACATCTCGCGCCAGCCGAAGCTACGCACCAGATAACCGGACACCACCGACATCCACAGCACCGTGACCGGGTTACCGAGAATCAGAAAAGTGTTGGCACGCGAGCGTTCGCTGCGTGTGAACCAGCGGCTGATATACATCAGCATCGAGGGCATCACCGCGGCCTCCACCACGCCAAGCACGAAGCGCAACACCATCAGCATCGGAATATTGCTGACCATGCCGGTTGCCGCCGCGCACAAGCCCCACAGAATCAGACTGAAGAAGATCAGCTTCTTGACGCTATTGCGTTGTGCGTAAATCGCGCCGGGCACCTGAAACAGACAGTAACCGAGAAAGAACAGCGAACCGATCAGCGACGAGGTGCCGTGCGAGATCCCAAGATCGCGGTCAATTCCCGCGGCAGCGGCAAAACCATAGTTCGCCCGATCGAGGTAGGCGAGGCTATACGTGATGAAGATGATGGGCATGAGATACCACCATCTTTGAGTTGCTACGGGTTTGACGCTTTCCATGATGTCTCCGCATCGATACGGTGTACGAACAATCCAGTTCGAATGACGATCCGATTTTCTCTACTTGCGCGAATCGGTATCTAAAGAACGGCCAGCCAGCCACCGTCGACGTAAATGATCTGCCCGTTCACATAGCTCGACGCCGCCGAAGCCAGATACACCGCCGTGCCGACGAGCTCTTCCGGCTTGCCCCAGCGTTGCGAAGGATTGCTGCTCTTGACCCATGCGTCGAAAGCGGCATTCTCGATCAGCGGCTTGTTCATGTCGGTCAGGATGTAGCCCGGCCCGATCGCGTTCGCCTGAATGTTCGAGGCCGCCCACTCGGCGCTCATGGCACGGGTCAGCATCTTGATGCCGCCCTTCGCCGCCGTATAGGCGCCGACTGTCGCGCGTCCGGCCTCGCTCGTGAGTGAGCCGATATTGATGATCTTGCCGCCCGCGCCGCGCGCAATCATGCGGCGTGCGGCCTGCTTGGCAACGATAAAGGCGCTCGTCAGATTGGTGTCGATCACGCGCTGCCAGTCGCTCAACTCCAGTTCGACAAGCGGCTTGCGAAACTGGATACCGGCGTTGTTGATTACGATATCGATCTGCACGCCGTCCTTATCCCACTGCGCGAATGCCTCGGCAACCGCCTGTTCGTCCGTCACGTCGAACGCGCGGCCTTGCGCATTGAAACCCTTGTCGCTCAGACGGGTGGCCGCCTGCGCAACCGTATCGGCGCGCGTGCCATTCAGAATGACGTTCGCACCGGCTGCGGCCAGCCCCTCGGCCAGCGCGAAGCCGATGCCGCGCGCCGAGCCGGTAACGAGCGCCGTGCGGCCGCTCAGATCGAATAGCTGTGTCATGTGTGTCCTCTCGATGTTCAGAAACGAGGCGCGAGTGCGCCCCTCGCGATCCCGACGGCGGTCGCGATGAAATGGGTTACGTTGATCGCTACATAGTCGCTACGTAGTCGCTACAAGGCCTGCTCGTTTGCGGTCCGGTTCAGTGCGGCGCGGTCTTCGAAATCCTGCTCGGCGCGCTTGATGAGTGTAAGCACCGCCTGCTCCGCCGCCTCGGGGTCGCCCTGTTCGATCGCCACGCACAGTGCCTCGTGCATCGGCAGCGAACGGGCCGGGCCGCCGGCGATTTCGGAGCTGAGTTCGAAACTGGTGCGCAGGATCGCCGACAGCGCGTTCTGCATCTGCTGAACGAACTGATTGTGGCACGCGGCAAGGATCGCGCCGTGAAACGCGAGGTCGGCGGGCACGTACTCGCCATGGCCGGCGACCGCACGTTCCATGGCCTTGAACGCGCGCCGGACTGCTATGCGGTCTTCGTCGGTCGCGCGTTTTGCGGCAAGCCTCGCGGCGTTCGGCTCGATGATCAGACGCAACTCCATCAGATCTTCGATAAGACCAGGCTCGGCAGCGCCCGCCCGCGCGCGCCACATGATCACGTCCGGGTCGAACAACTGCCACTGCGCGCGCGGCAGCACAACCGTGCCGTAGCGGCGGCGCACCTGCAGCATGCCCTTCGCCGAGAGCGACTTCATCGTCTCGCGGATAGTGATGCGGCTCACCTGCATCTGCTCGGCCAGCACCGGCTCGGCAGGAAGAATGTCGCCGGGCAGGAATTTGCCGGAGCAAATCTGTTCACCCATCTGATTCAGGACCTGCCTGTGCAACGTTGCCACGATTTGCTCTCTAAGTCATACGTATGATGTAGAAAGATAGAGATGGAAACGCCACGTGGCAATTCGGGTTGACCCGGAGTGTCGGCCTTCCGACCCGTGCGATGTGGGTCTCGGCGATCGAACGGGCCACTATCTTTTTCACTGCCGCGCAAAACCCTCTCTCTCAGGTTTGCTCGAATATGCCGCGATACGCGCCGTACCTCGACAGAACGATCAACGCACTGATCAGCGGCATCGCCACCAGGGCACGCACGAGCATCTCCGCCGGGTTGGCCAGCAAGGCGGTACCCGCGAGCACCGCCGCGATCACGATTCCGTATAGCGACGCAATCCGCCAGTTGCGCATGACAGCACGCAAACTTGCCGCCATCGCGCCCAGTGGCGAAAGGTTGTTCAGCACAACCAGCGTCGGCGCAAACCAGACAAGCGAAACCGCAAGCGCGTAGCCGAGAAAATTGAGTAGCGGCTCCAGCGCATTAGCCGCACCGTTGCTCGCGCCGTAGACAATCGTCAAATCATGCATGCCGTTGGTCGTAACGGATGCCTTCATGGATACGTGGAACACCGCGAACGAAATCAGTTGGCCCGCACACGCAGCGGCCGCGCCGCATACCCCGATCGCGATCAACGCATTGCGATGCACGTTGACGGCTTCGAGCGTCTCGCGAATCGCCCACGGGCGCGCATTGCTCGATCGTTCCTGCATCAGCACCAGCGCTGCGGCGAGAATCGATGCGACGAGCGCGGCGAGCACGCGCAACGGCGGCACCAGGTCGAACAGCGTTGCGAAATCGGCGCACGCGAGAACCGCCGCGAGCCACAGCACCGGATTTGTGCGAGCGATACGGAATCCTTCCGCAAGCCAGCCGGCCGCACTCCGGACACTGACCGCGTGGCTGTCTGGACAGGTCAGCCCGGACGCATGTCGCGGGTGTGCCGGAATTGCCGTACTGCCTGAATAGCGCATGTTCATGACCGCTTCCTTTTCACGAAAGTGCATCGAACGTGGTATCGAATGGGAATAGAGACGTCAGCCAATCCGCGCCATGATTCAGGCGGCGTGCCCTTCGTCGAGTCTTGCCGTGATCAGATGGAGTTGCCGCTGAACGTAGTGGACGAGACCGCGCCATGTCATGCGCGTCAACCACAAGCACAGCCACAAGCCAACGATGCCCGCCACCAGCATCGCGAATCCGTAGATCATCGCGCCGATGCCCGAGCCATGCGAGCCGACAATCACGGCGCCGTCCGAACCGCCCCGGATCGCAAGGTGGTCGCGATCGATCACCACCGATTCCGAGCCGCTGCGGACCACCAGACTCTTACCGCTGCCGTCCGCGCCCTGCACGAAGGACACATGGTCGCCATGGTTCCTGATATCCCACGCCATCGACTTCGCACCGGCTCCGATGCGGGCGACCGAAACTTTATCCCCTTCGTCATCTCTCAGATCGAGCGCAATGATGTCGGCGGAAGCAATGGACCACGTACCGTCCGGGCCGACTTTGAACAGATCGCGCGCGCCGCCGACAGAATCGATTTTGAGTTTGCCGTCGTCATTCCTGATGTCGATCGGACCGGCAAGCGTCACGATGGAAATCCGCCTGGCTGCATCGGGCCGCAGCACAAAATGGTCACCGTCCACCTGAAATGCTTTCATGTTGGCGATGGCGAGGCGCGCGCCGCCATCGTCTTTCGCCCCGCCGCTGTTTGCGTTGCCGCTCGCCGGCTGATCCGTTCTCACGTCGCTGCTCTCGAAGCTGAACGGCACCGAATGAAACGGCGGCCACCCGAACACGTGGTGACTCCCGAGCGCGATCACCGTCACGAGCCCGGCAACGGTCAGCCCACTCGAAACCACATAGCCGATCGTCAGCATCAGCAGATAGACCATGAACGGGATCAGCAGCAGCAATTGCAACAAGCCGAGCCCCGCGATCGAGACGATCACCTGCAACAGATTGCCGAACGAGCGCCGCGTTTCCCATTGGCGGAAAGTAGCCTGCGCCCTCAGTTCGCGGGCGAGCTTGACCGGGTCGCCAAGCGCCGCAACCACTTCCGCCTCACTGCGGCCCGCTGCGAGCGCGTCGCCGAAGTACTCGCGATAGTCGGCGACGATTTCGTCGACCACCTGCTTCGGCAGACTCCGCAGTTCGTGGCGCAATTGCTGGATGAATGCGTCCTGCGTCATCACTTTTCCCCTGTTCCTGAGGACGTACCGGACAAGGCCAGCACGCCATTGACTTCATCGACAAAACTGCGCCATTCGCTTCGCATCTCCGCCAGACTGTTGCGGCCCGCCGCTGTCAGCGAGTAATACTTGCGCGGCGGCCCCGAACTGGACTCCACGAAATACGTCGACACCCATGCCTCGGCTTGCAAGCGGCGCATCAGCGGGTAGATCGTGCCCTCGCTGATTTCCATGGTTTCCGAGAGCGTCGAGACGAGCTCGTAGGCGTAGCTGTCGCCGCCGGCGAGGACAGCCAACACGCACATGTCGAGGGTTCCCTTCTTGAGCTGCGTTTTCATTCAGTTCCATTACATATTAGTGTGCATAGCACAGTACCTTGCTATGCACTGGTGCTGAACGCACCTGTCCGCCAAATGATGAACGAACTCTAGCACCCAGTATTGTTTAATGCAAGGTACCGTTCTATGCACAGGACGAGACCACCCTGCGATCATTCGCGGCATTAATACAAAGGATTAGAAAACAGACTTTTACTTATTGTTTTTGGCTTCCGATAAAGGCACCAGGCCATGCGCGCAATGGCTGCGTTCATCCACTGCAACCGCCATGCCCCAAGGAGAAACCCATGACGTCCTATCGCCCCGCGGAGCCACCACCGCCTTCGGACAGCGCCCCTGCCAACATGAACAGGATCGCCGTAGCGAGTGTGATCGGCACGACCGTCGAGTGGTATGACCTGTTCGTTTTCGCCACCGCCTCGGCACTCGTCTTCAACAAGGTGTTCTTTCCCGGCTTTGTGCCTCTCGTCGGCACCTTGCTGGCGTTCGGCACGTTCGCCTCGGCCTATCTGGCGCGAATTGTCGGCGCCGCGCTGTTCGGGCATTTCGGCGACCGTCTCGGACGCAAGGCCATGCTGCTGGTCTCGCTGATCATCATGGGCGTTGCGACGTTCTCGATTGGCCTGCTGCCGAACTACGCGTCGATCGGAATCTGGGCGCCCATTCTGCTGCTCACCTTGCGCGTCATCCAGGGGCTCGCGCTCGGCGGCGAGTGGGGCGGCGCCGTGCTGATGGCGGTGGAACACGCCCCGGCCAACAAGCGTGGACTGTATGGTTCGTGGGTGCAGATCGGTGTGCCCGCCGGCACCCTGATCGCCAATCTGGCGTTTCTGGTCAGCAATGCCATGCTGTCGAACGAAGCCCTGCTCTCCTGGGGCTGGCGTATTCCGTTTCTCGCGAGCGCGTTGCTCGTGGGGGTCGGTCTGTATATCCGCCTGAATACATCGGAGACGCCGTCTTTTCGCAAGGTCAAGGAAGCGGACGCTCAGGTCAAGCTGCCGATCGCCGAAGTACTCACGCGCTACTGGAAGCAGGTTCTGCTCGGCGGCATCGCGACCATGTCGACGGGTACCTCGTTTAACCTGATCGTTGCCTTCGGGCTTACCTATGGCACGCAGACGCTGGGCTTTTCGCGTAACGCGATGCTCTCGATTGCCTTGATTGCCTGCGCGCTCTGTATCGTGTTGTTGCCGGCGTTCGGCAAGCTCTCCGATATCGTGGGCCGCAAGCCGGTGATTATCGGCGGCATTGTCGCGGAAGCCCTGCTCGCTTTTCCGCTTTTCTGGCTGCTGGATACGCGCGAATTTTCGTTTGCATTGCTCGGCTATCTGCTGATGATGACCGCCTTTGCCGCGAACTACGGCCCTATCGCCACCTTCCTCGCAGAGTTGTTCGGTACCGAGGTGCGCTACTCCGGTCTCTCGGTGAGCTATATGCTGTCCGGGCTGCTCGGCAGCGCGGCTACGCCGATTGTCACCACCGCGCTGTTGTCCGCCACCGGCCGCGGTTCGTCGGTAGCGTGGTACATGATGGGCTCGGCGGCCGTCTCGGTACTCGCGCTCCTGCTGCTCACGGAGACGCTGCGCCGCGATATCTCATCGACGGCGCGCGCCCGTGCCGCCACGGCGAGCCTTTCGTGAAGGCCTGATATGGAAACGGAAAAGATCTCGCTCATGCCAGCCACCGCGGAATCACCCTTGCTGCGCAGCCTTGAAGCCGTCAGCTTCCCGACGCTCGGGCATTTCCTGGAGAACGGCTTCGCGGATCATCGCCTGCGCGCGATGGTCCCCAACGTGAAGGTGATCGGCCGCGCGGTGACGCTCAAGCTGCTGTCGCCCGACGCCATTCCCGTGAACCGCGCGCTGTCGCAACTCAAACCCGGCGACGTGCTGGTGATCGACATGAACGGTGACCACACGCATGCGCCGGTCGGCGCGGTCACGGCATGCGCGGCGCTCAACGCCGGCGCGCGCGGCGTGATTGTCGACGGCGTGGTGACCGATCTCATCGAACTACGCGGCACGGGGCTGCCGGTGTTCGCGCGAGGCACCTCGTTACTGACGACCAAGAAACGCGACACGGCGTCGAGTCTGTTCAACGAACCGGTGGTGTGCGGCGGGATCGTGGTGCGCCCGGGCGACATCGTGCTGGCCGACGACAACGGCGTGCTGTTCGCGCCGGCACCGGCCCTCGCCGCGGTGATCGACCTCGCGCTCGCGTCCGATCGCGCGGAGCCCGCGATCCTTGCCCGGCTTAACGCCAAAGAACCGGTTCACGCGGTTCTGCAATGCTTCATGCCGTCAAATATTCGCGCCGCTAATGATCAGCATTAGAACAATGAAATTGACGGATACTGGCACGCTAACGAACACTAGAACACTACGTGCGCGACATATAGCGACATCCAGCTACATACAGTAAGTGAGACTCTCGGAGACTTCTGCAATGCAATCCACGCCAACATCCGATCGCATAAGCGACAATCAGGCGCCGCTGGGCGCCGAACAGCAGGTACGGGAGGAACTGGCGGCGCTGTACCGGCTGGCCGCGCATTTCCGCATGACCGACATGATCGACACGCATATCACGGCGCGCCTGCCCGGCTCGCCGGGCGAGCCACCGGCATTTCTGATCAACCGCTATGGCGTGCTGTTCCATGAGATGCGCGCGTCGGACCTCGTGAAGATCGATCATCTCGGCAAGGTCATCGACGAACGCGCGCACAGCGAGCCCGCGCTGTTTCGCGTGAACGCCGCCGGGTTCACGATTCATTCCGCCATTCACGCGGCGCGCGACGACCTGCATTTCGTGATCCATACGCATACGGCTGCCGGCACAGCGGTATCGGCGCAAGAACAGGGGCTGCTGCCGATCAGTCAGCATGCGTTGAAGTTCTACGGCAAGCTCGCTTACCACGATTACGAAGGCATCGCGCTCGAACTCGGCGAACGCGAGCGTCTGGTGCGCGATCTCGGCTCCTGCAAGGCGATGATTCTGCGCAATCACGGCCTGCTGGCGGCCGGCGCCACGGCAGCCGAAGCCTTCCATGAGATCTATTTCCTCGAACGGGCCTGTCAGGCGCAAATCCAGGCGCTGGCCGGCGGCAGCGCGCTGCGCATTCCGCCGCGAGAAGTGTGCGAGTTGACCGCGAGCCAGTTTTCCCGCGGAGACTCCGCGGAAATTGCGGAGCTGGCGTGGCGCGCGGCATTACGGCTGATCGACGATCCGCAATCCGACTACCGCAACTAGGCCCGCTTTCCGATTCAATGCAATGACCAAACTTGTTCTGATGAGCCGTGACTACGACATGTCACATCTGGTGCAGCCGATTCAGGACGCTGCGCCTGACCTCGACGTCGTGATGCACGGCGAGCAATCCGCCGGCGATGCGGAAATCGCCGTGTGCTGGAATCCACCGGCCGGTGCGCTGGCAGCGCTGCCGAAACTACGGCTCGTGCATAGCATCGCCGCGGGCGTCGACAACATTCTCTCGGACCCTGCCCTGCCTGCCGTACCGTTATGCCGGGTCGTCGATCCCCAACACGCACGCGGAATGAGCGAATTCGTTACGTGGGGGGTGCTGCACTTTCATCGTCAACTCGACCGCGTACTCGCCAATCAGCGCCTCGACCGCTGGTTTCGCCACGACCAGCGCGATGCGTCCGAATGCGCGGTCGGCATCATGGGACTGGGCGAAATCGGCAGCCGCGTCGCGACGGACCTGCAGCGTTTCGGTTTCGCGGTGCGCGGCTGGGCGCGTAAGCCCCGTGAGCTGCCCGGCGTAACGACCTTCGCCGGTCCCGAGCAATTCAAGCCATTTCTGCAGGGGACCGACATCCTCGTGTGCCTCCTGCCGCTCACGCCCGAAACCCGCTGGATTCTCAACGCGAATACCTTCGAACACCTGCGGCCGGGTGCGAAACTGATTCACGTTGGGCGCGGCGAGCATCTGGTGCCAGCGGATCTGATCGCGGCACTCACGGGCGGACAGATCGGCGGTGCGATCGTCGACGTGTTCCCGACCGAACCGTTACCGCCCGAAGATCATTTATGGCGCGCGCCGAATCTGATCGTAACGCCTCACATGGCGTCGGTCGCAAGCTCGGCGACGATCGGCACGCAGGTGGCGCACAATGCACGCAGGCTGATCCACGGCGAACCGCTGCATAACCTGGTCGACGTCACGCGCGGTTATTGAGCACGGTTGTCGAGCGCGGTTATTGAGTTCGGCTGCCAGACGAGGCGCTAAAGTTCGGCGCCTTCCGTCTGGCCGTCTATGAACACATTCAACGCATCGATAAACGCGGCTTCGGCCATGCTCAGCTTGCGGTCCTGCGACCACAGCATGTAGATATCGAGGTCGGCCACGCCGCCGTCCGGCGGCAGCCTTTGCAAGCGGCCCTGAGCGATGTCGTCGCGCACCACGTGTTCCGGCAGGCAACCAATGCCGAAGCCCGCGAAGATGAAACGCCGCACCTCGGTCATGCTCGACGATGAGCCGACCACGCGCCCCGTAAAACCCATCTCGTCACGAAAGAATGTGAGTGGCGACATGTGGTCGCCCACCTTGTCGCCGGTGAAAGAGACGAATTTTTCGCCGGCCAGGTCGGCCACCTGAATGTCGCTGCGTCCAAAGAGCGGATGATGACGCCCGCAGAAAAGCGCATACCGTTGCCGCAAAAACACGCGGCTGTCGAGCCGTTTGGGTAACGCGCGCCGCGGCGTCAGTCCAAGCGTTGCGGACTTTTGCTGGAGGCTGTTCACCACGTCGGCGCTGCGCATTTCCTGGCTTTCGAGTTCGATGCGCGGATACGTGCGATGGAACTCCGCAAGAAACGTGTCGTAAGCCGGAAAATCGATGCCGCTGACGGTACTCACGCGCACCATGCCGGAGATATCGTGATCGCGATCCACCTCGGCAAGCGACAGGCGCGAGATCGTGCCGTACACGTCTTCAGCAATCTGTTTCACTTCGATACCGGCCTGCGTGACCTCGATACGCGGACCGTGGCGGTCTACGAGGCGCAACCCCAACTGCTCCTCAAGACGGCGCAACGCCTGGCTCACGGCGGGCTGCGTCAGATGCAAACGCGTCGCCGCGCGACTCACGCTGCCCTCTTTCGCAATGGCGAGAAAAGTGCGCAGCAGGTTCCAGTCAAGGCGGTCGTTCAGGTAAGTGTCCGGGCGGTCTTTGCTCACGATGAGCCTCACTGTTCACATCATCCACGAAAATTATACTGAGGATTAGAATTAGAAATTAGACTTATCATTTTTGATTACCGATAAAGGCATCACGACGAACCCGACGTGGCAATTGCGCCGCGGCTTCAGGAGTATGTGATGCTAAAAATCAATGGTGAGCGGCTCTGGACGAGCCTGATGAACATGGCCGCTGTCGGCGCCACGCCCGCGGGCGGTGTGCGGCGCCTCGCGCTGACTGAGCAGGACGCGGCCGGCCGGGCGCTTTTTTCGCAATGGTGCGTCGAGGCCGGGCTCACGTTGTCGGTCGACCAGGTGGGCAATCTCTTCGCGCGGCGCGCCGGCAAACAGAACGACGCGGCACCCGTCGCGAGTGGAAGCCACCTCGACACCCAGCCGGAAGGTGGCCGCTTCGACGGAGTCTACGGCGTGCTCGCCGCGCTCGAAGTCGTACGCACGCTGAACGATGCGGGCATTCAAACCGAGAAGCCGATCGAGATCGTCGTATGGACCAACGAGGAAGGCGCGCGCTTCACGCCGGCCATGCTCGGATCGGCGGCCTTCACCGGCGTCATGCCGCTCGCCCAGGCGTTGAACACGCGTGACGCCAGCGGCACCTCGGTCGAACAGGCATTGCAAACCACCGGCTACGCCGGCACGCGCGCCGTGCCCGGCATCGTCTTCGACGCCTATTTCGAAGCGCACATCGAACAGGGGCCCGTGCTCGAGGAAAGCGGCGTACCGATCGGCGTCGTGACAGGTGGCCAGGCGATTCGCTGGCTCGACGTGCACGTGCGTGGGCAGGCTGCGCACGCGGGCACGACGCCGATGCAGTACCGCCGCGATGCGCTGTTCGCGAGCGCGGAAATGGCTGCGGAACTGGAGCGCATCGCAGCGGAATTCTTCCCGCTGGGCCTCGCCACCATCGGCGAACTGCACATACGCAATGCCTCGCGCAACACCATCGCCGCCGACCTGACCTTCACGGTGGACCTGCGTCACCCGGACGACGCACTCATCGGCAACATGGAAACAGCGCTGCGCGAACGCTTCGACGCGATTGCGAAGCGCCGCCGCCTCACGGTCGAAATTGGACAGCACTGGGTCAGCCCTGCCACGCCATTCGACCCGCAGTGCATTGCGGCTGTCAGCAACGCGGTGGAGGCGCTGGATTATCCGCATCAGCGCATCATCAGCGGCGCCGGGCACGATGCGATCCATCTCGCCAAACATTGTCCGACGGCGATGATCTTTATTCCCTGTGTCGACGGCCTGAGTCATAACGAAGCCGAAGACGCGTTGCCGGAAGACGTCAGACGGGGCACGGACGTACTGCTTCACGCGATGCTGGCACGCGCCGGACAAGCCGCATGAACGCCCGTCAAACGGTGCGTGCGCCAGGCGTCCGGCGCACATGGCTCTTCGTACCCGGCAACAATGCGGCAGCCCACGCCGCTGCGCTGCGCAGCGGCGCCGACGCCGTGGTCGCCGACCTGGAAGAGATGACCTCGCCACAAGAGCGGCCTCAAGCACGCGAGCGCATTGTCACGCTGCTGCGCGAAGCAGCCGGCGCCGGCACATTCGGCTCGGTACGGATCAACACACTGGAACACGACGGCCATGCCGATCTCGAAGGCATCATGCCCGGCAAGCCACGGGCAATCTTTCTGCCGCACGCGCAAAGCACGGCCCAACTGGCCGCGCTCGACGATGCGCTCGCCGTCATCGAGCGCAAGCTGGGCATTCCGGCGGGCTCGACGGAGGTGGTTCCAGTTATCGAATCCGCGCAGGGTCTGGTCAATCTGGGCGCGCTACTGCTCGTGGGAGCACGCATAAAGTGCTGCATGCTCGCGGTCGAAGACCTCGCGGCGAATCTCGGCGCACGCCGCACGCCTGGCGGCAACGAACTGCTTTACGCACGCAGCCGCTTTCTGATCGAGTGCGTTGCGGCCGGTTGCGTGCCGATCGACCTTCCCTGTACGTACCGCTCAGCGCAGGTACTCGAGCAGGACCTGGACATCTCCACGCAACTCGGCTTCGCTTCGAAAAGCGTCGTGTTTGCCGAACATGTGCCGGCGATTCACCGTGCGCTGACACCCTCCATGGAAGACGTGCGGGCGGCGCATGCGCTCATCGACGCGCATACCGCCCAGCAGGCGAACCCGCCTGCCGCTGATGGGTCGATATGGATCGACTACCCGGAGCGCAATAACGCGCAACGCCTGATCGCCCGTGACGCCCTGCTGCGCGCCTTCGACGACAGCCGCAACGGGTAGGGCCGGCCAACATTAGTCATTCTGATAGTGAAGATTAAAAATCCGAATTTGGCACGCGCATTTCGGCGACCGATAAGAACGCTAATCAAACCAACGCTGCCGTCCATCAACAGGATTCCCCATGTCCCATTCTGAACAGACGCATCAGCCTGTGCGCGCCGCCACCGCCGCTTTTATCGGCACGGCCGTCGAATATTATGACTACTACACCTATGCGACTGCCGCCGCGCTCGTTCTCGGCGACGTGTTCTTCCCGAGCAGCAATCACTTCCTCAGTACGATGGCCTCGTTCGGCACGTTCTTCGTCGGCTTCATTGCGCGCCCATTGAGCGGCGCCGTCTTCGGTCATCTCGGCGACAAGCTCGGCCGCAAGAAGATGCTGCTGCTGACCATGTTCCTGATGGGGATCGCCACGACCGGCATCGGCCTGCTGCCGGGCTATAGCAGCATCGGCATCTGGGCACCGGTTTCGCTGGTGCTGCTGCGGATTCTCCAGGGAATTGCCGTGGGCGGCGAATGGGGCGGCGCGGTGCTGATGGCAAGCGAGCACGCGCCTGCGGGACGCAAGACGTTCTTCGCGTCCATGCCGCAGATGGGCAGCCCGGTCGGTTTGATTCTTTCGCTGGTGTCATTCAGGCTCGTCACCTCGCTCGATCACGACAGCTTCGTGGCCTGGGGCTGGCGCCTGCCGTTTCTGGCCAGCTTCGTGCTGCTGCTGATAGGCATGGCGATCCGTCTCGGCGTCAAGGAGTCGCCCGAGTTCGAGCAGCTTCGCAAGAATCGCGAGGTGCTGAAGTCGCCCGTCAAGGAAGTGCTGCGCACCGCGTGGTATCCGATCGTGATGGCGGCGATGGCCACGACGATTGGCTCCGCCGGATTCTTCTTCACCAACACGTTCATGATTTCGTATGTCACCGGTTATCTCGGCATGTCGAAATCGTTCATTCTCGATTGCCTGTTTGTCGTCACCCTCATCCAGTTGGCATCGCAACCGATTTCAGCCCTGCTGGCCCAACGCGTTGGAGAAACCCGCTTTCTGACCTGGGCCGCCCTGGTGTCCATGTTCACGCCTTACCCGATGTTCCTGCTCGTCAAGACGCAAAACCCCGCCGCGATCGTGGCAGGTATCTCACTTGCCGTGGTGGTGCTGTCCGCGACCTACGCCGTCATCGCCGGCTTCATGACGCCGGCATTTCCCACGCAGGTCCGGTACTCCGGCATTTCGATCGCCTATCAACTGTGCGCGACGATTGCCGGCGGCACGACGCCTTTGATCGGCACGATGCTCGCGCAGAATTACAAGGGCGAGTGGCTGCCGCTGGCGCTATTCTTCACGGCGCTTTCGGCCGTGTCGCTGATTGGAATCGTGGGGCTTGGACGGTATCGCAAGGGGATCCGTGCGGAAGAAACGACTGCGATGCTTGTCAATTAGCGCCGGCGGGCATGGGATGACCGGGCACGGTGCGAATCCGGCCGGCAACGCGCCTTCGATCGACGTCATGCGCGCTTAGAGCGACGCTCCTCCGCACATCACGATCTGTTGCCCGGTAATCGCGCCCGCTTCGGCGCCGAGCAGAAAGGCGGTCAGCGCCGCCACTTCCGACGGTTTGACGAAGCGGCCGATCGGCGGCAATTTAGGCGGGGTACCGGCCCGCGCGGGATGGCTGAGCAGCGGCGTATCGGTGGCGCCTGGCGCCACCACATTAACGGTGATGCCGCGCGGAGCAAGTTCGGCGGCCCAGGAGCGGGCCATGCCGACCAGCGCCGCTTTGGTCGCCGCGTATTGGCTGCGGGTGACGGCGCCGTTCGCGGTCCGGCTGCCGACCAGCACGATGCGGCCGCCTGCAGCCAGGTTCGGCAACAACGCATTGGCGAGATATGCCGCTGCGTCGACATGAATTCGCCACATCGCCGCGCCGTCTTCGGCGGCGAGTTCGCCGAGCGGCGCCGTGCGCATGAACCCTGCCGCATGCACGAACGCGTCACAAGCGCCGATAGCGTCGACCACTGGCCCCAGCGCGGCAAAATCGGTTACGTCGACGGAGACGATGGTCAGGCGCTCGACCTGATGCGTTGCCGGTGTCCGGCACAGGCCGGTTACACGCCACCCATCCTCCAGCAGACGTTGAACGATCGCCTCGCCGATTCCCGACGACGCACCCGTCACCACCGCATGCCGTTGCTCACCTGCTTTCGCTGTCACTCCGCTTCTCCTTGAGAATCGGTCACGGAGAGACGTCGCGAATGCCTATCGAACCGCCACGGTCTCCACCGTCACCTCGCCCCGTTCGTCGAACAAGGCCAGTTCCTGCGGCTGAGCCGCGTTATCGGTGATCAAGGTCCAGTCGCGCTCGAGCGGCGTCCAATGCTGCTGGCTGGCGCGGCCGAGCTTGTCGGCGGTGACGAGCACGAACACGCTGGCCGCCTGACGGATCACGCATTCCTTCAGATACGCCTGCTCGGCCGTCGCCTCACACAGGCCACGCGTTGCTGTCACGCCGTCCGCGCCGAGAAACGCCTTGTCGAAACTCAGGCGGCTCAGCGCAAGCTGTGCGAGCGGCCCGAGCGTACTCATGCTCGACGAGCGGATATCGCCGCCGATCAGCGTCACCCGCACCTTGCTGGCGGCGAGCGCGCCGACCACCAGCAGGTTATTGGTCACGACGTGAATCGAACGATGCCCGATCAATTGCCGCGCCAGCGCTGCCGTGGTCGTCCCGCCGTCGAGAAACAGCGTGTCGTCCTCCTGGACATGCAGGAGCGCGGCGCGCGCGATCGCATCCTTCTGCTCGCGAAAGCTCTCGCTGCGCTCGTCGAGCGACGCTTCCGGTTCATGCGCACTGACCGCTGCCGCGCCGCCATAGGTGCGCAGGATCTGGCGGTCGTCGGCGAGTGCCCGCAAATCCCGCCGCACGGTCGCCTCGGACATGCCGAAGTGCTCGCACAGCGTACCGACATCTGTCATCCCGCCCAGTACAGCGTGAAGCATCGCCTCGCGGCGTTTCGCAACTTTCATGATCTTGGATCGGAGGAACCGGTTAAGCGACAGCGCGCCAGCAGCGCGCGAAAAAGTGTGCCTAGTGTAGCGAATTTCCATTCGTACGCCGCGTCCCTTTCCGGTTCGCTCAAAACCGGCTGCTCCCCCTGCTGCCTGACTTACGACTTCAACCGCGCACCCACGTTTCGTCGACGCTCACGTACTTGATCCGTTGACGGAAGTAAGTGAAAGCAATATGCAATGCACCGTCGGCCGATTGCACAATCGACGGATACGAATACTCGCGGTTACGCTGCTCGGCCGAGTTGTTCGTCATGCAGTAGCCATCGCCGATTTCCAGAGTGCGCCGACGTGTCCAACTGTGGCCGCCGTCTTCGGAAATCGCCAGTGACATCGGGCTTCGCGGCGCGCCCCAGAACGCGCTGCCGCGTGCCGACGCGCGCTGGTCGCGCAACGCGCCGCTGTCTTCGGAGTCTTCAATATCGTCGTACAGCGAGGCGCGCCGCCCGGTGGCATGCGACGCGTCGCTCTCGTTGTACACCAGCGCGAGATGGCCATTTTTCAGCGACACGAACTGGATCGACGAATTGTTGTTCGGCAACGTGGTCGCTTGCGGCGCGCTCCACGTGCGGCCATCTTTCGAGCGGCTCGCGTATATGAAGTCCGCCCAGCGGCTGCGGAACAGCGCAAGCAACGAGCCGTCTGCGAGCACCTGGACGTTCATATGCACACAACCCACGCTATCGGGCACCTCATATTCGCGCCACGACTGTCCTTCGTCCGCGGAAATCAGCACGGCGCTGATATCGTTGTTGCCGACCCAACGCTCGCCGGGTTCGGTGCGGCACATAAACACCGGACACAACCACGCGCCGTCCGGCAGCACGACGATCGGCTGGCGCACGAAGGTGCCCGCACGGTCGAACAACGTTTCGATCGGCCCCCAGCTCACCCCGCCGTCGGACGAGATGCGCCGCCGCACAATCGCCGTGTTCTGATGTCCGGACAACTGCGCGGTATAAGTCAGCCACAAGCGGCCATCGGGCGCGGTGAACAGCACGGGATTCTGCTCGGAGCGCGTCGGGTCGTTCGACAGTTTCTCGGGCTCGGACCAGACGCCGGTACCGGCACGCAAGCGCGACATGTAGACCGACACGTCGGGAATTCCTTCCTGCGTACCGCCGAACCAGACACACAGCAGGTCGCCATCAGGCAGCGCATGCAGATTGGCCGCGTGATTCTGCACGCATGGAGACGGCAAATACGCGTCGCGGCGTTGCGCGTCGGCGTAGGTCACGCGTACGTGGCTGTCCCACGCCGTCGAGGCCGGGGTCTCTGCGAGGATGGAAGTCATCCGGAGTTCTCCTGAATACGTCACTTCAATGTGATTCACGATGCTGAAGCCGCTCCCCGCTCGCGCCGACAGGCTTGGAACCCGACGGAAACAGCAGCTTTTCCAGCACGATTACGATAGCCGGTGTCACCAGCGACACATACATATTGTCGATGCCGAACGGATTGCCGAGCAGATACCAGACCGTCGTCGAGATCGTTGCGATGATCAGCGCGGCCATTGCGCCACGGCTGCTGTTAAAGAATGGCAGATAGATGCCGATCAAGGCCACCACGGAGACCGTCAACCGCAACGCCCGCGTGAAGAAGGACAGCGCGAGAATCTGCGGAACGAACAGCACGAACACGAGCGGCACGAGTCCGACCCCCAGCGAAATCCAGCGCGTCATGCGCAATTCGACGTCCGGCGTCGGGTTGTAACGCGGCACATAGAAGTCCTTTACCACCAGCGATGCGATCGCAAGCGCCACCGTGCACACGCTGACGAAAATCGACGCCACCAGCGAAGTCGTCACCACGCCGGCCAGCAGCGGATTCATATGCTGCAGGAACACCGGCAGCGCATAGAGACTCTTGATGTGGGGAAACAGAAACTTGGCAGCCACGCCGAGAAAACCCAGCGCGATCGAGATCGGCACGCATAACGCCGCGGCAAGCAGCGAGGCATTGCGCGCCGCCGCCGGCGAACGGGTCGCGGAAATCGCCTGAATGATGAACTGGGTCGAGAAGATCGCGCCGGCCGTGCCGATGATCCACGCGCCGATCGTACCGTTGCTCAGCGAGCCGTTCCATGTGAAGTAATGCTCGGGCATCTGCGCCATCATCGGCTGGATGCCACCGGTCATTTGCCACGCCACGATCACCAGAATCGCGATGCCGATCAGCTTGACCGCGCTATGCACGATGGTCAGATAGGCGACGCTCTTCAAGCCGCCCCAGGCGAAATACACGGTACTGACAATCGCCGTGATCACCGCCGCAGTGGGCAGATTGATGCGCATCACCGTTGAAATCGCCGCCGCGCCGCTCACATAGTTGCCCACGTTCACGAGGAACAGCGCATAGATCATGATCGCCGAGACGACCAGCTTTGCACGCTTGCCGTACTTCATTGCGATGAAACCGGAGATCGTGAATTCACCCGAACTGTAGAGGCGTTTGGCCATGAACAGGCCGAAGAACAGAAAGCCGATCGACGCGGCGATCACCGACCACGACGCCGCGATACCCGCGCTGAACGCTTCCTGCGAGGTGCCGATCGTCGACTTCGCGCCGATGAACTCCGACATCAGCAATACCGCGACGACCATGGCCGGCATCGAGCGCGACGCCACCATGAACTGCTCGGAATTGCGGCTGCGCAGCCGGATGCTGAACCAGCTGGTCAGCAGGATGTAGAGCACGACCATCCCGATGATGATCGCTGTGTCCCAGTAGCTAAAAGTTGCCATGGTGTCTCCAATGTATTTTGACGACGTCTTCGCATCGAAAAATTCGGCCGCCGGGCGTGTCCCCGCCTTCTCGCCGGCCGAGAATCTGTTTCCACCGCATGAGCGGCAAGGTGTTGCCGGTTGTTACCGGTTTGCGGCCCGCGCTCAGGCTTCCAGCTCGGAGTGCCGCGTCGCGAGATCGAGTGCCTGCTTCAGCGCCTCGAGCATGCTGCGTTCGTCGGCGATCCCCTTGCCGGCGATGTCGAAGGCCGTCCCGTGATCGACCGAGGTGCGGATCACCGGCAGGCCGACTGTCACGTTGACGCCGGCCTCGAGGCCCATCACCTTGACCGGGCCGTGGCCCTGGTCGTGATACATCGCGACCACCACATCGAAGTCCCCGCGGCCGGCGCGGAAAAACAGCGTGTCGGCGGGCAACGGACCTTCGACATCCCAGCCGCGCGCCTGCAGCACCTGCACCGCCGGAATGATCTTTTCCTCTTCCTCGCCGTAGCCGAACAAGCCGTTCTCGCCCGCGTGCGGATTGATCCCGCAGACGCCGATGCGCGGGTTGTCGATTCCGGCGCGCACTAACGTTTCATGCGCGCGCTCGATGGTCCGTTGCACGAGACCCGGTTCAATGCGCCGAATCGCATCGAGCAGGCCGATGTGCGTCGTCACGTGAATCACGCGCAGCTTCGGCGCGACGAGCATCATCGACACTTCGTCGATACCCGTCAGATGCGCGAGCATCTCCGTATGCCCGGGGAAAATGTGGCCGCCTGCGTGCAGCGCTTCCTTGTTCAGCGGCGCCGTGCAGATTGCGTCCAGTTCGCCGGCCGAGGTCAGTTTGACGGTACGCGCGATGTACTGATACGCCGCATCGCCTGCGATGGCCGAGAGCTTGCCGTATGGCAGATCCGCCGGAATCAGGCCGAGATCGATGCAATCGACCACACCGCACTCGAAACCGGCGTCCGCGGGACTGTCGATCGAGCGCACTTCGAGCGCGACGCCCGCGCGCTGGCCCGCATCGCGCAAACGCGCGGCGTCGCCGATCACGAGCGGTCGGCACTGTTCGTAGACGGAGGCATGGGCCAGAGCCTTCATGACGATTTCGGGGCCGACGCCGGCAGCATCGCCCATGGTGATGCCGATAACTGGACGATAGGTCATGGTGGTAAGTCCTTTGAGGGTGGCCTCGATAGGCCGGGCAACGCGTTGAACGCCGGCGAGTTTTCGCCAGGCAAGATGAAGCGTGCCGGGATGGCCGAAGCCGCCGGCTTTGGTAACGACGTAAAGGCGGCGCCCGTTGTGATCCGCGTGCAGCAGCGGCACACCGCTTTCGATTTCTTCGACAATCCGCAACTGGCCGATGCCGGCAGCGGACAGCAACGCGCGCGCGGTCTCGCCGCCGGTGGCGATTACGCTGCCGGCGAACGGCAGCGTGGGCGCAAGCAATGCTGCGAGACGCTGGGCGAACAGCAGGCCGTCGGCGACGCTGCTGCGATCGGACTGGCTCAGCGAAACGACGACGTGGCGCCCCTGTTGCAGCGCTGCGCTCACCTTGCGCGGAAGATTCGCATTCGCTTCTGTGGGCGGCTCGGCAAGCAGCGTCCGCGTCTCGACTTCGAACGCAACAAGCGCGCTGCCCGCTTCTGTTTTCAGCCGCTCGATCTGCGCATGGGACACGCTCGACATGCTGCCGACCACGGTCAGTACCGGCTGACCCGGCGTGTGCTGTGCCGGTGTGGCGAGCTGCACCGCATCGGCCAGATTCAATGCGCACATCAGATCACCTGCGAGCCCTGCCGAGCCGACCCAGAACACGCCGCGCAACGTTGCCGACGCGCGGGCGACCCGTTGCAGGTCGTCCGCCGTTTCGCTGTCGCACACCACGGCCTGAATCCCGGCCTGGCGCAGCGTGTCGAGCCGTTCGGCCAGCAGGGCGCTGTCCGCCCGAACCTCGGCCAGCGTGAGCGCAACCGCGCGCACGCCGTATTGCCCGAGCATCGCGGGAAGATTCGCTTCGCCACCGATCCCTTCGTTACGCCATACCTCGGTGTCTTCCACCGCCAGCCCGTTCAGCCACTGGCGTGCGTCGCGTGTCGTGCGGCCGGCGGCCGGAAACGCCGGCGCCACGATCGCCATGCCGGCGAGCGGCACAAGCGCGGCCACCTCCGCCGCGAAGTTGCCGCGCAGCGTCGAATCGACTTTCTTGTAGAGCTTCGTCTGCGCGCAGCCCAGTTCGCGCCACAGGTCCGCATGACGGTGCGCCGCCGACGTAGCGTCCAGCCGGCGCGAATCGGCGTCGACAGCCAGGACGTCGACCGCGTCGGTCACATCGTGCGGGTCGTTCGCTTCGCGCCTTGCAGCCGCCGAAGACGCGCGCGCATCCAGCATCACGACGCTGCGCAAGCCGAGGCGCGCGCCTGTCACGGCGCAGTCGGCTGTGCCCGACAGATCGTCGCCGATGATCAGGAGCCGCAAGCGGCGTTCGCGTGCAAGCTTCATGGCAGCAGACGGCGATAGATCGCTTTCATGTCGTCGAGCGAAAGCGGTTTCGGGTTGTTGCCGAGCAGCCGTTTGACTTTCGCCGCCGCCACCGCGAGCGCATCGAGGTCGTCTTCGCTGACGCCGAACTTGCGCAGATCCTGGGGAATATCGACCGCCGCCGTCCACTCGTTGATCCGCTCGATCAGCTTGCGCGCGGCGGCCTCTTCGTTGTCGTCGTGCGCGCAGAGCGAGAGCGCATGCGCGACGTCGGCGAGCCGGCCCGCACAGGCATCCATATTGAAGGCCATCACATGCGGCAACAGCATCGCGTTCGCCACGCCGTGCGTGATATTGAACATGCCGCCGAGCGGATACGCGAGCGCATGCACCGCGGCCGTGCCGGCCGCCGTCAACGCGAGGCCGCCGTACATCGAGCCAAGCATCATGGCCTCGCGCGCCTTGATCGATTCACCGTGCTCGTACGCTTCGATAATGTTCGCGCCGATCAGCCGCATCGATTCCATCGCGAACATATCGCTGACCGGATTGGCCTTGGTCGAGATATACGACTCGAGCGAATGCACGAACGCGTCCATGCCGGTCGCCGCAGTAATCGCTTTCGGCAATTTCAGCGTCAGCGCGGCATCGAGAATCACGAGCTGCGGCAACAGATGACGGCTCACGATGCCGACCTTCAGGGCCTCGTCCGGCAATGTGACGATTGCATTGGGCGTGACTTCCGAGCCGGTGCCGGCGGTGGTCGGTACGAGGATCAAGGGCACACCCGGTTTCCTGATCAGATCGATACCGAGCCATTCGCGCAGCGGCTGCTCATTGGTCAGGCGCACGGCAAACAGTTTGGCTGCGTCGAGCACGCTGCCGCCGCCGATCGACAGGATCGCGTGCGGCGCGAACGGTGCGATCTGCTCGCTGAACACGCTTTCCACGTTGCCGATGGTCGGCTCGGGTTCGACATCGCGCACGATCAGCACTTCGACATCTTTCTGCGCAAGTGCGGCCGTCACGCGATCGATCACACCGAGTTGCTCCATCGCAGGCTGGGTAATCAAGGCGATCCGTTTGACCGGAGTGTCGAGCAAGGCAAGTTTGTCAGCCAGCAGGTCAAGGCTGTGCGCGCCGTGCACGATGTGCTTGACGGTCTGGAAGTGATAGGTCGTGGTCATGACGGTAGGTCGTTGGCGATAGAGTGGCGTGGCCGAGGTGTTTTAACGTGACGCGTCGCGGTACACCGCGAGTGCCTGTTCGAGACGGGCGCGGGCATTGGCATCGAGCGGCTGGGCGGGCGAACGCGCCGGACCGGCCGGCATGCCGAGCATTTGCGCCGCGGTCTTCAGCACCACCGGCATCGTGCCGAGCGCGAAGGCGTCACGCAGCGCGCGCAGCGATTCCTGCGCCTTGCGTGCGGCCGCGATATCGCCAGCCTGAAAGTGCTTCCAGATCGACGTGACGACATCCGGTACCGCATTCGTGGTCGCGGCCACCGCGCCGTCGCCGCCTGCGATCAGGGTCCACAGAATCATCGAGTCGGTGCCGGTGAACACCGCGAAATCGTCGCGGCGCAGATTGATCAGTTGCAGCAAACGGTCGAAATCCCCACCGCTATCCTTGATACCGCGAATGTTGGGGATCTCGGCCAGGCGGCGTACCGTGTCCACGGTCAAGGTGATGCCGGCCTTCGCGGGGATCGTGTAGAGCATCACCGGCAAGGTGGTGGCCCGCGCGATCCGTTCATAGTGGGTGAACAGTTCCGGCTGCGTCGCGCCGTTGAAGTACGGCGTGATCACCGATACCGCATCCACGCCCACATCAAGCATCTTGCTGTTCAAATCGATCACGTCGCGCGTGGCATACGCGCCGGTACCAGCAATCACCGGCACGCGCGAGCGCGCCTGGTCGACGGCGATCTTCGCGATCCGCAGTTTCTCCGCTTCGTTCAACGCGATGAATTCGCCGTTGGTGCCGAGCACGAACAGCGCATGCACACCTGCCTCGATCAGGCGTTCGATCAGTGCGCGCAAACCCGCTTCATCGACCTCTTCCGATGCCGTCATCGGCGTGATGAGGGCGGGAATGATCCCTTTGAACAAGACTGTCATGCTCGACTCCACTTCTACGAAGGAAGGCTCGAGGTTCTGGCTCGAGGCCTTCCTGTTTAATCAGACTGCTCGAATCGTTCAGAACTTGTGACGCAAGCCCAGCGCCGTGACGAACTGATGCGAGGTACTCGACGCCGTAATCGGCCACAGCGCCGCGGTTGCCGCGCGACCCGTCGAATCGATCCCGCTCGCCGCCTGCCAGCCGGCGCTGAGATACACGTCGGTACGCTTCGACAGGAAGTAGTCAGCGCCGGCGTTCACCTGGTTGTAGTGCGCGTCGCCGGCGCCGTGCGTACGGGTGTAGTTGTAGGCCATACCGAGCAGCGTGGCCGGCGTCAGCTGATAGCGAAAGTTGGCTTCGACGTTATCGAAGGTCGCGGTATCGCCGGCAAAACGCGCCACGGGTGCGGACGCCGCGCCCGACCCCAGATCCTTGAACTTCGAATTCGAGTAGATCAACCCAAAGGTGGCCGCCCCGAACGTGTACGCGCCGCCCACCGCCGCGATCTGAAGCGTACGCGCGGACGCGTAGCCGGAGTAGATCGGGGTGTTGTTCGGCGAGATCGCCGCCGTACCGGCAGTGCCGTCGAACAGTCCGGTGTTCGGCGTAGTGGCGTTCATATAGGACGCCGCAACCACCAACGGGCCGTTCGCATAGGTGGCGCCGAGCCCCCAGACGCGGTTATTCGAGAAGTCGCCGGCGGTGCCGCCAAAGCTGTACAAGCCGCTGAAGCGAAAGCCAGCATAGTCGTTACTGGTGAACTTCACACTATTGCTAATCCGTTCATTCACGTAAAGGTTGTCCGTATTGCCCGGATGCGCGCCAAGACCGCCCGCCCACTGATTGGCCGCCGTCAGTGCACCGAGAAAATCCGCGGAGGTGTCGTTCTGCCGCCCCGCTGTCACCTTACCGAAACCGCCGCTCAAACCCACATAAGCGGCGCGCCCGAACTCACGGCCGTTCTGACCGAGCGTGCCGGCCGTGCTGCTGAAACCATTCTCAAGGACAAACAGCGCGCTCAGGCCGCCGCCCAGATCCTCCTGACCGCGCAATCCCCAGCGGCTGCCAGACAACGTGCCGCTCGACATCTGGAGATTCGAGTGGCCTTTCTGGCTGTTCGAATAGACGAGCGACGTGTCGATCAATCCATACAGAGTAACGCTGCTTTGCGCGTGCGCGCTGGTCGTGGCCGCACCGAGTACGCCCAATGTGGCCAGGACCTGGAAGGAACGTTTCTTCAATTGTGTCTCCGTGATTTTTCTTGATGGCAGGCCATGGCGCTTCGGCCACTTGCAGACGGTCGAGGCCTGCTGACGTGAGCGTTTCGCTCAATACAAACGACCGATTCGGTCAATATAATGATCGATTCAGTCGTTTGCAAGAATTTTTTTCGAATCAATCATGAAAACGATTGAATCGATCAGTTCTAAGTCAACCGATCACGCAGCCGATGTAGGGGGAGACAAAACCAGCTGGCGTGACGTGGCTATCGGGTAGGGGGTTGCTCGAAGTGACATAATTCCCGCGTCGTTGCTTTGCAACGCGACCACTACTTTCACGCCGCAAAACCAGGAGATTCAGATGAGCAAGGGATATTGGGTGACCGCGTACCGCGCGATCAAGGACCCGTCGAAGCTGGCCGCGTACGCACAGCTGGCAGCACCCGCGGTGGCCGCAGCCAACGGCAAATTCATCGTACGCAGCGCGGCCGAAGAAGTTCGTGAGCAAGGTTTGAAGGAGCGGACTGTCGTGATCGAGTTTCCGACCTACGAACAGGCCATCGCCGCCTATGAAAGCGACGCCTACAAGAAAGCGCTTGAGGCCCTGGCCGACGGCGCCGAGCGCGATCTGCGCATCGTTCGCGGCGCCGAGTAACGCGTACGCTCAGGTGGCCGCGGCGGCCTGCACAAGCGCGCCGATGCCGTCGATCGCTTTCATCAACTCTGCAGGCGCGCCATGCCGCGCCTGCAGATAGCTCGTAGCGTTATACGAGAACCACACGTGGCCGGCTTCGTCCTGCCACACCAGCACCTTGAGCGGCAGATCGAGCGCCACGCTCGGCGCGGCCAGCATCAGCGGCGTCCCGGCCCGCGGATTGCCGAACACCAGCAATTGCGACGGCGGCATCGCCAGCCCCGCGCGCTGCGCATCCGCGGCGAAATCGATGCGGGCAAACAGGATGATGTGCTTCGCTTCGATCAGCGACGCAAACGCGTCGGCGGCTTGCTCGACCGTGCGTTGCGTGGGTACGTTGACAATGCCGTTATCGGCGGTGAGCGCGGACATGGATTCCTCCGTGTGTTGACGATCGTTATGCCATCCTTTGTTCTAGTCGCCGATTCCGCCATTTGCCAGCTTCAACGAAGCGACCCTTAAGGATTTCCTGACCCGAAGTTCAGCATCGACCGTCCATTTTTTCTCGATGTCCCGACAGCCCCGGAATAAATGACCGCATACGATGCATGCATCGTCTATCGTCATTTGCCCGGGGCTGTCATGTTCCCTTACCTGTCCGAGCGCGAGAATTCCGTCGAGCATATCAACACGATGTGCCTGAATTTTTTCGACGTGTGGTGCGAAAGCAGAAGCGTGGTGCCGTTGAGGCATCTGCTAAGCGGTTGGCCGTTGACGAATAGCGACCCCGAGGCCCTTCGGCGTCTCGCCACCGCGCTGCGCGATCTCCGACGACATCATCTGTTCGATGCCAGGGGCGCCTCGTTTGAGGAGCTCTGCGAACTGTCGGATTGCGTCGAGGATCTGCTTGCCCTCTCGTCACTGTCGTCGCTCTCGTCCCAGTCGACGTGGGCGACGGGCAACGCGTAGCGCGACCGGAGAAGCCGGGCCAGGCAACAGGCAACAGGTGGGGGGAGGACAGCGTGCATTTCAACGAAATCAGCGACGAGGAATGGCGGCAGTTAGCGCCCATCCTGTCGGATGCGATCATCGCTCATGGGCAACGCGGCCGGCCTCGTGTGCGGGTTCGACTCGTGGCCAATGCCGTGCTGTGGATCCTCACCACCGGCGAATCGTGGTCACGCTTGCCGGGCACCTTCCCGTCCGTGCCGACATGCCGGCGCAGCCTCGAAAAATGGCGGTCGACCGGCGCCCTCGCGGAAATGCACCGGCTTCTCTCGAACGCCGGACGCAAGTTTCGCTGCGGCCCGGACGGGCTGCCGGAACTCCGCCACGCCGCGCCGCGGACCATTGAGCGTCAACCCAGGGACGAGGGCCTTCGGCAGGTATTCTGGAAAGATCAGGCGGCATGGCAGGCACCGCAGGGCACACGGCGGCCACGTCTCACGATGGATACGTTCACCCGGATCGCACAGCAGTTGCCGAATGCTTCGCACACCCGGCCTGAGCATGTCTCCTCCGGCGGGCCGGCCGAGCGCCCGCAGAGCATTCATCGGACTGTCTCGCCCTGGATGGGCCTTGCGTCGAACGGCCGATGCGAACTCGATCCGCGCGGCTACGTCATTTATCTCGTCGCCGATCCCGTCGCCAACGGCCGCTTCCGCGGCTGGGCCGAGATCGTGCGGGATGCCCGGCGGATGGCCCGCTCCGGACTGATTGGCCCAAGCTTCAGGAACAGCGAGGCGGCCCAGCAATATGCCTTCGAATGGGCGCGGCGCTGGATCGACGAAGCACTCGGCAACAATAGCGAGGACGCCGAGCTCGAGAACGATCTCTGGCAGCGAAAACTCCGGTCAGGGTAAGCGGGTGCACAGCGATCCATTAAAGGCACGCCCGCACGACCTCGATTTCTCAGAGCATCCAGTACTCGTCTGGAATTCTGCGGTCCGCTTCGGAGAGGTAGGGATTATCCAGTTGAAAGGTCTTCCGCAACGCGGGTTTTGCGAGGACCAGCGCATTCTGAATGTAGGGATGCGAATTGAACAGTTTCATGTAAGTCCCGTCGCGATACGCCAGCACGAGGCCCCTCTCGATCGTCTCCGCGAGCGCCGCGTGGCCCGTCGCGACGTAGAAAATAAAATCGGACCGGTACTTCAGCATCAACCGGTTCTCGACAACCAGGTCAGGTTCGAGATGCCGCCGAGCCTCCAGCTCGGCGAACGCTTCAACCACGCCTCTTGGAAAATAGTCGACCCGCCCGCTCTGGGTCATTTCGAACAGTGACTCGTAAGTCGACGTTTGAACATCCAGACCGGTTGTCCGCAGGATGTCGGTATCGATCCATCCTAGCCCCTGACAGCACGTGAACGCTTTCAGATCCGAAAAGCGCTCGACTCTGTCGAAATCGCGTTGCCGGTCCTTTCTTATGATGAATATCCGATAGCCGATCAGCCCGCGATGGATCGGAATCCGCACCACGTTCAGGCCGCGTTCGGAGCTCGCCTCCATGCTCGTCCAGTGCAGATTGATCGTATTGTTGCCGTTTGCCAGTTCGGCCAGCGCGCGGCCACGCTCCATGACAATGTCGGTCTGCTGCGCCGTATAGGCGGCTTGCGCCGTTTTCATCGCCAGATCGAGGACAGCGAGTGCAAACGCAGCGTGCACGTCCCCGCCGGGACGAATGCGTGGATAGACGATGTGGAAAGGCCCGGCCGACGCGGCAGGCGTGCCAAGCGTCAAGCCCGCGGCGCCCAGCGCGGCCAGTACAAAACGCCTGCGATGCATGAATGGAAAGGTTTCTCGACACGGAATGGTGCGCCCGGATTGGCGCATCGCCGCTCAGGTGCGCACCTGAACGGTGTTTCATCGTGCCATGCGCAACGCATACTGGCAAACCGTGCTTTCCCGCTGCCGCAGCAGGCGCTTCAGTGCGCCGGCGTGGTCAATGAACCGCGCCGAACACTGCGTTGACCCCTTCCACGGGTGTCAGTCCTACGTTGAAATAGCCTTCCAGCCTCGAGGCGGTCACGTCGTCGAGTATGAAAGGTGGCCGGATGAAGCCGATCGAAAACGCATGGTCATACCATTCGCTCATCCACACACGCAATTCCGTCTCGTGCTTCGACAACTCCGCCGAGTGCTCCGCGCTCATTCACGATCTCCCTTGTCCGGCGCCGTCAGATCACGCCACGAGCCGCTCAAAGCCCATCCTGCCAAGATTGTCCACGGGCGGGAATACATGCCAGGTGCCGTCGCCGTGCCGGTAGAAGAACAACACGAGCGGACCGTCGGGCCGGCTGACTTCGATGCAGACCCGGCAGCTCGTACCATCGTGCGAGCCATGCAGCGCGAGCAAACGGGCCGGCAGTGCGCCCGCGGTTGCCTGCAATTTCTCGCGCAAGCCGCGCAATGAGTCTTTCGTTGCCATCACTTCTGCCCCTCGCACAACTCGTTCGCGTATGACAATCGTGGGCTAACGGGATATTTTTTTCCGTCAGGAGCAATGGATTGTGCATTCAGGAAACTCTGCTTCGAGGCTCAGGATTTCCTGAATGGCGCGCCTTACTCCGTGACCAAACCGTGCCTGATTGCATATCGGATCAGCTCGGCGTTGTTGTTGAGGCCGAGCTTCTGCATCAAGCGCATCTTATGGGTGCTGATGGTCTTGGCACTGAGCGAGCACGATTCGGCGATCTCGTTGATAGCCTGGCCGGCCGCCAGCATTTGCAATACCTGGAATTCACGGTCGGACAGAACCTCGTGCGGCGGCGCGTCGCCGGAATGGGTTTCGAAGACCATCGCATCGACCAGTTTCGGATCGATGAAGCGGCCGCCTCCCGCCAGCTTGCGGATCGCCGCGAGAAGCACGTCGGGATCGCTGTCTTTCGTCACATAGCCGGTTGCCCCGGCTCGCAGCGCGCGCGAAACGACCTGCGCCTCGTTGTGGATACTCAGCACGAGGATGGGCAAAGGGGGTTGCTCGGCACGCACGCGCCGGATCAGATCGACCCCGCTGATCCCGGGCATCGTCATGTCCAGCAACACCAGATCGAAGCGCTTCGTACGCAGCCGTTCGAGCACTTCCGAACCCTGCGCGGCCTCGGCGGCGACAACGATGTCGGTTGTCGTCGCGATAATCTGTTTCAGGCCGCCCCGCACGACAGCATGGTCGTCAGCAATCAGAACGTTAATCATGTGTTTTCCCCGCCTGTGAGCGGAATGTGAATGGAAATGGCTGTGCCCATGCCGGGTGCGCTGTCGATCGTCATCACGCCGCCGATCAGGCGGGCACGTTCCTGCATGCCAAGGAGACCGTACGAATAGCCCCTGCTCGCCACGACCGGATCGAAACCGCAGCCGTCGTCGCTCACGTGGAGGTCGAGCGCGGCCGCGGTGCTGGTCAGCGTTACGTCGACTCGCGCCGCATTCGCATGGCGCCCAACATTGGTGAGCGATGCCTGAACAATGCGAAACACGGCGGTAGCGCAAGCCTCCGGCAACACCGGCTCGCCGCCGTTGATGTGCAACTGGCACGGAATGCCGTTACGGCGCACAAAATCTTCAACCAGCCACTCCAGCGCCGAAACCACCCCGAAGTTCAGCGCCACCGGCCGCAGATGGTTGGCGACGTTGCGGACCATCCAGATCGTTTTTTCGACAAGTTCACGCATGTCGTCGGCTTTTCGCATCGCATCGGAATCGTGGCCGAGGCGCATTTTAAGCAGCGAAACATCCATCCTCAAGGCGGTCAGCAGTTGGCCCAGTTCATCGTGAATTTCCATCGCGATACGCTTGCGCTCTTCCTCGCGAATCGCCTCCATGTATGCGGACAGTTCGCGCAGCTGATTGCGCGATTCGAACAGCTCCTGCTCGATACGCTTGCGCGCCGTGATGTCGTTCAGGCCCACGTAGATCGCCGGCGCATCGTCGAAGGTCGCCACGCGCGCGGTCGCCATGGCCCAGAACGACGACCCGTCCGCTCGCCGCATATGGACTTCGCTGTTGCTGAAGCTGCCTTCATTGCGCAGATGCGAGACCAGCCGGTCGCGATCGTCGGCATCCACGTAGAGATCGACGATATTGGTCAGCATGCCCGCGCGCGCGTCGAGACCGAACAGTTCGCGCAGCGGTTCATTCGCGTACAGAATGACGCCTTCGGGCATCGACGTGATGCACAACGGGATGGGACTGGTTTCGACAATCGTGCGAAAACGCGCTTCGCTTGCCTGTAATTTCGCTTCCGCCCGGCGGCGTTCGTCGACCTGGGCGGACAGCCTCGCGTTCGATTCCGCCAGTTGCCTCGTGCGCTGCTCGACCTGCTGTTCGAGGACATCGCGCGCGAGCGACAGTTCGGTCTCGGCCTGCTGGCGCACCGCCACCTCTTTGAGCAACTGGCGGTTCTGCGCGACCAGTTGCCGGTGCATCACACGCAGCGCGAGGTGGGTTTCGATTCGTGCCATCATTTCATTGACACGCACGGGCTTCGCCACATAATCGACACCACCGGCCGAGAAGCCCTCGACCATGTCGTCGCCGCCCGTCAACGAGGTCATGAAGATCACGGCGATATCGCGCGTGCGCTCATTCGCCTTGAGCCGCCGGCAGGTCTCGAAGCCGTCGATACCCGGCATCTTCACGTCGAGCAGGATCAGGTCGGGCTGTGAAAACAGCGCGCGTTCGAGCGCCTCTTCGCCATCGAGTGCAACGAGTACCCGAAAACCGCGCTCTGTCAGGCTATCGACAACCACACCGAAATTCGCGGGTGTGTCGTCCGCGATAAGGATCGTCGGCCGTTCGCCGGCCTCTGCGTTGGCTTCGTTCATGGCTTGGGCTCGACATTCAGGTATCGTTCGACCAACTGAAGAATAGCCTTCGATTGATAGTCCCGGGCGAGCGCACGCAGCGGCGCGGTGAACGCGTGGTAACGCGGGTCGCGCGCCGCCATTCTCTCGGCCCAGACAATGATTTCATGCATGTCGCCAAGGCGGGCGAGATGATGCAGCTCTTCCATCTGCTGCCTGGGCACGGCCGCCAGGTTCAGCTCGGGCATATTAGGGCGGGTGGACGCTGCTGGCGTCGCCTGAACCCACGTCAGTCCGAGCAACATGGCGATCTGGGTCAGCAGCGCTTCGAGATCGAGCGGTTTGGAAAGGAAGGCGTTCACGCCCGCATCCATGCTCATCGCCCGGTTGGTTCCGGAAGGACTGGCGGACATGGCAATGATCGGGAGCTGGGCGAACGCCTCCAGTTGGCGCAGCTTGCGGGTCAGCTCGAGTCCATTCATTTCGGGCATCACGATGTCCGTGAGAATGAGTGCGGGGTGTTCGTGCTGCGCCTTCTCAAACCCTTCACGACCGTTTTCCGCTTCGACCGTGGCAAAGCCGAGACGGCCCAGCAGGTCCACCACGATCGCGCGATTGATCTCGACGTCGTCGACCACCAGCACCTTGCGGCGCGGCCCCTCATAACCCTGCACGGCATCCGGGCGCGACGCCGCCGCCTTGGCCGTATGCGATACCGGCAGCACGTTCGCCGCCGGCAGTTCGAAGCGGAAAACACTGCCCTGCCCGATGCGGCTTTCGACCTCGATCCGGCCGCCCATCGCACTCACGAACTCCCGGCTGATCGCCAAACCGAGGCCGGCCCCGCCGGCCCGCCGCTCCGCTGCGCCCAATTGCTCGAAGGGCTCGAAGATCGTGTTCAACTGATCGGGACCGATACCGATCCCGGTATCGTGCACCTCGAAACAGACACGGCTCGACGCGGACCTCGAGATATACAGGCCGACGTAACCAGAATCGGTGAACTTCACGGCGTTTGCAAGCAGGTTGAGCACTACCTGGCGCAATCGCCGTTCATCGGCACGCACGCCGGCAGGCGCATCCCCGGCGACCTCGCAGACGAAGCCGAGACGCTTTTGCTCCGCCTTCACGCCAATGATTTCCCGAATCACATCGACAAACCCGGCCAGACGCACGTCGCAGATTTCGACCCGCAGCTTGCCCGCTTCGATTCTCGCGAAATCGAGCGTGTCTTCGATCAGGGTCAGCAGATGTTCGCCGCTTTTGCGGATCGCCTCGACGCGTTCGCGCTGCCGCTCGCTCAGCAGGGCATCGCGCGCCAGGATCTGGGCATAGCCAAGAATACCGTTCAGCGGTGTGCGTAACTCATGACTCATGTTCGCCAGGAATTCGCCTTTGGCCCGGTTGGCTGCTTCGGCCAGATTGCGGGCCTCGCGTTCAGCCGCCGCATCGCGCTCGTCGCGATACGCGTAGTACAAGCGCGCGCTCATCGCATTGAATGCGGCCGCCACACGGTCGAGTTCGTCCGGCTCGCGGGGCTTGCGCCGCTGGAGCGTGAATGGCTGGGGCGTTTTACGGAAGTCGTAGTTTTCCACCGTGCGCGCAATCGCAGCGACGTGCCGCATCACGAGACGGGACAGGATGTAGACGATGAACAGCGAGACGAGAAAGGTATTGGCCGCTTGCGTGACCAGAATCATCGCGGCGGTTCGCTGCAGCTCATCGTACAGATCGAGCAGTGTCGCCTCGACGTAGAGCTCGCCGATCTGCCGCTCTTTGCCCTGTACTTTGTAGACCAGCGGAAACTTGCGGGCGACGACCGGACCGGCCGAGCGCTGGCCGGCGCTCATGTAGGCGGCTTGCCCCGTGGCCCCCGCCTCGCGAATTTCCACGGCGCGGATGTCGGCGAGACGCAGAATGCCGTTCAGTTCCAGTTGCAGCTGGGCATGGTCCAATCGCCAGAGTGCTTCCGCGAGACTGTCGCGATTGCTGCGATCGATATCCGCCAGCCGGCTTTCGATCTGCTCGACCCCGCGGTGGTAGTCACGGTACAACTGCAAGCCGGTCAACAACACAGTGACGGCGCAGCTGACCAGCAGCACCGTCACGAGCAGCCGCAACACAAGGCTGCCCCGCAAGCGGCCGATCAAACTCCACCATGTGTCGAACAGATTGTGCTTCATACATCCCCGCGAGTGCTACGGTTCTAGTTTCGTCTATTCTGCACTCGTTGCCGCAGCGGAATACCGACACGTCGGGCGCCGCGTCGGCAGGTGGCATTCAATGTTTGCGCCTGCCTGGCCAGTCGATGGTTAGCCCGTTCGGGGTTTTCCCCCGGGCTTTAGCAGCGCTCACGCGGAATGAAACGCGCGCTGACTCCTCCGAAGAAGAGCGTTTATATCCCGTACAGGACCCGCACCACCGGCGGCGCATCGGCTACCGCCTTCTGCAAATAGATCCGGGGATACAGCACGATCTCATCGATACATGAAACCAGCTCGCAGAGGACCGGCCAGATGCGGCCGCCAAGCGCATCGGGATCCGACCTGCCGAGTTCGCGCAAGCCGTCCGCCAACCGTTTCACGGAGGCGTGCCCCTTATCCGGCAACGGCCAGCTGTGCAACAGGTAGCCGAGCGGAACGACACTTCTGCTTTCGCACCACGACTCGAACAGGTGCTGACACGCGGCGTTCAGGCGTTCAAACACGCGTTCGTGGTTTTCTGAATGACCGCTCATCAAAAGCCCGCTGATAAAGACGACGATAAATCATCGTAGGGAGGCCGGTGGCACCACGCAGTCAGGAAGCCCGGAAAAATCCACTTCCGCTCTGCTGAATATACCGTCAGGAAATCCTGAATGCCGGCACCGGACGCACCCATGCGAGCATCAACCCATCCAGTACCGGTCCGGAATCTGGCGATCCCCTTCGGAAAGGTATGGATTGTCGAGAACGAACACCTTGCGATTCGCGAGATCGGCGCGGGCCAGCGCGTCCTGAATGTAGGGGTGGGCGTTGAACAGCCTCATATACGACCCGTCGAGATAGGCCTTCACCAGCCCTCTATTGATGGTCCGGGCCAGGCTTTCATGCTCCGCGGAGACATAGAAGATAAGGTCCGACCGGTATTTCAGAAGCAGGCGCTTCTCGACAACCAGGTTCCGCTCCCGGTGCCGCGGCTCGTCCAGTTCCGCGAAGGCTTCAACGAGGCCGCGCGGAAAGTAGTCGAGCCGGCCACCCTGAATCATGTCGAACACCGTCTCATAGGGAACCGTCTCTATGTTTAAGCGCGCGGCTCTCATGATTTCCGTATCGACCCAGCCAAGCCCCTGACCACCCGTCAAAGTTCTCAGATCCGACAAGCTCTGCACCCTGTCGAAATCCACCTGGCGATCTTTTCGTATGATGAATACCCTGTACCCGATCAGGCCGCGATTGATCGGAATCCGTACCACGGGCAAGCCGCGTTCCGCTTCTACGTCCATGCTGGTCCAAAGCAGATTGATGGCATTGCCATGGCCTGCCAGTTCCGCCAACGCACGCCCCCGTTCCATCAGGACATCGGCCTGCCGCGCCACGTACTCGACGCCGGCCGCTTTCATGGCGAGGTCGAGCACGGCCAGTGGGAACGCCGCACGCGCCCGATCGTCGGGCTGGTAATGTGGGTAAACGATATCGAAGCGGTCTGCGGGAGCCGACTGCGCGCGAAGCGCCACACCTGCTGCACTCAGTGCAGCCAATACAAAACGCCTGCGTTGCATGGCAAGTTTCGACGCATGAGCGATATACCCGTATCGCTGCGGATCGCCCAGAATCACATCAGGCCAGGAAACCATCGTGCCACGATTCGTGTAAGCATACAAAGGCGTTTTGCTTGCCAGGCAATACGCCATGTAACGCTCCCACCCATCTAGCCACAGGAGTCACCCGTGAGCCCGATATCTTCGCAGATCTCTGCCGCCCAGCACGCACTCGATACCGAGCCGCAGTACATCGATGCGCCCCTGTCGGCGGCCGCCGCGTTCCTGGTCCTCGTCGTCAAGGACGATGCCGCGTCGATCGCCACCGTCCGCTCCGTGGTGGCCAGCATCGACGACCTCGTCAAGAACGTCAGGATCCGGGCCAATCAGGCAGTGTTCACCTGCAACGTCGGGATCTCGCATCGCGTGTGGGGGGCCCTCACCGGGAAGCCCGCGCCCAGCGAGCTCGGGCCGTTCCGGGAAGTGCGGGGCGCCACGCACACGGCGGTGGCGACAGCGGGCGATCTGCTGTACCACATCCGTGCCGACTCCACGGACCTGATCATCGAGTTCGAGAAGATTCTGCTCGAGGCCTTCGGCGACTCCGTCACCGCTGTCGACGACGTAGCCGGCTTTCGCTACTTCGACGGACGCGACCTGCTCGAGTTTATCGACGGCACCGCGAATCCCGACGGTCTCAGCCTGCCCGCCGCGACGATCGTGGGCGACGAAGATCCGGCCTACACCGGCGGCAGCTATGTCGTGATCCAGAAGTATCTGCACGACCTGTCAGCCTGGCGCGCGCAGACCGTGGAGGCTCAGGAGGCGATCATCGGGCGCACCAAGTTCGACAACGTCGAGTTGCCGGACGCAACAGAAGGCCAGAAGTCGCACAAGACACTTTGCACGATCGAAGACGCCGAGGGCGAGCACGACATCCTGCGCGACAACATGCCGTTCGCGGTCCCCGGCCGCGGCGAGTACGGCACCTACTTTATCGGCTATTCACGTCATCTCTGGGTGATCGAGAAGATGCTGGAACGGATGTTCATCGGCAACCCTCCGCCGCTGCACGACCGGATCCTGGACTTCTCGAAGGCCGTCGCCGGCGTGACGTTCTTCGCACCGGCCCGCAAGTTTCTGAGCGACCTGGCCGATTGACGGGGTGTGCACGTCCAGAGACTATTTGTTGTACTGAGAGAACGCGCGCCAACAACGTCACGGAGGCAACATGGCACCTGATCGAATCATGTTTATCCGGCATGCGGAGAAGCCCGACGCCAGCGCGGGTCTCGGGATCGAAGCGGACGGCAAGGCCGACGAAGAAAGCCTCGCGGTTCGCGGCTGGCAGCGTGCCGGTGCGTTGGCGCGATTCTTCTGTCCGATCGACGAGGCGCGTTCCGAGCGTCTCACGCCGGCCACCGTATTCGCCGCGGGAAACGGTCCTGCCAGCAAGAGCAAGCGCTCGATGCAGACCGTCACGCCTCTCGTTGCGCTGCTGCGGCAAACATCGCAGGTGAACTACATCACGGCGTACCTGAAGGAAGACGGGGCAGCGCTCATGACGGACGTACTGACTCAACGCGGCATCGTGCTGATCGCGTGGGAACACAAAGTACTGCCGCCGCTAATCGGACACGTGCCCGGCGCGCCCACGGTTCCTGCTGCATGGCCGGATGAGCGCTTCGACATGGTTTGGATACTCGATCGCGCCGAGGGCCGATGGTCATTCTCGCAACGTCCACAATTGCTGCTCGCGGGCGATCGCGCCGAGCCGATCAGGTAGCCCTGCCGGTATGAGCGAATACGTAGCCGTGGTGGCTCGTCAGTCCGCGATACCCGAAGGTTTGCTCCCGATTAACTCGCTCAGTGCATCGCTCACGGTTTCCAGCAGCACAAAGCGCAACTGGCTTCGTGCATCGACGGGGATGTCCTCGAGATCCGGGCATTACGCGCGGGCAGCAGTACCGTACCGATACCGGCGCGCAACGCGGCCAGCACCTTTTCCTTGATACCGCCCACCGGCAGAACGACACCACGCAGACTGATCTCGCCCGTCACCGCGCAGTCGCTGCGCACGGCTCGGCCCATCAACAGCGATGCGATCGCACTGAATATGGCCACCCCGGCACTGGGGCCGTCTTTCGGGACCGCGCCGGCCGGCACGTGGACATGAATGTCGCGCTTGTCGAAGCCCGTACAGTCGATATGCAGCGCCTCGCATTGCGACTTGACCAGGGTCAGCGCGGCCTGGGCACTTTCCTTCATCACGTCGCCCAACTGGCCGGTCAGCACCAGCCGGCCCCCGCCGGGCGTGCTGCTGGCTTCGATGAAAAGCAGTTCGCCGCCAACGGGTGTCCATGCCAGGCCGGTCACCACGCCGGGCAAACTGGTGCGCATCGCCATCTCGCGCTCAAAGCGGTGATGCCCCAATATCGACGACAAACGATCGGGCTCGATCCGTTCATGCGTGGCCGGGTCCTTCGGCAACGCGCAATGCAACAGAGCGGAATACCGAGCCGATCTGCCGCTCCAGGCTGCGCACGCCTGCTTCGCGCGTGTAGTCGCGGATGATGGCGCGCAACGCCTCGTCGCTCAGTTCGCATTGTGCGGTGGTCAGCCCGCACGCCTCCAACTCGCGTGGAACCAGGAAGCGCCGGGCGATCTGAAACTTCTCAGCCTCGGTATAGCCGGGTAAATCGAGAATCTCGAGGCGGTCCCTCAACGGCCCGGGAATACCTTCGAGCTGATTGGCCGTGGCAACGAACACGACAGCGGAGAGGTCGAACGGCACACCCAGGTAGTTGTCCCGGAAGGTGGCGTTCTGCTCGGGGTCCAGAACCTCGAGCATCGCGCCTTCGAGGTCCAGGCTCAAGCTATCGGGCGGCACGCCCGGTAATGCGACCACGATCGCCAGCCGGCCGTCCTGCTCGAACACCTCGATGGGCGGCTCCCATACCGGCGCCCGCGCATGCTGCCCCGCTAAACGGAAGAACTGGCGATGCATGCGCTCGGCGCGCTCGAGTGCGTCGACGGCGGTTTCCCACATCATGGTATGGCGGGTGAAGGTCACGGCTGGCTCCCTGCCTGTTCTGTCAGCCCAACGCTGGCTGTCCATTTATCAAAGGCCAAGCTCGCACGCGTGTCAAGTCAGCACAGACGAATGCAGCGAACGCGAGGCGCCGTGCCGGGATTGCGCGTCGCGCGCCCGGGCCGGTAACACCGCACGTGACAGCACCCGCTGCGTGTCCGAGCCATGCTATCCATTCGTTGTGGTTTGGGCTTTGGACAGTGCCTCGACCAGCTTCAGCAACTCCTTCAATGCGTCTTCTGCAACCGCCAGGTCCTGGTAGGTAATCGCGATCAACGTAGACATGACATGTCCTCAAGAGAGTGGAGGTTGGTGATCAGACGTGAATTCGGAGATGACAGCTACGCCGTCCGCGCGCCTCAGGCCAGCGGGTCCAGAAGTCGATGTTGGACCAGTTGATTATAGTCAGGATGAACGTGTGCGATAGAGACCGAAATGTCGATGTGCTTATCAATTCGCCCGATAGTTACTATCGCTCTCAACGCCTATTGATGCGAGCGGCTAATCGCGGCGAGAATGTCAAACAGCTAGCTCTCTCTGGTGTGGCCATACTCGTTTCATCGTCCCGATGCCCGCCTTTTCTCTGACTCCCGCCGAGCGCGCCGCGCTGCGCACCCAGGCGCAGGCGCTCAAGCCTGTCGTCCTGATCGGCGCCGAAGGGCTGACTGATGCTGTGCTCGCCGAAATCGACGACCACCTCGCAGCGCACAATCTGATCAAGATCCGCGTGTCGGACGACGACCACGGCGCACGCGATGCAATCTGCGAGCAGATTTGCGACAGTCTCGATGCCGCCCCAATCCAGCATATCGGCAAGCTGCTCGTGATCTGGAAACCTGAAGCGAGCGAGTCCGATGCCATGCATGGCGTGCATGGCGTCCGCACGGATACCGGCATGGCGAGGAAAGGTGCTGCGCCGCGCGTCGTCAAGGTCGTCAAACGCTCGCCCAATGCACCGGCGATACGTCGTTCGAAGCGTCGGAAACTGGTGGTCCGCGGTAACGAGCGCGTGACCGCGGGCGGCAACGTCAAACGTGCGAAGAAACGCCAGACGAGCGCGAAGCGCCAGAGTCAGGGCCATAAGTAATCCACACGCCGATGGCCCGCGAAGCATTTGCAACGCGGTCTCGTGCGCATTGCACCGGTACTTCCTTTGGAGCAGTATTCATGCGTGACGCCAGTGCACTTCATCCGAAAGGCAACCTGTAACGCATGAATTTTTTCATGAGAGGTACTTTACGATGACCCAACAATTGATCGTCGCGGTTTTCAGCAACGTGACCGATGCGGAAAAAGCTGCCGCGGATTTCCGGACCCTCGAGGGAGAAGACGCGAACTTCAAGATCGGGAGCGGCGTGATGGTTCAAAAAGACCTGGCCGGAAAAGTAAGCCTGCTCGGCACGAAGACACAGCCATTCTGGGGCGTTGTAATCGGTGCCATAACGGGCGGCCTGATTGGCATGCTCGGTGGACCGTCCGGCGCCCTGCTCGGTTTCACGATCGGGGCGAGTACCGGCTTAGCCGGCGTTGCACTCGTCGACATACTGGATCATGAATTCGTCGACTCCGTCGGCGGCGACTTCGCGCCGGGATCTTTTGCAATCATTCTCGAGGTTCGCGAAGCGACGCCTGAAGCGCTCGACAAAGTCGTTGCCGCTCATCACGGAATCGTCTACCGCAAGCCACTTGGTACGTGAGCCGGGCAAGCGCAGTGCACCGGCCTGATAGGGTTCTGGATTGACGCATCGGACATAAAACCGTCCACGCGGCCTGTTATGATCGCATCCATTCCGGATTGACGAAAATGACCCAGGTACTCGATGAAGGAGAGGTGGCATGAGCGGCTTGCGAACCATGATGAGTCTGTCGATCGTATACGCGTGTTTTCTGGCCGGCTGCACGTCGACCGTGGCGCAGCAGATTAAACCCGAAGACGTATCGGACTTTAGACCCGGAGTGACGACGGAGCAGCAAGTGCTTGCCAGACTGGGCACGCCATCGTCAACGACCATGCTGCAAAATGGATCGACGTTCCTCGTGTATGCGTCCACCGAAGCACGGCCGCTCTCGGCGATGTTTCTATCGAACATGAATCCAACAGTGGGCGGCAACAATGCCGCGCCTACCTCCACGATCAGCTTCGAGTTCGGACCGGACGGCATACTGCATGCCTCGAATACCGTTTCCTCGGGCTTCGCTCCGCAGACGCCCCGACAACCGTAAGTACACGGGTGCGGGAAGTTCACCTGTTCCCCGCCCTGAAGGACTGAGGATCACACTCGCCGAAGTACCGAGGCGCACTCACGCTATCGGCGAGAACGCGCACGCCAGGACATGGCGCTCGCTCCATCAGATCCTTACATCCAATCCCCAACTTCCTTTCATTTACACCCCAAACGCATCCTTACGTCATCTTCAGGACATCCGCATACGGTTTTACTGAAGAAATCGAAGCGCCTTGCCGTATACGCATGTGCTGCCAGCGATATCGGCACTCCCCTTCTGGGCCTCACCCAGCCCAATCCCTGCACAACTTTGCAACTGGCGCGAGATGGATAATTTCTTACAAACAATCAGGTTCAAAATCATTCTCGCGTTTGGTGTGTGCGTGATACTCATGGCTGCGATCGGCCTGTTTGGAACACTGAAGCTCTCCTCCCTCAATGCGAACGTGGCCAACGGATACTCCGGCAATACGGTCCCGATTGCCGATTTGTCGGAGGTACGTCAGGCCAGCTCGGATATTCGCCTTCAGTTGAGACGAATTCAGGTGTATCGCGATCAGGGAAAAACGAGCGAAGGGATTGAAAAAATTCACCGTGACGTAGAGCGTATCAACAAAGCGTGGAACCACTATTATCCCAACGGTATTTCCAGTAATAAGGAGCGCGAAATTGCGGAGAGGGCCAGGAGCGCCCTGCAGGAGACGCTCGCAACGAGCGACCAGGCAATGCTTGCCCTCGGTTCCGGCAGCTACGACGCAGCCGCTCCTTTGATCGAAAAAATAGGGATGAGCGGCGATACCCTGGCAGCGGCGCTCAGTGAAGACGCGGCGCTGAACCTGGCTCAGGCCCAGCAGTTCGTTGTCGACAGCGACGCGACGTTCAGGACCACCTTCTGGATCAGCATCGCCCTGCTCGTCGCCGGCATTGTGATTGCTGCCGGCGTGTCCGCTTACCTGCTGCGGGCGATCTCGCAGCCGCTCAACAAGGCGGTAGATCTGGCGAACCACATCGCAGACGGCAAGCTTGAAAATCGGATCTTCGTCGATTCGCGGGGCGAGTTCGGTCAGCTTCTCGAAGCACTGGGGAGAATGGACAGCAAGCTCGCCGATACGGTTCGCGGAATCAAAACGTCGACCGAGTCCGTGACGGTCGCATCGCGCGAAATCGCCAGCGGCAACCTGGATCTGTCTGCCCGCACCGAGGAACAGGCGGCGTCGCTTGAAGAAACCGCGGCCAGCATGACGCAGTTGACCGAAACGGTGAAGCAGAACGCCGACAATGCCCGCCAGGCGAACGCACTGGCGACCAATGCAACGGGCATGGCCGATTCAGGAAACGACTCGGTTCAGGTCATGGTCGGGACCATCGGTCAGATCAGCAGCAGTTCGAGCAAGATTTCCGAAATCACCGGCGTGATCGAAGGCATTGCTTTCCAGACGAACATCCTTGCGCTGAACGCAGCCGTTGAAGCCGCACGGGCCGGCGAACAGGGGCGCGGTTTTGCCGTGGTGGCCAGCGAGGTGCGAAGCCTGGCCCAGCGCTCGGCGGCCGCAGCCAAGGAAATCAAGGAGTTGATCAGCTCGTCCGTGACCATGATTCAGGACGGCGCGAAACAGGCCACCGAAGTCAGCGCCACCATGGGGCAGGTCAAGCAGGCCATCAAACAGGTTTCCGACATCGTCGGCGAGATTGCCGCGGCCTCTGAAGAGCAAAGCCGTGGCATCGAGCAGGTGAATCAGGCCGTGGGTCAGATGGACGAAGTGACCCAGCAGAATGCGGCCCTGGTCGAAGAGGCAGCAGCAGCCGCGCAGTCGCTTGAAGAGCAGGCGACCAGACTGAAGGACGCCGTTTCCGTGTTCAGGCTCGCCGACACGGCGCAATCCCCGGCACGCACGGCGATTGCGCAGAGCAAACCGCGCTTGCCTGCTTCCGCGATTGCTACCACGCGTCGCGTCGAACCCACCCGGCCCAAGCTTGCTCCAACCACCATGACTGACAGACCCCCCGCACTCGCAGCCGATACGGCGAAAGCGGACTGGGAAACTTTCTGATCGAAAAACGGCGGCGGCGCACTAACCTTGCTGCGCCTGCCAGCCTAACCCGAGGCTTTTCTGTAGCGACACAAAGTCCTTCAGCAACTCGGCCTGCCCCGCGACAACATTCTGCTGCGCGGTGAATTCCGTGCGCTGCGTATCAAGCAGATCGATCAATGTGGCGACGCCCGCGGAATAGCGCTGCCGCATCAGCGTGGCCGAGTGAGTTGCGGATGCCTCCACCTTTTGCAACGTGACGACGTGCTCGCGCTGATGCCCATAGCGCGAGAGCGATGAATTCGCGTCCTGCAACGCGCCGAGCACCGCTTTCGTATAACGGGCCTCGGCTTCGTCACGCGATGCTTCGGCCGCGTGCACGTTACCCAGCGTGCGCCCGAAATCGAGTGCATTCCATTGCAAATAGGGAGCGCCGATCCAACTGAAATTGTTCTTGCGCACGAGGTGGCCCGGATCGCCCGCACTGAAGCCGATATCGCCGAGCAACGTCACTTTCGGGAAAAAGTCGGCAATGTGTTCGCCGATCTGCGCATTGCTCGATGCAAGACGCCGCTCCGCCGCACGAATGTCGGGGCGCTGTTGCAGCATCACCGACGGATCGCCGACGGCGACCGTCTCCGGCAACACCGGCAGCGGCCGTGCGGCGGCAAGCTGTGCGTCCAGCGCGCCCGGTTCACGGCCGGTCAGCACGGCCAGGCGGTCGAGCGAATCGGTTAGCTGCGCATCGAGTGGAATCAACGTCGCACGCGTATTCTCGACCTGCGTGGTCAGGCGTTCGACATCGATGTCCGCCGCCGTGCCGCGTTCGCGCCGCTGCTGCGTGAGCGTCAACATCTTCTGTTCGGTTTCCGCCTGACGCCGCGCGAGTTCAAGCCGCGTCTGCTGATCGCGCAGTTCCACGTAGGTCTGCGCAACTTCGGCTGCGAGCGATACCTGGGTGTCCGCAAGATCGGCGTCGACCGCTTGCGCATCCGCCGACGCCGCTTCGATTGCGCGCCGTGTGCCGCCAAACAGGTCGATTTCCCACGTTGCGTCAAATCCCGCGGTGTAGAGCTGCAGCGGACCGCGCCCCGTCGACGAGCCACTGCCGCCTGAGGAGCTCCCCGAACTGAGCGAACTCAGATCGGGTTCGCGCATGCGCACCGCGGCGAGCGTGCCCGACACCTTCGGCAACTCGTTCGCACGCTGCACCTGCAACTGCGAACGCGATTCCCGCAGCCGCGCCTGTGCGATATGCACGTCGGGACTGTGCGCAAAGGCGGCGGCAATCAGATCGTTCAACTGCGGGTCGTTGAACGCGAGCCACCACTGATTCGGTGCAGGCGTCGCGGCCATGCCGGAGGCCGGTGTACGCACAAAGGTCGCGCTGTTGCGGGCGTCCTGTGCAACCACGGGCGCGCCGTGATAATCCGGGCCGACCGTGCAAGCCGACAAGGCGGACAGAAGCGCGGCGGCGGCCAGTGCGAAACACGAGGGGCGAATGAACATCATGGCGGGATAAGAAGACATTAGTGTCCGGCGGACGAAGGCGGCGGCGCATTGCGGCGCGGCGTTTTCAGAAGCAGCGCAAGCGGAATACAGGCGAGCAGCGCGATGCCGAGCAGATAGAAGGTTTCCGAATAGGTCATCACGATGGCCTGCTGCTGGATTTGCACCCCGAGTTGCCCAAGCGCGCGCATCTGCGAGTACGCCATGTCCCCCGTGTGGGCGAACCAGTTCGCCGCGCTCCCCGCCAGACTCTCCTGGCCGATCAGCGAATTGGCGCTGACGGACTCGCGGATCATCGCGGTATGGAACGTAGTGCGCCGGTCGATCACGGTACCGATGATCGCAAGGCCGATCGACCCGCCGAGGTTGCGCGCCATGTTGTATAGACCGGCGGCGTCGCCGGAATCTTCGCGCGACACGGCCGCCATCGACGCCTGATTGAGCGGCATCATCGCGAGCATCTGGGCGGTGCCGCGTATCAGTTGCGACCAGACGAAATCGTGCCCGACGCTCTGCGCCGTCAGGCTAATGTCGATCATGCAACTGATCGCGTACAGCACCAGCCCGGTGATCACCAGCACGCGGAAATCGACTTTGCCAAGCAACCGCGGCAGGATCGGCATGATCATGAACGCGGGCAGCCCGGAAAGCAGCATGATCGCGCCGGACTGTTCCGCGTTGTAGCCCGCCACCACGCCGAGAAATTGCGGCACCAGATAGGACACGCCATAAAGCGCCGCGCCGACCGCGGACACAATCACAATCACGCTCGCGTAGTTCGGGTTGCGCATCAGGCTCAGGCGCACGATCGGCTTCTTCGCGGTCATTTGCGAAGCGGCGATCAGGAGCATGCCGAAGACCGACAAGCAGGTGAGCGCGACGATCATCGAGGATTCGAACCAGCGCTCGCGCTGACCTTCCTCGAGCACGACCGTCAGCGAACTCAGGCCGATCGCGAGGCCGACGATGCCGAGCCAGTCCGCCTTGAGAAACGCCTCCCAGTGCGGCCGGTCCGACGGCAGACCGACGATCAGCAGGGTCATCAGCGCCAGACAGATCGGCAGATTCATGAAGAAGCACCAGCTCCAGCTGATGTTCTCCGCGAGCCAGCCGCCGACCACCGGCCCGAGCAGCGGCCCGAGCAGCACGATCAGGCCGAACATGGTCATGCCGACCGGCAACTGCGATAGCGGCAGGCGCGTACGGATGATGGTCTGCGCCGTTGGAATCAGCGCACCGCCGGTGAAGCCCTGGCCGATGCGGCCGGCGATCATCATGGGTAACGTGTGCGACCAGCCGCACATCATTGAAAACGCGATGAACAGCGCGGAATTCGCCAGCAGGAAATTGCGCAAGCCGAACACGCGCGTGAGCCATGCCGCAAGCGGAATCATCACGATTTCCGACATCAGATAGCCGGTTGAAATCCAGGTGCCTTCGGTGCCGGTAGCGCCGATTTCGCCCTGAATCTGCGGCAGCGCGGAGTTCGTGATCGAAATGTCGAGCGTCGCCATCAAGGCGCCGAGCGCACCTGCGGCGACGGCGATCCAGTCACCGACGCTGGCACGCTCCTCAGCGTGCGGTGCGGCTGGCGTGGCGGTTCCCGGCTCAGCCACGATGATTCTCGGCATCGATGCGCGCGTCGCGATCGCGCGCGGAACGCGTGTCGACATCCACGGTTACCGAGAGTCCCGGCAAGAGCACGCTACGGGTCTCCGCACCCGTGTCGATGCGAATCCGCACAGGCACCCGTTGCACGATCTTCGTGAAGTTGCCGGTGGCGTTTTCCGGCGGCAGCAACGCGAATTGCGAACCTGTGCCAGGCGAGAAACTGTCGATCACGCCATGCAGCATATGACCGGGCAACGCGTCGACGTGCAATTCCACCGGTTGGCCGACACGCATCCGGCCCACCTGCGTTTCCTTGAAATTGGCCAGCAGATAGGTACTCTGCACCGGCACGACCGTCAGCATCCGCGTGCCGGGCTGCACGTACTGACCAACCCGCACGGTGCGATCGCCGATCTTGCCGCCGAGCACGCTGCGCACCACGGTGTTGTCGAGATCGAGTTGCGATTGCTGCGCGCTTGCCTCGGCAGCTTCAAGTTGTGCGCGTGCCTGCGCGAGCTGCGCGGTGGCCGAGCCGATTTGCGAGCGCGCGGCGGCAACCGCCGCGGCGTTCGCCGCGAGCGTGGCGTTTGCCTGATCACGGCTGCTGGTCAGTTCCGCCAGCCGTTCACTCGTTTCGGCGCCGGTTGCGACGAGCGGCGCGTAGCGCCGCACTTCGTCGCTCGCATGGTGGGCGTTCACTTGCGCCACCTGCTGCTGCGCCTGTGCCTGCGCGATATTGGACTGCTGCTGCTTGATGTCCGCCTGCGCGCGTTCGATGTCGGCCTTGCGCGCATCGATCGTGGCCCGCGCCTGGTCGAGCGCGACCTGATACTGGCGGGCGTCGAGATGCACCAGCGGGTCGCCGGGCTTCACGACCTGGTTGTCCGCGACGTAAACTTCGGTGACGTAGCCGGCGATCTTGGGCGCGACCGTAACGCTGTCAGCCTGCAAATAGGCGTCGTCGGTGGTTTCGATAAAGCGCCCCACCGTCCACCAGCGGGCGAACCAGACCGCCCCGACAATCAGCGCGACGACGCCGAGCGCGAGCAGCACCGTTCGCCGGCTGGGACGCCTGGTATTTGACACCGGCGTGTCTTCAGCCGGTAGCGGACGGGAGGGAGAGCCTGCGGTGGTTGACATCTTGTTGGTCCAATTATTTCTGTCCGGCAAAATTATTCCAGTTGGTACAATTGTGTCAAGTGATATATTTCGGAAGAAATCCTCCCAGAGGATCTGGTCCGGACGCCCTTCCCCACAAGGACTTCCTTCGGGGCACTCCCGCCAGGGGAATGCTTTTGGGGCGTAGTGAAAAGAAACGCGGAGAGCAATGCATGAACACCGCAAAGAGGCTGCGCCGTCCGCCGGAAGGCGGCTATGCGCGCGGCGACGAAACGCGTCAGCGGATCATCGAGGCGGCGGTCGAACTGTTCGGTGAACACGGTTTTGAGGGCGCGTCGACGCGCGATATCGCGGCCCGCGCCGGTGTCAACGCACCCGCGCTGCAGTATTACTTCGAGAACAAGGAAGGGGTGTATCGCGCGTGCGTCGAAGCGCTCGCCGACGATGCATGGAAGACATTCGGCCCGGCCATCGCGGATGCGCAAGAAGCGTTGCGTGAAAACGCCGGCACCGCGGCGCTGATCGAGGCCTACATCCGCATTCAGGGAGCGGTGGCCGACGGCGTCTTCGCGAAAGGCGACAATCGCGGCCGGCGGCTTTTCTTCGCGCGCGAGCAGGCCGGACAGGAACCCGAAAGCGCGACGCAGATTCTGGCCAGCCGAATCCGTCAGCCGCTCACCAATGCAACAGCCGCGCTCGTGGCGCGAATTTCCGGGCGCGCCGCCGATGATCCGGTCACGCTGATCCGCAACTTCAGCCTGCATGGGCAGCTGGTTATTTTTCACGTCGCGCAACGCTCCACGCTGTCGATGCTCGGCTGGAAAAGCATGGATGCAGAGAAGATGGAACAGATCAAATCGACCATCCGCGACCAGACGCGCATCCTGCTTGAACAATGGAGCCGGGAAAGTGACGAGGGGTGCGCCGCTGCCGCGCCAGGCACGGGTAAGGGAAAACCGCGCAAGCAGCCGTGATCCCGTCACGGCTGCATAACGATCTTGCTAGAATGTCAGGTCACGCAAGGGCGAATTTTACGAATCCGGCGATTTGTCGCGTGGATGTTGCCCGAACTTCGGTTCGCGCAACGGCCCTCACATCTCATAGGAAGACATGGATAATCCTAGCCGCTCGGAGCGATCCCGAAACACCGCGATCAAGGCGGCATTCGTCATCCTGACGAGAGATGGTCCGGGTGGACTTACCTTCGACGCGCTGTCGCGCGAAAGCGGAATCAGTAAAGGCGGCCTGCTCCATCAATTCCGTACCAAGGCCGATATCCTCAAGGCGCTACTCGCTTATCAGCGGGATCAATTCAAGTCGTTCGCGAATGATTTCCTGGCCGCCAAGGGAGACTCGCTTCGTGAACCCACCCTTTCGTGTCAAATCGCCGTAACCCGGGAATCGATTAATCAGCCGCACTCCGTGGCGAGAGCGATTCTCGCCACACTCGTGGAAGATCCCACGCTGCTTAGCGACGTGCGCGACGACGACGTCGCGCGGACAAAAGCGATACGCAGCGAGGCCGAAGATCCCGACATGGCGCTCGTACGGCTGATGGCGGCGCGAGGATTGGCGTACGCCACACTCCTCGGACTATCCCCGGTTTCAGACCGGCAACGGGAGCGGCTTTTCAAGTTGCTGCTGGATGAAGATCGATGGACGTCCGAGGGTTCTTCCAAGTCTGAACAGAGCGCGGCGTAAGGGTTGCCGCCCACCTGGATCGCGCGCGGGAGGTAGACTCAAGGCTCGCGTTGTCGTAAGAAACCTCCTTTTATATCAAGACAAAAGTTCGGTCTGGAAGATGTGTTTACCCGTGCGGCAAGCCAGCGTTTAAGCAACCGGCTCACCAACGTGTCAACGCCGGTGAGCCAGCGAGCGCACCAGCCAGTCGCCCGTCATCTGCACGGCCTGCACCAGCACGACGAGCACCACCACCGTGGCGGCCATCACCTGATTGTTGAAACGTTGATAGCCGTAGCGGATCGCCAGATCGCCGAGCCCGCCGCCGCCCACCACACCCGCCATCGACGAAAAACCGATCAGCATCACGACGGTCAGCGTGAGCCCTGCCAGCAGCGACGGAAACGCTTCGGGCAGCAGCACCTTCTGGATCACGTGGCGCGCGGTGCCGCCCATTGCGACCACCGCCTCGACTCGGCCACGGTCGATCTCGTCGAGCGCCGCCTCCACAACGCGTGCAAAGAACGGGATCGCGCCGATCGACAGCGGCACCACGGCTGCCGAACTGCCCAGCGTCGTGCCGACAATCGCCCGTGTCAGCGGAATCAGCGCGATCAGCAGCACCACGAACGGTACCGACCGGCCGACGTTGACGATCGCACCGAGCACAGCCCCGAGGCGCGGCGCATCGAGCGCGCCGTGGCTGCGCGTGACGAACAGCAGCACGCCGAGCGGCAAGCCGATCACAAGAGTAACGAGCGCGGCCAGCGCGACCATGTAAAGCGTTTGCGCGGTGCCATTGAGCACCAGCGGCACGATGTCGGTCCATGCATCGAGATTCATACGCGCTCCGCCCTCACCCCGCGATCGTTCAGAAACGCCAGCACGCCGCCGAAATCGAGACCGCCTTCCGGCGCCTGAAAACCGACTCGCAAACGGCCGACACGCTGTCCGCCGATGGCTTCGACGCCGCCGCCGAGCAGCGTCACGCCGATCGAATGCTGATGGGCCAGCGTGCTGAGCACGGGCGAAGCTTCGACGCTATCGGTGAAAGTCAACTCGGCAACCGCGTCATGCCCCTGCGACAGCCCTGCACACGCGGGCAACAACGACCTGCCGAGGCGCGACGCGGGATTGCCCAGCAAAGCCGCCAGCGGCCCGGCCTCGACCACTCTGCCGGCTTCCAGCAGGGCTGCCGAATCGCAGATCGACTTGACGACGTCGAGTTCGTGCGTAATCAGCACGATCGTCACGCCGAGACGCTCGTTCACACCGCGCAGCAACGCGAGAATCTGCTGGGTGGTTTCCGAATCGAGCGCGCTGGTCGCTTCGTCGCACAGCAGGCAGGACGGCTGCGCCGCCAGTGCCCGCGCGATCCCGACGCGTTGCTTTTGGCCGCCGGACAACTGCGAAGGAAATGCATGCGCCTTATCGGCGAGCCCGACCAGGTCGAGCAGTTCGGCGACCCGCCGGGCACGTTCGGCGCGCTTCATGCCGACGATCTCCAGCGGCACCGCAACGTTGTCGGCGACATTGCGGGCATGCAGCAGATGGAAGTGCTGAAAGATCATGCCGATGCGTTGCCGCTGCTGCCGCAGCGCGGCAGCGGAGAGCGCCGTCAGTTCTGCGCCGTCCACCCAGACGCGTCCCGAGGTGGGGCGTTCCAGCAGATTCAGGCAGCGAATCAGCGTGCTCTTGCCTGCGCCGCTGCGCCCGACGATGCCGAAGATCGAGCCGTCGGCGATCTCCAGCGAGACGCCGTCGAGCGCGGTGAACTCGCCGCTGCCCGAGCGATAGACCTTGCGCAGATCCTCAACGCGGATCACGCGCCGCTCCCGGCCGGATGCACCGGAATCACCGAGCCACGATAGTGGTCGAGGATAAATTTCGCGACTTGCGGCGAGTCGAGCACGGCCGCGAGGCGCTTGATCCGCGGATCGTTCGCCAGCTGCGGCGTGGTGACAACCACGTTCGCGTACGGATTGCCTTCCACCTTTTCGAGGCCGAGCGCGTCTTTGGCGGGTACGAGCCCCGCCTCCAGCGCGTAGTTGCCGTTGATCACCGCGAGATCGACGTCGTCGAGCGAGCGCGGCAGTTGCGGCGATTCGATCTCGATGATCTTCAGATGCTTCGGATTGGAAACGATATCGCGCGGCGTCGCGAGACTCGCTTCGCTGCCGGAGATACCCGGCTTCAGCTTGATCAGGCCTTGCGCCTGCAGCAGAAAGAGCGCGCGGCTCAGATTCGTCACGTTGTTCGGCACCGCCACCGAGCCGCCGTCCGGCACCTGGGTGAAGCTCTTGTGCTTATGCGAATAGACGCCGAGCGGCTCGATATGCACAGTCGCGGCCACCGCGAACTTCTTGCCGAGCGCCTGCTCCTGCGAATGCAGATACGGCACGTGCTGGAAATAGTTCGCGTCGACGTCGCCGTGCGCGAGCAGTTCGTTCGGATTCACGCCGTTCGCCACCTCGATCACGTTCAGCTTCAGATCGGGTGCGATCTTCTGCACGTAGGCCAGGATTTCGGCATGCGGCACCGCGTCGGCGGCCACCCGCAGCGGCGGTGCATCGGCCGCGCTCACATGGGCGGCAAAGGCGATGGCCAACACGGCAAAGGCCGCGCTACGAACGAGACGGGTCATCACTGAACGGAGCATGGAAGTCCTGGCGCTAGAAAGGTTGAACGACACGCAGCCGGCGGCCGCGCGTAAAAGACACTGCAAGGAACCGATTGGACTGGGCTCAGGCAGGCTGTGCGCCGAGCACATCCTGGTAGTGACGCTGCGCGACATCCGGATGCGAGCGCAAGCGCCCTTTCAGATAATTCGGGCCGACATCGTGAAACAGCGGATTGTCGGGATCGCTCGCCGGACCACGCGCCTGGGCTGCAAGGGCCGGCGGCAAACTCAGCAGCGGCACCGTCGCATCGAGCCGCGCGCCGAGAAAGAACGCGATCGACAAACGCTCGCTGCCGACCGGCGGACTCACCACCCGATGCACGGTGGCACGCAAATAGCCATTGGTGGCCAGCTCCAGCAGTTCGCCGATATTCACGACGAAGGTGCCCGGCAGCGGCGCGGCGTCGATCCACTGACCGTCGTCGGTGGCGACTTGCAGGCCGGCCTGGCGGTCCTGCAGCAGAAAGCTCAGGAAGCTCGAATCCTTGTGCGCGCCAACGCCCTGATCGCTTCTCGCCGACTCGCGGCCCGGGTAGCGAATGATCTTGATGTGCTGGTTCGGCGTATCGCCGTAGACCGGTTCGAATGCGTCCTCAGGTTGCTCGAGCGCCGCAGCGAACGCGCCCAGCAAACGGATCGCCACGCGCGTCAATTCGGCTTGCCAGCGCAGCAACACAGGCTTCAGTTCGGGCAACGTAGCCGGCCATTGATTCGGCCCTTGCAGACGAGTCCATACCGGCACACCGTCACCCTGTGTAATCGGCGGCCGCTCGGCACCGATATCGAACTGCTCGCGCCAATCGGGCTGGCCGCGCGTCAGTTCGCCGCCGGCTCGCGTATAGCCGCGGAACTGCGCGGAGCGCACCATATCGAGCGCGCGTTTTTCCGCTTCGGGTAGCAGAAAGAAGCGCCGCGACAGCGTCTGTACCGAGTCGATCAGCTGCGCGTCGACGCCGTGGCCGCGCAAATAGAAAAAGCCGATATCGCGCGCGGCCTGGCGCAGATTCGCCAGAAACACGGCGCGCGCCTCGGTGTCGCCGTGATCGAATTGCGCCAGATCGAGAATCGGCAATGCCGCCGCGATGATGTTGTTTGCCTCGGTCATGAAGTCGTGCCTTGCCGGAGATGCCAGGCGATCCGGCGGCACATGCATGCCACGGACGTGCTTTCACTTCACTTCGCGTCGCACAGCTAGCCGGATTCGCCGGTTTCAAAAAAGGTCTGAAACTGCGAATCGATGCTATCAGCGGCGCTGAATGCGGCAAACCAACAAATCACGCTTTCGATATGCGTGAATCAACGGGAGACATTTGTTCCTGGCACGCACGACTGTTTGTCCATGGCGGGTATTCGAAATCAGCGCCAATGCGCCTAGATTTGATCCCTATCGGAGCCACCGGCCCGATCAGCATCTGATCCCAAGCATCCAATCTGGAGTTCAACCATGAGCACGTCACAAAAAGTCGTCGTTATTACTGGCGCATCACAAGGCATTGGCGCTGAACTGGTCAGCGCATTCCGCAAACTCGATTACCGCATCGTCGCAACCGCACGATCGGTCAAGCCCTCGGACGATCCTGATATCGTCACCATCGCGGGCGATATCGCCGATCCGGCTACCGCTCAGCGCGTGATTTCCGAAGCCGTCGCCCGCTTCGGGCGCGTCGATACGCTGGTCAACAACGCCGGCATCTTCCTTGCCAAACCCTTCACGCATTACACCGCGGAAGACTACGCGGCCGCCATCGGCGTGAATGTCTCGGGTTTCTTCTACATTACGCAACTGGCTGTCGCGGAGATGGAAAAGCAAGCCAGCGGTCACGTGGTCACCATCACGACCAGTCTGACCGACCAGGCCATCGAGGGTGTACCGTCGGTACTGGCGTCGCTCACCAAGGGTGGCCTGAACACCGCCACCAAGTCGCTCGCGATCGAATACGCGAAAAAGGGTATCCGCGCCAACGCCGTTTCGCCAGGCATCATCAAGTCGCCGATGCACGCGGGGGATAACCACGCGGCACTTGGCGCACTGCACCCGATGGGCCGTATGGGTGAAATGAGCGATGTTGCAGGCGCTGTGCTGTATCTGGATTCGGCGCCGTTCGTGACCGGTGAAATCCTGCACGTGGACGGCGGCCAGAGCGCCGGCCACTGATGGCCGATCGCTGATCACTCCCGGGCGCCGCCGGCCGGCGCGCTTCAAGTCAATCGACGATTGCGGAGGGCGACATGCCTATCGTCACGCTTCAGGTTACCCGCGAGGGCTCCAAGCCCGGCAACGATTCCGTCACTGCCGACGAAAAAGCCCAGCTCATCGCGGGCGTCAGCCAGTTGCTGTTCGATGTGCTAAACAAACCGCTCGAGGCGACCTTTGTCGTCATCGAGGAAGTGGACATCGAGAACTGGGGCTGGGGCGGATTGCCGGTCGAACTCTATCGCAAGCAGCAACGCCTCAAACCCTCCTGAACAGCGGGACGTGTCCGCCCGATCATGACACGTCCTGTCTCGATGACCTTCGCGCTATATCCTGATATTCTGTACGGTCCCTTGTTTCGCACCGAAGGCGATCGCGCCGCCCGTTGCGTTCACTTTGCGGCCGTACCGGGCGCCGTTCTGCCCGAGCAGAAAAGCGCGCTATCGAAGGTCGTCGAGAGTCCATGCAGCGTCAATTTGAAGATGTCCTTCTGGGCAGTATCGAACTGTTCTGTCTTGCGGCCGAACTCGAGAGTTTTACGCTTGCTGCAACCGCGGCGAGCGTCACGCCGGCTGCCGTCAGCCGCTCGGTCTCCCGCCTCGAAACACGCCTGAATGTGCGCCTGTTTGTGCGAACCACCCGGCAGATCCGGCTGACGGATGCAGGAAGGCGGTACTTCGAACAATGCCGCCAGGCGTTGAACCTGCTCACCGATGCCGAACGCGAAGCAACCGGCCAGCAAACCACCCCGAGCGGCGTGTTGCGCATCAGCATGCCGACACCGTATGGGCACTATCGCGTTCTTCCTCTGCTAGCGGACTTTCGTGCGCGCTATCCCGACGTCACGGTCGAAGCACACCTCAGCAACCGCAATATCGACTTTGCGGAAGAGGGCTTTGACCTTGCCATCCGCGGACGTGCACCGAGCGACTCCGGTCTGATCGCGCGAAAGATCGAGGATGCGGAACTGGTGGTCGTCGCCTCGCCGGCTTACCTGCGCCGCGCCGGCAAACTGGAGACGCCGGAGGATCTGATCCATCACGACTGCATCCAGTACGCGCGGCCGAGTACCGGCCGCAATCTTCTGTGGGTGTTCAACCAGGAGCGCAAGGAGACGGAGATGACGACGCACGGCGGTTATGGATCGTCGGGCGACGTGCTTTCCGGAGTAACGCTGGCCCGCCACGGAGCGGGCATTTTTCAGACCTACCGTTTCATCGTCGACAAAGACATCGCCGCAGGCACGCTCAACGAATTGCTCATCCCTTATGGCGGTTGTTCGCGACCCTTCGTTCTGATCTATCCGCACGCCCGACATCTGTCGTCGCGGGTGCGGAGCTTTGTCGACTTCCTGATGGAAAGACTGGGATCGTAGTGGGTCAGTCACGCCGCGAACACGCGACGCGCGTTGTGCGTGACTGACATCGTCCGATTCGGCGCTCGCGCCGGCTAACGCATTCGCGCCCATTGAGCGAGACCGGCACAGATCACCAGCAGTGCGCCGGTGACGAAAAACACCGAGTGCAGTCCAAACAGAACCCCGATCTGGCCGCCGATCACCGGGCCGACCACCTGGCCGCTGAACTGGGCCGATTGCAGATAGCCGAGCATCTGGCCGGTTCTGCTTTCGTCGACGGACTGTCTTGCAAGCTTGGCAATGGCAGGCAGCAAGCCCGCGAGCGTCATCCCCATCAACACACGTAAGCCGGCGAGTTGCCACCACTCGGTCACGAACGCTTGCGGCACCATCACCACACCGGTGAGCACCAGGCAGCCGATGATGACATTCCAGCTGCCGATGCGATCAGCGAGCGCACCAAGCCGCGCTGCTGTCAGGATGCTGCCCAACGCGGAACACGCCATCACCACGCCGGCAATGCGCGCCAGATGATCCGCATGCACATTCAGGCTGCCGATATAGACGGTAATGATCGGCTCGATCGACATATTGGCGAGCAGGACCATCATCGCCGTCACCAGGATCGTTGCCACGACCACGTAGTCCGTGCGGCGAGCCGGTGCGCTGGTCGTATTGATGCCCCGCCCCCTCGCGTCGGTGGCCGGATGAAAATCCTCCTTCACGACGAAGATGGTGAGCAAGGCGGCGACGGCGATCATCGCGCCGCCGGCGAAGAACGTACCGCGGATTCCAATCCAGCCCGGCAGCAGTCCGCCGATCAATGGTCCAATCAGGTTGCCCGCGAGCGCGCCAGTGGACAGAATCCCCAACGCCCAGCCGGCCCGCTCGCGCGGCGCCTGCGTGCCGACCATGACAGTGGAAGCCGAAGCGTAACCGCCCACAAGCCCCGCGATCAAACGCAGCGCGACCAGTTCGTAGACGTTATGCGCCATGCCGATCAGCGACATCACGATCGCCATGCCCACCGCCGCGCGAATCAGCATCGGCTTGCGGCCGTAACGATCGGCAAGACGCCCCCAGAGCGGCGCGGTCACCGCGGTTCCCAGGAACGTCGCGCCGAAGGCAACCCCGGACCATTGGATAACTGCCGACTGGGATTCGACGCCGAGCTGGCGCACGTACAGCGGCAGGAACGGCAACAGCATGCTCAGACTGACTAGCGTGGTGAACGACCCGATCACGCAGACCGCAAGGTTGCGCCGCCAGTAAGTCTCGTTGCGCTCGGCATAGCCGCGCAAGGCCCCCTGGAAAGGGTTGGATGGGGAATGAGCGACCGCCTGTTCCATAACTGCCTCCCGAATACGGGCACCTGCTGGATACCCTGCCAATAACGTGAGTCAGTCTAGATTGAATCGAATTACGGGAGAATCGCCGCGATACGGAAGACATTCTTCCGCAGCGAGATTCAATCCGTGTCGGTAAACTGTTGAAGTTGCTCGAAATGCTGGCGCAGGCGCGGCGCCGCGAAATCAACGAAAGCACGCACTTTGGGGACCGACAGGCGTCCGTGCGGCGTCAGGAGGTGTACGGGCAGAGGCGAATGCTCGCTATCGCGCAACACGATCTTCAACGAGCCGTTCCTGACCTGTTCGGCAATGTGATACGAAAACATCCGGGTGACACCGTGGCCGGCGACTGCCGAGGCAATCGCCGCCCGGATCGTGTTGACTGTAAAACGCGGGGTCAACTGCACGACCTGGGGAATCGCCGAGCGGCCGGCGGCCGGAAAGCTCCAGGAGTCCAGCCCGAAGTGCGTCATCGCGACGATTTGATGATGCGCGAGATCAGCCGGTTCGTTAATGTCAGGATGAGTGGCCAGGTACTGCGGCGAAGCCGCGACAACGCGCCGGACTTCGCCCACGGGTATCGCGATCAGCGTCGAGTCCGCCAGATGCGCGATACGCAGCGCCACGTCGATTCCTTCGTCGATCAGGCTGACTGGACGGTCGAGCAGTTGCAGGCGTATCGGCACCGCGGGATGGCGATCGATGAAATCGTCGAGGATCGGACGCAGCACGTCCTCACCCGCGGCAACGGGCGCGGTCACCGTGAGCAGCCCTCGTGGCGCCGAGCGCTCGTCTGCTACCAGCAAGTCGGCTTCCTCGAGATCGGTCAGGATGCGCCGGCAGGCCGACGCATAACGTTCACCCGCCGCACTGAGCCTGATTGTCCGCGTGGTCCGGTGCAGCAAGGCCGTTCCCGTGTGCTCCTCAAGGAACGCGATGGCGCGGCTCACCGCCGCCGGGGATCGTCCGAGCCGGCGGCCGGCGCCAACCAGGCTGCCTTCGTCCAGCGTGGCCACGAACACCTTCATTGCGTCGATCCGGTCCATATCTTTAGCGTAGGCCTGTCAATGTCAACCGCACTTCCAAACCGCCGCCGGCACGGTTATGCAGCATGAGCGTCGAGTATAAAGACGCTCCCCCGCATGCAATCGGAAGACGGTATCGTTGAGGCGGCCCGTTGTTCTTACTCCGCGGCTCGAATGCACTCCATGAAAAGGCTTACCCCATCCGTGACTCACGCCGATTCACTTCAAGGTCTTCCTGATATCCTGGCGCCGGGTTTATCAGTGGTGTTTTGCGGCATCAATCCGGGCCTCCGCGCGGCGTCGACCGGCCACCACTTTGCCGGCAGAGGCAATCGGTTCTGGCGGACCCTTCATCTGGCCGGTTTTACGCCTGCACAGATCGATCCTCAAGACGATCGCACAATCCTGCAGTATGGCTGTGGCCTGACCACCGTGGTGTCGCGTCCGACCGCACGAGCGGACGAACTGTCACAAGGGGAATTCAAAGCCGCCGCGATCGAATTCGAGCGGAAGATTGAAGGATATGCGCCGCACTGCGTTGCCTTCCTCGGCAAGATGGCGCTCAGCGCGATGTCGGGCACGCGCGACATCGACTGGGGCCCGCAACCGGCACTATTCGGCGGCGCCCGCGTATGGGTGTTGCCCAATCCCAGCGGCCTGAACCGGACATTTAGCCTTGACGCGCTGGTGACTGCTTACAGGGAACTCCGTCTGGCCCTCGCGCCGGCTGAAGCAGGTCTGGGCGAGATTCCGCGTCAGTGAGATCTGCTTCGTTTATCAAACTGAAGATGGTCAGTTCTGGAGCGACGCTTTGGCCCGGTCAAAGAATCCGAACAGAAGCGCCGCAATCGTGAACCCCAGTACCACGCTGCAAACGCCACTCCATCCGGCCCACGCCCAGGCCGCCCCCGATAGCAACGCACCGAGCGCGCCGCCGATAAAGAAAATACCCACGAAGAGCGCATTCAATCGGCCGCGCGCCGCCGGGTTGATGAGATTAATCGCGCGCCGTCCGAGCGTTTGATCGGTGATCAGACCCGCGTCGAGCGCTGCCGCGCCGGCAACCAGCAGCGCGAGTGCGAGACCGGGATGCGTGGTGACCGGGAATCCGCCCCAGCCCGCACCGGCTGCGCCCATGACGAGCACGGCCGCAATCATCAACAGATGCGCGATCAGTTGTGTGATGCGCTGCGCCCCGCGATCGCCGAGATAACCGGCGAGCGGCGTGACGATCGCCCCGCTCGCACCCGCCAGTGCAAACGCGGCGATGCCGTGCATGCCGAGCGAGAACGGCGGCTGCGCGAGCAGCAAAGCGATGGCGGTCCAGAACGCGCTGAACGCGCCAAGCCCGAGCGCCGCCAGCGTGGCGCGGCGTTGCAGGATGGGTTCGGTGCGCAGCAGCGTCCACAGGGAGCGCAGCAACGCCGGATAACGGGCCGTCGCGAGCGGCCGGTGGGTCGGCAACTGCGTATATAGGACCACGGCAAGCAGCGCGTCGGCGCACGCCTCGATGCCGAAGAACGCGCGCCAGCCGAACGATCCCGCGATCACACTGGCGAGTGGGCGTGACAGCAGAATCCCGATCATCAGCCCGCTCATCACGTTGCCGATTGCCCGCCCGCGTCCGTGTTCAGGCGCCATCGACGCTGCCATCGGCACGAGCATCTGAATCACGCTCGACGTCGCGCCCGCCAGCGACACCGACAGGAGAAACAGCCAACCCGACCGTGCGAGCGCCGCAATGCCGAGAAACACCGCACAGCACATCAGCGTCCGAAAAATAAGCTTGCGGTTCTCGAGCAGATCGCACAACGGCACGAGCAGAAGCAAGCCAGCCGCGTAGCCCAACTGCGGCAGCATGGCGATCAGTCCGGCGAGTTCGGGCGGCAGGTTCAGCGCGCGGCTGACGGGCCCCGTCAATGGTTGCGCCGCCGACAGGTTCACGATGATCACACCGACCGCGGCCGCGAAAAACAGCGTGAGCGGCGCGGTCAGGCCGGCAGCCGGCGCCGGCGGCGCCGAAGGTACGGTCGTGGCAGGCAAAGGAGGCAAGGGCCGCGCGGACGTCTCGGCGGGTTGATTCATCGTTCCACTCCGGTTGAGGTAGCTCCGGCTTATCGTACGGATGGCGACGTTATGCGACAATTGAAATATGTCGATAATCTTTATGCGAGTTATTCATGAACACACGTGACTTGCAGGCTTTCGTGGCAGTGGTCGAAAGCGGATCGATGGTGCGGGCGGCAGAGAAGCTGTTTCTCACGCAGCCCGGACTCACGCGCCGCGTTCAGAATCTGGAGACGATGCTCGGCGCCGAGTTGCTGGACCGGCAGAGCAAACCGCTCAAGCCGACTGCGGCGGGCAATGAGGTCTACGGTCTGGCGCGCACGGTGCTGCGCGCCGTCGACGACCTGATGGCCGTGGCGTCGCCCGACAGCGAATCGACCGGAGAGTTGAGAATCGGCGTCCCGCCGTTTCTATCCGAACTCGCGCTCGAACGGCCCGTCGACCGTTTGCGCAGTGCCTTTCCGAAGCTGACGCTGCGCGTGACGGCCGGCTGGTCGCCGGGCTTGTTGCAGAACGTGGAGCGTGGCGCCGTGGATGCGGCCGTCGTGTTGTTACCCATCGGCATTCCACTACCCGAAGCGATGACGGCAACGCGGCTCGGCGACAAACGGGCCATCGTTGTGGCGCCGCGTTCGTTCGGCTTGCCCGACGAACCGACGACACTCGCCGAGCTTTCGCGTCATCCATGGGTGTTGAACCAGGACGGCTGCGGGATGCGTTCCGCGCTGAGTCGGGCGATGTCGTCGGCCGGCTTGCAGTTCAGCGTCGCGGTCGAGGCGTTTGGGTCCGAGTTGCAACTTTCGCTGGTGGCCCGGGGCATGGGCATCGGGCTCGCCGTGCCGGAAATGCTGGAGCGCAGCGCCTACCGTGAATCGCTGCAGCGCATCGACGTGACGGACTTCCACAACGTGCTGAACGTGTGGCTCGTGCACGGCATGCTGCCCGGTCGCCTGGTGCGGCCCGTCGCGTTGATGCGCGACGCGCTTGTGGAGAAAATGGAGAGCGATCTGGAGCGCAGCGCATAGTCGCTCAGCCTCGCTCTGTCCGAGCGGGTCTGCTTCCGTTTATCCGGCCGCGCTAACGGAATCAGTTTGAACAGCCAGCAAATCCCGGCAATGCACGAGCGCATTGCGCACTGACGCGCCACCGGCATAGAACATCAACTGCAGAATGGATTCGATGATCTGCTCGCGAGTCGCGCCTGCTGCCAAGGCGGCATGAACATGCGCGCGCAACTGGGTGACGGGATGGCCGAGCGTCACGCACGACGCGATGACGACGAGTTCGCGGGTGATCAGGTCGAGCCCCGGGCGTGCCATTACGCCGCCCAGCGCCCACTCGATCGACATCTCGACAAAGTCCGGGCACAGCCCTTCCATGTCGGCCCTCAACGCCTGTGCGGACCCGGACCCGTGAAGTTGTTCGAGCAGCGCGGCGCCGCGTTCGCGAAGTGTCGGTTGCGATAGCATCATGCATCTCCCTCAATGGTCTGCGATGTCGTACGTGGACAATTCCACGTCCCTGTCGAGATTGTTGCCGCGCGGAGGATGCGGAAAAAGACGAGTTCGCTTCGAACATAACCAAAGGACACTTCGCAATTGGACAGACTGGAAAGCATGGCGATCTTCGTGCGGGTCGTGGAGCGAGGCAGTTTCGCGGCCGCCGCGGAGGAGTTCCGGCTGACGGGGACCATGGTCGGGCATCACATCCGTGCGCTCGAAACGCTGCTCGGCGGCCGCCTGTTGAATCGCACCACGCGCCGGCAAAGTCTCACTGAACTCGGGCAGCACTATTACGAGCGATGCCGCCGCATTCTCGCCGACGTAGCCGACGCCGAGGCGATCGGCGCCGAACTGCATGGGGAAGCGCGCGGCCGGCTGCGCGTGCTCACGCCCGTTTCGTTCGGTGTGCATGCGCTTGCTCCGGCCTGCGTCGACTATCGTGCGGCGCATCCGGATGTCGCGATCGATCTTGTGGTCAGCGACCAGAGCATCGATTTCGTTGACGAAGGGTTTGACGTGGCGGTGCGTATCGGCGAGCTCGCGAATTCGTCTATGGTCGCGCGTGCGTTGCGCCCGTATCGATCGGTGGTCTGTGCGTCGCCGGGCTATCTCGAACGGCATGGCGTGCCAGTGGCGCCTAACGATCTCACGCAACATAGTTGCCTCGGATTTGCGCATCCGGTAGCGGGCCGCAACTGGCGGCTGCAGGGACCCGAAGGCGAGGTCGTTGTGCCGGTGTCGCTTAGCCTCACCGCGAACAATGGCGAAGCACTGCGAATGGCCGCGCTCAGCGGGCTCGGCATCATCATGCAGCCCGAGATCCTGCTTGACGATGACCTCCGCGCCGGCCGGCTGGTGCCGCTGTTGCCCGACTACACGCCGCACGCACGGCCGATGCATGTGCTGATGGCGGCGGACCGCAAACCGCCGCCGAAGATTCGCACGTTCGTGGACTTCATTGTGGAGCGGTTTGGCGGGTGTGCTCCGTTGGCGAGGAAGCGGCGAAGCGCGGGGGTTTAGATCGATCGGGGCGCGCACAGTGATCTTTTTCTTCGGTCGTCCGGACCCGAGTGTGGCTGGCCGCGGCAGTCACCGACATGCGGGCCGGATTCAGCAGTCTCGCCGCCAAGGAACAGCTGGACGAAGGCGGCAAATAGATTACGGAAACGACTCGGGAACGCGCCTGCGAAATGATTTCGTCGAAGGTGCCCGCGTACGGAAACGGGCGAAATCCTCATCGACCCGGTCTGGCCGGTTGTCACGCCTTTTGGGCCGGTTTCCTCACGCACTCTCCATGGACAAACTACGACTATGAGCACCCCTCAGGAAGACTTCCAGCGTGATCCGTACGATTTTCTTTCGAATAACGTGGTTTATCCGAACATAAACGTGCTTCGCCAGGAATATCTGCTTCCAGATGTCGGCGGGGAAGCTTTCGTTATCAGGCCAGCGCCTGTCATTCCCGTCACCGTGAAAAAAGTGCCTAACGCGAATTCAACGACAGGCGACGTCTTCGCGCTAGTCAGAGCTGGTGACAAAGCCCCATTCCCCCTGCGCGCGTACTACTTGCCCTATATGCAAAATAAAACTTGCGGCGGCGTTCTGCACAAGAGCGCCGAGTGGATGTTTACCGCTGCAATGGACGGCTGCACGTTCGGCGCCGGCTCCGTCACTGCGGACGGCGTGTGCCTCGCCGTGCATGCCAATGCGGCAAGCGCCGGCCAAGGCGGCCGCGACGAACAGCGCAGACAGCAAGACGAACAGATCGCGACCACTTTCTCGACACTTGGAAGTTCGAAAACGATGAGCATCGCACCGTCGAACTACATGTCCGACGGTGGTGGCGGCTCGGCTCCAGCCAAGATATCCGCGACCACGTTCGGCAAACGTTCCGGCGACAAGTGGGAGTTTTTCGTGTTGAGATTTACCAGTAAAAAAGCCGGCGATAATCAGTTCGCGCGGGACTACCTGCATAAAGGCATAATCGGCGCGACCAGCTGAACGGGAAATATCGATCTGTCACCCTCGGCGGCTGCGGCCGGGGGCACCCGGCCGCAGCCTGTCGATCGTTGAGAGTTTGCGGCTTGTAATCAGGTCGCGAAGCCCCACCCTTTCCGGTACAGCAAGCCGGATTCGGTGTTGTCCTTGAAGTACTTTTCGTCCGTGCCGGGCGTCCAAACGTACCCGGTCTTCGTGCTATTTGGAACACCAATCCGTTTGCCATGGTCGGTCCACTTTTTCATCTTGTCGCCAAAGGCGGTAAAGAACTCGGCCGGTGGTTCGTCGTATCGCTTGTTATCCGACTTCTTGCCCGAATGCTCAGGGCCGTCGAAAAAAGCCCGAACCCATTTGTTCATGACGGTGGCGTTGCCCTTGGTGTACATGAAACCTCCCGTTTGTCACTCGTTCGCGGAGAGCCCCCGTCAGAGCCTGCTGGCGAGCCCGGCTTCGTCCTCCCGCCAGGTTACGAGGCAATCGTTTCCCAAGCGTTTCCTACGGTGTGCCGCAAGCGTGACACCAGCGGCGTCCTGATTGGAGATTGCGATTCTTCAGACTGCGGTGCCGAGCTGAGCGCCAACGACCCACGGTGTGGGTTCGTTGATTCGGTTGATCGGGTCGGCGATGCGTGTAAGCACGAAGCGCAGATAGGCTTCAGGATTGACGCCGTTGAGTTTTGCGATGCCAATGAGGCTGGCGATTGCGGCGGCACGTCAGAGCAGACCGAGGCCTTTTATACGGATGTCTTTCCGGCCGAGGGTTGGCAGCTTCCAGACTGGAGCTGCCAAAGGGTTAGTTCAGGCGATGACCTTCTGCTCCCCGGCAGCTTGTTCGCGCATGCGACGGGCTTCGTCGCGCAGGAACTGCTGGTAATCGTCCAGATCGCCGTCGAACGGCTCGACGCCACCTTTGGTAACGAGCCAGAACTCGTCACATACCGCGCGCAGCAGCGACCGGTCGTGACTGACCAGCATCACCGTGCCTTCGAATTCGTTGAGTGCCATGCCTAGCGCTTCGCGTGTGGCCAGGTCGAGGTGGTTGGTCGGCTCGTCGAGCAGCAGCAGGTTGGGACGCTGCCACACAATCATGCACAACACGAGCCGCGCCTTTTCGCCCCCGCTCATCGTGCCGACCGCCTGATGGACCATGTCGCCACTGAAGTTGAAGGTGCCGAGGAAGGTTCGAAGCGATTGTTCGGTGCCGCTCTGGCCAGGCGCGCGCAGGTGCGCCGGCGTGTCCCTGGCAAGGCGGATCATGTGTTCCAGCGGCGTGTCCAGAGGACGCAGCACATCGAGTTCCTGCTGTGCGAAGTAGCCGATGTTCAGGCCTTTGCCTTCGCTGATTTCGCCGGCAATCGGCGCCAGCTCATGCGCCACCGTCTTCACCAGAGTGGACTTGCCCTGGCCGTTGGCGCCAAGAATGCCGATGCGCTGGCCGGCCAGCACGGATCGGTTGATGCCCCGCACGATGAGCGTCGGCGGCGTGCCCAGCGGTGCGTCGTCCGGCGCCGGATAGCCGAAACTCGCGTCCAGCATCGACAACAGCGGGTTCGGGACGTTGAGCGGCTCCTTGAACTCGAAGGTGAACTCTGCATCGGCCAGCACCGGTGCGATCTTCTCCATGCGTTCGAGCGCCTTGACCCGGCTCTGCGCCTGCTTCGCCTTCGAGGCCTTGGCCTTGAAACGGTCGATGAATTTCTGCAGGTGAGCGATCTTGTCCGCCTGCCTCGCCACCGCGGCCTGCTGCAACACCAGTTGCTCGGCGCGCATTTCTTCGAACTTGCTGTAGTTGCCGCCGTAACGCACGAGTTTGGCGTTGTCGACGTGCACTGTCACCTGCGTCACCGCGTCGAGGAATTCGCGATCGTGGCTGATCACCACCATGGTTCCCTGATAGCGCTTGAGCCACGCTTCCAGCCAGACCAACGCGTCGAGGTCGAGGTGATTGGTCGGTTCGTCGAGCAACAGCAAGTCGGACGGACACATGAGCGCGCGCGCCAGTTGCAGTCGCATACGCCAGCCGCCGGAGAAACTGTTGACAGGCTGGTCGAGCTGCGCAGCGCTAAAGCCCAGGCCCTGGATCAGCGCCTGGGCACGTGCGGGGGCATCATGTGCCCCGGCGTCGTGCAAGGCCATGTAGGCGTGCGCCATGCGCATGCCGTCGTCGCTGGCCTCAGCGGCGGCCACTTCGGCCTGCGCGGCCAGCAGCACGGTGTCACCTTCGATTACGAAGTCGGTCGCACTCTGCTCGGTCTCCGGCATCTCCTGCGCGACCTGGCCCATCCTCCATGCAGCGGGAATCGAGAACTCGCCGCTGTCTTCGTGCAGCGTGCCGTTGAGAAGGCCGAAGAAGGATGACTTGCCGGCGCCATTACGGCCGACAAGACCGATCTTTTCGCCGGGAGTGAAGGTGACGGACGCGCTATCGAGTACGACATTGACGCCGCGGCGCAGGGTGACATTACGGACGGAAATCATAAGGAGCTACTTCGGAGAGGATAGGCATGATAGCCGACCGGACGTGCGGGGCTGTCTCTTTTCTGGCCGCACGAGCGAAAAGCCGCTTGCGCGTGGGGGCGCCCCAGGTAGCTCGGCCAGGTCAGCTACCAACTTGATTCAGGTGCGTCTGGAATGACGGACGTGCGGGTCAAGTCACTCTCACGGAGCGGGAGGGCTATAAAATTCCCCGCCAGTCAAATACGGCTTGAAAAAATTATCGTAAATGACCTGGTGATTGAACTCATCGGGTTGCCTGCCAATCAAGAGAGCAGGCGACATCAATGGTTGAACCAGGTCTTCATCTTTGGCATAGGACGAAGTATGAAGAACGGCCTTCCTGATTAAATTCTTATTTTTCACAGATGTAACCAATGCGGATTTGGGCATGATATTCGTGTGGGTGGGGAAAACATGATAGAAAAAAATATCCTCCCTTAAAGTTATCTGATAGAAACCCGCCGCACCTGCCGATTCAGCGATATCAACAAATATAGCGTCCTTACGATTTCTGGTTGCAATTTCCTGTCTGATGTTGACGCGTAATGCAGCGTCTTCTGGAATCACCGGACTCCCTCCATTAATTGAAATGCTGAAATTACTCTTTATGATCAATTTCCTAAATTCGCCGGTTGCCTCATCAACATCACCCTCGGCAGTAACGATCCCCAGGTCGACATCTCCGGAGCCAAGCGTGGCATCCACGATGATGGGAAGAGTACTGTCACCCAAACATAGATCCGCCCATGCTCCGTACCATGCCTTGTCGTAGGGAAGTAGCATCGAATCATTGACTACGATTATGTAATGCGCACCATCAGGCACGTGGCCCGCATGCTGGTGCTCTGCCAATTTTTTTAGTTTATCTCCAAGAACCGAGGTCACGGACAGCAAGCGTTCCCTGAATAGGAAATTCCTTTCTTCAATCGTCAAACCACCTCTGGCTATCAGCGCCCTGACGGCTTGATTTGGCGTTGGTGTAACAATCTCAAAACAAAAGGTTTCACCGTTTTTACTGGCAACGAAGTCCGGCCCGGCGTCCTTGCTCCGAAAATTCCCAAAACCCATGCGTCTGAGGCGGTAATAAAATAACAGTTCGGCCAGACGCTGAGAATAAACACCTTCATCATCAGACATGATCTGCCCGTTAAATTGAGAATCCTTTAACCCAGAAAATTCCAGAAAGACATTTTCCATAGTCTTAATCATGGCATCCATGATGCTATGCATGCGCTGAGCTGATTCAGGCGAGACATTCAAAAAGTACTCAAATCTTGTGATTAAAATTTCACGCCATTTCCGTCGAAGATATTCAATACAAAGATCATTGGTCTTGTTTTTCTTAATCATTTTACTTTTCGTGATTTTAGTAGAACGCTGCCACAACCAGTCGAGAACCGCGCCGTAGTTATTTAATTCATGAGTTGACCATTACATGCTCGCCACGCGTACGGTCTTCTTTCACCCGCGCTGAAAGCCTCTCCTCAAGCCCAGCCTAGTTTAGTTGAGAAGCGACTTTATCCGCGAAGAAACAGTATTTATCGTAATCCGTCGCGGTTAGCCACTACTGAACCACTTCCTCTACCAACTTGTGACCGTCCGCTTCTGGCCCGAACCCGGCAGTTCGGCCACCGCGCGTCAGTACCCTACCCAACCTCGCCGCGAATTTCCTTTGTCGCCCATCAGCGGACAATTCCGGTTCAAACCCGGTCGTCCGCCGATGGGTCTTGCCTCAACTCGATGTGGTCAAAGATGCTAAGCCGATAGGCACCCTGAACACGTCAATCGACGTCGCGCTTCAAGAAACGCTCGACGATAGTCGCGAAGTACGGCGGACATTCCTGCATCGGATAATGGCCGCAATTTGGCATGACCTGCAACTCGGCGTTCCGATGCCACGCAAGGAATGTCTTCTTCATTGCCTCAGCATCGAGTCCGGGATCTTTATCGCCTACGATGACCAGATACGGCGTATCGAGCCCTCGAATGTCTTCGACAAAGTTTGCGCCGACCATCATGTCCAGGTATCGCGGCCGACAGTCCGGCGCGACCCTTTCCCGGTTTTGCCGCAGCTTGTAACTCGCCCACTCATCCGAAAGCCCCCCGGTGACGTATTTGACGAGCCGTCGGAACGACTCGTCGTCTTCGCAAGTGCTCGCGAAGAATGCAAGGGCTTCAGGGTTCAACGGGTTTCCCGCCGCGGAGATCGGGCACACGGCAACCGCGCCCTTGATGCGATGCGGCGCATCCGCAGCCATGCGTTGCGTGATCATCCCGGTCATGGAATGGCCTATTACGTGAAAACGCTCCCAACCGAGTTGATCGACGAGTGCAAAGCAGTCGGCGGCAATCTCTTCGATCGTGAAAGCGCCGGTCAACTCGATGGATCGTCCATAACCGCGCAAGTCGACGAACACGTATGTGAATGAGCCGGGATCGAGATATGCCATCACCGCATCGTAGTTCGAGTGGTCTCCGAGCCAGTCATGCATGACCAGCACGTGATGCGAGCCGTTCCCGAGCTGCGTGTATCCCAGGCGAATATCGGATGCGGGGTAGAAGTGAATTTGCGATTTCATTTCAAGGCGTTCCTTTTTAGGTGTGTGAAAACCAAAAAGAAACGCCCTCCCGGCGAACCGGGAGGGCGTCTTGAAACTGGTGCCATCGTATCAATTGGCCCTGCGCGGGTCAACAGGCGTCAGAGAGGACTTCGGTCACTGGATAGCGGGTGTCGGACGACCGCTTCTGGACGAACCCGGAAGTTCGCCGGCAGTCCGCGCTCGACATCTAGATCCGATGGCTGCCGCCATTGTAATAGTCGCGCGAACGCTGATTCACGTCGCTTCTAAAGCTGCCAATGAACTACCAAACGACGGCCCCAAGCCTTACTGAATCGAATATCGGCAGACTCAGGCTGCGATCAGAAGGCGCACACGTCGACGCACAGCGCACGGCGACTTCACTGCCATGTATCAGCAGGTCGCCGCATGTGAAGGCTGCACCTCTACGGTGACGTGCGACAACCCCTTGAAACGCTCGAGCACTGCGTGATAGAACCGTGAATCACGCTGGGCCTCACCTGTCGCCACCGACACCACGGCGCTCATGTGACCCGGTCCCACTCGCCACACATGCAGGTCGACAACCTTATCGCCGCGGTCCTCAATAGCATGCCGTACGTTCTCCGCCATACGCCGGTCGGGGCTCATGTCGAGCAGGATTGCACCCGTGTCGCGCATCAAGCCGTACGACCAGTTGGCAATCACCAGCGCACCGATGACGCCCGCGAGCGGGTCCATCCACATCCATCCGAACGCACGCGCCAATACAAGCCCGACGATGGCCAGCACGGAGACCGCCGCGTCAGCCATGACGTGGATGTAAGCCGAGCGGATGTTGTGATCCCGGGTCGCGGCGTCATGCGCATCGTGGCCGTGCTCGTGTTCTTCGAATTGCACCTCATGCTCGCCGTCCGGCATCCGTACAACCGCTTTGAAAGCGTGCGGCTCAGGAATCTCTTCCTTCGATTCCAGATAGCCGCCACGGTCCGCCAAGGCGAATACCTGCTGCGTTCCATCAGCGCGCATCGTCGTAACGGACACGACCGACGAGTCGAATGATGAACCCTTTGTTGCGGGGGTGATCCGGAAAACGGGCGGCACTCCGTCTTCGAAGATAGAAACGGTGAACACGCCGGACGCAGCGAAAATCTTCTGCTCCTCATCCGCGTGAGCGTGGGCGTCGTGAGCATGACCGTGGCCATGACCATGACCATGGCTGTGCCCGTGGTCGCCGCCGCTTAGCAGCCACACGCTTGCCAGGTTGACCAGCAGGCCGACCACAGCGATGGGAATCGCTTCGCCGAAGTGAATCGGCACCGGCGACAGAAAGCGCGAGACCGCCTCGTAGCCAATCAGTACCGCTATCATCGCGAGCACGATGGCGCTCGTGAACCCTGCGAGGTCGCCGAGCTTGCCGGTGCCGAACACGAAACGGGAATCGGTGGCGTGTTTGCGCGCGTAAGTGTAGGCCAGGGCCGCAATCAGCATCGCCCCAGCGTGCGTCGACATATGCAAGCCGTCGGCGACAAGCGCAAGCGAACCGAACATGCTGCCACCGACAATTTCGATCAACATCATCGCGCTGCACAGCGCGATCACAGCCCATGTCTTGCGCTCATTCCTTTCATGACCGGCACCCAGAAAGATGTGGTCATGTCCTGCGCCGAACGCGGCGTCTTTGAAATCACTCATTTTCGACTCTATTTGAAATAGCTGTGAACGACTTCGATCAGTTGGTCGGTCGCACTGCCAGCCGGTTCTTCGTGAGTTTCTGCGTCGACAAGATGCGTGCGAATATGGTCCTCGAGCACCACGGCCAGCAGGCCATTCATCGCGCCACGGCAACTGGTGATCTGCTGCAGCACGTCGATGCACCCCCGCTCGTCCTCGAGCGCTCGCTCGATGGCTTCAACCTGCCCCTTGATGCGCCGGACGCGGTTGAGCAGCTTCTGTTTCTCACGAATGGTGTGACTCATGGATAGCCTCCGATATACCGTGGGGGAGTATAAGACAGATAGGGTAGGGGGGTATACGAAATTCGCTGCAACAGAAAGTACATTGAAAGATTTCGGCGGCGGTTGATTCCGCACCGCTACAGCAGTGGCAGGAATCCTTATCTGACGGGCGTTGCACCCGTCATTTCAGCCGCTGAACTATCACGACCCGAGAAAACCGGGCAAAAGCCGAACAACACACCGTGAGGCCAACGGCACCAGCGTGTGGCGGCTACTCGTTGTTACCTGCGACCGCCGCGCCCGCGATGTGATGCCGCGCCAGCGACGCCGCGACGAAGCCCGATGACTTCATGTCCTCGACGAACCTCGACAGATACGCGGCCGCTTCATCGCCCCTGGCCTTTGGCACGCCCATTGCCTGACGGATCACCATGAAGCGCTGATCCAGTATCCGCAATCCGCCTGCTGACGCGGCGTCTTTTTCGAGCTGTTGCTTGACGCCCGCAGCCACGTCGAGATGCTGATCCAGAAAGCCCTGCACAACGGCCGGTGAGGTTGGAATCCGGACGATTGTCGCGTGATGCAGTTCGCGTGTCAGAAACAGATCGTAGGCGCTGCCCTTGCCGACCGCGACCGTCACGCCGGGTCGATCGACGTCCTCGTTGCGGGTGATCGGCGAGGTATCGCGCACGAGATAAAACCCTTCTATCAGCACATACGGCTTGGTGAAAGCGATTTCCTGTCCGCGCTTCGGATCGACGGCGAAGAAACCGATATCCGCTTTGTCCTGATTGACGTTTTCAACCGAAGCACCCGCCGACTTGACCACCACCAGTTGCAGCGGCACGCCAAGCCGTTTGGCGAATTCGGTCGCGAGATCGACCGACACGCCAACCGGTTCGCCTGTCGCCGGATCAAGACTCGCCAGAACCGGATTGCCGAGATTGATCGATGCGCGCAGCGTGCCGCCCGGCGCAAACACCTTCGTCATCGATGTGTCCGGCTCCTTCGTTTGTGCGACAGCAGGCGTCGAAACGGACATGGACAGGACCGCACTCGACGTCAGTAGCGCGGCCAATGTTCTGAACACGCCGCTGTGGTGTTTTGCGATTGAAGGTCTGATCATGATGGGTTGCCCTTGAATAGCGCGTCAGAGCGATATTAGCCTGGCATTTGTCGAAAGGCATGCGCAGACACCCTATGCCTATGTCGTGATTCATTACGGCATGTCGCCTCTTTTCGAGGGAGTGTTCTACAGATTGACTCCGCGATCTTCGCCTCGGATCCTGTCTGCGCGACTACCATTCACGTTTCCATGCCGCACGCGGCGCGTTCCTATCCTCGGGTTTTCGCATGAGTCTACTAATTCGTTTGCTGCTGTTGTTATTCACCAGCCGTCGCCGGAGTCGGCTGCACGTGCTCGATACGTGTGTCACGCCTTTTCGTGTCTGGCTAAATGACCTCGATGTGTTGCTGCATATGAACAACGGCCGTTACTTCACGATTCTGGATCTGGCTCGCGTAGATCTGATGATGCGTAGTGGCCTATGGCGGCAATTGAAGACACGTGGCTGGTATCCGGTCGTCACGCTGGAAACGATGCGTTTTCACCGGTCGCTCGAGCTTGGCAACCGTTACAACGTCCAGACTCGCGTGATCGGTTGGGATGAAAAGCATATCTTCATCGAACAAGGGTTCGTGCGCGATGATGTGCAAGTCGCATTGTCCGTGGTGCGAGCACGCTTCCTGAAGCGAAGCGGCGGCACCGTAACGACGGCGGAGTTGCTGCAGTTGGCGGAGATTACGCAGCCGTCGCCAGAGTTGCCTGGATGGGTTGCGGGGTGGAGTGCGGCTGAAGGAGGTATGGCGTCGACGTAGTCTTCGCTTCCGGCCTCGCCCAGCCCGCCCCTGACCTCGGCAGATTACATGCCACCAAATGGCTTCTTCACCGTCAGCTTGTTGGTCACTGACGTCACGCCGGGAACGCCCCGAGCGATCGCCTCCACTTTGCCGATCTGAGCCGTATCCGTGACCGTGCCATTCAGTGTCACCGCGCCGTCTTTCGCGGTGACACTGATGTCTCCGGCGCCGATTTCCTTGTACTTCCCGATGGCAGCATAAACCTTCCGGCGCAGCGCACGATCTGCTTTCCTGCCCATGGGCGCCGCTGCCCCCGATCCCGCCGCCGCGGATGCACCTTGCGCACCGGACGAGCTACTGGCTGCATCACCGGCCTGGCACCGCGTGGTCATGGACATTGAAACAAACAATGTGACGACAGCCAGCCCAAGTATCTTGATGATTGTTTTCATGGATTGCTCCGCTTGATGAGGGTGACGGAATCAGAAGTTATGGCGCAAGCCGATCATGGCCGCCGTGGTGGAGACGCCCGGCGCAACCGGTGCCCCATAGATGATCGTCTGGGTCATCGTCCCCTTGTTGTCGACGTAGCCGACTTGCGCGTACAGCTTGGTCCTTTGGGACAGGTTGTATTCGGCACCCACTGATACTTCGCTCGAATGATTCGCTGAATGGTTCCGGTCCTTCAGGTAGTAGTAGCCAGAGGTGATCTTGAAGTGCGGATTGAACTGGTAGCCGAGGCCACCCGATACCATTTCGAAGTCAGCGGTGCTGCTCTTCGCCGGATTCTTGCCGATGCCGTACGAGGCGGATACAGAAAACCCGCTGATCGCATACATCGCACCAAAATAGTAAAAACGATTATTGCTCTGGCCTGTCGCCGGCGTAGCGGGAGCCGCCGGATAGGTCAGCGGATACGGATTGGTGTCATGTCCGTTGTAGTACACAGCGGACAGGTTCAGACCGTAATTCGAGTACTTGAGCACGGCCGACTCACGCGTGCCGCCCTGAAACTGTCCCGCGACGCCACCCGGCGCGTACTCCAGCGCAAGCGAGGCACCATAGAATTTCGGCGAACTGTAGACCAGTGCGTTGCTGTCATAGAGCGCGCCGATTGGAGCATTCGTGCTGGTGCCGGCCCAGCCCGCCGCCTGGTTGATGCCGAGCCACGCAGTCAGGATGCTGCCGAAATACTGCGCGCCGCGTACATCGGTTTCCGCCATCGCGTAGATCATCGGGATGATCTGCCGGCCGGCGTCGAACGTGCCAAACGGCCCGGTGGCGCCGACCGTCGCATACTGGTTGAAAAGCGCGGTCGTGCCCGGCGTGTCGGAGAGCCCGAACTTGCCGTTCGTGGTGTTGAACGAGCCTTGCAATTTGAACGTAATCTTGTAGCCACCGCCGATGTCTTCGATTCCCTTCAGGCCCCAGTAGCTGGAATAGATACCACCGTCCTTCAGTTGGTAGACATGCCCCTGGTTACGCGCGGTCGGCAGGAATGTCGCCGCCGACGTGCTTTGATACAGGAGTCCATTGTCCACCACGCCGTAGAGCGTAACGGATGACTGGGCATGGGCTGACGCCGAAAAAACTATCAGCACTACCAAGCAGCTTGATTTCAATTTCATTTTGTCTCCTCCAGGTTTTATGCTCGCCGGGCGGACCCGGTGGCTTATAGCTTGCTGCTCTGATGAAACTGTGTTGCTGCGATGCCGGTGTCTCAGGCCGACAGGTAGTGATCGCCGAACTGGTCCCGTAACTGGTTCTTGAGTATCTTGCCCGTTGCACCGAGCGGAACCGAGTCGACGAACACCACGGCGTCCGGCTTCCACCACCTGGCAACCCGGTCGTCAAAGAAGGTAAGCAGTTCCTCGGCGGCGAGCGCGCTACCTGGCTTCTTCACAATCAGCAGCAGCGGCCGCTCGTCCCACTTCGGATGCCGCGCGGCGATGCATACCGCTGTCGCGACTTCCGGGTGCAGGTACGCGACGTTTTCGATGTCGGTCGAGCTGATCCATTCGCCGCCGGATTTGATGACGTCCTTGCTGCGATCGGTAATCTGCATGAAACCGTCGGGATCGATCCTGGCCACGTCGCCGGTCGGGAACCAGCCGTCGCGCAGCGGCGGCGTGTCGTCACCGCCGAAATATTCCCGCGTGACCCAATGACCGCGCACGAGAAGGTCGCCAGTTGCGGCGCCGTCCCACGGCAATGCCTTGCCGTCCAGGTCGACGATCTTCATGTCGATGCCGAACACCGGGCGCCCCTGCTTCGCCTGAAGCGCGTAGCGCTCTTCCACGGGCAGAGACACCTGATGCGCCTTGAAACTGCAGACGGTGCCAACCGGGCTCAATTCCGTCATGCCCCACGCGTGCACGACGTCGACGCGATGACGCTCCTGGAACACTGTCGTCATTGCCGTCGGGCAGGGAGCCCCGCCGATAATCGTGCGCTGCATCGACGAAAACGAACCCGCAATTGCGTCGACATGCGCAAGCAGTCCTTGCCAGACGGTCGGCACACCGGCCGACAGCGTGACCTGTTCGTCCTCGATCAGTTCATGAAGCGACTTGCCATCCAGCGCCGGCCCCGGAAACACCAGCTTCGCCCCCACCATGCAGGCGATATAAGGCAATCCCCACGCGTTCACATGGAACATCGGCACGACCGGGAAGATCACATCGCGCGCCGAACAGTTCAGCGAATCCGGCAGCGCCGCCGCGTAGGTGTGCAGCAAGGTCGAGCGGTGGCTGTATAACACCCCCTTCGGATTGCCGGTCGTCCCGGACGTGTAGCACAGCGATGACGCGCTATTTTCGTCCAGCAGCGGCCAGTCGAAAGCATCGCTGTGACCGTCGACGAGGTCCTCGTAGCACAACAGCGTCGTGGCCAGATCAAGGTCTTGAGGCATGTGCGCGCGATCTGTCATGGCGACGAAGATTTTCGGGCTTTTGACGCGCGGCGCGACGCTCTCGATCAGCGGCAGAAACGTCAGGTCAAAGAACACGACGCGATCTTGCGCATGCTCGATGATGTACGCGAGCTGATCGACATGCAGACGCGGGTTGAGCGTATGCAATACGGACCCGGCCCCGGACACGGCGAAGTACAGCTCCATATGCCGGTAGCCATTCCACGCCAGCGTGCCTACCCGCTCGCCCGGCTGGATACCGAGGCTTGCGAGCGCATTGGCCATGCGGCGCGCGCGTTGCGCAAGATCCCGGTACCGATACCGGTGGATGTCACCCTCGACCCGTCGCGACACGATTTCCTGGCCGCCGTGATGGCGTTCGGCATGCGTGAGCAGCGAAGCGATCAGCAGCGGTTGCTGCATCATCAAACCTTGCATCCTTGTTCCCCTGAATGGCGGTGTGTTCCCGCGGCACGGATCACGACGCCGCATTGCACGCCGGTGCCGGCGCGGGACTGGCGACTGGATCCTCGAGACTCACGAACAACCTTCCGTCAATGGCCCGGACTGGGAATGTCGTCAGGCTCAAGCCACTGGCGCCCGGCATGCAACCGGTGCGAAGGTCGAAGCGCAGACCATGCGCCGGGCAGCTCAGCACGCACCCGTCGAGATGACCGTTTGCGACCGAAGCGCCCTGGTGGGGACACGAGTCGTCAATCGCGTGGATCGTGCCGTCGATGTTAAAAAGGACAATGCCACGGCCATTGATGAAGGCCCGTTTTCGCTGGCCGGGTCCGATTTCATCGACCGTGCCAACCGGTATCTGATCAGACGAGTTCATGGATCAGCGTCTCCGCCATCGGCCATTCACCAAACCCCGCGACCGGATTCAGGTGACCGACTTCGCCAAGGTCGACGAGCCGGCTGCCCCAGTCGTTCGCCATCGCCGCCGCACGCTCGAACTGCGCGAGCGGATCGTTGCGGCTCGCACCGACGATGCTCGGAAACGGCAGCGGTTCGCGTGGAATCGGCAGCCAACCGTTCTGAGCGAGCGCGTCGAAGGCTGGATAGCCTGCCGGCAGCGGCGTCTCGAGGTCGGCCGGAGCGGCGAGCAGCGCACCGTGAATCTTGCGGCTATGCTGTTGGGCCCAATGCACCGTGATCATCACGCCAGCGCTGTGCGCAACCAGAATCACGGGACCATCGATTTTCGCGAGTGCGGCATCGAGCGCCGCGACGCGTGCCGCGCAATTGAGTTTGTCGTGCTCGAGCGGCGGCACCGAGACCGCTTTGGGCAACTTTTGCTCCAGCAGCGTTTGCCAATGCTCCGCGACGTGGTCGCGTAAGCCCGGCACCAGCAGGATGGTCGGTGTTGTATCGAGAGTCATGAAGCGGCCTCCTGGCCCATCAGTACGGCTTGTCACCGATAATTCCGGCGCGCTCCATCTTGCGGGGGCACGGCGGGTAGTCCATCACTGCATAGTGCTGCGTGCTGCGGTTGTCCCAGATCGCGATGCTGTTGGGTTTCCAGCGCCAGCGGACCTGGTACTCGGGGATATAGGCCTGGCTGACGAGATAACGCAGCAGATCACTCGCGCCCGGATTGGCATCCTGCCCGAAGCGCACACGCCCCGGCGTGTGGTAGTTGGTGAAATGGGTGGTAAAGGCGTTCACGAACAACACATGCTCATCGGTCTCCGGGTGCGTGCGCACAACCGGATGTTCCGCGTCAGGAAATTGCGCCTTGAGAGTGAGACGTTTTTCGATCGGCATTGCAGCCCCGAAGCTCGCCTCGATGCTGTGGCGGGCACGCAGGTCCGCGATCTGGACCTTGATGTGGTCCGGCAGGTTCTCGTAGGCGAGGACCATGTTTGCCCACATCGTGTCGCCGCCGACGGGCGGGCACTCCACACAGCGCAGGACAGCGCCGAACTGCGGCGCCTCGCGCCAGGTGGCATCGGAGTGCCACGCGTTTTCATACCGGTCGTTGGGCTGATCCGGATTCTTGTAGATGCGCACGAGGCCCGGATATTCCGGGTCGCTACCGGCGACGGGATGGTCCTCCAGTTCGCCGAAACGGCGCGCGAACGCAACGTGCCCGGCGCGCGAGATGTCCTGGTCGCGCAGGAACAACACCCGGTGTTTGAGCAGCGCCGCGCGGATTTCCGCAAACAGGCCGTCATCGTCGATGGCATCGGCAAGATTCACGCCCACCAGTTCGGCGCCGATCGCGCACGTCAATTGTTCGACTCGCATGCTGTTCTCCTCAGATGACGAAGACGGACGAGCCGGTCGTCTTGCGCGATTCAAGGTCGCGGTGGGCCTGCGCCGCGTCCTCCAGCGCGTAACGCTGATTGAGTTCGATCTTGATGCGGCCCCCGGCGACATGTCCGAAGAGTTCACCGGCGAGTTCGTCTTTCTCGGCGGGGTCGGCGATATAGTCCGCCAGCGCGGGGCGCGTCAGGTAGAGCGAGCCCTTCATTGCCAGAATCTGTGGATTGAACGGCGGGATCGGCCCGGACGCTGTGCCGACGCAGACCATCAGGCCACGGCGCCGGAGCGAATCGAGCGATGACTCGAAAGTATCCTTGCCGACACTGTCGAACACGACATCCACGCCGACGCCGTTGGTCAGTTCGCGCACGCGCTTCGCAACGTCCTCCCGGCTGTAGTAGACGATGTGGTCGCAGCCATGCGCACGGGCCACCTCGCCCTTGGCCTCGTTCGAAACCGTGCCTATTACGGTGAGACCCAGCAGCTTCGCCCATTGCGACACAATCAGGCCGACACCGCCGGCGGCCGCATGCAGCAGGATGGTGTCGCCCGCCTTGAAATCATGAATGCGGCGCATCAGGTATGACGAGGTCAGGCCTCGCATCGTCATACCGGCAGCCGTTTCGCAGGAGATCGCAGCCGGCAGCTTGATGAGCGCCGCCGCCGGGACCAGGCGTTCCGTGCTGTAGGCGCCGAGTGTGTTGAGAAAGCCGGTGTAGGTCACGCGGTCGCCGACCGCGACGTTGGTCACCTCGGAGCCGATTGCCTCGACCACGCCTGCCGCCTCGACACCCATGCCTGCGGGCAGCGGCACGGGGTACAGGCCGGTGCGGAAGTAGGTGTCGGCGAAATTCAGGCCCACTGCCTCGTGGCGCAAGCGAACCTGTCCGGGACCGGGATTGCCCACTTCAACGTTTTCATAGCGCAATACTTCGGGACCGCCGGTTTCATGGAAACGCACTGCTTTTGCCATATCGATTCTCCTATCCTTTACTTGAACTGCGAATTTATTTGACCGGTGACGGGCCTGCCCGTCCCGCTCTCAGGCGCACTTGTCAGGTCCAAACGTCGCGAGTGACGGTTGGGTCAGCAGCCGGCCTGTTCACGCAGGGCACTCATGCGATCGAGGTCGACGCCATAATTCCGCTTGCCGATGAAGAAGGCGGCCGCGGCGACGAGCGGTGCAAACGGCACGAATTGCAGCGCGCCGAGCAGCCCAACCCGGTCAGCGACGATACCCGTCAGGATGGCAGCGGGGGCCAGCCCCAGCAGGTTGTTCGCGAGCGTCAGGGTGGCAAATGCCGACGCATGGATCGACGGCGGGGTGAGGTTCGCCACCATTGCACCCGAGGGGCCGGTCGCGCCTGCGCTGAAGAACATGCCGGCGCCAATCACGACGAGCTGTGCCGGACCCGCCGGCATCTGGAAACCGATCGTGAGCAGCACGAAACAGATCAGACAGAAGGCGATGGCCGTGCTCCACTTCCTTTCCCGTCCATGCTTGCTGAGCCGGTCGGTCAGAATCCCGCACACCACCATGCCGAAAGCGGTTGCCAGTACGAACATTGCCGCGCTCATGGCGGCCTTGCCGGTGGACATGCCGTAGTAGCGATTCAGGAAGCTGGGCATCCACGCCCATACGGCTGCCGGGACCAGCAGATGGATGCCGCTGCCGACATAGGCGCACACGACCGACTTCGTCGAAAAGAGTCCTTTCATCAGCGCGCGGAAGCTCACGCATACACCGTGGCCCTGCGCTTGCCGGCTCACACTTGCGGGCTGCAGCCGCGCCAGCTGTTTTTCGGTGACGGCAAACCGGTAGAGAACCAGCAGCACGATCCCCAGGGCCGCCATTGCGCCGAACGCCGCGCGCCAGCCCAGGTGAGCGGCGACTGCACCGCCTAGCGCCATGCCCAGCACTGAACCAAACGCCCCGCCAGCCATGAACGCGGCCGTGAGCGTGGAGCGCAGCCGCGCCGGAAAGATGCTGAGGACGACGGCGATGCCGACGCTGCCATAGGCGGCTTCACCGATACCGACGAAGGCACGCGCGAGCAGCATCTCGCCATAGTTCGTCGCGAGCGCGCAGCCGAGCGTCGCGAGACTCCACATTGCCGCCATCAGGACGATGCTCTTCACGCGGCCCCAGCGGTCGGCAAGCACCGACAGCGGAAAGGTGAGCACGCCGACCATCAGTGCCACCACACTGCTCAGCGAACCGAGCCGGGTGTCGGAAAGGTTCCATGTGGCCTTGAGCATCGGAAACACCGCATTCAACACCTGCCGCGACATGTAGTCAGAAAGCAGCAACCCGACCGTCAGGGCAAATACCACCCACGCATACGCGCGCACGTCTTTTTGCGTCGTCGAAACATCGGCCGTCGTGGGCTCGGCATGCGTGAACATGAGTCGTCTCCTTCGTGTCCAGCTCGTTGGCGACCGCCTTTGACCAGTTGGGCAAAGGCGGTCTTTATGGATACCGTGCAACCCTCCCCGGCATACCGGGGAGCCCTACTTTGAAACTCGACATCCGCAAAGCGTCAGCGACATTCCAACCTCTCACGCCGCGCGCAACGGCAGGTTCTTCACGCCAACTTCGCGATTCGGCGCCATGCCGTTGGCCGCGAGCGTCTCGCCGACCGTTTCGTACTGCGCACCGATGCGGTAGATGTCGCGCGCCTCCTTGCCGGAAGCAATCTCGCGGCCCAGTTCGCGCGCCACGCGCACGCACTGCTCGATCTGCTGCACCGAAGTCATCCGGTTGCCGTGCTGGTCGATGATCGTGTCTTCGATGCCGCAGCGAGGATGCAGGCCCATGGACAACGCCATCATGTTGAACGGCAATACGTTCTTGAGCAGCGACTCGGCCGTGAGCGTACAGCCGTCCGGCGCGCGGTGCACGAAGTTGAAAAAGTTGAACGGGTTCGGGCCGTCGAAGCCCCCGCCGATCCCGATCCACGTCAGATTGAGCGGCCCCTTGTAGGCGCCTTTGCGCACGAGACGATCGAGTGTCTCGAGCGCATGGATGCCCGTGAGCTGGAAGTGCGGCTGGATGCCCGAGGCCTGCAGGCGGCGCAAGTGCTCCTCGACCCATGCCGGACCGGCCGGAACCGTCATTTCGCTATAAGCGGCCATGAGCGCGGGGTTGGACAAGGAGGTGCCTTCCAGGTACGCCGGATAGAGCAACTCCATGATGTTCATCTGCGTGGTGTTGATCGCCACCGTCACCTGATCCGGCCTCGGATCGAGATCGGCCAGCATGTGACGCGTATCGTCGGACAGCCACTTCGCAGCCTGGCCGTCGTCTTCCGGCGCGAACGAGATCGAACCGCCGACCTGGATGATCATGTCCGGCACGGCCGCGCGCACGCCCGCGATGAGTTCGTTGAATTTCGACAGGCGCTTGGAGCCCTTTCCATCCAGTTCACGCACGTGCAGGTGCAGGACGGTCGCGCCGGCGTTGTAGCAATCGACGGCCTTCTGGATCTGCTCCTCCATCGTCACCGGGATGTCTTCCGGAAAATCTTCGGGCATCCATTCCGGGCCGTAGGGAGCGGTCGTGATGACAACCTTGTCCTGGTTCTCGGGGTGCAGCGAATCGTCGAGGAATTGCATCGTGTTCTCCAATAAGGGGACGGCGTTCCGACGCTCGCGACACGGCTGGCCGCATCAAAACTGGTCGGAACATGATGAACCGTTGAGATCGCACGATACGGCAATCCTGCGTTACACTTTTGTGATTGGGCGCCATCCTTTTAGGATTTCATGCCACTGCGTGTTAACACCAGTATGGGCGCGCGGCAGGCATTTCATGACCAGACACAACGGCGCCGCCTGCGAGATGGGCGCGGAGACACAGCAATGGAAACGATGTTGCGTTCGGTGGCCATGAGCGGCTATTTCGATGTGACGCGGCGGGCCGGACTGAACCCGGTCGAGCTTGCACAGCAGGTCGGCATCGATACCGCGGCGCTTGCGAATCCGGACGATCGCATTCCGGCAGCCGCCGCGTGCCGACTACTGGAACTGACGGCCGAAAAGGCGTCATGCCCGACTTTCGCGCTGCAGATGGCCGAGACCCGGCAGAAGTTCGGTACCGGGGTGGTCAATGTCCTGCTCGCGCACAAGCGCACGCTGCGCGAGGTATTGCTGGCCACGGCCGAGTACCGGCATCTGTTGAACGAAGCGCTGGCTGTGTACGTCGAGGACGTGGGCGAAACGGTCACCATCCGCGAAGAACTGGTCGTCGAACCGGGTATCCCAACGAATCAGGCGATCGAACTCGCGGTCGGTGTTCTCTGGCGCCACTCCAGTGCCCTGCTTGGCGATCACTGGAAGCCACGCGCGGTCCATTTTGTTCATCAGGGACCGAAAGACCTGACGTTTCATCGCCGGTTCTTCGGCTGTCCGTTGGAGTTCGGTAGCGATTTCAATGGCTTCGTGTGTGCGGCCGCCGATCTCGACTACCCGAATCCCGCCGCTGACCCGGAACTGGTGCGATATGCCGAGAGCCTCGCGGATTCACTCAACGTGACGGGTGTCGATTCGACCGCGCTGGAAGTACGCAAGGCGATCTACTTATTGCTGCCCATCGAGCAGGCCACCGTCGAACGGGTTGCCCGCCATTTACGTCTGAGCGTTCGCACCATGCAACGCCAACTTGAACTGGCGCACACCAGCTTCTCGCGTCTGGTCGAGGAAGTAAGAGGCGAACTCGCCGTGCGCTACATGAGCAACCCACGCTATCCCATCGGACGGGTTTCCGCACTGCTAGGCTATTCGCAGCAGGGTTCCTTCACGAACTGGTTTAATTCACGCTTTGGCGTGACGCCGCGTGACTGGCGCAACAGTCATTTGAAATGATCGCGTTGCGCGAAACACCTCGCAATGCGAACGTGCCCTTTCAGGACGTCCACCATACGTGGTTCGGATCGAACACAGGGAAGGTCGAACTTTCGGGTGCGTTACCGAGAGCGAGCCAACTTGGCGCGAGATCGGAGCGAATCATCACGCAATCGATCTCCAGAAGACAGGGAAAGTGTCCCGAATTGTTCGGAACGAAAGCACTAAGCGAAAATCCGCAACGTTCGTATTCCGTGATGGCCTCGCGAAAGTCGACCGAGGTCTCGTAAAGCTTCGCGATCGCCAGCTCGCTTTGCATCCCAACGAAATCTCGCATGATGCCCGCTGAGGCCTGCACGATCTTGACATCAAAACCTTGCGTATCCATTTTCAAAAATGGCCGTTCGAATCCGTACTCGGCACGCAAGCGCCGTAGCGTGGTTTCCAGGCGCTCTGTCTTCACCGTAATGGTCTCCGCGACCGAATTCACATGGCGAAACAGCTCGACATCGTCATTCTTCGGTGCGCTCAGCGAGCTGAACTGACTTGCTCGCATCACATTGAACTGTGCCTCGCCGTCCGACTCCGAAATGGCTAGCTCAATCACGATCCACTTGTCGTCACCTTCGGCACGTTCCCGAGCAATACGGGCATCGTGCGGATTGGGTTCGAACGAAAAAATGTAGCCTTTATAAGCCGCTTTCTTTCTCAGCATCTCGGCGTATTCGCCCTGGCTGGCCCCGATATCGAAAACGCAATCGACATCGAGGTAGGCCAGTAGTTTTGTCAGTTGAATATGCTCCCAAGTCGCATAGAGCTTTCGCTTGTCAATCACGGTGGCATTCTTGACCAGATCGAAGGACTTCTTTGGCAATCGAACAACTCGTTGAAGCATGGACATGACAACTCCTCCTGTTCGCGCGTTGAGTGCGGTCGGAATCCTGTTGCATCTGCGGCCACGTGTAGCGAGACTTGTGGAAATACTATTGCTGCCGGTCCATATACGGGCTGCAAGGATCAAGGCGATCCGGGTTCTTCAATGGAGAAAAAGGCGGTTCGTGGCGTGGGCTCCGACAATGATGCTCAACAGAATAGCAGCCAGAAAGCGTGACAGCGAGTAGTCCGCAAAGAGCGTACATCCTTGTAAATTGACGAGATTCCCTCTGAGGAATCAAACACTCCCAATCGGCCAGGACGAGCACGCATGCGTGCTCGTTTCGATGCGAGTGAGGCGTCTTTTCCGATCTACAGGTCAAACCCGAGTTGCGCGTTGCCAAGCGGTGTCAGATCGTCAACCGTCGCGCGTCCGGTGAAATCCACTTCGAAATGATCGGCCGGGAAATCAGGCGGGCTTTCACCTTTGAGAAAGCTCGGCAATTGACGCTTCAGATAAGCGTCGTTCTTGGCGCATGCGGGCGCCGAGGCGATGTACATCACATTGCTGTAACCCGTGCCCTTATGTTCGTCTTCGACCGCGTGGATAACGTCGCTGTGCCAGAACACCGTGTCGCCCGCTTCCATTTTGGGAATCGACGACAGCGCCTCGAACAACGGCGCATGAAATTCCGGCTTGATCGACAGCGCCCGCCCAGGCATCGCACCGCATAGGTCGTCCTCGGCAACATCGTCCTGAAGCGCGCGCAGCAGGATGTACGCCATCGAATTGGCAATCGGTACGAGTTGTAGCGTGCCGTCGCCCGGACCTTGCGGCGTCAAGGCTGTCCAGCCCTGGAACGTGCGAAACATCGAACATACGGCCGGCGACGCGATCTCTTCCACGTCAGGTCGGAACGCCGCGTCGAACGGGTCGTAGTCTCGCCAGTTGCCCGCGAACACATGGCGATACACCTGGCGGAAATTGCTTTCGATCCAGCGCTCGACTGAGCCGCCATCGCAATGCGCCGACAGGCCGAGCGACGCGGAACCCGGCGGCCTCCGGCGCAGTCGATCGGCATAGGCCGGCACGCGCTCCGGATCGAAGTGCACGCGGCCCTCGCTCTCATTGCGCCACAACCGGTTCAGGAATACACGTGCCTCGGTCAATGCAGCCGACTGACGGGCCAGCACTTGCGGCTTCGACCAGTACACGCCATAGATCTGCGGCTTGCTGGACGCCAGTTGTCCAAAGTACTTGTCTTCGGCGCGGTTTTCCAGGTGCTTGTCGAGGTTATTGCGATCGACATAGTGGGCAATATCCTCGTCCCAGCCCTGCACCAGTGCACGAGGGAATACCTTCCGGATCACGCATGCACCGCGCGCCTTGACGAGCGCAACCTGGTCCGCGGTGACGCGTTGTTCGGTGATGTCGGAAAACTGAATCTCGGGAATGACATCCTCACCTCGATCGCGTTGCGCGGCGATTCGCTGCGCCTCGGCGCCGATCGATTCTTCGACTTCGGCGAAGACCTCCCGGTAGTTCGGCAACGCTGCGCGCAACGTTCTTTTCGCTTGCCGGATCGCGCTCGGCAGGTCCTCGATTTTCAACGCCATGACTGTCTCCCTATCGATTTGATATGGGCGAGGATATGATGTGAACGCATTCCCTGGTGATACTATTCAGGCAATTAATTTGCGTTTCCGGCCATGAAACCAGCCTATGAACACGTCGAGTTCGGCCAGAACTGTTCGCTCCGGGTTTACCATCGGCGGCTTCCGCGTATTCCGTTCGAGTGGCATCACCATCCCGAGTACGAGCTCACGCTGACAATGAACAGCCATGGCAAGCGCTACATCGGCGACTCGGTCAACGAATATGAAGCTGAGGATCTCGTCCTCGTGCCGCCGGATCTTCCCCACACCTGGGCGTCGAATCGTTCGATCGACCCATCTTCGCCGCAGGTCGCCATCGTTATCTGGTTCGACGGCGATTGGGCGCGGCGTATGGCGGATTGCTGCCCCGAATACGAACCGCTGCGCAAGCTGCTACGCAGGGCCGCGTGTGGGTTGGCGTTCGAGCCGCCTGCTGGCGAATCGATGCGCGAGCGTCTGACGCAATTGCTCTCGAACGAGGCACGCGAGCGCCTGAGCGCCGCCCTCGATATGTTGTGCATGCTCGCCGACGCACCGGGCCAACCGCTCGCCTCGCCCAGTGCTTTCAATCATCCTGCCACGGGGCCGTCCGGCCACGAACCCGAACGGATCAATCGGGTTCTTTCGATGATTGATGCGCGCTTTGCCGAACCGCTGCGACTCTCGGAACTCTGCGCGGCTGCGAGCCTGTCGGAACGCACACTCACGCGTTACTTCGTTCAGCATATCGGTGAAAGCGTTGGCCGTTATATCGCCCGGGTTCGCATCGGGCATGCATGCCGGATGCTGTCTGATACCGCTCTGCCGGTCGCCGTCATCGCGACCCGTTCGGGCTTCGCGAACATCGCCAATTTCAATCGGCAGTTCAGGGCCGCCAAGCAAACCACGCCGGCTGAATATCGACGGCTGTTCACATCTGCAGGCGCGGCGGATCAGGTAGTAGACGCTCACCTGAAAGAGCGGCCGCCATCGCTTCAAAGGCATCGGACATTAGCGGGTCAGCGAGACGACGGAGAGACCGGCTAACCGTGCTGCGTGCTGCGTGCTCCTGGAATTCGCAGCGCTGGCGGACCGGCAGTACGCCAGGACGAATTACCCCGGCGTACTCATGCTCAGGTCTCGATCAGATGGAGGAACTGCCTCACGCGCGGACTGCCGCCCTCACCAAAGAATACATCCGGTGTCGTGTCTTCAGCAACCACGCCGCCGTCCATGAAGACCACCCGATCCGCAACATCTCGCGCGAACCGCACTTCATGCGTGACAATCAGCATGGTCATACCCTGCTTTGCAACGTCGCGCATGACGGTCAGCACATCTTCTCGCAGCGCTGGATCGAGAGCGGATGTGGGCTCGTCGAAGAATATGACTTCCGGATCCATCGCAAGCGCCCGTGCGATCGCCACGCGCTGCTTCTGACCGCCGGACAGCCGTCCGGGATACTCGTTGGCTTTCGCGGCGAGCCCAACCTGCGTCAGCAGGTGCATTGCACGCTCAGATGCTTGCGCACGAGCGACACCCTTGACGCTGACCGGACCTTCCATCACGTTTTCCAGTGCTGTCCTGTGCGGAAAGAGATTGAACGACTGGAACACCATCGCCGTGCGCTGACGGATCGCGCGAATCTTCTTCAACTGGTCACGCGACGGTTTCGATAAACCGGTGCATTCGACATCGATATCGCACACAGTTACTGTGCCGGCATCGGGCATCTCGAGGAAATTCAGTGAGCGCAGCAGCGTGGTCTTACCCGACCCCGACGGCCCCATCACAACGACAACTTCGCCTTTCGATACGCTGAAATCGACGCCACGCAACACCGGGTTATTGCCGAAAGTCTTCGACAGTCCCCGGACTTCAATCGTCCTGATATCCGTGTTCATATATAACGCCTCGACAAGCGATTCTCGAGGACCGTCTGGACTATCGTGAGAATCTGATTGATGCCCCAGTAGATGATACCGACCATCAGGAACATCTCCATGTAGCGAAAGGTAGATGCGCCCACCTGATCGGCCACGCGGGTCAACTCCACCACCGTGATGGTCGAGGCGAGCGACGTGTCCTTGATCAGCGCAATCATGCGGCTGCCGACGGGTGGAATCGCGATACGCAGCCCCTGGGGAAGGATCACCCGTGACATGGCTTTCCAGTAACCCATGCCCAGCGACATCGCGGCTTCCCACTGGCCCTTGTCCACTGCGTTGATACCGGAACGGAAGTTCTCGCTCAGATACGCGGCCGAGAACAACGTCAGTGCGAGCAGCGCGGCAGGAACCGGATCAAGTGTCACACCGTAACGGGGCAATCCGAAATAGATGAGCAGTATCTGCACAAGTAGCGGCGTACCACGAAAGATCGATACATATGCGAACGCCAACGCGCGCAATACGCCGATGCTCGAGATACGGGCCAGCGCGACGAGCAACCCCAGTGTCGAACCCAGCACGAACGACGATAAGCCGAGGAAGAGTGTCATCAGCACCGCGCTCTTCAACAGCGGCAGCGAGCGGATGAAAAGTTCGATCATGGCTATTCCTTTTGCGCCTTGGCTTTAGCAATCATGCCGGCCATATCGTAGTCGCGCCCAACCCATTTCTTCGCAATGGCCTGAATCGTCCCGTCGGCCATCATGTCCGCGATCGCCTTGTTGACCGCCGCGCGCAGAGCCGGTTGGCCTTTCACCATAGCCGGTGCCGATAGCTGATAGATCAGCGGCTCACCCACTTCCTTAACGGGCAAGTGGTTGACGTTAGCGTACTTCATGCCACCGAAGTGAGAAATAATCACCGCGTCGATACGCCCGCTGCCGAGATCGTTGAAGATGAGTCCCCCGTTGTCGTATGAACGGATATCGGAGTCCTTCAAGTGCGCCCGGGCCCACGATTCGTTGCTGGAGCCAGTGGCCACGCCAACCCGCTTGCCCTTGAGCGAATCCTTGCCCTTGATATCCGTGTTGCCGGCAGGTACGAAAATGCGGAAATCCTCCACGCCGTACGGATCGCCAAAATCAACCTGCTGCTCGCGTTCAGGCGTCGGTGTGAGATCGTTCATCACGAGGTCGTACTTGCCGGTCTTCAACCCTTCCACGAAGTTCTTGAATGAATCGGCGATAAACACGACGTTCGGCACGCCAATGCGCTTGCCGACTTCTTTTGCAATCGCGACGTCATAGCCAACCGGTTTATTGTTTTCGTCCAGCATGCTCCACGGAGGACTGCTCTGGGTATTGGCCACACGCAGTGTGCCGTTTGCTCGCGCCTGCGCGAGCAAGTCTGCTGCGTGCACCGTAACGGGCGAACTGAATGCCACGCAAAGCGCCACGAAACTCACTAGCGTGATAGCGCGTCTCCATCCATTGATTGTTCTCATGTCATCCTCACTAATCCGGGTAAGTTGAATGGAAAAATATTACGTAGCGACTGCCCGCATTCGTTTGAACGCGTCGAGAGCGGCATTCAGGTCTGCAAGTAGCATCGCCGGATCTTCCAGGCCGATCGAGAGGCGCACGATGGGCTGGTCGGTAAGCGGGAACGCGCGCTCGGCCTGCAACGGTGCCGGATAGTAGGCAGCGAGGCTATGCACGCCCCCCCAGCTCGCACCGATGGCGAAATGCTGGAGTGCGTCGAAGAATGCGTTGAACGCGGCTTCCGGCGCGGGCTGCAGAATCAGGGAAAACAGACAGCCGCTGCTCGAAAAGTCCCGCTTCCAGATCGCGTAGCCGGGGTCGGACTGGAGCGCCGGGAACAGCACCTTGCTCACTTCCGGGTGATGTTCGAGTTCGCTCGCGATCTGCAGCGTCGCGGCACTCTGGGCGGCAAACCTAACCTTCAGCGTTTCCAGACCACGCATCACCAGGAAGCAGTCGTCCGGGCTCGTCTGCTGACCGAGAATGCTCTGCGTCTCGCGCACAGCCGCGTAGTAAGCCGCGTCGTTCACGCTGATGCAACCCACCAGCAGATCCGAATGGCCGCCGAAGAATTTCGTCGCGGCTTCGATGCTGAAGTCCACACCGTGTTCGAGCGGTTTAAACGCGAGCGGACTTCCCCATGTGTTGTCCATCATCGTCATCACGCCATGACGTTTCGCGACTTCGACAATTGCCGGGATGTCGGGCATCTCCATCGTCACCGTGCCTGGCGACTCCAGGCAGATCATGCGGGTATTAGCCTTGATGCACTTCTCGATCCCGGCTCCGATCGCCGGCGAATACAGTTCGACTTCGACGTTGAAATGCGCAAGCCAGTTACATGCAAACGTCTTTAGCGCGCCGTAGCAGGCAGCGGACACGAGCAGGTGATCGCCGCCGCGCACGAAGCTCATGACAGTCGTCATCAACGCGGACTGACCGGAAGGCGTCACCACGCAATGCGCGCCCCCTTCGAGTTCGGCGATGCGATGCTCCAGTTGGCGAGCCGTCGGCGTCCCCGTGATGCCATAGCTATAACCGTCCGGTTGCCGCTCCTTGCGGCGCGTAAATTCGGCTAGAGAATCGAATACGACCGTGGATGCCCGCATGACGGCGGGCGAGAGGCTGCGGAATGGCTGCGGCGCTTTCTGGGTAGGGCTTGTCATCATGCTCTCTGTGATTGCCTGGTGGTGAATCGATGAGCGCAGTTTACTTTCGCCCGAGATTCCATCAACATCGGAAATAATTAGGTCAATAAGTTCAGGTTATGAGAATCCGCGATATCGAGGTATTCAGGGCGGTCATGAACGCGGGAAGCACGAGCAAAGCGGCGGCCCTGCTCGGCATTTCGCAACCGGCTGTGAGCCAGGCCATCAGGCGTCTGGAAACCATGGCGGACTTCAGGTTGTTCGAGCGCGTGCGCAGCCGGCTCGTTCCAACCCAGGAAGCCGTCGCCCTGATGCGAGAGGTGGACCAGTATTTCCGCGGATTCGAGGTCATCGAACATCGAATCCGCAGTTTGCGGTCTTACGGCCTGGGGCGACTGGCAATCGCCTGTCTGCCGGCACTAGGCACAGGCTTTCTGCCTCGCGTCATCGCGGCGTTCGATGCGCCGTCGAGAAACGTGCAAATATCGCTACAGGTCATGAGCTCGCGCGAAGTGCATGAGAAGGTCTCGGCAGGCCAGGTGGATTTCGGCCTGATGTCCGACGAGATGTCGATGGCCGGCCTCGAACACTCGGAATTCGTGCGTATGCCGGGGGTCGCCGTGATGAACCGGCATCATCCTTTGGCCGCACGTCCTTTCATCGCTGTCGCCGACCTGCCTGAATTTCCCTTCATCGCGCTGAATCCCGAAGACAGCACGAGGCTACGCCTCGACACGCAACTCACGGCACGCGAAATCCGCCTCAAGCCGGTCGTCGAGACACCGTATTCGCACACGGTATGCGAACTGGCACTCGCGGGCGTGGGCATAGGCATCGCTCATCCGATCGTGACGCTGGACTTCGCGGAGCGAGGTCTCGTCGTGAAGCCGATCGACGTCGAGGTCATGTTCACCGGCCTACTGGTGTTTCGCCCCGGCACGCCACTCACGGAAACCGCGCGGCAGTTCATGCGGCACATGAGAATGCAACTCGAGCGTGACCAGAAAGCGCTCAAGCCCGCGCTAGGCGTGGCGGCGCATGAGAAAGACGAAACCGCCGCGCGCAAGCGCGGCCGCAGCCCGACTGGTGGGCGTACCGCCAGAAGCCGGTAGTACGATTGATCCCTTTCAGCAGGGCAGGAGATAACCTGCAGTTATAGAGTTAATTTTGGACAGACTGGGTTCGCGTCATAGAAACCTTAAGCTTTATTGCGTGTGAGGCACGCAATGTTTGAAGGGCCGTCAGCACAGCTCTCATTTAAAAAGCGAAGAGGAGATGACATATGAACCGCCGAGAATTTTTCCCGTTTCTCGCAGCCCCTCTCGTAGGCGCACTGCCTACGATAAGCATGGCCGCCCGAACCGATGACAAGGTTATCGTCATTGGCAGCGGCGTCATGGGCGCATCGATTGCTTACCACCTCGCAAAGCGCGGCGCCGACGTGACGCTTCTGGAGAAAGATGCGCCGGCGTCCGGCACAACGCGTAATTCATTCGCGTGGATCAACGCCAACAACAAAACACCGTTCTCTTACTACGCGCTGAACTACGAAGGAATCCTCGGGTGGCGCCGCTTGCAACTGGAGATCGGCCCGTCGCTGCAAATCCAATGGGGTGGCGGCATCGCCTGGTGCGAGCTCGATCAGAAGCGGATCGATAACCTTAACTACACGACCGCCGTTCATCAACCGTGGGGCTATCCCATTGAGAACATTACTCACGACGATCTGTTGAAGCTGGTGCCCGGCGTGGTCACCGGAGATTTTGGCGCCGGTTGGCATTCGACGATTGACGGCACGCTGGATCCCGTCGCGGCCACGCTCGCCTTGGTTGAGGCCGGCGTAAAAGCAGGCGTCAAGTTGGTGAAAGCAAACGTGTCCAACCTGAACTTCAAGAATGAAAAAGCGACTGGCGTGACAACGGATCGGGGCGATTTCCCGGCGGACCATATCGTGATCGCAGCCGGTAACGACTGCACCCGTCTGGGTGCACAAGCGGAGATCCCCGTGCCATTGCGGACATCGAAGGGAATTCTGGCTCATAGCAAACCTATGCCGCCACTGGTCAATCACGTACTGATGCCCTCAGGCGCCGATATCAAGCAGAACCCGGACGGTCGAATCGTAACCGGTTCGAATTTTGGCGACACCGGGTCGCTCGTGCCGACGCCGGAACTCGGAGCCAAACTGCTGGAATACGTAACGAAGGTCCTCCCGAGCACTCGAGGCATTGAGCTCGACTACATGACGCTGGGATATCGAGTCATGCCGCGGGATGAGTATCCGATCATGGGGCGCGGCCGGAAGTACAAGAACGTACACGTTGCAGCCATGCACAGCGGTATGACATCTGCACCGGCGATAGGGCAATTGCTGTCGATTGAGGTTCTCGACGGCGTTGAGACTACCCAGTTGCAGGAATTCCGCCCGCTACGTTTTTACTCCTAGCTTCCACTCACGTCGGCTCGTTCGTATGTCGAGCCGTTCTGCGCCCGGAGCATTTCCACCACGGCATCGCGCACTACCCTACCCGTTTCGAGAGCATTGAAACTATGTCTAAAAGCATTCGTATCCGGAGTCTTCTCCTGCTCCTGGCTTTCTCGCTATCTGCCTGTGCCGCATCTTCTGGAAAAGCAGGAGACACGGTCATTTCCTATTCGAACTCGCCAGATGCCCATGTCACGACCTTCGTTAGTGGAAAGGAGCCTACGGACGTTGCGAGACTCAAAGTCTCCGTAACGAAAGACGCCAGGGTACTGATTCAATTCTCCAGTACCGTCAGCGCCGAAGTCCCGGACGGCTGCCCGTGTTCCATCCGGGCGATGGTGGCAATGGACGGCGGCGATCCGAGAGTGATCAAGCGAATCAATGTCGGCTCACCCAGTGTGACCACGCTGCAGAAGTATCAGTTTGACCGGCAGGCGCTCGACGGGTCAACGGTCTTCGAGGTGCCAGCCGGAATCCATACGTTCACGATCAGATTCCTTCAGGTCAGTGGCGAGAGCAGGAAGCTTGAGGTTAACTATCCTAATGCGCAGGCAATCGTTTTCAGAGACTGAGGAGGTGTTATAGCGGCAACGTACAGCTACATCCGCCTACTGCTCCGCTGGATAGTGAATGCTCGCGATCGGCGAAAAATCCTTGGGATCGTGGTTGATCAAACGGCCCGGCGAATAGTCGTTGAGCAAGCTATCTCTGCGTTGATGTACTAGCTCCTCCGCAACCAGGCGTCCAAGCAAGGGGCCGAGTGTCATGCCGCTGTGAGTGGCGACAACGTACGCGCGTTGCTGATTCGTTATGAAGCCCACCGCAGGGAGTCCGTCAGCCGGACGTGAACGCTGACCAACCGACAAGCGCTCGATCCGCGCATAGTCCGTGTTGCAAAATAGACGGCGCAAACGCATCAGCATCTGCTGCCCGATGAATCCGTCCACCGCGGCCTGATACGCGGGGTCGGCCCGGTCGTCCAGGTCGGGGGCCTGGAGTAGCAGACGCCCACCGCCGTCGGGGCGCACGTTCATATCCGGACCGATAATATTGGCGCGTAATTGCACGAATTGCGGCGCGGTGGAAGCAAGGAAACCACATGCCCGCTTGTCGGGCCGGTTGGCATCAAGCATGGCCAACGACACACCTAACGTCGAGATAAGCTCGGGTGTCCAGCGTCCAGTCGCAAGGACGCAATAGTCGCCCTGCCAGCGCTCGTTAGTCGATAGCTGGAGCGTTACGCCGTCCGGTGTTTCCGCGACATCGACCACGCCGATATTCTCGCGCAAGTCCACACTGTGGCTTCGTGCCTCTGACCAAAGGCGCGCCATCAATACCGACGGCGATACCAGCGCCTCCGTGGGAAAATGCCAGATATCCCCGCTACGCGGATCGATGCGCAATTCGGGGATGCGCTCCTGCAAGGCTGCACGCGAGACTTCCTGTACGGGATAATCCAACGACTTCAGTGATTGCACGCGAGCGCCAAGCCGCTCCTGTTGAACCGGATCGACCGCCCATTCAAAGGTGCCGCACACATCCAGCCAGCGGGCTTCCGTGGGGCTGCCATTCTGCAGCGTGACGTGTTCCTCCATACCCGCGCAGTTAAGTGCGTGGTAACTTTCTGGATTCTTCCCGTTCGAGTTAATCCACGCGAAAGTTGTGCTGCTCGTACCCGAACCCAAATGCGACCGCTCAAAGATCGACACTTGCGCACCAAGCAAAGCGAGTGAACGTGCCACCGACAAGCCGATCACGCCTGCCCCAACAACGGCAATACGGGGAGATTTTTGGTTCATGGAATATGCAATGAATCAGAAAGGGATAGCGAATTGAACGAGCGTCTGCAGGACAGGAAAAAGTCGAACACGGACTGTCTTCGTTTCCGGGGGCTTGTTACATTGCCAGCAGATTGAGAGTATCACGGGGGCGGCGTTATAGCGCCCTTCAGGAGCGGCACGCTAATGCGCAGCAGTAGCGGCATGCCCGATATTTGCTGCTGAAATACCGAGTTGTCGATCTGCCGACTGCAGGGGTCAGGGCACGGGCCGGTGCCGCTAACCCCTCGCGTCCATTTCAGGCCAAAGCCAGCACACGCGAGCGCACTGCACTCTGATCGACGCCCAATTGGGTTGCCAGCCAGTCGCAGATGAATTCCTGACCCAAAGTCGGATTGTCGATCTGGCAATGCGCAGCCCCTGTCTCGTCCGGGTCGAACAGTTTGAGTTCAGCTTTCACGCCGTGGGCTTTTGCATAATCATAGGTGTCAGTCGCCGTCTTTAGACCGAGCCAGTCCTCCGTACCCTGCAACACCAGATACGGCACGGTGATCTTGTCGATTACGCCTTCGAGGCTGAACACCTTTGCCTTTTCGACCACGTCTTCCAGCGTGGCGCAGCCGAACACCCATTTCAGGTGTCCCCAGATAAGCTTGTTGGGCGCATCGAGCCAACCGGCGAACAACGACGACATATCGAACATGACGGAGTCAGAAACCACCGCGACGACACGCTTTTCAAACGAAGCCGCACGCGCGGCATAGACGCCGCCGACGCTCGCGCCATACAAGCCGATTTTGCTGGGATCGACGTCGGCACGTGTCAGCAGATAATCGACACAGGCGCCCACCGGCACCTCGGTATCGGGACGATTGACAATCTTCTGCCGGCGTAGCGTGGCGCCCTGACCCGGCAAATCCACCAGCAGCAAAGACATGCCGCGCGTCAGTGCATGCTTCGGCATTTCATGCAGCAACTCGTCTTTGTACTCGTCAAGACCACCAAACGCGATCACGACGGGCGAACGCACATCTTTCCCGGCGCACGGAATGAAATAGGCGTCGAGATGCGCACCGTTTTCGTACGGGACTTTTACAACCTCTCCCGCCGGCGTTAGCCCGGCGAGATAGCGATGCGAGCAACGCTCGACGCTGTCGAATGTATCTAACCGCCTGACATCGTCGTGCCCGAGGTAAAACTCGGACGACCGATAATAATTTGCCGCACGCAGCCAGTTACTGCTGGCGGTCCGAAAACAACGTCGTTCGAACGCATCGATTGCGCGCCGCTCACTGGTTTGTGCCAGCGCCTGCCATTCGCGATACCAGCTTTCGGTGTCGCCCGGTGTCATGCGCGAGGCCGCGAAGAAACATTCGCTGATCAGACTGGCCCCTTCCTGTGCGCCACCAAGCGTGCGCGCGAACTGAAAGCTCAGTTCCGACTCGTCCGGCCATTGCACCCAACCTTCTTTCTGATAACGCCCTTGTGAAGTCACTTTTGCATCCACGATTCCCACTCCTAAAATTTACATATATGTAAAAACAGGGGCGTGCACCAGCCGTGCCTACTCATGTCGGCACGAACCATGGTGTTTCGCCTCGCTATGCTCGAGGTGTGGCGATGCTGAACATCAAGCGTGGCTTATCGAATGCCCACGCGAGCCGAACCAACCCCGCAAACCACTTTAATCAATTTGCGGAAGCTCGGCAAACAGAATTTTCAATTTTTCTTGCAAGCTCATGTTTTAAATGATATTTTTCTGTACGTATATGTAAAAATTAATTTGCGCCGCGGCAGAGCCGGCGGCCACGCTGTCGCGCCGCCATCTGCTAAAGGCATGCTCTCAGGACCATTCATGACCCAGAAATCCCGCGCCGCCTCCATTCTTTCGGCCCTGCCGGCTTCGCCGAAAAAGAGATCTGCGCCGCGCGTTCCCGCCGAAGAACTCGGCCGACGTCTGAGAGAACTCAGAAAATCCCGGGACCTGTCGCTGACCGACGCGAGCCGCCTCACCGGCGTGCCCGAAGCGACGCTGTCGCGCATCGAGACCAACAAGATGTCGCCCACCTTCGGCATGCTGTACAAGATTGTTGAAGGCCTAGGTTTCAAATGGCAGGACATTCTCACCACATCGCCTCGCGCACCTTCGGCAATCAGTATTTCCCGCCTCGACAGCACCGCCACCACCCGCCTCGCCGACATACCGTACGGCTACTCCGTTCTGCATCAGAGAAACGCCAGTGGAATTGTTAGCCTGCTTCTGCGCGTATATGCCACCGGCCTCGGCGAGGCCGGCGGCCTCGCGGGTCATGAAGGAACGGAGTTTTGCTACGTGCTCAAGGGCGCCCTTGAATTGCACCTGAAGGACAAGGAACCGGTCACGCTTTTCAGTGGGGAAAGCGCCTTGTTCGACAGTTCCACGCCTCACGCGTACGTCACTCCACAACCTGACGAGACCGAAGTTCTCCTGGTGCTCACGACTCCAGACACCACGGTCAAGTTCTGACCCTACCCCGCAACTTCGCGCTGTTTCGACCCGTGCGCCGTCGGAACAGTGTTTGTGCGCCGTCGAGAAAGATGCGCCGCCCTTCATATCGCACACTCCGCTCCGGCAGGTAAATACAAGAGAAGTCACTTCTCAATAAAAACCTATAACGGACGGAGACATTGATGAAAAAGCACCTGGTTGCGATCGCCGGCATGGCGGCGATCGTCGGTAGATGCCGTGCCCCGCCAGCGGCGCCCGATCCACGCCGCCTGCCAGCACGGGCAGCACGTGGAACTGCTCGTCCGGGCGTCCCGTCGCGCCGGTATCGAAGAAGCCGCCGCTCTCCACCACGTTCGACGTCAGCAGACCGCTTTTGAAAAACGCGGATTCGGCGCCGTGCCGCAGTGCGTTCAATCCGCGGTCTTGTCCCGCAAGGCTGATCGGCTCGCGCGTGCGCCCTTGCGGCACGTACATCGTGCGGCCCGCCGCCGCGGCTTGCGGTTCGGTTTCGTAGACCCACGTGCGTTTCGTGCCGATCACCCGCACGAAGGTCGCCGGGGTATGAATGTAGGGGGTGTTGTCCGGCGGACCGGCTTCCAGCAGCAGAACGCGATGGCCGGCGCTAACCAGCCGGTTCGTCATCACACAGCCGGCCGAGCCGCCTCCGATGACGATGTAGTCGAATACCTCACCTGCGCTATAGCGTGTTGCCACTGACTTGCCCCAACTTACTGAGTTGACAGGCTTTCACTATGGCTGCAATCGGGTGCGCCGCACCGGAGTGTGCGCGCGCGATCAATTTAATAGTCGTTCTGGTTCGCTACGGCGGGTTGAATGAAGAAAATTGATTTCATTGCAATGACGCACTCCCGGCTTGCGTACGATTTGCCGCGCGGAATATGACCGCAAGAATCGGAGTGCCACTCCTGAGGTGCCTCAGCGCTATCTCTGCGCTGGCATCGTTGCCGGCGTCACTCTGGAGAAGGAAACACGGTTGGGTTTCCCGGCATGGCCGCCTATGCGGCCAGTAAAGCCGGACTGATCGGAATGATGCAGGTGATCGCGGCAGAGTTCGGCGACAAGGGGATACGAGCCAACGCGATACTGGATGGAACCGACACACCGATGGGACGGGCAGTCGCCAACACGCCGGAAGCTCGCGAGTATGTCCAGAATCTTCATGCGCTCAAGCGCCTCGCGCGGCCGGAAGAGATTGCCCGCTCAGTCCTGCATCTGGCATCCGAAGCTTCGAGCTTCATGACGGGCACCGCCATGCTGGTCGACGGCGGTGTTTCCATTAGCCGTGCTTGAGCCGCCATAGCGCCATGCCGTGATGTGCCGCGCCGGTTCCTGACGGCGCGGCACTTCTGGCCGAATTCCATCTATTACAAGCCCCTACTTGTTGCGAGCCTATGTATCGCGTTATATATAGCAAGATATAACGTCACAAGAATAGATACATCAAGGTCCATGACTCGCTCAATCAACGCCTTTCAGGCGCTCGCACTCGTATCAGCAGGAATGGGTACAACATTCTCAGTCCATGCCCAGGACGATGGAATCCAGCTCACACCCGTGGTCATCACAGGAATATCCCCCACCCAATACCCGTCGTACCAGATCGACCGGACAAAAGTTGGACCTCTAGGAGAGAAGGCGCTCCTTGATACGCCGTACTCGATTAGTATCGTCCCCGCGTCGCTTGCGGAAAATCAGCAACTCCAGAGCGTGCGGGAAGCGTTTCGTTTCATCCCGTCGGTTCAGGGCGAAAATATCCGCCCCCAGAGCCGAGGGCTGCAAGCCGGGGTTGTCCAGAACACGCGAATCGATGGCATGAATATCGCGGCGACAACCGACTATCCAATCGAGCAATTCGAGCAGATTGAGGTTCTGAACGGACTGGCTGGCGCCCTGTACGGGCCGGCCAGTCCTGCCGGCACGTTCAACTATGTGCTGAAACGGCCTACAGCCGAGCCCTTACGCGAATTCACGCTCGGCTACGCCTCTCGCCAGTCCTTGCTTGAACATCTGGATCTCGGAGGACACTTTGGCAACGACGACCGCTTCGGGTTCCGGCTGAATTTACTCAATCAGAACGGTGAGGGGTATGTGGAAGGCAGCCGCCTGCGCAGGCAACTGGCAAGCCTCGCGTTCGACATTCGTTTCTCCCCGGACACGAAGCTTGAGACCAATTTCAGCACATACCACTATCTGTCGACTGGATTCCCGGGAACGTTTGCTTTAGCGCGCAACGTGCCCTTTCCCAGCGCGCCCGACCCGACACGTCCAGGTTACGGCCAATCGTGGGCCGGCGACGATAACGTCACCAACATGTTCAGCGCCACCCTGAAACACGACTTCAACAAGGACTGGCATGTCAGCGCCGGCGTGTTGAGAGAGACGAACGACCGGGCGTCGACGGTGCCGACCAACACCATCACCAGCAGGACAGGCGCCTATACGACGACCACGGCGACAACCACGTACAGCCTGGACACGATCGTCAGCAACACCGTCGCGCTGAATGGCCACACGGAACTTGCGGGCCTGTCGCACGACGTCTTCGTATCGAACACCGGTTTCTTCTGGAATCGATACACGCCGTTTCAGACTGGCGCGATTACGCTCGGCAGTGCAAGCATCAACGACCCACTGTCTTTCGCGAAACCTCCGTTGCCCGATTTCTCAAATCGATATCTGTCCACCGGCACGGTCCAGCAGTCGATCAGTGTCGGGGACACGATTGGATTCGGCAAACACTGGTCCACGCTACTGGCCGCGAGCCAGAGTTGGATACACACCGAGAACTACAGCAAGCAGGGAGCGACGACCAGCAAGTACAACGCGAGCGGCATCAGCCCGACGGCCAGTCTGATGTTCAAGCCGGTCGACAATATGACTGCGTATCTGACTTACGCTGACAGTCTTCAACAGGGCGACAATGCGCCGGCCGGATCGGCAAATGCGGGAGATAGCCTCGCGCCATACCGAAGCAGGGAGTGGGAACTCGGTTACAAGGTCGATGTGAGCCAGGTTACGCTCGGCGCCGCCCTTTACCGCATCGAGAGACCGTACGCCTATGTCGGCGCAAACAACGTTTTTGCCGAACAGGGTCAACAGGTCAACCGTGGGCTCGAACTGACCGCGACAGGCGCGATTACGAGAGATCTCAACATCTTCACAGGGATCTCTCTACTCGATCCCCGTCTGTTCGACACGGGATCGGCGTCTACCAGCGACAAGCAGATTCTTGGGCTCTCGCGCGTCGTATTCGATGCGCTCCTCGACTACTCCGTGCCGTCCGTTGCCGGCCTCGGGTTCAACATCAATATGAACTACGCAAGCCGTCGGCCAGGCAACTATACGAACACTGATTATGTCGACGGCTATACCGTCTTCGATCTCGGTGCCCGCTACCGAACGAAAATTGCCGGCAAATCAGTAACGCTGCGTATTGCTGTCGACAACATCACTAATCGCCAGTACTGGGCCAACATCACGCCGAGCGGGCAAAACGGCTACAGCGGCGCCGACAACGGTACAGGCACGCTTGGCGCACCCCGCACCTTCCGCGCTTCGCTACAAATCAATCTCTGAACAAGGAACGACGTATGGTACTTCGCACCCTCCTTGCCGCCGTTCTCGGCAGCACCATGAGCATCGCGTGGGCACAGCAGGCGGCCGCCCCGGCGGTTGTCACGATCTATGCTGCCGGAAGCATGAGCGGCGCGCTCACCGCTATCACGCATCAATACACGGCGGAGTCTGGCCAGAAAATCGATCTCGTTACCGGACCCGCCGGTCTTCTATTGGACAAAATCGAGCGTGCCGCCAAAGCCGATGTTTTCATTTCCGCGAATATGGCGCATCCACAGCGCCTGACAGCAGAAGGGAAAGCTGCGCCCACTGTTGTCTTTGCGAGGAATCGGCTGTGTGTTCAGGCTCGCCCGGACGTCGGCCTCACAACGGACAATCTGCTCGACAAACTGCTTGATCCGAATGTAAAGATCGGCACCTCGACACCCAAGGCAGACCCGGGCGGCGACTATGCATGGGAGTTATTCGCGAAGGCGGACTCGGTTCACCCTGGCGCGAAGCAGATTCTGGAAGCGAAAGCACAGCAACTGGTTGGTGGCCCAACAGCGCCTCAGGTTCCTGCCGGTCAGAATGCCGTGAAGTACTTTATGGCGACGCGGCGTGTCGATGTCTTCATCGGCTATTGCAGCTCTCACGAAACCAAGCCCGATTCGACTCTTGTGCAAGTCGAACTCCCCGCCAACCTGAGCCTCTCTGCCGACTACGGCATGACAGTTCTGGAACAGCCGCAGACCGCTACCACCCGCAATGCCGCGTACCGGTTGGCCTTGTATCTGATGAGCCCGGAAGCACAAGACGTACTCACACGTTATGGGTTCACACCGGTTGCGCGCCTCGCGACGGCAAGCCGTTAGCGCTTGTATCCATCGGTTAGCGTCGCAAGAAACGCGGCGACGTCGTCGATATCCTGCTCCGACCACACGGGACGCTCGCCCGCTTTACGCGTAAGCGGCTCATCGGTCGTGTCGACATTCACCCGCAGCGCAACCGGCAGGTCGTTGAATTTATCGACCTTGCCGTGCGCGTCTTTCGGATACCACTTCGCCGGGTTGGTGTCGCGCTGCACGTAAAAACGCAGCGCGTCCTTCAGCGTATGGACGCGGCCGTTGTGGAAGAACACCTGGCGCGTCGCCGTGTTACGCAGCGACACCGACTTGAAAAGTCCGCAGTTGCTTTTATCGCTCGCCTGATCGGTGCGCAACGGCCCACACAATCCCATATCGAAGTACTTCGGGTCCGCGTTCGCACGCAACTCCGGATTGCGCGGCACGCCGAGCGCCTGGAAGTTGAAGTCGGTGAAAAGCGGATGCGAGCCGTCGACACCCACCTGGTCGATGTGGCAGGAGGCGCAATTGCCGCCCGTCGGGCTGTCGAACAGTTTTTTGCCTCTCAACTCCTGTGCCGTTAGTTGCACTTTTCCATCGAGGTAGTAATCGAACTTGCTGGTGTACGGATGGAAGCTCGGGTCTTCGAGCTCGAAACGCTCGATCGCAGCCATCGCCTGGGCGAACGCTTTCGTGCGGTCCACGAAAATGTTCTGGCCAAACACTTCCCTGAAGCGGGCGGCATACGGCGCCCGCTCCAGTTTCGCGAGGAGGGCTGCCGGGTCCCGGTTGGCCATCTCGTCGGGATTGAACAGCGGGAAGCTCGCCTGATCGTGCAACTGGTTAAAGCGTCCGTCCCAGCCGAAGCCGCCAACCGGCGCGTTATCCGTCTCGCTCAGCCGTTCGGACAGGCTGGCCGCCTGCGCATGACTCCACATCGGCGTGCGGTTCAGCACGTAACGCAGGCTCGGCACGGCGCGCGTGCCTTGCCGGTGCATGTCAGGGCCGCCCAGTTGCGCGGCCAGCCCGTCAGGCGGGCCGTACGCATGCGACGGACTATGGCAGCTCGCGCACGACATCTTGCCCGAGGCCGACAACGACGCATCGAAGAACATCAGCTTGCCGAGCGCCGCGGCATCGCTGTAGACGGGCTGCGCGTCGTTCGGCGTCGCGCCCGCTGCCATCGGTAGCAGTGCAGCGCCCGCCAGTACAGCGCGCGCTGCGAATCGCGTTGCGGAAACCATCATCGGCTTAGAGGTTCGTGAAGATGTCGTTGCCGAATCCGACCAGGCCCGCCTGCCCTGCATAGCCCAGATAACCCAGCTGGAAGATGTCTTCAATGCTCTTGAGCATCGAGTAGTGGTTGTACTGCACCGTCGACACCGTACCCGGCTTGATGAACTTCGAAATCATCACCGCGCCGGTCTGGTCGCCACCGAAGCTCTGCTTGGTCAGGTTGATCGTCGCGCCCTTGTACGACAGCGACGAAGTCTGCGGGAACGCCGGCAGATTCGGACCGGGCTGCTGGCTACAGCAGGTTGTCCCTGCAAAGGTCAGTTGCGTTTGGCCCGCCGAAGGCTGGGTCACGGACGCATAGCTGCTTTCGTCGAAATTGATGATCAGCAGGCCGTCCTTCTGGAATGCCGGCGAGGCGGTGATAATCGGCACCCACTTCTGCAGGAACGTGTTTGCGCTCGTCAGCCCGCCCGGCTGGCCGTTCACGCACGGCGAATCGTGACCGTCGTCGCACAGGTTCGGCGTGATCAGGTTGAAGTTGGCGGTGGTCGAGATCGACTGCAGGTCGGTGGTGAGCCTGTTCAGGTTCACGACGTTCTGGCCGCAATCGGGCGAATCGATAATCGAGTGGAAGTACATGAACGGGTTGTGACGCGTCGCGTACTGATCGCCCTGTGGTACCGCTGCACTCGGTGCTTCTCCAATCTGCGTGAGGTCGGTCGTGTTGAGCGTCGGGTGACCGCACGTAGCGGCTTCGCGCGTCGGGTCATTACCCATGTCGTCTTCATAGCCCTTCCAGGTGTAGCCGGCGGCCTTTAACTGGTCCGGCAACGTCTTGATACTGGCCGGATACACGCAGCCCGAGCCGATCGCCTGACCATCGGGTGTCATGCCGGTGAGCGTGAAATCCTGATAGATCGGGCAATCATTATCCGTTTCCGGCGTCGGCGCCTGACCGCTGATCATCGAGATGTAGTTGTCGAGGCTCACGTGCCCAGTGCCGTAATACTGCTGCACCAACGCGCCTTGCGATGCCAGCGTCTGCGACAGATACGGTGCCTTGCTGCTGGCGCCAAACGTGGTCGCGTAGTTTTCGTTTTCGAGCGTGATGACGAAGACGTGGCGGATCTGCTGCTGCCCGGTCTGCGCGATCGATGAGGATGACGAGCCGCATGCGGTAACGATAACGCCAATTAAGGCGGTAGAAATGGCAGCGAAAAGTGTGCGCATCCAGGTGCGTTTTGACATTCCTTTCCCTTTTAATTGTGTTTTAACAAGCTGATTTTTTCGATACACATTTCAATTATTTTGTATACCGAACTAAATCAGATTGAATCGATGAACCTGCGATCACCCATCACGGCCCATTGGCAAAAGAACCGGCGTATCCCGCGATCGGGACCGCCGATTTTGTGCATGGCGAGGCTAACATGGCAGGTTGAACCGCACGTAGTCCATCTCGACTAGGGAGAAACGACGACTGCAGCTCCGCGGCCCACACCGTCGGCGCAGCGACAACGGCGCGGCCACCGGTTCAATCGGTCCATTCGTCGTGAATACAGCAGAGCAAATCTATCAAGCGGTGCGGGACTTCAATCATGGAGTGGACGCTTAGGGTAGATGAGGGCCGCGAGCGACGGACGCGCATTACGGCGCATGAGGCCGCAGGGATCGGCCCGCCAGGATCGCGCTCTCGGAGATAGCGAAGGGGCGCCATGCACCGATCCCATGCACGAAGTCAGCCGGTTTGACGCAGAACCGCTTCGACACTGGCACCGATCGCAAGCAGACGCCGGTCGCCCATGTGCCGCCCCATCAACATCAGGCCAACCGGTGCCCTGCCTGCCTCATGGCAAGGCACGGATAACGCGCATAGATCGAGCATGTTGGCAATTGCCGGATTGCGCAGCAGCAGCCGATTTGTCGACGTATAGACACTTTCATCAGCCAGATCCACAATCCGTGGGGCAACGATAGGCACAGTAGGACACACCACCGCATCGAACGGCTGCAACTCGACGTCAGCCTGCCGGCATAGCAGCGTGCGGCGCGCTTTGGTACGCTGGTACTCAGCCGTACTTTGCTGGCTGCCGAAACGGATGCGAGACAAAACCCGCGGGTCATACCGATTCGCCTGCCTCGCGATCAGATCGACGTGCCATGCCCACGCCTCCTCCGCCACCAGGCCGCCGTGCTGCCCCAAGCCGCTAAGCGCGTTCCAGCTCCCGAATTCCACGTTCCGCACAATCACCCCCGCCGCAGCGAGTCGCGAGATGGCGTGCTCGAACGTGGTGGCCACATGCGCGTCGATATGGTCGAACACGAGATTCGCCGGCACCGCCAGCCGCAGGCCAGCCAGATCGACAGGCGGCAACGGTGTGTCCGGTTCGTCCGCCATGATCGAATCGATCGAGGCACAGCAAGCGACGCTCGGCGCCATCGACCCGATCGAATCATAACTGCACGACAAGGGCACCGCGCCGTCCAGCGGAATGCGTGACGCGGTGGGCTTGAAACCCACCACGCCACATAAAGCCGCTGGAATCCGGCACGATCCACCCGTGTCGGAGCCGATCGCGGCGGCTGCCATGCCATCCGTCACCGACACCGCCGCCCCCGACGAGGATCCGCCTGGGATACGCGCAACCTCGCGATCGAAGGGATTCGCCGGCGTACCGTAGTGGGGATTGATGCCGAGACCCGAGTAAGCGAACTCCGTCATGTTGGTTCGGCCCACTAACACGGCTCCCGCTGCACGCAATCGACCAATCGACACGGCGTCGCGGATCGCCGGCTGCTCCGGCAAAACACGCGCACCCGCCCGCGTGATCTCCCCCTGCACGTCGAACAGATCCTTGACCGAAATGGGAATCCCGGCGAGCGGCCCGGCGACGCCGTATCGACGCAACGCATCGCTCGCCATTGCCTGCGTCTGCGCCGCCTGACTGACCCCGTGAGGGAACACCCGCGAACCCTCACCTGCATCGGCTTCAATATTCCCGAGACACGTGGCAAGCAGCGCCTGCGCGTCGAGACGGCGATCGGCGAGCTGAGTGCGTAAGACGTCGATTGCAGGCAGCATGATCAGGCCGGATCATAGTAGTGAATCTCCAGCAGCACGCAGCCCTTCTCCGACTTGAACGGGCCGTGATACGCGCCAGGCGGGCGCACCGCATAGGTGTAGCCCTTGAACGGCGTGCCGCCCTCGCCGCGCTCGTCGTTGCCGACCGTCAGGTCCCCTTCCACCAGAAACACCTCTTCCCAGTAGTCGTGCACGAACGGTTTCTTCGTATAGAGGCCGCCCGGCAGGCGCAACAGGCGTGTGCGGCTGCCCGCCCGTTTGACGGTATCCAGCGAGCCGGAGAGGATCAGCTCCTGCGCGCCGGAAGCCGGGTCGTAGCCTTCGGGCAACTGCCAGCCCTGCTCCATGCCCAGTGTGCGAAACTCATCGTGAAGTTTGTTGATCGCCATAGCGTTCTCCTGTGTCAATTGGAATGGGGGTGAATTGGAATCAGGCGGCTTGCAATGTCGCCAACTCCGCATCGAGCGAATAAGTCGACAGCAGGTCGTCGACGAGACCGGTCGCGCGCGGCCAGTCGTAGGTGCGGAACGCGTGGCCTTTCGTCACGAATGACGCGCCCGCGTAGAAAAGCTCGTACTGGTTGTGACGCGATGCGAACTCGGAGCCAACGGCGTCCCACGCGAGCTTGAAGAACTTGACTCTCTCCTCTGCATCGCAAACCGGCGACTTCTGGGTTTTCTCGATGATCTTCAGGAGATCCGGATTCTCGAAATCGCGAATGCTGGAAGGGAGCATGATCATTCCGCCGCCGGCGAGTTCGCGCAGCGTGTTGAGTACCTTCGAATACAACTGCTGGGTCACAACCTGTGAGCCGTACAGCATGTTGCGGTCAGGCACGTAGTAGCCGTTCTCAATGCGGCCCTTGGCCTCCATGCCGTACACCCAGGCTTCCACCATCGCGGCTTCAGACGCTAACTGGCCCAGCGTTTCACGCACCTGCGGAAAACTGTTGGTGCCGTTGATCTCCGTGATCTTCAGCGCGAGACCGACGAGGAAGCGCAACTTGATCATCAAGCGCACCTGGCACTGGTAGTTCTGGTAACTGTGCGCGGGCGTTGCGTGAAATTGCTTTGCGCACATCGCCACGTCGCCGGCCACGAAAACGCGCTCCCACGGCACCTTGACGTCGTCGAAATAGAGCACTGCGTCGTTCTCGTCGTACCGGCTCGACAAAGGATTGTCGAAGACCGAGGGCGCGTTCTCCTCGTACGATTTGCGCGACATCACCTTCATGCCTTTCGCATTCATGGGGATCGCGAACGACAGCGCATACATTTCGTCGCCCTGGCGCAGCGGCTGGATGCAACTGCAGAACACCTCGTTCGCCATAATGCCGCTGGTCGCAAGCATCTTTGCGCCACGCACGGTGATCCCTTCCGCGTCCTGATCGACGATACCGACGGCAAGGTATTTGTCCTCCTGCTCGTGCGCCGCTTTCGCCTGATTAGCCTGAGGATTGACAATCACATAGGTGAGGAAGAGATCGTTGTCGCGGGCATACTTGTAGTAATCGCGCAGGGCGCCGGCGCGCGCCGGGTCGTATTGCTCGAATACGTCGATGCCCATGTACATACCCGAGATGCACGAAGCGACGTGGTCCGGCGAACGCCCCATAAAACCGTAGTGAAGCTCCGTCCATGCCTCAAGCGCGGTCCGCCGTTCCACCAACTCGCTATAAGAGGTCGGCAATTGCCAGATCTTGCTGATGCGGCGCCCCGTGTCAGGCGACTCGAAGGTCATTTTTTCAATGTTCTCCGCGCGTGCCTGAAAGTCGTACAGATTGGCGTAGCTACGGATCGAGTTGCGGAACGCGCGATGCGTAGTCACATCGCCCACTGCCTGACCGTTGATATAGACCTGCCGTCCATCGCGCAGCGACGCGATATGTTGAGTCCCGTTCTTGATCATGATGTTTCTCCGGTAATTGAGGTCGGATGTGCGCTCAGGCCGAAGGCCGATGAGCACCGTTGAGCGTGTGGTACCGCCCGCCAAAAAAGACCAGCGGCCGCCCTTCCGACCGGGATTGGTGCTGGTTGACGCGGCCCACGAAGATGACGTGATCTCCTCCGTCGTACTGGGCATACGGTTCGCATTCGAATGTCGCCAGCGAGTCGGGCAGCAGCACGACGTCAGCACGTTCGATAGGCACGCCCGGCAAGGACGCCCACTTGTCGCTATTCGCCTTTGCGAAGCGGTTCGATAGATCCTGCTGGGCTTCGTCCAGAACATTCACCGCATAGGTGCCCGCTGCACTCAGGTCGTGCAGGCTCAGGTTGCGCCGGTCGACGGAAAACAGAATCAACGGCGGATCCAGCGAAACGGAGTTGAACGATGCGACGGTGATCCCGATCGGCGGTCCGTTCTTTCTCGGCGCCGTGATCACGGCAACCCCCGTCGCGAACATCGACAGCGCCGCCCGGAACCGGCGCTGCGCGTCCGGGTTGTCGCTTGACGTCACAGTGCTTTCAGCCATCTCGCTCTCCTTACATCGCACCAATGTTCCAGCGATGCTAAAATTCATCACACAAAGCCATGTTTATTAGCTTTGTTACTTAGCTTTTATTACATGCTGCTCTATAAAGCTAAGCAAGCTATCGTAAACCCCGGTTCAAGGGAGACGGGAAAGCGACGACCCTACTCGTCGGATGGATGTTCGGCAGAATCCGGCGGACTCCACGCTAAACTCCGTCCGCTGCGTTGCTTCGTGCCTGTCCGGCGCGACTCGACCGAGTCTTGAGGAATAGAAACCATGCAAACCAAACAGTCATCGCGTCCGATTTATATGGACTACAGTGCAACGACACCGGTCGATCCACGGGTCGTGGCAGCCATGCTTCCGTTCCTGAACGAGTGTTTTGGCAATCCCGCGTCCCGAAGCCACAGCTACGGGTGGGAAGCAGACGAAGCCGTGGAAACAGCACGCGCACACGTCGCGAGCCTTCTTGGGGCCGACCCGCGAGAGATCGTCTGGACCTCGGGCGCGACCGAAGGCAACAATCTGGCGATCAAGGGCGCAGCGAACTTCTACAAGGGAAAGGGCCGCCATATCGTGACGGTGAAAACCGAACACAAGGCGGTTTTGGACACGTGCCGCGAGCTGGAGCGGCAGGGTTTTGAAGTGACGTACCTGGACGTCCAGCAGGACGGCCTGCTAGACCTGAACGCCGTCAGGCAAGCGCTGCGCCCCGACACGATCCTCGTTTCGGTCATGATGGCCAACAACGAGACCGGGGTCGTTCAACCCATCGCGGAGATCGGCGCGATGTGCCGTGCTCAAGGCATCGTCTTTCATTGCGACGCCGTGCAGGCAGCGGGGAAGATCGCGATCGACGTCAACGCACTGAATATCGACCTTCTGACCGTGACCGCCCATAAGGTATACGGCCCGAAAGGAGTGGGTGCTCTGTATGTGCGCCGCAAGCCGCGCGTGCGGATCGAAGCGCAGATGCATGGCGGCGGCCATGAACGGGGAATGCGTTCCGGAACGCTGCCCAGCCATCAGATCGTCGGCATGGGTGAAGCGTTTCGAATCGCGAAAGAAGAAATGGCGTCCGAGAGCCGTCGTGTCGAGGCTTTGCGCGATCGATTGTTCAACGGTCTGACGCAAATGAAGGAGGTTTACGTCAACGGTGACATGACGCACCGTATTCCGCACAACCTGAACGTCAGCTTCAACTTCGTGGAAGGCGAATCGCTCATCATGGGCATCAAGGGCGTTGCGGTGTCCTCCGGCTCGGCCTGCACCTCCGCCTCACTGGAGCCCTCGTACGTGCTGCGGGCACTGGGCCGGAGCGACGAGCTGGCGCACAGCTCGATTCGCTTTACGCTTGGACGCTTCACCACGGAAGAAGAAGTCGATCAGGTCGTGCTGCAGGTACACAACACCGTGGAGAAACTGCGCGCGTTGAGCCCGCTGTGGGATATGCACCTCGAGGGGATCGACCTCAGCAGCATTCAGTGGGCGGCGCACTGACAGACTATCGCGAGTCCTGCCGCGCAATCAGGTGGGCAAGATCGAGCGTGGCGCGATCGCCATTGGTCACCAGCCGGTCCACTACGGAGCACAGCGCCTTGAACTCCGTTCTGGTCACGCCTTCAAACAGTACGTCGTTGATGTGCTGCTGCCTGGCGGCAAGCTCCTTGAGCAGTTTTGAGCCGGCTGACGTGATGGTCAGGCGCATCTTGCGCTTGTCGTCAGGATCCGAGCGTTTGTCGATAACGCCAAGCTTTTTGAGCTTTCCAGTCTCGACCGTGACAAACGCTCCGCTCAGGTGCAGATGGTCCGCCAGCCGGTTGACGGTCACGACATCTTCGTGCGACAGATGCGCGACCGCAATGAGCAGCGAATACTGGATTCCGGTGAGACCGATCAAGGTTCCGAACCCGTCGCGAATCGAGAGCAGCCGGGCTGCGAAGGGCAACAGTCCGTTGATGAGATGGCGGAATTCTGCGTCCGCGCCGTCGACCAGACAGGCCGGATTTGTTACCGTCAGAATAGACTCCTCCTGATTTTTCGCCATGACAACTCCGCTCCCTGGAGGAACAACACGTTTTAGCTTTGAAAGCTAATTATACTTCAAAGCAATATGCACCACGGCTGTGCACCGATCCCCCTGCGCCTCGTCCTGAGAGTTATTTATGGTCACTTCCCCACCGCTTTCTTCCGTCCGCTCGCTGCTGGAGTGCTATCTGCGCGCCAAGGACCTGAACCAGCCGGCGTTGATATCCGAATGTTTTGCCGCAGACGCCGAACTGACGTTTTCGATCGCAACCGACGACATCGATTTTCCTCGCGTGGTGACAGGCGCTCCCGCGATCGCCAAAACGTTGGTGGCCGACTTCGGCGAGCGCTTTGACCGGTGTCGTACTTACTATCTATGTATCGAGCCGCACCTGAACGGGAGCCGGACATGCGAGATGCCATGGCTTGTGATCATGCGGGAGAAGGCGACCGAATCGCTTCGAATTGGAAAGGGTACGTACCGTTGGCGCTTTTCGGCCGACGCAGGCAAGGGGGACATGATTGTCCAGTTGCACATTCATATCGAACGGATGGACGCGCTCGCCGACCCGCATGCTGAAAAATTGAACGCGCTGCAGAGCCGGTTTTCCTATCCGTGGCTTGCCCCGGAGGAGTTGCAGCGCAAAATGGCAAGCTTCATCGAAACCTGCCCCGACTCCGCATTCGCGATACCGTTTGAACAAGCTGCGAGCCTGTAATCGCAGAGAGCAACAGGTGCTCGCCCGTCTCGGGCGAGCACTTTCCGCAGACGCTCAGTGTGCCGTGCCCGCCTCCGCGTACACCACTTCGCCCCGGAAGCACGTCTGAACCACGCGCGCCTGCGTCAGCATCTCGACCGGGTGCAACAGCGGATTGCGGTCGAGTATCGCAAAGCTCGCGTCCTTGCCCGCTTCGAGCGAACCCGTGCAGTCGCCAAAACGCAGCGCGTAGGCCGCGTTGATCGTGTAGGCCTCGAGCATCGTCAGGAGATCGAAACGCGATCTGGCGCAATGGGCATCCGGTCATCGGGTGCGCCCGGAAGACGAGGCGTAAGCGCGGCGCGTTTTATCGGAATCGCCGAGGCGGCAAGCGATGCTTGCGAACGACATACCCCGCGGCTAAGTCAAGCTTCCAGCGCGGTTCTCAATGCAGCCAGGCATCGTGCGTTCTCCGCTTCGGTGCCGACCGAAATCCTCAGCCATTCCGGCAGGCCATACACCCCCACCGGTCTTACGATCACACCTTGACGCAATAACTTTGCGTTGACCGCGGCCGTATCGCCAACCCGAACCAGAACGAAGTTCGCGTGCGAGCGCAGGTAGTGCAAGCCTAGCGAGTCGAAGCCCGCATAGAATTGGACCAACCCTTTGTGGTTCTCAGCGCAACTGCGCGCCAGAAAAGCCTCGTCGTTAAGTGCCGCGACCGCTGCGCGCTCTGCCAGAGCCGTCACCACAAAGGCAGGTCTGATGCGGTTCAGCAAGGCCGCCAACGAAGGTTGCGCAACACCGTATCCAACTCGCAGCCCGGCCAGTCCATACGCCTTCGAGAAGGTTCGGGTCACGATCAGATTGGGAAAGCGCCGCACCCATGCCAGACTGTCATAGCGGTCGTCGAGCGGCAAATACTCGCTATACGCCTCATCGAGCAGCACAGGAATGTGGCTCGGTACTTCGGCAATAAAACGCTCGAGCGCTGCGCCCGACACGAACGAGCCGGTTGGATTACCTGGATTGGCGAGGTAGACAAGTCCGGTATTGTCATCAAGGGCGGCGAGCATCGCGTCCAGATCGCAGCCGTGGTTCTGTGCCGGCACCACCTTGTGTGAAGCGCCGGTGCGCTGCACGGCGTTGACGAACGCCTGGAACGAGTACTGCGCGTAGACAGCATTGCGACCGGGTTCAAGAAACGCAGTGGCCGCCAATCCCAGCACGCACTCCGAACCGTTGCCCGGCACCAGGTAGCCGGCAGGCACGTCGAACCTGCGCGACAACGCATCGAGCAATGCGTGGCAATCGTTGTCGGGATACCGGGCCAGTTCGGTGCCGGCATCCATCAGAACGGCACGGGCGGCGTCGCTCATGCCGAGCGGATTTTCGTTCGATGCCAGCTTGACGATCGTCTCAGGCTCAACGCCTATTTCACGCGCCAAAGCGTCAATCGGCTTGCCCGGCTGATACGGTTTCGTCGCGTGGATGTGGGCCGGTAGCCGCAGCGCCGTTTCGCTGGTATCACGCATGAGTACATCCTCCCTGAATTGCCTTCAACTCGAAAAATTCCTCGACACCGTAACGGCCGTTTTCGCGTCCGATGCCCGATTGCCGATAGCCGCCGAACGGCGCGGCGAGATTCTGTGGCGCGCCATTGACGATGACCTGTCCGGTACGCAGGCGCCGGGCAATGCCGAGCGCTCGCTGCACATCGGCACTCCATACGCCGCCCGACAGTCCATAGGGCGTACTGTTGGCGATTGCCACCGCTTCTTCTTCATCTGCGTAGCTCATCAGCGCCAGCACGGGACCAAAGACCTCCTCACGCGCCAACGCCATGTCTGACGTCACGGCGGAAAACACGGTCGGCCGCACGAAATAGCCCTGTTCACAACCATTGGGACGACCGGCACCGCCGGCCACGAGCCGCGCACCTTGAGACAGTGCGGTGTCAATATGCCGTTGCACGCTCTCGAACTGACGGCGGTTGGAGACTGGTCCGATCCTCGTTTCCTGACCATCAGGATTGCCTACGATCCAGTCCCGGGTGTGTTGTGCACATAAGGCTTCGACTTCATCCAGAAGAGCATCGGGCACCAGCAACCGCGTCTGTGCCGCGCAAATCTGGCCGCTATTCGTAAAGCACTGGCGCAGCACGGTCGACACCGCGTCGGAGAGCGGCGCGTCGTCGAGCAGGATCGTGGCCGACTTTCCGCCCAACTCAAGCGCCACTTTTTTTACAGAGTCGGCGGCCACACGCGCCACCGCACGCCCGCCCGCTACCGACCCAGTGAAGCTCACCATGTCGACCCCGGAATGGGCCGCCAACGCGGCGCCCGTCCCCGGCCCATCCCCCCATACGAGATTGAATACGCCCGGCGGCAAGCCGGCTTCGTGAACGATCGAGGCAAAGCGCCGGGCAGCCAGCGGCGCCAGCTCGCTAGGCTTGAGAACAACCGTGCAACCGGCGGCGAGCGCCGCGCCAACCTTCGCGACAATCTGATGCAACGGGAAATTCCACGGCGTGATGGCCGCCACCACACCCACGGCTTCACGCACGACAAGCGAATGGCCGACGCGTGTTTCAAGCGCCATCGAAGTGATCGCCTCGATCGCCAGTTCGAGATTACGCAAGGGCATCGGCACCTGCATCTGCCGCGACACCCATAGCGGTGCGCCGATCTCCTGGGCGAGATCGGCGGCGAAGCCATCGACCTGGCGCGCAATGCCATCACGCACGCGGTTCAATGCCGCGCAGCGCTGCGCGACCGGCGTGGCAGACCACGCATCGAACGCGCGCCGCGCCGCGGCTACCGCTGCATCCACATCGTCCGCGTCACACACGGCAATCGAAGCAAATTGACGCTCGGTGCACGGGTCGAAGGCCGCGAGCCTGGCGCGCCCGGCAACGGGAATCCAGCCGCCGTCACAATAGAAAGTATCGAAGTTTTCCACGCCCTTCCCCTTATGCCGCCTTGGCCGGTTCGCCAAGCGGATTGGGTGGCGCTTCACGGCCAGCCAGCTTGAGTGGCGCCTTGAGGCGGAACAGATGCCAGGGACTCGGCATCTCGCCGACCTGCGCTTCGATCACCACAGGTGCACGTGCGGCAATTGCATTGCGTACCGCCCCTTCGAGCTGCTGCGGATTGGTCACGCGCTCGAAATCGAGATCGAAGGCAGAGGCCAGCCGGTCGAAATGCGGGTTGCACAGTTCGACCGCGATGTTCTCGCCAAAGGTCTGTTTCTGGATCGTACGCACATTGCCGAAATGGCCGTCGTTGAACACGACCGTGACGAGGCCCACGCCATATTTGCGCGCCGTCGCCAGCTCCTGCATGTTCCAGCCGAAGCCGCCGTCACCGTTGATGCTGACCACCGCACGATCAGGGTTGCCGACAGCCGCGCCGAGCGCAGTGGCAAACCCATAGCCGAGCGTGCCCTGATAGCCCGGCGTGATGAACGTGCCTGGCTGGTACACCGGATACATCAGCCGCGCGAAATAGCCGACCTGCGTCAGTTCGTTCACGAGGATGCCGTCGTCCGGAATCGCGCTGCGCAGCGCGCGCGTGTACGCACTCTGCGGCTCGATTTCGTCTGCCTGACGCTGTGCCCAGGCGCGCACGATGTCAAGGTCGGCCGGGGGCGCGCGGCGCACGCCGCTCAGTTCGTCACACAACGCTTCGAGACCGAGCCGGGCATCGGCGCCGATACCGAGACCTGGGGCACGTGGCGCCGACCAGTCGGCCGCGTCGGCGTTCAGATAGATGTAGCGAATACCCGCGCCCGGCCACGACGGTGCAGGCGTCATGATGTCCAGAAAGCGGCTGCCCACCACCAGCACCACGTCGGCATGCGGGAACACGGCGCGGCCGCCGAGTGTATTCAGCGCAAGCGGGTGCCGGCTCGACAAGGCGCCTTGCGCGTTATCGTCGAGTACGACCGGGGCCTGCAATTTTTCCGCACAACGGCGCAGTGCCTCGCTCGCGCCAGCGGCCAGCACGCCGCCGCCTGCGTAGATCACGGGAAAGCGTGCGCGCTCGAGAAGTCCAGCGGCCTGGGCAATGGCGACTGGATCAGGCCGCACTCGGCCGGCATCGTCCTCGTTCGCAGGCGGATCGATGAGCGCGATATCGGCGCTCGCACTCAGTACGTCATGCGAAATTTCAATACCGACCGGGCGCGGCCGACCGCTGCGCAACTGCTTCACTGCTTCGCGCACGAGTCCTGGAATGGCTTGCGGCACCGCCGCACTGCCTTGCCATTTCGTGACGCTGGCCAGCACCTGGGTCTGATTCGGGATTTCGTGCAACAGCCCATAGCCGCGGCCGAGCCCGCTCGAATGAATATTGCCGGTAATGGCCAGTACCCGTGAATTGCAAGCGTAGGCGGTGGATAGTCCCGCCATCGCATTGAGCAGCCCCGGGCCAGGCACGACCATGCTGACGCCGATGCGCCCGGTCGTGCGCGCGTAACCGTCGGCCATATACGCGGTGGCCTGTTCATGACGCGGCACCCAGTAGCGGATCCGGTCGCTCTGCTGACGCAGGGCTTCCACCGCCCAGTCGAGCTGGACACCCGGAATGCCAAAAATGTCGGTGATTCCTTCGCGCACGAGTTGCTGCGCAAGCGCTTGTCCGCCTGTCATATTCATGGAGTCATTTCCTTGCAAATTGGAGAGAGTTGAGTTCGACGCCCGAGCCGCGTCAGCCATGTTGCGGCGCGTCTCGCGCCGTTGGGCTCGCGGCCGCGCCAGGTAACGCCAACGCAGCGGCGAGACCAAGCAGGACACCGAAAATCACGTAATACGCCGGGGCCATCCGGTCACCGGTGGCGACAATCAGGCCCGTCACAATGAGAGGCGTAAAACCGCCGAAAACAGTGGTCGACAGGTTGTAGCTGACCGACAGACCGCTGGAGCGTCCACTCACGGGGAACATCTCCGCGAGCGCGGTAGAGAGCGGGCCAAGCACCGCCGCGCCGAGCACGCCGAACAGCAATTCGATCGCAAGCAGCGTGCTCATCACCGGGTCGGCCTTCAGCCACGCAAAGCACGGCCACACAGCGACCAGGCTGAACACGAAGCCCCACGCCAGCACGCTCTTGCGTCCGACCCGGTCAGACAAGGCACCGAATGCGGGACATGCCAGAATGCGCACCACCCCCGATATCGCGATCACGACGAACGGCGTGCTCGGCGGCATCTGCAGGTACTGCACCGCGTAGGTCGGCATATAAATGTTGAAGACGAACTGCATGATGGTGGTGCCCGCCACCAAGCCGCTCGCGATCACGATTTCGCGCCAGTAAGTCCGCAGCAGTTGCCCGAACGGCAGGCCAGGCTCGCGTTCCCGCGTCACGCGAAACAGCTCGGGTTCGTCCACCCGGTTGCGGATATAGAGGCCGACGGGTCCGATCAGCAGCCCTAACAGGAACGGCAGCCGCCAGCCCCATGACTCCAGTTGCGCCAGCGTGAGGCCCTGCGTGATCAGCACGCCGACGAGCGACGCAAGAACCCCGGCCACCGCCTGTGCAAACATCTGAAAACTGCCGAACAGGCCCTTCTGGTTCGCAGGCGCGGATTCGACCAGCATCGAGGTCGCGCTGCCGAACTCCCCACCGGCCGAAATGCCCTGCAGAATTCGGGCAAACACCATGATGACGGTCGCTACCACGCCGGCCTGCGCGTAGGTCGGCGCAAGGCCGATCAGGGCGGTTGCCACGGTCATCATCGCGATGACCAGCAACAGTGCAGCCTTACGCCCCGCGCGGTCGGCATAGATACCCAGCACGATGCCGCCCACCGGACGCGCTACGAACGAAACGCCGAATGTCGCCGCGGTCAGAAGAGTGGCCGACGATCCGGCCGTGGCCGGAAAGAAGTGGCGTGAGATCACACCCATCAGATAACCGAATGCGATGAAGTCGTACCACTCCAGCACGTTACCGATCGTCGACGCAAAAATCACGCGACGGTGTTTAAACAATTCCTGCATGTCTCCAACCTCCTGAAGGGGTCTGTCCAGTTCGCTCCTGGGTGGGCGTGCCCCGACTGCGCGGGTTTCTGTCTGACTGAATCGTGTCATCTTGGAGATAACCAGGAAAGCCTTTTTTAGCTATCATGTTCGCCTTTAGCGATCACTTTCGCCGCACGGAGTACCGACATGACATTGCAGCAATTACGCGATTTCACGGCAATCGTGAATCAGGGCGGGGTGCGCGCGGCCGCACGCGCGCTCGGCGTGTCGCAGGCGGGGCTCACCAAAAGCGTGTCCAAACTGGAGGCGTCGGTGCAGGCGTCACTGTTCGTTCGTACTTCGCGCGGGGTCGCACTCACTGCATTCGGCGAACGCCTGCTCGATCACGCTGCGATCATCCTGCGCGAATGCGACCGCGCCGAAGCGGATCTGAACCAGTTGCGCGGCGACGAAGTTGGCGAGGTGGATGTCGGTGTGTCCCCCGCGCCATCGATTCATCTGGTGCCGGCCGTGCTGCCCGAGTTTCGCCGCCGCTATCCACGGGCACGGCTTCACGTCACGCACGGCCTGTCACATTCGTTATTGCCGGCGGTACGCTCAGGTCAGCTCGATATCGCCATCACGCCGGTACCGGAGCCTTTCGACGCGACCGGGCTGCACATCATTCCGCTATTCCCGACTGAACCGTCGATCGTTGGCCGACGCGATCACCCGCTTGCGAAGAGCCGCTCGATCAAGGAACTGGTCGATTGCGAATGGGTTATCACGGGGGTAGCGGACAGTCTCGGCGCGCCCGGCAGCAGCATCCTGGACCTGTTCGCCGAGGCAGGGCTCGGCCAGCCAAATGTCGCCGTGGTGTGTGACTCGTTGTTCGACACACTGTCGCTGATCGCCCGCACCGATCTGCTCGCGCCCCTGCCGCAAGCGGTATTGACGCACAGCCTGATGCGCGACGGCCTGGCACGCATTCCGATCCGCGAACAGCAGAAGGTCTACACGATCTGCATCGTCCATCGCGCCAGCCCGCCGTTGTCGCCGATTGCAGCGGCATTGACGGCGATGCTGGTGTCGTTCGCAAAGATCGGGCGTGGAATCAGAGGGGGCTGAGTGTGGGGGGGTGCGCCGCAAGGCTCCGACGCTTTGAAAGTCAGAGACATGGGTAGCGTCTTCTGCGGCCACGAACTAACGCATCGTGACAAACTCTTCGGCAACAGTTGGGTGAATCCCGATCGTCTCGTCGAACTGCGCTTTGGTCACTCCGGCCTTAACCGCAATCGCGATACCCTGGACGATCTCCGCCGCATCGCGTCCGACCATGTGCGCCCCCACCACTTTCTGGCTACTGCGATCGACAACGAGCTTCATCAGCGTGCGTTCGTCACGGCCCGATAACGTGTGGCGCAGTGCCTTGAACGAGGTCTTGAAGATGTCGACCGCGTGGTAGCGTTCACGCGCCGCCTCTTCGGTGAGGCCGACCGTCGCGACTTCCGGTGTGCTGAAAACGGCCGACGGAACATACTCGTGATCCACCGCGCGCCGCACGTTACCGAACAGCGTCGCGGCGAGCAGCGTTGCGTCGCGCGTGGCAACCGGCGTCAATTGCGGACGCGCGGTCACGTCACCGATCGCGTGAATCGACGGCACGCTCGTTGCCGAATATTCGTCGACCTCGACGGCGCCGTTGCTGTCAAGCGCAACGCCCACCTCCTCGAGCCCCAGGTGCGCGCTGTTCGGCACCCGACCCGTTGCATACAGTACCGCGTCGTAGCGCCCGTGCACGCCGCCCTCGAACAGCAGTTCGATCGTTCCGTCCGGATGCTTCTCCAAGCCGAGTACACCGGTCTCGGTTCGAATCGAGATGCCCTGGCGGGTCATCGCGCCCGCCAGCGCCTCGCGGACGTCTTCGTCGAACCCCCGCAGAATCTGCCGGCCTCGATACCACAGGTCGACCTGCGTACCCAGGCCGTTGAATATGCCCGCGAACTCGACTGCAATATAGCCGGCGCCCACCACCGCGACTCGCCTGGGCTGGGATGCCAGATCAAGCGCCTCATTCGACGTGATGGCATGTTCAATGCCCGGGACGGCCGGCAGCACGGGCCTCGCACCGGTAGCAATCACAATGTGACGCGCGCTGACGCGGTGCCCCGCCACTTCCACGGTGTGGATATCGGCAACCGTTGCACGGCCGTCATACCGTTGCACGCCCGATTGCTCGAGCAGCGATATATACACGCCATTGAGACGGGCAATCTCCCGATTCTTCGCCGCGATCAGTGCGGGCCATGAGAAAGTACCCGGTGGGTACGACCAGCCGTAGCCCGCGGCGTCTTCCACCTCATGTGGGAAGTGCGACGCATAGACAAGCAGTTTCTTCGGAACACAGCCGCGAATCACGCAGGTTCCACCCACAAGACTGTCCTCCGCGATCGCCACCCGCGCGCCATACGAAGCCGCTACGCGACTCAGCCGTACTCCGCCGGAGCCCGCCCCGATCACAAACAGGTCGTAGTCGAATTCCATTCCGATGTCCTTTGAACCGTGGCTTTAAACGTCAAGTACGAGCATGGGGCTTTTCGCCCTCGATACACATATCATCATGGTGCGGCCTGCTGCGCGTTCGCCGCCGGACAGCACGTAATCGCGATGATCCGGCACACCGTCTATCACGCCTGTTTCGCAGGTGCGGCACATCCCTTCGCGGCACGAACAGGGTAACGCATACCCGTGCTCTTCGAGCACGTCGAGGATTGTTCTGTCCTCGGGTACGTGCAGGACTTGCCCGCTGCGCTGAAGCCTGATGTCGAACCCGGTGGCCACCCCGCCCGCCCCACTTTCCACGGGAGGCGAAAACCATTCGAAAAAGGCCGCGTTGTCCGGATGGCTCAACGCGAAATCCTCCACCGCTTTCATGACAGGCGCCGGGCCGCAACAGTAGATCGGCACGCCGGACTCCACGATGAACGAAGTGTGTGCGAAGTCGAACAGGAACCCTGCTTCATCGTCGAAATGAAAGCGTACACGGTCGGGGCCAAACGCGCTGAGCTCCCCATGGAAGGCCGCGTGTGCGCGACTGCGCGCCAGATACAGCAGGCGCCACGGCCAGCCGCGGCGTTCGCAGTGGCGGATCATCGAAAGAATCGGCGTAATGCCAATGCCGCCGGCAATGAACTGAAACGTGTCGTGCCCGGGTTGCAGCGGAAAGTTGTTACGCGGCTCGCTGATCTCAAGCGCGTTGCCTTCGTTCAACGCCACATGCACGCATAGTGACCCGCCACGGCTATTGGCAGCCTTCGAGACGGCTATCTCGTAGCGATCCGTTTCGTCGCAGTCGCCGCAGTCGCCGATAAGCGAATATTGGCGCGTCATTCCGTTGGGCAAAAATAGATCGATATGCGCGCCTGGAGAAAATGCCGGCAAGTTTTCGCCGTCCGGCCGGCGCAGCACAAGGCTCACGACGTCTTTCGCCTCGTCCGTGCGCCGCTCAATCACAACCTGTATCTTTTTCATCGGATCATCATCCTGGGGTACCGCGAAGGCGAGGCGGCGTGCACGTCGCTTCGCCGTCCGCCATGGTTCAAACCGCCGAATACGCGCGGCTCAGACCTTGAGACTTTCTTCCTTGACGCGCTTCTCGATGAGCCATCGCAGGTGCGACAGCGGCGCATCCGCGGCGATTGCCTTCAACTTGAATTGCGGGTCCGCGTCGAGTACCTTCTGCTGCGTCTCGATGATGAGCTTGTCCTCGTAGAAGCCTTCCAGAATGCTCGCATGCAACGAATGCGAAATCAGGTCGATGTCTTTTTTCTGGTTGTGCATGTACACCCAGAAAAAGTGGGTGGTCTTGTCGGTCTCGGGCGTCATCGCCTGGAAATTCCGGAACTCGATCACACCGTCACGGTTGCCTTCTTTGAGTCCATTGCCGGCCGGCGAGAAGCCTGACTCGAGATAGAAGAAAGCAGGCACCTTCATTTCCACCGTATTCCAGCGGTCCACCTTGCCCATCTTCTTTTCGACTTTCTTGACGAACGGCGGCAAGTCGCTGTTCATGTGCCACTTGGTCAGCTTGAAACCGTCGTCGCGCTTTTCCAGCGGGCTCTGCTCGTGTTCGACGGCATAACGTTCGGAGCCGCCGAGCGTGTTCGTATGAACGTACGAAACATGGTTGAAGTCGGCGAGATTGTCCGCGATCAGCAGATAGTTCGCGTCATAGTGCAGATAATCCGGCATACCGTGCCACTCGGGTTTCTTTAGGTACTCGAAGTCCGGAATCGCGGCTTCGTCGGCCAATGCGGGATCGCCCATCCAGATCCAGACAAGGTGCCCGGTGTCGACAACGCGATAGCTCTTTACCTTGAGACTCGGAGGAATCGATTCCTGCCCCGGAATCTGGACACAGGCGCCCGTATTGTCGAACAGCAGCCCGTGGTACATGCAGCGCACGCAGTTCCCTTCCAGCCGGCCAAGCGACAGCGGCGCGCCCCGGTGACAGCAGCGATCCTCGATCGCCACCACGTTATCGTCGCGCCCCCGGTAAAGCAGCACTTTCTCGTTGAGCAAGGTCTTTCCCACCAGCGCGTCGTCGATCAGCTCATGGCTCCAGGCCGCTACGTACCAGCAATTCTTCAAAAACATTGTGTCATCTCCAGTTTGTTGAAATTCGACCGCGCAAAAACGGTCTTTCCAGATCGCTATGCGTGATCGAGATTCATCACGCCTATCGTGCATCCACAGGAAAACGCGGGAATGGGTTCGTAACACCAGATATCGCCGCGCGAGCCGTGCGCCGCACCCGCCGCCGCAATGAAGGTGCGTATTTCGTAGCCGCCCTGACCACCTTCCCGGTAGATTTCCTCATCGGAGTATTCGAGCAATGCGGCGCGATCGTTGCGCATCCATCGCTCGAGAAAATCCCTATCCCAAGCCTCGTTGATCGTTCCGGAATCGGGTGTGCACGGCCAGTGAGAGATACCGCCGGTTCCGATCACCGCGATACGTTCAGACATACCTTCCGCGGCGTGACGAATCGCCTCGCCAAGGGCGTAAGCGCGATGCAACGGCGCCATCGGCGGGCACTGGCAATTGATGTTGACGGGAATGACCGGCAAGCCATAATCGGGTGTCAGGTGGTGCAACGGCACCATCACGCCGTGATCGAACTTCCACTCCTCGCAATAGCTGACGTCGACCTCCTGCATCACACCGTCGATCAGCTTGCGCGAAATCGCCGTGCTTCCCGGCACGTTCCGGCGAGCAATGCGCAACCACTCCGGGTCTTCAATCGGACCTTCATAGTGCTGCGCCATGCCTATCGCAAACGACGGCATGTTGTTCATGAAGAAGTTGGCAAAGTGCTCTGCGGCGATGATCACCAGCGCGTCGGGCCGCGCGTCTTCCAGCGCGCGTTTCATGCGCGCATATCCGGCTTGCAGGCGTGCATACTGGTCCGGGTCCGCACGCTCGCTGCGCGCCGTGATGCCCGGCCCATGGCTGCAGACCCCGACAAAAACAAGACTCATCGCCGTACTCCTTTCTTTGCGTATAGTCCTTCGCGGACCGGGCCGTGTACCTCGAGACCGTGTTTCATTGCGTCGATATACGCATTCCACTCGTAGCCACAGGCCGCAGCAAAGTGCATCAGCAGTTGACCGTTTACTCCCAGTATGTACAGCAAACCGATATCCGGCTCGCTCAACGCCGCCGCCTCTTCCACTGTCAGTTCGTAACCCTCGGCAAATACAGGTGGGTTTGCGCGGTAGCGTGTCATCGCGTTGACGTCGCGGTTGACCTCGTAGATCGCTTTCTGCAGCGCGTAGAGGCTCATTCTTCGGTCACCGGATCAGACGCGAATTGCGGCGGCAGTTCGTAGGCGCGCACTGCCCGTTCGCGCGTAACCGCCACACGGACCGCATCACGTGCCCAAACGCGCGCGGCAAGCGCGGCGTACCGGGGCCGCTCCGGCAGCTCCGCCTGGATTCGCTCGTCGAAGCTCCACAGATAGAACACGAACAGGTAAGCGTCGACCACCGAGAAGTCCTCGCCGAGCCCATAGGGCGCATCGCCCAATCGCCTCTCGATCTCGACGAGCATCTTCGCCAGCTTCTTTCCTGCGTGCTCCCGCACCGCGGCAATCGCATCCGGGCTCTCGCCCGCATAAGCCTGGGGTCTGAAGATCGATCGATACGTGACGTGCAGGCTGCTGGAAATCCAGTTCATCCACTCGTGCGCCTTTGCTCGAACACGGGTGCCGGGACGAGGTATGAGCCCGCTCTCCGGGGCGAGGTCAGCGATATACGCCAGAATGGCCTGCGACTCGGTAATTACAGCGTCTCCCGCAACGAGCGCCGGCACGATGCCGCCCGGGTTGATCTTCAGATAGTCCGGGCCGACGTTCTCGCCAGCGCGGATATCGACGGATACCGCTTCATAAGGCAGTCGCGATTCTTCAAGCGCAATGTGTGAAGCCAGCGAACAGGCCTTGGGACTGTAGTAGAGCGTCAGCTTCGGCGGAAACACGGTTGAGGCAGCTTGTTGCATAAACTCGATCCTCTGATATGACGGCTTGTCGACTGATTGCATGGAACGACCTGAACTCAGAGCCGTTCGACGTTGCAAGGATGATGCTGAGTAGAATTAAGCATACCGTTCCAAGACATGCACTCATGTCATCAAGCGGTGGTGACAAACCATTCATCCGACGTGACGAACAGCATGCTTTTTCAAGGGGATAACGTGACACGGCCAGCGCGCCGGCAAACTTCTTCCGATAGCGTGGTATCGGCTAGAATTTGTGCCGCAGCCCGAGCATCACGACGTTCTGCGTGCCACTCGTAGAAGGCGCATTCAGATAGAAGCCGGCGGTCGCAAGGTTCCCTGAACCACGCTGGAAATTGTTGGTCAGGCTGATATCGGTGCGCTTCGACAGGTAGTAGTCGAGGCTCAGCACAGCCGTATTCCAGTGCGAGCGGGCATCAAGGCCGCCGTATCGGCCATGCGAATAAATGTAGCCGCCCAGAACAGAAAGGCTCGGCGTAAATTGGTAGGAAAATGAGGTGTCGTAGTTCGTCAACGTGAAACTGGATTGATCGAGATACGTAAAATGCACCTGATCGATCAGCGCGGCCCACCGTAAACCGTTGCCGAAATCGTAGTAACCGCCAATTCCATAGTTGCGCTGCCGTTGCACGCCCACAGACGGATTCAGCGGGCTGTTTCGAAACAGCAGGAACGGCGCGCCGCCATAATCGTTGCTCACTGCGCCGTTGGGATTAGCCATGCCCGGCTGATCGATCTGGACATAGCCAACGGCGATCCTGAAACGATCGGTCTGGTAGCCTGCACCCACGCTATACGCGCGATTGATGCCGAACGCCCCCGCCGCGTTGCTGAACGCGTACAACACCTCCGCATTGAGGCCGCGGTACGTGGGCGTGACGTACTTGATCGAATTGCTGTATCGCCATGTTCCAATGAGATTGTCGGCGTCGCCGGGATGGTCCACCTGCCCGATATTGCCGACCAGTGTTGCCATCGAGGTGAAATAATCCCAGAACGCGTCGTACTGCCGCCCCGCAGTGAGCGTCCCCCATTGCGGATTGGTCAGCCCGACCCATGCCTGCCGGCCAAACAGCCTGCCGCCCTGGCCCAGCTTCCCGCTGACGTTGTCGAACCCGTTTTCCAGCGTGGCGATAACCGCGCTTTTGCCGCCGAGGTCCTCTCTGACCCTGAAGCCGAACCGGCTGGGCTGGGGTACGCCGCCTACCATCTGGTAGTTGGACGATCCGCCGGCGTTGTTCACGGCCTCCATCGAAACGGAAATGATGCCGTACAAAGTGACGCTGCTTTGCGCACGGGCGACGCCCATCGAAGCAAATGTCAGTAGCATTCCTATATATATTTTTTTCACGTGCGTCTCCAATGATTTTTTGAATGGTTTCAGGCCAGCGCCTTCCGGAGCCGCGTTGCGTGCGGCAGCGCAATCAGCACCGACAACCCGCTGACGATCATCAGCGCCGCCATCACATACAGACCGTCTCCCAGCCGCCCCGTGCGGGTCGCGATCAGCCCGATCAGCCATGGGCTCGCGAAGCCGCCCAGCGAACCAAGACTGCTCACCAGGGCAATGCCTGCGGCAGCAGCCTTCCCGGACAGAAACATCGGTGGCATCGACCAGAAGATCGGAATCGCCGCATAGATGAACACGACCGCAATGCTGAGCGTGGCCAGCGTCCCGGCCACACCCAGGCTGGCGCCGAAGGCCGCAACGACCATCAACGCGGCCGAGCCGGCGAGCGAGCACACGGTGAAGTGCAAACGCCGCTCCGCCCGGCGATCCGAGTGCATCGATATCAGCACGATACCGAGCGCGCCGATACCGTACGGAATGGCGCTGTACATCCCGATCATCAGCACGTCCTTGACGCCGGCCTCCCTGAGCATCACGGGAAGCCAGAGACTGATCGCGTAGGAACCGCAGGCGAGCGCAAAATAGATGAAGGCGCACCAGTAGAGACGCACGCTGCGAAAGGCGTCGAACACCGAAGCGGCGGAAACCGCGCGCTTTTCCTGCTGCTCGGCTGACAACGCCTGCCGCAGCGCCGAGTTTTCGTCGTCAGTGAGCCAACTCACCTGCTCCGGGCGGTCGACGAGGAGAAAGAAGGCCACCACGCCCAACAGTGCGGCCGGTATGCCTTCGAGCAGGAACATCCATTGCCAGCCGCGCAGGCCGTGCGCACCCGCCATGCCGTGCATGATCCAGCCGGAAAGTGGGCCACCCAGCATGCCGGCCAGCGCCGCACCGGCGAAGAACCATGAGACGACCGTAGCGCGGCGCCTCGGCGGAAACCAGTACGTGAGGTACAGGACGATCCCCGGGAAGAAACCGGCCTCGAATGCCCCGAGCAGAAATCGCAGTACGTTGAGTTGCCACGCGGTCTGAACGAACATCGTGCAAGCCGACACGATGCCCCAGCACGCCATGATCCGGCAGAACGTCCGCCTTGCGCCGATTTTTGCCAGCAACAGATTGCTGGGTACTTCGAACAGCACATAGCCGATGAAGAAGATCCCCGCGCCGAGACCGTACGCTGCCTCGCTGATGCGCAGGTCGCGCGTCATCTCGAGATGGGCAAAGCCGATGTTGATCCGGTCGAGGAATGAAACAAGGTAGCAAATGAACAGAAATGGCACGATCCGCAGCGTGATCTTGCGGTACAGCCGATCCTCACGGTCTTGCCGGCTTTCGCTTCCTTCATCCGATAGAGCGATGTTCACGTCGGTGTCTCCAATAGGTGTTTTTCGTTTTTTGTGTCGTACTTGTCGAACGCCGCTTCATTCGTTCAAGCCGGCGTTCAGCATGCGTCGATCATCAGGCGCAGGCCGTTTCGCCGGCCCGAATCAAGCGGTCGTGCAGTTCCCGGACGGACCCCACGCCGAGCTTGGCGTACGCCCTGCGGCTGTAGGTAATGACCGTGTTGATGCTGATGCCGAGCTTCTGGCCGGTGTCCGCCAGCGTGCGGCCGCTCAGCAGACTCGAACAGACGTCCAGTTCGCGCGACGACAGCGCCACGCCGGCGTTATGGTCGAGCGATTCCCGCCAGCGCGAGATCGGGATATCGCGGGGGATCGTGAATCTGGCGTGCGCCTGCGCGAACGCGAGGAAGAGCGGCGCGACCTGCGTAAGCGCTTCGAGCTCCGCGTCGGAAAATCGCCCGGTGCTCTGGTCGCGATAGCAGTGGAGCAACGTTGCCGTACCGCCCGCATGCTGATTCGACATCGTGAGCCGGTCCTCGATGCCAACGTGCTCGTAGCACGCCGAACGATAACGCGCGTTGGTCACCTCTTCGCGCGTCCGGTACCGGAGATGAACCGATTCGCAGCCAGTCTCGCGAATCGCAATCGACGCGTCGTTGCCTGCGTCGTACAGATGCATTTCGCTCATGTAATGCATTGCCGCGCGGGCCGCGTTCGAACGCGATACGCGGCTCTCGGTGGCGAGCATGCGTAGATCGTTGTCGCGCAGTCGAACGAATAAAGCGCAATGATCGACCGTCGCAAACCGGTTCAACGCATCGAGTATCGTGCGCGTGCAGGCAGGCGTGCCGAGCGAGCGCGTCAACGATTCGATCACCTCGATCGACAGGCGCGCGTCGACAGCACGCGCCCGGGTGGTCCAGCTACGCATGGGGACTGTCTCCGTCCGGCCCAACACGCTGGGCCTTTTGTGATTTGGAGCAGCGTAGCGCGATCGGCGCTTGCGCGGCATCCCATCGAGGTAGGAGGCAGGCTCTCGCCACCTCCCTCATCGACAGGAGGCATGCGTCGCATCCGGACTCCCGGCGAAGCCGTGCGATGCGCGCAGGAGGTCGATCAGCCGGTTCGAACAAACCGGCGGTGCTAACGCCGGAGACGCCGTCAGGCGGTCAAGGGAAAGGCCGGCACGGTATGGCTCAGTGCCTGTTGCGCAGCGGACAGGTACGCTGCGCGCTGCGCCGCATCGCTGTCGCGATTGAAGATGATCGATACGGCGAAGCAGCGCCGCTGGACCTGATCGACGACCGGCACGGCGATCGCGGAGTAGCCGTCGAGGAGGATGCCGGGGGAAACGCGAAACCCGTCCACGACGGCCATGCCGTTCTCTCGCACCAACGCGATCTGCTCTTTCAGATAGCGCGCGGTGATGTGACGCGTATCGTCATGCCGCGGATTCCCGGCAAGCTCGCGCCGCACCTGCGCCGCGGTCCAGGCCTGCGGCAGATAAGCGATGAAAACCCGGCCGGCTGCCGTACGGGTCAACGCGGAAAGCGCCCGCCCCACCCGGAAATCGACGGGGAAATCGCGCAGCCCTTCGTTCTGCGCGACGATCGTGGCATCGTTGCCGTTCCACATCGTCAGGACGGCCGGCAAATGCGTCGTCTGATCGAGTTCGGCCATCACGCGCCGCGCCGTCTGCATCGCATCGACGCGACGCAGCGCTTCCATCCCCAGGCGGATGGCCGATGGTCCAAGCTCATAGGGCCCCGCCTCGCCGACCTGCGTCACGAGGCCGGTCTTCATCAGGCTGATCAGGTAAGCGCGTGCCTTGCTCGTCGTCATCCCGGCGCTCGCCGCGAGACGGCTCATCGGCGTCGGCTCGCCGGCTTCGAGCAAGGCGTCCAGCAGCAGAAAACCCAGCTCGATCGACTGTATGCCTTTATTCATGGGGGGTTTCTATCCAGTTACCTCGTTACCTCGTTCAAGGGAATCTGCGCATCCGCCAGCTTCGACGGCTCGCGGCTCAAGACCCAAGCCGCAAGGAAATGCCCGGCGTCATGACCTGCTCCGGCGATCACGCCCTTCTGCACGCCCTCGCCCCTTGGTTGACCGCTCAAAATCATCGATCTATACTCAACAATACAAAGCATACTCAATAATGATGAGCATTGAGTCAGGTTTTTCCAGACTTTGCCAGACTTTTTCTGGCGGCGGATTTCATGAATATCTCCGCTGACGCAGCGCAAGGGCGCCCCGCCCACCGCGCGTGCGTTACCGCGGCGCTCAGCGGGATCGCGCCCTAACGGCCCGCGAAGCAATCACCGGCCGCCCGTGCGAGAGCAGGAAAGACCAGGTCGTAAAAGGACACGGGAGCTATGCCGACGCCCGGCAGCGCTCCGGGGAGGTTGTCATGGATGTGCGAACCATTGATATTCACCGGGAGCCGGCTTCCTCGTGCGTTTCCGTCGCCATCGATCTGATCGGGCGCATGGGCGAACCGGGCTACGCCAGGCAGTTGACGGATTCGCTGTCGCAAGTGGTCAGGTTTGCCCACCTGTGCATCCTGTCTTTTTCAAGGCTGACGCCTCCCGACCTGCTGGGCACCGGCAGTACGCTTTCGCCGGCCTGTGCGGAAGACACGGCCTATATCTATCTGGGCGGCCACTACAACGCCGACCCCACTGGGCAGTTGCGCGCCGCGAACGTCGACTCGGGCAGGCAACTCTATATCCAGAGACAACGGGCCGAAGATATTGCGAACGCGGATTACCGGATGTCATGCTACGAAAAACCGGGCATCGTCGATCGCCTGTCCCTGCTCCAGCACTTCGGTCCCGACAACTGGATCGCGGTCAATCTCTATCGCGATTCGAGCCAGGGGCATTTCGACAGCTCCGAATACGCGCGGCTCATCACGGTGGCACCGATCGTGACCGCCAGTGCGGACAAGCATCGGCAGCTCGTCACAAGCAACCCGCACATCCCCGCTAACAGCTTGCTGGAGTATGCCGCTGTCGCGCCGACCATCGAACAGCGTCTTGCCGCAATCGGCCCAATGCTGAGCGCGCGCGAATTCGAGGTCTGCAGCCGGATTCTGCTTGGTCTGAGTGCAAAGGAAATAGCCCGGCAACTCGGCATCGCGCCGAACACCGTGGCGGAGCATCGCAAGAATGCCTATGCGAAGCTGGCCGTTCGCAACCACAAGCAACTGTTCGCGCGATTTTCATTGTGAGGGGCCCGGCGCGCTGCGGTCGATGCCGGCAGAACGATAACAGTTGGCCAAAGTCAGAAACTCAGTAACGATTCTGGTCCTCAACGCGATCCTGCTGAACGGCTTTGTCAAGTTGGCCGTTGCAAACTACTCTTTTTCGATCAATCATAGTTATCCTTATTAGACAAATTTCCAGGAAGCTACGGCGATAGTCAAATAATGCCATGAGACGAAGCGTTGCTGGACGGTGAGCGAGTCGACGAAATTCACACTCGTACAAGCCTGGCTAACGCATCAATTGCCGACGGTATAATAGGACCCTGCTGCATTCTCAGCCGGCAAGTTGCGATTCAGGTTCCTGACGGCCCAGACAAAGTTCTCCGCGTCATTAACCTGCACCTGTTCGTTCGTCTTTATCCTCGAATCCCTCCTGCCTATGCTCTCAACTCAACGACAGTCCGAAATCATGCGCCTCGTGCGTGTGCACAAGACGTGCTCGATCGCAGAACTCGCGAAGATCCTTGCTGTTTCCGATGAAACGATTCGACGCAACGTGAAGCGCTTGCTTGCGGATGGACTGGTACTCAAGGTGCATGGCGGAATAATGCTTCCGGGGCATCTGGAAGATCCTCCGTTTCAGCAACGCATGCTCGAGAATGCCGAAGCCAAGCAGATTATTGCCGCACGTGTCGGACAGCTCATCCAGGACGGTGAAACGCTAATCCTCGACGGAGGGAGCACCTGTGTGCACGTGGCACACGCGTTATGTCAGCGCAGCCGCCTGACGGTGGTCACCAATTCAGCGGAGATCGCCCGCATCCTGGCCCCGCGCAATGAGAATCGCGTGTTCATGACCGGTGGTGAATTGCGCACCGACGACTCCTCTGCATTCGGCGAATCTGCACTTTCGTTTATTCGCCAATTTCGAGTTCGCTACGGAATCGTCTCGGTTTCATCGGTCACCGCGCAGGGCCTGTTCATGGATTCGCAACTGTGCGATGCAGAGCTTTCGCGGACCGTTCTGGAACAGGCGGAACAACGGGTCGTACTGGCGGATCACGCCAAATTCGGTCGAAGCGCGCTGGTTAACGCGTTCGGGCCAGATTCGGTCGATTTGCTAATCACGGACCGTGCACCTGCACCAGCGCTTATGCGGATATTCGCTCAAACTAATCTCGAGGTCAGTTGGGGAGACTCGGACGAGCTGTGACGCGGGTCACATCTTCATCGACATGGCAGCGCGCGGTGGAGATCGTCATCGTGTTGGGGAAGGCGACGACGCTCGATTACCACACCCACCGATTCAACATCGTCGAACTTGGCCGGTTTCGCGAGCGATACTCGAACCCATTGAGCACCGTGTTCCAATAGCACCAGTTGTGCAACGGCTTCGGCGAGTGCCTCCAGCAATTTCAGGCGATGTGATGCGAACAGCCGATGTAGTGCGTCACGAACTGACGCGTAGTTGATGGTGTCCGAAATGCGATCAGTCTTGCATGCGCGATTCACCTTTACACCGATCGACAGATTCACTCGCACCGGTTGCGGATGATAGAGTTCGTCGCGGTCGATACCGATGATTGTGTGGATCGTCAACCCGTCGATAAAGACAACGTCCATATATTCGGCTGCGAGTATTGCCGCCTGACCTTGGGGACCCAGCGTCCGTTCGGACGTAGCATATGTCGCGTTGAATGAATCCCTGCCAGTCATGATGTTCCTCGCCGCATGCGGAGGTTGATCGGATGGGTTGCTACAGCAATGGGAGAATTACCGTTTCTGCACGTTCATCCCTCGCCGCTTGCTGCCGTCGTCGTTCTTCACGAACTCATACTCCGCGGCCGGGCATTAGCGTCACTCCGGACCAGGAAAGGGTTACCAGTTCGCATTCACCGGCATCGAGAAATCTTTCGCATCAGGTGATCCCGCCGGCTCTCTATTAGTCTGGACGTGACTATCTGGTAGACCGCGAAGGCGTCACGGCCTTGCAGGACGTATCGCCGTCCAGCTAACTTGCTTTGACGCTCGCCTCCGTCGCTTCCACGGTGTGAGAAATAAGTGCCGCGATCGTCATTGGACCCACGCCGCCAGGCACCGGGGTATAAGCGAGAGCCCGCGAAATCACTCCGCGAAGCTCAATATCGCCAATGCCGCCGGCGTGGTATCCGGCGTCTATGACAATGGCTCCATCCCTGATCCAGTCCGCACGGATGAATTCCGGCTTTCCCACCGCACCGACGACGATATCGGCGCGGCGGACGACTTCTGACAAATCCACGGTCTTCGAGTGGCAGATGGTGACCGTTGCGTTCGCATTGGACAGCATCATCGCCATCGGCTTACCTAAAATGGGACTTCGGCCTACGACCACGGCAGATTTGCCGGCGACGTCAATCTGATAATGATGCAGGAGACGCATAATGCCGGCAGGGGTGGCCGAGCCGAAAGCACGCTCACCCAGCGCCATAAGCCCGAAGCCGTGACTCGTGACACCGTCAACGTCTTTCTCGATCGCGATTCGGTCAAAACAGCGCCTTTCGTCGATCTGGCTCGGCACCGGATGCTGCAAAAGAATGCCACGTACGTCCGCGTCAGCGTTGAGACGATCAATTTCGTCGAGAAGCTGTTGCGTTGTTGTTTCCTTCGGCAGCACAACGGGACGCGAATCCATTCCAACCCGCTGACACGCATTGCGTTTCATCCGAACGTAGATGGCTGACGATGGATCGTCACCGACCAGGATGGTGGCGAGGACCGGGATACGTCCTTGCTGCGTCTTGACTAGCGCTGAAACGCGCTGCGTAAGATCGCGCTCGATTTGCTGCGAGAGCGCTTTTCCGTCCAGTTTTAGTGCAGTCATCTTGAATGTTCCGTGCAATCCGGTGATTACCTTCAAAAACGGGTTCTGCCTATTCGGCCAACTCTCTCACTAGTTCTGGCACTACGTCAAACAGATCGCCGACAAGACCATAGTCAGCGATTGAAAATATCGGTGCTTCCAGGTCCTTGTTGATCGCCACAATCACCTTGGAGTCCTTCATTCCGGCGAGGTGTTGAATTGCCCCGGATATTCCGATCGCCATGTATAGCTGCGGCGCGACAATCTTGCCGGTCTGCCCCACCTGAGAATCATTCGGAGCGTAGCCCGCGTCGACAGCGGCGCGTGACGCACCGAGCGCGGCACCGAGTCTGTCGGCAAGGGGAGGTAACACGTTCGTATAGTTTTCCACAGATCCGAGACCACGTCCCCCGGATACGACGATTTGTGCCGCCGTCAGTTCCGGACGCTCCAGCTTTGTCAAATCACGACTGACGAACCGCGAAACACCGCAGTCGGCGACAGGGACAAGAGATGACACGGACGCGGTGCCGCCAACCGCCGCCACCGGCCCGAAGCTGGTGGAACGCACCGTGATAACTTTCAGCTTGTCGCCACTCTTAACTATTGCAATCGCATTACCGGCATAGATCGGACGCTGAAATGTATCGACGGCTTCCACAGCGGTGATATCCGAAATCTGCGCAACGTCGAGCAACGCAGCAATCCGTGGCGCAATATTTTTTCCATAGGCCGTGGCGGCCGCCAGAACGTGCGAATAGTCGTGCGCGATGGCGAGTACCTGAGCCGCGATATTCTCGGCGAGCCCATCAGAAAAATGCGGGGCGTCTGCCAATAATACGTTGCTGACGCCGGCGATCTTCGCCGCCTCGTCAGCTACTCGCGCCGCATCGCTGCCCGCGATCAGAACATGGATGTCGCCCGCGCCCGCATTGGAAAGCTGCGCTGCTGCCGCAACGGCGCTCAAAGTTGCGCTCCTGATAGTCTGGTTGTCGTGTTCAGCAATAATCAGAATGGTCATTCGAGTCTCCTTCAGAGTACCTTGGCTTCGAACTTCAACGCTTGCACCAGAGCTTTGACGTCGGGCACCTTCACCCCGGCGCTGCGCTTGCCCGGTTCGACCACGCACACGGTCGTCAGCCGTGGCGTTACCTCTACACCCAGCTCCACCGGCGTCAGTATTTCGAGTGGCTTTTTCTTGGCCTTCATCATGTTCGGCAACGTCACATAGCGTGGCTCATTAAGCCGAAGATCCGTTGTGATAACCGCCGGCAGTCTGACCGACAGCGTCTCCAGACCACCGTCTACTTCGCGTGTGACCTGAGCGCAGCCGTCTTCGATCGTCACCTTCGACGCGAAGGTCGCTTGAGGGAGGCTGGCCAGTGCGGCGAGCATCTGCCCGGTCTGATTGCTGTCGTCGTCGATCGCCTGTTTGCCGAGAAACATCAGTTGGGGCTGCTCCCTGTCGACGAGAGCCTTCAGAATCTTTGCCACCGCGAGCGGTTGCAGTTCTTCATGACACTCGACCAGCACGGCGCGATCCGCGCCGATTGCCAGCGCCTGACGCAAGGTCTCCTGGCATTGTGCCGACCCGCACGACACGACGACTACTTCGGTCGCAACGCCTGCCTCTTTCAGACGAACGGCCTCTTCGACCGCAATTTCGTCGAACGGATTCATCGCCATTTTCGCGTTCGAAATGTCAATTCCGCTCCTATCCGCTTTGACGCGTACCGCGACATTCGAATCAATCACACGCTTTACAGATACCAGAATCTTCACACTCATCTCCCTCAAATGTTGATCAACCTGTCGACCGGGAAGCGCATAACATTCCAGATCGTTCGCTTCGAATGCTGAGCTATGCATGCGCGTCCTGGCGAGAGATTGCCTGCCCGTCAGAATGCAATGCGAGATTCATTGCAGGATTGCAGCACGCTCCGGGTCGTACAACGGTTTGTCGTGGCGTCGCGCGGGAAAGTGCCGACCCATGATCTCAACCACGAATTCGCGATCTTCGAGCTCACTGACTTCAAGATACGCAGCAAAAATATTCTTGCCGATCGTATGTCCATAGTCGGCACTGGTCACGCTCCCCACAACGCGCTCTCCGCGTAGCAGTGCTTCGCCGCCAAACATCTGCATCTCACCGTCTGTCGTAAACCAGCACAGCTTGCGCTTGACGCCGCCGCGCCTGATGGAGTCGATCGCCGCGGCCGCGATGAAGTCGATCTTGCCTGCAACCTTGTCGGCTGCAAGGCAAAAGCCAAGCCCGGCTTCATAGGGGTTGTCATCAGGAGAGATATCGCTGCCCCATACCAGGAAGTGCTTTTCGATTCTCAGGCTGGAAATTGCACGATATCCAACGTTGGCAATACCGAATGCCTGCCCTACCTCATGGAGCTTGCGGTACAAATCCTGCGCATACTCCGTAGGCACGTGTAGTTCCCAGCCGAGTTCGCCGACATAGGTGACCCGTAGTGCTCGCACGGGTGCATAGCCAATATCGATCTCCTGCGCGCTCATGTACGGAAACCGATTGTTGTCGAGAGACGCGCTCGTCAGCGCCGCCAGAACATCTCTCGCGCGCGGGCCACACAGATTGATCACCGCATACGCAGACGACACATCCACAATAGACACCGCGCCGTGCTTCTCGACGATCATCGGCACGTAACGCTCGAGGGTCGATCTGTCCCGCACGCCCAAGGCGCTCCCCGTGATGAGATAGAAGCGATCCGCGGCAAGGCGCGTAATGGTCACGTCGCCCTCGATGCCGGCGTGCTCATTGAGCATTTGCGTATAGATCACACTGCCAGGTGGACGATCCATGTTCGACGCGCACAGATACTGCAGCAGCGGTAGCGCACCAGGCCCGTGGAGCTCATATTTGGAGAACGAACTCATATCAATGAGTGCCGCACGCTCGCGCACCGCACGATGTTCGTTGCGCACGGCTTCGAACCAGTTGCCCCGAGAAAAGCTGGGCGTGTCGTCTTTCGGGATGTCGCTGCTGGCAAACCAGTTCGGCCGCTCATAGGCAAACTTCGCACCGTATACCGCGCCTTGCGCCTTGAGCGTCTCGAACAGTGGACTGCAGCGGGCTCCCCGAGTCGCATGGTTTTCACTGCCCGGATATGACACCGCGTAATAGCGAGCATAGCTTTCAATAGCACGCTCGATCATGAAGCGCTCAACCACATGGGGTTGCCCAAAGCGTCTGACATCAAAGGCCCAAAGGTCCATACCCGGGTCACCGTCGATGATCCAGTTGGACATGACCCAGCCCGCCCCTCCCGACGCCGCGATTCCAGATGTGAATCCGCAGCATAGGTAAAAATTGTCATGTGCCGGTGAGCGTCCAATGATCGGTTCGCCATCGGCGGTGATCGGGATCGGCCCATTGATCATGTCACGCATGCCGATCTCGTTGAGAACTGGAATACGCGCAGCGGCATCGACGCCATACTGTTCAAAGCGGTCAAAATTTGGCTGCAGCAACTCCGGTCCAAAATCGATTGGCATCGGTTGCACGCCGGTTGTACCCCACGGCACCGTTGCATCTTCCCACCCGCCGACACATAGCGCGCCGGGCTCCGGCTTCACATAAAAGCGCGCGTCGGGATCACGCAGTGTTGGAAGATTGTCAGGAATCCGGGTACTTTTCTCAGTAACGAGGTACTGGTGTTCGACTGCGCAGACGGGTACCCGAACGCCCGCCATGCGCGCAATATCGCGCCCCCACATGCCCGCGCAGTTGATGACCACGTCGGCCTCGATCTCGCCCAGATCTGTCTCGACCGCCCGCACGCGTCTGCCATCCGAACGGAGCCCACGGACCAGCACGTTTTGAATAATCTTTACCCCCATCGCACGCGCGCCCGCGGCATAGGCTTGCGTCAATTGAGAAGGATCGACATAACCGTCCGATTCAATCCAGGCTGCACCAATAAGGCCGTCCGTTTCCATCAGTGGAAAGAGCTGTTGTGCTTCAGCCGGGCTGATCAGTTCGACGTTCAAACCAAACCCTTTCGCTGCTGTTGCGGCCCGTCGCAACTCGGTCCAGCGATCCTCCGACGCCGCCAGTCGCAGACTGCCGGCGCCGTGCCAGCCGGTCGAATGCCCTGTATCGGCTTCAAGCGTTTTGTAGAGCTGCGCGCCGTATTTCATAAGCCGCGTCAGATTGTTCGACGAACGTAGCTGACCGACCAGACCGGCCGCGTGCCAAGTCGTGCCGTGTGTCAGCATCAGGCGCTCGAGCAACACGACATCCGTCTTGCCACGTTTTGCAAGGTGATAGGCGATGCTGCAGCCGATCACCCCACCACCGATGATGACGATCTCGCTTCGCTTAGGGACGTCCATTCGCATTCCTTAGTGATATGCATTTGTCATGCGCAACTTCATGCCTCATTCGCCCGGACGGCAAGAACCAGCCCTCGCCGCCAGTCAGATCACCTCTTCGACATCGCGAGGGGATTTATCGCCCTCCAAAAACCACACAATACAACACAATAACCACACATGTACACGACATTGCACAAAAAATTAATGGACTTCCCACTTTTTCCAGCGCAACTGCCGCTTTCGCATGTTGCCACGCAAGCCGCGTCTAGCTCGTGATTGCGCCAAAACGTCAAGACGCAAGCTCCGGTTTTCGATCCGGAAATCGTATGAAAAGGCGAGCTATCAAGGATTTTCCCCGAATCTGGGACCGCTACGACCTGCGGCTGCACGTTCATATCGCGCCCTTTTTTCGCAATTGCCGTCATAACCGCCCGGCGGCCTCCTCACTCGTCAATTCTGCAAATGTGTTGCCTTATGTGGATTTATGTGGAAACATTTGATCACGGAGCTTGGCTATCTTCCACATTTACCTGCGGATACTCAACACATGTCAACAAACATCCCACAACACGCTCGAGTTGTGATTGTCGGCGGCGGCGTTATCGGCTGTTCCGTGGCGTATCACCTGACCAAAATGGGTTGGACCGATGTGGTCCTGCTGGAACAAGGTCAACTGTCCTGCGGCACCACATGGCACGCGGCCGGCCTGGTGGGTCAATTGCGCGCGCAGGAAAGCATGACCAAGCTGATCCGCTACTCCACCGCGCTCTATGCCGAACTGGAAGCGGAGACCGGCCTCGCGACCGGCTGGAAGCAGTGTGGCTCGCTGTCGGTCGCGCGCACGGCGGAACGGATGACGCAACTCAAGCGGACCGCCGCCGTCGCGCGCGCCTACGGCGTGACTTGCGATGTGATCAGCCCCAAGGAAGCCGGCGAGTTGTGGCCAGTGATGCGCACCGACGACCTGCTCGGTGCAGTCTGGCTACCCGGCGACGGCAAAGCCAACCCCACTGACCTGACCCAGGCGCTTGCACGTGGGGCGCGCACGCGCGGTGCGCGCATCGTCGAAAACACTCGCATCACCGCGGTCCATACGCGGCAAACAGCTGTCGGCCGGGAAGCAAGCGGCGTCTCCTGGCTCAACAAGGATGGCGAAACAGGCACGCTCAGCGCGGATATCGTCGTGAATTGCGCGGGCCAGTGGGCCAAGGCGGTTGGCCGCCTGTGCGGCGTGACCGTGCCGCTACATTCGGCCGAGCACTACTACATCGTCACCGAGCGCATTGCCGGCGTGCATCCGGACCTGCCGGTGATGCGCGACCCGGACGGCTACACCTACTTCAAGGAAGAAGTGGGCGGCCTCGTGATGGGCGGTTTCGAGCCGAATGCGAAGCCGTGGGGCATGAACGGCATCCCGGAGAATTTCGAATTCCAGTTGCTGCCCGATGATTGGGATCAGTTCCAGATCCTGATGGAAAGCGCGTTACAACGCGTGCCGGCCCTCGAAACGGCGCAGGTTAAGCAGTTCTATAACGGCCCCGAATCGTTCACGCCGGATAACAACTTCATCCTCGGCGAAGCGCCTGAGTTGCGCAATTTCTTTGTCGGCGCCGGTTTCAATTCGATGGGAATTGCGTCGGCGGGCGGCGCGGGCATGGCGCTCGCCGAATGGATCGTCGCAGGCGAACCTACGATGGACCTGTGGCCGGTCGACATCCGCCGCTTTGCGCGCTTTAACGGCAACGACACGTGGCTGCACGATCGCGTGAAGGAAACGCTTGGCCTGCACTATGCAATGCCGTGGCCAAATCGTGAACTCGACAGCGCGCGGCCATTTCGCCGGTCGCCACTGTATTCGCTGCTGCGTGACAATGGCGCCTGTTTCGGCAGCAAGATGGGCTGGGAACGCGCCAACTTCTTCGCGCCGACACCCGCCGAAGCTCAGATCGATTACGCGTTCGGCCAGCAGAACTGGCTGCCGTGGAGCGGCGCCGAACATCGCGCGTGCCGTGAAGGCGTCGCGCTGTTCGACATGACGTCGTTCTCCAAATTTCTGGTCAAGGGACGCGACGCGGAAAGCGTGCTGCAAGGCATCGTCACCAACGACGTTGCCGTACCGCCCGGCACCACCGTCTATACCGGCATGCTCAACGAGCGTGGCACGTACGAGTCCGACTTCACGCTGACCCGCCTTGCCGACGACCAGTATCTGATCGTCTCCGGCTCGGCGCAGACTACGCGCGATTTCGACTACATCGAGAAGTCGATCCCCCACGACAAACACTGCACGCTGGTCGACGTCACCGGCCAGTACGCGGTACTGGCCGTGATGGGCCCGCGCTCGCGCGAACTGCTGCAAAGCGTATCGAAGGCGGACTGGAGCAACGAGGCGTTTGCGTTCGGCCAGAGCCGCGAGATCGATCTCGGCTACGCGACGGTGCGCGCTACGCGTCTCACCTACGTCGGCGAACTGGGCTGGGAGTTGTACGTGCCCGTGGAATTCGCGGTGGGCGTCTACGAAACACTGCACGCCGCGGGCAAGGCGTTCGGTCTCGTCAACGCAGGCTATTACGCCATCGATTCGCTGCGTATCGAGAAAGGCTATCGCGCGTGGAGCCGCGAGTTGACGCCGGACACCAATCCATTCGAAGCCGGTCTGTCGTTCGCGTGCAAGCTCAACAAGGACATTCCGTTCCGTGGCCGCGATGCCTTGCTGAAATTACGCGCCGAACCGCTGCGCCGCCGTATGGTGGTGCTCACCGCCGATGGCGCCGCCGATCGCATGCTGTGGGGCGGCGAAGCGATTCTGCGTGACGGCAAGCCCGTCGGCTTCGTCAGTTCGGCGGCGTTCGGGCACACGCTCGGCTGTCCGGTAGCGATGGGTTATATCAACAACCCGGATGGCACGGCCGACACCGCGTATCTGACGGGCGGCCGCTACGAGATCGACGTCGCCGGCGATCTGTTGCCCGCCACCGTCCATCTGAAAGCGCCCTACGACCCGCGTTCAGAACGCGTAAAAAGCTGATCAAACGGGAACCGTCCATGTCATACCCTGAAAACAGCTACATCCTGAAGTTGTCGTGTCCCGATCAACCCGGCATTGTGCATGCGGTTTCGGGCGCGTTGCTCGAGAACGGCGCCAACATCGTCGACTCGGCGCAGTTCGGCGACCGTCACACCGAGCGCTTTTTTATGCGCATGCATTTTCAGATGCGAGCAGGCGGTGCCACCTGCGACGAATTGCTCAGGCAGATCGAACCGCTCGCGCAACGTCTGAACATTCAATACCAAATCGCCGATGCTTCGCACAAGCCGCGCGTCCTGCTAATGGTGTCGAAGTTCGGCCATTGCCTGAACGACCTGCTGTTCCGCTATCGCACCGGGCAACTGAACATCGAGATTCCCGCAATTGTTTCGAACCATAAGGATTTCTATCAACTCGCCGCCAGTTACGATATCCCGTTCCACTATTTTCCGCTAATGAAAGCCTCGACCGAAGCGAAGGCCGCACAGGAGGCGAAGATCTGGGACGTGGTACAAGAAGAGAAGATCGATCTGGTGGTCCTCGCGCGCTACATGCAGGTGCTGTCACCAGACCTGTGCGAGAAGCTCACGGGGCGCGCGATCAATATTCACCACTCGTTTTTGCCGAGCTTCAAGGGTGCCAAGCCCTACGGTCAGGCTTACGACCGAGGCGTGAAGCTGATTGGAGCAACCGCGCATTACGTGACGACCGATCTCGACGAAGGACCGATCATCGAACAGGCCGTCGAGCGCGTCGACCATGCGATGGATCCAGAGGAACTGACGATGATCGGACGTGACGTGGAATGTGTCGCGCTCTCACGGGCAGTGAAGTGGCATCTGGAACATCGGGTAATCGTCAACGGTCACCGGACTATTGTGTTCCGCTGATACGTCTACATTCAAGCGGCTTACGATGTCATCGAATGACGTCCGGAGTTCGATACGCGTGGTGGAGAAGCGGCGTGACCGTGCTGTTGGAGCGCAGTATTGCGGTACTGCGCTCCAACATATCCGGCTAGACGCAGGATCTAAAACTGTTCAAGCTGCCGCTGGGTCACTCGTCAGGTCGCTTCCGTTCTCCAGCCGCCCCGCGAACCGTCGAAGAAACGAGGACTGTTGTTGAACGGTTACGGTGAAATCGTACCAGTTGGCGCTCGACGTGACGGACCAGTTAGTCTCCGCCACCGCGCCGCCAGCGACCTGAAAAGTCCACGGCCCTCCGCTCACGTATGCGTTGGCAGCCACCACAAACGTGCAACTCGCGCTCCCTGTGTTCATCATGGTCAGATACACCGCGCTGTTCGCTACGTCGTAGCAGACTCTAATCTCTGGATTCGCGGCATTGCTTCCCGAAGTGGAGGCAATGTCGCCGGAGAATTGACGGTAGAAGCCGTTTGGTCCCTTCAGGGCGAGTGAGTATCGGGTACCCGTCAACGTGGCTCCGCTCCAGCTATCCGTAATCTGAGCGCCCGCATCTACCGCGTAGCGACGCGGCGGATTAGACGGCGTATCGAGGTCGAAAGCCTGAAAGGCCGCGCCTGCCGTGCCTGAGTTTGCAACGATTAGCCAGAACGATGTAGCGGAGGGTACGACTCGACCACTGGCGTGGAGTTCATAGGGCAAAGCGCGCGACCGGCGTGTGCCCGACTCCTGTGCCGGCATCGATTGAGTTGTCGGTACCGTTGGAGCCGGCAGGTTGCTGCATTCGCTGTTTCCCGTCGATACATAGGTACTGGTGCTTGGGAGGCTCGGCGCGGTCGCGTCAGGCGTTTTGAAGTTAAAGGCCGAGGTCAGGTCACCGCAAACAGACCGACGCCACGGGCTGATATTGGGGCAATGAATCCCAAATCGCTCTTCAATGAGGCGAATCGTCGAAGTGTGGTCAAACAGTTCGGAGCAGACATAGCCGCCCTTACTCCACGGTGAAATCACGAGCATGGGCACCCTGAACCCGAGGCCGATCGGCTGCCCCGCTGTTATCTCACCCTGTGTCGTCATTGTCGTCTGCCCCTGCGTGCTGGAAGCGGGCGGCATCGGCGGCGGATCGTGATCGAAAAACCCTCCGTTCTCGTCATAGTTAAGCAGGAAGATTGTCGACCCCCAAACCGTGGGATTGGCAACCAGGGCCGCCAGCAAACGAGCGGTAAGATCCTCGCCGTCACACGGGTGATAATCGGCGTGTTCGGACTGCGCTGCCGGCGCCACAATCCACGAAACCTGAGGAAGCGTTCCTGCGGCCACGTCCGCGGCGAACGCCTGCACGATGTCCGGTACCGTTGCGAGACCGTTCTTGTAAAGCGGACTGGACGTTGGAGCGTTCTTGAAGTTTGCGAACCATGCGAGCGCATTGTCATCGAAATTATCGGTTTCCTGATAGACGCGCCAGCTTATATTCGCAGCTTGCAAAGTCTCGGCGACCGTCGGCCACGTCGATACGGGTTCCGAGTTGTCGAGTACCGCTGTTTGTCCGACCGACAAACCATTGCTGCCGCTGAACACGTGAAGTCTATTCGGGTTCGTTTGCGTTAGCGTCGAACAGTGATACTGATCGCAGATCGTGAACGCATCCGCCAGTGCGTAATAGAACGGCAAATCATTGCGGGTGAAGTAGCTCATCCCCAACCCGGGGGTTCTCGCCGTATTCCACGCGTTGTAAAGACCTTTGTTCCAGATACCGATGTCGGTCGGATAGTCCATTGCAGCGGCGTTGATACATATCGCACTGGTAGTCGTAGTGTCGATATGAAACGGCAGAATATAGCTGCCCGTGCTGCTGGTGGGCTGCTGCCAGACCGGTGCACCGTTTGGCAAGCTGATGGCGAATCTGTCGTTGAAACCTCGCACGCCTTGTAACGAACCATAGTAATGGTCGAAAGCCCGATTCTCCTGAGTGAAAATGACAATATGCTGGACGTCGTTGATCGTTCCCGTTGTGTTCGCCGCCGGCGCGGCAACCGCTTCACGGATAAGCGAGGGGATCAAGGCGCTCATTGCCGAAGCGCTAAGGGACCCCGCTGCCATCTTCAGAAAATTGCGTCGTGTATTGGAATGCATTTCCTCACCTCTGTTTATCTTGTTCGCCTATGCGCCTGAAAATCACGCTCAGGGGGCGCAATGGAGCACGGGAGCCACGGAACTCGCGCCAGAGGCCGGATTTGCCGCGACCTGCATTGGCGCTCCTCCAGCACTCGAACTGGCGGAGGAAGACGAGGATGAGTCCCCGCCACACGCCGTCAAACACACAGAGATAATTCCGACCACGCACCATGCCGGTATGGCAGCGCGAATCCGATCAGGAGACGATGAAGTTAAGTCGTTCATGTTCATGACGTCACCTGCAATTATGGGTTGAGTGTCGACAAAGACTTGTTCGATGCGTAAAGCGAATTGATTTGCGCCGAGGTCAGTATCTTGTTCCACATCGTCATGTCATTGAACGTCATTGTTCCGGGAACGCCCTGTCCGCTTGAATAGTATTTTCCGGTTGCGCTCTCGTTGAATCCGATGGTTCCATACACGCCAGGTATCTTCGACATATTCATCGAGCTCATACTGAGCGTCGTCGTTTCCAGCCCATAGACCGGGTCATCGATGTAGCCAATCGCCGTTTTTGTACTTGTCGTGTCCACAGTCATGGCGACATAGATCCACGCATTCTTCGTGAAGTTCAGCGAGCCGTCGGAGCGAACTGAGCCGTCTGCAATATTGAACTTCAGTTGGCCACTGCTTTCCTCCGCAATGGTGAAACCAGGATTGAGCCCTGTGCTCCAGTCCTTGTTCGTGACCACGGGGGAGTCGTTTTGACCGTCACCGGAGTAAAACCAGAAGCCGATGGTGAACTGGGGTTTATTGGTGACGTCATCCACCAGTTTCATTCCGTTCAACGCGTTCGACGCCGTATTCAGCGATGCGACCTGCAGCGCTTCCGCATTGAAATTGTCAGTCACGAACGACGCGGTGGTCGTGGAGCTTGAATTGAACTGAGCGATCGCGACCGAAGGTGTGATGACGTCCGATAGTCCACTGTCAAAAGAGAAATAGTGGATCAGGCCACTTGCGAGTGTCGGATCCAATGCCACGGGTTGGACATAGTTGATTTGTGCAAGAGTCGACACCGCTGCGTTATTTCCAACCAGCGTGTAATTGAACGTGTAGAGTCCGTTGCTACTCTCGCCGAGTTGCGAGTCGACGTAGGATTGCGTGCTCCCGGGCAATGTCGCAATGAGATTCCCGCCCCGGTACAACTGGAATTGAGAAGGCGTTGTCGGAGGGGGCGTCCAGGTCAGATTAAAACTGGCGAGATCGCTTCGTGGTGCCGCCTGAAGCGACCTGGCTCCGATATTGCCAATCAGAGAGGTTCCGTCGATCGCGTAGGTACTCGGATTCGGCACCGCGCCAAGCCACGTTAGAACAGTAGGCGTTATATCCGCCTGCGTTGCGCCGGTGGTGAGTTGAGCCAACGTGGGCGCAGGCTGTACTGTGCCGAGCGCGGCCGTCGAACTGCCGATAGTCAGCGCCTGATTTGCCGCGATAAAGCCGGTCTCATTCGAGAGCAGCGGCAAGCCGCTTTCGCTCCCCGTTGCATCGAGCCCCTGGTCGGTCGTGACAAGCACAAGCCAGTTTTCATTTACTCCACTTTGACCTTCGCGTGTTTTTATCGCGCTCAGCAACTGACCAATTTCACCATCCGCTGTCGTGATCGCATTGGGGTAGTTGCCGCCCAGACCCGATGCCGCCGCTACCGTTTGAGGTCCGGTCAGGTTTGCAAAGACCACACTGTCGGCGCCCGATGAGATGGCGTTAGTGGCTGCGCTCATCACGCAACTGTCCACTCCCTGACAGTTGATTGACGTATTGACGTAGCCCGCCCCGATCGCAGGCGAAAGAAGAGCGTTTATGGTCCCCCAACTGGCGAAAGCAGCCGTTCCATTTGCGCCCGCCTGTTGAGCGAGTTTGAAAAGCGGATCGGCTTCAAGTGCCTGATCCGCATAGTCGCTGCGAACGCCGTGGCGATTTGCCCATGTGCCGGTCAAGACACTGGCCCACCCTGGACCGGAGAGGGTAGCCTGCTGTGTCGTTGTGCCGCCGAATCCACCGGCCAAGGCTGGAACGACTGCCATGGTCTTCAAATTTGGCAGCTGATTATTTGCGATGCCGGCTTGCAGAGCGCTGTATTGAACACCGGAAAGACCGACTATGAGTACCTTTTGCGTCGCGCCAGAACCGCCCGCAAGGCTGTTCGTCGCTGAGGGACTAACTTGCCCCGTCGACGCCGCTTTACCCAGATCATCGCCGCAGCCCGACACTCCGCCAAGAGCGAGCGCTGTTAGTAGGAATCCTAATTTACTCAAACGAATTTTCTGCCAGCTTTTTTCCATGACATCTCCTCGATACGTTTTAGGTCCTACATGGTGGTCCAGGCACTACATGTGTTTCCAGGAGCAGCTTATGAAAGTAACGTGCCTCGCCTGTCTTTTCAGATCGTCAAGATGCATCGCCAATACGCGCGCGCCGCCAACGGCTGTCGCAGCGAGCGACAACACCGTCAGTCGGTCTATCAGTTTCTGACACTTTGATTACACGTCAAACGCTGGGCCGCTGTAAAAGGACTCAACAGCGCTTACTATTGCCAGACAAAGTTATTCTGTTGTCACCGTTCACAAAGACCTCAGTGAAGGTGGAGCATTTCTCTGCAGCTTGCCTCAATCGACACGGGCCTGGATTCTCCATGATTCCAGTACCCTTCCTGCCATAAGACCCTGCAACTGCGCCCTGCATCAATGCGACAGACGACGTGACATTCCAGATTGAAAAGATGATTGACTTCGTACCTGCGACGCGCTGTAGGCAGCGATATCCTCCGCCCCTGTGTCGAACCAGTATTGCGATACTTCAAATCGCACCCGCGCAGGCGAACGCCTTCAAGGTACTGATCGCCGTTTTCTTCTTCTCGATTGCCTAATAACCTTCAGCACTTGCTTCGCTATCCAAAGTGATTGAAGAAGAACCCCGCGTAACGGTAGACAACTTGGCGACTGTTTCGAAGCCTACTCCATCAGAATTTTGAGCGCAACATTTCGTCAGAAATTGCCTCAAAATGCCTCACTAACGAGTGTAAGCAGAATGTGATGGGGCGGTGCAGCGTAGGGGGCGCAGGAGAAAGAAGTATCGCGCGGGCGGATCGAATATCCTGGCGTTGACGAGGTGCGACCGCATTGAAGGCACTACGCAGTGCAGGGTCGATTGAGCAGAACGTCTCTTGCGCGTACTGAAAGCGCTATTTCACGGCGAGGTGATATCGGTCGAGTTGATCGCCTGCATCTGAACACCGTTCTCTACCGCAGCAATCGGCGTACGTTTCTCAACGCAGATCTACCACATGCGGTAAGCAGACAGGTATTGATCCAGGCAAGAAGCCGGTGACGTTTCGGCGAGGTTCGTTTCGTCCGCAAGCGGGACATTGAGCGACTGCGCAAGCAAGCCGCTCAATTCACCTCGGGTACCGAACTCTGCTCGTTCGCCTGGCGGACCTGACGAGACCGCCGTATGCGTTCCCGGCCATGATCCAGGTGGCTTCGGATTAAGCTCTCGGTGAGATTCGAGTCACCGGCGGCAATTGCCTCGATGATCGCTTCGTGCTCGTGGGCAGACTGATCGATCGCTTCTTCGTCAAGCGTCAGGGCTGTTTGCCGGAACAGGCTGAGTTCCCGGACGAGGCCCCGGTACGTATCAAGCAATTTCTCATTACCGACCGCCGCAGCCATCGTGTCATGAAACTGCAGGTTCAGGTGGCCGTAAGTCTGCCCGTCGTGGCTGTTCTGCGCGCGTTTCATTAACTCGACGATCTGGCGCAGCGAGTTCAGATGCTCGGCCGAGATACCGTTGGCCAGCAACCGGCCAATGTGTTCGTCCAGCATGGCGCGAACCTGGTAGATCTCTTCTGCTTCCTTAAGCGACAACATCTTCACCGATACGCCGTGATTCTTTTCCGTGCGCAGCAATCCCGCCTGTTCGAGCGCGCGAAATGCTTCCCGCACCGGACCACGCGAGACGCCCAGACGAGTGGCCAGTTGTGCTTCGTTTAGTTTGTCACCCGGAGCGAGTTCGCCGCGCAGAATCAGGCGTTCGAGTTCGTCCTGCACAAGCGTTGTAAGCGAGTGCTTTTTGAGCAACTGGATTGTACCGATCGATGGCGCGTCAATCATGGCAGACCGAGCAGAAGTAATGTCTAACATTAGCAGACTAAATCGTCAACTGTCAACAAAATTATGGTTTGCTACAGCGAGTGAAGAGCGCCGCGAGAACGTCTGGAGGTTCGAAAATTACGTGAGACAACAGCCCCGGTTCGATAACGATTCGTCTGAGTCAATGAGTGTTACGGAGCAGATATCGGTACTGCCACAGAAAGGCCTCGCGCCATCAAGGTGAGCTGGCTGCGCGTCACATGTTCTTTCTGGTCAATCTGATCGCACTTGCGTAGCTGCGAACTGACACAGTCGAGAAATCTCGTCATCCACGAAGACAGCTTTGTATTTCGGAAGTAGATGGCATAGACGGGCTGATAGCAATCCGCAGTGCTGTCGGCCAGTATCTCGACCAACTCATTGCGCGCACGGAACGCATTCGTCATGTAGTCGGCCAGACAGACGATTCCTGCGCCTGCCACAGCGAGCGCAAGCAAAGTCTCATCGTTCGACGCTCGCAAGACTGGCTTGATGAGAAAAGAATCCCCTCTGGAATGACAAAGCGGCCAATGATTCAATGTCTCCGTCTGAGAGAAACCGAGTTGCGCATGCATGCTTAAATCGGCGACACGCTCGGGTTCGCCGTGTTCAGTCAGATATGACGGACTCGCGAGAATGCGCAAACGGCTACTGCCCAGGCGCCGCGCATGCACTGATGAGTCGCGCAGTTCACCGACCTGGATTGCAACATCGGTGCGCTCCTCCATCAGATCGACGATTTCGTTACAGGTGCTCAGCTCGATTTCGATACCTGGATAGGCGGCGTGAAAGTCTGTGATCAGCGGAACAATCAAATGCTGCATGAACGGCCCCGCCGCACTGACCCGCAGTAAGCCGGCGGGCACCTCCCGACGTAGCGCGATCTGAGCCTCCACAAATTCGACGGATTCAATGATGCTACGAGCCTGCTCGAGAAAGATCGCGCCCTCTTCGGTTAGCTCCAGCCTGCGCGTGGTGCGTCGGATCAGGGTCGCGTCAAGCTTATTTTCGAGGCGCCGCAATATCCGGCTTATCACCGGCGTGCTCAGAAGGAGCCGTTCAGCGGCTTTTGTCATCGAGCCAGTATCTGCAATCGTAGCGAATGCAAGCAACTCTGCGAGGGTACTTTTCATGTCTTCCCGTCTCTGCGAATCCCCTGTGAAAATACGAACGCGGCACCGGCGGCAGGTGCGAGTCGACGGCTTCTTGCGTGGGTATTCCAACCCCAAGCTTGCTCGTGAGCGTCAAAACCCGGGCTTAACCACCTGTTCTTTCGACTCGCACTGGAGCTCGCGGTAAAAGATATCGGCCGTCTTTTACACTCGCCGGACTACTGGTCAGGTACAGCCGAGGAATCCACGTAGTACCCCCAACGCGGGCGCACCTCATCAACGCCAGGATCATCGATCCGTTCGCGCGGTATTTCCTGGATGAGCTTGCCATCGCAACGAACCTCCCGGCGCTGCGTCCTTTCGTTGTCGTTACACTCAAACATTCATACCCTCCACGGTTTTAAGAGTCGCGTCTGCACTGAGTTCAGCCCATTCAGCACCGCCTCCGGAGTAAGAACAGCGGGAGTTCTTGAGGATGATAAGTACGCGACGACAGCCGCAAACGCGACTATCATCTTGTTGAAATAATGCATTCCCGGCCGTCGAATGGACGGGCGAGTCCCGGTGTTAAACTTCGTATGTCTAACTATATTCTGGTGCCGTTTCGACCGTCCTACGGCGAAAAATGGAACGCGTTGCGAATGCGATAGCCCGGGTCAGGCGTTGCGGACATAGTCACGTCGACCCGCGTCACCAGCCTTGACCTCGCACTCGCGACCGGTTATTACACTCGCTTGCCAGCTCAGTTCAACAACTGATCTGCCGGTACGTAGGTATAGCCAAGATCTTTCGCGACCGCTTCGTACGTGACGTGACCTTCGCAGACATTCAGGCCTGCCTTAAGATGCGCGTTTTCACTCAACGCACGTCTCCAGCCCTTTTCTGCCAGTGCGACCGCGTGCCGGATCGTCGCGTTATTCAGCGCGAAAGCCGAGGTTCTCGCTACGGCCCCCGGCATGTTAGCCACGCAATAGTGGACGACATCGTCAACCACGTAGGTTGGCTCCGCGTGGGTGGTCGCATGCGACGTCTCGAAGCAACCGCCCTGATCGATCGCAACGTCGACGACGACCGTCCCTGCTTTCATCGCCTTGATCATGCTGCGTGTGACCAGCTTGGGTGCTGCCGCACCCGGAATGAGTACGCCGCCAATCACCAGATCCGCGTCCAGAACCGATTCCTCAATGCTCTGACTATTCGAGTAGAGTGTGGAAATACGATTTCCGAAGACCAGGTCGAGCTGACGCAAGCGGTCAACATTCGTGTCGAGAATCGTCACCTTGGCGCCCAGGCCCACGGCCATCTGCAAAGCATTGGTGCCCACGACACCTGCACCGATAATCGCCACGTGAGCCGGCGCCACGCCTGGAACACCGCCAAGCAATACGCCAATACCGCCCTTTGACTTTTCCAGATGCGCCGCGCCTGCCTGGATCGACATACGGCCGGCCACCTCGCTCATGGGCGCCAGCAAAGGCAGGCCGCCCCCCGGACCGGTGATGGTTTCATACGCGATGCAAACGGCGCCCGACTTCACCAATGCCGCGGTCTGCTCGGGATCCGGGGCGAGGTGCAGGTACGTATAGAGAATCTGCCCGGGACGCAGCATCGCGCACTCAACGGGTTGAGGCTCCTTGACCTTGACGATCATGTCCGCTTTCGCAAAGATCTCTGCCGCGCTGTCGGACAGGGTCGCGCCAGCAGCGACGTAGGTGTCGTCGGAAAGACCGATTGCGGCACCTGCTGCTGTCTGCACCACCACCTGATGACCACGCCCGGTCAACTCACGCACACTTGCCGGCGTGAGGCCTACACGATACTCGTGATTCTTGATTTCCTTCGGTACGCCAATCAACATTTGCCACCTCCATATATTCTGTTTTTTTCCGCCCGCACACGATAGCGGAGTGGGTTGGCATGCACGTTGCACACAGAGACAGTGGGCCACGTATCCGCCAACCCCAACACACTACGTCAAAACACCGCCCGCCGCTGTGCAAGGATCCATTCATGGCGCGGCGTAGCGCACCTGCAAGTTTTCTTTTTTGTCGCTTCGCGCTGATTTCCCGGGTTACTGCTTGGCCTCACTCTTCGAAGAATAGCGCTGAGCCCATTGTGCAAGGATCTTGGCGCGGTTGTTTGCCGCCCACGTAAAGTCGTTCTTGACCAGCAGACTTGCGTAATTGGTCGGGACATTCGGCAGAGGCTTGGCCGTTCCCGGCACCGCCGTGATCGCATAGCTTCTCGCATACAGCGAGTTCGCTTCCCGGCTTGACGCAAAGTCGGCAAGCTTTTTCGCGGCATCCAGCTTCGTCGTGTTCTTCATGATCGCGAACGCCTCCAGATCCCAGCCCAGCCCTTCCTTCGGAAACACAAGATCGATTGGCGCGCCCTGCGCCTTGAGGGTTGCCGCGCGGTATTCGAACGAGATCCCGATCGGGTACTCGCCTGATGCAGCCATCGTGCACGGTGCGGAGCCCGAATGGTTGTACTGCGCGATGTTCTTGTCGAGCGCATCCATGTATTGCCAGCCGCCCTGCTCGCCGAACAGTTGCAACCACGCGGTCACATCGAAATATCCCGTCCCCGATGAGGCAGGGTCCGCCATCACGATCTTGCCTTTGTAGATCGGCTTCGTCAGGTCCTGCCAGCTCTGCGGTTTCGGCAAATGCTGCTCTGCGGCAGCCGCAGTGTTGAAGCAGATCGTCGCGCCCCATACGTCCATGCCAAACCAGTTCGGCGGCGATTTAGGATCGCGGTACGCAGCGCTCATGGCAGGCAGATTCTTCGGCGCATACGGCAACAACATGCCGTCGCTTTCGAACTTCGCGATGCTGGTCGCGGCGAGGCCCCAGATCACATCGGCCTGCGGGTTGTTCTTCTCGGCGAGAATCTTGGCCGTAATCACGCCAGTCGAATCACGCACCCATTTGATCTCGATGTTCGGGTTGGCTTGCTCGAACGCATCCGCGTACGGCTTGAGTTGCTCGTCCTCAAGCGCTGTATAGACCAGCAGGGTGGTCTTGGCCACCGCCGTAGCCGTGCTGCCGACCAGCAGCGCGATCGCGGCAGTCGTCATTAGCGCGATCGTACGGACACCGTGCAAAGGGGACGCGCTGCGCTGAGGGGTGACTTTTTGCTTGAACATTTCTTACTCCCGGTATGAGGATTTTTCACAAAGGCCTCACCGCCGCCGGCGTATCAATGCGCTGACGGGATGAGGTTGCCGCTGACAACAGTGGCCTGTCCGCCTTTCAAACCAGAACGCTAACGAAAATGCCACCAACACCCGGGTGAGTCGCGTGGGCGACGCAACCGTCTTCGTGCTCTTACGCGACGATCTTGTGGTGTGAAATCTGCTTCACGCCCATTTCCGCGAGTGTTTCCTCGATCGCCCTTACTGCGCTGCGCATGACATCGCGATCGATGTCACCAATACATCCGACGCGAAACGTATCGACTTCCGTCAACTTTCCAGGGTAAAGAATGAAACCCTTGGCCTTGACCTTTTCGTAGAACGTGCGGAATTCGTAAGCCGGATCTTCCGGCGCGTGAAACGTCACGATAATCGGCGCCTGCACGTCGCGAGGCAGGAACGTGCGAAAGCCCAGGTCCTGCATCCCGCTGACCAGGGCGTCGCAATTGGCCTGGTACCGTTTGCCGCGTGCCGGCTGACCGCCCTCGGCCTTGAAGAGATCCACCGCTGCGCGCAATGCGGCAACAACGGACGTCGGCGGCGTGAAGCGCCATTGCGACGTTTTTTCCATGTAAGCCCACTGATCGTAAAGATCCATGGACAGCGAAGCTGAATTGCCCTGGCACTTTTCCAGCGCCTCGCGCCGGATAATCACGAAGCCCATTCCCGGGACGCCTTCCAGGCATTTCCCCGAAGCAGCAACGAGCGCATCGAACGGTGTCGTGCGAACGTCGATCCCGATCGCCCCGAACGAGCTCATTGCGTCGACGATGAGTCCCTTGCCAAGCCGCGCACAGGTTTGCGCAATGTCCTGCAAAGGGTTGAGGGTGCCCGTACCGGTCTCGCAATGCACCTGCGCAACGTGGGTGATCGCCGGATCGCGCAGGAGTGCTTCCTCGATCATGGCGCCGGTCGGCAATTTGCCTTCTTCAATCGGCAGTTCGACAACGGGCCTGCCCATGTACTCGCAAATCCGCACAACGCGCTTGCAGTACGCACCGTTTTGCGGCACGAGCACCTTGCCGTCGCGCGGAACCAGCGTGCCGATTGCCGCCTCCACCGAGAAGGTGCCGCTTCCCTGCAGCGGTACGCAAACATGCGTGTCGCGCCCGTGCACGATGTCCACCAGATCGGCGCGCAGGCTGCGGGTGATTGAATTGAAGTCGGTATCCCACGATCCCCAATCGCGTAGCATGGCGCTTTTGGTGATCAATGAGGTTGTCAGCGGGCCCGGGGTAAGAAGAACTGGATCCAGTTCAGCATTCACGTTTGTCTCCGTACTATTAGTAGATCTGATAGATGTCATGCCTTGTCGGACTTGCCCGCCGCTTGCGCGAGGCGGCTGAGCGCTACATCGAAGCACCAGGGTTTGGCGCCGGCGTCCTCCGCGCTTTCCTTGCGGCGAATCGCGTCGCGTACGACAAGTGAACCAACGTAGCGAATCGGTTCCGGCGGAAACACGCCGCGCGGGCCACGAACGAGCGGTGAACGCGTCCATGCATTGTCGAGACCGAGTACGAGCGACGACAGGATCTCGCCGCCCATATAGCTCGGTCCGACGCCGTTTCCCGAATAGCCGAAACCGTAGAACACGTCATGCCGTTCGTCGAGCCGGCCGAAGAACGGCAATCCGGTGGCCGACCGATCTGACGGCCCGTTCCAGCTTGCGGCGATCGGCACCGACGCGAGCTCAGGAAAAAACCCGCTTAGATCGCGCGCAAGCGCTGCCCGATACGGCGAGGGTTGATCGAACACCGGCAGCACGCGACCGCCATACGCAAACGTATTGCCGCCCTTGCCGAGCATCAGCCTGCCATCGGGCGTAGTGCGGTAGTAGTAGACAAAGGTCCGTGAATCGAGCACCGACAGACCGTTCGTGAATCCCAGGCGCTCCAGAACTTCCGGTGCGCGTTCGGTGATGATCATGTCGCTCGATACGAGCGCAATGCTGCGCTCGAACTGCGGGAAGGTTTGCGCCATCCACGCGTTGATCGCCAGCACGACGCGCTTTGCGCGCACCTCTCCGTACGTCGTGCGAACCAGCGGACCCGGCACATAACTCAGCGATTCGAAGGCGGTCTTCTCATACAGACGAACCCCCATCTCCAAGGCGACGCGTCGCAGTCCGCGCACGAGCAAGGCGGGCTGCACCGTCGCGGCGACAGGCGAGAAGTCACCCGCGAGGTGCCGCTTCGACCCTGCACGCCGGCGGACTTCTTCGACGTCGAGACTGACGAATGAACCCATGCCGCGCTCATCTAGCGCGGCTTTAACGGCTTCAGCGCTGCCAATCTGGGCCGCACTCGTCGCGGTATATAACGTGCCGTCGACGCGAATCTGCGCATCGATTCGATGCTCGCGGCAGAAGGCTGTGATCTTATCGACCGTCTGGCGCGAAGCCTCTACGAGCCGTAGTGCCTCGCTTTCGCCGAATAGTCGACGCAGTGTGAGAAAGCGGGTTTCCCAAGTCAGCAAGCAGCCGCCATTACGGCCACTCGCACCCGCACCGCAGATATCCGCTTCGATCAGCACGACATCCAGATGGGGATTGGCGCGCTTTAATTGCAGCGCTGTCCAAAGACCGGTAAATCCGCCGCCGACGATACAAACATCGGCGTTCACCGCGCCCTGCAAAGCCGGCGCGTCAGACGCTTCGCCGCGCAATGCCTGTTCAAGCCAGAAAGGTCTCATCGCTATTTCCTGTTTGCTCTGCCGGGGTGCGTTATCGGCTACGCGACGTATAGCGCCAGCGCTGCGTGCGCGCCAACAGGAAGCGATTCACTAACGCATACAGCACACACACAAGAGCTGAGGTCACCACGATCAGCGTTGCCATCGCCGCGGCCGGCCCGATCTGTCCGGCCTCGTCGAGATTCAGGATCGCCACCGACGCTGGTTGCGTACCCGGCGAATAAAGGAAGGCAACTGCCGAGATCGTCGTCATGCCGTTAATGAAGAAATAGCGGCTGATTTCCAGAATGGCCGGCAAACATACCGGCACGGTGACGCGGAAAAACGTGACATAGAACGGCACTTTCAACGACGCGGATACCGCCTCGAACTCGTTGTCGATCTGCTTGAGCGCGGTAATGGCGGTCAGATGGCTCGACGAGTAGTAGTGAATGATCGTGACGATGGCAAGAAGCGGCAGCGACCCGTAGAGAAAATTGAGCGGATTGGCCGGATGATTGAAGAAGAAGATATAACCAATCCCGAGTACGAGACCCGGCACACCCATCGGCAGAACCGCGCACAGATTGATGACTGGGCGCAGCCAGTCCATGCCGCGCGTTTTCTCGACCAGATAGGCCCCGCCAAACACCAGCGCAGTCCCCGCTGTCGCGACCAGCGCCGCCATTTCCAGGCTGTTTTTGTACGCGCCGATGATGCCTGCGCCGATGAGCCCCATCCGGTAATGACTTAGGCCAAGCGTCAGGTTGTACGGCCAGAAGTGGACAAACGAGCCATAAATCGAAATCCCGACAATCGCCATCATCAGAAGACACACGACACTGCAGTACGCCAGCATCGCCAGGTCGAAACCGCGCGACCTCTTAGGTTCATATGGCACCGAGCGCGCGCCAAGCAGCGAACGCTGTTTGCGCCTGACGAAAAAGTCGGTAGCGAAGCTGAGGAGTGCCGGCAGCAGCAGCAGAATGCTCACCACCGCACTGGTATTGAAATCCTGGAGACCGACGATGAGCTTGTACACGTCGGTGGACAGCACGTTGTATGAGCCACCGATCACGATCGGTACGCCGAAGTCGTTCACGCAGATGGTGAACACCACCATTGTCGCGCTGATCAGACCATACTTCGCGCCGGGCAGCGTGATCGTGAAAAACTTGCGCAAACGGCTCGTACCCATTGCGTCCGCGGCTTCATACAGGCGTGCGTCCGTCAACGACAACGCAGTGATCAGGATCATCAACACGTGCGGCATTGCCGCGTACACCAGACTCGCGATGATCCCCGGTGCGCCATAAATGCTGTGACCGGCCATCCAGCGCCGCAGCAGACCTGCGTTGCCGAACCAGTAGATAAACGACACCGCCGACAGCAGCGTCGGCGCAAGAAGTGGAATCAGAGCGATGTTGCGCACGAGTCCCTTGAACGGCATGCAACTGCGCGTTAGGGCGTACGCGAACGTGAAGGCGAGCGGAATCGTAATCGCTGTCACCGAGACCGCAACAAACAGCGAATGCCCAACCGAGTTCCACAGCGCCGGGGTCCGGAAGTACGACGTGAAATTGGCGAGACCGACGAAGCGCCCATCGCGATCCTCGACGCATCGCATGATGACCATCGTGAGCGGCGCAAGCAGGGCCAGCAGCAGAAAACATCCCATCAGCAGCATGCCCGCATGGCCGATGCGATCCTGCCAGTGGGTACGTTGCCGTACTTCGGTAAGCATCACGTCTTTTCCTGGTTCGGTGAGTGTCGTACTCATTGCACCCTCCGCTGGTCTTCACCGAAGATCCGCACGCGGTTGCCGAGGACAGCGAGATTAAGCACCGAGCCTTCCTGCAGGTCGAATTCAGTCATATCGTGATACGACAGATCGGCCAGTACTTCAGTCCCGGGCATGCCGTCCACCTGAACGCTGACCCGGCAGAATGCCCCCAGAAATTCCAGCTTCTCGATACGGCCACTCAGCGTGTTGCCGGCTTTCGTGTCGACGCCCCGCACGACGAGATCCTCCGGACGCAGGAACAGCGACACTCGCGAACCGCCCTTGAGCGACTCGCTCACCTTCACGCAGTTCAGGCCGACGTCACCCACCTGGATCGCGCCGTTCGCACTCACGGTGGCCGGCAGAATATTGGCCTTGCCGACAAAGTCGGCAACGAACGGCGTTGCTGGCTCGCGATAAATCTCGGTCGGCGTGCCGACCTGCTCGATCACGCCGTGATTCATCACCACGATGCGGTCGGCCATCGAAAGCGCCTCCTCCTGATCGTGCGTCACCATGATCGTCGTTACCCCGAGGCGCTGTTGCAGCTGGCGGATCTCCTGACGCAAACGAACCCGCACCCGCGCATCGAGCGCAGACAACGGTTCGTCGAGCAACAACAGACCGGGCGAAGTAGCCAGCGCCCGCGCGAGAGCAATGCGCTGCTGCTGGCCGCCGGACAGTTGACCGGGATGTTTTGGGCCGCTATCGGGCAGACCGACGAGCGCGAGCAGTTCGGCCACACGCTCGCGGATCACCGCTTTGCGCACTTTCCTGTTCGTCAGACCATAGGCGACGTTCTCGTTGACCGTGAGATTCGGAAACAGCGCGTACGACTGAAACACGATGCCGTAGTCGCGCAGCATGGGCGGCAGCATGGAAATGTCCTTGCCGGCCTGCGCGATGGTGCCCGCGCTTTGCGTCTCCAGACCCGCGATGATCCGTAGCAAGGTGGTCTTGCCACAACCCGAAGGGCCCAGAAAACAGACCATTTCCCCCTTGAAAATTGTCAGATTGACATCCTTCAGAACCGGGGTCGAACCGAACTGCTTGTGAATCCCTTCGATGCGCAGGTAATCCGACATCGTCATCCTCCTGGAAATTACTGTTCCGCCGCCGTGCTCTGGCCCTTCCAGGTCATAGCCGACAACTCCTGCACTTCCTTAATGACACGGCGACTGCAGCTTCACGGCCCCGTGATCTCCTCTCGAAACGATGGCAATCGGGCAAGAACACTCATCTGGCTGATCCCGCGGCGGCCTATCTGGCCCCATACATCCCAACCCGCGATATGCCGCTCGGCCAAGGCCTTTGGGACCATTTAACCGTAGAGTGTATTTTGCCTCTTGCTTGTTGTTGACAATCTACGATTCACGAAGTTTAATGTCAAGCATGCAAAAACACTTTTCGATGACGCCCGTGGAAACCCCTACTCCATACCGCTCACACCGAAACCCGGCGTATCGGAATGCCAGTCTCAACCCTCACCTGATCACTCAAAGGGAAACCTCATGAACACGAACACTCGAACTCTCAATGTAAATGGGCGCAGCTATCGCTGGATGGACCAGCCTCTCGTCGTGGTCTGCGTCGACGGTTGCGAATACGACTATTTGACGGAGGCGGCTCGCGCCGGAGTCGCTCCGTTTCTGGCCCAGATTCTGGAAAATGGCGCCGCGCTCAAAGGCGACTGTGTCGTACCGAGCTTCACCAACCCGAACAACCTGTCGATCGTGACGGGCGTGCCCCCCTCCGTGCACGGCATTAGCGGCAACTATTTCTTCGATCGCGAGAGCGGCGCCGAAGTGTTGATGAACGACCCGAAGTACCTGCGTGCACCGACGGTATTGGCCGCGTTCGCCGACGCCGGTGCAAAAGTCGCGGTCGTTACCGCGAAGGACAAGCTGCGCCGCCTGCTTGGCAACAAACTGAACGGTATCTGCTTCTCGTCCGAGAAAGCCGATGAAGTTACCCAGGCTGAAAACGGCATCACGGGTGTGGTGGAGCTGGTCGGCAAGCCGGTGCCGGACGTGTACAGCGCCGACCTGTCCGAGTTCGTGTTCGCGGCCGGCGTGCGCCTCCTCGAGACCCGTCCCATTGATCTGATGTACCTGTCGACTACCGACTACGTGCAACACAAGTGCGCGCCGGGCAGCGCCGGGGCCAACTCGTTCTACGAGATGATGGACCCCTACTTGCAACGTATGGCCGAGCTCGGGGCCACCGTCGCGATTACGGCGGACCACGGCATGAACGACAAGCATGACGCGGCCGGCAAGCCGAATGTGATCTATCTGCAAGACGAACTGGACGCATGGCTCGGCGCCGGCGTAGCACGTGTGATCCTGCCGATTACCGATCCGTATGTCGTGCACCACGGAGCCTTGGGCTCGTTCGCCACGATCTACCTGCCGGATTCGGTCGATCAGGCTCAAGTACTGGCAAAACTGCGCGAGCGCAGCGGCATCGAGCTGGCGCTCACTGGCGCGGAAGGCTGCGAGCGTTTCGAGCTGCCGCGTGATCGACTCGGCGACATCATCGTGGTCTCCGGGCGCCATGTCGTGCTCGGCACCAGCGAATCACGCCACGACCTGTCGGGCCTCAATGCCCCGCTGCGTTCGCACGGCGGTCTCTCAGAACAGACAGTGCCGCTCCTTTTCAGCCGTCCGGTGACACGCGCCGTGTCTCAGCGAAAGCGCCTGCGCAACTTCGACATCCTCGACCTCGCGCTCAACCACCTTCAATAACCATCAATAACCTTCTTTCACATCAGGAGACAGCATGAATGCCATCGTGGAATCACGGCCATCTTTGCCGGTCCGTCATGAAGCCCTTCGAATCTGCGGAGAACAGATCCGACGCGAACAGGTCATCGAGGTTCTGAATCCGTATAACGGCGAGTTGGTCGGCACGGTGCCCAAGGCGACGCTCGCCGACGTGAGGCGCGCCTTCGCGTACGCCCACGCTTACCGCGCCAAGCTCACCCGCTACGAACGCTCGCAGATCCTGCGACGCGCCGCCGAGATCGTGCGGGAGCGCACCGAAGAGATCTCCGCCCTGATTACCGCCGAAGCCGGTCTGTGCAGGAAGGACTCCCTGTACGAAGCGGGCCGCGTCAGCGACGTGCTGATCTTCGGCGCAAACGAGGCGCTCAAGGACGACGGCCAGGTGTTTTCCTGCGATCTGACGCCCCATGGCAAGAAGCGGCGTGTCTATACGTTGCGCGATCCTCTGCTGGGCGTGATTTCCGCCATCACGCCGTTTAACCATCCGATGAATCAGGTCGCGCACAAGATCGTGCCGTCTATCGCGACGAACAACAGGATCGTGGTCAAGCCGTCGGAAAAGGTGCCGCTGTCCACCTATCTGCTCGCCGACATCCTGTACGCGGCCGGCCTGCCTCAGGAAATGCTGCAGGTTCTCACTGGCGACCCCAAAGAGATCGCCGACGAACTGATCACCAATAAGCACATCGATCTGATCACATTCACCGGGGGCGTACCAATCGGCAAATACATCGCCGAGAAAATGGGCTACCGGCGTGCAGTGCTCGAACTTGGTGGCAACGACCCGATTATCGTCATGGAAGACGCCGATCTCGACGAGGCCAGCACGCTCGCCGTGTCGGGCTCGTACAAAAACTCCGGTCAACGCTGCACGGCGGTCAAGCGGATGCTGGTGCATGAAGCGGTGGCCGACCGTTTTGTGGAGTTGCTGGTTGAAAAGACCCGCGCGGTGCGCTATGGCGATCCGGCTGACCCGGCCACCGATATGGGCACCGTCATCGACGAGGCCGCAGCAAAGTTCTTCGAAGCGCAAGTCAACGATGCCGTGAGCCGCGGCGCGAAACTGCTGTACGGCAACGTTCGCAAAGGCGCGCTCTACTCGCCGACCGTCGTGGACCACGTGACGCCCGACATGCCGCTCGTCAAATACGAAACCTTCGGACCGGTGTCGCCGGTGATCCGATTCCGCGACATCGACGATGCGATCCGGATTTCGAATTCGACCGACTACGGACTGTCGTCCTCGGTCTGCACGAATCGTATGGACTACATCACGCGTTTCATCGCCGAACTCGAAGTCGGCAGTGTCAATGTGCGTGAAGTCCCCGGTTACCGGCTTGAACTCACGCCGTTCGGCGGCATCAAGGACTCGGGCCTGGGTTACAAGGAAGGCGTGCAGGAAGCGATGAAGAGTTTCACTCACGTGAAGACGTACTCGTTGCCCTGGAATTGAGTATCGATCCTTCCCGGTGTCTCCGGTGAAAGCCGGAAGCATCGGGAAGGTCGCCGCTATCTTTACGCCTGCGCCGTCTGGCAGGCTTTATCGCGCGGTGCGGCCAGACGATTGCATCGCTTGCATTAACGGGACGCGACCCAGCCATGAACACGCATGAGAAATGTTTACGCTCCCTGATCGAGAAATGGCTCTCGCCTACGCCCGCGATGGCCGTGCGCGTCATTCGTGCCAGTTGTACCCGCTCGAACTGCAGACGCTACGTGCGCGTCGAAACATTGGGGCCACGTGGCCTGTTCGCCATGTTTTTCTTCCAGCATGAAGATGGTTCGTGGCAGGTTTTCCCTCCTGAATTGCAGCGGCCGGCGATAGGTGCATATCAGTATGCAGCCTGACCCGAATGCCGTTTTCTCGTAACGCACGCAGTACGCCGAGGCGGCGTTCTGCTGAATTCGGTTTTTCCAATCGGGGAATCCAGCGATGACCAATGACAGACAAAACGGAACTGGGAAACGACACGTCCAGCCCCTGCGGGAGATAGACGATCGTCGCGAAAGGGCCGCAAACAATAGCCGGACCAACTGGGCCTGGGCACACGGCAGAGCGGGCTACGACTGGATGGATTCGCACCACCTCTCCGTCGATTTCACTGACTTCACCGAAGCACAGGTACAAATTGTGAAAATAATCGAGTAAATCTATTTTGACAGGATAACTTATTTATCCGGGAAGATCGCATTCTGGAAGATTGGTGTAGCGGCATCTTTGGAAGCGACGATCTTGCAGGCTTGCCTCACCTGATAATCATTCGGCGCGGAACCGGCATCGACAGCGGCGCGACGCTCCTGGCATGGCTCATTGCTTACTTCGAAAGACTCCGACATGTTCCCTTCCATTCGCGCACGCATCGTCGCCCTGTGCGTCGCCATCGTTGTGGTCGCGCTCGCGGCTAACACCGTTCTCAACTATGTCGTCGCCAACTCGTATAACGCCGAGGCAATCGAAAGCAGTTTGAATGCTGTCGAAAGCGGACATGCAGACGGTATCGAAGACTGGATCGCCTCCAATAGCCAGATGATCAACTCGTTGCAGGACGCCGTGCTGCAACCCGATCCACTCACCGCGTTCAGGCAGGTCGCCGCCGCGGGAAAGTTCACCAACGTGTACGTCGGCTACGCGGACAAAACCTGGAAGTTCACCGACCCGACCGGTATCCCACCTGACTACGACCCGACCCGGCGTCCCTGGTACAAGCAGGCCGCAGCAGCGGGCAAACCCGTGGTGACGCCGCCATATGTCGACGTGGGCACCGGCAAGCTGGTGGTCTCGTTCGCCGTGCCCGTGGTGCGCGACGGCGTGGTAAAGGGCGTCGTGTCCGGCGACGTCGCGATGGACAGCGTGATTGCCAACGTCAAGGCGATTCACCCGACACCCGCGAGCTTCGGCATGCTGATCGACACGAGCGGCCATATCGTTGCGCACCCGGACGCGAAGCTAACCCTGAAACCGGTCACGGACCTGGCGCCCGCGCTCACAGGCGACAAACTAACCGCACTCTTCAGCGCCGACCACCCCATCGAAGTCGACGTGAGCGGCAGCACGAAGCTGCTGCGCGCTCAGGCCATTCCCGGCACTGACTGGTATGCGGTCGTCGCACTCGACAAAGCGGAAGCGACGGCAGGCATGCGATCGCTGCTGACGGCTTCGATCATCGCGCTGATCGTGATTGCCGTCATTGCCGCCGCGATCGTGGCCGCGGTCACCGCCGTGTCGTTCCAGCGCCTCTCGAAAGTACGCGATGCAATGGACGCAATCGGCTCGGGCGAAGGCGATCTGACTCAACGTCTGCCGGCCACCGGCAATGACGAGGTCACGCAGATCGCGCGCGCGTTCAATACCTTCATCGACAAACTCAGCCACGTGATGCGCCAGATTCGCGATGCCAGCGAATCGGTACGCGTTGCCGCAAATGAAATCGCCGCGGGCAACGTCGACCTGTCGGGCCGCACCGAATCCGCTGCGGCCAGCCTGCAGCAGACCGCTGCGTCGATGGAAGAAATCACCTCGACGGTCACGCAATCGGCGAGCGCCGCGAAGCAGGCCGATGACACCGCCGTGTGCGCGTCGCAGGTCGCTTCGCGCGGCGGCGTGGTGATCTCCGACGTGATTACGACGATGGGCGAGATCGAACAGGCGTCGGTGAAAATCTCCGACATCATCGGCGTAATCGACGGCATCGCGTTCCAGACCAACATTCTCGCGTTGAACGCGGCGGTCGAAGCGGCACGCGCCGGCGAACAGGGTCGCGGCTTCGCGGTGGTGGCCGGCGAGGTGCGCAGCCTCGCGCAACGCAGCGCGCAGGCCGCCAAGGAGATCAAGGCGCTGATCGAATCGACGGTGGCGAGTGTGAGCTCCGGTTCAGGCCAGGTCCGTCAGGCCGGCGCGACGATGACGGAGATCGTCAGCAACGTGGCCAACGTGACAACCATCATTTCCGAAATCACCCAGGCGGCCAACGAACAGACGCGCGGCATCCAGGAAGTCAACCGCGCGGTCAGCCAGCTCGACGAAATGGTTCAGCAGAATGCCGCACTGGTCGAGGAATCGACAGCGGCCGCCACCGCGTTGCAAAGCCAGGCCGTGAGTCTTGCCGGCGCCGTCGCGCAATTCAAGCTGGACTAAGGCGCATGCTGTAGCGTGTCTGAACGGCCACTGCTATGGTTGCTGCACTCACTTAACTACGTCTCTTCCAGACCACGCTACTGGGAGCCGCCGGACTCTCTGAGGCAGTTTCGCTGAGACATCGAATGTGTTTATTTGTGGCATATTGACTGATTTTGTTGCATACCTTAGAGTGGATTTCATGCGTCGATACAGGCGCCAAACAGACTTTCAGAGGAGAACTTTGATGACCAGTTCCACAGATGCCACGGTGGCCACTTCCGAAACGGGCGATCCGTTATTGCTGACCCCTGGGCCGCTTACTACGTCGCGCACCGTCAAGGCTGCGATGGTGCACGACTGGGGCTCGCGAGACGCGAACTTCGTCGAGATTAACCGATCGGCACTCGCACGCCTTGCCGAGATCGCGAACGGCGCGGGCGACTGGGTGACGGTGCCGATGCAGGGCTCGGGAACCTTCGCGGTCGAAGCGATGCTGACGAGCTTTGTGCCCGCAGACGGCACCGCGCTGGTGCTGATCAATGGCGCCTACGGCAAGCGGGCGAAGCGCATCCTCGAGATCGCGCGGCGCGAGACGCTGGTCTACGAGACTGCCGAGGACACGCCGCCCGACCTCGGCGAGGTCGAAGCGATTCTCGCGCGTACGCCCTCGATCACCCATGTGTTCGCCGTCCATTGTGAAACCACGACAGGCATACTGAACCCGATCGCGCAGCTTGGCGCACTCGCGGCGAAATATGGCAAGAGTTATCTGGTTGACTCGATGAGCGCATTCGGTGCGCTGCCGCTCGACGTACGCTCGATGCACATCGACGCGGTAGCTGCATCGTCGAACAAATGCATTGAGGGCGTTCCCGGCCTCGGCTTTGTGATCTGCCGGCGCGAGGCGCTCGAGCGGACGAAGGGTAATGCGACTACGCTGGTGCTTGATCTGCACGACCAATGTGCCAACCTGGAGAAGACCAGCCAGTACCGCTTCACGCCGCCGACCCACGTGATTGTCGCGTTTCACCAGGCGCTCGAGGAGTTTGTCGCCGAAGGCGGTGTGGCGGGTCGCGGTGCACGCTACCGGAACAATTGCCGGATCCTCCTTGAGGGCATGCGCGCGCTCGGCTTCAGGCCGCTACTGCCAGATGCGCTACAGGCGCCCATCATCGTCACGTTCCATATGCCCACGGATCCGCGTTTCGTGTTCCAGCGCTTCTACGACAGCCTCAAGCAACGTGGCTTCGTGATCTATCCGGGCAAGCTCACCGTGGCTGAATCGTTCCGGATTGGCTGTATCGGCCGCATCGGCGAGCCGGAGTTGCGTGCGGCACTTGCAGCGATCCGCGCGGTGCTAGACGAGATGGGTGTGACCGGACTCAGCGCTCAAACGGCTTGAAGAAGACCGCTGCGCGTACGCCACCCCGCACCGTCGTAGTGGTGAACGGCTGCTCGACGTGCCGATCCGGTTCACGTCGAGCCAGCCGTCCGTTGGAAACGAGCCGATACGGGAACTTGCGCTGACGCAGGGATCGGGTTGAATGAGACACAGGCAACACTGAGCGACTCCTACCTGGGAGTGATGCTTCCCGTTGGGCAAAGACTTCATCCATATCTCACAGTCATGGCACCGTCTATCTGTACAGCACCGCGGGCACACGCGATTGAGCTATCCACTGCCACGCTTGTCGATTTGTCGCTCCGCAATCACCTTTGCTTCTTTTCTTTACGCACGGAACACGGTACGGCTTACCACCTCGGGACAATCGTTCGAACGATGTTCGCTTCGTTCTTCCTGTTCGAGGCGGGGTTCGGCATTAGCGAGATGTCGTTGTTTTCAGAAGTCGATATCAAGCTGGGCGAAGCAGTACTCTCGAAGCGTCCGGAACGGCCCTGGAGTCTTAAGGCTAATGCCATTGAGCCGACTGCCAAGCTTCTCAGGCTCTACGACAGTCAGCTTCAGACTGCTCCCCTCATCGACTTGGTCGCAGCACATCAGCGCGCCGAACTAAATTTCCAGGCACCGCCTCATGAGCGGCTGTCAATCGCAGCACTTGTGCAACGCTCGAAACTGGATACACGTCATACCGCACTTAAAGCGAGGCAACGCACCGACCTGCACCTTCAGTGACTGAAGATACGGCGCCCTGGCCTGAACGAGTAACGAACTACGTACCGATCCAACATGACCGTCCCCCAAATTTACCTGGTTGCTGAGGAAGCCTTCGACCCAGCGAGTCGCTATCAAGCAAATGCGGGCATGGCGAAGCCACGCCCGCAGAACGCATACACCACGCTGCTGCGAGCACCGGCGGCAACGCTGGCCGGGAGCATGGTAGATCGCGACGAAATTCAATCGGTCGCGATTCTTGGGTATAACTGAGCGAGGACGGTTCAAGGCACAGATCGCGCGGTGCCCTCCAGGCGCTGGCATACGTTTCGCGTCAGTACATCTTCAGATGCCACCGCACGCTGCACAGTGAAAGCGCGCCGATGGCGGCTCCAAAGATCACGTAATAGCTGGGCGCAAGTGGGTTCGCGGTGATCACATTCAGTGTCGTCAGGATCAACGGCGCAAAGCCGCCGAATACTGTGACGCCCACGTTGTAGCTAATCGACAAGCCGCTCGTTCGCGTGCTCACTGGAAAGAGTTCAGACATCAGCGCGGGAATCGGGCCGAAATATAACGCGATGATCGTGCCAAAAATTACGCTGCAGATGATCAACGTCCCTAGCGTCGGCGAGGTCTTCATCATTGCAAATACCGGATACGCGAGAAGCGCCGCCGCGATCGTGCCGACAAGCATCGGTGCAATGCGGCCGACATAATCCGAAATCAGCCCTACGAAAGGCGAAAGCACGAAGACCGTTGCGCCACTGACCACAGCACCAAAAAAACGCGATGGTGGGGTTCATATGGAACTGCCTGATCGCATAGGTCGGCAGGAAGACCGACATCCAGATCATGATAGTCGCCAGCGCGATCAACCCGATACCGGTCATGACCCGCGACTTTTGCGATTTGAACAATTCGACGATGGGTTCGCCGTTCGCGTGCTCATTGAATTCCGAAGACTCTTCGGTATGGCGTCGCAAATAAAGGCCCACTGGACCCAACAACGCACCGAACAAAAAGGGCAACCGCCAACCCCAGCTATCGAATTGTGCGGCGCTTAGACTAGCCGTAAGAAACGCACCCGTGGCCGCTGCGGACATTAACGCGAAACCTTGCGTAGCCGCTTGCCAGCTTGTAATGAAACCGCGGCGCTGCGGATGGTGCTCGGCGAGCAGAGCGGTTGCACTGCCGAACTCGCCGCCTGCAGAAAACCCTTGGAGAACGCGGCCGATCACCACTGCAATGGGCGCCGCGATCCCAATTGTCGCGAATGTTGGTGTGACCGCTACGATGAGCATCCCAACGGTCATCAACAATAAGGAAAGACTCATGACTCGAGCACGGCCAATCTTGTCGGCTAGGTTGCCGAGATACACCGCGCCAAGTGGCCGGACGAAAAACGTCACACCAAACGTTGAAAGAAAGATCAGAAGCGATGCGGCGTCACTGGCCGCAGGGAAGTACAGTTTCGCGATCGTGCTTGCCATGATCCCGAAAATGTACAAATCAAAACTCTCAAAGACATTCCCAAGGGATGCCGCGATGATCAGGCGTCGGCTGGCCTTGCTCGCAGCGCTTTCAGCGGTGGGATAGGCGGTCAGGATGTTACTCACAGTGCGCTCCGGATGTGGGTAATAGGATGCCCGACGCGCCCGCACGAATTTCGAAGACGGTCCTGTTGCTTTGCGATCGAACTCGGTGAGGGCGCGTAACGGGCACCACGTTTGGCTAGACGCTTAGCCCTCTGCGGGAGCGAATGCGCCGGGACCGTCGACATTCAGCAGCGTTTCGCCGTTTCCGACTCGAATGAAGACGTAGCGAACATCCTTGCCTTCCAGGATTTGGCAGCGATGAATTGCGCGGCGTGGAAAATACGCGTAATCGCCCGCACCGATCTCGAAAGCGTCCTGGCCGGTGGCGCCAAAATCCACGCGAATCCGGCCTGACAGCATGTACATCACGCTGTCGAACTCCTTATGGTGATGCCATTGACTGGGCTCATCGTAGGCAGTAACCTGACATTCGCCGACCCACAGGTTTCCGACCTCAAGTGCCTTTTTGCGGCTCTGTCCTGGCGTCATTGGCCCGTCGACAAGTTGGTCCTGCGTCACATAGCCGATTTCCTTGAATATTCCTTCGCTCATTGGTTCCCTCTGTTGTCTGGTTAGGCATCTTGCAGATGCCGTTGAACTATAAGAATGCAAAATGGAAGCAACTCGCCAATTTCTGTCGCCAACCAGACAAGCTGAGATTCGACCGTTCGAAACCGCCGAGCGGCCAACCGTGGGCTTTGCACGGGATTACGTGGACGGTCTTACATCCGGTTTTCACGTCCACCCACGCGCGCAACTGCTATACGCGGTCTCGGGGGTGATGAGGGTGCAGACTCGACACGCTAATTTCGTTGTGCCGCCGACCACCGCTTTGTACTTGCCGGCACACGAAGACCATTCGGTAACGATGGATGGGGCGGTCGCGATGCGCGAGTTGTTCATCGACGACGAAGCCGCGAAACGTCTGGGCACCGATCCGAAGGTAATTGCCGTATCAAGTTTGCTGCGCGAACTGATCGTCGCGATCTGCAATGAGCCGGTTGAGTGGGAAAAGAGCGGCCGGGCGCATCATTTGTCAGAGCTCGCTATCGACGAGATCAGTAAGGCCTCGCCGCTGCCATTGGCACTCCGTCTTCCGGAGGATTTGCGCGTGCGGAAGGTGGTTCAGGCGATTCTGAGCGACCCTGGCAATCAGCGCGGACTTGAAGCGTGGTGTGATGTTGCAAATGCGTCCAGCAGAACGCTAGCGAGGCTATTTAGAAACGAAACGGGGCTGACGTTCCGGCAATGGCGACAGCAGGCGCGCCTGGCCGAAGCGCTGCGGGCGTTGATGACGGGAGCAACCCCGACTAAAGCAGCAGCGATTGCCGGCTATAGCAGCGTACCGGCGTTCGGCGCGGCGTTTCGCGAAGTTTTCGGCATGACGCCAGCGCAGGCAAAAGCGCATCGCACGGAAGACTGAAGGATTGCCGGGGTGGTGGCTGACCAGTTAGTCAATCATCGTTCATTCGGTTTCCTACGTATAACGTTACGCATTGGGAATACGAAAATACGAAGGTGCGGGTTAATGCAAGTCCAGTCGAAAACCCCGCAGCAAGTTCAGATGGACTGTTGCAACTGCGACCGAATAACCTTATCCGCGCGCCTCGACTCCAGGCGGCGCATCCGTAGCGCGATCGCACAGGCCAGTGCCGCGAGCACCGCGCCCGCGAGGAAGCCGTCGCTATGGCTGATTTTTGCGGTGAGCGTCATCATCATCGACGATGCGATCAGCTCGCCAGGATCACGCAGACGGCGCAGATCGCCGTGCGCAACTGGCACCACTCAATTGACCAGCAACTCTGCCTGTGGCTAATGCTTAGCCTTGATCGTCTAACCTCGAACGAACTAACGATGACGCAAGAACTGCTCGCCAACATGCTCGGTGTTCGGCGAGCCGGCGCGACGGACGCGGCGTTGAAGTAGCAGAAAGCCGGGTTTATCCATTACAGCTATGGCCGCATTTGCGTCCTGGACCGGCCTGGGCTAGAGCGACGCGTGTGTGAATACTATCGCGTTATCAAACGTGAGCACGAAAGACTGCTGCCGAATCTGAAGGCCATGTGACGGGTTCAGCGCTCAGCAAGCTCGTGGGAACGCTCTCCCCGCACGGATCGATCTCGACGCGACCGCCCTTATTCGGCTCGACAGCCCGACACCAGCGGCCATGATGCGCCCCCAGCTAAAGCAACTTGCGACGCGCCAGCTCTTCGGATAGTGACGCGGCACCAGTGAACACATGCCCGTGAAGACCTGCATTGATTGCCCCCGTCACGTTGACTTCGAGGTCGTCAATAAACAAGGTTTCGGCCGCGCTAACACCGAGGCTATCAAGGCAGCTCAGATAGGTGCGTGCTGCCGGCTTGGCCGCGCCGAACGAGGCCGAAGCGTAAACGTGTGGACCAAAAAGTTCAGCCACCATAGGATTGAGATAATGGATGTTGTCGGTCACCAATCGACAATTATTGGTCAGAACGGCCACGCTGTATCGCGCGGCCAAAGACCTGGCAAGCGCAAGCACTTCGAGATTGGGTGACATCGACGCGCGGCGAGCAGCCAGCCAGTCATTGCGCGTGACGCGGCAGCCCAAGGTTTCACCAATTGCCGCCAGATATTCGTCATCGGTAATCAGGCCGGCGTCTGCACGATCCTCCAGTCCGGATCCCCAAATGGCCTGGTGGACAGTTTCATGTGTGTGGCCTGACAACGCGGAGAAGTGATCGACGCGTGCCGAGCGGTCATAATAAGAAAGGACATCGTCCATATCGAACAGGACGAGAGATATCAATGCGGTCATTCGGTCAGTCCCAGGCTATACGCAGAGATTCTAGCGCCGTCGGGCAATGCGTCGCCGAACGGATGGAATTCCTATTGTGCCTCGATGATCCGCGAGTTCGACAGGTACAGTTGAACTCGCCCAGACCTGCACATAAAGGCCACCGCCGCCAGCGTCATGACCCGGGATACCTCTTTTGCGATCCGCAATGCGCTGAGCCGGTGCAACTGTCGTCCCGACACGAGTCGAAACGCAATCAATCACAAGGACATCGTTGAATGAATATCCGTATCTGCTCAGGGATCTCCGGCTTGCTGGGATTGGCAGCCGCTGCACTGGCGGTATCTGCCGCACCCGCCTACGGCGAAGCGAAAGAAGCCCACGCGGTGCCTTTTGTTGAAGTCGTGAAAGCCGCGGTCCCTGGTCCCGACTGGCAACGCAAGATTTGCCAGCTAGCCTCAGTGTCATGTGGCGCCACAGAAACGCCAGGCGACTCCAGCAATGCGCCGTCGCTGTATCGGGTCAAGGACGAGGCGCCCGACATCTACTACGCGATCCTGCCTGGCCCGCAGTTGCTCAAAGTGCGCTTCGCCTCTGCCACGGGTTGGAAAGTCCTGGAGCATTGGAATTTTTCCGACTACCAGCCAACGGACCGGGAAGACGGCGATGGCGACAGACCTCCACTCGAAATCTACCCCGCTCTATACCCGCTGGGTGGCGAACGCTTTGCGGTCGCGGTGCTGGCCGGATGGTCCGAAAGCTATTCGGGCGGCGGTGGAAGCTGGGAAAATGCTGACTTTGTCGAACTGCAATCCAATGGACGGCATGCCAGCACACCACGCGTCGCCAAGCTGCCGTTCAGTTGCGAGAAATCCATTCGGGCATGCTTTTCCGAGCGCGACTACAAGCACTCCCCGCATTGCAGCGAAGACTTCGCCGGGTCCCTGCGGCTGGGCTTCGTGCCCGGCGCAAATCCCGGCAAACTCGACTGGATTGCAACATGGAAAGAAACGCATTGGCCGGGTCTGAAGCCGCAAAGCAAAACCGAGCACACTTCGGTTTCCGTGACGTTGCCAGCAGGACAGGACCCGGCTGCCGCAGGTGCAGCGCTGCGCGATAAAGTGACGTTTTGCGAGCCGAACAACTGAGTTCTGATAAATCCAGGTCAAGCGGGCGCCAAAGAGAAATCGTAGGTGAGATATCTAGTCGGCTAGAGGCGCCTACATGCAGATCCTCACCGTGCGCCTTACCGGATCTTGGGCGAGTGTGACCTTGACCTGGTTCGCCTGGTTCGCCGAGCCTTCGTCGAGCGCGAGCTCCACGCATGCCTTTCGCATATTCCGCTGCAGACGTTTTCGGTTCACGTGTTTTGCTGGCATGATGCACTCCTGCTTAATACATCTACCTAATGTATGCCTCCTATTCCGTCGCAACACTTCAAGCTTCTCGTGCGCTGCTCTGCGGTGTACCTGGCCCTGTTCAGTGCACAACTGAACGCCACTGCGGCCGAAGTATTGACAGCATCTTCGAGAACACTGCCGGCCATCGGCACGACGTGGTGCTATAGCATCGGATCTTCCCAGCCGTCCACAATGACGCTTAAAGGTGTGACCGCAGGTATTGCACGCTACGACATCGGCGGTCCCGGTGCAATCACGCGCATCGAAGAACAGACCGACACCTATACGTCTGTCAACGCGACCCGGCACGGGCAGCGAAAACTGCTTGTGTTCCCGCTCGCGAAGGACAGGAAGTGGTCCGACGAATTCACAGAAGACCTCACCTCGCATCTCGGCAGCGCTGCCGAGATGGAGTTCAACTATCACGCTATTTCCCAAAGTCATGTCATTGGCACTGAGAAACGACATGTTGGCGCTGGGACCTTCGATACATTTGTGATCGAGCGCAATACTGCCTGGACGAAAAGCAATCCGCGCTCTTCAAGCAAGCTGCTGCAAGCCCAGCAATGTGGCGATGCCGACTGCACCGTCACCGGTTACAGCAAAGAGGTGTATTGGTATGCGCCGTCGGTTGGTCGCGCAGTCCTGCGGGCGTATTCGCAGAGCGGAGATTCTGACTTCGTCTGGAATCTATCACCGGACGAACTCCTCAGCAACGCTAGCTCGCTCGTCACCGAACTCATTGGGTACGGCCGTGCTGGGACCTGCGAGGACCTTCATCCGCCATTGCTTGCACGCATACCGTCTGCGCCGTGGTACGGCTTCCCCCTGCTCATGAACAACACTTGGGAGTTTCTGATGCAACGGAATATGGCGCCCGAATAGGCATACCGTATCGCTTTGATGAACCAGTTCCCGACCACGACTCGATGCTGGCCGCGTGACGGCTACGGCAAACAACCAGGGCGACGGTGTTGTCTTGCGGTGCGTCGGTAGGCTACTCGCTGAAGGCTCTACTTGTGGTCCGGAACAGAAATCGGGATGGTGCCGAGTCTTTCGGCTAGCTCTTTCGTAAACGCATGCGACTCGTCGCGCGGTGTGGAAGTGTGAAGGGTGTCGCGGTCATCGACCAGTGATACATCGATCGTAAAATAACATTTCTCTGGAGATTTCGCAGGTGTAGCTGTGATCACGTATCGATAAGTGCCGCTCTTATCTTCCCCTCCTATCGCATGCGGGTCGGACAATCCGACCGTACCTTTCTCCATCAGCATTGACTGGGCCTTATCCAGTACGTCGGCGAAGGGCCTGTCGAATGCGTAAAGCTCCGTCGATGATCTCGCGACGGCTTCTTGACTAGTCGCCGTGACGGCGGCTGTGGCACAACCCGGCATCGCCAGAATCACGATCGAGATTGCGGTTGCCGATGCAAAGTATCTGATTGCTTGGCGCATGGAGGAAAATGAAGAATAGGAGCGCTCAGGTGCGGTAGAACCATATTCGCATATGGCCGCGATATCCACAAACTGTCGGACCGTTTATCGCCCGTTGCAGATTGCCGCGTGCGCCAGCACATCGAGCTCAGCACCGTGCTCGTCGATCACTCGCCACAACAGATAGCTCGCCGCGCAGCTGATGACGACGGCAAGGAAGCGTTGACCGTGATAAGGCAATTCCGTCTTCTTCATCACCTCATTCTACCGCCGCCTCCCCATCAAGCTGACAGTGTCCCAGACGCCATCATCAATGTGGCGGCAAACAAAACGGGGCTGGCAGATTTAAAGGACGCCCTGCAGGCACAGGTCGGCGGCCTTGCGAGCCAAGGCATCGATACGAAGGCCACCGGTTGGTTGATACCACGTGTACGTCCAGTTCAGCATTCCGTAGATCAGCATGGCATGAGCGGACGCTTCGCTGCGCGACGCGAACCTCTTCGGGTTGAGCTGCTTCAGTATCGCTGAGAGTTGCTCCATAAGCCGATGCTCCGCCTGCCGCACTTCGGCCTGTGCGGAATCGGGCAGATACTCGGAATCAGTGAGCAGAACCTTGTGCCTGGCACCATGCGCCTGATAGTACTGCAGGTGCGCCAGGAGGTAATGACGAAACTTGTCCTCCGGGGCGAGCTCCGATTCGGTAATTTCGCGCGCCATTGTCAGCAAGCCATTGACATGCTCGAGCAGCATGGCCTCGAGCATCAACTCCTTGGAAGCGAAGTAGTGGTACATCCGCGATTTCGAGGCATTGCACGCACTGCCAATCTCGATGATATTGGTGTTCCGGAAGCCCTTTTGCGCAAAGAGGTCTGCTGCTGAAGTCAGGATGTCTGACTTGATGTCGTCGAAATTTTCCGCGCGCTTCCGTGCCATGGTGGGGACCGTCGAATCCGTGAATGCCAAGGATCGGAATTGTAGCCCAAGCCGTGGCGCAAGGTATTCGCGGCGATCTACGTTTCATCGTTTGAAAACTTCCCTCATCGGCCAAGGCGCATTTTTTCCCGTTGAAGTTCCTCTTCGAGAAAGCTTTCGTTGGAATGAGGAATGAACTGCATCAAGCGGTCGATACGCACGCTCTCGAAAAGACTGGCTCGGTTGTACGGCTCGCCGACAATGAAATCGTCAGCGTCGCTCCCCAGATCCGTCTTCAGCGCGACGAACATACCGGTAGGCTGGTTCTGCGCATCGCATATCGCGCCCGCAAAGGCGATGCTCTCCTTGTGCTGGAGAATATATTCGATGTGGCGGTCACGGATGGCCAGACGCTGTTGCGCCGCTAACGGCGAGCGGTAGTAGCAGGCGATAAGAACGGGCATATCGGCCTCCGGATTAACGATTGATCGGCACCAGCTCACCTTTTCTGACCTGGTACACCCACACTTCACCGTTGCGGTTGTCTCCATTTCCGGTGAACGCGATCTTCCCGGTCACACCTTCATAGTGCGAGGACGCCAGAGCGCTGACGTAGACTCTCGGATCACTGGAGTTAGCCCGCTGCATTGCGTTGATCATCAGCCGGGTCGCGTCATACGAGTAAGGTGCGAACGCAACTACCTTGGTGCCATAGCCTTTCTCGAGCCGCTCGGCAAAGCGCGGATACCCGGCCATGCGATCATGAGGCGCCCCGGCCTGTGTACAGTACTGGCCCTCGTTTGCTCCGCCGGACAGGCGCGTCCAGTCCGCTGTGCAGACACCGTCGCCGCCGATGAAGTCCGCCTTCATTCCAAGTTGGGCCATCCGCCTCACCATCGGACCGGCCTGCGCGTCCGCGCCGCCAAATATGATCACCGCCGGATTAGCAGCCTTCATGGAGGTGAGAATGGCGGAAAAATCGACTGCCTGCTCGGACGTGTACTCACGCGCGACCGGCTTGATACCTGACGCTTCAAGGTCCTTTTCCACCTCGTCGATCAGCCCTTGTCCGTAAGCAGAGCGGTCGTCGACCAGTGCAATGCGTCCTGACGGCGCGAGTTGTCGCGCGAAAGCCGCCAACTTCGCGCCTTGCTGGACGTCCGTCGCCATGATTCGATACGTGGTTCGGAAGCCTTGCTGGGTGAGCGTCGGATTCGTAGCAACGGGCGCGATCTGCGGAATCCCGGCGTTTGCGTAGACGCGCGATGCGACGATCGTCGTACCGGAATTGAGATGGCCGACGATACCGCTCACGCCGGCATCAACCAGTCGTTGCGCGACCTGCACTGCGGTCTTCGGATCGCCCTGGTCGTCCTCTGACACAAGCTCGAAGGTCGCGCGCGTCCCATTGACGACGATGCCTTGCTGATTTGCATCGGCGATCGCAAGTCTGGCGCCGTATTCAGCGTCCTTGCCGAGCCGTGCGATCGGACCGGTCAAAGGTCCACTGATGCCGATCTTTATCGTCTCAGCCGAAGCAGCGATATTGAATATCGTTGCCGCCGCGGCAAAAATAAGGAATCCCGATGTTGTCAAACGCATTCTTTTCTCCTTCAAACGCACGTCTATAGTGTCAAGTCAAGCCGCCCTTCCCACCTCAACGGCCTCGCCGTGCAATTGCGCCATTTGCGTCTCCAGGGCGCGCTCATAGGCCTCGATGTTGCGCAACTTGACGTGACCGTAGCCGCGCACGCTCGATGCCGCCTGAAGGAGTCTGACGAGGGCCGCGTGGTTGTTCTCATTCAGGGTGGAGAGCGCGAACTCGGCCAGCTTGCTGTACTGTCCGATCAGTTGCCTTTCCCGTCGCCGCTCGGAAGTCATGCCGAAAACATCGAGCGGGCTGCCTCTGAGCGCCCTGCCCTTTGCCAGCACATGGAGCAGCGGCTTGAGCCATGGTCCGAACTCGGCCTTGCGCGGCACGCCCGTGGTCTTGTCCTTCTTTGCGAACATCGGCGGCGCGAGGTGGAATTTGACCTTGAAGTCACCTCCGAATGTATTCCTGAGTTCCCGCGCGAACGACTTTGACGTCAGCAACCTCGCCACTTCATACTCGTCCTTGTAACTCATCAGGCGGTGTAAGTTCGTCGCGACGGCAAGCGTGAGCGGCGTGGACCGTTTGCCGGGCAACAGCGCGCGCTCACGCTCCAGCACACGCCCGACCAGGTGCGTATAAGTCCTCGCATAGCGGCTCGACTGATATTCGCTCAGTTGACGCTCGCAACGGGCAATAACGGCCTCCATCTGCTCCGGGCGATGGAACTCGATCACCTTGGGTTGCGTCTCGCTCAACCGCTCGAGCGATCGGCTGTCGACCGCCGAGAGTCGCCCCGCCGCAAAGGCAAGTTTGTTCTGCTGCACGGAGACACCGTTCAGCTCGATGGCGCGCATCAGTGCGTCGAGCGAAACGGGTATCTTGCCCCGCTGCCAGCAATATCCAAGCAGAAAGACATTGCTGCCGATGCTGTCACCAAGCAGTACAGTTGCAGCGGCATGCGCGTCGATCATCTCAACGCCGCTCTCGCCGACGACGCTCCTGAACTTCGCGGCGATCTCTTCCATTGGCACGATCGCTTCCGCGTCCCGGGTAAATTCGGCGAGCGGCGCGGCATGACTATTCAGGACTATCAAGGTCCGACTCGACCCGACCGTGCCGAGCGCATCCGGCGCCATACCTACCACGCCATCGCACGCAATCAGTAGATCAGACTGCTGCCATTCAATCCGCACCGGATGTAAAACGTGCCCTCGCTGAGCAATGCGCACATGACTGAGGACCGATCCGCCTTTCTGCGCAAGCGCCGTGAAATCCAGCAGCGATACGGCCTTGCCCTCGAGATGGGCCGCCATTGAAATCAGCGCACCCACGGTAATCACGCCGGTCCCGCCGACACCCGCGACGAGGATATGCCATGGACGATCCAGCGCGGGCAGCGCCGGCGTAGGCAGATCTTGCAGCACGGCATGGTCGAGTGCGATCGTTGCCCGGCCTTTGCGCAGCTCACCGCCGGTCACCGAGACGAAGCTCGGGCAGAATCCTTCGGCACACGAATAGTCTTTGTTGCACGACGACTGATCGATCTGGCGCTTCCGGCCGAACTCCGTTTCCCGCGGCACGATCGACATGCAATTGGACTGCACGCCGCAATCGCCGCAGCCTTCGCACACCTCCGCGTTTATCATCAAGCGGCGCGAAGGGTCCGGATAGGTACCACGCTTGCGACGTCGCCGCTTTTCGGCAGCGCAGGTCTGGTCGTAGATCAGAATGGTCGTGCCGGCTACCTCGCGTAACTCGCGTTGCACCGAGTCGAGCTCCCGGCGGTGGCGAACCGGAACATTGGCGGGCAACGTTACGCCGCGATAATTCTCGGGGTAATCCGTAACGACGACCACGCGGCGCGCGCCCTCGGCACTCATCTGCTGCGCGATCTGCGGCACGGTGATCTTCCCGTCGACCGGCTGTCCGCCTGTCATCGCCACCGCGTCGTTGAAGAGAATCTTGTACGTGATGTTGACGTTTGCAGCGATCGCCTGGCGGATTGCCAGATGGCCCGAATGAAAGTACGTGCCCTCCCCCATATTCTGGAAAATGTGGCTCTCGTTCGTGAAGGGCGCGGTACCGAGCCAGTCGACACCCTCGCCGCCCATCTGGATCAGGCCGCTGGTACTGCGATCCATCCACGATGCCATGTAGTGGCACCCCACACCCGCCGTCGCACGGCTGCCTTCGGGTACTTTCGTCGACGAGTTGTGGGGACATCCCGAGCAGAAGTAGGGCAGGCGTTTCAGACCGTCCGCCGCATTCGACTCGACCGGCGCCTTCGCAAACATGCCGCATGGCGCCGCTACCGGCCGACCGAGTCTCGACTCGAGCCAGGCAAAGATTGCGTGTGCAATCAGTGACGGGCGCAATTGGCCCGTCCACGGAATCAGTGGTTCGCCGCGTTCGTCACGGCGCCCGGTGACGGCGGGCCGGTTGCTTGCGTCGGCATTGAACAGCATCTCCTTGACCTGCTGCTCGACGATCCCGACCTTCTCCTCAACCACCAGAATATGGCGCAGGCCACGCGCAAATGAAAGCAGGCGCTGCCGGTCAAGCGGGAACGTCAGGCCGGGTTTGTAGATGCGAATACGGGATACAGCTTCGGCTCCAATGATTGTCTCGGCGTGTGCAAGCACCTCCATGACGTCGTGATGCGCTTTGCCGACCGTGATAATGCCGAGCTCCGCCTCCGGTGCAGGCACGACCAGCTTATCGATGCTGTTCAGCCGGGCAAACGCCGAGACGAGCTTGTGCCGCTGCTCCAGCCGGTTCTCGATCGCCTGGGTCAAAAAGTCGGACGTACGATAGTGGACATCTCGCGCGCCAGCTGCATCCAATGTCTCATTGGCAAACACCGGCCATGGCTGGATCGTCACCGACCGCGCGCTCTCCACCGTCTCCGAAATGGCCTTGAAGGCGACCCAGGTGCCCGAACGGCGCGATAGTTCCCAGCCCCAAAGTCCGAAATACTCGTATTCTTCGACCGACGACGGGTTAACGATAGGAATACCCCATCCGAGCAGCGAATAGTCGCTAGCATTCGGAATCGACGAGGACGTGGCCGCGTGATCGTCCCCGACAATCAGCAGGACGCCACCGTGCGGCGACGAGCCGGCAGCATTGCCATGACGAAGCGCGTCGCCGGCACGGTCGACGCCGGGACCTTTGCCGTACCACATGCCAAACACTCCGACGAACTTACGATCCTGTTCGCCCTCGACTCGCTGCGTTCCCATCATCGCCGTGGCCGCGAGATCTTCGTTCACGCCAGGGACGAACTTTATCGCGTGCTCTTCGAGCCTGTTCTTCGATCGCCAGAGTTCAAAGTCGACGCCCGCTAATGGCGAGCCGCGGTATCCAGTCACGTAGCCAGCCGTGTTGATCCCGCGGCTCTGATCGAAAGCCTGCTGCGAGAACAGCAGCCGGACGAGCGCCTGCGTCCCCGAAAGGAACACGCGCCCACTGCGACGCGTGAGGTTGTCTTGCAACTGATAGTCGAGGTCGATATTCGCGGCGGCCGATGCGTCCCGGTCCACCGTCGCTTCACTGTGGGACATGTTCTGTTTTCCTGAAGAGTTGAGTCCGCGCTCCGTGATCCATGATCCTCAGCCGGCCGGTTCCGGGCAGATCAATGCGAGCTCCGCTGAAACCGGGGTGAAACCGTCGGTCGCAATGTCCGCACTGTTCATTCCCAATTCCTGGCAAGTCTTTGCACATGCTTCAACGAAACCAGGTGCACCGCTGATCACACCACGATGGCCCCGTAACGACGGGTAATGGGCACGTATCCAGTCCGGCGCCAGCACCGGTTGCGTTGAATAGCGGCTCGGCTCGTCGGTGACGAGAATCCGGTAGCCGAAATTCTGATATCGCCGCGCGAGATGTTCGAGGCGATCGAGCGCGAATACCTCGCGCGATTCGCGCACGGACAGAACGAGTACGAACTCGTCGGGGCAGCCCGATCGCAGTTGTGCCTCGAAGATCGCAAGCACCGGCGCAAGCCCGGTCCCGCCGGCAAGCCCAAGTACGGGTCCATTTCCGGCAGGCAGGCGGCACGTGCCGAACGGTCCGCGAATGGTGAGCGCCGCGCCTGGGTCGAGGTCATCGTGGATGAAACCGCTCGCACGCCCTTGCGGATGTCGGGCAACGAACAGTTCCACCAGACCAATGTCACCGGCGAACGGCGCAGCGAGGCTATACATGCGATGCGGCGAGATGCCCGGCAGACAGACTTCGACATAACAGCCCGCGGGCAAAACCGTCGAAACCGGCCGCCGTAGCGCGAGCACCAGGCGCCTGACCCGCGGAGTAAGCGCCACGTTGCTGAGCACTTCAGCATCGAGTTCGCTGATTTCCGAAACGCCTTCACTAGCGATCTGCAAGGTTTCTACGCGCAGCGTGGCGCTCAACGGTCGGGCCTGGCATAGCAGACAGAGCCCCTGCTCTTTCTCCGCATCATTGATCGCAAAGCCGAATGACCAGCCATGGTCAACGGCTCCCTCGAGCACCTTTGCCTTGCAGGTTCCGCAAGATGCGCCGCGACACTGGTGCGGGAGCTTGATTCCCCGCGCCAACGCGCCATCGAGCACGATCTCGTTGGTATCGATCGTGAACGTCACGCCGCTATTCACTTCGGTTACTTCGCAAGTAGCCATTTCAAAGTTCCTCTACCTCGCCAGCATCGAACGATTGCTACACCCACCGGTCACCCGGCGGATCAGAAAATCGGAATGACCTTTTCCGGGTCGTAGACGACTTCCTTGCCGCTAATGCCCACTTCCGGCAGCGCCGGAAATTCGATTCCGTACGGATCCAGATTCGCCTTCATTCGCAGCACGGCGGTACGCCAGTTCTCCACTCTCTCGTCAAGCGTCAACACGCCGAAGCCGGCCGAACGCGCGACTTCTTCGAGTTGCCGTTGCGCCGGAATGAACGTAGGAGGCAGATCCCAGAATTGCGGCGGCGGCTCATGCAGAATGCCGGACAGAAAGACGAAGCCGGCACGCAATTGAATGGTGATCATTTCCTTGTCTTCGTCGGTCAGTTGCGGCAGCAACTTCTGAAGTACCGTCAGACAGATGCCGAGATGGCGCCCTTCGTCTTCGCCGATCCGGCGAAACGCCTCCTTGAAAACGGGAATCGTGGTGTTCTGATACATACCGTGAAAGAGCGTTGACGACGCAACCTCTCCAAACAGGAAAGACGTGAACAGAATCGGCAGCGGATACTTGTCCACCGCCTTGTTGAATCCGGTCCAGTAGCGCGAGCCGTTGTAATACAGCCATTCAACGTTGTTACGCGCCAGCTTGCCCAGCGCGGTTGTGGGCTCATATCCGAGCGGGCCACCCGGCGTCAGAAGTCTGATAGCGCGACCACATACCTCTTCATGGTTCATCTCGTCGCGCACCACCGAGAAGAAGCATTTGCGGACAGGGTCTTCCTCCTTGCTTTCATACGTATGAATCATCGCCCGCGCAAAGACGGTTGGCCCCGAACCGTCGAATACCGACAGCAGCGTGAACCAGTACGCCATTGCGTAGCGTTGGTCGATCGAATAGGAGTCAACGTCGAGCGTGTCCCACGGTAGCCGGTTCGGCGCCCAGCCCGGATCGCGCGCAGCGTCGTAGATGTCGTACAGCTTCGGCGTTTCCACCTTCCACTCGAGCGGGAAGATGTTCTTTGCTTCGATCGTCGGCGCACCGGTCGTGTCGAATAGCAGCTTTTCCGGATCGGGCATTTCGTCAAGCAGCAACGGCGGCGCCGAGCTTGCGTGGAGAAGTTCTTCAGTATTAGCGTTTTCCATAAATGGGCCCCAGTGTTAAAGCGCGGTAACTCAACCGCACATGACATCAGCTTACTTTATTAACCGTCTGGACGGTCAATTAATTTCTCTGGTTTCGAAATTTTTTTGGTACTTCTACGCGACTTGTGTCAGGCAACATGGCGAGTTCAACGAGAGCCTTTCCCAGTTGGCCGCGTCACGCAAAAGCAGTGCCGCCTCAACGACCGCATGGGTATCGGCGCCATCGTGCCGGGTCGCAAACTGATGTCCGGCTAACTGCGGTTTGTCGATCAGATGGCAGAAGCGAATCCAGAACTTCTCCTCTAGCGCCCCGAGCGCAAGCATTGTCTGATTTGCCGCCCAGTACAGTCGGTAGCACGCATAGACGCCACTCAGAAACATTGCCGAGGGATCTTCCGGAACCGCTTCACTAATACGTGAGACGACGTCGAGATCCGCCAGCGCATCGGCGATTCCCACAGTCAGGCACGCACCCGTGCCATGTGCAGCGCGCCCAACCAGCGCGGCGAGAATCTCCGTCTCCGCATGAAGCACACCGCCGGCGATGTCACCTATCGGAAACAGCGGCAAAGGCCGATCGGGCGAAAGGCGAAGCGAAGTGGCCAGCCCGCTCGTCGCCAGAAAGTTCAGGTCGTGCCCTGGCCACGCAGCTCGCTTTCTATCGTGGTAGCCGACAACTGCGCAGTAGACGAGGCCAGGATCACCACGGCGAAGTTCGTCGGGATCGATGCCGAGTCTGGCGAGCGTGCCCGGCAAGAATCCGTCGATGATCACATCAGCAGCCGAGCAAATCGTCCGCGCGGCCGCCAGGTCGTCCGAGCGCTTCAAATCCAGTCTCATGGTTGCGCTGTGCTGATGCAGCCACTGATAAAGCAGCGGCACTCCGAATGGATTAACGAACATGCTGCACGTCGGATCGCCGGCTGGCGGCTCGATGTGCTGCACCTGCGCGCCACGTTTCGCGAGTCTTCGCGCGAGCATCGGTCCCGGCAGGTTGAGACCAAAATTGACCACCCGCAGGCCAGTTAAAGTTTGTGCGGTCATGCTAGTTTTTCTGAATCGTTATCGGCGCTGCGCCGCGTTCAATCAAATCCGCGATCGCCGTCGCATCGAATCCGAGGCCATTCAGAATCGCATGCGTATTTTGTGCAAACTCGGGCGGGGGATGCCGGTAAATTGGCCCGGTACGCGAGAGCTTCACAGGTGAGCCCGTGCCGGTGTATTCGCCGAGGCGAACGATCATTTCCCGATGCTGCGTGTGCGCATGAGTCACAACCTCCGCGGTATTCGCTACTGCGCCACAAGGCACGCCAACGCGCATGAGTTGCTCCGCAAACGAAACGCCGTCCTGATGCGCGAGCAACTCGATGATTGATTCGCGCAGTGCATCACGGTGAGCAAGCCGAAGCGCGTTGGTGAGAAAGCGTGGATCCTCGGCGAGCGCCGCACCTTCTGCAAGCTTCGCGAATTTCTCAAACTGCCTGTCGTTGCCGATTGCGAGGAAGATCGGTGCCCCCGCCGTGGGGAAGAGATCGTACGGACAGATGTTCGGATGCGCATTGCCACTCCGGCCGGACGAGCGTCCCGACAAATAGTAGTTCGGCAGATGCGGATGCATGAGCGAGATGCCCGAGTCGTAGAGCGTGGCTTCGACAAACTGTCCGCGCCCGGACTGCTCGCGCTCGTACAGCGCGAACATGACCGCCAGCGCCGCATTCATACCCGTGACGATGTCGATGACCGGCACGCCCATTCTGAGCGGCTCCGCTCCCGCCCCGCCATTGACGGACATTAACCCCGACATTGCCTGAGCAACGGCGTCGTAGCCGGGCAAGCCGCCGAGCGGGCCGTCGGCGCCGAAGCCCGACACGCGGCAATGGATCAGTCCGGGGAAGCGCTCGGACAAGGTGTCGAAGCCCATCCCCCATTTCTCCAGTGTCCCGGGCTTGAAGTTCTCGACCAGTACATCCGCCTGCTCGAGAAGCGCCATCAGGACTTCACGGGCGGCAGGCTGGGCAAGATCGAGCGAGAGTCCCTGCTTGTTCCGGTTGACGCCGAGAAAATAGGAAGCCGTTTCGCCGGCGAACGGCGGTCCCCAGCCACGCGTTTCATCGCCCTGCGGTGGTTCGACCTTGATGACAGTGGCGCCATGATCGCCGAGCATCTGGGTACAGAACGGCCCACCTAGCACGCGGGATAAGTCGATCACCTTCACTCCAGTCAATGACGTCATGAAAGGTCTCCCGCCGGTTTCGGTCCGCTACGAGTAATGACACGCAGCGCTTTGGATTCATAGCGCGGCAACGTCCCCTCTTCATGACAGACAATCGCGCATGTCAGGCCGAGGCGGGACCTCAGAATCCGACCGACTTCCTGCCTGAGCGCGTCCACGGTCTTTGGGCTGCGATGTTGCCTCTCGACCGCGACCTCGAGCGAATCCAGATGTCCGTGCGTTTTGTCGATATAGATCTGCCACGCCTCTTTGACCGTACCTTCGACGTCCGCAATCACGTCTTCGATCTGCGACGGGTAGACCATTGCCCCACGCACCTTCAGCATGTCGTCCGAGCGGCCGATAATGCGGCCGATGAGTGGAAAACCGCTGCGCCCGCAAGGACAGTCATACGGATGAGCGGAGACGCGCACGAGGTCGTGCGTCCGCCAGCGCACCACCGGCGACGCCTCCTTGTCGAGCGTCGTAATCACAATCTCGCCGACCTCGCCAGGTCCAACGGGAGCGAGCGTCTCGGGATCGAGGATCTCCGTTAGCACCGAGTCATCGTTAATCAGATGCATCTCGTCCTGCTCATGCGAGTACTCGCAGGACACGGCAAGGACAGGGCCGCCTGCTTCGGTCGAGCCATAGATGTTGTGCGCCACGAATCCGGGCGGCATGGCCTCTTCCAGTTGACGCCGGAATGCCGCGGATACCGATTGACCACCGAACAGGCCGACGCGCAGCCGCCAGTCCCGTTTCGGGTCGATGCCCGCTTTCTGCGCCAGTGATACCAGTGTCATCATCCACAACGGCGACATCGTCGTTGCGGTGCACGCGTGATCTCGCAGCCACTGGATCATCAACTCGCCACGGCCAGGACCGATCGGGAAGTTGACTGCGCCGTAGCGCCGCAACGCCTCGTCCATTGACGATCCGCCGATCCACAGCCCGTAGCCGTAGCCCTGATAAACGCGGTCTCCCGGCGCAATACCGGTCGTGCGGAAAATGCGCGCCAGTTGTCGCGCGATAGTTTGCTCCCAGTCGCTGCGGGTAAAACCGAACATCACCGGCAGGCCAGTGGTTCCCGATGTCGCGCAGAAACGGGCAATCCGCTCGGGCGCCACCGTCAGGAACGGAAACGGATAGCGTGAACGCAGGTCTGCCTTGTCGAGCAGAGGCAGCGAGCCAAGTGCTCTTCGGTCAGCCAGATCAAGCGGCGTCATGCCGGCGTCGCAGAAATGCTCGCGCCATGCACCCGTTGCCGCAAGACGAACACCTAGCGCGGTCAGTTTCGAGTTCTGGATCGCCAGCACGTCCTCGCGGGTCGCGAAATCATTTGCGTGCACGGGCGGTTCGATTGTCTCCATTTTTGTCCTTTGCAGATCATCGTTATAGAACTTCCTGGGTGCCGAAAATGGCGGTCGAGTGACTCGACATGTAGCCGCCGGGTGCATGTGCCAATGCGACGTGGGCGTCGCGAACCTGACGGAGTCCGCAGTCACCACGCAACTGCAGCGCGGATTCGATGATTGTGTAGATGCCGAACATGCCGGGATGTCCGAACGAAAGGCCGCCACCGTTGGTATTCATCGGAAACGCCCCGCCCGGTTCACAGCGCCCACCGCCGAGAAATGCCCCGCCCTCGCCCTTCGCACAGAACCCGACGTCTTCGGCGAACACGATCGGCATGATCGTGAACGCGTCGTACAACTGAGTAACATCGACATCATCCGGAGTCAGCCGCGCCTGCTGGAACGCGCGGTGTGCGGAATCCGACGCGCCGGTGCAGACGAGGTTCTCCATCTGGGCGATGCTCCGATGCGTTACTGCCTCGCCTACTCCAAGTACATACACAGGCGGTCGGCGACAGTCTCGCGCGCGCGCGGCAGACGTCACAATCACGACACCAGCGCCATCGGTCACCAGACAACAGTCACGCACCGTCAGCGGACTGGCGACAGTGCGCGAGCCGAGTACGTCCTCCACTGTCAAAGGCGTCTGGTCGAACGCGCGTGAATTGAACTGTGCCCACCTGCGTGCTGCAACCGCGACCTCGGCAAGCTGCTCACGCGTCGTCCCGTACTCATGCATATGGCGTTGCGCGATGAGCGCATAGGCGGCGACGGGACCGGGATAACGATAAGGCATCTCATACGGGCTAGGTTCCGAATGGCTCGCGAACTTGCCTCCCGATGACTTCTGCGTACTGCCATATGCGATCAGCGCAACCTCACACAGGCCTGCCGCGATGGCGGCTTGCGCGTGATTCAGGTGAGCAATGAAGGTGCCGCCACCGACCTGCGTCGAGTCGGTGTAGCGCGGCTTGATATTCAGGTACTCACACAGGCTTAGCGTTGGCATGAACAACTGGAGGCCAGCGGCAAACACGCCATCGATTTCGCTTAGCAGGACGCCACTGTCGGCAAGAGCATCGGCTACGGCAAGCGCCATCGCGTCGACTGGAGAGCTCTCAGGCGGAAGTGTCGCCACTGTACACATGCCGACTCCGACGATTGCGGTCGAACCACGCAAGGTTGTACTCATTGCACGGGCCTGAAAATGATTCGTGGCACGCCGGCCAATTCGTCATACGCGGCTTCAACAGACTGACCGATTACGATCTCGCCGGGTTTGTCCGAGATCACCGTGGACATCATCCGGAAGCCCTCTTCGAGGGTAATGAGGGCAACGTTGAACGGCGCTTCCCCTTTCGGCTGCATCACGGTAATCGAGTACACGACGCCGCGGCCACTGCTGCGCCGCCATTCGAGCGCCTCGCGTAGGCCAGATGGACCCACCTCGCGCGGGAAGAACACCGGTACCCCGGCATGCCGGTCGAACTGATAGAGCAGCGTGCCTTCGCGTAGTCCGTTGAGATAAGTCATTCTTGCTGATTCACCCGTTCGCGTTTCCACGCTCAGTTCCCTATGAACCGCGGGGCACGCTTTTCCTGAAACGCTCTGACGCCTTCCCTGCCATCAGACCCGTTGATCGCCTCGTGCTGGGATACCGCTTCGAGTTCCGCCATATCGGTATACGAATCGCCAGAATCGAGTATTCGCTTGCTCAAACCGAAGGCGCGGGTGGGCCCGTGCGCAATATCGCGCGCTAGTTTCGCCGTCACCGCGTGAAGTTCTTCGGCGCCGCAACTTCGATTGATCAGCCCGAGCTCAGCGGCTTGCCTGCCGCTGAGCATCCTGCCAGTCATGATCAACTCGGCAGCGCGGTGCCGGCCGAGTCGCTCGCGCAAGTAGTAGTGAGCGCCGGAGTCAGGCAGTAAGCCGATCTTCCGGAAAGGGCTTCCAAAAATTGCGTTGTCGGCCGCAATCGTGAGGTCACAGGCAAGCGCCAATCCAAATCCAAAGCCTAGTGCCGGTCCCGCAACCGAGGCGATAGTAGGCACTTCGCATTCACGTACGACTTTAAGCGCGGGATTGATTTCACGGGCAAGAAGCTCGTACGTGTCGTCCTCGTCAAGATTGACGCCTTTCAGATCGCGACCGGCGCAGAAGGCATCGCCCACACCCGTGATGAGAATGCAGCGCGCTCCCGCGCTCGCCGCGCGCCGCACTGCTACACCGACCTCGACCATCTCCGGTATCGACAGGCTGTTTTTAGTTTCGGGTTTATCCAGGGTGATCGTGGCGACACCGGCTTCAACCCGACAGCGAACCGCATTGGGACCCATTAATTGTTCCCTCCCCGGCAACTCATCAGGATCTGCATGTCGCTAGCAATCAGTTGCGCACCGTTCTGGTTGAATACGTTCCAGCCAAGTTTCACGACACCATCACGGCCGCTACGCTTGTCGGTCTTCGCCAGCACTTCACTGCGCAAATGAACCGTGTCGCCGATGAAGGTCGGCGCGGTAAAGCGCAGCGTGTCACTGCCGTAATTCGCTACGACCGCAGGTGCATCGGCCGGAACACCAAGGCCTGCGGCGATAGCGTGAACCAGCAAGCCCGGCGCAATCCGCTGACCAAATTGCGTCTGCGCAGCGTAGTGCGCGTTTGTGTGCAGCACATACCAGTCGCCGGTCAACGCACACCATTGCACGATGTCGGATTCGGTTACCGTCCTTCCCCGCGACGTGTACTGCTCACCAACCTCGATTTCGTCGTAAAACTTATCCAGAAAGTTCATTGAATCCCCCCATCTTGTGGACGAGTATAGAATTACCCGTCCGGACGGTCAATTAAAAGATGAAGCTACTCACAGAATTTTTTCGATCCCTTCAAACCTCTGCTTTCCCCCACCGGACCATTACAGTCGATGCAATCTTTCAGTCCGGTAAGAAGCGGCCAGGTCAAGCCGAATGCCCGTTCAAGATGTCAGGCGACAACATCTCTGAATACATGGACCGCGTCGTGCCGGTGGTACGCAAGAATGAGCAGTCCGCCGAAGAACAACCCGGCGGCAATCGAATAAATCCCGATTGCCGTGCTATGCGTCAGGTCTCGCGTGAGCCCGATGAAATATGGGCTGGCGAAGCTGCCGAGGCTGCCCATCGCCGTGACCATTGCAACACCGACTGCAGCCGCCCGGCCTGAAAGACGCGCAACCGGCAAGCTCCAGAACGGCGGAGTCGAACAGAGAATGCCGGAGGCGCACAACGTCAAGCCAACCAGCGAGATGACAGTGTCATGCTCAAAACGCACGGCGAGAGCCAGACCCATGGCGGCGATCAGCATCGGCAGCGCAACATGCCAGCGTCGCTCGCCGGTGCGGTCGGAGTGTCGACAATTGAAAAACATGGCGACGATCGCCACGAGGTAAGGAACTGCGGTCAGCAGACCAATCTGCGTTAGACTCCGCACGCCCGTGGCCTGCACCAGCGTAGGCATCCATAGACCCACGCCGGTAATGCCCGCGCACAACATGAAAAAAACCACGATCAATAACCAGAGTTGGGGATCGGCCAGCGCGCGCATCTCTGATCCGCTTGCATGAGCAACTACCGCAAGTTCTGCCTTGACCGCCATTCTCTCCTCGGGACTCAGCCAGCCAGCGTGATCGGGTGAATCGACCATGAACCGCCATACGATCAGTCCCATCAGCACGGACGGCAGGCCCTCGCTGATGAACAGCCACTGCCAGCCGCTTAACCCGTACGCACCGTGAAAGGTTTGCATCAGCCAGCCTGAGACCGGTCCGCCCACAATGCCCGAGACCGCCACTGCGCTATAAAAGATCGCTACAACGCGTGCGCGCCGGGAAGCTGGGAACCATTGGCTCAGATAGAGGATTGCACCGGGAACAAGACCGGCCTCAGCAACCCCGAGCAATAGTCTCAACACATAAAACGAAACCGGCCCGCGGGTGACGAACATTAACGCTGAAATAAGCCCCCAGCTAATCATGATGCGAGCAATCCAGCGGCGCGCACCGAGCTTATGGAGAAGAATGTTACTGGGCACTTCGAAGAGAATATAACCAAGAAAGAAAATGCTCGCGCCAAGCCCAAATACCGAATCACTAAAATTAAGCTCCTGCTGCATCTGGAGCTTCGCAAATCCGATGTTCTGGCGATCGAGATAGGACACCACATAGCTGAGGAAGAGGATGGGCAGCAGCCGATATGCGATCTTCCGATACGTCGCGTCAAGCGGCTGTGAAGCGGGCGACTGAGGTGTCGCCGCATATTGCAAGCTATTCTGGTTCATCATGTCTCCTGTTATGCCGATCCGGATTTCGGGAAATTCCGGATGTCGGCCAAGGTGCGCTCCAACTGGAGCTTTGCGACGGGTCTGTGCCCGCCTGCTGATCTGGCTCCGCTTAGCCAGCTTCTGCGATCCGCTTTGCGCCTGACCGGATTCTCGACTGCGTCAGCGAAGCCCTAAGATGTGGCCGCGTCGAATGGCTCGCCGGTGATTTTTCCCGGATTCATGATTCCGGCCGGATCGAACGCACGTTTGACGGTGCAATGCAGAGCGAACGCGTTGCCCGCCTCCTGGCGCAGGAAATCAATCTTGCCGTAGCCAATTCCATGTTCGCCCGTGCACGTTCCTCCGCACGCAAGCGCTCGTTCGATCATGCGTCGATTGACCTGCCCCACGCGTCGCATCTCGTCTGCGCAATCAGGGTTCACCACGAAGCACAGATGGAAATTGCCGTCACCCACATGGCCGCAGATCGGCGCAATCAGGTCGGCCTGCAGCACGTCCTCTTTGGCTGCCTGAATATTGGCCGCCAGTTGTGAGATCGGCACACAGACGTCGGTTGGCAGACCCTGCGATCCGGGACGCAATGCCAGGTTCGCCCACCAGATATCGTGACGCGCCTTCCACAGGCGCGAGCGATCCTCAGGACGCTCAGCCCATTCAAAATTGCACCCGCCATTTGCGTCGGCGATATCCTTGACCAGTTCGATCTGGTCCTGGACAGCGCCGCGGCTGCCATGAAATTCGAAGATCAGGGTCGGCGCGACGCTCAGCGCCAGCTTCGAGTAGCGATTGACCGCTTCGACCTGGGTGTCGTCGAGTAGCTCCACCCGGCCGATCGGAACACCGGCCTGCACGGTTTGAATGACAGCCTGAACCGCTTGCGACAACTCCGGAAAACTACACGTTGCAACAGCAATATGTTCAGGGATTGCGTGCAGCTTCAACGTGACGGCTGTCACGATTCCCAATGTGCCTTCCGAACCGACGAACAGATGCGTCAGGTCATAACCGGCGGCGGACTTGCGCGCCCGAGTGCCGGTATGTACGAGACTTCCGTCGGGAAGAACGATCTCCAGATTCAGGACCTGTTCGCGCATCGTGCCGTAGCGCACGGCGTTCGTGCCCGACGCCCGCGTCGACACCATCCCACCAATCGAGGCGTCGGCGCCTGGGTCGATTGGAAAATGCAGACCTGTGCCGTGTAATTGCGCATTCAGTTCTTTGCGGGTGACGCCCGCCTCGACCGTCGCATCCAGATCGTCGACGCGGATCGCCCGGACCGCGCGCAGCTGGGATGTATCGACACATATGCCGCCGTGCAAGGCAGCCACGTGCCCTTCGCATGACGTCCCGGTGCCGAATGGGATGATAGGAACATGAAGATCCGCACACACGCGCACGATCTGCTGCACTTCCTCGACGACGTTTGGAAACACGACGGCGTCCGGCGCCCTGACCGGATGGAAGGTCGTGTCCTTGCCATGCTGCTCGCGAACCGCCGCGGACAGACTCAGCCGATCGCCGAATGATGGCTTCAGCCGCTCAATAGCGGCGCTGACGTCGCCATATCTCATGATTCGATATCCTCAGTAAATTCAAGCCACGATTCGACGTGACCGGCAAGTTCGCACCCCGTGAGTCCTTTTGCCAGATCAAGCGGATCCCGCGCGTCGATATTGATAGCGACTTCCTCGATCCTGGTGCGTGGATTCGACCGACTCGTTTTATAGGGCCCCGGATGCGGACCATGAGGAAAGCCGCTCGGATGGAATGTCATTGCGCCCGGTCCCATGCCTGAGCGGCTAAAGAACTGACCGGCGTGCAGAAAGAGCAGTTCGTCATAGTCGTCGTTCGAATGGAAGAACGGGACTTTCAGTGCGCCTGGGTCGGTCTCCGCTGGACGGGGGCAGAACGTGCAGACAGCAAAGCGGTCCGTGACAAACGTCGAATGTGCAGACGGCGGCAGGTGATACCGGTCGCTGCTCACCGGCCGGATATCGCGCCAGTTCAGGCGGATAGGCACCAGTGTGCCTTTCCAGCCGACCGCATCGAGCGGGTTGAAGCCGAACGTGATCGTGGAAAGCCGCTGACGCGCCTTCACGCGTACGCTGGTCGGCTGTACGCTCTGTTGAGCCAGAAATGACCCATCAATCTGAGGCACGTCCAGCACCGCAGGATCGAATAGCGCATGCTCGCCCAGCAGACCGCGATCCGGTAGCCGATAAGCGGCGCCAGTGGCCTCGAGCAGGAGAATAAAGCTGGGGCCGTGGGGCTCGAGTCGCCACATGGTGCCGCGCGGCAGCACAAAGTAGTCGCCCTCGCCCAAGGTTATATGGCCGTAGTCACAATACAGGTCGCCACCGCCCGCGTGTACGAAGAAAAGTTCGTCGCCATCGGCGTTGCGGACGAGATAGGGCATTGGTTCAACCGGCTTCCAGACCCGTAGCTGCAGGTGCGCATTGGACGCAACGAGCGGCGCCTCGAGCGGACACTGGCCAGGGCCGAGTTGATTCAGATCGAACGCTCGTGGTCGATGAGCGCCCTCCCAGTGTGTCCAGGCAGTCGGCGGATGCCGATGGTAGAAATGGGTCGCCTGTCCGCCGAAGCCCTCCCTGCCGACCTCGCGCTCGTAGGTACCGTCGGGCAGATCGGCGTGGGCCTGGCGGCTGAAGTTGCCGGCGCGCAAAGGAATCTGGGGAGCGCGACTCATTGACATTTCTCCAGTTCGCGCTCGAGTACCGCGCGCGTGTAGGGCGGTGTCATTTGCACCAGGGGGTTGACCGTGATGGTGTCGAACAGACCCGCGCTGCAATACGGCTCGCTTGCGATGAAGCGCCGCACCTCCGTCTCGCTGTCGACATCCAGCGCCACCACCATCCCGGCCGCCTGCGTACCGTCGGCGCTGAGAATGGCGGAACCGAACACCGTGACCGGAAGCCAGTCGAGCATGTAGTGAATATGAGCGCGCCGGATGGGCAGGCGATCCGCCGCACCACCGGGGCGATACAGGCAATGGATCAGAAAGGACATGTCAAACGGACTCCCCTCGCTGTTCACGTTTGATTGCTTCGAAAAGCGCCTTTGCATTGCCCTCGCCGAACGACGTGTCGCCTTTACGCTGGATCGCCTCGAAGAAGATCGGCCCCACCATCTTTCGTGTGAATATCTGCAGCAACAGGCGCGCAGTGGCGTGCGGGTTTTCACCGGTATTGGCGCCGTCAAGCAACATGTTGAGGCGTTGCAGACGTTCAATATCCTCACCATGTCCGGGGACGCGCTCATCGAGCGCCGTGTAGTAACTGGCCGGCGCCGGAAGGAATTCAATCCCTTCTTTCGTCAGACGCTCGACTGTCTCGTACAGGTCGCCGCTGCTAAGCGCCACATGCTGGATGCCCTCGCCGTGGTACTCGTCGATGAACGCCTGAATCTGTGAGCTTGCGCCCATCGGCTCGATCACCGTCACGCAGGCGGCGCTGTCCGGCGCGCGCACGGCAATCGTGTCGAAGCCGTTTTCCCTGTCGCCGGCGACGAACTTGAATACTTCCTCAAAGCCGAAAATGCGCCGGTAAAAGTTCACCCATTCAGCCATGTGGCCCGGATGGACGCAGTGCGTAACGTGATCGATACGCAGAAACGGCGCGACGGGTTCGTGGACCGGTTCGAAGTCAAATTGCGACTTCAGTTCGTTAAGCGTCGCCATGTCGACCAGGTAGAGCGCGCTGTCGCCGATACCTTGCAATGCAACACGCGGGAGCAGCGAATGCGCCGCGAGCATGGCTGGATCGGCGCCGTGTGCACGCGCAACGTCTATTGATTCGTCGCTGCGCTCTACGAGGAAACCCATCCCCGCGCACGAGGGACCGTGCACCGCAGCAAATCGTTCTCCGTGCGAACCGGGCTCGCCGTTGACGATGATGCTGACTCCACCTTGCCGTAGCCAGGTGATGCGTTGACTGCGATGTCGTCCCGCTGCGCTGAAGCCCAGGCGGCCGAACGTTGCGATCAGCGCCTCCGGTTCCATACTTGCAAATTCCATGAATGCCGTGTCAATGACACGTACGCACCGACTCTCTGCCATATCTGCTCCTCCATTCGCGTGCGCCCGACGTGTAACGTCCGGCACGACGACAGCTGCTCGGCAACGGATGTGCCAACGCGACCGCGCCTCCTATTTTTCAATCTCTCCCAACTCCACTGAGAGCGTCATCGAATTCTAGGCATAATTATTTTCAAATGCAATTAATTTCATTATGAAATTAATTTTCCGCGATGGTCAGCCACCTGCGGAGCCATCCCTTCGAAGTTGACGGGAAAAGCACAATTTTTTGTTTCGTCGTGAAATAATTACACCTTCGACCACCCACCGCGACGCCCCGAGCGCATGACAACAGTGCCCGTCCAACTTCACCTAGATTCGTGGCTGCCTTATCGCCTTTCATTCGTCGTCAACCACGTCAGTGCGCGCCTGCATACCTTCTGCTACGAGCACTTTGGCATGTCAGCGGCCGCCTGGCGAGTCATGGCTCACCTCGGTGACGACGCTCAACCCATGTCAGCCAAAGACGTGGCAGAGCGAGCGGCAATGGATAGTGTGAGCGTCACACGGGCACTCAATCAACTCGAAGAACTGGGACTGCTGATTCGCAGAATCGACACGGAAGACCGCCGCCGCGTGACGCTGCGCCTCAGCAAAAAAGGCCGTACGGTCTATGAGGAAATCGTCCCGGTGGCGGTCCAGGTCGAACAGGAACTGCTAGCGGGTTTTTCCAAAGACGAACAGGCTGCATTGGCCTCGCTCTCGCTGCGCTTGTGGCAAAACGCCAGCAACGTCGAGTGAGTTCCGCGTCGCATCCTGCCGCTTCGCAGGTCACGTCACGACACTGCGCCCTGGGTTTAACCTAATAATTTCATATTGAAATAATTTATTTTTGCATTTATTCTGCGATCCTGTTGGTTACGCGTGCCAACGTCGACCTGATCGCGAGCGCGTTGCGCACGATCCAAGCGCCGGAAGAATTCGGAACGCGCAAGGCCGTCAGCCAAAACAGCCGTCGAAAAGGAGATCCATTTGAAACTCGCCACGCTTCGCGACGGTACGGTTGATGGTCAACTGGTGCTGGTCGACAAGAACTCCGAGCGCGTTTGCGCCGTTACTCGACTCGCCTCGACCCTGCAACAGGCGCTCGATCGGTGGGACACCATTGCAGCGCCTCTGCGCGACACCTACACCCGTTTGTGTGCAAACGAAACGGCGGATGCGCACCCCTTGAATTGGAATGCGCTGATGGCACCATTGCCACGCGGTTATCAGTGGCTGGACGCCAGCGCGTATCTGCGTCATGTCGAACTGGTGCGGCGCGCGCGCGGTGCTGCGATGCCGCCCGCGGCGCTCACGGATCCCGTCATGTACCAAGGCGTGTCCAGCCCATTTCTGCCGTGGAATGCGGACATCGAAGTGCTGGACGCGAGTTGGGGACCGGACTTCGAGGCCGAGCTTGTCGTCATCACGGGCGATCTTGCGATGGGTGCGTCGAAAGCCGACTGTGGCCACGCGATCCGTCTGATCGGTCTCGCCAATGACATCTCGTTGCGGGGGCTCATTCCGGATGAACTTGCCAAGGGATTCGGCTTTATTCACGGCAAACCACCGACTGCGTTCGGCCCGATTTTCGTGACGCCGGACGAACTGGGAGATAGGTGGGACGGCGAACGCGCTCACCTTGAACTGCACGTCGCGCACAACACGACGACGGTCGGCCGCCTTCAGACCGGAGTCGATATGCACTTCTCCTTCGCCGACCTTCTGCACCATGCCGCGAAAACTCGACCGCTGTGCGCGGGTACTGTCCTGGGTGCCGGCACCGTCTCAAACCATGGCGAAAATAGCGGCTACGGTTGCATCGCCGAGCGACGGGCTAAGGAGATGATCAAAGGCGCGACGCCGCTTGTGCCTTATCTTGCCGACGGTGACACAGTCAGGATCGAAGCTTTCGCGCGCGCTGAAATAAGCGTGTTCGGTCGTATCGAGCAACGTGTGCGTTACGCTAGTCCGCGCTGACTGGCTGCGCGCACACGGACTTCACCGATCACCGAATATGCGTAAGTCCTGAGCGTGTTGCCCTCCCTTCCTACCCACAAAACCCATGTCGCCACCCATACTTCGTGCGGAAATTTTGCGGGATCGTAGTGGAAGCAGCAAGCATGCCGTTACTCATAAACCGCTTTTAAAGCAGCGATCTAGAGGGCGTCAGCGGAAGTGGAAGTTATTGGAATGCCCCGGGAAGCCCCCCGCAGGCGGAAAGCAGCCGATTCCAACAACTGAGCGGAAAGCCCCGCCAGGTTTGACTCCCACATCTCCAAGCCATGGCGTACCCATCATCCTACCCATACAGCAAAATCGGTCACCTCGACGCCCTGGAAAATGGCACACGGGCGCCTCCGATCCCGTCCTTGCGAACTGGCCTCGAATCCCCACTCGATCGCTCCCACTCAATCGTCAATTGGCGGTGGAACCCCATGTGCAATCGGCGTTTCTGCCAGTCGGTTACCCAGCAATAGTCTTTCCAAGCCGTACATCCGCCAACTCGGTAATGGGAATACCGTTACGCCGCGCCGTGACATCGGCGATGATCGATAGCGCAATCTCAGGAGGTGAATTTCCGCCAAGGTAGAGCCCTACCGGGCAGCGCAAATTTGCCAGCGCGGCGTCACGCAATCCAAATAGGCTTAGCCGCTCGCGGCGCGCATCACTATTTCGGCGTGAACCAATAGCACCGACATAGAACGCGCGTGTCTCAAGTGCCTCTATCAAAGCAAAGTCGTCAAGCTTTGGGTCATGGGTCAGCGCAATCACCGCGCTACGCGCATCCAGTTTCATCTCGATCACCGCGTCGTCGGGCATCGTCCGCACAACGTTGACCCCGGGAATCTCCAATTCAGCGACATACTCCGGTCGTGGGTCGCATAGCGTCACGGCATAGCCTAGCGGAATCGCCATCATTGAGACATAGGCGCTGAGGTAGCCGCCACCTATCAACAACATCCGCCAGGTTGGCCCATGCACCGTTGACAGCGTTGTCTTATCAAATCGAATGGCGCCCGGCTCGTCTGAGGCGTCTGCCAAATGCGTCTCACCTGTGGAAAGTCTCAAAGTCCGGCGGACGATCCGGCCTTCTCTTAGCGCGCGAAGCAAAGTATCGAGTCCACTTTTAGTGCCGAGCCTTTCCTGCACCAATTGCAAAGTCCCGCCACATGGCAGCCCAAATCTATGAGCTTCGTCTGCGTTCAACCCGTACACGATTATCGAAGGTCTGGTCTCGCCGGGTGGTCCTTTTGTCTGCAGTTGATGAATGAGGTCATCTTCGATACAGCCACCGGACACAGAACCGACCACACGTCCGTCGTCTCTCAACGCCATAACCGAACCAATTGGCCTGGGTGACGATCCCCATGTCCTCACGACCGTGTACAACCAAACGTTGAATCCCGACGACAGCCATGAAGAGGCTGCTTCAAACACTTCCCGCTCGGCATCGTAAATCACACTCAGCTTCCCGCAAAAGATGAGACGTCGGTTACCAACCCACCGGGGCAACCGACACACTGCGGCGTGGCGTGCCCAAATCTCTGCAAATGCACACGCGACCGCGCGCTCGCCTCCCGTAAGTGCCCGGCGGCGCACCGCAACGCCGCCAAACCGTGGCGAGCAGATCAGAAATTGCGGGTCGCGAATATACCGATGAAGTTTCTGTCTCCATAGACCTGGCTCGACGAGTTTCCGCCGAAGAACATGGCGAAGTTGATACCCGCTTGCCATACGGTCGGGTTCTGGTTGAACAGCACGTAGAGGTTTGCCGACTTCGCGCCTGATGCATAGTTGTAGCTGAACGTCGGCGTATAGCCATGCAGCGTGCCTTGGAAAGTCACGCCAGGTGTCACCTGCCAGCCGGGAATCAACGAGCCGTCATAGGTCCAGTTGAAGTCGAGCGTCAGTCCCATGGAATTGGCCGTACCCTGCCCTCCCACATTGCCACCGTTCAGCCAGGTGACATAGCCAGCATCGACGAGCTGATAAACAGGATGACCGTTAATCGTGCTGTAGTACTGCGTGTTGGGATTCACTCCCGGATAGTTAATCCACGTAAATTCAGCCGTGAAGGTCGCCGCGTCCGCCTTCAGAAATTTGATGAACGGATATGTACTCGGAGTGAGGTTTAACTGGGCATTGATGTCGTACTGGAATTTCTTGAAATCCCTGTAACCGTTGCATGTCTGGCCAGAAACCCCATTTGTGTTTGCGTCCGCGGGTCCGCCGGCGTTGAAACACCCGGACATCGCCACAGCATCACGCGGGCGGTACGAGAGTTCAGTACCGACGGCCCAATTGCCGACCGGAAGGTTAGCACTAGCGCCAATCAAACGCCGGTCCGACAGGTAATGATAGTTAGACACTCCATTGGCAAGATAGGACACAACAGGAGCCTTGTCCGTGTACTGAAGGTAGTACAGTCCGAAGTTGACGTCCAGATTTGGCGGCCGATAGCCAACGCGAATACCATATTGCGGATTGTCTCCGGCGTTGGTCGTCAGATACGGGACGCCTAACGATCCCGGATAAGCGCCGTTGACAAGCGCCGAGTTCGTGGCGTTCAGCGTGCCAATGCCGACGCGCCCAGGACCCGCCAGTGTGCCTGCATCCAGACCGCCCACATTTAAGTTATTCGTGTTTAACGTCGCGGGCTGAAACCCTTTTCCAAAGACGTCGGAAGTCGACCAGAAAGTACCGACAGGTGGATACCGGTTTGCCTTCCATGCCCACTGATAATAAGCCTCAGTGTCGAAGCCTTTGGGCAAACTCGTCGAGAAATCAATCATGGGTGCGGGAAGTATGGCCTGCTTCAACTGGGTGCCGGGAATCGCCAGCTTCTGGTAGTCCAGCGAGTTGGTGGCGTTGATTCCACCTGCGGCAAAGTAGCTCTCGCCCCAGTTGATTGCCTGGTTACCCACACGGACTCGAGCTTGCTGGTCGCCGATGTTGAAGCTCTTCTGAACCCAGAGGTCCAACAGGTCGATATTGTGAACGATCTGTCCATAAGCGTCGCCGGAGAGGTCCGTGCGCTGCGTGTTCTTAGCCATGAAATCATACAAGCCTGTACCACGGACCATAAACTTAACGCCCGCCTCCTGTGATGAAAGAAGCAACTCGCTGGTAAGACCGAGGTATGCCGAATAAGGCTTGAACTTTTTGTAGTTAAGATCGCCGTCGTCACCATTAGACCATTGGGCCGTATTGGCTGCCGCCCCGCAGTTGGCAAAGTCCGGGTCTCCTGTGAGTGAGCAGCTTGGATTTTTCGTTCGCGTTGCCATCCCGGCGGTGATGTTCGAATCCCATGAGCCCTGCAAATCACCTATTCCCGTGGAAAATGGGAAGGCATGGGCAGATGTGCAGGCCACTGCCAAAGCAGCGCCGGTGCACGCGCATATCGCTCTATTTTTCACGGTAACCAACCCCTGTTAATTAGTATTGCTACACATAATACCAACGTGAAGGCATCGACCTTCCCGTTGTCGGACTTTGTCCGAACTACGCCGACACCTGCCTACAGGTTGCCGGCTTCGATCTCCCGTGTAACCTTTGTCATGCGATAGTTCGCAAACAACCTATTTTCCAAAACCACCTGACTGCCACATCTCCATCGCGACTTTCCAGCCCTCGGACGTTTTCTTCCAGACGAAGAGCTGGCGGATTGTTTCGTCCTTCGTCAGCCTGGGCGGATTTGCCTTACAGCTCAAAACCACAAAGGTCGAGACTGTACTGTCACTGCCAACCACCGGGTCTTCCAGTTCAAAATGGCACTTCTTCTCGCCGCCAGGGCCCAGGTAGTCGTTCCAATCCACCATGGCCTTCACGGCGGCGTCCATCCCTCGACTGGGTTTCGTTTCGCCCTCGCCGATGATGACAACGTCATCGGTATAAAACCGGTGCGCGAGTTGCGCAGCGTCTTCTCCTGCAGCGTTCGCAGCCTGTTGCGTGCGCAGCGCAGACGCAATTGCGTTACGAAGCGAGTCCGCGCTTTCGTCCGCGCTGCACACGGCGCTTGCGAATAGCGCGCAAAGCATCGCGGTCGTAATAACTAGCCGATTTTTCGACATTTCGATTTATTCCCTGATTTTCGATTCCGACTTGACTGGGCAGTAACCGGCCAGACCACTCAAAGGTGGTCGTGTTGTTGATGGCCGGTGCGAGTTTTAGAACAGACGCTTCAGGAACCCTCGTCCCTTTAAATTGAATCTCAGTGTGTCAATTGAACCGTAGTGAAGAAAAACGAGTTGGGTGAGCTCTCCTGAGCCAACCTGCGTAAGCAATTCCACCCAACAGCACAATTCCAAGGAGATACGGAAGCCTGTTGATCGTCGCGTTATTGCTACCACTTAGGAACTCGAAATTCTTCAGGGAGATCGCAAGTCCCGCAGCCAAACCGACAAGACTGAGTGACGGAGCGATGACATGTTTCCACATGTTCCGCGGTTCACGTGTTCGGAAATACGCCAGGACTGCCAGGCTGGTCAGAACCTGCATCAGCATCACGCCGACGGCGGCGAAACCAAGTGCAACGGTACCGAGACCCAGCATGGGGTGCACCTTGAACGTAGCAGCAAAAACCACGACCGTCGCCGAAATAAGCGATACGGCGACGCTCGCCACATGCGGCGACTGGAATCTCGGGTGAATACTCCCCAGCCGACGCGGGAAGCAGCCTTGACGCCCCAACACGAATATGTAGCGGGAGGCCACGTTATGAATGGAAAGAACCGTAGCGAACATACTGGTCGCAACGGCCAGCTGAATAATGTGGGTAAAGACCCGGCCCACGTACTTGTCGCTGAGTTGGAAATAAATCAGACCCACCTGATCTTCCGGAATAGAGCGGATGTTCGACGGGCCGATCGCCCCTACGGTGATCCACGAGGTGATGAAATAGAAAATCCCAATCAGGGCAACCGCAATGTAGGTTGAACGCGCCACGCTTTTCTCTGGCGACTGCGCCTCTTCGGAATACAAGGCGGCAGATTCGATTCCGAAGTAGCACGTGAATGCGAGGAGGAGCGACACGCCGGGCGCGCCATCCAATAGCGCCTTGAAATTCATAGCTTGTGCGGGCAGACTCGCAGCGTGAAGATGAAACACAACGCCAGAATCGAACACGAGCAGCAGCACGAATTCAAGCGATATCAACACGAGTACCAATCGCGAGCTGAAGTCCAGCTTCTGATAGCCAAGCAGTCCAACAGCGATCGCGGACAAACCGCTGAACCACAGCCAGTGAACGTCGACGCCGAGCATGTCGAGAACCAGCGTGTGAATGACAAAGCCGAGATAGCTGAGTCCGCCGGGCACAAAAGTCACATACGACACCACTGCGGTAAATGCCGACCCGAGTCCGACCTGTCTCCCCAAGCCCTTTGCGATGTAGATATAGAAGGCGCCACCGGAGGTCACTTCCCGGCTAATCGCCGAGTAGCCTACGCAAAAAAATGCGACGACAATGGTCGTCAGAACGAACGCGAGTGGCAACGCCGCACCGCTTCCGAAAACCAGAGCGACCGGAAGCACGCCAATGACAGCGGCCAGCGGCGCCACAGCAGCAATCACGAACACGACCAGCTTGACTGTGCCGAGACTGCGTTTAAGCGAATCGGCAGCATGCGCCTGCCCAATCGCTGCCTCCACTGCCTGGCCAGCCTCATTCGCTAGATGCTTCATATCTGTCCTTTCCTCTGATGTGGATGCTCTTTTCGTCTTATCCGGCGCGACCAAAGCAAGCGTAAAGATTGCCCTTACCTTCTTTTGTCATCGGAACTCCTTGATGAAACGATGGTAAGCGAGAGTCTTTTTTGATTTCAGGTGCTAAACGGCCAAACGCCGGAAGAGTCGCGATGCCGCTCCAGGCTTACAACGACCCTGCAATGTTCCTCATATGAGAACGGCGAGCGGAAAGTTTGACGCGTGGTCCGCAGGACATGTGCAAAAGCACGAGCGGGCTGCGCGGGTTCCGCTAAAGTGGGAATATCCTGGCGCGCTGGGACGGGGTTCCGTCGGTCGCAAAGACCATGCGGCGGCGGTGAATGGCGTTGAACCGGGTGACATGCGCAGTGAGTGTTGCTAGACACACCGCGCTCGTCAAGCGGGAAGACCGTGCAGCGCAGACGCGATGCACGGTCTTCCCGCGGATAATCCTATTTGATCAGGACTCCGCTTCAGCTCGCAGCTGCTACGGATTCGAGAGCGAAGTCCAGGCAATGCCTCGTAATCTCGACGAGATTGTCGATTTCCTGCTTCGTGATGGTCAGCGGCGGGGCAATAATCATTCTGTCGCCAATCGCGCGGAGGATCAGCCCCTTACGATAAGCGATATCGCGGCAGACGACGCCAACCTTGCTGCTCTCATCGAACAGCGTGTTGTTCGCCTTGTCCTTGACGAGTTGGACCGCCCACATGAGACCCACACCCTCCGTATAACCGACCAGCGGATGATCCTGCAGCGACTTCATCGACTCGGCCAGGTAGGGACCCGTTTCGTTGCGAACCTTGCCGACGAGGTTCAATTCTTCGGTTAGCTTGAGGTTCGCGACGCCCACTGCGCAAGCGACGGGGTGGCCGGCGTAGGTATAGCCGTGACGGAACTCGCCACCATGCTCAATCATGGCCGAAGCAACGCGCTCACCCACCATGACGCCACCGAGCGGCACATAGCCGCTTGTAACGCCCTTGGCAAAGGTCATCAGGTCCGGCTGTGAACCGAAAGTCTGGGCGCCCCACCAATTGCCTGTTCTGCCGAATCCGCAAATGACTTCGTCGCTCACCAGCAGGATGCCGTACTTATCGCAGATGCGCTGGATTTCCGGCCAGTAAGTCGGCGGAGGAACGATAACGCCGCCGGCGCCCTGAACTGGCTCGCCGATAAACGCAGCCACGTTTTCCGGACCCAGCGCTTCAATCTTCTGTTCGAGCCACGACGCGGCAACCTTGCCGAACTCGTCGAAACTCATGCCGGCGCCGTGCAACCGGTAGTGCGGCTGCTGGATATAGTCGATGCCCGGAATCGGCAGACCGCCCTGCTCGTGCATCCACGGCATCCCACTCAGCGAAGCACCGCCGATAGTGGAACCATGATAAGCATTGAAGCGGCTGATGATCGTTTTGCGCGACGGCTGCCCCACCACGTCCCAATAGCGTCGTACGAGACGAATGACCGTGTCGTTGCCTTCCGAACCCGAGTTCGCGTAGTACACGTGCTTGAAGTTAGGTGGGCTGACGCGGGCGAGATTCTCCGCCAGTTCAATCGCCGACGGGACGGCCGTATGGAAGAACGCGTTGTAGTACGCGAGCTGTTTCATCTGCTCGTGCGATGCGTTAATCAGAGCCTCCTGCCCATACCCGACATTCACGTTCCAAAGGCCGGCCATCCCGTCGAGAAGCTTGTTTCCTTCGCTATCGAAGATGTAGACGCCTGACGCGCCGGTGATGATTCTCGATCCTTCTTTTGCCAGCACTGCCGGATCGGTGAAAGGGTGGAGAAAGTGTGCGGCGTCGGCCGCTTGCCATTGACTCGTCGTCCGTGCGGAATTTTCAGCAGTCATTCTTGCCTCGCGTAAGTTCGTGTTTCGTTGGAGAGTGTTCCCCCGAAGCACACACCTTACGCATACAGCCGGTACCTCAGAAGGTGTTTTCCGGCCATCCGCCTTTCGCCCTGAAGCGCTCATCGGTTAAGCACCGACGTGGGCTCCTTCGCTGGACGAACGCCGCGGCAAGTGACTCCCTGCAATGCCCTCTCTGTTGCCAACACGAAGAATGCAGAGCGACTAACACGTTAGCGCGTGTGTTTGGCCACTTCCAACCTAGTCTCCCAGGAACAAGGTCCGCATAGTGTCCCCGGTTAGTCCGACACAACCAGGCCTCATTCATCGAATCCATTTGTGGAAGATCCTGACACTCCAAATCAGCGTAACGGGTGAAGCCAGCGCTATTCGCATGTTAGCGCTCTGGCGCCCTCCGGTGCCCGTCCGTGAGCGCACTTCCTTTAGCGCGCAAACCACGTCGAAATACTCGGGCCCGGTGCGTCGATTGCCACGAGAGAGCGAACGCTCTAATTGGCCGCTACTGCTGACTATCCATCGATTTCTCTTACACCATTTGCTCGGAGCAGACTCCATGACCAAGACCTTTCGCATCGGCCAAATCGTGCCCAGCTCAAACACTACGATGGAGACAGAAATCCCTGCGATGCTCCGCCTGCGCGAAGCGATTCGTCCCGAGCGATTCACGTTTCACTCCAGTCGCATGCGGATGAAGAAAGTCGTGAAAGAAGAACTCGCCGCCATGGATGCGGAATCGGACCGCTGCGCGCTTGAACTCTCGGACGCCCGTGTCGACGTGCTTGGCTACGCATGCCTTGTCGCCATTATGGCAATGGGTCATGGCTACCACCGCGTGTCGCAGGAGCGACTGACGAGGCACACGGCAGAGAACGATGCTCAGGCACCTGTCATCACAAGCGCAGGGGCTCTGGTGGACGCTCTAAAGATAATCGGCGCGAAACGAATCGTGGTCGTCGCGCCGTACATGAAGCCGCTGACCGAACTGGTAGTGAGCTACATCCGCAATGAAGGTTATGAGGTCCTCGACTATCGCGCATTGGAGATTCCCGACAACCTGGATGTCGGCCGGCACGACCCGGCGCGTCTCCCCGAAATCGTCAAGCAGCTCAACTATGCCGACGCGGATGCGATCGTGCTTTCGGCCTGCGTGCAGATGCCGTCGCTTCCCGCAGTGGCTCAAGTAGAGGCCATGACCGGTAAGCCGGTAATCACTGCGGCTATTGCGACGACCTACGCGATGTTGCGCGAACTCGACCTCGAGCCGGTCGTTCCGGGCGCGGGCGCGCTTCTCTCGGGTGCATTCTGAACCGCGAGCTAGCGGCCGAACCGTCCCATTGGAGCCATTGCATGTCGACCACCTTCCTGTATGGCGCGAATGTTCATGCCAACAACATCCGCCAGCACTACCTTCGATACCACCACGCCACGAGCGAGACGTCGCAGCGAGCCGCCGTCGTCATCGTCCCTGGCATCACAAGTCCGGCCGTAACATGGGGTTTTGTCGGTGAAGTGTTTGGCCGGCAATTCGATACCTATGTACTCGACGTTCGGGGTCGCGGCCTCTCCGCAGCGTCGGACGAACTTGACTACAGCCTTGACGCCCAGGCAGACGACCTTGCGGGATTCGTCGCGGCTCTCGGCCTCGAGCGCTTTGCATTCGTCGGTCACTCCATGGGCGCGCGCATTGCGGCACGAGCCGCCCGACGGGCACCGCGAAGCCCTACGTCGGTTGTGCTCGTTGACCCTCCGGTATCCGGTCCCGGGCGTCGAGCGTACCCAGGCCAATTACCCTGGTATATCAATTCGATGGCGCTCGCCCGCCAAGGCACCGACGCCGAGGGCATGCGCGAATTTTGTCCCACCTGGACAAAAGAGGAACTGCAGTTGCGCGCGGAATGGCTACACACCTGCGACGAGCGCGCGGTGATCGCTTCTTATGAAGGCTTTCATAGCGATGACTTCCACGCGGATGCAGCGCGTCTTGAAGTCCCGTCACTTCTGATTACAGCGGAACGAGGCGATGTGGTTCGCGACGAAGATGTCGTTGAACTGCAAAGGCTGAATCAAGCGATGGCGCATGTTCGCGTGCCTGATGCCGGTCACATGATTCCCTGGGACAACGCCGAATGTTTTTACGAAGCGTTCGGCACATTCCTTGGCGCAAAACTTTTCGATGAACAGCCGATCGCCTAGCGCACCCATCTCCGCCAGAAGGAGCCCCTGATGTCCATTAGCGACTATGAACTTATCGAGGCCTGGAAAAAAGTCCTCAAACTTTCGCGTCTCGAAGCTGGCCAGAACGTCACCATTCTGACAAGCGCTGCGACACACCCGCAAACTCTGGCGTGCGCCCTGATAGCAACTCAGGCAATGGGGGCGGTGGTCAACCGGTTGGATCTGCCGCCCGTGAACGGCGAGAAAGCATTCAGCCGGGATTCGCTGTCGTACCTGGGGACAACGCCGCTCACAGGCAATCGCTCTGCCATTGCGGCCCTGAAGGAGAGCGACCTCGTACTGGACCTCATGACGCTGCTGTTCTCTCCAGAACAGCACGACATCCTGAAGTCCGGCACCAAAATCCTGCTCGCGGTCGAGCCGCCCGAAGTACTGGCCCGTCTCGTTCCAACCGAGGAGGACCGAACTCGCGTTCTCAGTGCAGCCAGCAAGATTGGTTGCGCTCGCGAAATGCGCGTGCATTCCCAGGCGGGAACCTCGCTTGTCTGTCCACTCGGAGAATTCGGGCCCACTGCCGAATACGGTTTCGTCGATGAGCCTGGCCGCTGGGACCACTGGCCGAGCGGTTTCGCGCTGACCTATCCGAACGACCGGACCACACACGGCACGATCGTGATCGACCGCGGCGACATTCTTTTACCGCAAAAACGATACGTGAGCGACCCCATTCAATTGACGGTCGAGAACGGTTACGCGACGAGAATCGAGGGCGGCGTCGACGCCGCCCTCCTGCGCGATTATATGGAGACTTTTGGCGACCCCGAGGGCTACGCCATTTCTCACATCGGCTGGGGGCTTCAGTCGCGCGCGCGTTGGTCGACGCTCGGTCTATACGATCGCGAGGCGACCATCGGCATGGATGCCCGTGCGTTTGAGGGCAATTTCCTTTTTTCGCTCGGACCGAACAACGAAGGCGGAGGCACTCGCACGACCACATGTCACATCGACATCCCCCTGCGTGCCTGCACGGTCGAACTGGACGGCAAACCGGTAGTCAAGGAAGGCCGCGTCATCCCTACCCTGAACGACAAGTCGTAACATGAAACACATCTCTGACCATACCGAATCGCTCGTCTACCGGAACCAGGGTTTCGGCACCCCCCTTGAGCCCAAGGGAAATGTCGCGCTCCTCATTGTCGATTTCGTAGCAGGCTTCGCCGACCCGCAGGTGTTCGGCGGCGGGAACATCCCCCTCGCAATCGAGCGCACACGCTTCGCCCTTTCCACTGCCCGACAGCGCGGCTGGCCCGTTGCTCACAGCAGAATCGTCTACGCCGAAAACGGAAGCGATAACAACATTTTCTCGCTGAAAGTACCCGGTATGGCGACACTCACTGAGCACAATCCAAACAGCGCCATCGTGCCCGAGCTTGCTCCCGAAGAGGGCGAGCTCGTTGTACGAAAAACAGTGCCTAGTGCGTTCTTTGGGACACAGCTGGCTCCCTGGCTCTCCCAACGCGCCGTGCAGACTCTTCTCGTTGCGGGGGCCGTGACCAGTGGATGCGTCCGTGCAAGCGTGGTGGACGCGATGTCGCTCGGCTTCCGCCCGTTGGTGCTTTCGGATTGTGTCGGCGACCGGGCCATCGCACCTCACGACGCGAGCCTGTTCGATATGGCGCAAAAGTACGCAGCAGTCTTGCCTTTCGATCAAGCGCTTGCCGCAATCGACTTCGCTGCTCAGCGAGCCTGATTTGCATACCTGCTTGACGGTGCCATCCACCGTCCGTTCAATATGCTCCACACTCCAACGATCAGCAAACGAGCGTGTTCTATCTCCGCCCGAGCTCAAGGCATTTCGAGACGATCGCGTGCACAGTTCAATAGACGAAGGCTCTTCTGGCTCACAGGTTCACGCGAGCGTCGCTACTCGATAGGACTTAACTTCTAAGCAGATGACCGTAATCGAGAACCCGCGCTTGTCCCGATGTCTGATCATGACTGCAGCCGCGATTGCACTGACATCCCCAAAAGCTTTCGCCGCGGACGACGCTGCTCTTGTGGCTCGCGGCGAATATCTGGCACGCGCTGGGGATTGCGCCGCATGCCATACGACGGCCGCACAAAAGCCTTTCGGCGGCGGCCTGGCGATGAAGACGCCCCTAGGTATCGTCTACTCGACCAATATCTCTCCCGATCAGGTCAAGGGCATCGGGAACTACACGGAAGCGGATTTCGGCCGCGCGCTGCGTGAAGGCGTTGCCAGGGATGGCCACAATCTTTACCCGGCGATGCCCTATCCTTCTTATGCGAAGGTGTCGGATGCTGACGTCAAAGCGCTCTACGCCTACTTCATGCACGGTGTAAAGCCGGTTCGCGAACCGAACCGACCTACCTCCATACCGTGGCCGTTTAGCATGCGTTGGCCACTGCAAATCTGGAATCTTTTCTTCCTTGAGCGGCGCGTGTATCAGCCCAAAGAAGGGCGCGGAGAAGATTGGAATCGCGGCGCTTATCTTGTACAGGGTCTGGGACATTGCGGCTCGTGCCATACGCCGCGTGGATTTGGATTCCAGGAAAAGGTGCTTGATGAGACAGGCGATGTCTACCTGAGCGGCGCGCCGATTGAAAACTGGTATGCGTCGAACCTCACTGCCGGCAAGCGAACTGGTCTGGGACGCTGGAGCAGCGCCGACATCGCCGCGTTTCTCAAAACCGGTACCAACTCACATGCTTCAGCGTTCGGCTCGATGACCGAGGTCATCAACAACAGCACACACTTTCTGTCCGACGAAGACTTGCGGAGCATCGCTGTTTACCTGACGTCTTTACCGCCTGCAAAGGGTTCCGATTCTCCGCCGTACGTGTACAAAGCGTCGAACACCCGGTCGCTCATGCGCTCGACACAGAGTGACGAAGGCGCTCGCGTCTACGCCAAGTTCTGCATGTACTGCCATGGAGCCGATGGACTGTCACGTCCCCCGTTCATTTCTCCACTCGCAGGCAACCCAAACTTGCTTGAAAAGGACGATTCTTCCGCAATCAACGTGACGCTCAATGGGGCTTCGGATATCGTGCTTCGCGGGGTGGCTGCACCTTACGTGATGCCCGGCTTCCGGCTAACGCTGAGCGACACGCAGATTGCGCAGGTTGTCACCTTTATCCGACGCAGTTGGGGGAATGAAGCGCCATCGACGCCGACAAGCTCAGTATCGAAGCTTCGGAAATCCATCGAAGCGCTGCGATAGTCCCTGCAGCAACCCGCAGTCTCATGTGATCTGGCCGGACCGGAAGACCTAACTCCGCGGAATTTTTGCTTCGACAACTCGTCCCCGCACGACCCACTCAGCGTAGATGACAACAAAAGCGAGCAGGCCAATAGCGAACCACGAAGCGACATCGAAAGGCGGTGGCGGCAGCGGGGTCAACTCCGCCTTTGTTGCAAGCAACATGATGCCCAACGTCACAAAAGGTGCGATATAGGTCCGAAGACCCGAGTTACCTTTCGACTTTCCATGGACGACAGCGCTGACGCAGATGAGGATGTAGTTCGAGATCAGGAAGAGCGTGACACCGAAATAGAGCCAGGTGAAAAAGGTGATCGCGCCATCCGGGCGGTCACCCAGCATGCAATACCCGATCGCAAACGAAGCGACCGTCAAGACCGCCAGCACGGTAATGGATATCCAGGGTGACTGCCGGGAATCAAGAACTGCAAAGCTCGCGGGCAGATAACGGTCCTCCGCCATGGCAAGCATCACTCTCGCGATGTAGTTGATGAAGCTGATCACGCCGGCGAACGCCGAAGCCGCAACGAGCGAAAGGGTGGCAATGGCAAACCCCTTGCTTATATAGGTCGTTCCGAGCTTGCTGACGACTTCGGGTCCGTTTTTCCCCCAGAGATCGGCGAGCGAATTGGAAGGCAGCGCAGCCGAGAACGCCAGTGACGTGAGCAGGTAGAAGAGCGCTGCGGCGCCAATGCTTCCATAGACAGCCCACGGAATATGCCGCTTCGGATTTCTCGCCTCCCCGGCGAGATAGATGGCGCTCTCGCTGCCCGCCAGCGTAATCACAGCGACGCCGACCGAAAGCATCATGCCCGACCGACCTGCCCCGCCTTGGGTTGGCTCATACAGCGTTGACCACGGGACGGCGTTCAACCCGACATGCGCCACGATCGTCACATCAAGAAAAACGATGGCAATCATCCCGCAGCCGATAATTGTCAGTACGACGCGAGCTGAGACGTCCGCGCCCAGATACGAAACGAGGAACGCGAGCGGAGTCAGAATCGCCACCCACAGTAGCCAGCTCTGTGCGAATACGTTGGATGGCGCCCATGCTCCGACGATAAGCTGGAGAAGGTAGGCCGCTGACACGACCGTTGCTGGTATCGAGAACAGACCATTCAGCACAAGCGCCCCGCCGAACCATAACGCAGCGCGCCGCCCGAGTGTCGAGCCGACCATGCCATAGAGACCGCCCGTCGAAGTCACGTTGTCGGCCAGCGAAACGATGGTGATACCGTAGAACATCATGGCGAAGCCGGCCAGCAGAAACGCCGCTGCGATGCCGTGACCTGAAAGTGCCGCGATCACCGATCCGACAACAATGCAGTTGTAGGGCGGCGCCATCGACCCCAGGGCCTGCGCGTACAAGCCGGCGAACCCGAGTCCGTCGGAGCGCACCTCGACCTCTGCGATACCATTCACTTCATTCATAGTGGCCACGTCTAATAACCGAGAGTAATGCAAGGGAGCGATTCGCCGTTACTTTGCCGGTCGGAGCCGCGGCTGGCGGAACTCACGCCATTCCAGCGCCGTGCTTTCCTTCGGCAAGAATATTCTCGTCATAAGGACTCGCCGCCGCGGCAATGCTGAAGTCGGCGTCCTTGAGAACGATGCTAGGTTCATTCATTTCCACCCAGCCGCAGTATGGTGTACACATCTTGTAGCCGAGCAGTTCCTGAACACGCTCAGGGTACTTCTTCACGGTTTCCTTCGGCACAACGAGGTATTGGTTCTCTTCCTGACGCCGATATCCCTGGGTAAACGAGAGTGCAATTGCGACACGACGCTGGTTGTCGGTCGAGTTAGCGCCGCCACCGTGATAGCAGCTACCGAAGTACATGAGTCCGGAGCCACGCTTCATCTCGGTCGGAATCGCTTCCTCCAGCCGTGGACGCCGGTCCATGTCCCATTTGTGGCTGCCCGGGATGACCATCGTTCCGCCATTGGCAGCCGTGAAGTCCGTGCCGGCAAACAGCGTTTGCAGCAGTGTCTGTTGCGGCGCAGGGTGATGAACATGGAACATGCCGTCGTCGCGGTGAAGATCCTGCGCTTTCTGCCCCGGCCAGATGTCGATCGCCTGGGTGCAGCACACCTGAATGGTCGGCTTCACCATGACACGCGCCCCACCCGACATCATCGGAAAAGGATACGCCAGCGAACGCTCCGCCGTGGCGATGAATTGCGGTTGCGTAATCATCTGCGCAGTGTGCAACGATTTGGCGAACAGTGCGGACACCCGTCGCGTTCTCGCACCTGAGAAACCATCGGCACTGAACGGCACTCGATCGAGGAAAGGTTGAACATCCGCAAAGAATGCGTCGAGCGTCTTCTGGGAGATCATGTCCTCGATGACAATCGCGCCGTCACGCTCGAGAATCTCGCAGATATTGTCGACCGACGTGGTGTTGGATACTCGCTGCAGGGTACTCATATAGACTCCATCCTGGACTAACGGCTTTCACCAGATTATTTACTGAGCAAAAGATTCTTCATGCACCGTGATAGCGGGCGGAGCCTCTGCGAGCAAGCTATCATCAGAACAATATTGGTTACATGGACACAGGTGCTAAGGTCCACCAGGCTCCGCACACGTCATTCAAAAAGCCAGGCTTTATCGTATTCCAGTTAGTCCCGTCCGCTCAGGTGCCAAACGGCCAATTGCTGCATCCATCAAGCGATGTGCAGCCTGATTGCGACGCAAGTCTGCCGATAGTCGTTACCCAATGAGTTGGCAGTTCCTAAGAACCGTCGGAAGTTCGCTCAAATCAACTGACCATCAGGCTGCCTGCAGCTTTGCGTGCTTGATTGGAAGCTGTCGAATGCGCGGGCCACCCGCAGCAAAAATAGCGTTGACGACGGCAGACATCGTCAACGGCACTGCAGTCTCGCCAAGCCCGTGCGGCGGCGTATCGCTTTTCAGGAAATGAACATCGATCTTTGGCATCTGCGCGAGCCGAAGGACTGGATAGTCGTTGAAGTTTGACTGTTCCACGCGCCCGTCGGCAATCGTTAGCTCTGCAAACATGAGGTCCGAAATCGCGTAGGCCGCACCGCCCTGTAATTGGGCCAGCGCCGCATCGGGATTGATTACGGGGCCGCAGTCAAGTGCTATCGTCAGCTTCGTGACCGACACGTTGCCATGTACGTCGATGTGGACTTCGGCGATAGCAGCTGCTGCGGTTGCCTGGTCTTCCGGCCAGTAACTCATGTCATGCACAGCGATTCCCTTGCCGTACCCTGAAGGGACACGGTCAGACCAGCGCGCGATTTCGGCAACGGCAACCAGCACTCTGCGCTGCTTTATGATCCTGCTTACCTCCAGATCCCGCTTTTCAAAATCCTTGGGGACTTTATCCGGATTCAACAGCGACAGCTGGACTTCGTACGGATCCTTTCTCGCGGCGTGGGCCAGCTCGTCGATAAACGACATGTTCATCCACGTCTGCTGCGTAAAGGCCACACCGCGTTTCCACCCGAACGGCGGCGGCGTTTCGATCTGCTGGTAGTCGATGCGGATGTTGGGAAACGTCTGGACCATTCGCCCAGTTCCATAGGTCTGGTCGGGCGCGCGACCGCCGGCGGAATTCGACATCCAGCTCGTGATATTGCCGCTGGAATCAAGGCCGCCTTTGAACCGTGTCACGGTGATCGGCGGGTTATAGCCGCGATGGAAACATTCTTCCCGGCTCCAGAGGAGTTTGACCGGCACGCCCGGCATGGTCTTCGCAATCTGGACGGCTTGTCCGACGAAATCGCTGTTGATGCGTCGCCCGAAAGCACCGCCGCATAACATCAGATTGAGACGTCCTTTTGAGGGCGGCAGTCCGGCATAGTGGCAGGCGATGCGTAGCGCCTCGTCGGCGAACTGCGTACCGGTCCATACTTCCACGCTATCTGCAGTAACCAGCGCCGTGCAGTTCAGCGGCTCCATGGGCGCGTGTTCCGTGAACGGCACCCAATACTCCGCCTCGAGAACCTTATGCGCGCTTTTGAGCGCGCCAACAGCATCACCCTGGACGCGCACAGGCGGAAATGGCAGCGGCGGGTGTTCAAGAGCATACACAAGCTCGTGGGCAATCGCGGCAGTACTACTTTTCGCAAACTTGCCCTCGCTCCACTCAATGGGCAATGTGCGCAACGCACGATTGGCCGTCCACCAGTCGTCGGCTACGACTGCGACGGCGTCGTCCATCCCGTAGTCGACACCCCAGCCGGCTTCAGCTTCGTTGAGGCCAGATTTTCCGGCGCTAATCTTGACCACTTTGAGAATGCCGGCGTTCGCCGGGATCGCCTTTTCGTCGAAAGACTTCAGCCGTCCTCCGAATACGGGAGACTGTTGCACCGAGGCATATTTCATCCCGGGCAGCCGCACGTCGATTCCGTAAACGGCCGACCCGTCAATTTTTGACGGTATGTCTATGCGCGGGACGCTCTTTCCAATGAAAGTCCAATCGACCGGGCGCTTCAGTTTCACAAGCTTCGGGTCCGGAATGGGCTTCTTCGCCGCAAGCGCGGCCAGCCGGGCATACTCAATCGATCTGCCGCCCCCCTGGTCGATAACGCGTCCGTTCCTGGCGATGAGATGATCGACGGGCGTGCCCCATTCGTCCGAAGCAGCGGAAATCAACATCGCCCGAATCTGCGCGCCGGCCACGCGCGTCGGATCAAATAGCGATTCGATTCCAAGGCTGCTCAACGTGGCGGCCCACACGTAGACATTGTTTAAGGCAATGTTCACGCTCGGTTGATAAAACTCCGTCCGCACGTCTTGCCAGCGCACCTCGAGCTCTTCTCCGAGCATCTGCGCGACAGAGGTCAACGCGCCCTGGCCGAGCTCGGCCTGCGGCACCTTGATAAGGACAGAATTATCGGGGCGGATGACGACCCACACGCCAATAGCGACATCCGAGTCTGCCTTCGCGGCGGCCGCCCCGCGAGATCCTGGACGCGGTGCTGCGGGCGCGGCACTCGCTCGCACGCCGAACGCAATGCCAACGGCGGACACCGCGGTTCCCACCAGCAATGCACGGCGAGAGATTCTGATTTCCGACAGCTCGAACTTATCCATGACGCGCGTTCTTCACAGCAACCTGTATAGCATCGCGAATCCGCTGGTAGGTTCCGCAGCGACAGATATTGGTAATGGACGCGTCGACCTCCTCCCGGCTTGGGTCAGGGTTGGATTCAAGCAGGGCCGCGACCGCCATGACCATGCCTGACTGACAATAGCCGCATTGCGGTACGGCGCAGCTTTCCCATGCTTTCTGAACCGGATGAGACCTGTCCGGCGAAAGTGCTTCGATAGTCTTCACGTTCGCACCAGCCGCTGCCGCGAGCGGCACGACGCATGACCGCACGGCGGCGCCGTTCATGTGCACTGTGCACGCGCCGCATTGAGCGATGCCGCAGCCAAATTTCGTCCCGGTCAATCCGAGCCGGTCGCGTATCACCCATAGCAGCGGCATCGCTTCGTCGGCATTCACATCAACGGACCGGCCGTTGACTTTGAATCTCGTACCCATGTCCCAACCCTCCGACTTCAGGCCTACGGCTGTCTGGCGAGGGATGCATTGAATGCTTATCTCGTCGCACCAATTCGAACCGTCACTTCGATTGGCGACTCGCGCACCGTCGTGAAATGCCGCCGCGAGTTCCAGATCAATGACGGGTCATATAAACCATGATGTACTGACTATTACCGGTCACTTACCCGAGCCAGACCTTCGCTCGTAAAGAACGAATCGTTCTGGTTAGGGAGCGTGGGAGTCTGATAGTAATGATAGTCCTTGCCCGTTCCGAAAATCAGCGAATCAGCGAGGTAGCGGCCGCTCGTCAGGTCATACATAAGCGTCTGGGGCATGACGCAAGCGCCGCCAAGTTCCCAGGCGGGCGCGATCGCCGATTCCTTCCATTTCCATATTTTCCCTTGCGCGTCGTAATCTTCTCCACCCAGTGCGAGCCACGAGTCCTCGTCGAGGTAGAGCGTGCGCTTCGGATTCGAGTGCCGCATCCCCTGCTTCACCGTGCCTTCGATAATCCACACACGGTGCAGTTCATAGCGACGGAAAGCGGGATTCACGTAGGACGCCTGCAACGCTTCTGACATTGGCTTGCGGAAGTCAAACATGGCGAAGTCGTTGTAAAGCACGTACATCTCTTTCTTGCCTACAATTTTCCAGTCGAATCGGTCCGGCGCGCCAAAAAACACGTCCTGCTGGTCAACCTGATACTGATTCTCAAAGCCAATCGAAGGTGCGTCGTAGTCGTAGGCAGGCATGCGGCGCACACGACGCTGGCCCGTGAAGTAATAGTAGGACTCAGTCGGCTTATCAAAGTAGAAGCGCTGCATTGCGGCCTGACCGGCAAGCGCCGCCGGCTGGATGTAGCCGAAGTACAGACCTTGGAACAACGACCCGTCCGCAGGATGATTCTCGCCCTTGGCGCCATTCGGCCAATAGAACTGCAGGGTCCACCTGTATTCGATACCCGGATCACCCGGGGTTTTCGCCGAGACGAACGATAGCGCCGCGGGATACTCCGCCGCCACGCCCTGATAACGCGTCAGGTGATTCCAGACCGCCTGAATGCCGCTCGTGGGAATCGGAAACGGCACACCCGGAAGCGTCTCCCCACGCATCGTCCAACCATCCGGCCCGATCGTCGACGCCGAGCCATTTTTCTTTGTATTCGCGGCGACAAAATCCGGCAGCATGCAACTGCGATGCGTCGGGTAAACCGGCATCGAATAGCCTTTGTTCTGCTTGATCAATTGGATCTCACCCGGAGCAAGCTTGTCGGCATACTTGTCGACGTTGCTGGCGTCGATAACGAAAAGCGGCTTCTCGTTCTTGTACTTGAAGTAGTCGCCGCGGAATTTGCCGTAACTCCAGCCCGTGGATTCCGCGCCTTCGCCGGTCCATGCAGGAATGGTGCCGTCCTTGTTGCCGGCCTTCTCGGCGCCCGCCGGCGTCAATTCTTTACCCAGCTTATCGGCGTCCGCTTGCGAAGCTGAGAGCGCCGGTTGTGCAATCGCGCACGCCAGAGCCACCAGGCACGCGATTTGACTTACTGCTTTCATTTCCAACTCCCTTGGGTTAACACTGTATTCCGCGGTTCAATCATGAGACTTCGCTTTGGTTATGACTTGCTGCCCGAGGCAGGCGGATCTCGACGCGAGCTTTCGAAGGAGCGATGCAGATTCATATAGCAGTCCAAATCTATCTTGATGCTCGATACCACCGCTCAGCGCACTTGCCTGCTCACGGCATCGGCTGCCGCTCTGACGTGATCGCAGGGATGGCCTTATTAGCCCTCACAACGCGCCCACGCTCTCGACGACCTGCTTCTGCAGGCTAACAAACAGGTCATAAGACTTGCTTATATCGGTCACATGACTTGCAATGTATAGTGTCATTTTCAGACCATCAATCCAGTATTAACCCTGGCCGTTGTTGAGCATTCACCATGGATCCATGCAGGAACAGGCCTTCACAGGTTTTTCCCAGGCAAAATGGACACCGCAGACTAAGTTTCAGGCCATGCAAAGCAAACATAACCAAGTCAAATGTACGAATTGCACAAGTCCGTTGTAAGATGTTGCTGTTGACCTCGCCAAGATTGCCGCGCTACGCATCGGCATGGCAGGTATTCCCTGATTACGGAACCCTCAATGCAACGGCTGACTTTCGAAACTGGGGCACTTTTGCCCGAAGACCTGATGAGTACGACTCAGCAGCGCAAGCGCGGGCATAAGTTGGCAACGATTCTGGAAGACTCGCGCAAGTTGATGCAACGTGATGGCTACGCAGCCTTCACGCTCAGGAAGGCCGCAGCGGAGGCGGGTGTTCCGCTGGGCACGCTGCAGCACTATTTCCCCACGCGCGAAGTTCTGCTGAAGACCGTCATCCATCAAACGCTGAAACAGTTCAACGACGAATATCATTTAATCGCGAGGTCTGGCGGGGGCGCCGCCGACCGGCTGACGCAGTTGATTTCGAAGATTCTGACGGAGGTACGCGACACCGAGACCCGTCTATTCATGCTGGAGGTTGCGGCGCTTGCCAATCACGAGGACTTCGCAACTGAAGCGCTGGCCGAGTGCTATCAGGACTACATTGGCATCTTTGCGAACCTCGTCGCGGAAATCAATCCGCACCTCAGCAAGAAGGAGAGTCACATCCGGGCTGTCCTCATCGTGTCGCAACTCGAGGGCCTCCTCGTGGTGCTAAACAGTGGCAACGTTAGCCCGAGCATCGACGGGCAGGCACTGGACCATGCAGTTCATGTCGTGGTGAATTCGCTCAGTACCGCCGGCAACTGAACAGATCATTTCATCCACGGTACGAGCGCTGACGTGCGCTCGTACCGCCGCCAATTACGAGGTTTGATATATCGCGCACGTTTGCGCGGCCACCCAGGGCGCTGCTCGACGCCCTACCATGGACGAATTTCAACCTGCGGTCTGGCGCATCAGGTAAGCGTTACCCGCAAGCAACCCACAGACTGGATAACGACGCTCAAACTGTTCGAGCCAGCCAGTCGATGATTGCGTCCGCAATCCGGTCATTGTTGCGTTCCGACATCATCATGTGGCCGTTGCCGCGAATTCCAAGTTGAGGCAGGTCGATCAGTGTGACATTCGCACCGCACGACTCGAGGTATTCGGTCGCACGAAGATTCATATCGCGCATCCACGTCGCCTCTGAGGTCACCATCGCGATTGGCGGCCCGTAAGGGTTACTCGAACCGGCAAACGCCGCGACGCAAAGTCCGTTATCAAACCGGCCCAGCGGATGATCAAGACCCGGAGCGCCAAGCGGCTCCACTGCAACGACTGCTTTGACCTGTTTTCCGCCGATCGCGCTTAAAGCCCAACCGCACGGGCCACCGGCGGAATGGGGAATCAGCACGGTATCTCCGACCAGTTGAAAAAGCTCGGGAGCAATAGCCTCGACGTGACGCTGGCTGCTTTCAAGGGTCGTCGCCATGGGGCCCTGACTGGCCATGAACCGGTCGGCCGCGCGCGGTTCTTCGATTGGCCACTGATCGTGTTTCCCGGCTTCGTCCCACAGCAAATGCTTTGCGGGCTCCACGAAGCGTGGGACAAGCGCTTCGTACGAGGGCGGAGGAAGCGCCGGGCCGAGTACCTCGGCGTTCCAGTGACTTCGTCCGTGACCGGGTCTATCCAGCACATAGACGGGGTACCCGGCCCGGAGAAACGAATGAACCCAACTGGGCCGGTTATCCGGCGTTCGTAGAAATTCGGACCCCTGCCCGCCTCCCCCATGCACGAACGTCACCGAGATCTGCTTCGCCTCCGAAGGGATAAACCACTCGACATAGGCTGAAATACCTGGGTATCGACGCCCGTTGATCGACTGGGAAGGCGTCGTCAGAAAACGCCCCCCAAAGTCGCTCAGTTCATAGTTGATCATCGGCTTCTCAGAAGACCGTACGCATCTGCTCATGGAAGAGCATGGCTTCGCGCATCCTGTTCCGGTCGTTCGAAATGGAACGGGCCCATTCAATCCATTCGGTGCGCTGCTGGCCCGGGAGCAGGTGATACAGCGTGCGCAAGTTGTTCGATGCTCTCGGCGAAACAAGCTCGATGAATTTCTTGCGACGGTCACGCTCGTAGAATTCAAGAATCTCATCGTCTGCGCCATCCAGCAGCACTAGTCCAAGTGCCTCGATCAGAGCGAAGCAGTCGAACATACCGCCCGTCAGCCCAAGCCCGCCAGTCGGATTGGTCACATGCGCGGCGTCGCCGACGAGCAACACCCGGCCGTGCCGCATCCTGTCGGTCACACGCTGGTGCATCCGGTACGGCGTGTACGCAATGAGTTCATAAGGGTTGTCTTTGGGCAGAAGCTTCTCGAACATTGCGCCAATGCGCTGCTCCAATCCTTCAATCGGAAGTTCGGGTTCTTCCACAAACGTGACGCGCCAGAAATCGTCAGCGTCGATCGCGCAGATAACCGAACCGCAAACCGGGTCCACCTGCATGGTGGCGTTGCTGTAACCGAGGCTCGCGAGGTTGGTACGGATATTCGTGGCGATATAGCGTTCGGGCCATGTAATGCCGAAAAACTGCATCTTCAGGATATCGCGGCGAACTGTGCTGCGGGCGCCGTCCGCGCCCACCAGCCAGTCGGCTTCGATGTCGAACGCCTCGCCCCGGCACTCCGCCTTTACCGTGACACCGTTATGGGCATCGATGCATGCCAGGACCGATGTCGAATACCGGATGTCCACATTCGGTAGCTTGTTGAGGTGCTGCACGACAATTGCAGAAAGCTTGTCCTGACCCAGGTGCAACGCATGAGGGAACTCGACGTCTCCATCAATTGCGCTGAGGTCCCAACGAATCATCTCGCCCGTTTCATGGATACGCCACGCAAAATCCTGGCGCAAGAATCCGGCCGATACGCAGTCTTCAAGAACACCAAGATCGCGGAGGTGAGGCAGCACTGAACAGTGATAGACGAGCGCCCGCGGGCTGTCGTTCGGTTTTTCCTCGGCCTCGAGCACCGTCACACGAACACCCCGGCGCCCGAGCCCCAGCGCGGTGAGCAGGCCAGTCGGGCCACCGCCGACGACGACTACGTGATTTCTCATCTCAATCCTTCGTTACCTTGTCTTTATTACCCAGGCTGCTTGAGCGCTGCCAATGCAGCGTTCGCCGAACGCGCATAGGAAATGGTAGGGCAGCTTGCGTCGCGTTCTCAGGTTGTAAGTGGCCAATGCAGCGTGTCAGTGACGCCGCTCAGGCGAGAGAGAAATGCTCGTCAACGCCGAGGATTGCCTTGGTCTCAAGGAATTCCTCGATGCCCCATGCACCCCACTCCCGGCCGTTTCCAGACTGCTTGTAGCCACCCCACGGCGCCTGAAAGTCGACCGGCGCGCCATTGAGGTGAACCATGCCGGTTCTGAGCTTTGCCGCGACTGCTGCAGCTTGTGCCTTGTCCGCGCCATAAACGTAGCCTGACAGGCCGAACGGTGAGTCATTGGCGATCTCGACCGCGTCCGTCAAATCTTCGTATGGAATGATGACGAGGACCGGGCCAAAGATTTCCTCCTGGGCGATCGTCATGCGATTGTTCACGCGGCTGAACACTGTAGGTTGGACGTAAAACCCCTTGGGGCAGTTATCAGGCCGCTGCGTCCCGCCGTAGATGAGCTTGGCGCCTTCCTGTTGTCCGCTCGCGATCATCGAGAGCACTTTCTTGAACTGCCGCTCGTTGGCGATCGGCCCCATCGTCGTGTGCGGGTCGCTGGGGTCACCCACCACGATCGTCGCGCAAGCCTTCCGCGCGATGCGTTCGACTTCCTCGATGCTGTCCATCGGCACCAGCATTCGCGACGGTGCCACGCAGGTCTGTCCCGAGTTGTACATCATCGTCAGAACACCATGCGTCACCGCTTCATCCAGATTGGCCCCCGGCAAAATAATGTTCGCGGATTTGCCGCCCAATTCAAGCGAGACTCGTTTCGCGGTTGGCGCGGCTGCACGCGTCACCTGTTCACCGGCCATGTTCGAACCCGTCAGCGAAACCATGTCGACCAAAGGATGCGACGAGAGAGCTCCGCCGAGTCGTGCCCCCTCCCCTTGCACCGAGTTGAAAACACCGGCCGGAACGCCCGCTTCGTGCAGCACTTCCGCGAGGACAGTGGCGGAGTACGGCGCGGCCTGGCTCGGCTTCAACACCATCGTGCAGCCGGCGATGAGCGCCGGTGCCACCTTGCAGGCAACCTGGTTCATTGGCCAGTTCCACGGGGTGATTAAGGCACACACGCCGACGGGCTCGCGTACGATAAATGCCGTGCCTTGCCGATAGCGGAAATGCAAACGCTCCGCCGCTTCGACCGCGGCACGGAAGTGCCCGAGGCCCGAGGGCGCCTGCGCGGCGCGGGAGACATACTCGCGTGGCGCACCCATCTCCGCGGTGATGGCATCCACGAAGTCACCCATCCGACGTTCATAAACTGAACAGACCTGCTCAACGAGTTCATTTCGCTCGCTTTGTTTCCAACTCGCGAATGACGGGAACGCACGGTGTGCGGCCCGCACGGCCAGGTCGATGTCTTCGGCAGAGCCGAACGCAATTTTGTCGGTCGGCTCACCCGTCGCGGGATTGATGACCTCGCCGAACTGTTCATCGGTGACATGGCTTTGCCACTTCCCGTCGATGTAAAACTGCTGAAGATGAGATTTTTCAAACATGGCTTACGCCTCCCTATCGTGTTCTGTTCAGTGGTCTATCGCGATGCCGCGAGCCGTGAAGTACACCGGTTGTCCATCCGACTTCGCGACCACCGCGGTGTAGTTGGCTCTGTCCTGTCCCACCATCCGCTGAAAGTGTTGTCCGTTGTCGTTGCTTTGCAGGATTACCCCATCGAGCGCAACGGCGATTACCTCGTGGTTCGGCATTTGTACAATGTCCGTGATGGAACTCGACGTATCTGTCTTGAGCGGCAACCAGGTTTTCCCGCCGTCGTCGGAGCGCAGCATGGAGCCACGGAGCCCCCCCACAAGCAGCGCGCCGTCACTCAATGCGACTCCCGTCCACAGGCTTCCGCTGTAACCGGTTGGAATCCCCGTCCATGTCGCGCCGGCATCTGTCGAGCAAAAGACCGTGCCTTTTTCCGCCGAGATATAGAGAGTCCCGTCTCGCGAGCTGAACAGCTGGAAGAGGTTTTTGTCCGCGCCTTCCTTCTTGTCCGACACGAGCTTGGACTGCGTCCAGGTTCGGCCTCCATCTGACGTTTTCAGCAACAGAGACCACAAACCAACCGCGAAGCCCTCTGTCGAATTCTTGAAGTACACGGAGAACAAAGGCTGGTCGACTTTCAGGTCGGACCGCTGCAAGGACCAGGTCTCGCCGCCGTCGTCGGTATGAATAACCACACCCCAATGGCCCACAGCCCAGCCGTGCATCGCGTCGGAGAATGCGACGGATGTGAGCGTCGACTGAACAGGAACGTGCCTGGCCTGTCGCCAGGACTTGCCGTCATCGCTCAGAGCGATCGTTCCATGTTCACCAACGGCCACGATCCTCTTGCCCGCCCGTGCGACCGCGAGATACTCGGTGGCCGAGAGGTCCGCTGCGGTTGATGCAAGGTGCAAGCTCAGCCCGTCAGGCCCTTCGGTTGCCTGTGCATGGACCGCGACTGAGGCAAGCGCAAGAGCGGCCGCAAGCGTGAATTTCCGGACACTGTTCATAATTAGTGGGTGAGGATGGAAGGTGAGTAAGCTTTCTTCGTGCGCGGAAACAACCGCTCGAGCACAACAGCCAAAGCCGGGAGCGCAGTGAAAGCCATCACCAGATTCACGATGAACATGAAGGCCAGCAACTTGCCCATGTCGGCCTGAAACTTCAAAGCGGAGAACGACCAGGTCGCGACGCCAATCGCAAGTGTGAGCGCCGTGAAAATCGTTGCGATACCTTCGAACTCCAACGCACGGTTCATGGCTGTGCGGATCGTGTCGCCATCGGCAAGGTGCATCTGCAACCGGTTGTAGATATAAAGCGCGTAATCGACGCCGATTCCGACAGCAAGCACCATCACTGGCAAGGTCGCTACCGTCAGGCCGATTTCGAATTCCTTCATGAACCAGTATCCAATGAAGGTGCCGACGGTGAGCGGGAAGCAACAGGCAATTGCCGCACGAAAATCACGGTATACGCACAGAACCAGCGCAATGATGGCCGCATAGACGTACAGCATCATGGGCAGTTCGCTCTTCTCGAGAACGTCGTTCGTCGCGGCGAGGACACCTGCGTTGCCCGCGGCCAGTCTCAGTACGACGCCGTGAGGCAAAGGGTTGGCATCGAAGTACGCCCGAACCGCTTTCAGGACGTTCTTGATGGTTACAGCCTTGTGGTCGGTCAGATAAAGGTGTGCAGCCGTCATGCTGCAATCCTTGCTGTTGTATCCCTTGTTGCGACCGATCTCGGTGGCGAGCGCCGCGTAATTGGTCGGGTCGATAGGGACGACATCCATCTTGGGATAGCCTTCGTTGTACCCCTGACTATAGTTGCGCAGTTGCGAGGAGAATGAATCGACCGACACAACGCCTGGCACAGACTTCATCGAAGACGCGAAACCGTCCATATGCGTGGCGACGCCAACTCGCCCACATGAGTCCGGCGGCGACTGATAGATAACCGTCAACCAGTCCAAACCCATGTCGAAGTTCTTCGCAATCGAAACGGCATCCTGATTGAAGCGGGCGTCAGGCCGCAATTCGGGCGCCCCCGGTTGCAGCGTGCCCACAATACGGTCGCGGCTCGCCCACGCAGTCGTGCCGAGAACAATGCACGCGATGACGGTGATCGCTACCGCGTTGCGCCACTCGGCCACCACCGAGATTGCCCGGATGATGCGAGTTCTGGCTTCACGCTTGCGCAGCGCTTTCTCCGCGTAGGCCTTGTCGAACCTGAAATAGGACGCGGCCAACGGCAGCATGACCAGGTTCGTTACGATTTTGTAGCCGACACCGAGCGAGGCGGTGATGGCCAACTCGCGAATCATCGGAATAGGAATGACGAGCAGCGTGATGAAGGACAGCAATGCCGTGACGAGCGCCAAGGTGCCGGGGATGAGCAGGCCGGTGAAACTGTCGCGAGCCGCGCGTTCGGTTGTTTTTCCCTGAGCGAGGCCGCGGACAATAAAGTTAATCTGCTGAACGCCGTGTGAGACACCAATTGCAAAGACCAGGAAGGGAACCAGGACAGCAAGAGGGTCGAGACCGTAGCCAATGATGCGCAGGGTGCCGAACTGCCAGACGAGCGACGTGAACGAACAAAGCACGGGAAGGAAGGTGAAGCGCCACGAATGACAGTACCAATAGAGCGCGAGGACGGTCAGAAGAATCGCGAGTCCAAAGAATTCAACGACGCTCTTGCCGCCTTCCGCAATGTCGCCAACCTGCTTGGCGAAGCCAATAATCTGAATCTGTACGTTCTTGTCCTCGAACTGCTTTCTGATTTTCTGTTCGAGAATCCTGTTGTAACTGATGTAGTCGAGGTGATGACCCTGGGCATCGGTTTCATTGAGCTCTGCCGTAATCATCGCGGCTTTCTGGTCCTTTGAAACCAGCACACCGACGAATCCGCCTTGCGCCGCCGACCGTTGAATGTCGGCAATCGTTTTGGCATCGAGAGACGCGGGAACCACGGTGCCGGGTATCAACTGCGCAGCGCGAAAGCCATCCTCCGTGATTTCATTGACGAAGGTGTTCGGCGTCCACAGTGATTGAACGCCCAACCTGTCGACGTTTGGCAGGAACGTTACCGCCTGGGTCACGTTATACAGACGGGTGAGCGCATCCTTGTTCCAGATCGTTCCGTTTTGCACACGCATCACAATCGTGAGTCTGTTGGCACCCGGAAGGTCCTTGCGATATTCAAGGAAGGTCTTGGTGTATTCGTGGCCGACGGGAATCTGCTTCTCAAATCCGGCTTCCATGCGTAGCTGTGCGGCGAACACACCCATCACCAGCGTGAAGACAACCAGCACGGAAAGCAACGGAAGCCGGTGAGAAAACAGCCAGAGTTCCAGCTTTGAAACAAGCGATTTTAGATTCATGTGATGGTGCCTTCTTTAACGCGGAATTCGGTCACGCCACGACGTGACCGCTACGGGGCACTGTGCGTTCTATTTGCATATGGACGATCGGCGCCTCAGGACAGGACGCCGCCTTCGAGCTAGCCGTGCACAACATGGTCGTGATGGCCGGTCCGTTCGGGCGCACGGCCGATCCGTGCCCGGTACGCCTGCGGTGACTCGCCAACCCAGCGCTTAATCGCCTGGCGCAGATTGGAGGCGTCGCTATAGCCAACCTTTTCGGCAATGACGTCGAGTGGCCAGCTGGTATCGGTCAGATAGTGACAAGCGAGGCTGCCCCGGATGTCCGCGACAAGCGCACTGAAACCCGTGTTCAGGGCTTTGAGACGCCGGCGCAGGGTCCGTGTCGACAGGCGGAGCGCGTCGGCTACCTCGGCCATCGAAGGTGGGCTGCCCGGTCTTTCCAGCAGCAGCGCGCGGACGGCATCGCTGAGCTCGTGGTCGACCGTTCCTGACATTTCCATCCAACGTCGAGCAATGCTGCTCCGATGGCGAGAAAGAACATCTTGCTTACAATCCATTTCGACCCCAGCCAGTCAAAAGACCCAGTTAATCCGGTCATGTGACTGAAGTCTAGGGTGTCAGTTTTTTACTCGCAACATCGTACAAACCCTAGGCGTGAAAGGCGTCTTATTCCGCTATCTTCGGCCAACCGGCCATCAAAGTCCTGACAAATAAGGCATATGGCGTAGAAATGTGGAGGATATGCACCGAATCGGTGCCTTCTCATAAGGAGTTGTTGTAAAATGCCAGTCACTTGTACGGCATTCATCGCTGGGGAGGGTGCGCGCAAATTTGCGCGAGGTCGACGCGACGGACGGAGTCAATCGCAGATAACCGGGCGAACCAGCGAGCACAAACGGGGCATGCAAAAAGCCGAATTTGAAACCAGGGCGCCGCTCGCGGGACGGTCTTCAACGAAACGGGAGGACCATCGAAACAAGATGCAATCCCATATCGTCGAGGAAGCGCGTCGCCTGCTTCAGCACGAGGGCTACGCATCGTTCAGTCTCCGGAAAGTCGCGACAGCTGCGGGTGTCTCGCTTGGAACGTTGCAGCATTACTTCCCGAATCGCACGCTTCTGCTCAATGCCGTGGTCACGAGCACGGTCGGTTCATTCAACCGGACTTACCAGGAGATCTCTCGCTACGCGCTAGTGGGAACAGAGCGGCTCACCTTGCTGCTGGAGCAAAATCTTAGGGATATCTTCGACCGAGGGACGGCTTCGTTCATGCTCGAAATCGCGGCGCTCGCGCATCACGAATGGGTGGTTGCCGTGGCGCTCGCGAATAGCTACAGGGGCGGATTCAACCGGTCAACGCAACACCCAACGTTTCTGCCAGTTTTTCAGCCGGGTTCATAAATTGCAAGGTTTGCCGGGGCCGACCGTTCAGGCGCGCGGCGACCTTGTTCAATTCTGACTGCGAATAGCCGCCCACCGGCTCGCCTTTGGGGAAGTACTGACGCAGCAGGCCATTCGTGTTTTCATTACTGCCCCGTTGCCATGGACTTCGCGGATCGCAGAAATACACCTGCACGTCCGTGGCAATCGTGAAGTTCCGGTGGCTCGCCATTTCCGTGCCGCGGTCCCATGTCAGCGATCCACGCAGTTCTTTTGGCAGCTTGTTCACCTGTTTTATCAACGCGGACACCACACTTGCCGTGTCCTTGCCTGCCACCTTGACCAGCATCACATAACGCGAGTGCCGCTCCACCAGTGTGGCAATGTAGGTGTTGTTCGAACCCGCCAGCAGATCGCCCTCCCAGTGACCGGGCAGCGCGCGGTCCTCCACTTCAGCGGGTCTTTCGCTGATCGACACTGCCCCGATTATCTTGCCCCTGTTCTGGCCGCTTGCCGAGGCGCTCTTCGCCTGACGCATCGTACGGTTCGTACGAAGATGGGTGACGAGTTCCTTTTTAAGCACCCCGCGCGCCTGGATGAACAGGCTGCGGTAGATCGTCTCGTGAGATATCTGCATGTCCTTGTTGACCCGGAACTCGCGCCTGAGCCATCCCGCTATCTGTACAGGAGCCCATTGTAATTTGAGCTTGGCTGCCACCAGCCGGCGCAGACGCGCGTTGCCCGACAACGCACACGCCTTGGGCCGCCGTGCACGCTCCCAGGCATTCGCATCGGCCTCGTGCGCCCGATATCGCTGAATACCGCCATTGCGCCCGATCTCCCGGCTGATGGTCGATTTCGAGCGCCCCAGTTGCAGGGCAATCTGGCCCAACGATCTGTCTGCCCCCAAGGCCCGCGATATCTCCTCGCGTTCGGCAAGTGTCAGTGACCGGGCAGATCGTGTACGAGCGACCGGAGAGATTCCACCGGTCTTGTGAACAACCCGATAAACCCCACTCGGCTGACGCTCGAGCATGCGCGCGATTGTGCTCAACGACTCACCCTCGCGCCACATCCTCCATATCTCGTTCTTCTGCTCCGCGCTCAACCAATGTTTTCTTTGTCGTTCCATCGTGCTCCACACTCCATTTCCGTATTGGAACAGAGGTGTTGCAATGACCGGTTGAATCCGCCGGGCTTATCTTTCCCTGTTATCGCGTCTCATCGGCGAAGTCAGTGCGGGCTTGTCGGAGAAGGAGCGCCACGTTCGGGCGGTCCTGATTGCTTCGCAACTGGATGGGTTACTCCTGGTCTTGCACTCAGCGAAAACCGTTGGCGGAATTCTCGACGACACGCTTCAGGATGCGATTCATATCCTCCTGGAATCAATCATTCGCGCGCGCTGAGACGGGGCAGCGCGACGTAAAAGATTGGCCACTGTCCATCTGTCGCACGCCTACGAATTTTTTCGAATCCGTCCTGCCTCACATGTTCGAGTAGTTCGGACCGCCGCCGCCCTCCGGCGTGACCCACACGATATTCTGGGTAGGGTCCTTGATATCGCAGGTCTTGCAATGCACGCAGTTCTGCGCATTGATGACGAGACTCTCGTTACCGTCGTCGTTCTGAACGAACTCGTAAACGCCAGCGGGGCAATAACGACTTTCAGGGCCCGCATACGTCTGCCAGTTCACGTTCACCGGGATCAGCGGGTCCTTGAGCGTCAGGTGAGCAGGCTGATTTTCCTCGTGGTTGGTGTTCGAGATGAACACCGACGACAGGCGATCGAAGCTCAACCTGCCATCCGGCTTTGGATACTCGATCTTCTTGCACTGGGACGCCGGCTTGAGCATCTCGTAGTCCCAATGTCGATGATGCAGCGTCCACGGCACCTTGCCGCCCAGGAGCTTCTGCTCGATGCCAACCATCATTGTGCCGAGATACAGGCCTTTGCTCATCCACTGCTTGAAGTTGCGGGCACGATGCAACTCGGCATAAAGCCACGACGTCTTGAATGCCTCAGGATAGGCGCTTAATTCGTCGTTATGACGGCCGGCCTGAAGTGCATCGGATGCAGCCTCGGCGGCCAGCATTCCCGTCTTGATTGCCGCGTGCGACCCTTTGATGCGCGAGGCGTTGAGAAAACCCGCCTCGTCGCCAACCAATGCGCCGCCTGGGAAGACCAGTTTCGGCAGCGACAATAAGCCTCCGGCGGTCATCGCCCGCGCGCCATATGACACACGCTTGCCGCCCTCAAGAAATTTGCGAATCTCGGGGTGGGTCTTGTAGCGCTGGAATTCTTCAAACGGCGAGAGATAGGGATTCGTGTATCCCAACCCGACTACGAAGCCGACCACGACCTGGTTGTTGTCCGCGTGATACAGGAACGAACCACCATAGGTACCCCGGTCAAGCGGCCAGCCGGCCGTGTGCATCACGAGCCCTTGCCGATGCTTCGAAGGTTCGATTTCCCACACTTCCTTGATGCCGATGCCGTACACCTGCGGGTCCGCGCCATTGCGCAGGCTGAATCTATCACTCAGCACACGCCCGAGATGTCCACGCGCGCCCTCGCAAAAGAGTGTGTACTTCGCGTGCAGTTCCATGCCTCGCTGGTAGCTCCCGGTCGGTTGTCCATCCTTGCCGATACCGAGGTCGCCGGTGGCGACGCCTTTGACCGACCCATCGGCGTGATACAGAATCTCCGCGGCAGCAAAGCCCGGGAAGATTTCCACGCCTAACGCCTCGGCTTGCTGAGCAAGCCAGCGCGCGACGTTGGCGAGGCTGACCACATAGTTGCCGTGGTTCTTGAAGTTGTCCGGCAACGCCCAGTTCGGTACTGCTCTCGCAGCCGTCTCAGTCAGAAACAGGAACCGGTCTTCCGTCACTTCGACATTTAAAGGAGCGCCCTTTTCCTGCCAGTCCGGGATGAGTTCGCTGAGCGCGCGCGGGTCCATGACCGCCCCCGAGAGAATGTGCGCGCCGACCTCCGAGCCCTTCTCCAGAACGCAGACGCTGATCTCGTTGCCACGTTGCGCCGCCAGATGTTTGAGCCGAATTGCCGCCGACAGCCCCGCCGGACCGCCACCGACAATCACCACGTCGTATTCCATCGATTCGCGATCTGCAATCGCTTCTGCGAGATTGGCCACTTCACTCATCATTGTTATTTCGTGTTGCCGGCACCGATTTCATCCAGCTCGGCATCGGTCATCTTTAACCAGTCGGTCAGCACCTGTCTCGTGTGCTGACCAAGCGTCGGGGGAGCATGCCGATATTGCACGGGCGATTCGGACATCCGAATGGGATTGCCTACCAAAGGAAGCTGATCCGAGTGCGGATGCTCCATCTCGATCCGCATGTTCCGGGATTGCACTTGCGGATCGGCGAATACACGGTCAAGGCTGTTGATCGGACCACAGGGAACGCCAACTGCCTCCATGGCCTGTACCCAGAAGTCCGTGGTTTGGCCCATCGTGACGTCGCGAATCAGGGCGACCAGATCGCTCCGGTGCCTTACCCGTTGCGAGTTGGTGGCAAATCGCGCGTCCGTTGCCCACTGCGGGCAACCTAGCGTTTTGCACAGGTTCGCAAACTGGCCATCGTTGCCGACCGCGATAATCATGTATCCGTCGGCCGTGGGGAAGTCCTGATAAGGCACGATGTTCGGATGAGCGTTGCCCATTCTGTGCGGCGCGACGCCGCCAACGAGATAATTGGACGCTTGATTGGCGAGGCACGCGATCTGTACATCGAGCAGAGCGAGGTCGATATGTTGACCTTCACCCGAAACATCGCGGCGTTTGAGCGCCGCAAGTACCGCCACGCTCGCATACAGGCCGGTCAGAATATCGGTGAGCGCAACGCCGACCTTCAAGGGCCCGCCGCCCGCCTCGCTGTCTGCGCGGCCCGTCAGGCTCATGAGGCCACCCATGCCCTGAATCAGGAAGTCATAGCCCGCGCGATTAGCATACGGTCCCGTCTGGCCGAAGCCCGTGATAGAACAGTAGATAAGGCGAGGGTTCAGCTCACGCAAGCTTGCGTAGTCCAAACCGTATTGTTTGAGGCCACCCACCTTGAAATTTTCGAGCAGCACGTCAGCCTCGCAAGCGAGTCGCCTGACAAGCGCCCGGCCTTCTGGACTACCAAGGTCTAACGTCACCGAGCGTTTGTTGCGGTTGGCGCATAGGAAATAGGCCGCCTCGCCTTTCCGTTCGGTGTCCGGAGACTCCAGCCACGGTGGTCCCCACGCACGAGTGTCGTCACCGGCCCCCGGACGTTCAACCTTCACGACATCAGCGCCAAGGTCGGCGAGCAGTTGACCAGACCACGGACCCGCGAGGACACGCGAAAGGTCGAGTACGCGCAAGCCCGCGAGCGCGCCCGGCAGAAGTGAGGTATCCATAGTCGTCAGAATGCAGCAATGCCTGTCATGGCGCGTCCGAGGATGAGCGCGTGAATATCGTGCGTCCCTTCATAGGTATTCACGACCTCGAGGTTCACGAGGTGTCGTGCAACGCCAAACTCATCGCTGATGCCATTGCCGCCGAGCATGTCGCGTGCGGCGCGCGCGATGTCGAGCGCCTTGCCGCACGAATTGCGCTTCATCAGCGACGTAATCTCGTTAGACGCATTTCCCTCGTCTTTCAGGCGGCCGAGGCGTAGACAACCCTGCAGTCCGAGTGTGATTTCGGTCTGCATATCCGCCAGCTTCTTCTGGATCAGCTGATTCGCGGCCAATGGCTTGCCAAACTGGAACCGGTCGAGAACGTATTGAAGCGCACGATGCCAGCAGTCTTCGGCGGCCCCGAGCGCGCCCCATGCAATGCCGTAACGGGCGCTATTCAGGCAGGTAAATGGGCCCTTCAATCCACGCACCTCAGGAAATGCGTTTTCTTCGGGACAGAAAACGTCATCCATGACGATCTCGCCAGTAATTGAAGCTCGCAGACCTACCTTGCCATGGATCGCGGGGGCGGACAGGCCTTTCCAGCCCTTCTCGAGAACGAAGCCCCGAATCGCGCCTTCGTCGTCTTTTGCCCACACAACAAATACATCGGCGATGGGACTGTTGGTAATCCACATCTTGTTGCCCGTCAGTCGATAACCACCTTCGACTTTACGGGCTCGGGACAGCATGCCACCAGGGTCCGAACCGTGGTTTGGCTCAGTCAGGCCGAAGCAGCCAATCCACTCGCCACGGGCTAGTCTGGGCAGATACTTCGCTTTGGTTTCGGCGCTGCCGAACTCGTTGATCGGCACCATCACGAGCGACGACTGCACGCTAAGCATCGAGCGATAGCCGGAATCGACGCGCTCCACTTCGCGTGCAACCAAGCCGTAGCTGACGTAGTTGAGGCCGGCACCGCCGTATTCTTCAGGAATTGTCACGCCTAGCAGGCCGATTTCGCCCATCTCGCGGAAGATGGCAGGGTCGGTCCGTTCTTGCCGGAAGGCTTCCAGTACACGCGGTTCGAGTACTTTCTCGCAGTACGCCCGCGCGGATTCGCGCACAAGGCGCTCATCTTCGGTCAGCTGCTGCGATAGCAGGAGCGGGTCTTCCCAGTGGAAGGAAGCAGACTTGTGCTGGTTGCTCATTTTTTGTATCCAACAGTCATTGTTGAATTCGAATTTACCCGCTGAAAATCTACCTCACAAACGATTTGTTCTCAGTGACTTGTGCAACAATTGCACAAGTCCTTCAGCCGCCTTTAGCCCACGCCATGCGTAGAAAGATTCCCTCAACCGCAGCGCTTTGCGCCTTCGAGGCTGCAGCGCGGCATCGAAGCTTTACCAAAGCGGCCGACGACCTCTCGCTCACTCAGGGCGCCATCTGCCGCCAGATTGCTTCGCTCGAAAGTTTTCTCGGTTTGCGCCTGTTCCGTCGCGACGGGCGCGGGGTCGCTCTGACCGAGGCCGGCGCTGCGTACAGCCGCAAGGTTGCGTCGCGTCTCGATGAAATCGAGCGCGACACGTTGGACCTGATAACAGGCGGGGGTACCGGAGGAACACTGGAAATCGCGGTGGTGCCGACTTTCGCTACCAAGTGGCTGTTGCCGCGCATGAGTCACTTCATCGCGGTCCACCCGGAGATCAATATCAATCTGTCCACGCGAACGCGCCCGTTCCTGTTCGACGATACGGAATTCGATGCGGCGATTCACGCAAGCGCAAACTCATGGCCTGGCGCCACCAGCCACTTTTTGATGGATGAAAGCCTGATCGCGGTGAGCAGCCCGGATTGGAAGCCGCGCGGCAAACGGATGGCGACCGCGGACTGGAACAGATGCACGCTGCTGCAGCAGAGCACGCGACCCTATGCGTGGCGTGACTGGTTCGCCACGATGAACATCGAAGTTGAAGCGAGTACGTCTGGACCTCGCTTCGAGCTCTATTCCATGCAGACCGAGGCGGCTATCAACGGAATGGGAATCGCGCTCATACCCCGGCTGCTGATTGAGGACGAATTGCTACGCGGCGCCCTTGTGCCGATCGATACCCGCGAACTCCAGAGCGACCGATCCTATTACCTCACCTACCCCGCGCAGAAGGCGGACAGTAAGCCCCTGACGGTCTTTCGCGAGTGGGTGGAAACACAGGCCCAGGAATACCGAGAGGCAATGAAATCCGCGCGCCCCAACTCCGCACGGATGTCCCGTATCAGGGCAACCTGAAATACCTGGAGTTCAGGCGGATCCCACCGCCTCGCCGGGCGCAATCATATTGACGTCCGGCTTCTCCGCAGGGAGCAGGGCCGCGGAAATCAAGGTGCATAACGCCATCAATCCGAACATGATTGCAAGCGGCGCCCAATGAACACCGAACGACCTGATCACCCACAAGCCGACGAGTGGCGTGGTGCCGCCGAACACGGCGCTGCATAGTTGGTAGCTGATTGATATGCCGGTGTACCTGACCTGAACCGGAAAAGCCTTTGGCAGAAATGAAGCGAGTACCGCGTAGTAGCCACTGGTCAAAAGATTCGTGATCAAAATCGACACTTCAATGTATCGAATGTCCCTGGTGAAGATCAGCATCATCATCGGAGCAGACCAGAGGAAGATGATGGTCGTGATGGCAAGCAGATATCTGCGCTCACCGAACCGATGGGCGAGATAGGACCCGATTGGATATCCAATCAGTTGAACGATGCCGGTGTAGTTCATCACCTGGAGGATGGCCGGTCTGGCGATTCCCAGATACGTCGTCGTGACCGTTAGCATTAAGGTGGTGACGAAGTAGAAGCCGGCCACTGCCATCATCGTAAAGCCGACGCCGAGCACCACACGCCGTTTGTGCGACTTCAGAATCTCCAGGATAGGAGAACGTTTCGTCTCTCGGGCCGCTACGCTCGCCCTGTTTCGAAAATCGACAATCTCCGGACTCTCGCTGACACCATGTCGGATGATGAACGTGAGCAGCACCAGAACGGCGCTCGCGAGAAACGGAATCCGCCAACCCCATGTCCTGAAGTCGTCATGCGGAAGCGATGTAGCCCATTGGAACGCCAGCGAAGCAAGGATGAGCCCAATGGGATTGCCGTACTGGGGAGCCGCGGCAAGGAAAGTTCGCCACCGCGGGCTCGCGTGCTCCGCTGCAATCAACACGGCACCGCCCCACTCACCGCCAACCGCAATGCCTTGCGCGACGCGCAGAATCAGCAGCAGTACCGCGGCCCATGGCCCTATCTGGGCGTAGGTCGGCAATGCGCCAATAAGCGTACTTGCCAGCCCCATGACAAGGAGTGTGATGATTAGCGAATACCGCCGCCCGATTTTGTCACCCAGATATCCAAAGACCAGCGCCCCGAACGGGCGAGCGATGAAACCGACTGCGAAGGTCACTAGCGAGGCAAGCGTGCCAACGAACCGGTTGTTCGTCGCAAAGAAGATTTCGCCAAAAACGAGCGCTGCAGCTGTGCCGTAGCAGAACAGATCGTAGTATTCGACGGCCGAACCGAGGAACGCGGCTAACGCGGCGCGGCATGGTTGTCGCCTGGTGCGCTCTTCCATTTGATATTCCGTGCAAAAGGCAGTTTGGTGATAATGGACGAGTCGCCTGACAAGCTGGGTTGTCTGATCGGTGTCGCATAGAAAAACCGGCCAGCGTTCTTCCGGTGGAAATCGTAAGTAAGCACTTCACCGTTCGGAAGGTGATTTGCGGCCATCATTGAATGAAGGGAAATAGCGCTTGCAATATTCCTGGGCGACCTTGTTCCGATCCAAGGAACATCCCGGTGCCGATGGTGCATCACAGTGCAATGAGTTGGATGACAGACTGAAGTACTGGGCCACCCAGGCGGTGACGACGCACGGTATAGGTCCGCCCTCGCGCGCGTAGCCACGCGTCGCGGAACATCGGCTCCAACGTCATCCATTGCGCGTATGAAAATAGTCCGACGTTGGAGTAGCGCGATAAGCGACGAGATGGTGGCACTGAGCAAACCGATCAATCAGTGCCGCGAGGTCCGCTCCGGCCGGTGCGAGTGAATCGAACTCAGGTCGGCGAGCAGGACCCGGCTCGCGACATCGTTGGAGAATTTCTCCGCGCGCTGTTCATGAAATCCACCGCTGATACCGGTTTGCCGCTGCCATATGTGAGTCAGTTCGCGGAGTGCCGTAAAGGACCATGCAGCTTTCGCGTCCTGATCGTTGACCATCATGAACGAAGCCACGTCGTCCGTGAGCACGAGCCTGCGGACGACGTGGCACTGATGTCGGAATGGTGGTTGCCGGGATTGCCCATTAGGAACGCAAACAAATACGCTGGGATGACGTGCAGGGCACGCTGCTCGATCCGACTTTCAAAACGCCTGAGCAGGGCGCGGCAACCCAGGTGTGGGCGGCGACGTCGCCCCTCCTTGCGGGGCTTGGTGGTCTCTACTGCGAGGATTGTGATGTCGCGCGGGCGACCACTGGCGATGCGGATGCCGGCGTACACCCACACGCCATCGATCCGGAGCAGGCTGAACGCCTCTGGAAGCTGTCGGCGGAGCTGACGGGTGTCGACGCGTTCGCATCACGCGCTTGAACAGCGGAGGAGAGACTGAGAACGCCCCCTATCGCTAACGCCGGCTAGCGATAGGGGTAGACTTCTCGACCAGATTGCAGATTTCCTGCTTCGTGCTCCGGACACCCGAGGCAGCGCCCGCCGACCCTCACCCCAAAGTTAATGCCGAGTTCAAGAAACACAGCGCACATGCCTCACAACACAACAGCGACGCGCAGGCGTTAGAGCTCGTCCCACGACGTCACGTTATTGCTCATCACCATCTGCAACAGCTCGCCTTCCTGTTCGGCAATGCGTGTGGCCAGTTCGATCACCTTCTCGACCTGTGCATCCGGAACACAGACTACGCCACTTTCGTCGGCGACGATCCAGTCTTCGCGAGAAATGGACACACCGGAGATCGTGATCGTTTCGTTGATCGACCCGAAGGTGAATTCGTTACGGCTTCGTCGTGGGCAGACGCCCACTGCCCAGACCGGATAACCGACCTGTCTGATTTCGTCGATGTCTCGGCACGTTCCCCACATAATGGTGCCGGCAACACCGCGACGTTGCGCGAGGCGCGAGGCCAGTCCGCCCCACGCTGACGCATAGTTGGCGCCCTGCAGATCCATCACAACGACATCTCCCGTCTGCATCGTCTGCAGAACTTGCTCCAATGGCTTGCCGACACCGCCACCGAATCTATAGGCGGCCGGGTCCTTCGACTTGGGCAGAAGCTTGACAGGCATCGCCCTTCCCACGATCCTCCCCTGTCCGACGCGTTGAGCCGACAAACCCGGTAACACGCCGGCGATCCCGAGTTCATCCAGTGCGTCCGACAGTTCGGACGTTGCGAATTCTGCCAGTCTGGCGCTTGTTGCGTTCATAGTTATGCTCCTTAGTTGAAGATCTTGCCGTCGACCTGGTGTGCCCGAATGAAGTCCCAGTCGTACACGACTCCAAAGCCCGGCCCTTCGGGGACCGCGACCATGCCGTCGGCGTCGATTGCCGTGAGGCCGTCGCGGTATCCGCACGCGTAGATCTCCTGGCATCGGCCGATCTGAGGTGTTTTCGGATGGACGAGCGACATCTCGTAGTAATTTGAGTTGCGCAGTGCAGACATCAGATGCCGGTGCATCGGCCCAGGTCCGTGGATCTCCACATCGAGACCGAATCCCTCTGCGGCATGTGCGATCTTCATCGCGCCAGTAATGCCGCCGTCGTATTCGGCATCGGTACGTACGATGTCGGTTCCACCAGCCACAATAAAGTTCACGTGCTCCTCCACACCACGGATATGTTCCGTCTGGCACAGCGGCGTCTTCAGCTTCTCGCGAAGCATCCTGTGAGAGAAGGAGGAAATGCCGGTATCGCGATACGGGTCCTCATACCAAAGATAATTAGCCTCATCGCACGCTCGCCCCACCTCCAGCGCTTCGGTGAACGTCTGGAGCTTGCACGCCGGATCCAGCATCAGATGCATGTCGTCACCGACTGCCTTGCGCACGGCCAGAATGGTTCGTGTCAGCTCTCTGACGGAGTAGTCGTCCCAGACGTGCAATTTGTAACCCTGATAGCCGAGCGACTTGCATTGCACCGCGAATTCGGCAAACGCTTCAGGACTATCGAGACCACCGTTGCGATCGCCTGACATGGTGGACGCGTAGGCAGGCAGACGCTTGCGCCATCCGCCGAGAAGCTCGGACACGGACGCGCCGTAGTATTTTCCGGCCAGATCCCAGAGCGGCAGATCGACCATCCCCATGCCCATCTTGTCGAACTTGCGCAGACACCGTTTCAGATCGTTGTAGATAAGCTCCCGCTGGAGCGGACTCTTGCCGATCAGCGTGTCCGCGAACTTGTTCATCTGGGCGAGCCCGACGGCGTCGCCACCGACGTACTCACCGACGAGTCCGTCGTCGCAAACGATACGAACGCCGTATGCCTTGACTGACTTCGTGCCGCCAGGCTGATAAACCAGGCTGTACCCGGCAGTGTCGACACCCAGATCGGGTAGCTTGAACTGGGAGACGACGACTTCAATGGAATGAACAATTGGCTTGGTCATGGATGGTTTGAAAGAAGATCAACAAACAAGGATCAGGGTGGAGAGAACCGGACGCAGTGAGCCGCTACACAACGCGCGCCACAGCGCTCATGGGCAATGCATACCCAATCCGGCGCTGAGCGCCTTGGGATTGAGAAACTCTGAGAACCGGGCAGGGTTGGTAATTTGACCGGTTCGCATGTAAAAGGCCTTCGCCTGAGATAGAACCATTGAAAGCCCCTTGCCGGTGTCGGCCGCGCACATCGAAATGGCCGTACCTGGCGTGACGTTGTCCCGCAGAGAGGGGAACTTCGCAAGCTGGAATGATGCTTTAGCCGTGCTCTCGGGCATGCCGGTTACCTGAACGGCGGTTCTGATAATCGCGTCGCGATTGGCGGGAATAGTGGAACGGGCCTGATCCAGCACCGTCAAAAAGCGGGCCAGCGCTGCTTCGTGACCTTCCGCCCAGTTCTGATTCGCTGCAAACCCGTCCCAACTCCAACCGCCCCCGGGAGCGTCTTTCGGGGAGGTAAGCACGGCGCCACCGCGACTTTCGATCTCGGTGGTGAAGGGCGGCCACGCGTACATCGCGTCGACCGTGTGATTGTTCAGCGCCGCGACAGCCTGCGGCGGTGCGAGATTGACCAGTTCAACGTCAGATTCCTTCACGCCGTTGGCATCAAGCCAGGCGAGGAAAGGCGCATGAACGACCGTATAGAAAGGCAGAGCGACCTTCTTGCCTTTTAGATCCGCGGCGGTACGGATTCCTCTCTGCGGAAAGCCGACGAGCGCATCATTGCCGTTGAAGTCGCCGATGGTCGCGACCCACTGAACCGGTGCGCCGCTGGAGCGGATCGCATAGAAAGTCGTCGCGGCGCCCCATGCGAGATCGACAACGCCGCTCTTGAGCGCCGCTGTCTGCGCGGGACCCGTCGTAAAGGTGACCAGCTGAACGTCCAGGCCGCTTTTCTTGAAAAGCCCTTGCGCAATGGCGTTCCATAGCGTGCTGATCATGACGGGCTGCACACCAACCCGGATAGTCATGGGCGGAGCCTGTGAGAACGCTGGCGTTAATAAGGATAGCAAACCAATACCAATCATCAGGTTTCGAAAGCAGACGGTCAGACGAGACATGAAAGTATTCCTCGGGGTGGAGTGACCGCGTTACGCGCTGGATCCATCTGGACTGCCACGGCACGGACATCACTGGTCCATATTACATGTAGATTTACTTGAAGCAAAGCATGAATCATGAGGGTTTACGCCTAAAACAGCGCAATAAGCCGGAATTCATCAGAAACCTCATGTTGATAATCGGCAAATCTACATGTAGACTGGGTGCGAACACATAGAACGATCCCTGCATTCATAGTCAGCAATGAGGATAAAGAAAGATGGAGACAAAGCATCCCGCTGTCGCCGTGCCGCCCGGTGCACCGACATCACGTTCTGAAACCCGGGCCGTGCGACGACGTCACCGGCCGGAACATCATTACCGGCTCGTTAGCGCGGCAAGCGTCGCCATGGCGGTCCTGGTGTGGTTTATTCTCACCAATACGGTCGCGCGCAACGCCGACGGCTTTCCGTCGCCGCAGCTTCTCGCTTTGACGTTCCTCGATCTGGTGTACCACGGCTACACGGGCAAGCCACTGTGGGCTCACGTATTGACCAGTCTCAGCGAGACACTGGGCGGCTTCACACTCGCGGTCGCCGTGGGTGTGCCGGTCGGTTTGGTGGTCGGCTACTACCGGATGGCCCGGGCCATCGCCATGCCGTTCATTGATTTCATGCGTCCGATTCCTCCGATCTCACTCGTTACGATCTTCGTTTTTTACTTCGGCATCGGCTTTGGCTCGAAAGTGGCGCTCATTTTCCTGACGGGCTTCTGGTTCATGATCCTGGCGACTACCGAAGGGGTGCGTAGTTTGCCCAAAGACTATTATCGCGCGGCAAAAAGCATGGGAATGCGACCTGGCCAGATCTTCCGGATGGTCGTCCTGCCGGGCGCGCTGCCGTCAATACTGACCGGCATGCGAACAACGCTGTCCATCTCGTGGGCACTTGTGGTGGCCGCCGAACTCATTGCGTCCCAGGTCGGCCTCGGCTACATGATCACCGACGCTTCGAACTTCTATAAGTTGCCCATCGTATACGTCGTCGTTCTAATCATCGCCACGTTCGGCTTCATCATGGACCGCACGGTCGTGGCCATCAACCATCGCGTATTGCACTGGCAGGGGAAGTAACATGGGTGGCGCAAACATCAGTTTCCGGAATATCGTTAAGTTCTTCGAGGCAGACCAACGTCCTGTTCTGAATAGCGTCAACCTCGAAATCAAGGCCAGCGAGGTGATCTGCATCGTCGGCCCGTCGGGCTGCGGCAAGACGACCTTGCTGAACGTACTGGCGGGTTTTGAACAGATATCGCACGGCGCGTGCGACGTCGACGGCCGCGCGGTGGCCGGTGCCGGGCCGGATCGCGGCTTCGTGTTCCAGAAACCGACGCTCTATCCGTGGATGACGATGTGGCAGAACGTGACCCTGGGAGCGCGGGTCGCGGGTCGCCGCGAGCGGCAATATCGTGCAGGCGCGGAGAACCTGCTCCAGCAGACCGGTTTGACGGATTACGTCCGGCATTTCCCTTACCAGATTTCAGGCGGGATGGCACAACGTGCCCAACTGGTCAGAGTGCTGCTGTCCGAGCCGAAGGTCATGCTGATGGACGAGCCGTTCGGTGCACTCGATTACCAGACGCGGCTCTCAATGCATCGATTGTTGATGGAGCTGCACGGGAAGCACAAACCAACCATCGTATTCATTACGCACGATGTCGACGAAGCGGTGTTTCTTGCTGACCGCGTGATCGTCATGAGCCAGCGGCCGGGTACAGTCATCGCAGACCTTAAAATAGACCTTCCCCGTCCGAGGGCGCTTCATGAAGTGGCGACACCGCAGTTTGGCGCCTATAAGGAAGAAATTTTGAGCCTGCTTGGATTCCATTAACAGCGACAGAGGCCCCTTACCATGCTCGCCCCTTTCACCACGCTGAACGTTCAACCCGGCGAACGCATCGCAGACGCCGTCTATGCAATGCTGCGACGCGCCATTGTCCGGCACGAGATCGCGACCGGGGCGCATCTGAGCGTACCGGCGCTTGCTGCTCAGCTTGGCACCAGTAGAAGCCCTGTTCACGAGGCCATCAAGCGGCTCGTGCAGGAAGGGTTGGCGACCGAAGAACCCAGAAGAGGTGCGTTCGTCACCGTGTACAGTGCGCCGGCCCTGGTACCGCTCTATGAAGTGCGATGCGCGCTGGAAAGCATGGCGGCCGCATTGGCCGCAGAACGCGCGTCGGAGGACGTGATACAGAATCTCAAGACAATTCTGGATGCCGAAGCGGATGCGATCGCCAGGGACGACATGGAAAAACACATCGACATCGATATGCAATTTCATCAGTTGCTGCTCAAGGCGGCGGCCAATCCGACGCTCGATGAGATGCTGGGCGGGATCTATGAGCGCATCCACACAGCCATGATCTCCCGCGTGATCCCGACCGGTCCGGATCAGGCGCTGGACGATCATCGCGCGATATGGAAGGCCATTGCCGCGCGCGACAGTGCCGCCGCAGGACGGGCGGCGAGTGCCCATGTGATGCGGGTTTGCAGCATGCTGGCAGCACAACGGGCCGCGGCGTTTCTTGACTACGGCGTCTCTGACAAGCCGCTGACTTCAGGGAAGTTTCAAGCATGACAGATCAACCCAAGTTCGCCACCTATCCTTCGCTCAAGGGCAAGCGCGTGCTTGTCACCGGCGGCGCAAGCGGCATAGGGGCAGACCTCGTCACTCAGTTTTGCGCGCAAGGCGCAAATGTGGCATTCCTGGACATCGATAATACGGCGGCTGAGTCGCTGCTCGCCCAGCTTCGAGACAAAGGTCTCCCCGGCGCCTGCTACGCACACTGCGACTTGCGCGACATCCAGGTCTTGCGCCGGAAAATCGCCACCGTGGAGCGTCAACTCGGCGGGATCGACGTCCTCGTAAACAATGCCGCGCGCGATGACCGGCACAGCCTGGACAGCCTTGAGCCGGACTATTGGGACGAAAGCCTGCAGGTGAACCTGCGGCATCAGATCTTTGCATCGCAGGCGGTCGCCAAAGGGATGCGAACCGCGGGAGGCGGCTCAATCATCATGTTCGGTTCCGTGACGTGGATGCGAGGACGACCCGGTTTCATCGGCTATACGAGCTCAAAGGCCGCAATCAATGGCGCAACGCGAACGATGGCGCGCGAACTGGGTGACGACAATATCCGGGTTAACTGCGTGCTGCCAGGTCTCGTGCTGACGCAGCGCGCCCAGGATCTGTGGTTCTCACCTGAACAGGTCGAAGAGTTTGTTCAGACCCAGGCACTCGGGTATCCGCTCGCGCCGCCCGACATATCGCGAATGGTGCTTTTTCTGGCCGCCGACGATAGCCGCGGCTGCACCGGACAGAATTTCATCGTCGACGCGGGCGTCACGCTGAACTGAGCGCGGCGGCTTTTCCACTCTTGTCAATTTTTATCCATTCTCCAATGGAAAGTCTCTTTACGTGTGTGCTGGATGCCGCGGCCGAATTGGGTGAATGCCCGGTCTGGTCGGCCAAAGACAATGCGCTCTATTGGGTCGACATCAAGCGGCCGTCACTCAACCGGTTTGATCCGTCCGCGCGGACGAATCACGTTATGCCGATGCCTACCGAAATCGGTAGCTTTACGTTACGAAAGAAAGCTGGATTCGTGCTGGCGCTGAAAGATGGCATCTGGCTTGCCAACGCTGCCGGAGAGCTGCAGGAAAAGGTGGCAGACGCGCCTTTCACCGGCGAGGCGCATCGGTTTAACGACGGCAAATGTGATCGCCAGGGCCGATTTCTGGTCGGTTCAATGAACGAACGACGTGACGCATCCGATGGCGGGTTGTGGCGGCTCGACCATGATCTTCGCCTCACGCAGCTATTCGGCGATCTGATGGTCAGCAATGCACTTGCCTGGAGTCCCGATGGCCGAACGATGTACCACGCCGACACCGCAACACTCACGGTTTCGACCTATTCGTACGAAACGTCGACAGGCACGCCGGTCGATCGCAAGCGGTTTGCGAGCTGGGACGCCGAAGACGATCGGCCAGACGGTGCCACGGTGGACCAGCAAGGCAACTACTGGTTGGCCCTTTATCGGGGCGGCCGCATCGTCACGTTGTCGGCGCAGGGACAACTGCTTGCCGAGTATCCCCTGCCCGCGCGGTGCCCAACGATGTGCGCATTCGGTGGCCCCGATCTGCGCACGCTGTACGTGACAACCAGTCGTCACGGCCGCTCCACTAGTGAGTTACGCGAACTGCCGCAGTCCGGCGGATTGTTTGCGATGCGGACGTCCGTTCCCGGCATTCCAGAGCCGCGCTTTGGAATCTGAGGTCCGCCGTACCGGATGAAGAGCGTACGAAAAACTGACTAAAGGCGATATGACTATCACTGGCGAAATGCTGATCGACGGCGAAGCTGTAACGGGCAACGGGGATGCATTTTATGCATTGAATCCCACTACTGGCGCGCAAATGGAACCCGCCTTTCGCAGTGGCGGCGTGACTGACGTTGCGCGTGCGTGCGAGCTAGGGCGGCAAGCGTTCAATCTCTACCGCAACACCAGTCTGGAAACGCGAGCCGCGTTGCTTGAATCGATTGCGTCGAACCTCGAGGCGGCGGGGAACGAACTGGTCGAGCGCGCGATGGCCGAAACGGGGCTGGCCCGTCCTCGTCTGGAGGGCGAGTTGGCGCGCACGGCACGGCAGCTACGCATGTTCGCAGGCGTAGTGCGTAAAGGTCACTGGCTGAATGCAACACTGGACTCGGCGTCGGGAGCCGCACCCGATCTGCGCATGCGGATGATCGCGTTGGGTCCGGTGGCGGTATTCGGTGCAAGCAACTTCCCGCTCGCGTTTTCTGTCGCAGGCGGCGATACCGCTTCCGCACTGGCGGCGGGCTGCCCTGTGATTGTGAAGGCGCATCCCGCCCACCCCGGCACGTCGGAAATCGCGGGGCGGGCGATCCAGGCCGCAGTCGCCAGCGCAGGCTTGCCACACGGCGTGTTCTCCATGCTGGTCGACCACGGGCATGCCATCGGTGAAGAACTGGTTCGCCATTCTGCGATCAAGGCGGTAGGGTTCACGGGCTCGCGCTCCGGTGGCATCGCGTTGTCCCGCATCGCCGCCAACCGGCCCGAGCCGATTCCTGTTTACGCCGAGATGAGCAGCACCAATCCGGTATTCCTGCTGCCTGGCGCGCTGCGCGCCGGGGGCGTGCAACTAGCGACGGGTTTCGCCGACTCCCTGACGGCAAGCGCGGGCCAGTTCTGCACCAACCCAGGTCTTGTATTGGCGATCGCAGGTGCCGACACTGACGCGTGGAAACTGGCCGTCTCTGCTGCGATCGTGGGCCGTCCCGCCGCGACGATGTTGACACCTGGCATCCACGCAGCATACGAGGCCGGAATCGCGCGACTCGACGGCATGCACGGCGTGAGGCGGTTGGCTCACGGCGTCACGCCTGCGTCGTCCTGTCAGGCTCGCGCCGCACTCTACGAAACCACCGCTGACGCTTTCCTCGCTGACAAACAGATCCAGAACGAAGTATTCGGGCCATCGTCCGTGATCGTGATTTGCCGCGATAGCGCCCATATGCTTGCTGTCGCGCAGGCGCTGGAAGGACAGCTCACCGCCACCGTGCACGCCGAGCTGCAGGTCGATGCCGCACTCGCGCAGCTATTGCTTTCGTGCCTCGAATTGAAGGCCGGGCGAGTGTTGATCAATGGCTTTCCAACCGGTGTGGAAGTCTGCCATGCCATGGTGCATGGCGGTCCGTTTCCGTCCACCTCCGACGGTCGAACGACGTCCGTCGGTGCTGGCGCGATCGATCGCTTCCTGCGCCCCGTCTGCTATCAGAACGTTCCCGATTCATGGTTGCCCGAGGCACTGCAGGATGCCAATCCGCTCAATCTCTGGCGCCTGAAGGATGGGGAGCGGGTCAACGGCTGAACGACTTGTGATACGTATCGGTTCCCGGCTAGCAGACATCGGGATACGAGCGATCTAAAAGACATTGGGCCGCGATTTGCAAGTCGCTTAGTCGGTCAATGAAATATACAAAAATTAATAATTAGTATTACAAATCACTAAATCAGAAAAGGAGACGCGCCAATGACTCTTAACCTATTCAACAATGGCATCCACTCGCTTGTTCGTAGATGGCGCCGCGGATTGACGTTCGTCGTACTTGCGTCATCAGCGACGGTCGCGCACGGGCAATCACCGAAAATCCCGATTCGCGTTGTTGTGGTGACGACATTCGAGGTCGGAAATGACACAGGAGACCGACCAGGCGAATTACAAAACTGGGCAGGGAAATTCCCGTTGCCCGATTCGCTTCCGCTCACTGATACGTACTTTGGTCATCTACGATACAACCCCGATCTGCAGGTACTCGCAGTCGTCACGGGACAAGGCCCTCAGCGTACCGCTGCGACCATTACTGCACTGGGCCAGGATCCGCGATTTGATCTCTCGCATGCCTATTTCGTTCTTGCCGGGATTGCAGGCGTAGACCCTAACGCCGGCACCGTTGGGTCTGCCTTTTGGGCTTCGTACGTCGTCGACGGAAGTATCGGCCATGAAATCGATGCTCGCGAAATACCGCCGGATTGGCCCAATGGATTTACGCCGGTACATCATGATCACCCGAACTTCCAGCCAGTTCCCGATCCCAACACGATGTTTGGCGACAACCTGTTCAAGTTAAATCCGAGCCTGGTTGCATGGGCTTACGCGAAGACGAAAGACGTCAAACTCCAAGACAATGCCGCGCTGCAAGCGATACGCGGGCGATACACGGGATTCCCGGAAGCGCAGAAACCGCCGTCGGTGATGAGAGGGGACGTCATTGCAACCCCAATCTGGTGGATCGGAGAAAAGATGAACTCGTGGGCAGAGGGTTGGGTTAAGTACTGGACGCACGATCAAGGATCTCTTGCTACTACGGCAAACGAGGATGCAGGGTTTATGGAAGCAATGAGCTTCCTTGCCAAGAGCAAGAAGGTGGACATGAACCGTATTCTCATTTTGCGAACGGCTGCCAATTTCGACATGCAGCATCCGGGGCAAACGGCTGCCGAGTTGCTCGCGGGAGAGAGTAAGCAAGGGTCGCTATCAGGGTACATACCTTCATTGAATGCGGCGTACGAGGTCGGCAACGTCGTTGTGCGGGAACTCGCGGAACACTGGGGAAAATTCGAGAACGATGTTCCTTGAATTTGTCGTGTGATGTCGCTGCTCAAACAGATTTAGTGTAGCCATATATAAAAGCAGTCGATTCTTATCAAATTTCTTATTTTATTGACGATAAGTATTCCTACAAATTTTATAGATTGAACCATGAGGAGATTGATCGTGGAACGAAAATTCTCGCAATCGGCACTTGCCATTGCAGCAATGTTAGCCGCAGTTCCGTCCTTTGCGCAGAGCAGCGTAACGCTGTACGGCGTTGTTGATAATTCAATCCTATACCAAAGCAGCCAGACATCACTGGGATCGACGTCGGGCGGCCACTCCGTCGTTAAGCTTCAGACAGCCATGCTGCAAGGCAGCGGGTTCGGAATGCTGGGCGTCGAGGATCTTGGGGGCGGGACAAAGGCGATCTTTAAGCTTGACGCGTTGTTCAACGCGAACACCGGCGCGCAAGCGTATGGCGGGGCGGGTTTCAACAGACAATCGTGGGTGGGGTTCACGAATCCACAGTACGGGAAAATCACAGTCGGCAGACAGTATTCGCCGTATTTTTCTCTTCTGGTACCGTACAACCCGGTCAATTACCTTGGCGGGTTCGTCGGCGCTCATCCAGGTGACGTCGACGCGATGGATACCATCTGGCGGGTGAACAGTTCCGTTGCTTATATCTCTCCCCAGTTTGCCGGTTTTACTATCGGGGGAATGTACGCATTTGGCGGCGTTGCCGGCAGCGTGAATAGCGGGTCTACCTGGAGCGGCGCAGTACAGTATGCTGCCGGCCCTGTCGGCATTGCAGCAGGGGTTCTACGAATTAATAACTCCACTGCCGGCGGGGGAGCGTACGGGACAGCTTCGACGGTTAACTCCAACGGGGAAGTTGGAATATCGGCCGTTACAAACGGCTATCAGACGGCTCAGGCACAGCAGCGCGTCGCCGTGGCTGCCGGATACACGTTCAACTCGGCATGGGATGTATCGGCAACGTACGCGAATGTTCAATACATACCCGGTATTCGATCAGCGTTCACCAGTACTGCCACATTTAATGTCGCTGGCGCCGTTCTTCATTGGCATCCGCAGTCGTCGATAGATCTGGCGGCTTCGTACAGCTATACGCGCGCCACCGCATCGAACGGTATCAGCGATCCGGCGCAATATCATCAAGGCGTACTGTTTGAGTCATACAGCGTGAGCAAGAACACGGTCCTTTACGCGCTTCAGGCCTTCCAGCGTAGTAGCGGAAAGACACTTGGAACGGCAGGCGCCGGAGATTTCATCAACGCCACCGCGACGATCGGAGACGGTTTGTCGCCGTCCTCGTCTCGCAGTCAGCTGGCCGCCAGCATTGGCGTAGTGCACCGCTTCTGAAGTTTGCGAGAACTACTTCTTGTGTGCGATTGTCTGACGGTATTCTCCAATCAATTAGCGGTTGTCGGGGCACTGTCACGCTGAGGAGATGGTCGAGTAAGCTCGTGGGATGAAGAATGCAAACTGGCTTTACCACGGTCATAGCTTTCCGACGGTAGTCATCAGTTGCGCCGTACGCTGGTATTTCAGGTTTCAGCTCAGCCTGCGTGATGTCGAGGAACTGCGGTTCGAGCGCGGGGTTATCGTCAAGCACGCTTTCGTCAAAGCCAGCGCGCGGGTCAATAACCGGACGGAAAACGGCCCTCAGCCCACGCGCGAACGCGAGCGACGCATGCGTGGCTTCCGCGATCTTAAACGTACGTAGGATCTCGATTGCCGCGTCGCCCCGGCCGCGCCACAGCTTGTCGCGCACGCGGTTTATTAGCCGCTCGCATCGCCGCACCACCACCGGTCGGTAGTAGAGAGGAAAAGTGTATGCGCAGAGCGCCGACCGCACAGCGTGAATTTTCATGCCGATGTGAAACCAGTCAAGAACCCGCAGTGCGACGCCAGGCGCCACTGAAGTCGTTAACGATCGCATACGCCGAGTACCATCTGTGACCAGATCGACCGAAGTAGAACGGACCTGGCTACACTGGTCGAGCGCAGCGATAAGTACGCGCATCAGGCTTGGACGCCGGAGAGCACATGCGAATTGTCGGGCCGCTATCCCCTCACACTCGACACGTCAGGCGATAACTTCGAACGTGCGCACCTCTTCCAGCGGCACCGCCATGATTACGCGCCGTCAATGGCGAGACGCCGGTGCTTCGCTCCACCACGGTGTTGGGTTCCCGCGAACCACCCAACGGAGAACTGGTCATTTTCAATTTTTCACTGCAGTTGAGCGTCTCCTTGCGAACAACGGCGTGAGACAAAGTTTGCAACCCGGTGAGATCGGCGACATTGCGTGCAGCAGACCGCTAGGAAACAGCAGCACCTTGCTTCGCACACAGGTATGCAAGCTCCAGCGTACGTCGTGCCGGTAGAAAATTTTCTATCGGGCACTCGGAGAATCGAAGATCGGCTGATTCATCGTTCTCGTCGAGCGGTTCAGGAGTGCACAAGCCCGATATGACCCCGGGGCACTCGAACTTTGACACTGCCCAACGCGGTCGCCCCCCCCGAGGGCGCCAGTCTTTTATGCGGCGGTATCGCTCACAATGTCTGCACGGCAGCGTCGGGCATCGTAGGTGCGGATCTGATCCTGAGCCACCGCTTGTTGAATACTGGAAAACAGGCTTCTTGCCTCAGACATCGACAATCCGCACTCTGCCGGGGGCACTCCTTCGAGCGGACGCTGAAAGCTCGCCAACGTCACATTCTCGTCGGCACCGTCCCGCTGCAGGTAAACCGTCTAGTGCATATTCATCCGTCACCTCGCTGAACGGGTGTCGAAGATAGCTTAGGACAAAACGCCGCACTCCCCAATTTTTGTCCGCTCCGATTGACACGGCTGGCGGCAATTGTGAACACCAACAACTTATGCGATTAACCCAGCAAAGGGACGATAGTTTGCGTCGCATCCAGCGGATAGCGCCGGCGCGCAAACACTCTCCAGACTGGCTTCCCATCTTCCGTTATCGATCAGGGCCAATCCATGCTTCGAGTGTGCTCGCCAACTGCGGCGTGCTCATCCATTTGGGTGACGACGCGGGGGACATGCCACGCCAATCTGTGTGTGCCGTCACGACGGAATGCGATTCACGCTCAGGCAACGACAGGACATCACACGATGATTGAATCGAATCACACGGCAGCACTTCGCGAGTTGGCGTACCGCTACGCGCAGGCGGTCGATCGGCGCGACTGGACAATGCTCGCGGCGCTCTTCACGCTGGACGCCAGCCTTCAGGGACCAGGCTTCAGCCTCGACGGCCGCAATGCGATCGTCGCCGGAATGGGCGCCATGGTGCAGTACCGCGTCACGCAACATCACGTGCATAACCAGCTCGCCGAGTTCGACGGCCCGAGCGCCCGGGTGGAGACGTATTGCGTCGCGCATCACCTTTACGAGCACGAAAGCGGGACGCGCAAACTGGACTGGGGCATTCGCTATCAGGACCGATGTATCTGTGAAGGCCGTGACTGGCGTTTCGCGCAGCGCGTGCTGGTCGTCGATTGGACTCAGGACCTACCCGCTCAGGAGTAAGCGATGAACCAGATCCCGATACTCGAAGGGAAGACAGCGCTCGTGACTGGCGGAGCAGGCGGCATCGGCCTCGCGAGCGCCCAGGCACTCGCGCAGGACGGCGGCTGCGAACTGCGCACGAACCCGCTACTGGACGACACGATCGCGCATCTCTACGGCGAAGCCGCGCTGCATGCCGTGCGCACGGGGCACGTCCCTGTGGCCGCCTGAATGTCCAACCCGCTCATTAGACAGGCCCTAGAATGAATCGCGTGGCAAACAAGGTTGTGCTCATCACAGGGGCCGCAAGCGGTGTCGGCGAAGCCGATGCCAGGCTGCTCGCGGCAGAAGGTGCGCGCGTGGTGCTGACCGATATCAACGAAGACCGGGGGCGAGCGGTGGCCCGAGAAATCGGCGACGCGGCGCACTTTGTGCACCATGAAATCGGGCTCACGGCAGATTGGGAGCGCGCATTCGCCGAGACGATCAATACGTTCGGTCGACTCGACGTGCTCGTGAACAATGCCGCGATCTGCCCACCGGGCCCGATCGACGAGATCGATCCGCAGACGTGGCGCGAAACGATGCGCATCAACGCCGACGGCTATTTCCTTGGTTGCCAGTTCGGTGTACGCGCGATGAAGCACAACCCAATGGGCGGCTCGATTGTCGTGATGTCCTCGGTGGCCGCACTCGGTGGTCTGCCGTCGATGGCCGCGTACGCGGCTTCGAAGGGCGCAGTGACAGCGCTCGTGCGCAGCGTGGCCGCACACTGCAAGCAGAGCGGCTACCGCATCCGCTGCAATTCAGTTCATCCCGACGGCATCTGGACGCCGATGACACAGGCCCTCGTCGCTGAACTCGATCCGTCGGCGCTGGGTATTGGCACCGATCCGATGGCACGCATCTGCGATCCGTTGGATGTCGCGCAGCTTGTGCTGTTCCTCGCGTCGGATGAATCACGCTACATCAACGGCGCGGAACTGCGCGTCGATAACGCACAGTTGATTTGCGCGCTTTGACACGACGGTGGGCGGGAGCGCGCCGGCATTGGCATCCCGTCACCGAGACGCAATCGTATAACTCACGCAGGAGAACGAAAGATGATTGACTTCAACGGCAAAACCGTCCTGGTCACGGATGGCGGAGCAGGCATTGGGCGGGCGACCGCCGAGGCTTTCGGACATGCGGGCGCGCACGTCGTGATTGCTGAAATCGACGTCGCTCGTGCGGACAATGTGCGGCATGCATTGGAAGCCGCGGGCGTGAACGCACTGGTCGTCGTCGCAGATGTCACGCAGGCGGACCAGGTCTCGGCGCTCGCGCAACGCATCGACGAGCGGTTCGGCGGGCTGGACGTGCTCGTCAACAACGTGGGCGACTTCCTGCAGATCGCGAAGCCGTTCGACAGTTACAGCGACGACGAGATCGAACGGCTCTACGCGATCAACCAGAAGCAGGTATTCACAGTCACGCGTGCCATGCTCCAACTGTTGCGGCGCAATGCGCCCGGCGGCAGCATCCTGTGCGTGTCGTCGATCGAGGGTTTCCGGGCCATTCCGAACTGTGCTGTCTATGCGGCGTGCAAAGCCGCCCTCACGGGCTTCACCAGAAGCCTCGCACTCGAACTGGGCCCCGTCGGCATTCGCGTGAATCTGATCGCCCCGGAGACCACGGAAACACCGCAGGTGCCGGTCAGCATGATGATCGCCCCGGAGCATCGCAACCACATTCCGCACTGGATTCCGCTTGGCCGCTTCGGCATGCCGGGCGACGTGGCAGGCGCCGCGCTGTTTCTCGCGAGCCCGTTGGCCGCGTGGATTACAGGCACGACACTACACGTGGACGGCGGCGCGCTCGCCGCGGCAGGTTGGTATCGGGATCCGAAAGGCTTCTGGACCAATATCCCGGTCATCAGCGGAAATGGCTTCAATTTCTAGTCGACATCCTGATTAATTTCTAAAAACACGGCGGCGCACAGTCCGCCAACGGAGACACAATGAACATCATCGTCATCGGCGGCACCGGGCTCATCGGTGGACACGCCGCCCTCTTTCTCGAATCGCTCGGCCATCGGGTCAGCATCGCGGCGCGCAAGCCGGCACCACATGAAAGTACTCTCGCCCGCCTGGAATGGCTGCAGGGCGACTATGTGGCCGGCGACTTCACACGGGATTGCCTTGCGCGCTTCGACGCACTCGTTTTCGCGGCGGGCAACGACATTCGCCACCTGCCGCCTGGCACGGACGAAGCTGTCCACTGGGAACACGCGAACGTAGAAGCCGTACCGCGCTTCTTCGCCCTGGCCCGCGATGCGGGTATTCGCAAGGCCGTACTGGTGGGCAGCTTCTATCCACAGGTGGCGCCCCAATTGATCAATACGAGCCCCTATGTCCGCTCGCGCCACCTGGCCGATCAGCGCGTGCGCTCGCTCGCCACGGACACGTTTCATGTGTGTAGCGTCAACGCGCCGTTCGTTGTCGGCTCGTTACCCGGCCTGCGCTCGGAAATGTTCGCGGCGTACACGCAGTACGCGCAAGGCAAGCTGACTGCCCTGCCGGTATTCGGCCCGGCAGGCGGCAGCAACTTCCTGTCGGTACAGTCGCTCTCGGAGGCGATCCGGGGTGCACTGGAGCGCGGCGAGCCTGGCAAGGCTTATCTTCTCGGCGACGAAAACCTGACGTTTGCCCAGTACTTTGAGGGCTTCTTTCGCGCGGCAGGCAACACGCAGCCCGTGCCCGCAATCGATGAGCCGCACCCGCTGCTGCCCGACATCGCGATCTATACCGGACGGGGCAATGTCGTCGCATATGACCCCGATCCGGCCGACGTTGCGCATCTCGGGTACCGCCGTCGCGACGTGCAGCGCGCGATTCACGAGATCGTCGAGCAGTACCTCGGTTGACCTCGGTTGACACCAGGCCGGGCGCACTCTGCGCGCGGCTACACCCAACGCCCCGTCCCTGTGGCACACCATACCGCCACACAGGCGGCCGTTGTTTCCGTCGCATGTCTATTGCCAGAGGAATTGGTTATGAGTCGAACCCACTCGCCCATGCTGGTTACCGTCGCATTGGTGACCTGCACGCTGGTCCCCGCCGTATCGTTCTCGAAGATCGCTCCGGACGACCTCAAACCGCTGGACGCGGAGCTCACGCCAATGGGCGCGCAACGCACAGCCAGCAAAGACGGCGCCGTGCCGGCATGGAGCGGAAAATGGCTTGGCGCACCGGAGGGGCTTGGATATAAACCAGGTACACGCTATCCAGACCCGTACGCAGCCGAAAAGCCGCTCTACGTAATCACCGCTGCTAACATGGCGCAGTATGCGAGCCAGTTGACGAACGGCGAAATTGCGTTATTCAAGCGTTATCCCGACACGTTCAAGATGCCGGTGTATCCGAGCCATCGCGACTTCCGTTACGACGATGCGGTCTACAAGGACATCCGGACCTACGCGCCCGGTTCAACGATGACGTCCGACGGCAACGGCCTGACAGATGCGCCCCCGCAAGCGCCGTATCCCATCCCGAAGACCGCTGAAGAGGTGTTGTGGAATCAGCGGATGTCGTCCGCCATCGCCACAGAACACGCGACCTACGATCAGGCGGTGGTCTACCCCGACGGCAACATCGCATGGGGCAAAGTCCGCTATGACATTTATTCGCCGCGCAACGACGGGAAGTTCAACGTGAAGAGCGACCGCAACAACCACTCATACTTCCGGGTGGCGACGGAGCTTCCGCTCAGCGACCGCGGCACGCTCACGGTCGGCTTTACGAACTGGGACAAGGAAGGCGCGGAAAACAGCAGCCGCACGTGGGTCTACAACCCCGGCACTCGCCGCGTTCGTCAGGCGCCGGAATACGGCTACGACCAGCCGCAGGGACCCGGCGGTTTCCGCACAGTGGACGACGATCGGCTCTACAACGGTCCTGGCGATCGCTACGACTGGACAATCGTCGGCAAGCGCGAGGTGTACGTCCCGTACAACAACTACAAACTGCAGGATCCGTCGATCAAGTACGCCGACCTGCTCACCCGATCGCATGAAAACCCGGCCCTGATGCGCTACGAACTGCACCGCGTCTGGGTGCTGCAAGCAACACTGAAAACAGGCTTTCGCCATCAATACGCAAAACGCGTACTGTATCTGGACGAAGACTCATGGATCGCACTCGCCGCCGACAACTACGACGCACACGGTACGCTATGGAGAGCGAACTTTGCTACGACCGTCTATGCGTACGACGCGAAGCGCTTCTACTCGACAGCGGCGTTCTACCATGACCTGATCTCAGGCGCGTATTTCGCAGACCGGCTGACTAACGCGGAGCCGATGCCAAAACTCAACGACAACCCAAATCTCGATGAGGCGTACTTCTCCCCGGACGCGATTCGCGGCTCTGGAAACTAGCCGGCATGCGCGACACGGCCGGGCCACATGGTGCCCGGCCGCCTTTGCCCCGCAAGCCGCGTCAGCCCACCGGGATCGCGGTGCCCAACAGCACCCGCACAAGTGTGGCCTGCCGCGTTACGCCAGTCTTTGAGAAGATCGCGCGCAGGTGCGTACGTGCCGTGTTCTTGCTGATGCTTGATTCCTCTGCGGCCTCCTCCAGTGTCAAGCCATGGGTCAGCATCACCGCCAGTGACGTTTCGGCAGGCGTCAGATCGAACAGCTTGCGCAAGGTTTCCTGCTCTCCTTCCGGGTTGCGGTCTGGATCACGTAGGAACAGCGCGACGGCAGGCCGGTGTTTGTTGTCTTCTGACCACTCCGAAAGCGGGATGGTGCGCACCAGCACGCCAAGCCTCGGCTTGCCGCGCGCGCGTGCAATCGGCAATGCTTCGACAATCGGCGCAGCACTGCCGAAATGCCCGACCACCGCGTGACGGACCAGCCGCTGGAGCCAGCGGTTCTCCCGCGCGTCGGTGGCCTCCACACGGCCGTGCGCAACGCGTAGCCCGTTTCCCTCGGCGAGGATGTTCTCTGCAACGCGGTTGCTTTTGATGATCGCCCCTTCTGCGTCGAGCGTCAGCATGCCAACCTGCATGCGATCGATCGCATTCGCATAGAGCGTGCGCTCCGACTCCACGACATCAAGCCGGAAATGCAGTTCCACCGCACGCCGTAGATGCGGCAGCAACATCGCGCAAAACCCCCTGTCGCGCGCGTTGAAGCGAGGCGCGGCATGACTTCGGCATATGCGAAATCGGCACTCGACGCTTGATTCCGTGCGCAGGTCTGCGCCAAGAATATGCCGGACATCGGCAGGCTGTAGAAATTGCTTATAGAGTTCACTTGCGAGCCAACCCGTGTCACCGAACACTTCTTCGGCGGTTACCACGCGATCAGCCGGCAAACCCACGAATGGATCGACTGAATAGAAGTAGTCGTTATATGACGCTTCGCCCGGCAGCGATGGTCCCGCTTCTGACGCACCCACAATCAATCCGCGACGCTGGTTCGCGGCCGGCCGCAATGTCAGCGTCACATAGTTCGCGTTCAGATATCGCCGGATCAGCTCCAATGCGCCTGCCCACGGCACCGATTCCATGGGCCCCTGATAGATGCTCGCCAGCAACTCGCTGAAGCGGGCATTGCTAATGCCCGCCCATCCCGTATCGCTGTTAATCGCGTCCTGCGTTTGCTCTGACTCCATTACCACGTTGTGTCGCCTCCGTGTACGTCTTCGTCGCGTAGTCGCGTCGTGAAGCTTACTGGACTGCCAGATTGCGGTCAGCAGGGGAAAGTACGGAGCGTCAGCGCCCGCCCCCAGCACGGCTTTCACACTACGGGGGAATCGTGGCTCTGGTGAAAATAGCGGAGCTTGTCGAGCAAGTTGGCTTTGATAGGATGCCTCATTGAGCCGAGAGGACCGCATTCCAAATTGCACGCGCAGTAATAATGTCCTTGACGCGAAGTTGGGTGAGGCTAAATTGTCCTTTGCGAATGCAATGCATCAATTCAACGCCCGCCAGCGTGATCGCGGTGTTCTTGAATTGCTTGAAACCAAGCATGACGTTCGTCCTTGCCCTGATGTTGCGATGATCTTGCTCGACTTGGTTGTTCAGGTACTTCGAGGACCGGACCCTCGTGATTTCGAGAAGCACGCCGTCTACCGTCTGGCCTGCCCGATCCACCGATCGATAAAGGTAGACCCATTTGCCACGCAGTTTGATATAGGGTCTTGTCGACACGGCAGGACTGACCGGGGTGCGTGCCAAAACGGTTCCAGCGTTTGACGAATTCGGGCGATTAGCGCTTCACCCAACGCAAGATGGTGGTGTGCGTCAGCGACAGTCCTCGCTCGGCCATCATTTCCACCAGATCTCGCAGGCTGAGCTTGTAGCGCAGGTACCAGCGAACACACAGGATGATCACCTCGCGATCAAAGTGGCGCCCCGCGAACAACTCCTCCGAGCTCTTGAACTTACTCATCCTCGGCTCTCAAATTCGTTCAGCCCGAGACTGTAACCGTTTCGACCACGCTATTTGCACCAGAGCCAGCGTGTCTGACCCGCGACCTGGGGCAGCAACCAGCGTTGCTTCTGCATCGGCGAAGCGACAATCTCCATCAAGTGGATGTTGCCTTCATCCGGGGCGTGAATATTCAAAGCAATCGGTCCGAGCGGCGAGTAAGCGGCCTCCTCGAAGACCACGGCCTTCTCGACGTGCGTGAGGCCGAGGCCACCCGCTGCGCGGCTGGCATGCGGCGTCAGCAGACCGGCCTCGCGAGCGCGGCCGACAAGTTCATGGCGCAGTTCTTCGCTCGGACCATGGGGCGTCTGGCCGGTCGATTTTTCGAGCGGAATAACCTGCTCGGCGATGAAGCGCCGCGTCCGATCCCGCAATTCCAGCAGCGCTGGCGGGAGTGTGAAATCCATATCGTGTCCTTATTGCCCGCGAAGGTGAGCGGGCGCTAGTCGTGCGTCGTTCGGGTGTTATTCGGGCTCGCTCGTGCACATCGTCAGTCAGGCTCGTCGACACGCGACGCATACGGCAACGGTGTGCCATTGATCGTGCGCAGCGTGACTCGAACGGGTATGCCGATCGCAAGGTCGATGTCGGCCCGCGTCATCACCCGTGCACCCTCGGCCAGATCGATCAGCGCGATACCATACGGTCCTTCGCGCGTCGCCTCCCTGGTGGGCCCGCGATGGACCACGGTGATCGACCAGACGCGCCCCGAGCCCTCGACCGCCACAGCCGTCAACGACTCGCTACAGCAGTGGGCACAGTGCTGCTGCCGCAGTGCATTGCGCCGGCCGCAATCCCGGCATTCGTCCACCAGAAGCGCTTGTACGCCGGCCGTCCAATCCTGTGAGCCGCTCATTCGGTTTTCTCCAGGATCATGCTGGTATGCGACGAGAGTACGCCGCCATCGGAATGGAGAAATGCACGGCGGGCATCGTGTGCGATCTGCCGCTCGCCGCCTTCGCCCCGCATCTGCTGAACCGCCTCGGCCAGATGCGCCAAGGCTCCCGCAGCGCCGCAATGGCCATACGACAGCAGGCCGCCGTGCGTGTTGAGCGGAAGCGTCCCGGTGCGGTCATAGCGCCCGCTGCGTGCCAGTGCGCCCGCCTGACCGGGTTCGCTGAAGCCCGTCGCCTCGAGCAGCATGGCGAGCGTGACGGTGAAGCTGTCGTAGATGCCGAGGTAGCCGATATCGGCCGGCTGGCAGCCCGCCTGGCGGTAGGCGGCGGCAGACGACTCGCGTGCGCCGCAGGCGATGTCGTCGGGCGCCATCGAAACGTGTTGGTGCGTATGAGCGCTGCCCGTGCCGGCGATGCGGATCACGCCCCGCTCCCCCGGCACCGAATCGACGATCACCGCTGCCCCGCCGTCGGAGATCGGACAGCAATCGAGCAGACTCAACGGCGCTGAGACGGGTTTGGACGCGAGCACGTCGGCGACGGTAATCGTTTGCCGCAAATGGGCGCCTTGATGCATGGCCGCGTTGGCGCGCATCAGCACAGCCAGTTCCGCCAGGTCCGCCCGTGTCGCACCGGTCTCGTGCAGATAGCGCGCGGCGACCAGCGCATAGTAAGCGGGGATGCTGGCATCGAGCGGCACCTCGTAGCGCGGATGACCAACCTGGGCCAGCACCTTGATCGAATCGTCGCGCGACTGGCCGGTAAGACGGTTTTCGCCAGCCACGCACAGCACACGCTTCACCGCGCCCGCGCGCACGAGATGACTGGCGAGCGCGACGAGTGTCAGCCCGGTCGCGCCACCGACCTGAACGCCGTGCGCCCACGTGGGACGCAAGCCGAAATGTTCAGCGAAGACAGTGCCGAGCATGAGGTGCGGCATCGTCGTCGAGTAAGCGACCAGCAGGCCGTCGACGTCACTGCGCTGCAGATTGGCATCGCCGAGCGCGCGGGTTGCGGCGGCCGACATCAGGTCGAGCGTATCGCGTCCTTCGAGGCGGCCATAGGGCGTCACGCCCACGCCGCGGATAAATGCAGAGGGTTCCATGATTCGCAGTGTCGTATTAACGTCCGGCGGCGAAGCCGCCGGGCAGATCGATTTCCGTTGCGGCTTCGGTGTCGGCTTCGGTGTCGGCCTCCCGCCTCGAGGTCAGCTCGTGACCGGCCAGCCGGACCGTGCCGCTTATCACAACCACGCCGTCATCATTGACCACTTCGACCCGCCAGATATCGTCGCAACCGGCCGCCACCCTGGATCCGCTCGCGGTGACGCGCGTGTCCACCAGCACTGGCTTGACGAAGCGAATGTCCGCCTCGGCGCCTGCCAGCACATCACCGCCAAACGTGACGTCGAATGCCTGCCAGATCAGTGCGAGCGTGAGCGTGCCGTGAGCGATGGTGCGGCCGAATGGCGTCTTGCTCGCGAAGTCTTCGTCGACGTGGACCGGGTTGAAGTCCGCGGTCAATTCGGCATACAGGCGAATGGCTTGCGCGTCGATGACGCGGCTTTGCGCGACCAGCGCAGCGAGATGGATCGTCGTCGAACTCATGACCATGGTGGTACTCATGCGGCCCACACCATTTTTAACTCGCTGGACAGCACCAGCGCGTCGTCGCGATTCACCAGCTTCACCAGCAGGCTGACCCAGCGCCGTCCCTTGGCGATGGTTTTCGACAGGCAAATGACGCGCACCAGGAGAGGTTCGCCTACTGACACGGACGCCATTCCCCAGCGCAGTACGCTGGAAGCATGGATGTTGCCCGGCGGACGCGGCTCGACGATAGACAGATAGCCGCGCATGGCAAGCGCAACCAGTAAACCGCTGGGCGGTGCGACCCGGCCGTCGTCCGGCGGCGGCGTCACGCAGCCACCGGCGCTGCGCCACAACGCGAGTTGACGCTCATCCAGCGAGACCGCGCACTCGCCGAGTGCGGCGTTCTCTTCGAAGCGGTCATAGGTCCAAAGATCGTGCATGTCATTGCTCCTTTGCCGCGCCAGCAGCAGGAATGATCAGCGCATCCAGCATCACGGGCCCGGCGTCGCCTGGGCGGACCAGGAGCGGATTGATCTCGATTGTCTCGAAGCGACCCTGGTTCGCCACGGCAAAGCGCGACAGACGCGCGATCACCTCGGCCAGCGCGTCGACATCCACAGGTTGCGCGCCGCGCGCGCCCTGCAGCAACGGCCAAGCTTTGAGTTGCGCCAGCATGTCGCGCGCCTGCGCCACCGTGAGCGCGCCGATACGGAACGCAACGTCGCGGAATATCTCGACGAACACGCCGCCAAGCCCGACCATCATCACAGGACCGAAACAGGGATCCGTTCGCGCAGCCACGATCATCTCGATGCCGGCACCCGCCATCGGCGTCACGGAGAGGCCCGATAGCCGCGCCTCAGGCGCCCGCTCACGCACGCTCGAGAGCATCCGCCGCGCCGCCAGCCTTACCTCCTCGCCCGTCCTGAGATTCAGCGCCACGCCGCCGAGCTCGGTCTTGTGCGCGATGTCGGGCGACACGATCTTAAGGGCAACGGGCAGACCCAGCCGGACACTGGCGGCCTCGGCGGCCTCAGGCGTCTGAACGACCGCCTCGAGCAGCGCCGGGATACCGGCCTCGGCCAGCAATGCCTTGGTTTGCGCTTCGTCGAGCATGGTCAGCGGCAAGCTCGCTGCAGATTCAGCCTCCCCGGCAACCGGACGCCGCACGGCGAGGCGCTCGCCGATGATCGCCAGCGCAGCCAGTGTCGCGATGGCGCGTGTGGGATCCTCGAACACCAGCATGCCGCTCGCCTCGAACTCTTCGACGATCTCGCGTGGCGCCGTGACGGCGATCGCCACGGTGCGATTCTCGAAGCCGCGCATGCCGTCGGCCAGTGCGCGGCGCAACAGTGGCCCCGTTACCGGCGAAGCTGCCCAGTTCATGAAGAAACCCACCACGGAGTCATAGCCGCCATGCTCCAGCATGGCGCGCAGGTGATCGCTCACCAGCGTCATGTCATTGAGCGCCTGCGCGGTAATGTCCACAGGGTTGACCGGCGAGCCGAACGGCGCGCGCTCGCGCAAATGACGCTGAATGGCGGCAGGCATCGCGCTCAGGGTCAACGCGTGATCGCTGGCGGCGTCCGCCATCAGCACTCCGGCTCCGCCGGATACCGTCAACACGCCCAGCTTGCGGCCCGCTGTTGGCGGCCGGCGCGACAACGCGTAAATCAGGTCGATGAAAGCCTCCGTGGTCGGCACGCGGTAGGCGCCGTACTGGATCAGCGCCGCGTCGAGCACCGCGTCGTCCGAGGCCAGCGACGCCGTGTGCGACTGGGCCGCACTCGCGCCGCTCGCGGTGCGGCCGACTTTCATGATCACGACCGGCTTTCCTGCCGCGCGCGCCGCATCCAGCGCGGCCAGGAACGCTGGACCGTCCGACATGCCTTCGGCGTAGCAGCCGATCAGATCGACGCTGTCGTCCTTCACCATGTGCATGACACAATCGGCGAGGGTGACGTCGCCTTCATTGCCGGTGGTGACCCACGCACCGATCGGAATCCCACGGGCACGCGCGAGTACGAAGAGGTGCGAGCCGTAAGCACCCGACTGACTCACGATCGCAACGCGTCCTTGCGGCAGCGGCAATGTATCCACGAACGAGGCGAACGTCGCCATTTGTCGATGCGCGGCATGCGCGAGACCCAGGCAATTGGGACCGAGTACGCGCACACCATGTGCACGCGCGACGGCCAGCATGTCACGCTCCAGCGCAGCACCCTGTGCGCCCATTTCCGCGAAGCCCGATGAAAATATGATCGCGCCTCGCGCGCCCCTGGCGGCAGCATCCACAATGATCTGCGGCGCCAGTTCGGCGCCTACCGCGATGATCACCAGATCGATAGACTCCGGCAGCGACGCCAGATCCGGATACGCGGTGTAGCCCTGAACTTCCTTGCGCGACGGATTGATCGGATAGATGCGACCGGTGAAACCGCTCTCGCGGTAGTAACGCAGCGGCCGGCCGCCGATCCGCGAGGGGTCCGACGAGGCGCCGACAATGGCGATGCTGCGTGCCGAGAACAGCACGTCGATGGTGGAAGCACGCAGGGGTTCAGCTGGGCGTTCGTGGCTCATTTGAATGGACATCAGAAATCCGTGACGACTGTTTTGGTGTTGGTGTATTCGAGAAGGCCGTCGAGGCCGTTTTCCTTGCCGAGCGCGGACTGCTTGTAGCCGCCGAACACGTAGTCAGGCGAGAGGACATGGATCGTGTTGATCCAGATCGTGCCTGCGTCGAGGCGCGCGCCAATCGCCTGGGCCTTTGCGACGTCGGCGCTCCACACCGACGCGCCCAGACCGTACTCGGAAGCGTTCGCGCGCCGCACCACCTCGTCGACCGTCTTGAACCTGAGCAGCGGAAGCACCGGCCCGAACGCCTCCTCGGCGACGACTCGCGAATCGTCGGACGGATTGCCGATGATCGTGACCGGAACGAAGTAGCCGGTGCCCTTTGGCACTTCGCCCCCCAGCAGGAATTCGTGCCCCGCGGCACGCGAAGAGGCAATCAGCGCGCAAACAAAGTCGTACTGGCGCCGGTTCTGTACCGGCCCGAGCTGTGTACCTTCGTCAAGGCCATTGCCCACCTTGACCGTTCTGGCATAGGCAACGAAGGCTGCGGCAAAACGGTCGTAGATCGCTTCATGCACGTAAAGACGCTTGGTGGCGAGACAGAATTGCCCGTTGTTGGAGAAAGCGCCCCAGAACAGTTTCGGCACAACTGCGTCGAGGTCTGCATCGTCCATGACGATGGCGGCGTCGTTGCCGCCCATCTCCAGCGTAATGCGCTTCATCGTGTCCGCCGCACTGCGCATGATGGCCTTGCCGGTCGCGGTCGAACCGGTGAAGGCGATCTTGTCGAAGCCGGGGTGCGAGGTCATCCACGGTCCGAGCGCATCGTCGCCGCTGATCACATTGAGCACACCTGGGGGAAGAACCTCTTTCGCCAGTTCGCCGAACTTCAGCATGGTGAGCGGCGTGAACGGCGATGGCTTCAGCACCATGGTGTTGCCCGTGACGAGCGCCGGTGCGATCTTCCACACCGCGAGCGTCATCGGGAAGTTCCATGGCGCAATCGCGCCGACCACGCCGAGTGGGTCGCGGTGCACCTCGACGCGGCGCTGCGGCGTATCGAGCAACACCTCGACCGGCGGCGACTTGCGCGAGACGGCCTCGAGCCAGTTCTGGATACTTGTCACTTCATAGACGGAGCCACGCGCCGCATGCAAAGGCTTGCCCTGCTCCAGCGTGAGCAGGCGCGCGAAGTCCGCGTCGTGCGCTTTCACCAGACTCGCCAGATCCCGCACGAGCCGTTGCCGCTCCTCGAGCGGGGTCGTTTTCCATGGCGCAGCGGCTGCGCGCGCGGCTGCCACGGCGCTGTCGAGATCGGCCCTGGAGGCGCGCGGCGCGAGGCCGACGATCTCCTCCGAGGCCGGATTGATCACCGGCAGCGTCCCGGCGGCAAAGACCGAACTGCCGCCGATCGTCATGCTGAAGTTGTCGAACAGGTCCATCTCAGTCCTTTGTAGCATGCTCGCGTTTGAGCACGGTGGAAATGGCGTAGGCACCGATCGCCAGTACGGCCGCCACGGCATAGAGTCCCCCTGCGTAGCTTCCGGTTAGCGTGCGCACATTGCCGATGACGATCGGGCTCACGAAGCCGCCGATCAGGCCCACCGAACTGATCAGCGCAATGCCGGAAGCGGAGGTCTCCTTGTCGAGCGCATGGGTCGACGCGGCCCAGAAGGTCGGGAAACCAGCGAAGATGCCAATCGAGGCGAGCGACATCGCGACAATAGTCAGCGCGAGGTCCGAACTCCAGGCCAGCATCGCCATACCGATCGCGCCAGCCAGCAGCGACAGCGTGCAATGCCAACGACGCTCACCGGTACGGTCCGAATGCCTGCCGATCCAGATCATGCCCACGCCGCCCAGCGCATACGGAATCGCAGTCAGCAGTCCGAATTGGAGTGGCGTGCCGCCGGGAAAGACCACTTTCAGCAAGGCCGGAATCCAGCTAGAGGTGGTCACCACCCCGCAGATCAGCGCGAAGTACACCAGCAGCATCGGGTAGATTCGCGTGTCCCGGATCAGCGCCACGAAGGTCGCCCTGAAGCTGTGCGTACCAGGCGATGGCGTGCCGGCTGCGCGATTGACCTGCACTTTTTCGTCATGCGTGAGCCAGGACGCGGCGTCCGGGCGGTCGACCAGAAACAGCATCACGACGAGGGCCATGACGATGGAAGGCAAGCCTTCGATCAGAAACATCCACTGCCACGACTTCCAGCCGTTCAAGCCGCCCATGTTCTGCATGATCCAGCCCGACAGCGGTCCGCCGATGAAACCCGAAAACGCGATCGGCGTCATGAACACGGCGACGATCTTTGCGCGCCGCTCCGGCGGATACCAATAGGTGAGGTAAAGAATGACGCCGGGGAAAAAGCCCGCTTCCGCGACGCCGAGCAGAAAGCGCATCACGTAGAACTGCATCGGTGTGCGCACGAACATCATTCCCATCGAAATGACGCCCCACAGGAACGTGATCCGGGCGAGTGTCTTCCGCGCGCCGATGCGCTCCAGCAAGTAATTGCTCGGCACCTCGAACAGCAGATAGCCGATGAACAGAATACCGCTGCCGAAGCCGTACACGGCAGCCGAAAAACCGAGGTCCTGGCTCATGGCGGTCTGCGCGAAGCCGATGTTGATGCGGTCGAGATACGCCACCAGGTAGCACAGCAGCAGAATCGGCATGAGCCGTAGCGTAATCTTTCCGTACGTCGCGGCGATACTACTGTCCGTGTCGACGCCGGGAAGGTCCCCGGCGAAAGTGGTTTTCATGATCCATGTCTCCGTTCGTGTTAAACAACGATTCTTCGATCGCTGTTGTGTCTGGCTATGTCGAGCTAGGGTTTGAGGACGATCCGGCCTGTGATCTTGCCGGCCTCGAGATCGTTGAGTGAGGCTTCGGCTTCATGCAAATGCCGGCAGATCGTCGGCACCGGTGTGAGACGGACAGCGCGCGCAAGCTCCACCAGTTCACGGAGTTCTTGCAGTGAACCGACATAACAGCCTTCAATCGACAGCGCGCGCAGCGGCAACATGGGCAATGGCAAGCGCATCTCGCCGCCGGCCAAACCGACTATCTGGATCTTGCCGCCCTTCGAGAGCAGGCTCATGCCAAGCTCGACCGTTTGCACCGATCCGACGAAGTCGATCACCGACAAAATCGCGCCACCGGCCGCGGTGCGAATCGCATCGGCAACACCGGGCTGCGACGTGTCGAACACCGCTAGCGCGCCCGCCTCGGCGGCCGCCGAGAGACGGTCCTGATTGATATCGAGCACCAGCGCGCCGCGGCCGCCGAGCGCCTTGACCAGCTTGATGCACATCAGACCCAAACCGCCTGCGCCGATCAGGACAACGGGTGTCCGGGCGAGCGTCTGCGGGTTGATCTTCTTCAGCGCGCTGTAAGTGGTCAGGCCCGAGCAGGCCAACGGCGCCGCGGCTTCGGGCGCCAGGTCGGGGATGGGGATCAGATATCGCGAGTCGGGAACGAGTACGTGGTCGCTATAGCCACCCGCCCGAAAGATGCCGAGCGAGCGGGGTTGCGCACACATGTTTTCCTGACCCGCCAGACAGACTTCGCAACCGCCGCAGCCGATCCACGGATAGGCGAGGTAGCGCTTGCCGAGCACCGACGCCGCCACCTGCTCACCACCCTGCACTGCTTCGCCTGCGATTTCATGGCCGAGTGTGAGCGGCAACGCGATGCCGCGTTCGTTCATCCGCAAGGTATTGCCACCGCCCAGGTCGTAGCTGCCAGAGCGGGTGTGGACGTCCGTGTGACAGACGCCGGCGGCGAGCACTCGCACGAGAACCTCCGTTCCGGTCGGCGTCGGCGCGAGGCGTTCGGCGCGAACAAGAGGCTCGTTGAAGGCAGTGATTTCGTAGCTGATCATAGTCCGGAGCGGGAAAGGGAAGGTCTCAATATGAGCCGCGTGGGCAGGGTGTTCACATTATTCCGCAAATTCTCCATTGTCAATATTATTCACTATCGTGCATTTCATAGAACGTTTTCAGAGGTCATCAGAACGTTAGTTCATAAATTTATACATTTTTCTACCATCAATTCACCATTGTGAATGTTCTCGACTCTGATATATTGGCGGCGCGAACCCGCGGCGCACATGCCGTTGCCGCGGCGAGCCTCATTGAGGGAGCAAAGCATGGAAGCGGGAAAAGACGTGGGTGCAGTGATGCAGGCGGCGGCGATCCTCCGGGCGTTGTCGGACGCGCGGGAACCGATCGGCGTCACTGCGTTGGCTCGCAAGGCGGAGGTGAGCCCATCTACCACACTGAATATTCTGCGCACACTCGTGAAGGAGCGCCTGGTCGCGCTCGATCCGTCAAACAAGACATATAGCCTCGATCTCGGCCTGCTCGAACTCACCCGGGCAATGCTCGGCAAGACGAAGATCGAATTGTTGCGCCCCAAGATGCAACGCATCGCCAACCAGTACGAGGCCACGGTCAGTCTGTGGCAGGTCACCGACCGGCAACGGCTGCTCCTGCTCGATCGTGTAAAGCCAGGCGTCGGCGTGCATATCGAGTTTCAGATTGCAATGCGAATCCCGCTTTACGCGGGTGCCAACGGCCGCGCAGTCGCGGCCGCCTCCAATGTGTCGCGCGATGAGTTGCATCAGGCCTTTGCCAACATCCGCTGGGTCAAGCCGATGACGTTTGAGCATTACCTCGCCGAAATCGACGAGGCGCGCGAGCGCGGCTACGCCATCGACACCGGCGCGCTAATCAAGAGCGTGGTGTCCGCAGCCGCCGTGATTCTCGACCGTGACGACAAGCCGGCCATGGTCGTCAGCGCTCATACTTTCAACGGCCAACTAAGCGACGAAATCCTGCACGAACTCGGTAGCGATATCAGCACGACCTGCGCCGACGCGCGAGTCGCGCTCTTCGGACGGGCCTGACACACCATCAACAATACTTGGAACAAACGAACCATGACACTGCACGGTGGTTGTTACTGCGGTGAAATTCGCTACCAGGCGGACGGCGAAGTGCGCAGCCGCCTTCAATGCCATTGCCGCGAATGCCAGTACATTTCTGGGGGGAATCCTAATGTGATCATGGCGATGTCCACCGACGAATTCTGCTATCTCACCGGCCAGCCGAAACAGTTCACGCGAAACGATATCCCTCAACCTGTCACGCGCGAGTTTTGCGGCACCTGTGGTACGCACTTGCTGACGCGTTCTCCGCGTTTGCCCGGCGTGGTGCTGATCAAGGTCGGCACGCTGGACGAGCCCTCCGTGTTCCAACGTGCCGACGCCGCGATCTTCGCAATCGACATGCAGACGTTCCACCACATTCAGGACGATGTACCGGTATTCGAACGGCGTAAATTGTCTTAGCCGCCACCGGCCAGCGCGCGATTATCCGTCAGTGTGCTCAGGCAATTGAAACGCTGGTGTTCGGCTTGGGAAGACAGAACATGCACAAAGATATCGGAATGCCCGGGAAGCCCCGGCTGGCGGAAGGCAGCCGATTCCAACAGTGGCCCGCAAAGCCCCGCCAGGTTTGACTCCCACTTCTCGAGGCGACTGCCTACCCATAATCCTACCCATACTGCAAAATCAATATATATCCGACCGACGGATGCGCACGATGCCCCCACGGGCGAAGAGGTATTCAATTTCAAACCGCGAGCCTTCATCGTTGCCGGCTCTCTCGGTGAATTTATCACCGAGCAGGGCGCGAACAAAGATAAGCTTCAGTCATTCGAGCTTTACCGGAATAGCATATCCTCTATTGACATTCTGACTTTCGACGAGTTATTCAAACGGTGCAGCCTCATCGTGAGATCAGAGGCCGAGCGTACATCAGGCGAAACGTCGCGACATGGCACGCCATGACCACGGATCACCGACACTGGGAACTGGCGCAGTGAGCGGACGATTTTTGTTACTGTGGCTGCTGTGAACGCATTGGAGCGCCGCAGCGTCTTGAGCGGCAATGGGGATTCTTTGCCGCGCAGCGCAGACGTTGCAGGACGCTCCGCCTGCCGCGGCTGCCTCGATAGACCTTGTAGTACCCCGCCTGGTTTCGAAGTCGGGCGCGCAATGGGTTGCGGAGTCGCGGCAGGTTTATCGGCGGTTGATTTCAGGCCGATGACCGCGGTGATTTGTCTGGCGATCTTCATCACTGAAGTCCGTGCGGAAAGACCCGCGGGGGGTTCGATGACATCGCACGGCTCAGCAGGCCGCCCGCCTCGTGGCGGTTCAGCACCCGCGCGTCGCCGCCAGGGTAAAACGGCTGCGAACAATACAAGGTCAGGCCGCATGCGACAGAAAGCAGAAGCAGTCTGAGCAAGCGCCGGCGGCATAAGTGGCTGGCTTTCATTGTCTCTCCCGAAAAAAACTCGCCCGAAGCTAATCCGACGGGTCCATTTTTCGTCGCCGGTCACCCTTGCCTGAGCTCGCCTGCGCGAACCTCCGGCGAATGCCGCGAAATAACCAGCAACGAACGCGAAGGACTACGAGCCGATTTGCCAACGCGGCGCCTACCCCAAACCAAAAATTTCATCGCAGGCGAGGCGCCGTGCCGCACAAGACATAACTCAGGGACTTCAGCCCAGCATCCTGACCGCAGACCAATGCGGGAAAAGGATGCGAGCCCTTCTGGGCCGAGCCTCCCAAATCGTCAATTCGAGCAGGTGAAACTTGAAGAAGCGTTCACGTCCCCGCCGACGTATTTGGGCCATTGGGGATACTCGCACAGCGGACGGGTTCGCCCAGCCGTGGGTGGGTTCATATCAGTGATCACCAGACTGCTCGGCGCCACCCCTTTTGTAACCCAATTATCCAACACGGTTAGCCCATCATAGGCGCCCTCGAATTGCCCACCATAACCATGCGACCCACCTGGCACCAGGAAGAATTTCAGGAACGACGAGAGCGCATCTTGTCCGTACGCTGCCAGCAACCGGTTGTAGTAATCAATTGACATTTGCGCAGGAATAAACTGATCTGATTGCCCATGTTGAAGGATCAGTTTTCCACCACGATTTTTGAAAGCAGTCATATCGGTACTCGTGGCATCCATTAGACTACTCACCGCTTGCGTTCTGGCAGTCAGAGCTCCCGGATCTGAAAAATTGAAGGTCATCAAGTCGAGAGCAGGATTGCGTGCAATTGCGTATCTGACCAGGGCATTCGGGAATAAATAATAGAAGGATCCATAATTCGAGGTGGCGGCTGCCGGATTCACTATTGCGGCCTGTGCCGAAGGTCCCAGTGGAGTTATATAGGGATTCCAGAAGTCGGTGCCAGCAAGAATGTTGTACCCGGGGATCGTGCGGATACCGTTCGCGAAGTCAAAGTTGGTGACAAGCGGCGTCGCGATGGTATTGACCGTGTTGAGTTGAGCATCAGAGAGACAGGTATTGCCTGTGTCGACGCCCCCGGGGCAGCGAAGGGTTGCCGGATCGAAATGGCACGCAGCCGGATTGCTAATGACGCCGTCCGTCGCCCCATCCAGAGCATCACATTGCGCCATAACCGCGGCTTTCAGAACAGAAGCCTTCGCAGTATTGATGAACCCGCCAGACGCAAGAGAGGCTTGTGAAACCCGGCCCATCTGAAATGACAGGCCCAGGATTTCGGACGCAGGGAAAGACGCGATCACGCCATCATAATCGGCAGGGTATCGCTGTGCCGCCACGAGACCCTGGCGGCCACCGCCGGAGCCACCGATAAAGTAGCTATGGGAGAAAGACGCACCGTAGCGATTCTTCGCGAGAAATTGGGCGACGTCGTGAGTCTTTTTAACATGCTCTCCAGCGTAATTGGCCAAGGCTTCGTCGTTTTGCAAGAAATCACCCTGCTCACTGTTCCCTTGATGCCCACTATCGCTCCCAAGGGTCACATATCCGCGTGCCAGTGGCGTCTTCACGCCACTAACCTCAGTGAATGTGAGGCTGGACTGGGCAAAACCAGTCGTCGCCGGGATCGTCCCGTCGAGCCCGCCACCACCAAAGTGAACGGATTTTCCATTCCAGGTGCTAGGCAGGTCCACTTCAAAACGGATGTCGGGAGCCGAAAAATCCACCGGGTGGATTTTCCCCAGCACCTTGCAATACTCGCCGGAAGTGTTGCCCTCTGCGGTCGCCGCGATCAGAGTCGCACTCGCAATCGACGCTCCGGACGTAGGTAGCCCAATCGCCGAAGCAGGCACCTCGACGTCCTGCAAAGCGGCACACATCTCAGTCGGCGTTTTCGTTGTAGCAGCGGACGTTGCTGAACCGGCCGCCACGCCGCTGCCACCACCGCAACCGGTGACTATCAATGTCGATGTAATGGAAAACACAATGGGCAAGCGCGACTTTCTTACTATCTGGTTCAATTCCATATCTTGTCTCCTTGGTTTAATAAAATCGGCGCCCCATCGCTCGCGCGAATGAGCGCCTACACACCTATTCAATGAGCCTGAAATCAGATGAAGCGGGAGCTTGCCGGACTTCATCCTGTGAGAAAGCCGATTCAGCCGCGCAGGCGTATCGCCCGTGGTTCACGAAAGCCATGGCGACGAATGCAATGAGCCCGGGAATGGCGATGGCGTAGAAGTTGTGCTCGAGCTTCAGGTTCATCTCGACCAGGGCGCCAATCACGATCGGGGCGATGATCGCTCCGGTACGTCCCACTCCTGAAGCCCAGCCGACGCCGGTGCCGCGGCTCGATGCGGGATAGAACTGGCCTACGTAGGCGTAAGCCAGCAACTGTGTACCGATCGTGGTGGCGCCGGCGATGCCAACGAGAAGGAATCTCAGCTCGGTGGGCGTCTTGAAGCCCAGTATTCCGATCGATGCCGCCGCGATCAGAAAGAAAGCCATCAATACGTACTTGATATGCAGTCGGTCCGCGAGCCACCCGCCACCGATCGCGCCGAGCACCGCGCCAAAGTTCAGAACAAGGACAAATGTCAGGGACGAACCGAGCGTGTAGCCGGCGCTCACCATGAGCTTGGCGAGCCAGGAGCTGAGGGAATACACCATGAACAGACACATGAAGAACACAGTCCAGATCATCAAGGTGCTGAATCCCCGCCCTTCGCCAAAGAGGCTGCGCATGCCCGCCGATTGCGGGGTGCCCGACGATGTCGCCACAAATTCATCATCCGGCAGCGAGCGAAAATTCGAATCCAGACATGACACTATCGTGCGGAGTTCGTCGACCCGGCGCGTTCGGATCAGGAACGGCATCGATTCGGGCAGCGCCTTCAGGGCAAAGGGCAGCAGGAAGAGCGGAATGACGGCGATGAAAAACAGCGTCTGCCACCCATATGTCTCCATGATCGCTTTGCCCGTGGCGGCGGCCAGCATGCCACCCACGGCATATCCGCTGAACATGAACGTGACCATCGTCGTGCGGATACGTTTGGGCGAAAACTCCGTCATCTCGGCGACCACGTTAGGCAAGACCCCTCCAATACCTAGGCCCGCAATGAAGCGCACCGCGCCGAAGACAATCGGGTCGCTTGTGAAACCCGTTGCCACCGTGCCGACGCTGAAGAGGACAACGCTGATACCAATCGCGCGGCGTCGCCCGATCTGATCAGCGATGCTGCCAAAAATAATGGCCCCCAGCATCATGCCCACCAACGCGGCGCTCACCATCACACCCGCGCTCGCTGCTCCCACCCCCATGCTCTTCATGATGAGTGGCAGAGCAATGCCGGCGACGGCCAGGTCGTATCCGTCAAAGATAATGACCAGCCCACACCAGAGCAGAACACTCAGATGGAACCGGCTAAATTGAGCTCTGTCGGCGAGCTCTAATACATTGATTTTCCGCATCGTGTCTCCTACCGCGTCAAATTGAAGAATTTGCTTTTCGATGGTTCCAGAAGGATTTCTTTGTGTCCTTCCCAGATCATTTCCACGGCGATTGGCAGTGGCTTCCCCTCCTCCTGTGCAAAGCGTCGCGTCGCTTTAACCCTCTCCTATGGCGCAGCCGATACAATTGCTCACAACCTCGGCTATCGCACGTGTGGTCACCTGGCCGCCATCCGTAGCGCGCCATCCAGACGAATTACTTCACCATTGAGGTAGGTGTTCTCGATTGCATGACAAACGAGAGCGGCATACTCGTGCGGCTTACCAAGGCGGGCTGGAAACGGCACCGTGGCAGCGAGCGAGGCCTGAACGTCTTCGGGCATCCCGAGCAACATTGGCGTCTCCATAATTCCTGGCGCAATGGCCATGACGCGAATTCCGTGTTTTGCCAGTTCGCGCGCCGCAGGCAAGGTCAATGCCACGACCCCACCCTTGGAGGCGGCGTAGGCCGCCTGGCCGATCTGACCGTCATAGGCCGACACGGAAGCCGTGCTGATCAGCACCCCAAGCTCTTCGTCGCAAGCGCTCCTGCCACGCGCGATAAGGCGATCAGCCACTACGCGCAACACATTGAATGTCCCCACAAGATTGACCTCTACAGCAGTCCGAAAGCTCTCCAGCCGGTGCATGCCGTTTCGTCCATTGATGCGCTCAGCCGGCGCGATTCCCGCGCAGTTCACGGCTCCGGCGAAGGTTTCGCCAAAGTCGCACGCAACGTCGACGGCTGCCAGAACGTCGGCTTCGCTGGTCACGTTGGCCTGGACGAACTTGACGGCGCGCCCATATCGCTCGTTGAGCGCGCTGCCCACATCGGGATTCAGATCGGCAACCACAACCTTTGCCTCCCTGTTCACTAGCGCTTCGACAGTAGCGGCACCCAACCCGGACGCACCACCAGTCACCATGAAAGTTTTTCCGGATATTTTCATAGATATCCTAATTAATATGATTTATGCACACCCTTTCAATACGAATTTCCCCATGCGGGCGGCGCGAATTATGAAACGGAGATTCAGGTTGAGTGACCCTCAGGCCTCGGTATCAATCCCGGTGGTAGGTCGTGAATTCGTCGGCAGGCGCCCGTTCGGTTCGCAGCCGGTTCTCATCGGCTGAGCAGTCCTCGTACCCAATGGCCATGCCCGAGAGCAGGATCTTCTCCTCTGGAATACCGAGAACCTGATGAACGATGCCGCCATACTCGCACCACGCCTGCTGCGGGCATGAAGCGAGTCCAATGGATTGGGCGGCAATCATGACGTTTTGCATGAACATGCCACTGTCCAGCCACGAACCCGCGAGCAGGTATCGATCCATGGTGAAGAACAGCCCGACCGGCGCACCAAAGAACGTGAAGTTCCTGAGCATGGCCTCTTTCCTTGCGGCAAGGTCGCTGCGCGCTACACCGTAGAGGCCGTAGAGATCGAAGCCCACCTTGCGCCGGCGCTCCAAGTGGATGTCCTTCAGCGTTTCCGGCATGTACGCGTATTCGTCGCAGCGCTTGCCGTCCCGAGCGGCTTCAAGGACGGCATGGGACAGCCGGGCCTTCGCATTGCCGGTCACGACGTGAACATGCCAGGGCTGAATGTTCGTGCCGGAAGGCGCCCTGGCGGCGAGGTTCAGAAGAGCCTCAATATCCGCGTCCGGGACATCCTTGTCGAGGAAGCGGCGGACCGAACGACGTCGGGCAATGGCGTCGATTGCATTCAGGGAGGGCGCTGCATTCATCGTTGATTCACACCGTGATGGAAATGGGTCAAACCAGCGTGGTACCGGACATGGCTTCTGCCATGGCCTTCTTTCGCGCCTCGCGCAAGACGAAGCGCTGCACCTTGCCGCTCGGCGTCTTAGGGAGTTCGTTGGCGAAATGGACCTGACGGGGATAGGCGTGGGCCGCGTAACGCGTCTTGACCCATTGCTGAAGCTCGGCTTCCATTGCGGGCGTCGCGCTCGACAACTGGCGCAGCACGACGAAAGCCTCAAGGACTTCGCCTCGCACCTTGTCAGGCACCGCGATCACGGCACACTCCGCGACCGCCGGATGCGCCGAAAGCACCGACTCCACCTCGAACGGACCTATCCGGTATCCGGCCATGATGATCACGTCATCCTCGCGGGACGAAAAGAAGAAGTAGCCGTCTTCATCGAGACGGCCGAGGTCGCCCGACAAGTACCACTTGCCGGCGCCGGCAAACTTCTCCGCACTCTTCTCCGGATCGTTCTGGTAGCCCGCAAACCAGGCAAGGGGACTATCACGGACGACGAACGCCACGCGACCCACCTGCCCGGCCTCAACCTCGACGTCCTCATCGCGGTGAAGCACGACTGCTTTCCATCCAGGAAGCGGAACCCCCATGGACCCCGCCTTGACAGGGCCAGCCAGCCGTTCGTCATGGTGATTGTTGATGAGCATGCCGGCTTCCGTTTGACCGTAGTGGTCGAAAACCTGCACGCCCAGCGCACCCACCGCCCATTCGTTCACGTCCGGCGTGAGCGGCTCTCCTGCACTGGAGGCGCAACGCAGATGCAAGCCGGCTGGCGGCTGCTTCTCGGAACACAGCAAAGAGCGGTAGACCGTCGGCGCGGCAGCGAAATTGGTCACTTTGCGGTCGACGAGAACCCGGTACGTAGTCTCTGCATCGAAACCAGCCTTCAGCAGAACGCTATGGACGCCGGTACAAAGTGAACCGAGAACGCCGAAGTAGAGCCCGTAAGCCCATCCTGGGTCAGCCGCACACCAGTAGACGTCGTCATGGCGCAGACCAATGCCGAACTCGAGGTAGGCATGAAACGATGCAAGCGCGCGGATGGGAACCACCACCCCCTTTGGGCGGCCCGTGGTGCCCGACGTGTAGATGTGAATGAATGGAGCGTCGCCTCCTTGCACTGCCGGCAACACCGGCGGCGCTTCAGTTTCGAGAACCGACTGGAAGCTGCAGGAGAACCCGCTCGTCACATCCCCTTTGGTTCCGCCAATGACGACGGCCTGGAGCGTGCGGCGTTCCAGCACGTCCTCATCCGGCAGCAACTTTGGGAGCTGCGCAGCGTCGCAAATCACGACCTTTGCTTTGCTGCCCGACAGTCGCGGCGCAATCGCAGCAGGGGCGAACGCGGTGAAAAGCGGCACATGCACTGCGCCCAGTCTCCAGATGGCCATCAAGGCGATCAGGTACTCCTTGCTCTTCCCGGCAAGGGTTGCGACGCGATCACCCTGCCGCACACCCAGGGACGCCAGGCCTGCAGCAAAGGATTCGGACTCGCGTTTCAGTTCACCATACGTCATCCGCTCGGTCTGAAGCGTTGCGTCGACAACGTCGTAGGCGACACTCGCCGGATCGTGCCGGTCGCAAAGCAACCACGCAAGACTGGCGGTTTGAACGCCGTATTGACCGAGCAGATCGGAAATCCGTTTTGCTGGATCCACGTGTGATGCGCTGAGGTCCATCTCTATCTCCTGATGTTATTCATTGACCACCCGACCTGCATGGTTCAAGCATTAAGTGAAATCACGATTCACTTAAGAATATGGAGCATCAGAAAGCCTGTCAAGGCCGACGCGATCCGTGTTAGTACCAGGAGGGTGCTCGGCGTTGCACCGGTAACGCACTGCAACCCGGGCGATTGGCCATGCCATAATGGAAATTGAAGGTGCTTATGGCGTCGGCCAGGTGTCGCGTTGCGGGCAGTCCGGCCGCATGCGAATGCAAAAACAGAGACCGTGGACAGAAATGCAAGATCTAGCTAGCGCACCGCGCGTTCGCATCCGTCGTCGCGGCGCAGACAAATACCCGTTGATCCTCAAGGCGGCGCGAGGCCTCGTCGCCGAAGCGGGATTTCGCGAGGCCCAGATGTCGTCGATCGCAGACGCCGCGGGAATAGCGATTGGCACGCTGTATCGCTACTTCCCGTCGAAGACGGAGTTGATGGTCGAGATAGTAAAAACGACCGCGCAGCGGGAAGTCGACGTTGTTGCCGGGATTGCGATGCGCGATGGCACCGCGCGCGAGCGACTCGGTGCAGCCGCCTGGACGTTTGCCAGTCGAGCGCTGCGGGGCCACAGGCTTGCGTATGCACTGGTCGCCGAGCCAGTAGAGCCCGATGTTGAAGCGGCCCGATTGGTGTATCACCGTGCGTTATCGCGGGTTTTCAGGACCATCATCGAACAGGGGATCGCGACAGGCGAGTTCCCCACCCAGAACGCAGGAGCTTCGGCCGATTGCATAGTCGGCTGCCTGTTTGAAGGGCTGGTGGCACCGCTGACCAATGACGCTGCCAACGGTGGCCAGCAATTGACGACTCATGCATCGGCAATCATCAGCTTTTGCTTGCGGGGCGTCTCGGGTAGTTCATTGCCTTTCGAGTGCGCAGATCAATAACGACCTAGGCGCAGATTTAACAGCAAAGCGTCACTTAAATGGAATTTAGGTTCGCTTAAAAGAATGCGAACAGGCGCCGGTTTGCGATCGTGGTCAGACGAGTTGCAGATGGCCAGCGTGCCGTGCAGGGTTGCTGCCGGCGCGATGGTCCAGCACAGTCTCAGTGTCGAGGATGGTCTTGATGCGGCCGCGCACGCGGCGCGCGGTCTCCGGCTTTTTTGTCCAGATCGGCTGGAGAATCCGCACGATCATCGCGATATCGATGTCACGCACCCGGACTTCGCCAATCACAGAATACGCATACGTGCTAAGTGTGTTGCGCCACGGCTGGACATGCTTACGATTGCGCCACAGAGGTTCCTGTACACGGATAAACGCTTCAGTTGCCTCACGGAAGTCACGTTGGCATCCGACGAGATATCGAGCAGCTGTCTACGCTGCTGCTCCCGCCAAGCTTGAACCGAAACACCCATGAACGCGCACCGCTGTCAGCGATCTGCATGTAGAGACCTCCGCCCTCCGCATAATGGCTCGGGGCCGCCTCCTTTGCGACCCGCAACGCGCTAAGCCGATGCAATTGTCGTCCTGCCATGTTGCCATCCATTCCTACCCACGAAACCCATCCCGCTACCCATACTTCGTGAGGAAATTGTGCGAGAAGCCTTGCCGTGCGGAAGGCAGCCAACTCCAACAGTTGTCCACGAAAGCCTCGCCAGGTTCGACTCCCGCTCTGCCCGACGACGGCCTACCCATACTGCCGCGATGCCACGCAGTTGTGAGGTTGCGGCGATAACGAGTCTTATTGCCCCGCCCTCATTTTTTGATGCGTACGCTGCGGCCCACATTCACACAATCCCGTTGTCGATTCCATAGCATGAATGCGTTTGCGAACGAATCCATCCTTCATTCGATAAGAGCATCCACATCTCGCCAAATCCCGTCCAAGTATGGGCCTACCAATCGGTCGTTGAGAACGAGAAAAAGTTATTCATCCAGTCGTAATCTGATTCCATACGGAACGCTCGATTGTTCTGATCATCACCCGCGACCCGGTCGCCTAAGCTTGGCTCTTCGTTAATATTGGTGACAAGTCGCAGTTCCACTTCACGTTTCTCGCCCAACGGTCCATTCATTTTCAACATAGATCTTTCACTCATTTAACTGGCCCACATTTACATCAAGAACGTGTTAACGGCCGTTAGCCCTATCTCTTCAGTGAGCAGAACTTGTGCTATGGCCAGAAGAGACCTCGCACTCCGGTTCGTTAAATCCGCAACGGTCGATCGGATTACGCCGCCCGTCTGCTACGCACTGCTCGACGCAACAGCGTCGGCGGCGCCCCCTCCACATTCCCCCGCGCAGTCCGGATGGCTTTATCGAAGCTGCTATCTGTGGCCACATGCCTGTTATCGACACTGACGAGCCAACGGTCCTCGCTGCAGCACCAGCGAATCCTCCTCTCTTCGAGGAGCAGCGCGAACCACCGCCAAATGGAGGCATCCTCAGCGTTGGCTGCCAAGGCCGCCGCTGCTCTGGCACGCCCCATATCGTTCAGATTGCTCACTTGTCACCTCGTCAAACCTTGACCGTACCCTCAGTACACTCAAGACAGCATGGCCTCGAACTCCGGCACGACCGTGAACAGATCGCCCACCAGACCGTAATCGGCGACGCTGAAAATCGGCGCTTCCGGGTCTTTGTTGATCGCGACGATCACTTTGCTGTCTTTCATGCCGGCCAGATGCTGGATCGCGCCGGAGATGCCCACTGCAACATACAGTTGCGGCGCGACGATCTTGCCGGTTTGTCCCACCTGGTAGTCGTTCGGCACAAAGCCCGCATCCACTGCGGCGCGCGATGCACCCAGCGCTGCGTTCAGCTTGTCTGCCAGCGGCTCGAGAACCTTGGTGTAGTTCTCGCCGTTGCCCAAACCGCGGCCGCCCGAAACGATGATCTTTGCCGACGTCAGTTCCGGACGGTCCAGCTTCGTCACTTCACGGCTCACGAAGGACGAGATGCCGCTGTCCGCTGCGGCTTCGATCTTCTCGACCGTTGCGCTTCCGCCTTCCGCCGCCACAGCGTCGAAACCGGTCGAACGAACCGTGATGACCTTGATCGGGTCAGCTGATTGCACCGTTGCGATTGCGTTGCCTGCGTAGATCGGGCGCTCGAACGTATCAGCGCTGTCGACTGCGGTGATGTCGCTGATCTGCGCGACATCGAGCTTCGCGGCGATACGCGGCGCGATGTTCTTGCCGTATGCCGTTGCCGGCGCGAGGATGTGCGTGTAGTCCTTCGCGATGTTCAGCACCGTCGCTTCGACGTTTTCCGCGAGGCCCGCTTCGAGTTGCGGCGCGTCGGCGAGCAGGACCTTCGAAACGCCTGCAATCTTCGCTGCCGCATCCGCTGCGGCCTGCGCGTTGTGGCCCGCGACCAGCACGTGAATATCCCCGCCAATCTTCTGCGCCGCTGCGATCGTGTTCAGCGTCGCGGCCTTGATCGACGCGTTGTCGTGTTCTGCTATTACCAGATTAACCAGATTCGTCATTTGCTCTGTCTCCCTCACAGCACCTTGGCTTCGGTCTTCAGCTTCTCGACCAGCGTCTTCACATCCGGCACCTTCACACCGGCGGAGCGCTTCGGCGGCTCGCCAACCTTCAGCGTCTTCAGGCGCGGCGTGACGTCGACATCCAGGTCTTCCGGCTTGATCGTTTCCAGCGGCTTTTTCTTCGCCTTCATGATGTTCGGCAGCGTCACATAGCGCGGCTCGTTCAGGCGCAGATCGGTCGTGATGACAGCCGGCAGCGTCAGCGACAGCGTTTCAGCGCCACCGTCCACTTCACGCGACACCGTAGCCTTTCCGTCAGCGACGACAACCTTCGAGGCGAACGTCGCCTGCGGCAACCCGGCCAAAGCAGCCAGCATCTGGCCGGTCTGGTTCGAATCGTCGTCGATAGCCTGCTTGCCGAGAATCACCAGCTGCGGCTGTTCCTTGTCGACCAGCGCCTTCAGCAGCTTGGCCACGGCCAGCGGCTGCAGCTCTTCCGAAGATTCGATCAGGATCGCGCGGTCCGCGCCGATTGCCAGCGCCGTGCGCAGCGTTTCCTGCGCTTGCGTGACTCCCGCCGACACGGCGATCACTTCGGTCGCCACGCCGGCTTCACGCAGACGCACCGCTTCTTCAACCGCGATCTCATCGAACGGATTCATCGACATCTTCACGTTCGCGATGTCGACGCCCGTGCCGTCCGATTTGACTCGAACTTTCACGTTGTAATCGATCACCCTCTTAACCGGCACAACAATCTTCATGATTCCCTCTCCAATCGTTTGAACGCTAGTGTGCGTACTCAAACCAAGCGTTGGAATTCGGCATTCTGGAACGCCGCATTCCAGACGCTCGAATACGCGCGCAGCTGGAACGGTAAGGATCTGCGGGCGAATCCGCAGCGACGAACCCCGTTAACCCCAGCCTAATCGCGCCTTCCGCAATCAGTAATTGAGCGACGACTTTTGCTGATGCACGCTATCACTCATCAAAGCGAGGTAATCGATTGCCCCTGCTGATCGCGACGGCTATCCGTTTTCATCAACCTACCAAAACTCGTCATCATGTCAGTCAATTGGCCGGAAACAATCTTCGAGCACTTCAAAACCGCTGATGTGCGGCAAGTAGCATATGTGCCCGATGCGGGGCACAAACGTCTTATCGAACTGTGTGAAGCAGACGCCGAAATCCACGCGGTTTCGCTGACCACCGAAGAAGAAGGGGTGGCCATGATGGGCGGCGCATGGGTCGGCGGCCAGCGCGGCGTATTGCTGCTGCAGTCGAGTGGCGTGGGCAACTGCATCAACATGCTCTCGCTGCAACACGAATGCCGCATGCCCATCGTGATGCTGGTCACCATGCGCGGAGAGTGGGGCGAATTCAATCCCTGGCAGGTGGCAATGGGCAAATCCACCCAGCAAGCCCTCGAATCGGCCGGCGTTTATGTCTACCGCGCGGATGATCCCGCCGACGTCCCCGAGACCGTACGCGCCGCACTGAATTTTGGCTACAACACGTCCCGGATGGTCGCTGTCCTGATCGGACAGCGCGTTATCGGCACCAAAAACTTTAACAAGTGAGCACGAACATGACTCAGCAGACGACGCCCCTGAACCGTCGACTGACGGTGAAGCGGATTCTCCGCGATCGGCAGCAGGACGTTCTGGCAGTAACCAGCCTTGGGAATCCGACCTTCGATGTTGCCGCCGCAGGAGATACGCCGCAGAACTTCTATCTTTGGGGTGCTATGGGCGGAGCTGTTTCCTTTGGACTCGGCATTGCGCTTGCACAACCTGAGAAGCGCGTGATCGTGTTTGTTGGCGACGGTGAAATGATGATGGGCCTCGGATCGCTCGCGACCGTGGGCGTCGATCGGCCGGCCAATCTCTCGATCGTCGTGATCGACAACGAACACTACGCGGAAACGGGTATGCAACTCGCCCATGCGGGGCGCGGTGTCGACATCACGGCAATCGCGCGCGCGGCCGGGTTCGAAAAGGCGACGACGGTCTACACGGAGGGCGAACTCGAAGAATATGTCGACGTCATTCTCAAGGCCAAGGGTCCCGTGCTCGTCACGGTAAAGGTCGGAACCGACCCCGAGCCCACCGCCCTTCCGCCCCGGGACGGTCCGTACCTGCGAAGCCGTTTCCGCGAAGCACTGCTTGGCGCGAAGGCCCACGCAAGTCAATAAGCGCCAAGGCGCGGACTCCTGAAGGAAAGCGGTGTGGCGGCTAACTGCCGCCCCACCGCTTTCTTCGCTCCCGCCCCGCTTTGCCCCCCTGTACAATCGAGATCACCGTGACTTCACGCTGATCCCCTTATGCCCGCCAAGGCCTATTCCGATATGTTGGTGGAGGTCTTTCGACAGCTGGACCGGCAGCCCGAGATGCTGGAGCGCGTCTTCGATTGCTTTCCGGACGTGCTGTATTACATCAAGGACGCTGAAGCGCGCTATCTTTCCGTCAATCAAACGCTCATCAATCGAAGCGGGATGGCGCGCGAAGATGTGATTGGCCAGACGGCCGACCAGCTGTTTCCGGTGACCGGTGCAAGCACCAACGCGCAAGATCTGAACGTTATCGAAACCCAGTCTCCGATTGTCGATCGCCTGCGTCTTTACTCGTCAGGATCGGGACATCGATACTGGTGCCTAAGCTCCAAGTTTCCAGTTCTCAACGAGGACGGACGAGCAATCGGACTGATCGGCATCTCGCGCGATCTGCCTCGCCCCGATGAACGGCACCACGGTTACCGCCGCTTACTGGAATATCTGGATTATCTGGAACAGAACCTCGGACAGAACATCCTGGTCACCGAAGCGGCAGAACGCGCATCTATTTCTGTCGACACGTTGGAACGCCTGACCCGTGAAGTGTTTCATCTGACGCCCAAGCAACTGCTGATGAAATTGCGGATCGACCACGCGTGCAAACTACTCGAAACGACGGACAACAGCATTACGGATATCGCGACGGACTGCGGCTACGCGGACCACAGCGCTTTTGCGCGGCAATTCAAGTCCGCCACGCACCTCACGCCCCGACAGTATCGGAACGCGCGGGGGCGTGGCCTGCATCCACACTGATCAACCGCCTGCCGGGCGTTAGTAAACACCCTCTTCGATCACAAGTTGGCCGGACGTGAGCCGCGCCGGCGAGAGCGGCGACAGGTCCAACGTTCGGAACTCGCCGAAGGTCAGCAATTCAGCCATTGCACGACCGACGCCCGGACTGTGCATCATGCCGTGGCCGCTGAAACCAGCCGCCACGAACGAGTTTTCCGGACCTGACTGACCGACAAGGCCGTTCTGGTCGAGAATGTTGTATTCGTAATAGCCAGCCCATGCGTGTTCCACACGTAAAGCCTCAAACGCAGGGATCCGCTCTGCCAGCGTCGGCCAGATGATCTCGTCAAACTCGGAAAACTGCACGTCGAGCGGTAGGTTATCCAGATCCATCTCCGCCGAAGGCGAGACGATGCACAGGAAATGGTTCTGCTCCCTGCGCAGGTATACGCCAGACGTATCGATCAGAATCGGCATATCCGGAATCGGCGTCGGACATGACACGACGAACGCTGAACGCCGCCTTGGCCGAACCGGCAGATCGACACCAACGCTCTTCGCAAGCGGCGCACACCACGCACCGCTCGCATTGACGAACGTATCCCCGGCAATTTCCCGCCCATCGGTCAGTTCGACGTGAGTAATCCGGTCTCCGCGTGTGCGGTAACCCGACGCTTCACCCGTGGCGAAATGAACGCCCGCCTCTCTCGCACGGTTTCTGAACCATTGCATCACGCTGTAGCCATCAAACCAGCCTTCGCCGGCAAGGCCTTCAACGGCATAAGTCAGATCGCTGACGTTCATCCACGGGTAGCGCTGCCGCAACGCTTCCGCGGAATGCTCCCCCAGCTCGACACCTAACGACCTGGCCAGAGCGCTCCGCCAACGTAGCACGCTCTCCTGCTGCGCATTGCCCACGAACAGATAGCCACAATCCACCAGATCGACACCGGCACCGTACCGCGCCTTATCCCGCTCGCAGGAGGAGAAGAATTCATAACCGAATTGCGATAGCTGAATGCAAATGGGCGTTGAAAACTGCTGCCGGATCGAACTCGCCGAAAGCGACGATGACGCGATTCTGTAGGTCGGATCTTTTTCGATCACCCAGATCTCACGTCCGGGCGTCTTCTGGAGGCTCAGGAAATACGCGATTGAACAACCAATTGCACCACCACCCGTGATGACAATCCTTTCGCTCATGATTTACCTTCGAAGGCTCGTTGGGCTCCTGAGAGCCGAGCAGTGTGTGAATAAGGGACTATCGGAGCGCCACAATTTCGAGGCTTTGACACGCAGCGTGAATCCGCGCAAGCGCTTCGTTCAAGTCGTCGAGTGATGCGGCATAAGAAAGTCTGAAGTACGGCGAGAGCAGAAACCCGGAACCTGAAACAACGGCCACGTTGGCCTCTTCCAACAGGTACATGACAAAGTCCTGGTCGTTATTCAGAAGCCTGCCGCCCGGCGTACGGCTTCTAATGACACCATGGCAACCCACAAACGCATAAAACGCGCCTTCGGGCTCGTTACAGTGAAGTCCCGGAATATCGCTCAGCGTTTTGACTACAAGCTTCCGACGTTCGTCGAAAGCCAATCGCGATCTCTCGACGAATGACTGATCGCCATTGAGTGCTTCAATTGCAGCGTATTGCGACACCGATGACGCACTGGTGACGATCTGCCCTTGCACGAGATTCATGGCGCGGATGAGCGCAGCCGGTCCGGCGGAATAGCCAATCCGCCAGCCTGTCATCGAGTACACCTTGGAGACACCGTTGATGATGAGCGTGCGCTCCTGCAACTCCGGCGCCACGTTCAGGATATTGATGAACGGGCTTCCGGTATAAATGAGCTTTTCGTAGATGTCGTCCGACAGCACCCAGACGTGGGGATGTCGACGTAGTACTTCGGCGATGCTGCGGAGTTCCTCAGCCGAGTAAACCGCCCCGGTCGGATTCGATGGCGAATTCAGCATCAGCCACTTGGTGCGCGGCGTGATCGACGCTTCCAGCTGCGCAGCAGTCAGTTTGAAGCCTGCCGCTTCGTCGCACGCCGCGACGATTGGCGTGCCGGTCGCCATTTTGACGATCTCCGGATAGGAGACCCAGCACGGCGCGGGTACGATCACTTCATCGCCCGGGTTAAGAGTCGCGAAAAAGGCCGCGAAAATCGCCTGCTTCGCACCGACGGAGACGCTGACTCCATCCACCGGGTAGTCGACTCCATTGTCATGCTTCAGTTTCGCGACGATCGCCTCGCGCAACTCCCGAATACCCGCGGCCTCCGTGTAGCGTGTCTTGCCTTCGCGCATCGCACGAACCGCCGCCGCCTGGATATTCTCGGGTGTGTGAAAGTCTGGTTCGCCTTGCGACAGGGAAATGACGTTCTTCCCGGCACGGCGCAGTTCTGCCGCTTTTGCTGCCATTGCCATCGTCTGCGCAGGGGCGATCTGGCCAATGCGGTCTGCAATGAAGCCCATTGTGTTCATTCCGTTTGTTTTAAAAGCCTACCGTGTGAACCGGGGTCGCCTGTCGGTGGCGCCCCGGAACACGCACGCTTACAGACGTTCAGCCACTGCCTTCATTTGCAGGAACTGCAGAAGGTAGTCGGGACCACCCGTCTTGGTATCGGTACCCGTGAGGTTGAAGCCGCCGAACGGCTGAACACCGACCAGCGCGCCCGTACACTTGCGGTTGAAGTACAGATTGCCAACGTGGAAATCGCGGCGGGCTCGTTCAATGCGGCTGCGGTCGTTCGAGAAGAGCGCACCGGTCAGCCCGTAGACCGTGTCATTGACCACGGCCAGACCTTCCTCGAAATCCTTGACGCGGATCGCGGCAACGAACGGTCCGAACACTTCCTCTTGTGCAATGCGCGCGCGGGGCGACACGTCGCCGAAGATGGTCGGCTCGATCAGATAGCCCGCTGCATTTTCCACGGCCTTGCCGCCGGTCAGCAGCTTGCCCTCGGTGTGACCGATGTCGATATACGACAGCACCTTCTTGTACTGCAGCTCATTGCACACCGGACCAAAACTCGGATTGTCCTTCGCCTCGCTGACAACGAGTTCCTTCGTCTTCGCGACGACCTTCTCGAGCAAGGCGTCATAGACCGAATCCACCACGATCAGACGCGAGCAGGCCGAACACTTCTGGCCGGAATAGCCGAAGGCTGCCTGGATCACTGCAGTCGCTGCGTCATCGAGATTGGCCGTTTCATCGACAAGAATCGCGTCCTTGCCACCCAGTTCGAGGAAGACCCGCTTGAACCATTTCTGGCCTTCGGCAAGCTTCGCAGCGGACTCGTTGATCTGGGCGCCGGTTGCGAGCGAGCCCGTGAAGTTGATGAAGCGCGTTTTCGGATGGGCGACCAGATACGACCCGATTTCGCGTCCGGTACCCGGCAGATAATTCACCACGCCAGGCGGCAAACCTGCTTCGGCGAAGATGTCGAAGATCTTGGCGAGGGACACCACCGTATCTTCCGCAGGCTTGCAAACCACCGTGTTACCCACCACGATCGCGCCGACCGTCATGCCGGTCATCAACGCCATCGGAAAATTCCACGGCGAAATCGTCACGCCCACGCCGAGCGGGATATAGAAACTCTCGTTCTCTTCACCGGAATAATCGATCAACGAGCCGAGGCCGCCGACATGCTTGATAGCCTGGCGTGCATAGTACTCGGTGAAGTCGATCATTTCCGCAACTTCGGCGCTGGCCTCGACATAGTTCTTGCCGATTTCATAGACCAGCCATGCCTCGAGTTCGCGCTTGCGCCTGCGCATGATTGCGGCGGCCTTCAACATGACGCGCGATCGATCCTCTTGGCTCCAACGCTTCCACGATTCGAAGGCCGCCCAGGCGGCTTCCAGCGCGGCGTCCGCGTGCCGCGTCGTCGCCTTGGCGGTATAGCCAACGACCTCTTCCGGATTCGACGGATTGGTCGAGACGAGTGTCGCCTCGGTCTGCACGCGCTCGCCATTGATAATCAGCGGATATGTCTTGCCAAACTCGGCACGCACCTTCTTCAGTGCCTGCTGCATGTCTGCCTTGGTACTTTCGGTGTCGAATAAATCGAACGGCTCGTTCTTGAACGGCGCAATCAACATCGCTTTCTCCAGATTGAATGGGTTTGGCTGCTCTGCCGCTCTGACGATCGCGGCACGCTACCGTGAACCGATTGTCCGGCGCGAAATTCTTCCGGTCTTGATCTAGTCGCCTTTAATTTTGCGGAATTTTGCACACTTATAAAGCCACTGGTCAGGACAACCAACACCGATATGCCTCTCCTAGCGATACGTCATGAAATTCCATGGGTAACATCGTAAATACCGATTTGCGGATTTCTGCTATTTGCTACACTGGATGAACGGCGCATATTTTCATTCGGAGCACGTATCATGGCCATGCATTTCGATCTGATTGATCTTCGTCTCATCACATGTATTGCTGAGACGGATAGCTTGACGCGTGGTGCCGAGCGGTTTCATATGTCTGTCCCCGCGGCAAGCACTCGCATCAAGAATCTGGAAGAAAGCATGGGGGCAAAACTGCTGTACCGGACCAGCCAGGGGGTTACCCTGACGCCACCGGGTCAGGCATTTCTTCACCACGCCCGGCTCGTCCTGTCGCAGCTCGAACAGTTGCGCGGCGACATGCAGGAGTACGCACGCGGTGTGAAAGGCCATGTGCGGATTTTTGCGAACACTACCGCAACCACTGAATTCCTCCCCAACGACCTGCGCGACTTTCTCGCCGAGCATCCCGACGTGAACGTCGAGCTTCGCGAACGTTTGAGCCATGACGTGGTGCGCGCGGTCAGTGAAGGCACTGCGGACGTCGGCATAGTGGCAGGTAATGTCCGACCGGAATCCCTGCGCGTCCTGCCATACCGCTCGGATCGCCTCATACTGGCTGTTTCGAATTCGCATCCCCTCGCCGGGAAGACGTCGATCCCGTTCGAGCAGGCGACCGGGTTTGACTTCGTGGGAATGCCTGAGGCTAGCGCGATACACACGTTTCTGGACCGCGTAGCAAACGACATGCACAAGAAGCTTCAGGTGCGAATTGAAGTGGGCAACTTCGAAGCACTGTGCCGAATGATCGAGGCCAACGTCGGGATCGGCGTGTTGCCTTGCTCGTCAGCGGTACGCTACGTGAAAACCATGAACATCAGGCTCGTTGAAATCGAAGACGACTGGGCGACGCGAAATCTCCTGATCTGCGTGCGCAACCTCGACCTGCTGCCGTCTTTCGCGCGGGAACTGGTCGACCTCCTCACGCAGAAGTGCAAGACCGATCCTGGGCCCCAGCCAGCCTGAACGTCAGGCAGTTAGTCTGCGTTTAAAGCCCTCTTCTCCACACACAAATTGTAGTCAGCAGACAGGTGCGTCAATCTAGCGTGAACAACGCTACCCGACGCCCCAATGACTGCTGAACTCGACTACCTGCGCACCTGGATCGGCCGTACCCAGACCGAACGCGAATTTGTCTCGCCGCGTCTCGCGCAACAACTCGCTGCCACGCTGGACTATGAGGACGTGCCGCGTGTCGGCGGGCGGTTGCCTCCGTTGTGGCACTGGGCGTTTTTTCCTCACATTGTTTCGCAGTCGCAGGTCGGCGCGGACGGACATCCGACACGCGGTGGCTTCCTGCCGCCGGTGCCGTTGCCAAGACGCATGTGGGCGGGCAGCCGCGTCCGGTTCGAGCGGTCACTCGTGGTCGGCAGCGAAGTCTCAAGGACGTCGCAGATTCTCGACGTGGCCGCCAAAGAAGGGCGCACAGGAAAGCTGGTGTTTGTCCGTCTGCGTCACGAACTGGAAGACCTCGAAGGTCCACTGATTTCCGAAGAACAGGACGTTGTGTATCGCGAGTCCGCAGCAACCGCGTACACCGCGGCAACCGGCCCGCGCGCGCCGACCGATTTCACATGGAGACGGGAGATCGTACCGGATCCGGTACTACTTTTTCGCTACTCCGCCGATACCTTCAACGGGCATCGTATTCACTATGACCGCACCTACGCTAATGAACAGGAAGGCTATCCGGCGCTCGTCGTCCATGGGCCACTGACTGCGACGTTGCTGATCGATCTGCTTCGTCGCAGCCTGCCAGGCGAGTCAATTGCTTCTTTCTCGTTCAAAGCGGTCAACCCGCTCTTTGACAGCGCCCCTTTTTCTATCTATGCAGCCCGTATGCCCGGATCAACCGAAGTAAAGCTCTGGGCAGCCAATCCCGACGGCGTGTTGTGCATTGATGCCGTGGCGACGCTGACGGCGCCCGCGCATGCCTTTCAAGAAAATGAACTCTGAGGAGTAGAGACAAGTGATGGCCAACATCGACCCCTATCAGGACATTCGCGAAGCCGTTCGCGATTTGTGTTCCAACTTTCCCGCCGAGTACTTCCGCAAGATCGACGAGGAACGAGCCTACCCCGAGACCTTTGTACAAGCCCTGACCGACGCCGGTTGGCTGGCGGCCCTCATTCCACAGGAATATGGGGGTTCGGGGCTCGGATTGACGGAAGCTTCGGTCATCATGGAAGAGATCAATCGCAGCGGTGGCAATTCCGGTGCTTGTCACGGGCAGATGTACAACATGGGGACGCTGCTCAGGCACGGCTCTGCAGAGCAAAAGGCCAGATATCTTCCGGAAATCGCCTGCGGAAAGTTGCGACTTCAGTCCATGGGCGTGACCGAGCCGACGACCGGCACCGACACCACCAAACTCAAGACGACTGCGGTTCGCAAGGGTGACCGTTATGTGGTCAATGGCCAGAAGGTCTGGATCTCTCGGGTTCAACACTCCGACCTGATGATTCTGCTGGCGCGAACCACACCGATCGATCAGGTTGCAAAGAAATCGGAGGGCATGTCGATCTTCCTGGTCGACTTGCATCAGGCAATCCGCAAAGGCATGACGGTTCGCCCGATTCCGAACATGGTGAATCACGAGACTAACGAACTTTTTTTCGACAACCTCGAGATCCCCGCCGAAAACCTGATCGGCGAAGAAGGCAAAGGCTTCAAGTACATTCTTGATGGCCTGAACGCCGAGCGCACACTCATTGCCGCCGAATGTATCGGCGATGGGTACTGGTTCCTTGACAAGGTCTGTAAGTACGTTAAAGAACGCGTCGTCTTCGGTCGCCCGATTGGACAGAACCAGGGCGTGCAGTTTCCGATCGCCCGCGCGTACGTCAACGTCGAAGCGGCGAGCTTGATGCGCTATAAGGCCTGCGAGCTTTTCGACGCAAAACAGCCAGCCGGCGCGCAAGCCAATATGGCCAAGCTACTCGCCGCAGACGCTTCGTGGGAAGCCGCAAACGCTTGCCTGCAATTCCATGGCGGCTTTGGTTTTGCCAACGAATACGACGTCGAACGCAAGTTCCGCGAAACCCGGCTCTATCAGGTCGCACCGATCTCGACCAATCTCATTCTCTCGTACGTAGCCGAGCATCTGCTCGGGCTGCCACGTTCTTTCTAAGGGGAAGAACATGAAACCGCTGGACGGCGTGAAGGTCATCACCCTTGAACACGCGATTGCAGCGCCCTTCTGCACGCGTCAGCTCGCGGATCTTGGCGCACGCGTGATCAAGATCGAACGCCCTGGTGTCGGGGACTTCGCGCGTGCCTATGATGAGCGCGTGCACGGCATGGCCTCGCACTTTGTATGGTGCAATCGCTCGAAGGAGAGCCTCACGCTCGACGTCAAGGCCCGCCAGGCGCAGGATATTTTCGCGCGCCTGCTCGAGGACACTGACGTGCTGGTGCAGAACCTGGCACCCGGCGCCGCAGCACGACTGGGTCTCTCGTATGAAGCGCTGCGTGAGAAGTATCCCCGCCTGATTGTCTGCAACATCTCCGGTTACGGATCCGATGGTCCCTATCGGGACAAGAAAGCCTACGACCTGCTGATCCAAAGCGAGTCCGGTTTCCTTTCGATCACCGGCGGTCCAGAGTCGCCGGCAAAAGCCGGCTGCTCCATTGCCGACATCGCGGCAGGGATGTACGCCTATACGAACATCCTCTCTGCGCTTCTGCAACGTTCGAAAACCGGGTTGGGTCGGGAAATCGACGTCTCGATGCTCGAGAGCATGGTGGAATGGATGTCGTATCCCCTTTACTACGCGTTCGACGGCGCTTCTCCGCCACCTCGCGCGGGCGCCGCTCACGCAACCATCTACCCGTATGGACCGTTCCCCGCCGGCGATGCGAAGACGGTCATGCTGGGTTTGCAGAACGAGCGTGAATGGGGTGCCTTCTGCTCGCAGGTTCTGCTGGAACCCGAGCTCGCCGTCGATCCCCGTTTCAGCTCCAACTCAAAGCGCACGGCCGCGCGCGAGGCGCTGCGCGAAATCATTGTCGCCGCGTTCAGCAAACTGACTTCGGAAGAGGTCATCAAGCGGCTGGAAATCGCGCAGATCGCCAACGCGCGCATGAATGATATGGCCGACGTGTGGTCGCATTCCCAGCTTGAAGAACGCAAACGTTGGGTGAACATCGACTCCCCCGCAGGCGTCATTCCCGCCTTGCTGCCGCCAGGCGTCAGTCAAGCGTCCGAGGTTCGAATGGACGCCGTGCCCGCGTTAGGCCAACACACCGAAGCCCTTTTGAATGAATTGGGTTTTTCGACCGATGCCATCCGCGAGCTTCGTGAAGCGGCAGTAATCTAACTCCCGGTTAAGGTAAGCATGTTATGAGCAACACCCAGATTCTTGCCTCGTTTGCGGCCAATCTGAAGTTTGAACAGATACCCAAGGACGTGGTGGCCCGCACGGAAGACCTCTTCCTCGACTGGTTCGGGTCAGCACTGGCCGGCCGCGCGGCGCGCCCGGTCGAGACGATCCAGAAGTACGGATTCGCTTTCGGTCCGCAGTCCGGTCCCTGTGAAGTACTGATCTCCCGCCGAACCACCAGCCCGCTCTTCGCGGCAATGATCAACGCCGCCGCATCGCACTTCGCCGAACAGGACGACCTCCACAACAGCTCAGTCCTGCACCCGGCAACCGTCGTCTTCCCCGCAGCATGGGCCGCCGCGCAAGCGCTGGGCAGAAGCGGCAAAGAGTTCATCGCTGCATCTGTCGCGGGCTATGAAGTGGGCATCCGCGTCGGTGAATTCCTCGGCCGATCGCACTACAAGATTTTTCATACCACCGGTACCGTCGGTACGATCGCAGCAGCAGCCGCGGTCGGCAATCTCCTGCGATTGAGCGCCGAGCAGATGGTGAATGCGTTTGGCTCCGCCGGCACCCAGGCAGCAGGACTCTGGGAATTCCTTAAAGACGCCGCTGACTCCAAGCAACTGCATACGGCCAAGGCGGCGGCGAACGGTCTTCTCGCGGCCTACCTGGCAGCTGACGGCTTCACCGGTGCGAAGGACATCTTCGAGGGCGCGAAAGGCATGGGCGCCGGCATGTCCACGCATACGCACCCGGACAAACTCGCCGAAGCGCTCGGAGAGCGCTGGGCGCTGATCGAAACCTCTTTCAAGTATCACGCTTCCTGCCGGCACACTCATCCGGCGGCCGATGCCCTGCTGCAGGTTATTCAGCGCGAAAACCTCGTGCCGGATGACATCGAGACGGTGGTGACTCAGGTTCACCAGGCTGCGATCGACGTGCTTGGACCGGTAATCGATCCCCAGACGGTCCATCAGGCAAAGTTCTCCATGGGCACCGTACTCGCGCTGGTCGCGGAATTCGGCCACGCGGGCGTACGTGAGTTCGACGGCCATTACAACGAAAGCAGGATCGCGCACTTCTGCAAGAAAGTTTCGATGGTGCTCGATCCCGAAGTCGATACGGCCTATCCGTCACGCTGGATTGGAAAGGTCATCGTTCAGACAAAGGATGGTCGCTCCTTCGAGGGCCGCGTGGATGATCCCAAGGGCGATCCAGGCAACACGCTCACGCGCGCCGAACTCGAACACAAGACCATCACGCTGGGTTTGTATGGCAATGCGGCCACCGAAGACGAACTCAAGCACTCAATCACATCGGTATGGACGATTACCGATGCAACCGTTGTACCCAGACTGCTCCCCGAATCGAAACTGGAGGCCCAACATGGCTGACCTTGCACCCCGGTCGTATCTCTTCGTTCCCGGCAACCGGCCGGACAGATTTGCCAAGGCGGCGGCGTCGGGCGTCGATGTTGTCGTTATCGATCTGGAAGATGCGGTGCCGCCCGCCGAGAAGAAGATCGCGCGGGCAGCCCTCGCTGAGTGGCTTTCGACAAACGGTACGCCCGTGGCGGTCCGTGTGAATGATGTGAACAGCGAATGGTTTCGCGACGACATCGCCGTATGCCGCGCGCCCTCCGTCGCCGCCGTCATGCTGCCCAAGACGGAACGCATCGACGATATCTTCCTGTGCGAGTTCGCCGGCAAGCCGACCGACATCTTGCCGATGATCGAAACGGCCCAAGGTTTTCGGAATGTGGTCGCCATCGCCCAGCACCGGCTGACCACTCGACTCGTGTTCGGCAACGTGGATTTCCAGCTCGACCTCGGCATTGACGGCGACGATGAGCAGCTTCTGTACTTCCGCTCACAGATCGTCTTCGCCTCTCGCATCGGCAACCTGCTGGCGCCGGTGGACGGGGTGAGCACCACACTCGACGATCCCGCGCAGATCACGCGCGACACGGTCCGTGCAAAGCGGCTCGGCTTCGGCGCCAAGCTTTGCATTCATCCGAGGCAAGTGGCCGCAGTCAACGCCGCGTTCGTCCCCAGCGAGAGGGATGTCGAATGGGCGCACCGGGTTGTCGAAGGCGCAGCTGCATCCCACGGCGCGGCCGTTGCCGTGGACGGTCGCATGGTTGACCGGCCGGTCATTCTGAAGGCGCAGGAAATCCTGGCAGAGTCACAACGACGCCTGCCCGTTGGCGCCTGATTCAATATCAATGGGAGACGAGAGTCATGCAACGGTTTGAGATGTATATCAACGGCGAATCTTGCCAGTCCGGTTCGGGAGAGTGGTTCGATACGGAAAATCCGTTCACGGGAGAAACCTGGGCGCAGATTGCAAAAGGCAACGGGACCGACGTCGACCGCGCGGTCCTTGCGGCGCATACCGCGTTCAGTACAGGACCATGGTCACAGATGTCTCCGAGCCAGCGAGGCCTGCTGCTTCATCGGGTCGGCGACCTGATCGCACGAGACGCAAAGCGGCTTGCCGAGCTCGAAGTTCAGGACAACGGCAAGCTCATCGCGGAGATGCTCGGCCAGTGCCAGTATTTGCCCCAGTGGTATTACTATTTCGGCGGCCTGGCGGACAAGATTCAGGGTGCGGTCATTCCGCTCGACAAGAAAGGCTATTTCAACTTCACGCGCAACGAACCGCTGGGTGTCGTCGCCGCCATCACGCCGTGGAATTCGCCGCTTTTGCTGGCTACGTGGAAGATTGCACCCGCGTTGGCCGCAGGTTGCACGGTTGTGATCAAACCGTCCGAGTTCACGTCGGCTTCCACCATCGAGTTTGCGAAGCTCTTCACCGAAGCCGGCTTTCCACCGGGCGTAGTGAACGTTGTGACCGGATTCGGTGCGGACGTTGGCTCGCCTTTGGTGGAACACCCGCTGGTCAAGAAGATCACGTTCACCGGCGCAGACTCCACAGGCCGCGCGATCAACGAGGCGGCAGCGCGTCAATTCAAACACGTTAGTCTCGAACTCGGCGGCAAGTCACCCAACATCGTGTTCGAAGATGCCGATCTCGAGGACGCAGTGAATGGCGCGGTTTCCGGCATCTTCGCCGCGACCGGACAGACCTGTATTGCCGGTTCGCGGCTGTTGCTGCAAGAAAGCATCTACGATACGTTCGTCGACAAACTCCTGAGGCTGGCACGTACCGCGAAAATGGGCGATCCGTCGAATATGGATACACAGGTCGGACCGGTAACGACGCGTCCTCAATACCAGAAGGTTCTCTCGTACATTGAAACCGCAAAGCAGGAAGGGGCGACGCTGCTGCTCGGTGGAAAACCTGGGAGCGCACCTGAATGCGGTAATGGCTGGTTCGTCGAGCCGACCATTTTCGGTGACGTGAACAACAGGATGCGAATCGCGCAGGAGGAAGTTTTTGGCCCCATCCTGTCGATCATCAAGTTCAAAGACGAAGACGACGCGGTTGCACTGGCCAATGATGTGCGCTTCGGTCTGGGCTCAGGGGTATGGACGAAAGATATCGGCCGCTCCATTCGTGTCGCCGAAAAGCTGCAGGCCGGCATGGTCTGGGTGAACAGCTATCGCGCGGTGAGCTACATGTCACCGTTTGGCGGCTACAAGGATTCGGGACTTGGTCGCGAGAATGGTATCGACGCGATCCGCGAGTATCTGCAAACGAAGAGCGTCTGGATCAATACGGGGGTCAAGACTGCAAACCCCTTCGTCATGAGATAAATGTGACAATGCCCCGCGGCGAACCGCGGGGCATTTCCAGATTCGATCAGTATGACGAACGGATCACTCGACGAGCATGTTTCAGGACTTGATCCCTTGTGCCGCTTTGGTGCTCGGCGCCCGGACCTCCAACGTGACCCCTGCCCCTTCGTTGACCGTCTTGAAGTACGTGAAGCCGCTTCGATCATCGAGGCGCCCGCGTGCCAGAACATCCAGCCCCATGTTCGCAGCCTGTTCCTCTGCTTTATCGCAGCTCTCCACAGAGAAGCCAAGATGAAATACGCCCTCTCCACGCGTTTCCAGAAAACGTCGTTGCGGCGTGTCTCCGTCTCCTGGCTGGCAAAGCTGTAGCTGAGCGTTGTCGATGTTCGCGAACTTATAACGCATCTTCAGAAAGGCTGGGCGCTCGTAACCGTCCAGTTCGTACGCATCCATCGGCGGAAAATCCGTCCACGGACCGACTCCGATCGATTCGTAATACTTCACGGCCTTCCCGATATCGCGAACCACGATGCAGACGTGGTGTAGCTTCTGAAACATGGGCAGCTTTTCCATCGTGTGTTTCACTCCTCGTCAGGTTCAATGCCGGGCCACAGAAACGCTCGAAAGCAGCGGCAGCCCGACGTCACAGCGGATCATCCCGCCTTCGCAATCTTCTTCGGCGTGTAGGTTTGCGCCGCCTCGTCGTGCGACTGGCCGACGGCAGGGTTCCACTGAAAGCCGGAACGGGCCACGACGCCTGGCTTCAGACGCTGGTCCGGACCAAAGTCGGCAAAGGGGTGAAAGAACAAGGGCTGCGTGCTCTCGATCGCACGCAACCGCTCCGCGTAGGAATCGAGGTATGCCTGCCGGTCTTCAGGGCTCACACGGCCAGGCATCCATGCCACGTGCGGCGGCAGCACTTCGAAGCCGAGGTAATTGAAGATTCCGTTGTGAATCGGCCAGAGAATGTGATTGATATCCCCGTCGACACCGTCCGGCTCGTAGAGGCTCGCGGCCGTTCCCGTCGTGGTCGAAACCATTGCCTTGCGGCCCTTGAACATGCCGGTCTCGTATTTGCGCCCGGTCGCATAGGCGAATCCGCGGGTCATCACGCGATCCACCCAGCCCTTCAGGATCGCGGGCATGCCGAACCACCACATTGGATACTGGAAAATGATCAGATCGCTCCAGAGCACCTTCTGTTGTTCGGCGTAGACGTCAGGCGTTGGTTTCGTGAACGTCGCGAACATATGTTCCTGTTCCGCCGACAGATCGAGGAAATCAGGATTGAGACGCTCGCCCACGAAATCTTCGACGCCGAGCTCGGGCCGCCAATTCAGTTGATACAGGTCTGTTACCTGAACCTCATGTCCTTGCGCCTTCAAGGTCGAGACAGCCGTATCTTTCAGCGCACCGTTGAACGACCTGGGTTCAGGGTGAGCGAAGACGATGAGCACTTTCATGTGAAAACTCCATAAAAACCAGTTCTTTGAGCGTGCCGGCCGGTGGCCTACGCTTGAATTCGTTCCGTGTGCGCGGCAGTCATTCCGCGGAATCGCAGCCGGCAGGCTCGGGGATCGCTTCCCATTCTGGAACGCAATCCCTGTGGCGGCGGTCCAGACGGTTTACAACATTCTGGATCCTGGCGAAATTCCGGTCTTGAGGAGGCTCGGTCAATTCGTGCGGAATTCTGCACATTTCATGAAGACAAGACTTATTGAGCCAGCCGAAAATCCCACTCAATAAGGGGGTCCAACTCTTCAACCGGATCCACAACGCTGCGGAGAATTGCCGCAATCCGCCTGTTCGGAAGCCGCGTGGCAGGAAACACGCAGCCCACGTGCGCCGGATCATCGCTCAGGCCGCATCGAGCTGGGATGTCTCGCCCTCCAGATAAGCGGCCCGCACGGCGGGGTTGGCCAGCAGTTCGGCACCGCTCCCCTCGAGGGCAATCTGCCCGTGCTGGAGCACGTAGCCTCGATGCGCAACGCGCAACGCATGATGCGCATTCTGCTCGACAAGCAGAATCGTCATCCCGAGTTGCTCGTTCAACTCCCTGATAACCGAAAAGATCTTCTTGATGAAAATCGGCGCGAGCCCAAGCGACGGCTCATCGAGCAACAGCAACCTGGGCCGCGACATCAATGCGCGGCCTATCGCAAGCATCTGCTGCTCTCCTCCTGACAGCGTACCGGCACGCTGCGAAGCTCTGCTTCTCAGGATGGGAAACATCTCGTACATGCGCTCGAGATCATCCACGGTCCGGCGATTGCCTGACGTATCGCCCATCAGCAGATTCTCGAGAACCGTCATCCGTTGAAAAATGCGGCGCCCTTCGGGCACGACCGCAATGTCGAGCTTGCCGATCGCATGCGATGGCAGATTCGAAATAGTCTGTCCGTCGAATTCGATCTTCCCACCGCTGGCCCGCGGATAGCCGAAAACGGTATTCATCAGCGTCGACTTGCCTGCGCCGTTCGCGCCGATCAACGTGACGATCTCACCGGTCTTCACATTCAGACTGACCCCGTGTAGTGCCTGGACGCTGCCATAGTGGGCACTGAGTTCGGTAACCTTAAGCATGAGCTGATTTCTCCTGCGATGCTTCACCGAGTGACGGCGTCTCGTCGTCCTCGCCGAGGTATGCGCTGATCACATCGGGATTCACCTTGATGTCGGCCGGCAAGCCCTCTGCAATTTTCTTCCCATGATTGGGCACGACAATATGGTCTGAAACCTTCATCACAACGCTCATATCGTGTTCGATCAGTAATATCCCGATGCCTTGCTCCCTCGCGAGAGAGGTCAACAACGCGGTGAGTTCTGCCGACTCGCGCGGATTGAGGCCTGCAGCAGGCTCATCCAGACACAGCAGAATGGGGTTCGCGCACATCGCGCGCGCGATCTCGACGCGACGCTGCACCCCATATGGCATATCACCGGCAGGCTTGTTAGCTATATCCCGAACGCTCAAACGCTCGAGCCACGTCAAAGCGTTGTCTATCGCCTCGTCGTTCGCGCGTCGAAAAGACCTCGCATTGAATGCGCCGGCAATCGAGAACCTGGACGCTTCCTGCAACACATTGTGCTGGGCAATCATCAGGTTCTCGAGCACGGTCATACGCGGGAACAGCCGTATGTTCTGGAACGTCCGGACGACCTGGCCAAGCCGCGCCACGTCGACATTCCGCATCGCATCCAGCCGAAGCGCCCCATGACGGGGATGCCCCAACGTGATGGCACCCGTGGTCGGCTTGTAGAAGCCCGTCAGGCAGTTGAAAAACGTCGTTTTTCCGGCGCCGTTCGGCCCGATCACCGACGTCACCGCTCCTGCGCGCGCCGTCATGGAAAGGTCCTCGATCGCGCGAAGGCCGCCGAACTGCATCGTCAGGTTCTCTACGCTGAGCAGCGATGTGGATGCGTTCATCGTTTTGCCTCCACGCGAGGCGCGCTGACCGTCGCACGGCGATGGCTGATCAGACCGCCTGGGCGCACGACCATGATAAACACCATTGCAACACCGAAAAGCAGCATTCTGTACTCGGAGAAATCACGCCCTAACTCGGGCAAAATCACCAGCAAGGCCGCCGCAAGAACGACGCCGAGCTGGCTTCCCATACCGCCGAGCACCACGATCGCGAGAATCGTGGCCGACTCCGAAAAGGTGAAGCTCTCTGGCGAAATGAACCCCTGCCGGGCGGCGAAAAACACGCCGGCGAATCCCGCCAGCATTGCGCCGGTTGCAAAGGCAGACAGTTTCACATTCGTTACGTTGATCCCCATGGCTTTGCAGGCGATCTCGTCTTCGCGCACCGCTTCCCACGCGCGCCCCACGGGCAGCCGTCTGAGCCGCGAGACGAGAAGATTCGTCAGCAGCGCGAGTGCGAGGATCAGGTAGTACAGAAAAACGACTCGCTGGCCTGGCGAGTATTCAAGACCAAACACGGTCGCGAAGGTCGGACCCGCACCGGACGCCTGCATGGGGAGCCCGAAAAAGGTTGGCTTCGGAATCGAAGACACGCCATTGGGACCGCCGGTCACGTCACCCCAATTCACGAGTATCAACCGTATGATTTCTCCGAACCCGAGCGTGACAATCGCCAGATAATCGCCTCTGAGCCGGAGAGTCGGATAACCCAGCAACATGCCGAACGCCGCTGCGAGGCCACCGGCGATCGGCAGACACTGCCAGAAACCAAAACCGAAATGTGTCGACAACAAACCGTATGTGTAGGCGCCTACCGCATAGAACGCGACATAACCCAGGTCCAGCAGTCCTGCCAGCCCGACAACGACATTCAGGCCCCAGCCAAGCATGACGTAGATCAGTACGGTCGTCGCTGTATCGACGACATAGCGGTTGCCGGCGAACAACGCGGGCAACAGCACGGCGAACGCCACGCATCCGGCACCCACCCAGACAAGCGAGCCATTACCCGTGACTTGAGGAGCGGGTCTGGCCCGCGACCGGCGTTTTGAAAAGAGACTGAAACGTTGCAGCAAAAGCTGCATGACGATGCGTCCGGCAAATGCGATCGCAACGAAGGCCGCCAGCAGCGCCCAGCGCGTCTGAACCTGCAGACCATTGCCACCATCTCGCGTCGTCAAACCCAGCATAGGCAAGCCGACGAGGCCCGCGACCAGCGCCGCGCCAAGTGCATCCTTGAGGCGGAAATGTAGATTCGTTTGCTGCATGACTGTCGAACTCATCACACCTTCTCCACTTCGGGTCGACCGAGAAGCCCGGACGGACGAAACATCAAGACCACAATCAGGATGACGAAAGTGGCCACATCCTTGTATTCGGGCGAGAGGTAAGCGGCCCAGAATGCTTCGATCAAGCCGATGATCACACCGCCCAGCATGGCTCCGGGAATCGAACCAATTCCACCGAGCACGGCTGCGGTAAACGCCTTGATGCCCGCTTCGAATCCGATCGAGAAATCAATCACACCGTAGTACAGCGTCACCATGACCCCTGCGACGGCCGCCAGTGCGGCGCCAATCATGAACGTCAGGGCGATGATCCGATCGACGTTGTAGCCGAGGAATTGCATCATCCTTTGATCCTGCTCACAGGCTCGCTGCTGCCTGCCAAAAGGTGTTTTATTGATGAACAACGTGAAGGCGCACATCAGCAGAATCGTTACTGCAACAATGAGAATTTGCACGTACGAAATGTATGGCCCGTGAAACTGCTCACCTGAGAAAAGGTTCACCCCTCCGCTCACAAGCGGCTGGATGGACTTGACTCGTGCGCCTTGAGTAAGCTGAACCATGTTCTGCAGGAAAATCGAAATTCCGATCGATGAAATCAGCGGCGCAAGACGATTGGAGCCACGCAGCGGCCGATAGCCGACACGCTCGACGGTCCATCCGAATACGGACGTCAGTGCGATCGATACGATCAACGTAATTGCAATGCTCGCCACGACCGACGAGACCCCGCTGCCAGCAAGCAGCGTGAAGCACGTCACGGCGATGAACGCGCTCACCATGTATATATCGCCATGAGCGAAATTGATCATGCCGATAATGCCGTAGACCATCGTGTAGCCGATCGCGATCAGGCCATAGACAGCGCCCAAGGTCAGCCCATTGATTAATTGTTGCAGTGCCTGGCTCATGTCCTCTCCGGTGAATCTGCTGCAGAGGCGGCGCAGTAGAACGACGCGCCGCCTCTTTCCTTGCTACAAAAACTGGACAGGACGCGTCACTTCACATAGTCGTAGTTGTTGCCCTTCCACCGGTAGACCACATAGCCTGGGCTCTTCAGATCGCCTTTCGCGTCGAAGTCCACCTGGCCGACTACCGTGCTGAACGATGCGTTGTGAAGCTGCTTTACGATCGCCGCATAGTCGGTGGAGTTGGCTTTTTTCGCAGCCTCTGCAAAAACCTGCATGGCGGCGTACGAGTACAGCATGTAGCCCTCCGGCTCGATCTTCTGCGCGCGAAACGCCGCCACCACCTTTGCCGCTGCCGCACTCTTGCGCGGGTCGGGTGGGAAGGTGAACAGAACCTTGCTGATCTCCGGTCCAGCCGCGGTAACCAGTTCATTGTTCGTGAGTGTGTCGCCGCCGAGGACCGTCAGATCCAGCCCGGCCTGGGCCGCCTGGCGAAGGATCAGCGCCACTTCCTGGTAGTAGCCGCCGTATGCAAGGATTTGAATGCCGTTTGCCTTCAGCTTGCTGACCAGGCCGGAGTAGTCTTTCTCGCCGGCCGTGATCGACTGGCGCAGCGCCACGGGTGTCTGCTTCGCCGCCAGATCTTTTGCAATCTCGTCCGCCAGACCACCGCCATAAGCCGTCTTGTCGTCAATGACGGCGATTTTCTTGCCCTTGAAGTTCGCGGCGATGTAGTCGGCCGCGACCTGTCCTTGCTGGTCGTCCCTGCCCGTGATCCGGAAAACCCCCTTGATGCCGCGCTCCGTGATTTTGGGGTTGGTCGACACAGTTACTTGGGGAATCTGCGCGTCGTTGTAGACATCCGACGCGGGCAACGTGGAACTGGAGCACCAGTGGCCATCGACGAACGCCACCTTCTTGTTGACGAAACTGTTGGCGACGGAAACTGCCTGCTTGGGATCGCAAACGTCATCACCGACGACCAGGTCGAGTTGCTGCCCGAGCAAACCACCTGCCGCATTGATGTCTTTCACCGCCTGTTCCGCGCCTTTGCGAAACTGGTCTCCCCCCGACGCATACTCCCCCGTCATCGGACCTGCCACTCCCACCACAACGCTTGCGTCCGCGGTGGCCGCGCAGGCTAGCGCCACACCGCCCATGCTGAGTGCCGCACCTAATTTAACCAATCCTTTCCGGCCGTTCATAACCATCTCCAAGAGCAGGCTTCGATGCAGGAACGAACAGGTCTCGGCTATCGTTCCTGAGTGTCGCCTCGCATTCGTTCACGAGGTAGAGCGCAGGTTGCCGACGCCAAAAACAAGTTGGAATTTGATTGTTCGAAAGCGGGGATTAGGTGCAGGCTAAAGATGCGGAATGCCGCGGTACTTGCACGGCAAAGCGCATAGTTCCGCGGTTGACCAGAGATAATGGCCGAGTAAACGACTAGTCGGCAAACTACGCGTACTTATCGCCGACAGTGCTGCGGATAGGATACGTGTCGTACACGATTATCATGCGTTCGATGAGACCATCGACGTCGAACTCGAACACATCGACGCACTCGAAGCTCGCCGTCGAACCGTCTTTGAGCACCCAGTCGTAGATGAAGTAACCTGTCGCGCGCCGAGCGCCCGTTGTGCTTACGCAGATGTCGATAGGTGTGATCGTGCTGGCTCCCGATGCTTCGCTGACTTTGGCAAAGAACGGTGCAGCTTGCTTCCAACCAAGAAATGGCGAGAAAATCTGTGCGTCCGGTGCGAACAGAGCGCAGATCGCAGCAACGTCGCCGCGCTCCAACTCTTTGAGGTAGGTACGAACTTGCTGCGTATAGAGTAATTCCGGCGATGACACCACAGTAACCTCCGATAATTCGTTAAAGATGCGGCCCGGTCAAACGAGCACGCCCCTGGTTAAAATACGATAGCGACGCACCGATGACCGAACAATCGAAAAATTCGCAAGCGGGGTATGCACCCGGAACATACCCGCTGGCCGATCTGACCCGCACGCTACCGTCGCTAGCCGGAATTCAGGCGTTCGTCGCTGCGGCGTCTCTCGGCAGCATCAGTAAGGCCGCAGATCATCTGTGCCGCACGCAGGGAGCGGTCAGTCGGCAGATCCAGCAACTGGAAGCGCACTATCAATGTGCACTGTTCGTGCGTCACGCGTCAGGGCTGGCATTGACAGCAGAGGGAGACGCGCTGCTTACGGTGGCAGTCAAAGTGCTGACGCAGCTCGTTCAGCATGCTGCAATTCAGCATGGCGGGGCGTCGGTGCTCACGGTGCGGTTACCGTCCACGTTTGCGATTCGCTGGTTGCTTCCGCGGCTGACAGAAATCAATAATGCGCTGGGCGGCACTGAAATGCGCATCTCGACATCCGCTGACGACGTGCCGGATTTCACCGCGCCGGATGTCGACGCCATTGTTGTGCGTGGCACCGGACAGTGGGTCGGCGCAGAAGCGGTACCGCTGTTTGCCGAGACGCTCGCGCCAATGTGCGCACCCGCATTGGCAGTGTCTCTCAGATCGGTCGCCGATCTTGCGGACGTGACTTTGCTACATCCTGGACCTGGTTATGCGGAATGGCGTGGTTGGCTTGACAGTGTCGGGGCGACGTACATCAACGCTCGACAGGGTCTTGTATTCGACACACTTGAATTGACGCTCACTGCCGCAGCGGAAGGTCATGGGGTTGCAATCGGCGACCCACGCATGGCGCAAGACAAGCTTGAAGCGGGCTTCCTGACGACACCGTTTCGCGAGGCATTGCGAAACGGCGCGTCGTACTTCCTGGTATATCCATCTCAACGTGCAGCACAGCCGGAGATTCGTGCGCTTGCCGACATCCTCGTGCGATTGGCGCAAGAAGTGTGACTGACGCGAGTACGCCAGACAAAAGGCGATCGCCACATGCGTTCGTCAATCCATCAGCCGCGTCATTGGAGCTGGAGCCGCTTGCGTCGCTCAATAATATGGAATCTGACAATACAATCCCCTTTATGGCACATATACCTGACTCCCTATTCGCTGAACGCATTCGCGCCAGCTTCATGCGTCAGAATGCGATGACGTTGATCCAGGCGACTATGCCCGTGGTTGAACATGGCCACACCGAAATTCACCTACCGGTTTGGAATGGTGTCGAGCAGCAGCATGGCTTCGTACATGGCGGCGTAGTGGGAATGATTGCCGACTCTGCTGGCGGATATGCGGCTATGACATTGGTACCGGCCAGCGCTTCAGTCTTAACCGTCGAATACAAGCTGAATCTGCTTGCCGCGGCCGACGGCAACAGCCTCATTGCCCGTGGCCGGGTAGTCCGTCCCGGCCGTACGCTTATCGTCACTCAGGCAGAAGTATTCGCCGTCAAAGGCGGCGATGAAACGCTATGTGCGTTGATGCAACAAACCATCATGGTGATGCATGGCAAGGTAGAGAAGTAGATCGAGGTTGAGCGCGCCCGGCGCAGCATGACGACTTTGCGTGTAGTTGCACCCCGCTCGCCTGCGGAAGCCTGAAACCTTGGCCAACCCCACAGATGCGCACGAAGTGTTGCTCCGCATCGGGCAGGTGGACCCGGTCCTTTTTCATTGCGCTCCGTGCGTGAGCCAGATGCTCTTGCGAGTTGCACCCAGTCAGAACGTGAAACGAGTAGCTCCTCCCCGTTTAAAGCTTGGGAGCAAGCGAGCACCCTCCTTTTTAATAACGAGTAGAAAATATGGCTGGATATCTTCATCAAGGCGAGAGCGCCGCAAGCCGCAAAGCGGTCACCGTGTCTTCGCTATTGAATATGAAAAATGCAGGCGAAAAGATTGCAATGCTGACCTGTTACGACGCCAGCTTCGCATCGTTGATGGATCGCTGTGGCGTTGATATGGTGCTGGTGGGCGACTCGCTCGGCAACGTACTGCAGGGTCACAGCACGACATTGCCGGTCACGCTGGCGGATATTGCCTATCACACAGCGTCGGTCACTCGAGGAAACCGATCTGCCTTTGTGGCTGCCGACATGCCATTTGGTACGTATGCAACACCGCAATCCGCATTCGACAATGCTGTGAAACTGATGCAAGCGGGTGCGCAGATGGTCAAACTTGAAGGGGGCGCCTGGCTGGTCGATACCGTCAAATTTCTCACTGAGCGTGGCGTACCGGTTTTCGCTCATCTTGGCCTGACGCCGCAGTCCGTGCATCGACTCGGTGGGTTTAAGGTACAAGGGAAAAAAGCAGAAGACGTGGAGCAATTGAAAGCCGATGCCATTGCACTGCAGGCAGCAGGCGCATCGCTTCTCCTTCTTGAGGCCATTCCCACTTCCGTCGGCAAGGAGGTGACTGAGTTGCTGGATATCCCGACAATCGGCATCGGGGCTGGTCCAGACTGTTCGGGGCAAGTGCTGGTAATGCACGACATGTTGGGCGTCTTTCCCGGCAGGACCGCTCGCTTCGTACGCAACTTCATGCATGGGCAGTCGAGTATCGAGGGCGCTATCCGCGCCTATGTTGAAGCAGTGAAGGAGAACCTGTTCCCCGCGTCCGAACACTGCTTTTAAGCACGGCAAGGATAAAAGGCTTTCTTCATTTCCATGGAGGACCGCGCACGGCTTGTGCACCAACGACAGTTGGGCTGCAAGAACTAGCGTGAGCGACCTTCGAATTCCGTCGCTTCCGCCCAATTTCGCCGCTCTTGCGACCTGGAAGAAGTCAGAACAATCGGCGCGTCGACGATAGCCTGACAGAACGCCAGCAAGGCGTTCCGGCGGAAGGCAGCCGATTCCAACAGTTGCCTGCAAAGCCGCACCAGGTTTGACTCCCGCTCTGCCCGAACACGACCTACCCATCATCCTACCCACACAGCAAAATCAATAGCTCAAAACGCCCACGGACCGCTTCCAATGCGGTTCTTGCTAGTGGGCTTCAAGTGCTCTCTCAATTATTCCCACTCGGCTGCACATACCCGGCTGGCCGCTGTGCTGTCGGGCCCTCAGCGACTTCATGAGCACCGATACCGACTTTTTATTCCAGCTTTCAGCAACTCGCATTGGACAATCGATACCATTTCAATTCAAAAATCGCATTGATGCTCGCCCATGACGAGCACATAGTCCTGATCGAACAAATGCGCCCGCGGAGATGCCGTTCGGTGTGCAACTCCGCAGTCTACATACGACAACGCAGCAAAACTCGTGCAGACAGATATCAGACCGGCGCCCATTCCTATCTGGAAAATCCCATGACAATCACGGTGGATTGCGCATTTGAACAAAGACCAAACTCTGTACGTTGTCGTACCGCTTTGTGCCGCGCGTGCGCGTAGCGTGTCTTCTATCGTCGACCAGTGGGGAGAAATCATGCTTGGACGAATCTTCAACTGGAGCACCTGCGGATCGTGTCTGGTATTCGGTGTGGCGCTCTCACTTCTCTCGTCGTTTTGAAAATCAGACCGGGAGGCGCCATGACAGACAGGACCATATCAAGCAAGACACACGACGCTCACATGAGTGTCAACGATCACGTAGCCGATGGTTGGGTGGCAAGCGTGTGCGTCGTTCCGAAAGGTGCGCCAAAAGGCAATGAAACCATCAAACTCGCCACGCTCTTCGAAAGTGAAGATCTCGCATGGGAATCGGCTGAGACGCTTGCACGTGCGGAGCTCAACAATCGGAAATAGCACGCGGCCACACTTCCAAACCTTATCAGGCACAGCAAAGCAGCCTGCTGCCTTTCATTTTCTCAAGGAACAATCGCATGACTCCCTATGACGTCGTAATCGCGGTCTTCGATGACCACCGTAAGACCGATGCCGCCGTGCGCAAGTTGATAGACGGCGGCTTCGATATGAAGAATTTCAGTGTGGTTGGCAAGGGTTACCACACCGAAGAAAAAATCGTCGGTCTCTACACGATCGGCGATCGCATGAAGATGTGGGGCAAGTACGGCGCCTTCTGGGGCGGCCTGTGGGGCCTGCTGATAGGCGGCGTGTTTCTGACGATTCCGGTGCTCGGGCCGATCGTGGTGCTGGGCCATCTCGCCGTTATCATCGTGTCGACGGTGGAAGGGGCAGTTGTTGTCGGCACCCTCAGTGCTTTGGGCGCAACGCTCGTCAATGCTGGGTTGCCGAAAGAAAGAGTGATCCATTACGAGGCCGCCATCAAGGCCGATGGATTCATCGTGATGGCTCACGGCACGCCGGATGAAATGGCGCGGGCAAAGGCCGTGCTCACGACCTACCAACCGACACTTCTCGATTGGCACGAAGGCGTCACGCCCACCGAGCCCGCCACTCCCGAAACTGCCTGATGGGTCGGTACGGCGTCGCCGGTCATGAGGAGCACACGTTCATGGACGGCGACGATTCAGGAAATCAGCGCGCGCACCTATTTCAGCGGTATCGCAGCGGGACTAACAAGCGGCACGTCATGAGCAATCGCCCAGTCGCTGCGTCGCACATGGTGGATGATCAACGGAATGCCTGCGAACACAACGATGCCGAGCACGACCAACCCCGTGTAAAGCCATGGTGAGCCGACCGGCAACTGGTCCGGCGGGAAGAACGATACGACGAAACTGAACAGAACGCCGGCGAAGCCTACACCGGCCGTCAGCCACATGCCGGCTGATCCTCCGGGGACCGTGAAGGGACGTGGCAAAGCTGGTGCGGAGTAACGCAACCGGATCGCCGCCGCATACATCAACATGTAAGCGATCAGGTAAAGCGCGATCGTCATCGCAGAAATCAGGAAGAACGCGACCGAGACATCACGGATCACGAAGTAGAAGCAGGAAATGACGGTCACTATCAGACCTTGCGCCAGCAGAATATGAGTCGGCATGCCTTTGTTATTCTTCGCCTGAAGGAGCGGCGGCAACTCGCCCTCATGCGCTGTCTCGAGCAGGCCGCGCGACGGGCTGCCGAGCCATGCCAGCACGCCGCTGATTGCACCGACGCCGACCAGCAGCGACAAGCCCGACACAGCCCAGTTCATGTGCCAGATGTCGGCAAGCACGGCGCCAAACGAGTCGAACACGCCGGATTGCAGCGAGATCTTCTGGTACGGCAGGATTGCCGCGATCGGCAATGCACCAAGTGCGAAGATCAGCACCGAAATCAGCGCCCCCAGTCCTATGGCCGCCGGATAACCGCGACTCGGGCTGCGCATGTCGATCACGTGAACCGCCTGCACCTCAACACCGGCAAACAGCAGCACGATGCCGGCAAGAAACGAGATCGTTCCGAAACCGTGAATCGCGGGCCAGTAACGGGAATGACCATCCTGAGACAGTGCCGCATCGTTCAGGTGTTGCCAGCCGAGCGGGTGGCCGCTGCTGATCCAGTAGCCGAGCAGCCCCAGCAGCACCACGCCCGGTACGATGGTGCCGATCACGAAGGTCCAGTTGGCGATCTTTGCGAAGACTTCCACGCCTTGCAGCACGACCCACGTCGCGAGCCAGTACGCGACGATGCAGAAAATCCCCACGTAGACACCGTTCTTCGCCAGCTCCGGCCGCCCGATCGTGTACGCGAGCGCTGCCGCGCCGAATGTCAGCGCGACCGGAAACCAGACCACGTTCTGGATCCATTGCAGCCAGATTGCAAGAAAACCCCACCGTGTGCCGAACGCTTCCGCGACCCACGTATAGATCCCCCCGCGCCGGTCCGCAAAAGCGCCGCCCAGTTCAGCCGAAATCAGCGACGCCGGGATCAGATAAAAAACCACGGTAAACGCGAGATAGACGAACATCGTCATCTCCTCCTTCGCCAGCAAAGGAAGTCCGCGCAGGCTGGTGACCACGGCTGCGGCTGTCATCAAACCAATCGACGTGACGCTCAGATACTTACCGCGCTTTGCGGTGTCTGCGGCCGGCAACGCGGCCGAGGTGGTAACGCTGTTATCCATTTCGTGCGCTCCTGTAACGAGGTGACCTCAATCGTGATGGAACGTAGGGCCGGCGGTGGAATGCAGCACCGGATTCTTCGTCAGATGCTCGACCGCGTGCCCGATGTCCTTGAGCAACATCGCCGCCATATCGCGGGTCACGCCGCGCCGGATCAACACGCGCTGTACGACGGTGTCCTCGCGCCCCGCAGGCAACTTGTACGAGGCGATCTGCCAACCGCGCATGCGTACCTGATCAGACAGATCGAACAGCGTAAAGCCCGCTGTTTCAGGATGCTTCAGCTTGTAGCAGACAGCCGGCAACGCGCCGCGCCCGTCGTAGATCATCTCCAGCGCGTCGATCTTCGCGAGACCGTCGGCCAACGCTTGCGCGGTGTCGGCGCATTCCTGCTGGATATGTCGATAACCTTCACGGCCCAGGCGCAGCAACATGTAGTACTGCGCGATGATCTGTCCGGCCGGCCGCGAGAAATTCAGGGCAAACGTCGGCATGTCACCGCCCAGATAGTCAACGCGGAAGATCAGGTCGTCGGGCAAGTCCTGCGTGCTGCGCCAGACTACCCAGCCGACCCCGAGCGGCGCGAGCCCGTACTTATGACCCGACGCGTTGATCGATTTGACGCGGGGCACGCTGAAGTCCCATTCGAGATCGGGCTGGATGAACGGTGCGACGAAACCGCCGCTAGCGGCATCGACGTGAATCGGAATGTCGAGTCCAATATTGGTTTGCAGGGCGTCGAGCGCGGTCGCCAGCGCCTTCACCGGTTCATAAACGCAGGTGAACGTGATGCCAAGCGTGGCCACGACACCAATGGTATTCTCGTCGCAATACTGGGCCAGATCTTCCGGCCGCAGTCCGGTCGCGTCGCCGCTGAGCGGAACCTGCCGCATCTCGACGTCGAAGTACCGGGCGAATTTTTCCCAGCACACCTGCACCGGCCCGCAGACGAAGTTCGGCTTGTCGGCCGGTTTGCCTTGGGCTTCCTGGCGCTTCTTCCACTGCCACTTGAGCGCGAGACCACCGAGCATGCAGGCCTCGCTCGACCCCGTCGTTGAACAACCGGTGGTCTTCCAAGACTTCGGGGAATGCCACAGGTCGGCAAGCATATGCACGCAACGCATTTCGATCTCCGCAGTTTGCGGATACTCGTCCTTGTCGATCATGTTCTTGTCGATCGACAGATCCATCAGCCGGCGAACCTCGTCGTCGGCATAGGTGGTGCAAAACGTCGCGACGTTCTGTCGCGAGTTGCCGTCCATGAATAACTCGTCACGTACCAGATCGAATACCGCGCGGCGGTCGGACGAGGTCTCTGGAATCCGGTACTTCGGCAGCGAAGAGCCGGAGATCGTCGCGGCGTATTCGTCTGCAACAGCATCGGGCGTAGCGGGAGGGGATTTTAGAAAGGTCATGTCGTGACACTCCTTGCTTGAAATGAACGCGGAAGGTGCGAGAACGAGCACCCGAGCGAAGGGAAAGGGGATGTTGGGCAGACGGGGAAGCTTCCGTACTCACGGTGCGCGCACGACGGATCGAAGTCGGTACGGTGCCGTACTGCATTGCGGCATTCCAGGTGATCCGTTCATTGCATTACACCGGCATTGAGCGCAAGGTAGTGCTATTCACTGCGCTGTGCTACTCGACCGTATTCGACGCTGGGCGCCCCGCCACTTTCGACGATGCAATCGACCTTGCCATGCAGTTCGGCAAGGACATCGCGACGGCAAGGTTCAAGCTGTTGCGCTGTGAGTTCACACATCTCAATCCCGCGACGGCGGCCACCGTCCGAACGAACTCTTCGAGGTCGATATGTACAAACACATTCTTGTAGCGATCGACGGCAGTGAAACGTCTGAACATGCGTTCGCCGCCGCTTTACAACTCGCTGGCGAGAGCGGCGCGCAATTGCAACCGATTTATGTCGTCGACAATCCGTTGATGGCGTACGACGCCTCCGGCTACGATCCAACGATCCTGCATGACGCGTTCGTGAAAGAAGGTCAGCGCTTGCTGGCGGACACCCTGGCGCGTATGAAACGCGAAAACGTGACCGGCACGCCGCGGATGGTGGACGTCGCGCCGATCGGCGAAGATATCTCAGAGCGCATCCGCATCACGGCCAACGAATTCAATGCGGACCTTCTGGTGCTTGGCACGCACGGACGACGGGGCTTCAAACGGCTGTTTCTCGGCAGCGTCGCCGAGCGCGTGGTGCGCAGCGCCAACTGTCCAGTGTTGCTGGTGCCGAGCCGCCAGATGCAAACCGCGCACGTAGAGCCGGCCCAAACGGATCATGCCGACGTTGCCGCTGCGATGCTGACAATGCCGCGCTAAAGCAGCACCGGTAAGATCGTGGCGAAACGGCTACGCCGCGATGATCACTTTCAGCGCGTGCGTGTCTGCAGCATGCTCGAAGGTCTCGTACGCATCGAGAATCTGATCGAATCTGAAGCGATGTGTGATCAGAAGCCCGGCGTCGAGATTGCGAGCGCGTAATGTGTCCAGCAGCATCGGTGTACTGACGGTATCCACAAGTCGCGTGGTGATGGTGATGTTACGGTCCCACAGGTGTTCGAGATGAAGATCCACTTTAACGCCATGTACGCCAATATTAGCAATCGTCCCACCAGGCGCGATGATCGCCTCGCACAACTCGAAGGTAGCCGGAATGCCGACTGCCTCTATTGCGGTGTCGACGCCGCGGTCGGCCGTGAGTTTCATCAGCGCCTCGACTGCCTTGCCGTCCCCGCTGTTGACCACGGCCGTGGCACCGAAGCGCTGCGCTGTCTCGAGTCGGCTGTTGTCGAGATCAACCATGATGATCTTGGCTGGAGAGTAAAACCTTGCTGTGAGCAGCGCAGCGAGCCCAATCGGCCCGCTGCCGACAATAGCCACGGTACTACCGGGCTGCACCTTGCCATTAAGCACACCGCACTCAAAGCCTGTCGGCAGGATATCGCTCAGCATCACCAGCGCCTCTTCGTCAGCATCGCCGGAAATCCGGTGGAGACTGGTATCCGCGTGCGGAATCCGCACGAACTCGGCCTGTGTACCGTCAATCTTGTTGCCAAGAATCCAGCCACCGCTGACGCAGTGGGAATACATAAGTTTGCGACAGTACAGGCACTTTCCGCATGCGCTGATGCATGAAATGAGGACCTGCTCACCCGGTTTGAACGCGGTGACACCTGCACCGACCTGATCGATCACGCCGGTGCCTTCGTGACCAAGCACGCGTCCCGGCTGGCAGGTCGGAACGTCACCTTTGAGAATGTGGAGATCCGTACCGCAAATTGTCGTCTTACTGATCTTGACGATCGCGTCGGTGGACGCCTCTATCTCCGGCTTGGTTCGTTCTTCAACGGCCTTCTTGCCAGGACCAAGATAAACGAGTGCTTTCATTGTCGGTAACTCCGGTTGCATGGGGTCGGCCCGTACGCAGCGACGCGTCTATTTGGGCGCCTGATGTGATGCGCAACTGTCTTCATCTGAAGCCACTCTGCCGCGTCCTTTGAAAAAAGTCGGTACGGTGGCGAACCGCATGGCGGTGGCATGCTGGACCGAACGAGTACGGCACCAGTACGGCACCGTACCGACATCGCGCCAGCTCGCGAGCAACGTGTTTCAGGCGACCAGGGCGGCGGGATTGCCGCCCTGGCTTGACCTCTTGCAGCACCTTCCAATCGCATCCCTCCAATGAGCACTCCGCAACTCCTCTCCGTCCGCCCCCCGCTTATGCCGGGAAGCGGCGCGTTGCGGCCCGGAACGAAGGCGGTCGCCGAGACCGGCCTCGTGCACATCGCTCCCGGGTTGCTCGGCAAAACATCGCGGCTGCGCTCATTCATGTTCTGGATCATCGGACTAATGGGCTTTATCGCCGTCATTCTGGTGGTGCTTCACATCGGCTCGCTGCAAAAGATGACCGAACTGATCCGCTCGGCGCGGCCAGCCTGGATGCTGGCCGCGCTTGCAGTTCAGTCCGGTACGTATGTCAGCGCGGCGTTCGTCTGGCGCGCCGCCTTGCGCCAGGCCGGTCATCCACTCTCCCTGCGCACCCTGATTCCACTGGGCATAGCCAAGGTCTTTACCGATCAGGTGCTGCCGAGCGGCGGCATCAGCGGCACGATACTGGTGGTGCATGGCCTGACCGGCCGGCTCGTACCCGCGGCCATTGCGATGAATTCACCCACGATCACGCCATCCTGCGTGGGTACTCAATCCAACCGATGTTTCGCTACCTCAGTGCGGCGTCTGGTAGGGCTGCCCTATAATGGGGTAAGGCTCGCCCGGATCGCCACCCGGATTGCACAGGCATGTCGAGGAGCGACGATGTCGAAATCGCATCAACCCAACGAGAATCACCTGCTATCGGTCTTGCCGGAGGCAGAATGGAAACGTATCGAACCGCATCTAGTGCCGGTCGATATGCCGCTGGGACAAGTGGTATACGAATCCGGCGACCGCCTCGATCACGTCTATTTCCCCACCAACGCCATCATTTCGCTGCTGTACGTCATGGAAGATGGCGCATCCGCCGAGATTGCGATCGTCGGTAATGAAGGGCTCGTCGGCATTGCGCTTTTTATGGGTGGAGAAACCACGCCCAGCCGCGCCGTTGTGCAAAGCGCAGGCCACGCTTACCGGCTGGAGGCTCGCATTCTTAAGGAGGAGTTTCATCGCGCCGGCCCGGTGCAACGGCTGCTGCTTCGCTACACTCAGGCGCTGATTACCCAGATGGCGCAAACCGCGGTCTGCAACAGGCATCATTCGATCGATCAACAGTTGTGCCGCTGGCTGCTCCTGAGCATTGACAGATTACCGTCCCATCAGTTGAAGATGACTCAGGAACTGATCGCCAATATGCTGGGTGTGCGCCGCTCCGGTGTGACCGAAGCCGCCACAAAGCTCCAGGATGCAGGATTGATCCGCTACAGCTATGGCCATATCGAGGTGCTGGATAGGACCGGCCTCGAGAAGCGCGTCTGCGAATGTTATGACGTTGTCAGACGTGAATTTGAACGGCTTTTGCCCGATCTGCGCGCAATCTAGGGGGAAGGACAGACGGGTCACAGCCTTTCGTTAAGACCTATGACCCGTCGAGGCCGAATACCCCGGCATCGGGGCTCATGGTGCGATCATTCGTTCACCCGGCAAAGCAGTCCTCTCTTTCGACCAATACCCCTCCCTGCCGTAAAACTCGTACAACGCCGTTTCGTAGTCCCGATCGACTGGAATCGCATCGTCGTATGCCGGGCTTTGCTTGATCGCATCGCGCGTTAACGTCGTTGAAACGGTTGAGCCGAACCAGTCGATCAATTCGATCCATTCTGTCGCCAGCAGGACTTCCTTGCCGCCGGGCCACCAGTTGCGCGTATCGACGGTCAGATAGCGTATGACCCAGGTTTCATCGTCGAAGATAAAACCGGAAACGTGACCGATGCTGCCGTCGATCGTTTCGATGTGGTACCCCTTCACCGCTTCGGTGCTTCGCAAATGGGTGTCCACCGGCGGCTCGTCGGCCTCGGGGTCCGGGTCGACAAGCGGAGAAACGCCCAATGGGAGTGCCGCCGTCGCAGCGGGTCCGTCGAATGCGGGATAGGCCCCCATTCCCCACACATTTGCTCCGCCCCAGTACGTCGGATAGCCGTAGTATCGCAGGTACTGGATCTCATGTTGACGCGACACAGGCTTATGCGCGTCGATATTCGGACTGTCCCTCACCTGTTGCCGCGTGAGTTTCACATGCACGGCGCTTGATCCAGGATCCGAGTGAGAAACGGCATACGGAGAAATCAGCACCTGCCGATCCCTGAGCCAGTCACCAGTTTCGACCACCAGATAGCGAACGCCCCACGCTTCGTCATCGAAGTAGACTTGCGTGACGGTTCCGACGTCACCGTCGTTCGCCTTGACGGTGGATCCCTGTAAAAACTCTATATTGCGCAACATGTTCGATACTCCGTTTCGGCTTCCCTGCGCCCGATTCACCGCGTTGTCTCTCAGCTGGAAAACGCGCGTTCAGTGAATGTGACTTCCGAAAAGCCCCAGCAATCCGATCACAATCAGATAGATCGCCACGATGTAGTTCAAAAGACGTGGCACGACAAGAATCAGGATGCCGGCAATCAATGAGACTAGTGGACCTGCACTCGTGAGCATGTGCATGATTCTCTCCTCGCTCGCACGCAGCACACACCGAATGCGAGCCTCGATCCGCTCGCGTTACAGGGTTTTGAGCCGGCTGACCTTCGTGCCGTCGAGCGTCACGCCTGCCATCAGCCCACTGTTGGTCAGCACGAACGCGTCCACCTGACCGGTTGCGGTACCCGTATCGACATTGCCGTTCGCACCGATCTTCAGCAACGCCACCGACGCATCGCCGCCCGCCGACCAGCCTTCGCTGTTACGGAATTTCGCCAGCGATTCCTCCGTCATGAACAGAAAGACGATCGCCTTCGACTGCGCGCCGGCTTGCCAGCCAATCGACCCCGTTGCCGTGCTGTAGTACCCGACGGTACGCCCGCCAACCCGCAACGAGCCCTCGCCATACTGGCCGCCGATAACGAAGCCCGCATCGATGACCGACGGGAATACCAGCACCCCACGGGCCTTCTGCACTAGTTCGCGCGATCCGTTTGCGGCGGTGTAGAGACGTCCCAAAGTCGAATCCACACCTGCGTCGATACTATGACGCTTGTTCATCTGTGCACCACTGGCGTCGGACGGGCTTGTTGTGGTGCAAGCTGACAGCGCTAGCCCGATCGCGAGGATCGAACCGGGTGTCGTAAATAGAAAAGTTCTTCGCAGCATTGTGGCCTCCACTTCCTCAGATAGCGACTCTGACACTACGCCCGATCGACTCTGCAAGCGGTACGTCAGCGTACAAACTGCCGGCTATCTATGGCGTGTGGACGCTAATTTTCGGCTTGTACGGTAACGTGCAGACATTGGCTCAAAGCCGACATACCTTACGGCAGAGGCATTGACCAGCCTCCTAAAGGAAAAAAATGTCCATGCATGAGTTCGCCAAAGATCTCGCCCACCTTGAGTACGTTCTGCCGATGCTCGAACGGGGCAATCCGCTGTCACTATCGTACTGGCGGCAACGCATCACTTCCCTGGAAGCAAAGCAAGCCCTCCTGCCCGACGGAACCAGACGTGTAGCCCGCTTGCTTAGGTTCTTCAACGAGTTCGAGCGTGGTGCGGCGCTGACCCGGTAGCACCTCGCGTCATGTGCGGTTGCGTGAAGCGTCAGCGCTAGGAAGCAAGGCGCATGACCGCACCGCATCCTAAACAGAGTGAGGTCACCATGAAACGGATTAATCATTCATTGTCTGTGGTTCTGCTGGTCACGGCGATGACAAGCGGGCCGCTTTGGGCTCAAGGAACACCGCAAACTATCAATGCGAAACGAGTCGACGTAGTACAACTGGCGAGCGGGTATCGCGCCTCCAAGATCAACGGTTCTTCCGTCTACAACCGCAACAAGGACACGATCGGGACTATCGACGATGTGATCGTCGGTCCGGCTGATCCGACGCCGTACCTTATCCTTTCAGTGGGCGGGTTTCTGGGCATGGGGACTCATCTGGTCGCGATACCGTTCAGCAGTGTCCAGATCGTCGACAAACAAATGCGGCTACCGGATGCGACCAAAGAATCCCTGCGGGCGTTGCCCGAGTTCAAGTACGCGCCGGACTAGCTCCGGGTAGTCCTCAGATGAGCTAATACTGGAGCGGTGCAAATCAGTTCCGCCGTGCGGCCAAAGCGCATACGCGCGGCCGCCGCCGTCAAGATTGCCTGCGCGTCGCAGCATCGTCCCCGGGTACCGGCAAAGGTCAGCACAGTGCCATGCCGTCGCTCAAGCGTACTCGCGGGGGCGAAATGAAAACTCCGCAAAGGCATCAATCCCGCTTAGTTCGGCGCGACGGCACCAATCCTGCAACTGAAGGAGCAACTGCTCACACGGCACATTGGAGCGGTCCCACATCGCCATGAGTTCCTCTCGCAACTCAACGCATGTAGGCAGCTTCTGGTCGCCGTCGCGCCGCAATGCCGGAGGTTGCCGAACGAGGGCCGCGCTCCCGCGCACATCATAGGTGGCCTATAGCGCTCTCAAGTCTGGCAACAGGCGGTCGAATTCCCGCTTCACCACCCCGTAGCATTCACACACGCGCTTTTCAAGCCCCGGTCGATCCAGCACTTCGATGTGACCGTGGCTGTAACGGATCAGACGGGCCTCCTGCAACTTCATCGCCGCTTCGGTGACACCGGGCCGGCGCACCCCAAGCATGTTGGCAATCAGTTCCTGAGTCATCTTCAGCTCATTGGACGGCAGGCGGTCGATGCTAAGCAGCAGCCAGCGGCACAACTGCTGGTCGATCGAATGATGCCGGTTGCACACCGCGGTCTGCGCCATCTGGGTGATTAGTGCCTGGGTATAGCGCAGCAGCAGTCGCTGCATTGGGCCGGCACGATGAAACTCCTCCTTAAGAATGCGAGCCTCCAGCCGGTACGCCTTCCCCGCGCTCTGCACAACAGCCCGGCTTGGCGTGGTGTCGCCGCCCATGAAGAGAGCAATGCCCACCACCCCCTCATTGCCAACGATCGCAATCTCGCCGGACGCGCCGTCTTCCATTACATACAGCAGAGAAACAATCGCAGTGGACGGGAAATAGACGTGATCGAGGCGGTCACCGGATTCGTAGACAACCTGACCCAGCGGCATATCCATTTGCACCACGTGCGGTCCGATACGGGCCCATTCTGCTTCAGGCAACACGGCAAGCAGATGGTTGTCGCGAGGTTGATTGATACTCGACATGAGACACCCCCGAAATCGCGAAAGAAGTGGCGTCGTATTCGTAAGATTGCGATAAGGAAGATAGGCAAGCGCAGTTGCCCCCCAGTCCATAACAGATTATATGGCGGCACAGAACCGGCGGCACATCCAGGCGCCAGAGCGCTAGCCGTGCCTATCGCTCGCGGTTCCCTCTGTCCCCGTGGCAATTACCCTGAGCAAGGCTTCATAGTCGACCGGCTTGGTCAGATGATGGTCGAACCCAGCCTCGGCCGACCTGCGGCGATCTGCCGGCAGTCCGTAGCCGGTAGTGGCGACCAGCATTGCGTTTCGATTGGCTCTGGATTCGCGTAGCCTTCTCGCTACCTCGTAACCGTCCATGCCGGCGAGTCCAATGTCGAGAAGTACGACATCGGGATTGAAAGTTTCCGCCACGCTGATTCCCAAAACCCCTTCCAGGCTGGTTTCGACCCGATGGCCGTCATTCGTCAGAAGCATTGCCAGCGCCTCGCTCGCATCCGCGTTGTCGTCAATGATGAGAATCCGCTTTGGACGCACGGCAACGGGTGTCGGCTGCGTATTCATCCGCTCCCCGGTGACGAGCCCCAGGTCAAGTGGCAGATCGACGACGAATTCACTGCCGGTCCGACCGTCGCTGATGGCCCGAACCGAGCCGCTGTGCAACTCGACCAGCCGCCGCACTACCGACAGGCCCACACCAAGGCCGTTCTGGCGCTGACTATCGGATACGGGTCCTTGAACGAACATGTCGAAAAGGCTTCCCAGCATCGAGGACGGGATACCTCTTCCATTGTCCTTGATGCTGAGCGAAAGCCGATGGGCCTTTCTGGTTGCCCGCAACTGTATGGATCCACCCGGCGCGGTATATTTCGCGGCATTGATCACGATATTCTCGACGACCTGTGACAGGCGTGTCGGGTCCGCGTTCAGCCAGACGGGCTCTTCCGGCAAGGAGACGGACAGCGTATGACGACGCTCATCAACAATGGGCTGACAAACCTCGATTGCGCTCTGAATGATTGTTTTGAGCAGAACCGTCTGTCGATTCAACTCGATACTGCCACTTGTTATCCTGGAGATATCGAGCATGTCGTTCACGAGGCGCATCATCGCGCTACCCTGCCGTTGTACGACGCCGGCGGCCCAGGTCTTCTGGGGATTCGCGACCGTTTCCGACACGAGCAGACTTCCTGCGGAGACCAGGGCCGCAAGTGGGTTACGCAGTTCATGGCCGAGCGTTGCCAGAAATTCGTTTTTCCGCCGGTCGGCCAACGCCAACTGCTCAGCGCGCTCGCGAAGATGAGCATTGCTCGCGCTGCGGTTAACGAGGTCGCGCTCAGTCGATGAAACCGCAATAGCGTTGCCCCCGTTGTCCGACAGGACCGACAGCGTCAGCCAAATATCGATCACGCGCCCGTCCTTCGTTACCCGCTGTGTTTCGTAGGAATGCAGCGCCTCGTTGTGCTCAGCATGACGGATGAAGTCGAGATGATCCTGCCTGGCACCGCGCGGCACCAGGTCGGAGACTGTCATGCCCAACGCTTCGATCTCGCTATAGCCATACATTGAGCCCGCAGCGCGGTTCCAAGCGAGAAAACGGCCTTTGAGGTCGAATACCGTCACGGCGTCGTTTGAATCCTGAACCACCGCCGCAAGGCGCCGGGCGCGTTCGTCGGCCAGCTTGACGTGGGTAATATCGGTCCAGGTGACCACGACGCCAGCAGGCGGCGCTTCGCGAACCGTAATATATGGCGTAACACGGCGAACATACCATTCCGCAGTCGCGGTTTCGATTTCCTTGTCGACCTTCTGATCGAAGCCCTGCAGTATCCGGTCGACTTCTGAAGATAAAGCGTCGCCGAGCGGGTTGCCGAGGACGTCTACTATTCTGCGTCCGATGTCAGGTGGCCCAAGTCCCAGGATTCTCGCCGCACTGGGGGTAAATCGTCTGATCAGACTCTGTCGGTCGAGAAGCAGCGTCGCGATATCCGTGCTGGCCAGCAGATTTGTGACGTCCTCGTTGAGGAGCTCCATCTGATGAATCTTCAGCTCAAGCTGGGAATTGAGGGCATTCAACTGTTCGTTGACAGTCTGCAGTTCCTCTTTCGAGGTTTCAAGCTCTTCGTTCGCGGAGCGCAGCTCCTCGTTCATCGAAAGGATTTCTTCGTTCGATACCCGCAATTCGCTGTTGCTCTCTTCTAGCTCCTCGATCGTGCTGCCGAGCTCCACCTGTGTGGTGCGCAATTCGCTCTCGAGGTGCCAGAGGTCGGAGTCGGCGCCCGAGGGGGCTGTCGATACAGGCCGGTCAACCGTCGGCAACCTGGCGAAGAGAACAAGCAATGCCTTGCCGGCGTGGGTCGTGTCGAACGATCTCGTCACCGTGATTTTCACCGCGGGCGCGCCTCCGTCAGCAACGACTTCACTGACCGGTGAGCCTCCCTGATCCTGCGTTGCCCGGCGCAATACAATCCGCAGTTTGAGGCGCAGGCCTTCGCGCGCCATGTCGAGAATGTTGCCGGTGGGCTCACCTGCCGGTTGCGTCAGATATTCGTCCGTCGAGCCGCTCACGTAGAGCACCTGGTGGGAGGAATTGATGAGTACCGATGCGGCATGGTGCTCTTCGAGCAAGGTGGCGTTGACCAGTTCCGCATAACCTTTGCTGCGGACCCCGATACGGCTCGCTGGTGGGAATTCCTCGCGGCGTGTCGTTCTGGCGGAAAACCGGTAGCCACTGGGTGCCGACGTCACGGCCGGACTGCGTTGATAAATCCTCCAGGCTCTGGACACCTCCCTGAATTGTGTCGAATCGGGGTCGGTACTCTCCGAACGGCCAAGAAACAGATAGCGCGTCGGATTAAGCGCGAAGTGGAACAGCTCGAACACCCGTTGCTGCGCTTCCGGTTCGAGGTAGATCAGCAGGTTCCGGCAACTGATCAGATCGACCCGGGAAAACGGCGGGTCGGCAATCAGGTTCTGCGGAGTAAACAAAACCGTTTCACGAAGTTCCTGCCGGATCTGGAATCCGTCGTTGTGAGCCTGAAAGAATCGCTCGAGCCGCGCCTCACCAACCGGTGACGCCACGCTGGATGAATAGACGCCCTGCCGTGCGCGCGCCAGCGCCACCCGATTCACATCAGAGGCAAGGATCATGAACGGGCGCGTTGCCTGCCGCTTCTCGATTTCTTCAGTCAGCAACATGGCCATCGAATAAGCCTCTTCGCCCGTTGCACACCCGGGCACCCATACTCGAACCGGCTGCTCGCTTTCTGGCTCGTCGAGAAGTGCGGCCAGAACGCGATCGGATAATGCGGTCCAGGCATCGGGATCGCGGAAGAACTCCGTCACACCGATCATCATGTCCAGGCTAAGCGCCTGAGCCTCCTCTACCGAAGCTTTCAGGACGTCGCAATACGCGTCCAGGCTGTCGACCCGGTTGACCGTCATGCGACGGGCAATGCGACGTTGAAGCGTCCCCCGTTTGTAGCCCCTGAAATCCGAGCCGGAAACAGCGAGTGCTCTGAGCACTGGTTCGAGATCAACCGGCTGTGCAGGATCAACCGCGACCTGTGGCATCCCGCGCGCGGATCGTCTGATGTAATCGAACAGCGCAGCAGGCAGTTGTTCGACCGGGAGCACGTAGTCCACCAACCCCGTGGCGATTGCGTAGTTTGGCATTGCGCTGTGCTCGGCCGTTTCCGGCGTTTGCGCCATCACCATACCGCCCTCAGCCTTGATCGCTCTAAGACCTGCCGAGCCGTCCGCGTTCGCGCCCGTGAGCACAATCCCGATAGCACGATCATGCTGGTCAGCGGCCAGCGACGTAAAAAACTCGTCGATTGGCATGGGGATTGCTGGACGATCAACGACGGCACGCAGTCGAAAAGTGTGCTGTTCAATCACCACCGACACTTTCGGCGGAATGACGTAGACCTGCCCCGCACGCAATCGTGCGCCGTCTTCGATCGCTGACACGGGTAAAAGGGTGTCTTTGGCCAGCAAGGCCGGCAGATGGCTGTCAGAACCCGGCGCCAGATGAACAACGATCACAAAGGCGACGTCGTCCGGAATCGCCGAGGCCGAACTAAAAAAGAGGCTCAGTGCATGAAGGGCACCGGCCGACGCACCAATCGCGACTATTCGAGGAGCAACTGCCAGGTCGGGCGCAGTAAAAGTGTTATTGGAATCATTCATGGCGCGCCGCTGGAGACTGCTGGAGTGCCAGTGTAGCGCTTATTACACAGCGATTGTTCGAGCTTCCAGCGGACGAGCATTTCGCGTATATCGGCGCGCGTCGCAAATGGGCAAGCGCGAAAGCGCATGGGAGGTGAAACGGGCTAACGACTCCAGGTTCTACGTACCACGCACGGTGCTTCGGATTTCAGCATTGATGTGTCACTCGTCGGAACAGAACGACGAACCGACAAGATTTTCAGACGACCCCTGAGGGAAGCAGTACATGTTGAAGGAAGATCATCGAACCGGCAATCACCTGCTCGCGGTACTGGACGAGGCGGAGTGGGCACGTATTGCACCGCATCTGGTACCCGTGGAGCTGTCATTGGGACAGGTCATCTACGAGGCTGGCGACCCGCTCGACCATGTCTATTTCCCATCAACATCCATCGTGTCGTTGCTGTACGTATTGGAAAGCGGCGCATCCGCTGAAATTGCCATTGTGGGAAACGAAGGGATCGTCGGCATTGCCCTCTTCATGGGCGGTGAGACCATGCCAAACCGTGCAGTAGTCCAAAGCGCAGGACGAGCGTATCGACTGAATGCTGACGTGCTGAAAGGGGAATTCCATCGCGCGGGTGCGGTACAACGCCTGTTGCTGCGCTATACCCAGGCATTGATCACGCAGATGGCGCAGACCGCCGTGTGCAACCGGCACCACTCAATTGACCAGCAACTCTGCCGGTGGCTGCTGCTAAGCCTTGATCGTCTAACCTCGAACGAACTGACGATGACGCAGGAACTGATCGCCAACATGCTCGGTGTTCGGCGAGCCGGCGTGACGGAAGCGGCCTTGAAACTGCAGGACGCCGGGCTTATCCATTACAGCTATGGCCGCATTGAAGTCCTAGACCGGCCTGGGCTCGAACTGCGGGTGTGTGAGTGCTATCGCGTTGTCAAGCGAGAGTGCGAAAGACTGCTGCCGAATCTGAAGGCCATGTGACGGGTTCAGCGTTCAGTAAGCTCGCGGGAACGCTCTCCCCGCACGGATCAATCTCGACGCGACCGCCCTGTTGAATCGAGTGCCAACCCTCCTTCGAGGAGGGGCAGTTCATCCTGCGCGAGCCGCCGTTCGAGAAAGCAAAGCGAGCGACTGTTCCTGGTCGAGCTCAGTTTGATGATGAGCGGCCCAGTATGACCCGTTGCAGCCGGGCGGCTGCCCGTCAAGGTCGCGCGATCTCAAGCCCATATAGGACGTTCACCCATCTTCCTACCCATACTTCGTGTGGAAATTGTGCGGGATCGTAGCGGAAGCAGCAAGCACGTCGTTACCCATTGACTGCTTTGAAATCAGCGCTCTGGCGGCCTGGAAAAGCCCAAGAGTCACAACGTCGACGATAGCCTGAAGGAGCGCCCACAAGGCGTTCCGGCGGAAGGCAGCCCCCTCCAACAATTGACCGCAATGCTCGGCCAGGTATGACTCCCGCTCTGCCCGAACACGGCCTACTCATCATCTTACCCATACTCCAAGCTCAATGGAGCTACAGACTCGAAACCGGCACGCATGGCGCTTCCGATCCTGTCGTCGTGTCGCGCTATCTCAAATGCCCACTCGAGATTGATAACCACCCGCCGCAAAGCCAACGCTAAGCTTTGCTTGGGCCAATTTTGGCCCCGATACCGTCCGCGACACCGGCATTTCTTTCTGGCACTCGACGGCCTTAGGTTGTCTCGACTGCGGCGACGATTTTCATTGTCCAACCGCCGCTCGCCTAACTACGTCGGCCGGCGGACGCGCGCCTGAGCCGACTTTGCTTTGGCATGTTGATGTAGGCATGCGCCCTCACTGCACCACAGCGGTCGTTCAACAACGGCAATCTCGAACGACCGCTGTGGCATCAACGAACGCGTACTCTCGACCCGTTGCGAACGGTAGCCACTTCTCGCCTATAACGAACGCCTTCGAGCTAGACTGGCCGCTCGCCAATGCGAACACCGAGACGAATGCGTAACCGCGATCGTCATTCAAACAGCTTTGCTCCTTTAAGCCTGCGACGAGAATTGCGGAATCGAGCGCGAACCACTACCTACTGATTGGGCAAGTAGGACACGCTCGTCACCTAGTTGGAATGACTCAGCGTAGCTGAACAGTCAATAGTGGATGTCTGGATAACGCTCGTGCCAGGAGTGGGCTTCTTCCAGCGCAGTAGCCAGTTGCAGAAGCGTACCTTCGCCGCCGAGCGGGCCGACGAACTGAACACCGATCGGGAGTCCCGCACTGCTGGTGTACAACGGCAGCGAAATGCCCGGTTGGCCACCGACATTGAACGGAAACAGGAACGCGGTGTCTGGCAGAAATTCGGCGTTATATGCCTCGTAGTCTCCTTTGCTCATCTGATAAGACGAACCGAGCGCGAACGCGGTACGGCGCATTACCGGCGTGATGAAAACGTCAAAAGGGGCAAGGTCCTGGGCGATATCGATGGCTGCATAGCGAATCGTGTCGATATCTTTCGCGTGCTGCAGCCCATCAATGCTGCGCCCTTTCGCGACGTTCTCCCACGTGTAGGCCTCGACGTCGTCCCGAGTCAGCGGATGGCCGAACGTCGCAGCCGCGGCGTCGAACTGAACCGCGGCTTGAACCGCGATCACCTGCCGGTATGCTTTCCACGCGTCTGCCGGGTTGACGGCGAGATCGTGCTCTTCGACGCTATGGCCGAGCGCTTCGACCTGACGGGCTGTCGCCCGGACTGCTTCCGCCACCTCGGGATCGACACTGCCGCCGCCGGGAAGTGTCACGCTAAAAGCACAGCGCAGCTTGCCCGACGGCTTCAACGCGATATCGGAGAACGACTGTTCCGGCAGCGGCAGAGCATACGGCTCGCCAGCACGTGCGCCGGCGACCGCGTCAAGGTAGGCCGCGGTGTCCCGAACCGAGCGCGACAGACACAGGAACACAGCGCCCCCGTGCCAGAAATCGGCCGCTGGCGACAAGGTGATACGGCCGCGCGACGGTTTGAGTCCCACCGTTCCGCACATGGCGGCCGGCATACGGATGGAGCCGGCCCCGTCGCTTCCCTCCGCAAGCGGCACCATGCGCGAAGCGACGGCAGCGGCCGCGCCACCGCTGGAGCCGCCCGGGGTCAGTTGCGGATTCCAGGGGTTACGCGTCGGCCCGTTAAGCGCGGGCTCGGTCGTCAATGCCCAGCCGTTTTCCGGAACGTTAGTAAAGCCGAAGGGCACCAGACCGGCAGCGCGCATTCGGCGAACTGCTTCGTTATCAGCCGTTGAGACCGGATTGAATTTTTTATAGAAACGACAACTGTTGGTTGTTTGTGTGCCCGCGGCAGCCGTTGCCAGATCCTTGAGAAGAAACGGCACCCCGGCAAACGTACTGCTGAGCGACACCTGCGTCGCTTCTTTCCGGGCCTGCTCATAGGCTTTCTGAGTGACTGCGTTCAACTGGGGATTCAAAGTCTCAACCGCATCGATTGCCACCTCGAGCAGTTCGAGCGGCGAAATCTGCTTCTGCTTTATCAGCGCGGCGAGTCCGAGCGCATCGGTGCTCGCGTAAAGTTGCGCCAACTCGGTCTTGGTGCTGCTCATTTCCCTTCTCCTTTCAACTAACGTTTTTTCGGTCGTCCTTCTATGGCCGACCGTCCTGCTAATCAAAGTCGCCGTGCGTCGGGCCGATGCTCGCGCCCTCAGGCGGGAAGCGACTGGGTCGACTCCGCTTTCTGCCGTCCGCGAAAGCCGATCAGATGCACGAAGGCCGCAACGCAGGCGAGACCGAGCGGATAAAGCCAGAACGATTTCCAGCTTGCCAGAGCGAGTCCGCCAGACGCCGCCGGCACGTACGAGTTGTAGAGATGCCCGGCGACCTGAGCGCCGATCAGCATGCCGAGGCCGTAGGTGAAGAACATTACCAGACCCTGCGCTTGTCCTTTGGCCGCTGCCCCAGCAATCTTCTCCGTGTAGATGAAGGCGGTCACGAATAGAAAGTCATAACAGATGCCGTGGATCGCTATGCCGATGAAAACCAGCGTCAGACTCGGCGGCAACGAGCCGGCAGAGTACAAACAGTATCGGACGATCCATCCGATCATGCCCGCCAGAATCATCCATTTATAGCCGACACGCTTGATCAGGAGGGGGATCAACGCAATCGCCACGAGGTCGCTCAATTGGCCGATGGTCATCACGGTGCCGACCTGCTTGAAGCCGACGGCATCGGCGAACGTCGCGGTGTACGCGTAGTAAAACGTCAGCGGCACGGTAATCAACATCATGCACAGCAGCAAAATGACGAATTGCCCATGCTTGAACAGCACGAGACCGTCCCGGAAGGAAGAACCTCGTTGTGCGAGAGTCGTAGCGTTCGGCCGTCGTTTCGGCAAAGTCAGGCTGACGAACCCGAGGATCGCCGAGGACACGGCAGCGATATCGAAGATCACCGTACTATCCGACAACCCCAGCGATCCGATGAAAAAGCCCGGCACGATCCACCCCACATTGGCGAATATGCGCAGATAGGGAAAATTCTCCGCTGTACCCAGATGGTGGAAGGCGACGTTATTGGTCAGCGACAAGGTCGGCATGAAGCACATGTTGTAGACGAACAGCGTGGCCAGCAGCCAGAACGCGTCATGATGTTCGATCAACGACGGAACCAGCGCGAGCAGCACCGCGCCGATCAGGTGCAGAACGGCCAAAACGCGTTCGGCGCTAAAGTACCGGTCGATCAGATAGCCGAATAGAAACGGTGTGATCAGCGACGCGACTGGGCCGAGCGAATAAACATTGCCGATCTCGCTGCCCAATCCATGCTTGCTCAAGACGAGCCCTGCGGTGACGAACCACGCCCCCCAGATAAAAAAGTTGAGAAACATTACCGCGGCGATACGCACATAGACGCTCATGATGCTTCCTCTTTAACTGAGGCAGGACGTTGAATGCGGGCCAAGGCACGCGCCGGTATGTCCGGCGGCGACCTCGTCGGCCCCTGAAAAGGCGCACGCCGACGCGACGCCCAGGCTGCCGAATTGATCTCGAGCAGATGCCATACATTTCCTTCCAAAGCTGTTGATACGACTCGGGGTACCTCAATCGACGTTCGTCAATCGGGTGCAGACAAATCAGAAGGTATGTTTCATCGCAATGCGCAGCGCTAATTGACGCCGGTTGCTCGACGCGTCCAGACCGGTGATCTGTGCGACTTGCGCGGCTCCCGCGGCCTGCTCATAAATGGCCATCGCGTAGAGATCGGTTCGCTTCGACAGGAAATAGTCGGCTAACAGGTTGAACTGGTGGTACTTGGGACTTGCGTCCGTCGCATTGTTGTCGCCGAAAGTATAGGTGTAGGATCCGAGCACGCTGAACGAAGGTGTCACGTCATAGTGCACTGCGGCCTCGAGATTCTTGAAACTCACGTTATGTCCCGCATCGCCGCCTTCGAAAAGCGTATTCGTATAACTCAGCAGAAATTTGGCTTGACCCAGCGTGTACGAAGCGCCCACACCCAGGATGTTCTCGTACTTCGCCGCTGCCAGATAACTTCCGTACACGGTGTTGGTGAACGCAGCGCTGTTTTGCAGGTAGCTATTCAGTCCGCTCGCAGGACTGTTTGCACGAAGGTAAGCAGCGCCGACCCCAAACGGTCCGTACGAGTAGTTCGCACCCGCACTCCACATCCCGTTTTTGTTGAACTGCCCCGGAATGCCGCCAAGGCTATATACCCCACCGAAGGTCAGACCGCCATAGTTCACGCTTTTGTACTTGATGGTGTTGGTCTCCACCACACTGTTGTCGGTATTGTCGACGTCCAGAGGGTGTGCAAAGTACAAGCCTGCATAGCCGCCATTCGACGTGTACGGAGCAACGTAATCGACGATCGAATCGTATTGAACACCCATCGTGAGCGTGCCGAATTGGCTGCTGGCGAGACCGACATAAGCTTGTCGCGTGAATTCGGCGTTGTTTCCATAGCCTTGCCCAGTGAATCCGCTAAAGCCGCTTTCGAGCTTAAACACGGTTTTCAATCCGCCGCCCAGATCCTCAGCTCCCGTCAAGCCCCAATGACTGCCGACCGGCACACCGCTTACCGCCTGAACGCTGCTCTTACCACCTTGATTCGTGGAATACGTGAGACCTGAATCAATCAGACCGTACAGCGTGACACTGCTTTGCGCCGATGCTCCACATGCATAAGCAAAAACTGCAAGACCAAAAACAAAACGCGAGTTCACTTTTCATCTCCAAGAGTGGTTGCATAGGTGACATACGCGGCAATCTCCGGTGACGGAATCGAGCCGTAATGTCACGTCAATTTTTTGTAGTAATACTAAGCAAAGTGTGTCGATTGGCACATTTCCAGATGCTCCTTCCATAACGCTGCTCAACGATACTCAGTACCTTGCTAACATGCGTCTTTCGAGACCCTCTTCCTTCAATCAGGTCACGCGGCCACTTGACTGTGACCGTGGAACAAGCTTAAGTAGAGGAAAAATATTTTTCAATAGGTAAAAACGTGTCGATCATGAAAAAAACATCTCAGACGCTGCTTGACCGCTTACGTTCGTCACTCCAGGCCCTCAGTCCTGCCGAGAAGCGGGTAGCGATGACCTTGATAGCGGATTTTCCGATCACAGGCTTGAAGACCGTGGTCGAGATTGCGAACGCGGCGGGCGTGAGCGCCGCGACCGTATCGCGCTTCGCGGAAACGATCGGCTTTTCGAGCTTTCCCGAGTTTCAGCGCGCGTTGCACGGCGACGTGGTAGCCCGCTTCTCGTCGCCCGGTGCCCTATTCGACAGGCTCCCGGAGCCTGCGCCGGACGCGGGCGATCCGGCCAAAGCCACGCGCCTGTTTACGCGACTCATCAGTCAGACCATGGATTCGCTAAACATGGACGAGGTCCGCTCCTTCGTTGAAAAGCTCGCCGACCCCAAGCGGACGATCTACTTTCTGGGTGGCAGGCAAAGCACATCGATCGCGCGCTACTTCCATCAATTACTGCACAACTTACGCGGCCGCACGGTATTCATCGACGCCGTGGACACTGCCGCCATCGACATGCTGCTGGAACTCGATGCGCGCGCCACGCTGGTCGCGTTCGATTTCCGCCGCTATCAGCAGGACACGGCGAATTTCGTGCAAGCCGCAGCCGCGCGTAAGGCACAGATCGTTCTGATTACCGATCCGTACATGTCGCCGGCCGTCAAATACGCCAGCCAGGCATTCATTTGCCAGACAGAAACCGGCTTCCCATTCGACGGCTATACCAGTGCGCTGGCGCTCGTCGACTTCTTCATGCATCAGATCTTCGTCACGAGCGGTGAAAAAGTTCACGACCGGATCTCGCGACTCGAAGGCGTACGAGAGGAATTCGGACTTGAATACGTGTTGAAGCAATGAGCGGCGCGACGTCGGCGTCGCGCCGCTGCGCCCTTAGAGCGCGACCATGTGAGGATAGGCATATGAGCGGTCGGCGATGCGCGTCTCCTTGATGGTCCGCGGCGACACCCAGCGCAGCAGGTTAAGCGGCGAGCCCGCCTTGTCGTTGGTGCCGCTGCGGCGCGCTCCACCGAACGGCTGCTGTCCGACCACGGCGCCAGTCGGCTTGTCGTTGATATAGAAATTGCCCGCGGAGAAGCGCAACGCGTCGCGCGCCGATGCGAGCGCACTGCGCTCCTGCGCGAACACGGCGCCGGTCAACGCGTACGGACTAGTTTCGTCGACGAGACGCAGCACCTCGTCCCATTTGGCGTCCGGATAAACATACACGCTCAGCACCGGACCGAAGATCTCTTCCCGCATCGTCACGGCCAGCGGATCGCTTGCTTCGATCACCGTCGGCTCGATGAAATATCCGCTCTCGTCGTCGCTCGATCCGCCAGCCACAATTTGCGTCACGGCATCGGACTTCGCCACGTCCAGATAACCGTTGATCCTCGAGAATGCTTTGCGATCGATCACCGCGCTTATGAAATTCTCGAAATCCGTCACCCGTCCCGCCCTGATTTCGGCAACCGCCGCCACGAGGCGCTCCTTGACCGCCGGCCAAAGCGACGAAGGGATGTATGCGCGCGACGCCGCGCTGCATTTCTGTCCCTGGTATTCGAACGCACCGCGGATCAACGCGATGCTGAGCGTGTCGACGTCGGCGGAGCGGTGCGCAAGTACGAAGTCCTTCCCGCCAGTTTCACCGACAAGACGCGGATAACCGCGGTACAGAGGTAAGTTGATCGATGCCGAGCGCCACAGCGAATCGAACACCGTCGTGGAACCCGTGAAATGCAGCCCGGCGAATTCGCTCGACGCCAGCACGGCTTGCGTGACGGTCGCCGCGTCACCAGGAACGAAATTGATGACGCCAGGCGGCAATCCGGCTTCTTCCAGCAATTGGAGGAACAGGTAGTTGCTAAGCGCCGCAGTCGCCGCCGGCTTCCATACGACTGTGTTGCCCATCAGCGCCGGGGCGCACGCGAGGTTGCCGCCGATCGCCGTGAAGTTGAACGGCGTTACCGCGTAGACGAAGCCTTCGAGCGGCCGGTATTCGAGCGAATTACCGACGCCTTTTGACGACACCGGTTGCATTGACTGAATCTGACGTGCAAAGCTCACATTGAAACGCAAGAAATCGATCAATTCACAAGCCGAGTCGATCTCCGCTTGTTGCACCGTCTTGCCCTGGCCGAGCATGGTTGCCGCGTTCAGACGTTGGCGCCAAGGTCCCGCGAGCAGGTCCGCTGCTTTCAGAAACACGGCCGCGCGGTCCTCGAATGACCAGCGAGACCAATCGCACTGAGCTTCGACAGCGGCGTCGATCGCGCGCCCGACTTCCGGCAAACCGGCCTGCGCTACCTGTGCGAGCACATGAGCGTGCTGATCGGGACGCGTGACTGCTACCGTATCGCCCGAGACAATGCGGCGCGCGCCGACGACCACCGGAATTTCAACGACCGCGGACAACTGGGTATTCAATTCGGCACTCAGAATGGAGCGTTCGTCCGAACCGGGACGGTACGTCAGAACCGGTTCATTGACCGGTAATATTTCGTTGTTCATATCATGTCCAGAAAAGATGGATGCGCGAGAAACGTGCCGGAGACCGGCTACATATTCGGATAATTCGGACCGCCACCACCTTCAGGCGTCACCCAGACGATGTTCTGGGTCGGGTCCTTGATATCGCAGGTCTTGCAGTGCACGCAGTTCTGCGCGTTGATCACGAGCCGCTCGCTGCCGTCGTCGTTCTTCACGAACTCATAGACTGCGGCCGGGCAGTAGCGCGATTCCGGACCGGCATAGGTCTGCCAGTTCACATTCACCGGCACCGAAGGGTCTTTCAGCGTCAGGTGATCCGGCTGGTTCTCTTCATGATTCGTGTTCGAAATGAACACCGACGAGAGCCGGTCGAACGTCAGCTTGCCATCCGGCTTCGGATAGACAATCTGCTTGCACTGCGATGCGGGTTTGAGCATCTCGTGATCGGAATGCTGGTGATGCAGCGTCCACGGCACATTGCCGCCCAGCAGCTTCTGCTCGATGCCGACCATCAGCGTACCGAGGTACAGGCCCTTGCTCATCCACTGCTTGAAGTTGCGCGCGCGATGCAGTTCCGTGTGCAGCCACGAAGTCTTGAACGACTCCGGATAGGCCGTCAATTCATCGCTGGTGCGGCCAGCCTGCACGGCCTCAAATGCGGCATCGGCGGCCAGCATGCCGGTCTTGATCGCCGCATGCGAGCCCTTGATCCGCGATGCGTTCAGGAAGCCCGCATCGTCGCCGACCAGTGCGCCGCCCGGGAACACCAGCTTCGGCAACGACATCAGCCCGCCTGCGGTGATGGCCCGTGCGCCGTACGACACCCGCTTGCCGCCTTCCAGAATCGCCCGGATGGCCGGATGCGTCTTGTAGCGCTGGAATTCCTCGAACGGCGACAGGTACGGATTCGTGTAGCCGAGGCCGACCACGAAGCCCACCACCACCTGGTTGTTGTCCATGTGATAGAGGAACGAGCCGCCGTACGTGTCGTTCTCCAGCGGCCAGCCGGCGGTGTGCATCACCAGACCCGGCTTGTGCTTCACCGGATCGATTTCCCACAGCTCCTTGATGCCGATCCCGTAGACCTGCGGATCGACGCCTTCGCGCAGCTTGAACTTGTCGTTCAGCTGGCGGCCCAGGTGCCCACGCGCGCCTTCGCAGAACAGCGTGTACTTCGCGTGCAACTCCATGCCGAGCTGGAAGTTCTCGGTCGGCTCGCCATCCTTGCCGATGCCCAGATTGCCGGTGGCGACACCTTTGACCGAGCCGTCGTCGTTATACAGAATCTCGGCGGCGGGAAAGCCCGGGAAAATCTCGACGCCGAGCGCCTCGGCCTGCTGACCCAGCCAGCGCGTGACGTTCGCGAGGCTCACCACGTAGTTGCCGTGGTTCTTGAAGTTGTCCGGCAGCGCCCAGACCGGCACGCTTTTAGACCCGGTTTCGGTCAGGAACAGGAATTTGTCTTCGGTCACGTCCACCGTCAGCGGCGCGCCTTTTTCTTTCCAGTCAGGGATCAGTTCGGTGATCGCGCGCGGATCCATCACCGCGCCCGACAGGATATGAGCCCCGATCTCCGAGCCTTTTTCCAGTACGCACACGCCAATCTCGACGCCTTTCTCAGCCGCCAGCTGCTTCAGGCGGATCGCCGCGGACAGGCCAGCCGGGCCGCCGCCGACGATCACGACGTCGTATTCCATCGACTCGCGAATCACCGCCGAATCGGCGGCAGCGCGCGAGTTATCGTTTCCTACGAAACCCATAATGTCACCTGTCGACTCTCGGTCTCACAAGCACAGTTCAGGCAGCGAAAGATCGAGGGACCTGTCTACACCTTCGAGCGGATAGATACGCCGCGCATTGCGAAAGGCGACAGAAGCCGCAATCTGCTCGGCGTCCTTTGTTGTACACGCGCCAGCGGCGACCCACTCATCCAGCACGATACCGAGCGTTTTGCGGAACTGCAGCGCGCCAAGAAAATGCAATTCAGGCAGACCGAATGCGTCCGAACTGAACAGCTGCTTCGAGAACGGCCCCATCTCCATCGCATGCCGCATCGCGGTCGTTGCCGACGGACCTAGAAAATTTAGGATCGCGCCAACGTCGTAATACACGTTCTGGAAAATTTCCGAGAGCCACCCTGCTTCGCGAATGAACGGATAGTTGTGCAACAACGTCACGGGCACGCCGGCCTCCTCCGTCAATTTCAGAAAGTCTGTGAAGTGCGTCGGATCGCATGCGTGCATGTAGACGTCGGGATCGCCGAATCCGACATGCAATTGCAGCGGAAACTGCTTCTCCTGGCAAATATCGAGGCCGAGAAAAAGACCGAAGCGCAGTAATACCGGGTCCATCAGACGAGGGGCGTCATCGCCCATCGAAGCAAGCCACCGACCTGCTGCGGCTTCGACTTCCTGCGCCGATGGCCGCGTCTGATCGATCTTGAATGTGGCGCGATAGGCGACCACGCTCTTCAGACCGACCGCGTTGACGACACGGCTGCGCAACTCCGCTTCGCAACGTCTCGCGAAACCAGCGGCATCGCCGTTGCGCGCCACGCTTTCGATGACCGCCTCGATGCGCACCACCTCGCGGGCCGCGGCCGCACCGAGCCGACCCACCTCGACGGTGTCCGTGAGGCGAGCCGATCGGTGTCCGGTGTCCACAAGATACGTGGCGATGCCAGACGCGCGCAGCAGGCGCCGCGACACTTCTTCCGCGCCGAGCTCGAGACGCCGGGCCACGTACGCATCCGGGTCGACGAACGGGTCGAGGTCCAGCACCGGCGCGCAGTGACGGCGGATCAACAATCCGAGGGGCTTGTCGAAGTGACTGGTGCCGGGCGTGGGCGGCCGGTAGCTTTCCGACATCAGCCCCTCAAGTCCTTTCCGGTCGAGATCGCTCTTGATGGTGCCGTGGCAGTGATGGTCAACGAGTGGCAAATTGAGATCGATCATTGCATGTCTCTAGTAGATGTTGCGGTAAATGGCGCAGAGTTCTTCCGGCGATTTATCCTGCACGGCCGCGATCTCCGATCGCTTCACGCTTTGGAACGCGTCGTGCAGCAGAGGCGGCATCCAGGAGCGCGCTTCTGTGTCGTTAGCCAGTGCATCAAGCGCTTCGAGGAGGCTGGCGGGCAGCGGCGCGATACTGAGCGAGCGGCGCTCCTCGTCGGATAGATCGGCGGGGTCGCGATCGACCATCGGCGGCAGCGGAAGCTTGTCGCGAATGCCGCTGAGGCCCGCGTAGGCAAGCATGCCGATGAGCAGATACGGATTGCACAGACCGTCCGGCGGACGGAATTCCAGATTAATCGCACGTGCGCGATCTGTCTCGTCGCGCGACGCTGGCGGGCAAACGCGAATCGCAGCCTCGCGGTTTTGCAGGCCGAATGAGCCGTAGCCGCAACTCCAGTGGTGCGGACCGAGGCGCAGATACGAGACGGGTGCCGGCGCCGCGATCGCGCAAATGGCGGACATGTGCCGCATGATGCCCGCGACGAATGAACTGGCCAGCGGCGAAATCAGCGCGGGAGAGTCGCGATCGTAAAGAACCGGCTTGCCGGCTGCATCGATGAAGCTGAAATGGACGTGTTGACCGTTGCCGACTTCATTCGGTGCGGGCTTCGGCGCAAACGTGATCCTCACGTCCTGGCGGCGTGCGACTTCGCGCAGCACTTCGCGAATCATCACCGCGCGATCCGGGCCCGCCATGCCCGCGGCGGGCCCGCAAGCGATTTCGAGCTGCCCCGCGCCGAATTCCGGTTCGACTGTCTGCGGATCCAGCCCGGCTTCCCGCAACGCGAACACGGCCGCGTCGAAAAATTTCGCTGAGGTCCGGAATGCATCGAGCGTGTACACTGGCCGTGCCGAGACTTCCGGTTCGCCGAGCCGCGTGAACTCGAACTCGAACGCGCTAAGCATGGTCCAGCCGGTTTCCTGGCGCAACGCGCCCAACGCAGCTTCGCAAAACGAGCGCGGACAACAATCCCAAGGCCTGCCGTCCCGATCGATCGAGCGTGTCAGCACCATGTTGAACATGGGCCACCCATCACGCGCGGCCAGCATCGCATTGGCGCCGACCGGCACCTGCCGCACCTCGTCGAGCGGACCCCACGGATTGTCCGCAACCGTGCCGAAAGGCAGAATCGCCTGTCCGGCGGAAGGCCAGCCTACCCCGTAACGGCCGGCAGCACTGAGCTGGTCCTGCAGTACCGACCTGCACCGGACTAGACCAGTGAGATCGCACCAACTCAACATCGCCACGTCTCCGTTCATTTCAACTCCTTCGTGTTCCACTGCAAATCAAATGACCTGGCACGTATTCAATCTACTAGTTCAATCGCCTGCATCAGCGAATCTGTTCTCTCGACAGCCACGGGCTCAGGGCGAAAATTGGGACTCGCCCCAGATACTGCTCAGACTTCGGCAAGCATGATGATTTCGCGACGCATCGCGAGATGCGCGGCGGGCTCCCCCAGTTCGCGCGCAGCCCGATGCCCCGAGTAAACCGCTGCGGCAATCGTGCCGGGCGCATCGCAATCACCGATCAGACGAACTGACTGAACGCCCGCGTCCCGCAGCCGCTCGGGTGCGCCACTGAGCGAGTCATGGACGCTCTGGACCGGTTCCCGCGACGTAACCAGCAGCACGGCGGCCGCTTCGACGACCTTCGTCCGGCCCGTGTACACGCAATTGAGAACCACACCGTCCGCGCGCAAACCCGCGACCGACAACGACGGCAAAATGGTAACGCCCGCCTCGATGAGCCGCCGTTGAATGCGCCCCTGCTCCAGCGTGTTGTGCGTCCAGGCCGCGACGTCCGGCGCCGGCGTGACGAAGATGACTTCAACGCCTTTCGCCACCAGCAGTTCGGCCAGCACGCTGCCCATGTAGTAGTGATCGTCGTCGAACAGCACCAGCGGCGACGGCGCCTCTGCGCCGGCAAGAATGTCGTCCGGCGTCAGCACCTTCAACGAGCCGGGCGCATCCAGCGGTTCGCGAATCGCGCGGCCCAGCCCGTCGCGCCGCCAGACCGAACCCGTCGAGATGAAAACGTGCTGCGCGCCAAATTCGACGATCTCGTCAGCGCCGGTTTCGCTTTCACGATAAATCTCGACATTCGTCAGACGGCTCAACGCGTCGAGCCTGTAGTCGATAACCCGCGACCACGTGGCGAGACCCGGCAGCCTGGCTTCACGCGCGACCCGGCCGCCCAACGTGCGGGTGGCTTCGACCAGTACGACCTCGTAACCTCGCAGACCGAGCACTCGCGCGCATTCAAGTCCGGCCGGCCCGGCGCCGACCACCAGCGCAGTGGCGTCGTTCTGACGCGGCTGAACGCGTTCTGGATGCCAGCCACGTCGCCATTCTTCGCCCATCGTCGGATTCTGCGTGCAGCGAATCGGCGTACTGGTGTGATCGCCCGTCACGCAGATGTTGCAGCCGATGCACTCGCGAATCTCGTCCAGCCTGCCCTCTTCGATCTTCTTCGGCAGGAACGGGTCGGCGATCGACGGACGCGCTGCGCCGATCAGATCGATTACACCACGCCTGACTTGCGAGACCATCGTGTCCGGCGAAGTAAAGCGGCCGACACCGACGACCGGTTTGCTGGTAAGCGACTTGATGCCCGTGAGGATTTCTTCCTGGTACGCTTCGCCGGCGAAGCGGGACGTGACGCTGTCGTTGGACCAATCGGCCACGTTGACGTCCCACAGGTCGGGCAACTCGGCCAGCAGCGACAGGATTCGCGTTCCTTCGGAGTCCTTGGACAAACCGACCGGTCCCGTCTGCTCGTCGATCGCGAGGCGAACCGCAACGGCACAGCGGTCGCCTACCGCGTCCCTGGTGTCTTCGATGAGCTCACGCAGGAGCCGCACGCGGTTCTCCAGGACGCCGCCGTATTCGTCGTCGCGCCGGTTGTTACGGCGCGTCAGGAAATGAAACGGCAAACCGAGATCGTGTCCGGCGTAGACGTAGACGACATCGAAGCCGGCATCGCGCGCACGAAGCGCGGCGGCACGATGGATCGCACGGAGCGCCTTGATATCGGCAAGCGTCATCGCCCTCGCCTGGATCGGGTCGTAACCTCTAACTGGCGTGTTAGACGGCGCCCAAGGTATCTCCCTACTGGTTCTGTTCGGTGCCGAATAGCCGTTGAAAGCAAGCTCGACGCCCGCCAGCGCGCCGTGCTCGTGGACCGCCTGCGTCATGCGCTGGAGCGCCGGAATGTCCCGTTCGTCCCACAACCGGGCTTCGACGTACGGCGAGAATTCGCTCAGCGGACTGATCTCGCATTCCTCGGTGCAGATGACGCCCCAGCCGCCTTCGGCTTTGACGCCGCGCATACCGGCCATCGCGGACGGATGGGCATGACCCATGCCGTTGCAATGAGGTACCTGGTAAAAGCGGTTCTTCGTGCGGACGGGACCGATTTGCACCGGTTCGAAAAGAATGTCGTAACGTGGATCGCGCATGCTGTTCTCCAGTCTGTCCGCCATCAGGAAACGAACCACGACGACGGCGCCGGCAAAAACGCCTGCTGCAGGCTGCGATCCTCCGCATACCACTCGTCGATCGACTCACAATCGAGCAGTGCGTCGACGAAGATGTCAGCCCATCTGATCGCGTCCGCCTCCGTTTCAACCAGGTCCTGGCGAAACTCGACCTGCACATGCGCGAGGCCGCGCCGCCCCGCATGCTCGGGCGTCGTGAAATCGATGCCGAGGTCGAGCGAATACGGCAGGTTGTCGCCGACGGTCAACTCGCGGTTGGTGCCGAGTCGCGCGAGCAGCGGCCTGGCAACACGCGCGTCGTGCGACCAGCTAATGCCGATTCCCCATGGACGCGTCCGCCCTCCCCACTGCGCCGCGCACGAGTGAAGCGAAATGAAAACGGGCAAACCGCCTCGCGCTTGCATGCTGCCCAACTCGTTTGCGATCGCTTGCTGATAAGGCCTGAAGATTTCATCGACGCGGGCCTGACGGTCTGCATCGGTCAGCCCGGCGTTACCTGGAATCCGCACGCCCCCGGACACCGCCGGTATCGATGCAGTATCGGCCGGATAGCGGTTGCAGTCGATCACCAGCCGCGAATAGCCGCACTCGATCAGCGTGCAGCGCAGGCGCTGCGCGATTCTTCTGCCGATAGCCTGCGTGCCGATGTCCCAGCCGATGTGCGTGAATCTGTCCGCGTCGCTTAGCCCGAGTTCGCCAAGCGCAGCCGGCACGCGTGCGGATGCGTGATCCGATACCACCAGCCAGTCGAGATTCCCGCCGCGATACAGCGCGACCGGTGAAGGATCCTCTTCCGACAGCAACGTAGCGTTTGCGGACAGGGAACTGCGTGAGTGGATCGTGTTCAAGGGTGCCGCCTCCAGAAAGTGCCTCGCCGCACCTCTCTCCTCGATGGAAAGATAATCTCATGCGTCGTATTTTTTTAGATTATGTAACGTTTTTTTCATTTTTACCAGCAGTCGGATATGAAAAATATTTTTCATATCATGCCGTTTACCCCGTTGCGTCGTTTTTCTCTCGACCGTAACATGCGCTCCCAAATAGCCTGGCCGAGGGCATCGGCACGTCGCCATCCGGTACGAATCGCGCTGGTCCGCGCGCCGCCGCTGCCTCGATCCCAGCTCAAAAACGTCATCGCGCCTGCAGCGCGAGGCACTCGATAAGTGAGGAGCAAGATGAACGTAGAGGAATTCGGATACACCCAGGAGTTGCGCCGCAGCCTGACTTTTCGCGACCTGATCGTCTACGGCCTGCTCTGGATGATTCCGGTCGCGCCGTTCGGCATCTACGGTTACGTCTCCGACGCCGCTCACGGCATGGTGGCTCTTGCGTATCTGGTCGGCATCGTTGCGATGTTTTTCACGGCAATGAGCTACAAGGCAATGTCGGAAGACTTCCCGCTGGCAGGTTCGGTCTATACCTACGCGCAGCGTGGGATCGGAGAGACCGCCGGCTTTCTCGCCGGGTGGTTGATCCTGCTCGACTACGTTCTCATCCCGTCGCTGCTGTACATCGGCAGTGCTGCCGCGTTGGGTCCGATGTTCCCGGACGTGCCCAAGTGGATCTGGGTCGTCGGGTTCGTGGTGTGGGGAGCGGGTGTCAATCTTCTAGGCGTCGAATTCACCGCGAAGGCCAGCAAGGCGATGCTTTACGCACAGCTAGCCGTGCTGCTGGTGTTTTGCACAGTCGGCCTGCATGCCCTTTACTTCAGGGGAATCGGCGCGGGACGGCTAACCTGGGCGCCGCTTTTGCAACCGCACAGCTTCAGCATCAAGGTCGTCTTCTCGGCCGTTTCGATCGCCGCGCTGTCGTTCCTCGGTTTCGATGCGATCTCGACGATGTCTGAGGAAGTGAGTGGCGACGACAGAAAACTGGTCGGCCGCGCGACGGTCGCGTCGCTCATCATCGTCGGCGCGTTGTTCATTCTGCAGACCTGGATCGCCGCCGATCTTGCACGCGGCATGAAATTCACGTCGGTGGATACGGCGTTCTACGAAACGGCCGGGGTGGCGGGCGGCAAATGGTTATACCAATTGACGTCATGGTCGACCGTGATCGCATGGGGTGTCGCCAATTCGCTCGTGTCGACAGCATCTATCGCCCGCATTCTCTATTCGATGGCACGCGACGGCAGAATCCCGGCCGTGCTGGCCAAGGTGTCGCGCAACTACAAAGTGCCCTATGTCAGCGTTCTTCTAGTCGCGGCCGTGTCGTTGATCGTATCGCTCTGTTTTGTGGATCAACTCGATCGGATAACCACGTTCGTCAACTTCGGCGCGCTAACGGGATTCCTGGTACTACATGTCTCCGTGGTCAATCACTTCGTTATCCGCAGGAAATCCCGAGACTTCGTGAGACATATTCTTTTTCCGGCAATCGGCTTTGGCATCGTCGCTTACGTGCTTTATTCGATGGGCCGCGAGACGTGGATCCTTGGACTCAGTTGGCTCGCAATCGGCGTTGTGTACCTCGTCACGCTGACGAAGGTACTCGGTCGCACAGCTCAACTCGATGTTTGACCCGTGAGGGCCGTTGTCGCTCGCCGGAACCGCTGTGAAAAGATTGAAGCGAGACGAAGCTGCGAACCGCCAGCTTCGTCTTCCTTCTTTCGATTGCAGTCTGATCAGCGCCTATGAGAGGTCAACGGTGAGGGCTGGCACGACCGTGAACAGATCGCCCACCAGACCGTAATCGGCGACGCTGAAAATCGGCGCTTCCGGATCCTTGTTGATCGCCACGATCACCTTCGAGTCCTTCATGCCGGCCAGATGCTGGATCGCACCCGAGATGCCGACCGCCACGTACAGTTGCGGCGCGACGATCTTGCCGGTCTGACCGACCTGATAGTCGTTCGGCACGAAGCCCGCGTCCACTGCGGCACGCGAGGCGCCCAGCGCTGCGTTCAGCTTGTCGGCCAGCGGTTCCAGAACCTTGGTGTAGTTCTCGCCGTTGCCCAGACCGCGGCCACCCGAGACGATGATCTTCGCCGAGGTCAGTTCCGGACGGTCCAGCTTCGTCACTTCACGGCTCACGAATTGCGACAGGCCGCTATCGGCGGCTGCTTCGATCTTCTCGACCGTTGCGCTGCCGCCAACGGCCGCGACGGGGTCGAAACCGGTCGTGCGGACCGTGATGACCTTGATCGGGTCAGCCGATTGAACGGTAGCGATCGCGTTGCCGGCGTAGATCGGGCGCTCGAACGTGTCGGCGCTGTCCACTGCGGTGATGTCGCTGATCTGCGCGACGTCCAGCTTCGCGGCGATACGCGGCGCGATGTTTTTACCGTAAGCGGTGGCCGGCGTGAGGATGTGCGAATAGTCCTTCGCAATGTTCAGCACCGTGGCTTCAACGTTTTCTGCCAGACCCGCTGCGAGTTGCGGCGCGTCAGCCAGCAACACCTTGCTCACGCCTGCAATTTTCGCAGCCGCATCCGCTGCGCCCTGCGCGTTTTCGCCTGCCACCAGCACGTGAATATCGCCACCAATCTTCTGCGCGGCTGCGATTGTGTTCAGCGTCGCGGCCTTGATCGACGCGTTATCGTGTTCTGCAATTACCAGATTCGTCATTTCGTCCGTCTCCTCACAGCACCTTGGCTTCGGTCTTCAGCTTCTCGACCAGCGTCTTCACATCCGGCACCTTCACACCGGCGGAACGCTTCGGCGGCTCAACGACTTTCAGCGTCTTCAGGCGCGGCGTCACATCAACGCCGAGGTCTTCCGGCTTGATGACTTCCAGCGGCTTCTTCTTCGCCTTCATGATGTTCGGCAGCGTCACGTAGCGCGGCTCGTTCAGGCGCAGGTCGGTCGTGATCACGGCCGGCAGGCTCAGCGACAGCGTTTCCGCGCCGCCGTCCACTTCGCGCGACACCGTCGCCTTACCGTCGGCCACGACAACCTTCGAGGCGAACGTGGCTTGCGGCAGATTCGCCAGCGCAGCCAGCATCTGGCCGGTCTGGTTCGAATCGTCGTCGATCGCCTGCTTGCCGAGGATGACCAGTTGCAGCTGTTCCTTGTCGACCAGCGCCTTGAGCAGCTTGGCCACGGCCAGCGGCTGCAGTTCTTCGTTCGACTCGATCAGGATCGCGCGGTCCGCGCCGATCGCGAGCGCCGTGCGCAGCGTTTCCTGCGCTTGCGCCACACCCGCCGACACGGCAATCACTTCGGTCGCCACGCCCGCTTCGCGCAGACGCACGGCTTCTTCAACCGCGATTTCGTCGAACGGATTCATCGACATCTTCACGTTCGCGATGTCGACGCCAATTTTCCTCGGATCGACACGCACTCTTGTGTTCGCGTCGATTACTCTTTTGACTGCCACCAATATCTTCATCTTCTCAAGCCTCGCTGCCCCATGGAAAGTTGCTTCGCAGACACCGCGTCAACCTATGTCGACGCGGTCAACCCATAGAGTATTTTATTTCACAAACACACATTTTATATAACATGAATTATTTTTTTCTTTCCTGACTCACCGGTTTTTCCTCTTTCCAGAATAAGCTTGATGGAACATGACGGCAGAAAGCGCCGAGCAGAGAAGTACAGCGTGCAGCCTTACCAGCCAGAAGGCGGCAGGCCGCGCGAGCGCCGGATCAGCGGGAAAAGAAGGTGCCTGTGGCAGTAAATGCCCTGTTGAGGGCACTTCATTGCGCAGGTCAAGACATTCCAATCGAGCAAGTCCTTGTTTTACTGCTGCATCCGTCGCCCACCGCGGCGACGCGTGCCCGCCGTTGACGCGCCATTGCGGCTGGACGGAAATCATCGATTGGGTGTTGCGGTCGCGAGCGTCGCCGATCGAGCCATCGGCGATAAAAGACTTCTCGGCAACGAGCCATGTTGAGCGATGGCGGCTAGTTAGTTTTAACTTATTTGTACGGCTGGCATTCAGGATGGTGCTAAAGAAATCGCGAGGTGAGCCGATTCAAGAAGCTCGCTGTCGCCGATTGACACTGAATAATGATCACGGGCTGCTGGTGATCACATACGTCTAAAAGACGAGATAACTGGACGCCTAGCGTTGGCGACGAATGCACGCTCACCGAAGCAAAGTTGCCGTTCGAATGCCGCGGCGTCCGCCCATCTTCGCTGCTCTTGCGACCCGAAAAAGGCAAAAGAGTCATAGCGTCGACGATAGCCTAAAGGAGCGCCCACAAGGCGTTCCGGCGGAAGGCAGCCGACTCCAACAGTTGTCCGCAAAGCGCCGCCAGGTTTGGCCCCCGCACTGCCTGAACACAGCCCACCCATCATCCTACCCATACTGCAAAATCAGTAGCCGCGAGACTCCCCGAAAGCTAATTCTTTTCCGCGACGCCACACAGCGGTGAGGTTGCAGCGATAACCGATGTTCGCGGCTGAGCACCGGACATTTGAATCTGGCCAGGCGTAGCGCGAGCGGCTTAACAGAAACTGACAGCCGTGTCGGCTTTGGCAACCAGGCATGGAGAATACAAGAAGACGCTGCACTGGCCATTGCGAGTGGCGATTGCGAACTAAAAACTAGAAGCCACGTCCCAGTCGTTTCCGTTGAGGAGCAAAGCGTCGAGGCGAGGCTAGCCGACCACCATCGTATCTAGGAGCGTCCGACCGTCGGCATCACAAAGAGGCGTTCATCCCACACCACGGGTTGCGGCTCGGTCACAACAATCCGCGTCGCGTCGGGGTGTGCGGGATTGACCAGCACGTTGAACTCTGCACGGACGACAATGGAAGGTACCATCAGGAGCGCGGTACGCGACTCGGTCAGCCAGGCGTCGCCGAACTCCCTTGCCGCCTGCAGTGATGGCGCATCCCATCCCCCTGGCAACGATTCGGCCGAATGGAGTTCGACGCTAATATCGTCGGGAACCGCTGCTTCAACCCATCCGTGTGTCTTCGGTACCTTGCCGATGCGCGCATGAACAAGAACCTCGAGCATCGCACCGGCGAAAGTCGACGCGGCGTAGATGACCGGTCGCCCCGGGCTATTGAAGCGGCCGCCCACCAGCATCGCGCCGGTGCCACTCCAGACCGTGTGTCGAGTATCGGCGATTCGAAACAACTTCACGCCGGCAACCCATAAAACAGTTTCCAGAGCAGCTCTTCGACCCGGCGCGCGCCGAGCTCGGTCAGCGCAACATCGAGTGGCGCCCGCCCTTCGAGCTCCGGGTGCGGCGTCGACAGGAATTCCCGCGCGTCCTCTTCGTCGTTCCAGACGTAGGCCGTCGTCGCGACGATCCTGGCCAGCCGCTCAGTCTTTTCCGATTCGTCTGGCGTCAGCCGATCGCGACGCCGCTTATAAGTCGCTTCGGGGATGATGCGGGCAAGTAGCGCACGCCGGGCGTCAGCACCCTGCGTCGCATGTTCGACGCCCGCGCGCAGCGCGGACTTGGGCAGTCCGTCGCGGACAAGTGCTTCGAGTTCCGCGAGCGTGTGCGGGACCTGCCGCAGTTCCATGACTGCGGCCACTGCCTCAGGCGTAATCAGTGACATGGGACCCCCGATTAAAGTATCAGTTGATACCAAATCATAGCGCAATTGATACCGCTAGCAAACCCATCTTCAACTAGCAGACTCCATCGGGGAGACTGCCGGGACGGCTTCCTCGACATCGTCCATGGCTGCGAGAATCACCCACATCGCATGACGGCCCGTTACGGCCTACAGAAATCTTTCATACACGACATGCTCAAGCAATTAAGCATCCGCTCGCGACGGGATGTCGCACTGGACATACGGATATACCATTTATAGTGCATCGCACAAGCCCGTGCGATCGGTAGATGCGATCCGATGGCTGTGTTATATTGCACTGCACAAACTTCGTCCGATCGGCAAGCGCGATCCGACGGCCGCGTCCGGCGTTGCCGGGTTGCGGACCGAGATGCCGCTGAAGTTGAGTCGACACGCCTGTCAGCTACGTCCAGTTTCTGTCTACATCATCAAAATGAGGTCCCTGTGAAATACCTTACCCGCATCGCCGCGTCTGGAGCACTCCTGGTCGTCGCTCTCGGTATTGTTACCTTCGCCCAGATCAAGTTCGCGCCGCAATCCGCAGACAACAACCCGGTGGCACGGATCGTCCTGAACGTCGAATCGCAACTGAACGGTTGAGCGACTCCACCGCCGTATGTAGCTCGCGCCCCGCAGGCAAAGAAAAACCCGCCAGGCTCCGAAGAGAACTGGCGGGTTTGAGCTACTGATTTCGGATTCACATACCAGGCGATGGTAACGGAGTTGACGCCTGCTCAGGCTCCTCCAGCGACCAGTCAGCCTCCATATCCACGGCATCCAACACCTTGGCCAGTCAACAATCGTCAATTCGAGACGCTTCGTCGTGGCCTCGTGAGACAGGCAATCTTTCCCCTTCGACGTTTCGATTATCAGAAACTCGAAGAGCGTGTCGCCACACTGATCCAGCGCAAGCCAGCACTCCCCGCCCTCGCAAATTGTCACCGCGCAACCTGAAGGCATGGGCGAATCCAGAATTTGTGCAGCAGCCTCCTGCACAAATTGAAGCCTCTTCGGCCTTGTAAACATAGGATTGCGAATTAAACGTCGATCACTTTAATTATGTGAAATGATGGACCGTCTGCTTGAGGGGGAGCGGGATGCCATCGGTTCAAGTAATTTTGTTCCCGTTTTGCAAGCAAGTTTGTTCTTGGCGCGCACGACGAGAGTCCAGCTGCTAGCTTTCTGTTGCGCCATGTTGGTCGGTAGCGACTCGGTAGTGCGTATACTCCACGCTGCAGCGTAAGGCTTTTAGGTCATGCGCACAGGTCTACGACGGGTTGGCGTTGATCGCCGCGGTATTGCCGTGCGCTCTTCGTCAGTGAACGTCGAAAGAAACCTCATGACTTTTCGGTTTTTTTGCCCACAGAATGAGCGACAAGCCATTATCGGCTTCGCAAAGCCGGATACAATATTTTGGGTCATCGCGTTGTCCTGCTCAAAGCCCGTATTCAATGTTGTCCGGCACTTTCAAACCGCGCTGTGTGCCGCGTCGACTTCCCAGCCGGCCGCTGTTTCGAATAACTCCGATAGTAATGAATCGTCAACCCACTCGCAACACGATGCAATCGTCTGCTCAGTGTAGAGGTATGGATCATTTCACTGGGCTCTATGCGCTCTGAGCGCAAGATGAAGTATCGATCATTAAGGTTCACGAAGCGGGCGGATTACCAAATGCGGCACAACCCCTTTCTATAAGACTCGCACCGAAGCAGCCCCTCTTTCGATTGACACTCCGACGCTGTGCAAAAGCGGGTGGCCCGCCCATCGTCAGCACTCACTTGGGCAAGGGCCATCATCCAATCCAAATTTTTCACCCGCTTCGCGTCGAACAGAAAGAGAACGTGGATGTGATACGCGCCATGCTGCTTGCCCTGCTCGACCTTCGCGACGTAGCCGAGCAGATCGTCAAACAGTTCGCGATCCGCCCCACATCGATTTTCTAAGAACAGTTCCCTGAACCACATCACCAACGCAGGGTCGATACGGGCTCTCGTCTCCCATCCGGCAACGATTGACTGTTCCATCGAGGCCGCTTGGCTCCATTGTCCCAGCGCATCCACTTGCCAGCTCGTCCGCAGCAATGCGTCGCTCTCCACAGCGACAGTCTTCACAAAGCCTAGATCACCGCGCATAGGCCGAGTTATCTTAATGCTGATATCCTTCTGCACGGTTATGCTCATCACTGCCTCCGTGACATGAAGCCGAAGTTGACCGCAGGATGACTCCGTTACGTCGATTCGCGACATGGAACGTATGTCTGGCTGAACACTACCCAGTCCGCACAAATGCCGAAAAGTAAATCACGTGTATGAGACAACTGACATGACAAAAACAGATATCGGCTGTCTTGCGATCCTTAGCCTCTTGTACTAATCTAATCGCATCCGGGGTACCGCTGTCATCCTCTTCTCAACGTTCGGTATAAACGTTGAGGTGGCGAGGATTTGTATGCCCGCGATTCAATTCGCATGGATTTTTCTCGGTGTCAGTGTCACTGCTGAAGTGCTCGGCACCATCGGCCTCAAGATCTCCGTTGGATTTACGCACCTCCTGCCGACGGCTTTCACCGTCGCTTGCTATACGGGCGCAGTCTGGCTCATGGCGATTTCCACCAAGCATATTGAGATCGGTATGGCTTATGCCGTGTGGGCAGGAGCCAGCACCGCCCTTACTTCTTTTGTCGGTATCGCGTGGTTTGGTGAATCCGTCACCACACTCAAAATGCTTGGTCTCGCCCTGGCTGTCATTAGTCTCGTCGTGCTAAACCTTAGCGAAAGCCCTCCATAGAGGCTAGTCGTCCAACGGTAAGACCGAAATGCGTACCGCGTTCGAGCGGTATCGCGTCAAACGATCCTTGCGCCGCGGCATACATTGCCGGCTGGCAGATGCACCTCGCGCTGTAAAGGTGAACCGATGAAGACCGAAAACATGTGGGCAATTGCACTGGTTGGCGTGACGATCCTATGGGGCTGGTCGTTCGTCGCCATCCACGAATCCCTATCGACCCTGAGCGCCACTGCGTTCAATGCATTCCGCTTTCTCGTTGGCGGCATTGTCATGCTGATTCTTCTGGCCCGCAAACCACGGCGGATCAGATTCGACGAACTGAAGGACGGCGCCTTCGCGGGTGTCGCTCTCTTCGTGGCATTTACGTTTCAGACAACCGGAATCGCCTACACAACGGCGTCGAACGCGAGTTTTATTACTGGGCTGGCGGTTGTATTTACACCGCTATTCGCGCTGGTCTTGTTGAAGGTGCAGCCGAACAAGCAACAGGCGTTTGGCGCTGTCATGGCAGCGGTTGGATTGGCTCCTCTTACCGTAAGTGACCTCTCTGTCCACGTAGGCGACGTTCTGGTCCTCGGCTGCGCAGTGTTTACGGCGCTGCATATCGTCATCCTGTCGAAGGTCAGCAAGAACCATGACGCGGAAGTCCTGGCGTTCATTCAGGTCATGGTGGTCGGCGTGTTGTCGCTCGTATGGTCAATCGCGGCAGGAGAATTCTCTGCGCCACATACATCGCAAGCCTTGACCACAATCATCGTAGTAGGTATTGGCGGTACAGCGATCGGCTATTTCGTGCAAACCAAGGCCCAGGTGGAGTCGCCCCCGAGCCGGATCGCACTCATCCTGGTTCTCGAGCCGGTTTTCGGCGGACTGTTCGGTTACCTGCTAGGCGGCGATCGCCTGAGCGCCGTCAATTTATCTGGAGCCGCCCTGATCATCATCGCCATGATCGTGACGGAGTTCAAGCCAGGAATGCGTGCCGTGTCGAGCTAGAAACATTTGGGCGACGATGCTGCAGCTTGTTGTTGGTCATTGAGTTGACGTTTGTAGTGCAGATGACATTTCCGTGAATTGGAGAGCAATATGTAAGATACACTCGTAAAACAAGCTTCCGAGAGCGATCTGATTTTGATCGATAGAAAGGTCGACACTGCCGCACCGTGGCCGGCCTGGGCCGAACAGATAATACAGACTGGCTTTGCAATCGTCAGCATATCGCCTGGCATGCAAAGTGACCTCGAGGGACTCCAGGTACTGGCCGGAGGTATTCGTTTCAAGGACAAGCAGAACTTCAGTTTTGTCGAGCGAACGGACGATTATTTCCCGATTGGCTATTCCTTCCTCAAGGAGAAAGAAAACTCCGACCTGTGCGAAATATTCAACTATTGGCATAGGTTCAAGGAAGACCATCAAAAATACGACTTCTGCAAAACAGACTTTTACTCGCGCATCGCGAGCTACGAAGCGCAAGTGTCAGTGTACGGCCAAAAGATTGTCGACGAAATTTGCAGGAGGTACGAGTACACCCGGCCTGTCTTGACTCGGGAAGATTCATACCTCCAGTTCAATCACTATCGGGAAGATCTGCGGCTTTGCAAGAAGCGATATCTGCAGGGCAAACACGAGGATGGTCATCTGATCACGGTGATCAAACCGAACGCTCCTGGACTGGTCATCTACCAGGACGGCAAGGAGTGCCTGGTGGATCTTGCGAAAGATCAGGCCATCGTCATCGCTGGCTCCCTGCTCACGCAGCTTTCGGACGGCGACATCCAACCGGTCTATCACGCTGTCTTGAATCTCACGCTGCCCGCGGCCAGGTCTTCTATCGTCCACAACGTGAACGTCCTGGCGCATTCGCTCCCTAGCTTCCGCGCAGGCGCCGATATCAGGATGTTCGAGCTCGCGAACGAACAGCACCTTCAGTTCGGACATAATCCGTACGTGCTTGCGTAGTCCTACCGGCGAAATCGCTCCGGACCGATTCGCGCACCGGTTACAAGTCGAGTCAGTGCGATGACGGTCCGGATCGGGGACCTCGACATACGTCCGCCTCGCGCACAGCACCCGACAATAGTCCATTTTGCACATAGCCGGGAGCAAGTGCCCTGTTCAATCGGCGTCGCGACTATCGCCGCATCCGACGATGGGAGCACGAACATGTACTGGAAGTTATGCAGCGTCGACTCGACCGGAAGCCTGATGCAATCACTATCAGAAGAAGCACTGTCGAACACGTCTTCGGCACGCTGAAGCATTGGATGGGGGCCACCCACTTCCTGACCCGGACGCTGGGACGCGTGAGCACGGAAATGAGTCTTCAGGTATTGGCCTACAACCTGAAGCGCGTCATGAATATACTTGGGGTTGCCGGGATGATGAAGGCGATGAGGATGACTGCAAGCTGAAGCCCCAAGGGGCTTCTTGCGCCCGCGGATGTTTGATTAGCGTAAGCGAGACGCATCTAACTTTATCGACCGACCGGCAACCTCGCCCTCAAAGCCAAAACTGAGTTTCCACACAGGCTCGGCCGGGTATGGAAGATCGGGCGGTCCAAAGAAGCAACGCTCTCCCGCATCTAGGCACATCCGCAATGCTCTGAGGCGACAATCGCCCCTCATATCAGTGTCGCTCCATGTCCGACGTCATTGACTGTTCAAGCAATACCGAATCGCTTTACGGGATGACGTCCATGTAGTCGCTCAACGACACAACGCGAGTAAAAAACTATGCAATCGAAGCGCAGCGGGCAGCGTATCAAGGCGAGGGAGAGTTCACGACTACTTGCGCATCCGCTCTCGCTGACGTTGTTCGTCTACCAGTATGGATGCCATTTCCTGAAGGGCTTTTGGACCTGAGACCTGGTAGTTCTTTGCGGCACCACGTTGGCAGAGATTTTGTCCATTGAGGGCAATACAGGGGTCCGAGTCTCCCTTCTGAACCCACGCTCCTTTAGACCAGGAACCTGCGGCCAAACCGGCTGTACTGGAACGCATCTGTGCGTCCAGCATTTCATGATTCAGTGCACCGTATCTCTGTATCCACGCCTGCGCTCTCGCCTGATCCTGCGTGGCCACGATAGCTTGTGCTTCAGGCATCATCCTCGCCATCTCGATGTCCAGATCGACCACTTTCTGGGGCGACGACCCATCCTTCACCGCGGCCCTGTCGTTGTTGATTCTTCTTGCCCAGAGTGGGTCGGAGATATTGTCGGTCGGGTCAGTATCACTCTCATGCACAAAACTGTCTCGGTGCGAATAGACAAGCCCATTTCGCGCCATATCTTCACAACCCGCCAACATGGTCGCCGCCAGCAGAAAGGCTGAGACCCTAACGATCCTGCCCGTATTCTGAGATGTCCGCAATCGAAGCTCTCTTGCCGGATGATCGGTCGCACTTTGATACATTCCACTCTCCATAAAAGTCTGCAGAGGGTTCGACGAGGGCCTGTGCGGCCTGGCAGTCGTCGACACGGTGATCCCAACCTCATGCCAGGTTGTGTTAGCCGCCCTGAACCCCTCCGGCATCCAGCATTCCCGGTGCGCTTCAACACCCCATCTACCGCGAGCACAATGAGAACGCGGACATCCATTCATTCTTCAACATCAAAATGTCCTTTTTACCTCCTCAGTCAAGGAGCCTTGGCACTATGATAAAAACCTTTGCATCCGCCTTGCAGGAAATTCTCTTTTGTTTCGAAATGAGTGATGATGCCTTTGGAATCCGCATTAATTAACATCAGACATTCCAGGGTGTCAGTATGCTGCTCATACTCATTCGTGGTAACCAACGTTCCGCCGGGGGCCCCGCCGGCCATCAACTGAGTATTGGTGCCAGTTAACAGGCCATAGGTGGAGTTTTGCCCAAAATTCCATATGTAGACCGTAGTTCCATCTTCGGCATGCCTCACCCCACCGGTAGGCTTGCCCCATTTTGCCAGTGCCTCATTAATTGGGCGGCCGGTCCAACGACTGTTGGCGATAACCTCCTGCACCGTGATCAAATGCCCATCTGCTGCGCAACCGGATAAAATCAGAAAGCCCCCTCCTACAAGGGCAATCGTCAAACCGCGCAAAATAGTACTTCTCCTGAAAATATCAAAGGTGAAAAATCTCGATCTGAACATGGCACTCATTGCCTTCCTTCCTCATCAACATATCTTGTAAAAATTAATAAGAAAAACACCTCAAAAACCCTTCAGCATCCGTCACCCTTCACCGCGCGCCCCGAGCCATTCCGGGAGCAGAGGACTGACGACCTGCTCGCGCGTCGCAGCGGATAGACCCGTTGTGCTTTTTACCCGTGCAAACTCGACGGCCTCCCGAGGCATACAACCAAATCGCGCACGAAACAGACGGCTAAAATACTTCTCGTCAGTAAATCCATGACGCCAGGCCACATCTGCAATACGCTCCCTCGGCATATCCGGATCGGAAAGCACGTCGTACGCCCGCTCCAGGCGCTGTTGCTGAACCTGGCGCATGATCCCGCCGTGGCCTGCAAACAGCTTGTAGAGTCTCGCCCGAGACACGCCAAGGGCCGCGCTGATCACATCTGGCGACAACTCCGATCGCATCAGATTCGTCTCGATGAACTGGCGTGCACGCCGGATCAGTGCAATGTTGATTTCCGATTCCGCCTCGCTTAACGTTTCAGGCGAGCGCATCAATGCCGCGCGCAATAGGTTGTTGGTAGCACGGGTCACATACGGAATGGCTTCAGAATTCAACTGCCCCATATTGCCCATCAGGGAGAGCAGATGATCTTTCAGAATGGCGCCAATCGCCGGATCGATGACCTCACCGTACCGCTTGAGATCAAGCGATTGAAATAAGTCTCGAGGAATCACCAAACCAATAGTGTCCCCTGTCGTCACCATGCAATCAAACGGCTTGTTCATGTCGAACAGGTAGAGACCGCCCGCACGTGTACAACCCGTCGAGTGCGCCCACTCGCCGACCGCGCCCCCTGTCAGTTGCAGCACCAGGTGGTAGTGATCGATCTGATCACTTCGAATCTTTCTTGCGCTTCGTATCGTCCGGTAAACAACCTGCTGATCCGGTAGTAGCCAGCGGCGCCCAGCGAGCACGAACGGGCCGAATCGGGTTGCGTGAAATTCGGCATCGAACGGTACGGCCGCATTCTCGGGCCGTTCGTACTCACATGTCGAAATTGCTGCGGCCCATGCATCGAACCGTTGCGCCCCCGGCTCATCGACGGTCGTGAATCGATACATGTCCAGGAGGGACCCGTTAGACATGGTCGACCGCGGCGAACGAAGAACGCGACTGGCGCAGCCGGAATGACCTGATCGCAGTCGGCCCAAATGATGGTATGAACATGAGAATTCCGCTCCCCGAAAACGCATCGCACACACCGGTAGACGCCTGCATCCACTACACAAGGTGGCGATCGAACATCCATCGCGCGCACTGCGCGCCCGCATGTGCGATCACTGACGCGGGTGGCATGTCCAGTCGTTATACGTCGGTCTATCGATCGGCGTGAGTCCGGGGATCATGAAGACCGTACACGAAAACCGCCGCCCCTTGCCCGTCGTCGCGTCGTAGCTGACCTGCTGGCCACCGAGCGCGTTCTTTTGTCCGTACTGGACATTCGCGACCGTAACCTCATCAGACGATGCCAGCCCCAGTGTCCGGGCGGTAGACGTCTGAACATCAATCATGTTCATCTGCGTCGTTCCACAAGCTGATATGACCAGACCACAGACTACGGTTGCGATAGTCGTCCTTGATCTACTGCGCTTTCCCCGTTGCATACTCTTTCCCCGTCAACTCAAATGAACTACGTTCACAATGCGTACGTCGTTGTTACGAACCCGGGGTATAGAAGCTCGCCTGCACTTCGGTGCCGACGTTGTATACATCCAGGATCCACAGGAGTGCCAGGGTGCCGGACGAGCTGCCGCCCAATGCGGGCCAGTCGGTGCCTTGCGGGTGTTGTCCAAACAAGGTCGGTGCGCTCCACGCGCCACCCGAGTAGCGGCTTGCAAGGACATCGGTCGATCCTGGCGTGCCCGAGTCCCCCCAAGCCACCGTCGCATTCCCGGTATCGTCGAGCGCGAGCTGCGGCAAACGCTGCTGCAACAGGTCTGGATGCAGGGACAACTGCTGCGTCGTTCCCCATTTACCGTTCGTATCCGATACGTTCGCGTACAGCGCCGCGTCCGGACCGTACCACGCTACCAGTGCAACCCCATCCGGGTTGACGTTCAGCACCGGGTAGTAACCGACATCCGCCATATTCATGAACGGGGCGACCGGCTGCCCGGCCTGCCAGCCCGATCCGGCGGCGTAACGCTGCGACATCGTCGTGGTGTGCGCACCAGCACTGTCGATATCAACCTCACCCCACACGAGCGTGATATTGCCCTTCGAATCCATGCCGACTGCCGGCGAAAAGACCGACTTGGGTCCGGCATAGACCTCGGTAACCGCGGGGTTCGAATTGGTCCAACCGTTGGTCGGATCGTAAGTGGCCGTCCACAACGCCGATTGCGTCGTATTGGTCTGCTGCCACGCGATGACAGCGTTGCCAGCCGGCGTCACTGCAATATTCGGCGCGATATTCCTGATGATGGGACCGATCACCGCGTTCGGACCGGTCTGCGCCGGCTCCGGAATCGTCACGGTTGGCGCCCACTTGCCGTCTGTTGTGTATCGGGTCGCCTCAATCGACGATGCACCCGAGGTCGTGCCTTGCGACCACGCGACGAGCGCGTTGCCGTTCGCATCGACACCCGCGGTATAGGCGGCGCTCGTCACGTCCGGCGTCACCTGGGCCGGTGTGCCCCATCCCGATGCCGGATCGTAAGGCCGGGCCCATAGCGCATATTCGTTGGGACCCGGCGTCCATTGCACCCACAATGCCAGCGCCTGGCCATTCGCATTGCCGACCACCTGAGGCGGACTTACGCCCGGCCCTGTCATGTTGACCGAACCGTCGGTCGTATCGAGCCGCGTCGCAGTCCCCCATCCCTGACCGGGCACATAGCGGCTGCCCCAGATCTCGTTGGTATCCACCGCACTCGTGCCCAAGGTCAGCCATGTCGCAACGGCGTTGCCTTTCGCGTCCACGGTCACCGCAGGCTCACTCTCGCCGACGTTGCCATCCAGTGCTGCCACCGCCGACCACCCGGCCTGCGTGTGCGTCGAGCCGCTGGTCGAACCGCCCCCAGGTGACGACGGGTTAGAGGGCGAACCCGGAGTCGTGGACGTCGACGACGAACCTTTGGTCGAGGATACATCGTTACCACCGCCACATGCAGACAGTGCAACACAGGCGGCCATGGCCATCCATGCAATGGGCTTCATAAAAGTCCCTTTTTGATTAACTGCCAATCGGCAAATCCCTGCCTTTGACACAACCACTATCCGGAATCAGAAATGCCACCGGGCTTATCCGTTGCCACAACATAAACACAGGCACTCAATACATGACTATTCCACTATGTTCGGAAGCCATGCCTTTCATCTATCTATTTTTCTTTGCTCAGATAAAAAACCTCACTGCCCATAAAATATGGACGGCGAGACGAACTCGACTATCCATCGCACAAGTGGAGCATCGCTCAATCCAGAGTCTTACGATATGCCTACCTTCTTCAACTCCCTCAAACGGCCGAGGACTCGCGAAATGTTCCCCATGAGTAACTGCGGCATAGTAAATTAACACCCCGACCAGCGAGGTGGAGCGGCGTCTACAGTTGGTGGATTTTCGTATTAACGCGATCGATTTAACAAACAGACGACAAGTTCTTGCCTATTGATATAACTACGATTATTCGACCCAAATTAAATATTACATTCAGAAAGAAATTGGCAATTCTTTCAAGAATGTCGGCATTTTGCCGACGCCGTTCCAAATCAGGCGAACGCATCGGTAGAGGGGAATTTTCCAGAGAGATTCCATAGACAAAGTCACGGCTCTCGGCTCAGGCACTCGGCGATCGGTGGCGTCCGGCGCAGGGAGGAGTCGCGGCACGGATGCGAGTGGTACGGGAAGCATAAAACTATATCTGCAAAGTTAAATGCTTCCCTTTCGCAGCTTAAGCGCGCATTCACACCAAACTGGTGCGCAACGCATTACACAAGCCCTTCTCAAACCTTTCACGCATTCATTTCTCAGGCCACTGGGCATCATCCCTATTGAGCCGCCACTGATTGCCGCGTCAACCCTAGTCAGATCGAGCAAAAATAGAAGGAAATCCGGTCAGATCCAGACGGGGCGACGTACACTCGCGATTGCGATGACGGACTGCTGAAGATCGACAATCGAAAGCCTCCCGACCGTGCAGTCTGCGGCGTCTGAGTATTCGCGCTCCTATAAATGTTCCAGTCTATCGTGAAAATATCTACCGTCGAATCGAGGCCGAACGAGCATCTGTACCGGACCCCCCTACCGTACGGCGCAAACGGCAACGTCAAATCCCTTAAATGCCGCAGGGTAATAATTGAGTCCCGCCAGAAGACCGTATCTGGTCATGGGGTTTCGCAATGCCACCAGGCCGATTGATTGCCATAATGTAGACGTAATTCCACCTTCGCGAAGAAGGAAAGACGTGACACCGGCGAATGGCGCTGATTGCTTGGTTTTCCGAGGCCCATTCTGGCGCAGCAAGTAGCGACGATACAGACACCCATTCCCCATGACCAGCGATCCCTCCCGTCTGCAGGTCGAGCGTTTCGCTACAGACAACGCCTCGCCAAGCGAACAGTTCGAAGCGTGGACCTCAGGCGTCCCGTTTTTCGATTTCGATCCCAGCGAAGGAGCACGCACCTCCTTTGACATGCGATGCCAACACGTCTCGTTTGGGCCGTTCGTGCTGGAAAATCGCGTCTGGCACCATCCGTCTTCGACAGCCGACTTCAGTGCAGAGCGAAGACCGAGGCACATACGCGTGGATCAACACGATTACGTTTGCTTCAATCTTCAGGTATGCGGCGCGTTAGCCTTGCAAACCCGGTCCACGTCGCATATCAAACAGGCCGGCGATCTTTATGTTCTCGACTATGGCAATCCCTTCGAGTACGAAGTCGCGCCAGGACATGAGATCGCGCTTGCGGTGCCGCGCGCATTACTGCCACCTTCCCTTGAGAGACACCACGGGCATTCACTCACTCAGGGTCCGGCCGCGTTGTTGAGGGACCACCTGCTATCCCTCCGCGAGAACCTGCCCCGGCTCACGGCTGACGACATGCCCTACGTCGTCGACGCGACCACACAATTGCTCATCGCCTGCGTGCGGATCAAGCCAGACGGATTACCCGAGACGAGCGGTGTCGTTCAGGATCTGTTGACCCGCCGCGTCCGCCGCTACATGGACACGCACCTGCTTCAGGTCGACCTGACGCCCGACCGCATATGCAAGGACGTGGGTCTTTCCCGGGCGAAGCTGTATGAACTGTTTGCGGGCGCCGGGGGGGTGATGCGGGAGATACGGCAACGGCGTCTCGACCTGGCTCACCAGGCACTATCGACTACGCGTGACCGTCGGGAGAAGATCCGCACGATTGCGCAACGTTTTGGCTTCACCGACGAGAAGTACTTCAGCCGGATATTCAAGGCACGGTTCGGCTATTCGCCTAGCGAGACGTTCGAGCAAACGAGCATCTCTTCATCGTAGTCATGTGCGCGCCGCGCGATGATTACTTCGCGGCGATTGTAACCGTGTACACCACCCGGGTCGTCCATCCTGTTGGAGACGTAGCGGAGCCAGGGCTCCCTGTTTGGCCCTGGTCGACTCGCAACGTGTCGTGCCGACTTGATGCCACAGTCAAGCCATTGGGCCATATCATGTGAACAATGATAGGAAGTCTCCAGGGAAAATCACACGATGAGTCAGGAAAACGTCGTCCGGTACTGGCATGCTGCCGAACTGCTGCAACCCCAGTCCGCCCCGAAGCCCAAGAAGCGCGACACGCCCTACGCCTCGTTCTTCCACGACACGACCGTCGGACAACTCATCCCCGCCTGGTCGCCCGACAGCCTCGTGGCGAAGCAGTTCCTGCCGAAGAAGCGTACATGGAGTCACACGCTCTACGCCCACCTGAACGAAGCCGGGCTGTCGCCGAGCAACTCGAGAAACTGTACGGCGCCGACCAGGGATACCGGGAACCACAGTCGCGCGAATCCGCATTGTTCGCACTTAAATCCACCGTCGAAGGCAGGATGGTGCAGGACAGTCTCGTGATCTCCAGCGAGGCATGGTTTCTCGGGCGGGCCCTGAAGGGCAAGGACTGGCGCGAACTTCTCCGTGGCTTTGCTTCTCACCTCCACAATGGCATTCATTTTTTTCGACCAGATGCGTGCCCTTGCCTAGTCGTGAGAGGCCAGAATGTCCTGACCTTCAGGAATCGGATTTTTCTTTTGAAGATCGTATTGGATCACTTCCTTCGACACTGACGCACGGTCATTGTCGATGACCTTGGCCCAGTCAGCACTGGAAAGCGAAGCATCGGATCCAGCCCCAACCGCGCCCCGGTTTTACGCAGGAACTGTACACCCAGCCAAAACGGTCGTGATGAACATCGCCGAGATACATTTGCTTGCTGTCGTTTTCATAGTTCGTTCCGAAGAGATGGCGCGAGTTAGCTGAACAGGTGAGCGGGAAATCGTCGGTTAGTGAAAAGCCGGTGGTGGGACGGACGTTCACCCAACCACCTTGATCGGACGTTTGCCGTGATCTCCCTGCCCTGTCATCACTTGGGATGACATTCCCAGTCGTTGTAGGTCGGCGGATTGATCGGCGTTAGCCCGGGGATCATGAAAAACGTGCACGTAAAGCGCCGCCCTTTGCCAGTCGTTGCGTCGTACCTGACCGTTTGGCCACCAAGCGCATTCTTTTGCCCGTACTGGATATTGGCGATCGTGATCTCGTCCGATGACCCGAGTCCCAGCGTCTTCGCGGTGGAGTTCTGGATATCGATCATGTTCAGCTGTGTCGTCCCGCAGGCCGACAGGATCAGACCAGTGGCGGCGAACCCTGTAGCGGTCCTTATTGCTTTGTGAATTTCCATTTTTTCTTTCCCTTTTCTTATCCATTGGGTCTCCGCCGCACTCCAGCGACAGAGACCCGACACGTCGACGATCGGCCTCACGCCGCGTCGCGATACAACAGTTACGAAGCCGGGGTATAGAAGCTCGACTGCAAGACGTTGCCCACGGTGTTGTCCTTGTAAAGCTGCCAGACAAGCGCCGTGATGCCCGATGCGTTGACAGCCAGTGCGGGCCAACTCGAATCCTGCGGATGCTGACCGAACAGCGCGCCCGTGCCCCAAGCACCGTTCGTATAGCGATTGGCGACGACATCGAGCGATCCCGAGGTGCCCGCATCCTGCCATGCCACTGTCACATCGCCCGCGGCGTCGACGGCAATCTGTGGCTGACGCCCGTTCGTCTCATCGACATGCGCTGTCAGCTGTTGCGTTGGCCCCCAGGTACCACTGGCGTTGGCCACGCTGGCCTGCAGCGTGCCGTCCGGCCGGATCCATGTCACTGCCGCGATGCCCTGGTCATTCACGGCCAGTTGCGGATAATAGCCGGTGTCTGTCGTGTCGATGAACGGGGCCACCGGTTGCTCCACCTGCCAGCCCGAGCCGGCGAGGTAGCGCTGGGACATCGTCGTGGTGTGCGCCCCGTTACTGTCAATGTCGACCTCGCCCCATACCAGCATGAGGTTGCCTTTCGCATCCATGCCGACGGCCGGCGCAAAGATCGACTTGCTTGCCGCGCCGTTCGGCTCGAGCACCACCGGGTTCGCACTGGCCCAGCCCTGGGCCGGGTCGTAGGTTGATGCCCACAACGCCGAATGCGTGCTGTCCGTCTGCCGCCATGCGAGTACCGCATTGCCCGACGGCGTCACCGCGAGATTCACCTCGACATTGTTGATGCCCTGACCGCCGATGCCGGTGACCGCGCCTGGTCCCGTCTGCGCAGGTTGTTGGATCTGTTCGGGAGACGACCACGTGCCGCCGACGGTATACCGACTCGTGAAAACGCGCGTATCGGCTACATCGGTCTTCTGCTGCCAGGCCACGATTGCGTTGCCCTTCGCGTCGATCCCCGCGTCCCATGCATAGCTGGTCTCGTTCGGGGACAACTCCACGGCCGAACCCCATCCGGTCGCCGGATCGTAGGGCCGCGCCCACAGCCCGTACCCTGCACCCGCAAGGAACTGCTGCCACAGCGCCACCGCATGACCATCGGCGCTGCCGACCAGCAACGGCGCGCTGGTGCCGGGCGCATTCATGGCGTTCGTGCCGTCGGACGTGTCAACGCGCGTCGGGCTTACCCAGCCGGTGCCCGGAACATAGCAGCTTGACCACATTTCGTTGCCGAGGCTGCCGCTGGGGCCGTTCGTCATCCACAACGCGAGCGCATTGCCCTGCGCATCGATGGTCACTGACGGAGAAAATTCAGGTCCCTTGCCGTCGATCGTCCCTGCGGTCGACCAACCCGCCTTGGTGCTGGTGCCGCCGCCCGGATTCGACGGGTTACCGGGATTAGAGGTCGTGCCCCCCGACCCTGTCGATGCGTTGCCGGAAGTTTTCGACACATCGTCGCCGCCACAGGCCGACAACACGAGACTGGTTGCGAGGGCAACTGCCGCAACCGCTGCGATAGATTTCATGCATATCCCCAGAAGAAAAGTCACGTCCTTGTGCTGACAAAAACGGGAATGGCAGCGCATTCCCTCCCCACCATCGGATTCATTTGCATCCGGTTTACATCGGGGCACCGTGAATTCATTTCGGCGTGAAGGAAGCCCACACGCACCAATGCCGGTGCGCGACGGCGCCGTGGTTGGCACGAGATGAATAAAACGGTGATCCGGTAGAACTGGCACAGCATCCTGCAACTAGACTTATGCCGAACCGGAATACGCGAACAAAGCATTCGCCGTCATGTCCGATTTTTAGTGGACGCCTCGCGATAATCGTCGTCGCACCCATGAAAATCACTCAATCGGCAACGCCGATACCGTGCCAAGAATAGGTGCAGTCGTCCGTTTGCGGAACGCATACACCCGACACGGGCATATTGGGAAGCGTTGACTTTAAGACCTTGGATCGCTATCAGATTAATCGTTGACGAATTCTAAGTTGATCCGAATGCATTGTGGGTATAGAGATGTCTCAAATTGGGTGGACTTTTGTTTCAACCCGCATTAATGCGCGCGACGACTCATTACTAGAATATTTAGATAACCGAAATGAACAGACACTTCTTACGACTGCGATGAATCGCTGAATTTTTTTAATATCCCCTTCAATTTTTTAAATCGCGCCATTCAAGATGGCGCCACCCCATTCGTATAAACCCGGGTTATTTAATGGCGTCCATCCCGTGACAATATCAATACGTTTCTTCTGCCGTACCACGCGCGCCCGCTTTTAATAACGCATACCCGTCTGCAAGGAACCGCGACGTGCACGAACTTTCTGCCCCGGCCGTTCACCGTTTTTCGACCCGCAATGCCCCTGTCGACGAACGATTCGACGCATGGGCCGCCAGCAGCACTCTTTGCGATTTCGTCACCGCGTATCCGTCCGACATCCCGTTCGACGCCCACCGCGAACATGTTCTGCTGGGACCCGTTGTCCTCGCACGTCGCACCTGGCAACACCCGGACCCGTCGGTCGCCTACGACGCGAAACGCACGGCGGCGCGCATCCGCGCCGATCAGCGCGACTTCCTGAGCTTCAGTCTGCAGTTGAATGGATCGGTCGCGCTGCGCTCCGATGCGATCGCCAGCATCAAGCCGCCGGGGGAGCTGTACGTGCTGGATTTCGCGAGCGTGTTCGAGCGTGCGATCACACCGGGTAGCGAACTCTCGCTCTCCGTTCCTCGCGACCTGCTCCCAGCCGATGCCGCTCCATGGCATGGCCGCTCCCTGACGCGCGGGATGGCCTCGCTCTTCGGCCACCACCTTTCGCATCTGTACCACACCCTGCCCCGGCTCACGGCGCACGACGTACCGCACGTGGTCCAGGCAACGCTCCACCTGTTGACCGCGACCCTGCGGCCTGGGCGCGACGCCCTGATCGCCGCCGAGGTGCCTATCCAGAATGCGCTCATGGATCGGGTACAGCGCTATATCGATACCCATCTGCTGCGGCCCGATCTGTCCGCCGACCGGATATGCAGGGACGTCGGGATATCGCGCGCAACGCTTTATCGATTGTTCGACCACACCGGCGGCATCATGCGGGAGATCCGTCAACGACGTCTTTATCGGGTCCACCAGATTCTGGCGACGCCTGGCCGTCCTTGGGAACGTATTCGCGACGTGGCATTGCGCCACGGCTTCACCGACGAGAAATACTTCATCCGGATTTTCAAGGCGCATTTCGGTTACACGCCAGGGGAAACGCTCGAGCGTCGGCGGTGCCTGAGCGGGGCCGTCGATCCTTCGGTCGCAGAAGACAACAGCATGAGGGATGGTTGAGTCCTGTCCGCACCGCCTGACATTGGTCAGCAAACCAGCAAGCCACGCGATAGCGGACCCTGGACATAGCCCACTCAACACGACGCACATTTCCCCTTCCATCCGTGCCGCCGCCCATCCGGCGGATAGGGCAAATCTTGCCGCGGCGGGTCATGACCCCGATAGGCCGGTATCCCCTGCAGGAATCGCCGGCGTGTGCGCAGCCCGACAGTCAGCGCCATGAGAAGGATGTTCGCTACTACCTCGGCAGGGCGGCTATGCATCTGCAGGCCGATCTGTTCGCGGCCGCCTATGCCGTTCTGGTGCTCCTGGTTCGGCTGGCGCTGCTCTGCCTGACCTTGTCGCTGTTCGCGATGGCGGCGTTCGTCGGACTGGTTGACGATCTAGTGCGCCGGGGGCGAGTCCGGTTTTGTCTAACACCGGGCTAGAGCCAGTGTGATGCCGCTGGCGATCCTGCCAGGGGCGACCGATCTCGCGCTCCTGGTCAGCATCACTCCGTTGCTTGTACTACTCCCCACCGCCGCGGCCCTGAGCCTGGCCATGGATATCGCCGCGGGTAGCTTCAAGAAGTATCTCAAAGGCGCCGCCACCTGCCCGCCTTACGGACGGGCATCGTACAGGCCAACAATCGACGACATTCGGTCACGGTTTGCAGACTTTCAAAGGTTCGACATTTATCCTTCGCTGAATCGCAAGGGCAAAGGGATGTAGTTTCAAGGCATGCCAGGAACGGCCCGCCCGTGACTGGGTCAGTACGTCAGGCCGCCAGAGCGTCGCCCCGCTGATCGGTAATCGTTTCCAGCACGACCGCTTTGAACTGAGCCAACGCCGGTTCCATCGCCCGGTGTCGTGTATGCAGACACGCCCTGAGTGGTCCACTCACAATTTGCGGCAGACCGCCCGCCTCACCCCATATCCGAAGTCGATCTGGCAGGCCCAAAGGCGTACGCACCGTGACGCCCAAACCAGCTTCGATAGCCGCCCATAAACCGTGAAGACTCGGGCTGGTGAACGCGATGCGCCATGAAAATCCGGCCTGATCCAGCGTATCGAGTGCCCGTTTGCGGAAGAAGCAGGGTGCCTCGAACGCGACGAGTGGAATGGGCTCCCCCGGTTCCCAGATCGGTGTGGACGCTGCAGGACCAACCCAGACAAACGGCAACGCCGCAACGACTTCCGCGTCCTTGCGGCTGTCGCTTCCGAGCGCGAGGACCAGGTCGAGTTCCTCGTTGTCGAGACGCTCAAGGAGCCGTCGGTTGGCATCCACCACGACGTCGATCAGGACCGACGGATGTGCCCTCTTGAAACGTCCAAGCGCCGCCGGCAGCCAGGCTTCTGCAAAATCCGCCGGCAAGCCGAAGCGTACACGGCCGGCAACGGCTCGCCCGCGGATCGTCGCCACCACCTCGTCATTCAGATCGAGCATGCGCTGCGCGTACGCCAGCATGACGTCGCCAGCTTCGGTCAACGCCAGCGCGCGTCCCTGCTTGACGAACAGCGGCACCCCCACCTGCTCTTCCAGCTTGTGAATCTGCTGGCTAACCGCCGATTGTGACCGCCCGATGTGTGCCGCGGCCTTGTTAAAGCTACCAAGCCGATGGGCGATGACGACGGTCCTCAGGACATCCATGTCCAGATTGGTTGCCATCGTTCAGTTATTCCGATATATGCGAACGGAATTATTGTATTTTATTCTTTGTCTGCTTGGAGTAATTTTCTGAGCGCGGACAACATTATTCCGATGCCGGACCCAAACTGCCCCCAAATATTCAAGGCCTCTTTGGATTCGTTATTCAGTGAAGCAATCCTCACAACATTAAAAAGCAATCCTTATCATGAAAATCCAGGGATTTTCCAAGATCGGTGGCGCTACCGCGCTCGCGTTGCTAGCGATCGCAACGTTGCCGGCCCGCGCAGAGATGGATGCCATCGCCCCGCCCCTCGTCGGCACATGGACATTAGTGAGCGCTGATGTGCAGCACAGGGACGGTACGCGCACGCACGACTACGGTCCGGCGCCCAAAGGCTTGCTTTTCATTGATTCGCAAGGGCATTATTCACTGCAGATCTTCAACAGCGAACGGAGGCCGTTCGCTTCCGGCGACAAGGAGACAGCGACACCGGAGGAATACCGGGCGGCCGCGCTTGGCCTCAGCACGCATTTCGGCACGCTCAGTGCCGATCTGCTTCGCAAGGCGTTGACGTTCCATATCCTCAAGGCGTCCTACCCGAACTGGGAAGGCACCGATCAGGTACGCATATACGAGCTGAAGGACGGCACCCTGAGCTATACCGTTCCCGCACGACCCAACGGTGATGTCCCGATGTCGGTCTGGCGTCACGTCAACTGACGCAGCCCAATCGCATATCGCGCCACCGGGCACGGTCCGGGCGGTACTCCCCAAGCCATCCACGCATCGCCATCCGTATGAATGCACCGCTCTCCCCCGCGTCGCTGACACCCGGCCTCGGCACTCGGATTCGCACGCGCCGACGTGTCATCGACCTTACGCTGGACCAGATCGCGACGGCCGCCGGTCTTTCAACCTCGTTCCTGTCACAGGTCGAACGGGATCTGGCCACGCCTTCGGTCCGGTCACTCGCCAAAATCGCCCACGCGCTGAATATGCCGGTGCAGTACTTCGTCGACACCGCAGATGCATCGGTATCGCGTTCGGAGCAGCGACAGTTCTTCGGGCTTGCCGGTTCGCCCTGTTCGTTTGCGCACCTCACGGCACCTCTGCCACACGGTCAGTTGCAAAGCATCCTCGTGCGGATGCCTGTCGGGTCGCAACAGCCAGCCGTCACGACCCATGCCATCGAAGAGTCCCTGTTCGTGACCGCCGGTGAACTCACGCTTGCGCTGGAAAGCGGAACCCTCGTCCTGCGCGCCGGGGATGCAGCGTATTACCCTTCGAACCAGGCGCATCACTGGACAAACAGCAGCGCTGTGGAAACCACGGTCGTCTGGGCGGGCAGCCCGCGGCTCCTGTAGCGCGACAGGACACGCATGCGACTGCCATTCCCGCGCAGCGTTGTTCCATAGCGCAGTGATGCTTGGCTTCGCGCGCCGCCAGGCCAGCGCAGGCTGTTCGGCCAGATACGAGTAGACCATTGAGATTCGGCAGATATGCCCCGCTCCGGATGCCAGAGCAGCCATAGCTGGGTCTCGCACTCATCCAGCGGGTCGGACAACTGGATGAGGTTACTCCACCCCTTGGCGAGGAATAAAGGAATCAGTCCCACATCCAGTCCCGCGGCAATCGCCTCGGCGACGGACACGATGCTCCGCCCCCCGTCCGTCAGATATTCGTCCTGAGCCTCTCACGTCCGCCAAAGCTCATTGGACGTTCAGGTTATGTATGGGAAGTGCTTCCGGAAACCGATTGCACCACTCTCACACAGTATGCCTGCCAATACGGGAGGGAAAACTGCCTTGGAACCATGCGTGGCCAACCCTGAACGTAAAGTAGGTGCAATCTGCTAGCACGTCGACCGCGCTACTTCTTTCTGCCCTTGGCAGCTAAGCGCTCAGAAGAGGTCGGCTTTGCTACAGCGACCGGCGTCGGCGCAGTGCGCTCATGCCTTTCGACATACTGGGTAGCGAGTCCGTCATACACCCCGGACTCGGATAAGGCTGAAGCGATTTCCTTCAACGTCGCAATCACAATCCGGATTGCCGGTGTCATCGCGCCCTGGCTTGCACTGGCGAGCGTCACGAAGCGAGTGATGTTGGGCTTGATGATTTTTGCCGCGCGCAGGCGCCCGGAGCGCACGTCGGGGGCGATGGCCCATGGTCCGAGGACAGCATATCCTCGGCCACTGGCCGCAACCTCTCGCTGGACGGCAAGCGAGTCTGCTTCCAGTACAGTCCGAAGCTCAATGCCGGCCCGTCGAGCCTCGTCATCCATCAAATTTCGCAGACGGTTGGGACGTCCCGGCAGTATCAGTGGCAAACCCTCAAGACGCCGGAATTCGACGGTTTCCCGCTGCAGCACAGGCGAGTCTGGCGCGCCTACAAGATAGGTTTCGATTGTCGCGAGCGTCGCGAGCCGCTCCGTCGTCATGGAACGCTCTGCATGGAAAAGGATAGCGAGGTCCACGCGTCCGCTATCCAGCCACGTCTCAACTTCACCCAACTGACTCTCGCGAACATTTAGACGAATGTCCGGATAGGACGAATTGATGCGCTCGCATAGCGCGGTCATCAGCGGATGGGCAGTCGACGGCAAGATACCGATTCGCACCTCCCCGAACGGTGCACCCGACGAGGTGCGTATGTCGTTGAAGAACTGGTCTGTGTCCGCAATCCAGGCGCGGACCCGCGGGATAATCCGCTCCCCGAACCCGGTCAACTTCACCCCGCGTCCAGTCCGCTCGAACAGACGGCCCCCGCATTCGCGTTCAAACTCGGCAATCTGCCGGCTGACGTTGGACTGGACGGTCTGTCGGAGCGCGGCTACCCGACTGATGCTTCCCAGCTCCGCCACCTCGATAAATAACTTGAAGGCTTCCCGTTCCATTGCTATCTCCGGCCATCTCTTTTAAAGCATATCTGAAATCACACCGATGCGCCTATCGGCATGAATTTTCATTGCATAGACTGCCTGAAACGATGACGAAATTGCTGGCCCCAGCGTGACTTGCACAACTGGCCAGCGCAGGAGACAGCCATATGCGGACATCCGCCAGAACGAGATGAGCGGTACGCAACACCTCCATCAACTCGAACGTCAGGTAAGCACGTCAGCGTGATCCCGTACGCGTCCTCATCGTGGGTCAGTTCGACCTTCAGGCCGCGAATACCAAACCGAATTCCCCGTCCCGAGAGTTCTCCCAACGCTCCCGGCGGGCAATGTTGTGCCACACAGATACTTAAAGGAGACACCACAGATGAGAATCGAACGGAGCGTGCACGTTATTGGCCGCAGATTAGTGCCAGGTTACCTCGCAGTTGCATCCCTTTCCATTTGGACTGGCGTCGTGCATGCTCAGGCATCCTCACCGGACCTGGCTGCGCCGATTCAGCTTTATGGTCTGGTGGGCACATATGTCGCCCAATCAAAAGTAAGTGGCGCGCCTCAGGGTAGCGTCGTGCTCGGCGGTGGCGGTCTGACGACGTCATTCTGGGGGCTGCGCGGTAGAGAAGATCTGGGCGGTGGATACGCGGCTATCTTCACCCTCGAAAGCTTCTTCCGGCCAAACACCGGCCAGATGGGAAGAAACTCTACGGACGGATTATTCTCACGCAATGCCTACGTGGGTTTCACGACACCGTACGGCATCTTCCGGTTTGGCGAGCAGACAACGCGCACCTACCTCAATCAGATTTTGCTAAACCCGTTCGGCTCTTCGGTTGTGTTCTCCCCTCTGGTCGTCCAGTCGTACACCACGGCGTACAACAACACCGTTGTGGGCGACACGGTCTGGTCTAACGTCGCAAGTTACGAGTCCGCTGCGTATATGGGCCTCACCGGCACCGTGCAGTATGGCGTCAGCGGAACAGCCGGACAACAGGGGAAAGACAACCTCGGCTTGAACCTCAACTATGAGAATGGCCCGCTGCAGGTTGCCCTGTCCGCACAGCGAGTCCGCGTCGCGGTCAACATGCCGAACGTGCAGCAGTATCTCTACCTCGCTGGCGCCACGTACAACGCCAACTTTGCCAAGTTCTACGCGGCCGTGCAGACCACCAATACAACGACGACGGAGGTCGGCTCTCATACGTACGAGCTTGGCCTCTCGATTCCGGCTACGCCCACCTCCGCCGTGCTCGTCGAGTGGGCGATGACGAGACGGTCTGCACCAAAAGACCAGGACTCGATTCGAAACACGGCATCGATCGGCTACGACTATTACCTCTCGAAACGCACCGACGTCTACGCCGTCTATTCCTACGACAAGCTAAGCGCAAAGCCTTCCGGAAGCTCGTACGGCGTGGGCATGAGACACACTTTCTAAAACTTGCCCCAAATTCCTTCACCGTGCCGGCATGAACTGAGAGGTTCGTGTCGGCCTGCTTTCGGCCCCTTCAAACTTCGCCTTACAAGCGAGCCACTGGTCTCACGCTGCGCCCTGATTCTTCTTCTGGTCCCAACAAAAGAACATCGCCGCACGTCTTAACAACGCGCGGCGATGGCTCAGGAACTCATGTTGCGAGACGAACTTCATTCGGTGCCACGATTCCGCAAGGGACCATCAAGGCGAGATTTCTTCGAGTGCGCGGTTGGTCGTCTCAATCATTGCCCGCGACGCCAGCAACCCTATAATCGTTGTAGCAGCGAACACCAGGAATACCGCCGAAATCCCGTAACCCGAAAGCACGACTCCGACGATCGCTGGCGCGGCGGCTGAGGCGACCCGCAGCCATGACGTCGCAAGTCCGGTTCCGATTGCGCGCATCCGGGTGGGATAGATTTCAGGCGTGTACAGGTAGAGCATGACCGTCGTCGTTCCCATCACCGCGTACGCTGATGAGCCCAGCAACATCACTGACCAGGGACTGCCCTTTGCGACCGTGGCGAGTACCAGAAGCAACACGCCGCTGATCACAAACGTGGCCATCGCCCAACGGCGGCGTCCCGTACGGTCGACCAGGAAGGCACAGAGTAATACCGCGCAAGCACTGAGCACGTTCGATAGCGAAGCCATACGCAAAGATTCTTGCAGAGGCAGGTGATACACGGTGTGATAAAGACTCGGTAGCCAGTTGTTGATGCCATTGGCCACGAAGTAAGAACTGGCCCACAGCACCCACACAATCAACGTGCGGCCGCGATAGGCCTCCGAGAACAATTCTCTCCATGATGCCCTGTTCCGCGACTGGCTCGCGTTGCGAATCCGTGAAAGCCGCCGCTCTACTTCGACCCAGTCGCGCTCAACGTCCAGGTTACGGCGCGTTGTGCTGGCCTCAATCTTTTCAATGACGCGCTCGGCCTCATCGTACCGACCCTTCGAGATGAGCCAGCGAGGCGACTCTGACAGCCGGGCAATGAAAAACGTGACGATAAGACCCGGAATTGCGCCAACCAGGAACATACATTCCCAACCGTAGCGCGGGACGACGAATGCGCCAACCTGCGCTGCGCCTAGTAGCCCTAACGGGAAAATTAGCTCGTAGAGAAGAAAAAAACGGCCGCGCCCCTGCGCCTGAGACAGCTCGCTGATATAGGTGGCTGCGACAGGCACCTCGCCGCCAACGCCGATACCCTGGAGAAAACGAGCAAGAAAGAGAAGCTGGAAATTCCCAGTGAACGCACAGGCAACGCCCATGATCGACATAACGCCGACCGTTATCGTCGCACTCGGCACGCGACCGAATCGCTCTGCAATCCAGCCAAAGGTTAGCGCTCCGACAAACTGCCCCAAATACCCAGCAGCGATGAGAACGCCGATCTGCAGCGGCGAGAGATGCCACAGCCCGACTAGAACGGGCAACGCGAATGCAAGCGAGAGTGCATCGAACGCATCGAAGAATGTGGCACTGCCCATAGTGATACGGGCCTTCGTGTGCCACCGGCTAAATGGAACGTTCTCGATGCGGAAAAGCAGTTGTTCAGCGCGTATTACAGGTTCAGACTTATGACTCGCCATATGGTCAAAATTGACCGCGGCGCTTGCCAGTATCTTGCTCATTGTGTCTCCATCCAGTCCATCGAAGGCGGCGTCTGCTCCGGCCCGCTTCTTAGCGACTGTCACGACGCTCCCAGTACTGCATTCCGGTACTGTACGTCGAGACAGTTCCCATCATGGGACTATAGTTTTGTTGTTATCACATGAAACAGCAGGCGAACCTTTATGCCTCGCAGTGCGGGCTGAGTCGTGACGGACTCAGCCCACACCGCGAAACACGTACTCCCGTACGTGTTGAGTCAGAATCGTCAATTAGTCGACGAGGCCGGCGAAACGCAGTGCCTGCGAGATTTCGACATCAGCACCTTCCGGCAGCGGCAGCAGCGGCGAACGAACCGTTGCATGCTCGAGAATGCCGCGGGCGACCAGACCATGCTTTAGCGCGACCGTACCTTCCATGTGCGAGCCGCGGTGGTATACCGAGCGCGTGATGGGCAGCAGGCGGTCGTGGATCGCGCGCGCCGCCTTGTAGTCCCTCGCCTTCCCTGCTTTGATGAGGTCGACGAGCGGCTCCGGTGCGAGGCTACCGTAACCGACCAAGGCGCCGTCGACGTCAAACATCGTATGCAGCAGATATTCATCGTGGCACGTCAGGATTTGCAGTTCCGGACGCTCGCGGCGGATGACGGGGATTTCCGTGTCCCAGCGGCGCATGTTCCGCACGCCATTCTTCATCGCGAACACGCCCGGCTGTGCTGCAATCTCAAGCTGTGTTTCGAGGTTGTACGTCGCCTTCGTCGCGTCGGGGTACTGGAACAGAATCAGCGGCAGGCCGCTTTCTTCGTGGATTGCACGATAACGGTCCTGCGGCGCGCCATTCTGGTATCCAAAGCGCAGCCAGCCGTGCGACGGATACACGAGGCCGGCTGACGCGCCGGCCTCGACTGCACGCTTCGCTTCGAGCGCTGCGACTTGCGTCCCCTCCAGGGTGATGCCGGCGATGACCGGGATCTTGTTGTCGACCGACTTGACGAAGCTTTCGATGACCTTCTGCTGTTCGTCCGGCGTCATGAACGTACCTTCGCCAGCGTGACCCAGAACGGTCAGGCCTTTGACGCCTTCTATACTCCCGAGCCACGAACCCAGTCGCTGGATGGCGGCATGGTCCACGGCGCCGTCGCGAGTGAAGGGAGTAACGGGAGCGGGAACCAGCCCCTTGAGGTCGATGCTTTTCATGCTGTCTCCGAGGTGCAAAAAAGTTACGTGTCAGGACGTACCCCTGTTCGGGGCCCATACCACGGTCAACTCGCCACGGGGCTTGGCTGTCTTGCCTGCGCGTCACGCAGCGGGTATGGAGGCCAGTGTAGACATCAACGTAATATCGAGAAAGGCATGGAACTGCATTTCAGATATCTCTAATTTGAGATGTAAATCGGCGCAGATTTCCAGCACATACTGTCCTGCAAGCTCGTGAAAGCAGCCCCTCGAACGACCGTGGAGCGTTCGAGGCAGACGACCGCTTCTTTAATTGGGCGGTGATGTCAAGGGCCGGTCTCCGATGGTTTTGTTCTCAGAACCTCGTTTGCGCGGGTCCCCGAGATGAAGCGCGAAGAAGTAAATGACGTGGTAAATGAACAGCAGACCGCTGCCCACTAGCAAGAGACTCATTGGCAACTTCCAATTTTTTGCCCAAGGCAGGCCGAGCAAGCCTCCCAGCGTCAACGCTACTCCATTAACAAACAAGGTTGGTGTCCCGTGCAGAAGGTTTAAGCTCGTTGCGAGAGTGCTCCACATTAGAACCGTCAGTGCAACGCCAAGCACGGCCATCCGATGTCCCCCAAATCCTTAGATGTTCCGGAACCGACCATTGACTGTCTTCCTGCGAGAGATAGAAGTACATGGCTAACAGTTCGCACTTTCGTAACGAGTAACACGACGAGACAAATTTGCCGGATGGCCGGCTCGCCCGCTATTTGGAGTAAAGGTCCACTAGCGATAGATGCCTTGCGAAATCCGGAGAAACCCCTAGGAAAAGGGAGGCGGCGGGCGCGGGCGGCAGAACCTGCTGCGACGGCTTGATGGCACGGTAAAAGCTGCTGTCTAGCAGCCCGGGAAAAGTTCTGGGTGCCGCACATGCTCACTACACTGTGTTCTTCATCTACACCATCTCAGAGGAGCTACCGTGAAACTGACTGACTTTAATACCCTCACCTTTGACTGCTACGGCACCTTGATTGACTGGGAAACTGGCATCTTCCAAGGGCTGAAGCCTTTGCTCGACCGCGCAAAGACGCCGATTACGCGTGACCAGGTACTCGAGGCGCACGCTCGCCACGAGTCGTCGCAACAGAAGTACACGCCGGCGAAGCGTTATCAGGAACTGCTGCCCATCGTCTACAAGCGTCTGGCGGAAGAATGGGGCCTGTCCTTCACCCACGAAGAGTGCGTGGCGTACGGCCGCTCGGTGCAGAACTGGCCGGCATTCGAAGACAGCGCCGAAGCCCTGCAATATTTGAAGAAGCATTTCAAGCTTGTCATCCTGTCGAACATCGACAACGACAGCTTCACCTACAGCAACGCAAAGCTGAAGGTTGAGTTCGACGCTATCATCACCGCGGAAGACGTGGGCTCCTACAAACCGTCGGCGCGTAACTTCGAATACATGCTCGAAAAGCTTGGCGACCGCGGCATCAAGAAGGAAAACATCCTTCACACTGCCGAAAGCCTCTTCCACGACCACAAGCCGGCGAACGAACACGGCTTGGCATCGTGCTGGATTTATCGTCGACACTCACAACCGGGCTTCGGCGCGACGATGAATCCGGGCTCGCAACCCAACATCGACTTCCGCTTCAACAGCATGATGGACCTCGCCAAGGCGCATCAAGAAGCGCTGGCGGAAAAGTAAGACAATGTCGTCTCGTCGGTGGTGGCCGCTTCGTCAATACCGAACCGGCAGTGCGGGCGAGACCATTGGTCTCGGTGGAATTTGAGTATCAAGTGACTGGAACATAGGGGGCGCTGTGGCTTTGACGGATTTCAAGGCATTCACGTTCGATTGCTACGGAACTCTCATTGACTGGGAGTCCGGCATAGCATCGGGTTTGTCGGAGCTGGCTTCTCGAGCGACAGTACCGCTCGCACGGGATGAAATCCTTGAGGCCCACGCTCGCCATGAAGCGCATCAGCAGATGGTTACGCCATCTATGCCGTACGACCGGCTGCTTCAAGTCGTCTTCAAGCGGCTTGCCGAAGAGTGGAACGCGTCTTACAAGTGGGACGAAGCAGTGGCGTACGGTGCATCAATCGGCGACTGGCCCGCTTTCCCGGACTCTGCCAGCACGCTGCAATATCTGAAGAAATATTTCAGACTGATTGTCGTGTCGAATGTGGACAACCGCAGCTTTCGAGCGACCAACGAAAAGCTCGCTGTCGACTTCGACGCCATCGTGACAGCGGAAGATGTTGGCTCATACAAGCCGTCGCGGAACAACTTCGAGTATCTGTTTGCGACGCTGTCGGCGATGGGCATCGCGAAGGACGATACACTGCATGTTGCGGATAGCGTTTATCACGACCATGAACCAGCAAGTGAAATGCATCTCCGCTCATGCTGGATTCAACGACGTTATGAACAGCGCGGGTCTGGTGCGAACATGAAATACTCTGTCGAGCCACCGGTTGACTACAAGTTTACTAGCATGGCGCAGCTGGTAAAGGCGCACCACGAAGACCTGGCTCGCGGCTAGTACAGCCGCTTTCGATTGACATTCCAGCCAATTCGAAGACGCACGATATGCGACAAAAGCTTGACCGGACCGACATCAAAATCCTTGCCGAACTGCAGAAGAACGGCAACATGACGAACGCAAATCTCGCAACTTCTGTCGGTTTGTCTGCGAGTCCATGCTTGCAGCGCGTGAAGCGCCTCGAAGCGGCCGGCATCATTTCGGGCTACGGAGCCCATCTGAATCTAGCAAAGCTGACTAGCACGGTGACGGTTTTTACCGAAATCATGCTCCATGACCACCGTCGCGAGGACTTCACGCGCTTCGAAGCAAATCTGCGCGACTTTGAAGAAATCACGGAGTGCCATCTGGTCAGCGGTGGATATGATTACTTGCTGAAATCGATTGTCAGAAACATAGGGCATTACCAGGAAGTCATCGAAAAACTCGTTGACCGGAATATCGGAATCGAGAAGTACTTCAGCTACATCGTCATCCGTTCACCCTTCGTCAAGCAATCGGTGCCGCTCGACAAGCTGTTATCCGAAGACGACTAACGGAGCAGACGACGAATGACGACCGTACGGTATGTATGCACGACGACCGGTCGCACGCTTGTCGGTAAGCTCGACGAAGATGCGGTCTGGTTCGACGTGAATCATGTTGCTCATCTGTTTGGCATCAAGTCCGAGCGAGCGGCAAAGCTCTTGTGGCAAGTTGGTGTTACCCGCGATATCAACGCTGACAAAGACTTACGATGGTCCGGCGATGACCGGTGCCTGTTGAATCACAGGGCCGTGATGTCCTTGGGTTACCACGTAGACTTTGGGCGGACAACGGCTTTCAGGAACTGGTGCGCCTCATCCCTAGACGGGTTGCGTCACTGAGCCAGGTTTCACGCCCAGTTGCCACAACCGCGCGTATTTGGAATTGCCACCTGAGGCGCTTGCTTCTTTTCCCCTCCGTACGAAACCTCCAATCGATGGAACGTGCTTTCCTACGTTTCGTCGATTGGTGCCAAAAATACTTGGGTGAATACTGACCTCTGCCAATGCAGAAGGAATTCGTATCGGTCCCTTGCGACAGCCCAGGTTGCTTGCAGCTTTCGACGATACATTCCATCGCGGCGCGCACATTCTTCAGCCGGTCAGAGGGGACAAATGAAAAAGGAAGTTTTTGGTTTAGCAGTACTGTTTTGTACTGCGAATAGTATGGCTCAAAGCTCAACGACACTTTATGGCGTGGTCGATGATAGCTTTTCATTCACGAACAACCAGGCAGGAACGCACAACTACCAGATGGTTAATGGCGGACGAGGAAGCAGTAAATGGGGCTTTCGAACAGTTGAGGACCTGGGCGGCGGATTGAGCGCGGTAGCGGTGCTCGAAAACGGGTTTGATATCAACACGGGAAAGTTTGGAAATGGCGGACGCCTGTTTGGACGTCAATCTTACGTAGCGTTAAACGGTCCATTCGGCAGCATCCGGCTGGGGCGCCAGTATGACCTCATCGCCGACTCCCTTATGCCGCTTGCTTCCTCCCTGCAGTTCGGCGGCGTCCTCACGACTCGGGCGGGAGACGTAGACAACGTTTGGGGGGATTACTCGGTCAGTAACACCATCAAGTACTACACGCCTGTATTCGCAGGCTTAAAATTCGGCGCTCTTTTGAGCCTTGGGGGTGTGGCCGGAAACTTCTCGCAGGGCCGCGGCGAGGGGTTGAGCCTGACCTACACAGGCGGTCCAGTTACGGCGGCAGCGGCTTTGCTTCGACTGAATAATCCGGCGACCTCGCTCTACGACACGACGGCGACCCCGGTTGCGGGCACGACGTTCACGAATCCGATTACGAACCCGACTTTCAGCGGTTACGTGTCGGCACACACTCTACAGATTGCGGGCGGCGGTGCGAACGTTTCAGTTGGTAACGCAGTCTTAGGCGTGCTCTACACGAACACACGCTTCGAGGATGTGGTGCCTACCAGTTCCACGCCCTTCTCCGGTACAGCCACATTCAACAGCATCGAGGCCAATGCTACCTACAGAATCACACCCGCGGTTATGGTCGGCGCAGCCTACAACTATACGAAGGCAGAGTCGGCGAAATATAGTCAGGTGAACCTCGGTGCGGAGTATGACCTGTCAAAGCGGACCGTGCTCTATACCATCGCGGCGTGGGAACACGCCATCGGAACGGACTCGACCGGGAAGCCCGCAGTTGCTGCGCTAGCATTTGTGACGCCATCGAGCACCGACAATCAGGTTGTTGTACGGGTCGGCATCCGCCACTCGTTCTAAGCCGAAGAAAAGAGGCCATCATCCGGTGAGGACGATGGCCTCTCTGCATTGACATTAAGACTTAGTCGAGACCACCCTGGCAGATGTATTTGATGGAAAGGTAGTCCTCGAGGCCATACTTCGAACCTTCTCGGCCGTAGCCCGATTCCTTCACACCCCCGAACGGTGCGGCTTCACTTGCAACCGCTCCTTCGTTCAACCCGACCACGCCGGCTTGCAGGGCGCGTGACACACGTTCGGCGCGTCGCATATTCTGCGTGTAGAAATACGCTGCAAGGCCGAACGGCGTGTCGTTGGACAGGCGAATAGCGTCGTCTTCAGACTCGAAGCGATACAACGGCGCTACAGGGCCGAAGGTCTCTTCGCATGTGACGAGCATCTCGTTAGTCGCATGCGCGAGCACAGTCGGAGCATAGTAATTTGGGCCCATTTCCGTCAGGCGCTTGCCGCCGGTCAGGACCTTCGCCCCTTTCGACACCGCATCATTGACATGGCGGTCAATCTTGTCGATGGCCTTCGCGTTAATCATTGGCCCGATTTGCGCTTGCGGGTCGGTGGCGGGAGCAACTTTCAATGCGCCCACTCGTGCAGCAAGCAGTTCCGCGAACTTGTCGAACACGCCGGCCTGCACGTAAACGCGGTTCGGACAAACACAGGTCTGGCCGCCATTGCGGAATTTCGCGGCCATGAGACCGACCACTGCGGCGTCCAGGTCGGCATCGTCGAAGACGATGAATGGAGCGTTGCCGCCCAACTCGAGCGAGAGCTTCTTCAATGTACCGGCCGACTCGCGGGCCAAATATTTGCCGACAGCCGTGGAGCCGGTGAAAGTAATTTTGCGGACCCGGTCGTCAGCAAGCCAGTCGCCGACGGCTTCGATACCTTGCTCACGGGAGGCACTTAGCATATTAAGTACGCCGGGGGGAACGCCGGCCTCCTGGGCAAGCGCCGCGAGCGCGAGCGCCGTCAGCGGCGTGTCTTCCGCCGGCTTGCCGACCACCGTGCATCCGGCGGCCAATGCCGGAGCTATTTTTCGCGCAATCATCGCGAGCGGGAAGTTCCATGGGGTGATTGCTGCAACGATGCCCACCGGCTCTTTGATGGCACGCATCTGCTTGCCCCGTTGCTGCTGCGGAATCAGGTCGCCGTAGATGCGAGTCGCCTCATCGGCGAACCATGCGACGTATGACGCCCCGTAAGCGACTTCGCCTTTGGCTTCAGCCAAAGGCTTACCTTGCTCCATCGACATGATTGTCGCGAGGTCATCAGTATTCGCGAGAATCAGTGCATGCCAGCGTTTAAGTATTTCCGCGCGCTCGCGAGGCAGACGGTCACGCCATGCATCCGCCGCTCTCGCTGCCGCATCGGTTGCAGCGCGCGCGTCCGCTTTGCTGCTGTTCGCGACTTCAGCGATGATGCCGCCGGTGGCGGGGTTAGCGACTGAGTAGTGCGCTCCGTTCACGGCTTCGGCCCATTCGCCACCAATCAGATTCTGCCGGCGCAGAAGCTCTTCACGTTTCAGTTTCAGTTCCATGCTTAATACCTTCGAAAGATGCGTTTGTCGTTCCCTGTCCAATCTGACCGGGACGGCCTTAACCTTTAATCGCGCCGCGCACATCAGCGCTTTCGAGTACGTCATCGAGCGTTTTACGAACACGCTCCACCATCATGCTGACCTCCTCGCTTGTGTAGCAGAGCGCCGGAGCAAAGCCGAGGATGTTGTCGCCAAATGCGCGGAAAATAATTTTATTGCGAGCGGCCGCGTCGAAGATTCTGTCTGCGAGATGCAGTGCCGGGTCGAAGCGAGCTCGCGTGGATTTATCTGCCACCAGTTCCACTGCGCCTAAAAGGCCAACGTGTCTTGAGTCGCCGACTAGCGGATGGTCGAGCAAGCTGTCCAGACCTTGTGCGAACTTTGGTGCCTGAGCTTGGCCATTCGCCAGAAGGCCGCCCTCCGTGTAAAGGCGCAGCACTTCGAGACCGACAGCTGCGCTTACCGGGTGCGCGGAGTATGTTTGGCCGTGGCCAACCGCTTCTCCAGCCTTGCTGCCATCAGCGATGCCTTGATAGACAGCGTCAGACATCAGCACGGCACCCATGGGGGCGTAGCCTGCAGTCAATCCTTTCGCAATGGTCATGAGGTCCGGCTCTACCGCCTCGGCTTCGCATGCGAACATGGGGCCCGTTCGGCCAAAGGCAGTAATCACCTCGTCGGCGACGAACAAAATATCGAGACGTCGGCACGCGTCACGCATCGCCCTCAGCCATCCCTTCGGCGGCACGATGACGCCGCCCGAACCTTGAACAGGCTCGCAGAAGAATGCAGCGACGTTGTCGGCACCAAGCGTGGCGACCTTGTCCTCAAGTGCTTTCACCGAATTCGCAATGATGGCCTGCGCATCGTTGGGCGTCTCGCTCCGATAGGGATACGGCGAAGGGATGTGATGCTGTGTCGGAAGCGGCACATCGAAATTGCGGTGAAAGCTCGCGATAGCAGTCAGGCCAGAGCCAACAGATGACGAGCCGTGATAGCCACGTTCCAGAGCAATGAAGTGCTTCTTGCTCGGCCGACCAATGGCGTTGTAGTAATGCGTGATGAAGCGCAGTGCGGAATCGACAGCGTCCGAACCGCCCAACGAGAAGTAGACGTGCTGCAGGTTTTTCGGCGAGAGTTCAACAAGCCGTTCCGCGAGTTCAATAGCAGGTTGGGAGCCGAAGTGGAAGTAGCCGGTTGCATAAGGCAACTTTGCCATCTGCTCTGCCGCGACCTTTACGATGCTTTCGTGCCCGTAGCCGGTATTCACGCACCAGAGCCCCGCGAACGCATCCAGCAGTTCGTTGCCCTGCGCGTCGTAAAGCCATGCTCCCTTGCCGCGCTCCAGTACCGTTGCCCCGCGCTTTTCGTGTGCACGGTAGTTGGCGACAGGGTGGATGAGATGTTTGCGGTCGGAATCAATAAGCGATGCTAGAGACATTTCACAATCCTCGATAGGGTTTTGCCTATCCTTAGAGTATCCGGAGCATGCGGCATATGGTTTTGCTCAGCATGCTCCGGTGATGGCTTATCCGACCGAGTTGGAACTCAGCGCGGCATTTTCTGCTGTGACGCTAGGCCGTCGGGACCAGGTCGTCGGAGAACAGCGGTGCGGTCAGCGCGGTCAACAGTCGAATTTCCTCGGTGATGGCGCTTTCGGGAACGACTTCCGCGCACATGAATGCAAAAGCGCCGACGGTGCGCTTGCAGACAACAACGGGGATATTGACGAGTGTTGTCGTACCGAGAGATTTGAGCAGCTTTTGGTCCGGGAAGTAGTGCTCGAGGTCGGCGTCACTGTTCGCAACGAGGACTTCACCACGTTCAAGTACTTTTCGTGCCCAATCCGAGCCTGACAGCTGCTTCCAGCCGCCAACCGGGTACGAGCTTGGCACCGTCGAGTAAATGCGCCGAACGGCACCGAGCTCCTTCGGGGCCTCCGGCTTCGGACGGGAGACCAGCGCAGTCGCTTGCACAAATGGGAGTTTCGGCTTGATGACCTCGAGCCATGCCCGAATCGCTTCGTCTCGGGAGGTGCCCTGACGAATCGCGGTCTGACCTCGGACAAGCGTTGGCGCCGAGTCACTGACATTCGCACTCGTTGCAGCATTGCTGGTTCGAGAAAGGAACAATGTGGAAGCGCCGACAGCGGCAAGACTGGCGAAATCTCTACGATTCATACGGTTTCCTCCTGTTTGGATGTTTTGGTCCGGCGAGATGCCGGATTTCTCTTTGCTCTGCCATCGAGCCACTGCGCGAGGTGAATCGCAGAGCGTCCCGTGGTGTTCCGAATCTGTGAGCGACAACTGAACCCGTCGCTCACCAGCACTGCGTTCTCATCGAGCGGCTGAATCTTGGGGACAAGCTCAGACTCAGCGACCGAGCGTGCAACTCCCGCAGTTTTCGTGTGATAGCCGAAGGCTCCGGCCATACCGCAACAGCCTGTTTGCAGTACCGCTCCCGATTGAGCTGCCTTGCCTACCAGTCGTGACTCTGCTTGAATTCCCCCGCAGGCTTTTTGATGACAGTGCCCGTGGACGTAGACGCTTTCATCCAGCTTCGGTACGTCAAAGCCTTCAGATTCTAGGTATTCGGCTAGTGTCTTTACCGACGCGGCTAGTGCCGCCGCCTTGTCGTCGCTCGGGAACAGTGAGCGGAGTTCGTCCCGGAATACGGAGAGACAACTCGGCTCGAGCACAACCACGGGTAGTCCCAAGGCGATGACGTCCTTAAGCTGCGCCATGATGTCCACAAGGTTGCGCTTGGCGTGGTCAAGCATCCCGGCGTCGTAGTAAGGGCGTCCGCAGCAAATCTGCTTGCTCATGAGACTTACTTCGACGCCGTAAGACTGCAGGACACGGACGGAGGCTTCGAGAACGTCAGGTGAGAACCCACTGTTGAAGGTGTCGGTCCAGAGCAGGACGGTTTTTGATTGAGCATAGTTAGCATCCAGCTTGCTTGCGCTCAACAGGCCCTTGCAGGTTTCACCGTTGCGAAACGCTGTTGCGGCAACAGCTGGAAACTTCACGTGCGACGCCAGTCCGAACTTCTCGGCAACCGCTCGGAACGGCCGCATTTTCATCGCGGTGTTGACCAATCCGCTGACTCGAGTGGCGATTGGCAGCCATGTCCCAATGTGACCAATCATTGTGTCCATCAGCGGGCGGTTCGCCTTCTGATAGTGCTCGTACAAGAACTGACTTTTGTACTTGGCCAGGTCAACGTGGGTTGGGCAGTCGCTGCGGCAGCCCTTGCATGCCAAACAGTTGTCGAGTGAATCCTTGACGTCCTTATTGTCCCAACCGTCAGTGATGACCTCGCCCTTGAGCATTTCGAAGAGCAGGCGACTGCGTCCGCGCGTCGAATACTTCTCTTCGCGCGTCGCGCGATAGCTCGGGCACATTGTTCCACCCTCCAAAGACCGGCACTTGCCCATGCCGATGCATCGTTCAGTGGCACGAGAAAACGTATCGGGACTCTGCAGGTTGCCGAACGAGAAATGGCTGGGCACCTCTACTCGCCGGTACGTCGGTCCAAGGCGGAGATTCTCATCGACAGGCATCGCGTCGATGAGCTTGCCGGGATTCATGCGGTTCTTTGAGTCCCAGATGGTCTTGAACTCACGAAACGCGTTCATGAGTTCCGGCGAGTACATCAACGAGAGCATTTCGCCCTTGGCCTGTCCATCGCCGTGCTCACCCGAGAGCGAGCCTTCATACTTGACGACGAGCTTTGCAGCTTCCTCAAGGAAGTTGCGCCATGTGTGAATGCCTTGGCTATTGCGAAGGTCGAAGTTGATGCGCGAGTGAATGCAGCCATCTCCGAAGTGACCGTACATGTTGGTCGTGTACCCATAGCGCTCGACCAGCGCGGAGAACTCACGCAAATATGCGCCTAGTAGGCGAGGTTCGACGGCCGCGTCTTCCCAGCCGACAACGGGGTCCGGCTTCGATGGGTCGTCGCCGATGGAGGTAGCTGACGCACCGGTTTCCCGAATGGACCATAGACGCTTCATCATTGCCGCATCCGAAACCACTCGTGCATTCGGGCGACCGGGCAACGAGTCGGCCAGGTCTGCAGCCGCTTGCGCCCGCTTCAATGACGATTCGAGATTGTCGGTGCCGAACTCAACCATGAGCCACGCATTGCCATCCGGCAATTCGGCGATGTCATCAAGCGCCAGCCCGCGCTCGCGCAAACCCCCGACGATGCCGGTGTCGAGCCCTTCCATTGCGATGGGCTCAAGGGGAAGTAGCTGCGGAACGCAGTCGGCCGCATCAAAGATGGTTGGAAAGCCGAAGACGGTGACGACTCGTGCAGTAGGGTTACGAACGAGGGTCGTCGTTGCTCTCAAGACGGAGACGCAGGTGCCCTCGGAACCAACGAGCGCGCGTGCAATGTTGAAGCCGTTTTCTGGCAATAGTTGGTCGAGGCTATAGCCCGAGACGCGCCGTTTGAGCTTGGGAAAACCAGCTCGAATATCGTCAGCGTGGCGGTCCACCAAGTCGCGGAGCGCTTGAACAATCTCGGCGCGTCTACCGCCTGCGGCCAGATGAGCGAGATACGTTTCTTCGTCGGTCGGCCCAACCCAGAACCGTTCCCCATCGTACGTCAGGATTTCCATTGCCTCGATGTTTTCGGCTGTCTTTCCAGCCATCACCGAGTGTGCGCCGCACGAGTTGTTGCCTACCATACCACCAATCGTGCATCGGCTATGCGTGGCAGGGTCCGGACCAAACGTGAGCCCTTGTAAAGCCGCGGTGCTCTTCAGCTGGTCACAGATGACACCCGGCTGAACCAGGGCCGTGCGCTTCTCGGCGTCGAGCTGCTCGATTCGAGTCAGATGGCGAGAAGTATCGATAATCACCGCGACATTTACGGACTGTCCGCACATCGACGTACCTGCGCCACGCGTCAACACCGGTACATCCGCCTCATGACATGCACGCATGATGTTGACGATGTCTTCGACTGTTCGCGGAAGGACGACGCCAATCGGAACCTGCCGATAATTGGACGCTTCGGAAGCGTAAGCCGCTCGAGAGCCCGCATCGAACCGGACCTCTGCATCTGTCGTATCAGCGAGCTGGCGCTGCAGAGCGAGAAGTAAGTTGAGGTCTGGGCGTGCGGGGGACGAGTTCGAAGTCATGGGGTCGCGAAAACTGGAAAAAGCGACGAGGCGGCAGGTCCGCGCGGACCCGCGCGGTTGCCAAGAAGCCTCGGGTCATTCCAAATTACAACGCGACAGAATGCTGAAGTCTTCCTACTTAAAGTAGGAAGAAGCGGGTCAATCTTCGCGAAGCCGGTACAGTGCCATCGCGACCTGAACCTGGAACCGGATTTTCGGGTCTTCTAGGTTGACGTTCAGGAATTGCTCGATTCGCTCGAGGCGATAACGCATCGTGCTGATATGTATGCCCAGTGAGCGAGCCGCATTGACTAACTGAAATCCCTCGTCGGCGAGAGCGCAGAGCGTCTCCAGTAGCGACTCGCCGCGTGGTCGTGACACTAGCGGCGTAACCAAACGCTCAATGAGCATGTCACGCGCGTTCGCGTCACCAAGAAGAGCGCGAGGAAACAGAATCTCGTCGAATCTGTGCAGTCTTCCTGGTCGTAGGGTTGGGAGCAACGCGTCGACATCCTTCGAGCCGGTCGCCATACCTTCAATGCCGGAGTGGATGCGACTGATTGCCATCGCTGCGCGCTGGTCAGTGACTTTTTCCCACAGTGCCTCAGGCGACGCTTCCGCAGGGAGGATGATTCTGATTTGGTTTAACCATATCGCGAGCAATTCGGGGTGCCCAGTGCTTCGCAGCTGATGCTTCAGCGACTGGACCCAGCGTTCGCGACGGTCCAGCCCCTCAGGCGTGAGTGGTATTGGCTCATCGAGAAGCACCAGACAGATGTGATACTGATTGGTCTGACTCCACCCACACACCCGTGCGCGCTCCAGAGCGCTTGGCGTGGCCGAGAATTCACCATCCAGTAAGCCGGCCACAAGTGCATAGCCCAAGCGGTCTTCTTGCTGAGCTAACTGCTGCTGATGCATAAGGTGAAGAGCCGCGACGACGCTTGCATGCTCCATGGCTCGAACGTCGAGTTCATCAACCTCTGCCCCCTCAAGGTCAAGCCAAAGGACAGCAACCAAAGAATCGTGGAGACGGACGGATATACGGAGGCGATAGCCGTCTTGGCCCGGGTAAACAAATCTTATGCGCGTCGGTCGCTGGGAAGCAGCGGCGTCGACGGGCGAACCCGACAGCGAGCCGACGAACTGGTTTTCCAGAGATTGAACGACTGCTTCGTCGGCGGAGGTGCCTAGAATCTCACCGGAAAGATTCGTGAACGTTACCTCGCGACCAACGAGCTTGCGTAGCGTGCTTGCGATGTCGTTCAAGCTTGTCGCGGTGACGACAGCATTGGTCAACGCACGATGCAATTGCTCCGAGCGCTCAATAATCTCTGCCTGAAGATAGATAATCTTTGCGAGTATCTCGTGAGTAACCTCACTGAATTGCACATCCCAGGGCAACTCGAGAAGAGGAAAGCCAACACTGCGCGCCTCCTCGATTGCTTCTGCTGGAAAGTGGTCTCGAAAGTGAGGAACGGCCAACACGACGCCGGCGAGGCCCACTTTATTCAGGTCGCGGACTAACCGCCGTGACTCTTCCGCGTCATTGGGCCAGTTATAGCCGGTCGTGAGCAACAGTTCACCTGGCTTGACCCAGTTGACGATATCCGGGTGGTCCACCATATGAACCCACGTGATATCGCGCCGCAGGTTTTCTTCTCCAGCAACTACTGCTGCTTGGCGTAAAACAGTTTCTCGAATGGCGGTGTCAAGCTTCATAGCGGCGAATAGTTTCGCCGCGGCATCTGCTAGACACCGCGGCTGCGATTAAACCTCTTTGGGCTGGCGATAGCCGAACAGGACGCCGAGCAAGCTGAACGCTGCGGCGAAGATGACGTAAAGCGCCGGTGCCATGGGTGTTCCAGTCGTGCTGATGAGCCACGTCAGGATGAGCGATGCGAAGCCGCCGAACGTCATGACCGCGAGATTGTAGGCAACTGACAGACCCGTCGAAAGCACCTTCGTGGGAAACGTCTCCGAAAGCGCGGCGAGGATGGGACCGGTGTAGATTGCGATAAGCACGCCAAACACGCCTTGAAACACGCACAGCGTCGCGACTGACGGCGACTTAACAATCATTGCAAACAGCGGCCAGGCCAGAACAAGCATTGCGGCCGACGCACCACCCAAGAGCCACTTACGGCCAACCTTGTCCGAATACCAGCCAGTGAATGGGGAGCAGACGGTGATGACGCCACCACCTACCATCGCTGCAATGAACGACGCGGACTGGGGCAGCTTCAAGACTTTCACCGAGAAAGTCGGCATATAGAACAGAATCACATAGATACATACCGTCCAGAGGACGACCATCGCAAAACTTGCGAACGCTTGCCAGGGATAGTGACGAAGAACGTCAGTCAGCGGGGTCTTCGACTTTTCGGAATGGAGGAACACCGGCGTTTCGTCCAGGTTGCGACGAATGAAGAAGCCAATGGGTCCGATGAGCAATCCCGACAGGAAAGGAATACGCCAGCCCCAACTTTCCATGTCCGCAGTCGACAGACCCAGCGTAATGCCGGTACCGAAGCAAGCACCGAGCAGCACGGCGAAACCGATGCTGGTTTGAATCCAGCTCGAGTAATACGCCTTCTTACCTTTGGGAGCGTGTTCAGTCAGGAACGCCGTCGCCGTTCCCATTTCGCCGCCAGCGGAGAAGCCCTGCAACAGGCGGGCAAGAACAATCAGACAGGGTGCAGCCATGCCAATCTGAGAATAGGTCGGAGCGAGCCCGATGAGTGCCGTACCAGCGCACATCAACAGAATGGTCAGTGACAACGCCGCCTTGCGGCCAGCGCGGTCGGAATAGATGCCGATGAGAATGCCGCCGAAGGGGCGTACCAGGAAACCTACACCGAATGTCGCAACCGAGAGCATCAACGATGTCAGGTCATTTCCCGTCGGGAAGAACAGCTTTCCGATGGTGATGGCGAAGAACCCATACACCATGAAGTCGAACCACTCAAAGCCGTTGCCCAGGACGGTTGCCACGATGGCGCGCCGGCGTACTGCTTTATCGTCTATGTAATTTCCTGCCAGATTCACTGTGTTCATCTCCGCTCCCGATACGTGCCTTATGGCCCTTTCAATGGTCGGTTTGGCCCCGCTCAGGAACCAGCCGTATCCCATTGAACTCAGCCAGAAATCGCATAACTACCCACGTTTTGTAGGAACGACAGCCTTCAGATTAGTACACAAAGTACAAATTGCGCTATAAAAAATGAATTTATCCCGCCAAATTACTATGTTTAGTAGGTATTCGCGGATTTTCTGGATTCCTACTATTGCCTCCATCCTTCAGGAGGTGTTTTGATGAACAAGGAACTCGACAAGAACCAGAGCGCCGCTGCGCTTCGGCAGACCTACGTTGCACGTGGAGTGGCGACTGCACATCCCATCGTCGCGACCCGCGCTGCAGGGGCGTATCTGTGGGATGACAGCGGCCGTAAGTACCTCGACTTTGTCGGCGGTATTGGTGTTCTGAATGTCGGCCACAATCATCCGGCTGTCGTCGCAGCCGTTCAGCAACAGCTTGAATCGTTCTCGCACGTTTGCTTTCAGGTCGTCGGATACGAGCCCTACATTCGACTTGCCTCTCGCTTGTCCGAACTGGTTGCTCCCGGCAAAGGTTATAAGTCGGTCTTTCTGACCACCGGCGCCGAGGCGGTTGAGAATGCAATCAAGATTGCCCGCGGCTACACTAACCGCCCCGGTGTGATTGCCTTCCGCGGCGGTTTTCATGGCCGCACGCTGTTGGGCATGTCGCTGACGGGCATGAGCGCTCCCTACAAGCAAAACTTCGGACCGTTCGCTCCCGATGTCTACCATGCACCGTATCCGAACGCATACCATGGCATCAACGCTGACGACGCGCTGAAAGCATTGCAGACCATCTTCAGCACGCAAATTCAGGCTGACCGCGTGGCCGCAATCATTCTCGAGCCCGTCCAGGGCGACGGCGGGTTCCTCGCGGCACCGGCCGAGTTTATGCAGGCACTGCGCGAGTTGACTTCCAAGCACGGCATCGTCCTGATTTGTGACGAAATCCAGACCGGCTTCGGGCGGACCGGCAAGATGTTCGGCTTCCAGCACTCGCGCATCCAGCCTGACCTCGTCACGGTCGCGAAGAGCCTCGCGGGCGGTTTGCCCATCTCTGGCGTGGTCGGTCGCCCCGAAATCGTCGATGCACCGCAGCCGGGTGGACTCGGTGGCACGTATGGCGGCAACCCCCTTGGCTGTGCAGCGGCCAACGCCGTGCTCGACATCTTCGAGCAAGAAAATTTGCTGGAGCGGAGTGTCATGATTGGTGAGCAACTCCGAGTCGGCCTCGAGGAACTCAAGTCCACGCATTCGGAGATGGGCGAAATCCGTCAGACCGGCGCGATGGTGGCAGTAGAGTTCGTCTCCGACGCTCAAGCCAAGACGCCGGACGGCGCTCTCGTTCAGCGCATCCTTGATGCGGCGCGCGAAGAAGGCTTGCTCATCATCAAGTGCGGGGTCGAGCGTAACGTCGTTCGTTTCCTCGCGCCGCTAACCGTGTCTGACCAAGACGTATCCGACGCACTCCAAATGTTCGGTCGCGCTGTGGAGTCTGCGAAGCGGGCCGGCTAGGATGGAGACTAGCCAACAGGGAACAGAAACCGTGAAGCTGTGGGATGCTCGTGTCGCTGGAGCGCTGCATAGCAGCAAGCGGTCTTTCTCTGTTTCCAGTCCTGTGACCGGGCACGTCGTCGCCAATGTTGTCTCGTGTGGACGTGAGCAGGTCCTTCTCGCTATCGAGGGAGCCTGTTTGGCTTCGCACCATTGGCGGCGTATCGACTCGGGTCGCAGGACGTCCATTCTGCAACGCTGGGGCGACCTGATTTCTCGTGACGCGGAGTTGCTGAGTTCAACCGTGACCCTTGAAACGGGAAAGCCTCTGAGGGAGGCTCGGGCTGAAGTCTCGGAAGCCATTGCATACGCAGGGCGCTGCTCAGAAGTATCGCGCTTCGCCGACACTGTGACATGCACCGGACAGCTTGGCGGCCCGCAGACTTTCAGTCGCGTTGAGGGTATTGGTACCGTCCTCGCGGTCACGACATGGTGCCAGCCCGTACTCAACATTGTTCGTCGAGCAGCCCTAGCGCTGGCCTCCGGCTGCCAACTAATCGTCAAACCTTCATCGCGCGCGCCTCTGGCTGCGTTGATGCTCGCAGATTTGTGGTCGGAAGCGGGCGGCCCCATGGGGACGTTCCAGGTGTTGCCATCCGAGGACCCGCTCACGGTCGTTGGAACGTGCTTGCGAGACCCGCGAATCAGGCTGCTGGCGTTCACTGGTAGCAATGAAGTCGGCCAACATCTCGCCAGGCAGTGCATCGAAACCGGGACGGCAATTATCAGGGACGTCGACGGACTTCGGCCAATCGTCGTTTTGCCGGACGCCGATTTGACGAGAGCGGCGGACGCAATTATCTCTTGCAGCTTCTTGCGGAATTCGGGGCAAGATTGCACGAGTGCGAATACGTTGTTCGTCCATGAGGACGTCGCCGAACGACTTCTGGGCATGCTTAGGGCCAAGGTTCAAAGACTGCGCCAAGGCGACCCACGGGACCCTGAGGTCCAGATGGGGCCCCTTGTCGACAGCGTCGCGCTGACGTTGCTGCGAGAGCAAATTGAAGATGCCGTCGACAGTGGTGCGCAACTCGTCGTCGGTGGAGGCAAGGGCGAAGGGCTCCGCATCGTCCCAGCAATCTTGGACAGGGTGCGCCCGGAAATGGCCGTCGCGACGGGTGAGCACCGCGGCCCCGTTCTGCCGACGATTCGTTTCGCTGACCGGGAGAGGTTCCTTGTCTCCCCGATTGCTGCGACCAAAGGAACGACGGCCTGGGTATGGAGTGCCGACCTCGCACAAGCAGCAGAGGTGGCAGAGGAGCTCAGCTATGACCGCGTCTGGATAAACGACGTGGGACACGCGATGCTCGACCACACCGGCCTGATGTTTGGTCGAGGGTCCCCGTGGCTGCAAGCATTCGAGAATTCACCCTACCTGAAGGCGACCCACCACACATTCGGTTATCTGGGTCGATTGAACTAACGGGACGCAAAGATGAATGAAGTATCGCCGTACGAAGCATTCAACCTCATTGATATCCGGGCCGGAAGGATTGAGCGTGTCGAAATAAACGCGGAGGCGAAGAAGCCCGCATACAAAATCTGGATTGACTTCGGCGAGCTCGGAGTATTGGGCACCAGCGCGCAATACACCACGCTCTACCAACTCGACCAGTTGATTGGCGAAACCGTAGTTTGCGCGACAAATCTCGGGGCTCGGCGCATTGCCGGGTTCAAATCGGAGGTTCTGATGCTTGGGGTTGCGCGGAAAGATGGAGCTGTAGTCTATTTGAAGCCCGAGCGCCCAGTATCACCCGGGACAAAGGTTTTCTAACGGACGACGAGATTCCGCAGGGGAAGATGGAACTTCCTCCTGCCTTCAGGATAGAACCCCGGGAGGGAACATGGCTGAAACAACCAAACCTGCAATCGAAGTCGGTGAAGAAATGGTGGCCGGCTTTGCCAAGAAAGGCCTCGGACAGATTCGGCCGGCAGATAATCGCGACCGGGGGGACGGCCCTTTCCGCCGCCTCGTACTCCGGAGCGCGATGGTCATTGATGGGACCGGTGCGCCGCCGTGGGGCCCTGCGGACGTTGCTATCGAAGGCGACCGCATCGTCGAAATCGCCGCGGTCGGAGTGCCTGGTCTTCCAATCGATTCAGCCCGTCGCCCCTCTGCGGGCGACCGCGAAATCGACTGCACCGGCAAGTTCATAACTCCCGGCTTTGTCGACAGTCATGCTCACATCGGAACGCCCTTTCACGCGGAAAACGGCGAGATGTTGCCAGCCGATTACATCTACAAGCTTTGGCTTGCTCACGGCGTGACTTCCGTGCGCGAGGCCGGCTGCATGAACGGTCTCGCATGGACGTGTGAACAGAAAGCGGCGGCCGACTCGAACCGCATTGCTGCGCCGCATCTCTACCCCTACGTTTACTTTCCCGCAGTCAACGACTACCTCAAAACGATTTATACGCCGGCTGAAGGCCGTGAATGGCTCCGGAAGGTGCGGGACAAGGGTGCCGAGGGGGTGAAGTTCTTCGGCGCACCGCCTGCAATCATGGAGGCTGCGCTCGATGAGTGTAAGCAGCTTGGACTTCGTACCTGCTGTCATCACGCACAACTCTCCGTCGGTCGGATGAACGCACTGAAAACGGCACGGTGGGGCCTCACAAGCACCGAACATTCGTATGGGCTGCCAGAGGCTCTTTTCGACGGCCCAACGTTGCAGCGCATCGACGACAGCTACAACTACAACGACGAATATCTGCGGTTTGCAACTGCAGGCCAGACCTTCCTTCAGGCTGCGCGGCCAGGGTCGCAGACGTGGAACGATGTACTCGATGCTTTTCTTGAGTCTGGGCACACGTTTGTCCCGACGATGAACGTCTACGACAGCAATCGGGACCTAATGCGTGCGCGCCGCGCCGAGTGGCATGAGTCGTACACGGACAACACCACGTGGAAGTATTTTCAGCCTCAGCGCGGGGGACATGGTGCGTATTTCTATCGGTGGTCCGTGAAGAACGAGGTCGAGTGGCGAGATAGTTTTCGCATATGGATGCAGTTCATCAACGACTACAAGAACCGCGGCGGACGTGTGTGCCCTGGAAGCGATTCTGGATTCATGTTTCAAATCTACGGATTTGGCTTTGTGCGGGAACTCGAACTCTTTCAGGAAGCCGGTTTTCTGCCAATGGAGGTTCTCCGTGCTGCGACGCTGCACGGAGCAGAGCTTTTGGGCATCGAAGGCGAAGCGGGCCTGCTGGAGGTTGGTCTTCGCGCAGATTTGCTGGTCCACAATCAGAACCCTCTTTCCGATTTCAAACTGCTCTACGGAACAGGGGCTTTGCGCCTGAATGACGAGATTCGGAGTTTGGAACAGCAACGTTCGCTCGAACTTACCGTAAAAGCAGGGGTTGTGTTCGATGTTTCGGAACTGCTCAACGATGTGCGTTCGATGGTCGCCGAGACCTGGCCAGAGGGACAATCTCCGTTCAGAAATGAGGCCAGATAATGTCGACGCAACGGTCGCCCACACAGTTCGTCATCCTTGCCGGGAAACTGGGCAGCGGCAAAACATCGTTACTTGAAGCGCTCTTGGAATCCAGCGACGCTACCTCGACAACTGGCATCATCGTCAACGAAGTCGGCGCCGTGAATATCGATGGTGCCGTGCTTTCGCAATCCGCTCGTGGCATTTCAATAGCTACGCTGAGCAATGGCTGTGTCTGCTGCTCGTTGACGAATGACCTTGTCACGACGGTAGAGGACCTTGTCGCCTCACGCGAAGAGCAAAGCGCTCCACCGTTCGAACGAATCATATTGGAGTGCAGTGGACTTTCACGTCCAGGTCAGGTGATGGGCTCGCTCGCCCAGCTATCGCAGCTGGGTCTACGGGTGCAGATTGTGGCGACCTACGATTGCAGCCGCCCACCGCTCAGCGACGACGACTTCGACGACGCCGTCGCGCAGCTAACCGCGGCCCACAGCGTGGTGCTTACCAAAGTGGACCTCGTGAGTGCAGAGATGCGGGTCATGTCGGTTGAGCGCGCAAGGGGGCTAAATCCGCTCGCGAACATAGTCAACGAAACCACGTTGACGATTCGGGCGCGGGCTGCGTTTCGGCCCACTGAAAACCTTCGAGACGTAACTGTTCCTGCTTCGGAGAGCCGCCAAGGAACAGCACGCGCTCTGTTCCACCCACGCGTTGGCGTATTTCGAGCCCGCTTTCTTGAGACGCCCGATTGGGAGCATGCACTCGACTGGTTCGAGAATATTGCTGGCGCGATGGGCGACCGGCTGCTGCGCATGAAGTCCATTATTGCTGACCCATGGCTAAAGGACCGGGTGCTGCTGCAGAGTGTCGGCAGTACCTTCGCCGCGCCACGGCGAATAACGGGATCGGACCTGCCGGACATGTCCGCGGTCTTTATTGTTCGGGATTGCAGCATGGAAGAGCTGGAGGCCATCCCAACAGAATGTGATGTGCGCTGGACGTCTTTGTAAAATTAAACAGATGAAAATCGAATCCGCGAGGCGCGCGATGAGCGACCCGCGGACACGCATATCGGGGATACTTATGCGTAGGCTTAACTTTTCGCAGAAACTGGCACTTCCGCTTATTGCCAGTCTCGTCGCGCTGTTTGCACTATCCGCGTTTGATGCCTACCACGTTCGCCAGCTTCAGCTTGCATTACGACAGGAGCAGTTGGAGCGCGTGACGGACGTCGCGATGAGCATCGTCAAGGACTATTACTCACTTTCACAGCGTGGAATGCTGGACGAAGCCACAGCAAGGCGTCAGGCGCTCGAACGCCTCCAGGCTCTGCGCTATGGCGGCGACGGGTACTTCACAATCACCGATTCGAACCAGGTTGGCGTGATGAACCCAACCAAGCCTGAGTCTAACGGCAAGAGCATGGCCGGGGTAAAGGACTCGAATGGCGTTCTGATATACGAGAAGATTGTGAGTGCAGGTCAATTCCAGAATGGGAGTTTCATCAATTATGTGTGGCCGCATACGGGACAGTCGGTGCCAGTCCCGAAGGTGGCCTTTGTGCGACGCTTCGAACCCTGGGACTGGATTGTCACTACTGGTGCCTACATCGACTACATCAACGCTGAATTCAAGGCGTCACTCCTTCATTCTGCATTGGTTGTGGCGACGATTGGCAGCGTTCTGATTCTTCTCATGGCAATGTGCAACCGGAGTATCCGGAACACGCTCGGGGGCGACCCAGAAGACGCGGCAAAGGCAGTTCAGCGGATGTCTCGCGGTGAACTGTCGGGGACGATAGGTGTAAGACATGGAGATAATGAGAGCCTCATGTTCGCTCTTGAGAGCATGAGGTCAAGACTGGTAACAACCATCGTCGCAATTAAGGACACAGCTCAAGGGGTGTCGTCAGCCGCGCAACAAATTTCGGCTGGCAATCTGGATTTGTCGGCCCGCACCGAGAACCAGGCTGCGTCGGTTCAGGAGACGGCCTCAAGTATGGAGGAGATGACGACGATGGTCCGGCAAACCGCGGACAACGTCGCCAAAGCAACGAAAATGGCCGAATACGCATCTGCTATCACACACACGGGTGGCACGTTGGTAACGGAGGTTGTGACTGGCATGGCGAATATCTCTAGCCGGTCATCCGAGATGGTAGAGATTATCGGCACGATTGAAGGAATTGCTTTTCAGACGAACATCCTTGCGCTCAACGCAGCAGTCGAGGCCGCACGAGCGGGCGGGAGTGGACGTGGTTTCGCTGTTGTCGCCGGTGAAGTGAGAACGCTCGCGCAGCGGAGCGCTACGGCTGCGAATGAAATTCGAGACCTCATCAGCGATATATCGGCTCGGATTTCTGCAGGCTCGAATACGGTGGAGCAAGCTGGACACACGATGAAAGAAGTGGAAGCGTCAATCGCTGGGGTCGTCCGCATCGTTCATGAAATCGCGAGTGCAGCAAGCGAGCAGAGCTCGGGTATCGACGAGGTGAACCGCGCAGTTTCACAAATTGACGCGGTGACCCAGCACAATGCTGCGCTGGTGGAGGAAGCGGCCGCCGCGGCGGGCGCGTTGCACGAGCAGGCGTCACGCCTATATGCTGAGGTGTCGCACTTCCTGACGGCATAGTGGCCGTGCAGTCCTACGGTCCGGAGCACGGATTTGGGTGTTCCGCGACCGTTCCGGGGTGACTTATTGACACGCCTCGGCGTCAGCGCTGTATGGTTTCGCTGCGTCAAACGTGGTTATCGACCCAAGCGCGTGCCCATTGCAGGCCAATTTGCTCTGCTGCCGACTGGGAGTCCACAACGCCTAGAATGCCTGACGCTTCGATATACTTGCCGCCCATGGTGACAGTACCGCTCTCTGCATAGCGGCCGCCTTCGAGGGGCAGCTCTCGAAGGTTTTGTCGCATTAACGTGGTCAAGTAAAATTCGTCTACCGCAACGCATGACAAGCATGATGGCAAAGACGAAGTCGCCGCGCAAGACGCTGCCCGCTGGCATTGGCAAGGTACTGAAGCGGCTGCACTACCCGCTGGACGTGATTCTCCTGTGCGTCCGGTGGTACGTGGCGTACTCGCTGAGCCTACGTAACCTCGAGGAAATGATGGCCGAGCGGGGTATCGAGGTGGATCATTCGAGCGTGCACCGGTGGGTTATCAAGCTGCTGCCGGTGTTTGAAAAAGCATTCCGCAAACGCAAACGGCCTGTCGGCAAGAGCTGGCGCGTTGATGAGACCTACGTCAAGGTCAAAGGCCAATGGAAATACTTGTACCGTGCCGTCGACAAGGCGGGCAACACGGTGGATTTCCTGCTGCGCGCCCATCGTGATAAGGCCGCTGCTCGCCGCTACTTCGAGAAGGCGATTGAACAGAACGGTGAGCCCGAGACAATTACCGTGGACAAGAGCGGCGCGAATCTGGCTGCACTTGAAGTGCTCAATGCCGAGCGTTTAACGCCGATCAAGGTCCGGCAAAACAAATACCTGAACAACGTCGTCGAGCAGGATCACCGGGCCATCAAACGTATCATCAACCCGATGATGGGGTTCAAGGATTTCCGGTGTGCGCGCATCATCCTGTCTGGCATAGTGATCGCGCACATGATCCGTAAGGGACAGATGTGTGACGATGGTGTTGCATCGACTGCTGCCGAACAATTCTATTCTCTCGTGATATAAGCAATCCTCTTCATATCAGGGGACTGATCGTTGCATCGTCGTTAACGCGACACAACCGCATCTTTTAATGAAAGTCAGGTCGAGCACCCGCAACGGGGTCAACCGCTGCGGTGAGCACGGCCCGATTTCTCCTGCGTTCCCTTTGTCTATTTTTATGAACGCTGCGCCGACGCTTTTGTCGGCGCGTTTCGCCGGTTGACGGCTTATGCGGACAGCTTTTGCATCTCGGCGAAGAGATCGGCTTTTCCTTCGAAGCCGATGCCGGGCAGATCGGGCATGGTGATGTAGCCGTTTTCTACCTTTACGCCGTCGGGGAATCCGCCGAACGGCTGGAACAGGTCCGGATAGGATTCGTTGCCGCCCAGACCAAGGCCGGCTGCGATATTCAGCGACATCTGGTGGCCACCGTGCGGAATGCAGCGACTGGGCAACCAGCCGTGTTGGTGCAGCATGTCAAGCGTACGGAGATACTCGACGAGGCCGTAACTCAAGGCGCAGTCGAACTGCAACCAGTCGCGATCCGGACGCATGCCGCCGTAACGGATCAGGTTGCGGGCATCCTGCATCGAGAACAGGTCTTCGCCCGTCGCCATCGGTTTGTCGTAATAGTTGCGAAGCGTTGCCTGCAATTCGTAGTCGAGCGGGTCGCCCGGTTCTTCGTACCAGAACAGGTCGTATTGCGAGAGCGCCTTCGCGTACTGGATCGCTGTGTCGAGGTCGAAGCGGCCGTTGGCGTCGACGGCAAGTTTCTGGCCGTCGCCCAGCACTCTCAGGATTGAGTCGATGCGGCGCAGATCCTCATTGAGCGAAGCGCCGCCGATCTTTTTCTTCACCACCGTATAGCCCCGGTCGATGTAGCTGCGCATCTCGTCTTTCAGCTTCTCGTGATCCTGCCCCGGGTAGTAGTAGCCGCCCGCTGCGTACACGAAAATCTGGCGGTTGGGCTGGCCATTGCCGTAACGGTCTGCCAGCAACTGGAACAGTGGCTTCCCTTCGATCTTTGCAACAGCATCCCAGACTGCCATGTCGATCGTGCCGATCGCGACCGACCGCTCGCCGTGGCCGCCCGGTTTTTCGTTCGTGAACATCGTCGCCCAGATCTTGTGTGGATCGAGGTTGTCGCCTGCATCGTTGACGAGCGTGGCAGGATCAGCTTCGAGAATGCGCGGAATGAAGCGCTCACGCATCAACTTGCCCTGCCCGTAGCGGCCGTTGGAATTGAAGCCGTAGCCTACAACCGGTTTCCCGTCCCGGATGACATCCGTCACCACGGCGACGAGGCTCAGCGTCATCTTGCTGAAGTCAATGTAGGCATTCCGGATGGGGGAGCTGATCGGAATGGTCTTTTCGCGGATTTCAACGATTTTCATGGCACTGTCTCCTGAGTTTTCGGCACGTATTGCACGCTTCGAGCTGCAATGGAACGTAGCTTATCCGCGAAAACACGCGCTATACTTCGCCTAATTTCATTTCATTGTTTACCGTAGGTGAATTACGGAAATGGCAACCGACATCGCATCCGATTTCGATTTTTTTATCCTTCTCGCCCGACTGAAAAGCATGTCGGGAGCCGCGCGGGCCCTCGATCTGACCCCGCCAGCCGCAACAAAACGACTGGGGTTAATTGAGCAGAAACTGGGAGTTCGACTGGTCAACAGGACAACCCGGAACGTGAGCCTGACACCTGAAGGCCAGACTTACCTGCGCTACGCGACGCAGATCGTTGGGCAAGTTCGGCAGATGGAGGAGGAGATAACTGGCACTCGATCCGATCCCCACGGTCTTCTGCGGGTCAACGCGACACTTGGTTTCGGGCGCACAACGATCGCGCCGTTGGTGTCTGATTTCGCGAAGCGCTTTCCCAAAGTGGAAATCCAGTTCGAGGTGACCGACCGGCCCATTGATCTGGTGGCGGATGCGTTTGATATGGCAATTCGCTTTGGCGAACTCCCTGACAGCCGCCTCAGCGCCCGGCGCATCATGAGCAATCGTCGCTTCCTTTGCGCTTCGCCGAAGTATCTGGAGCGTTTTGGGACGCCGGAGCGCGTGGAGGATCTGGTTGAACATCGTTGCATCATCCATCGCCAGAATGACGACGCATATGGTGTGTGGAGGTACATACGGGACGATCACCTGGAAGCGCTGAAAGTCAAAGGAGCGCTTTCGAGTAATGACGGCGATATCGTCTTACGGTGGGCACTGGACGGGCACGGAATATTGATCCGTTCCGAATGGGATCTCGCGAAATATGTTCAGAGCGGTCGGCTAAACCTGCTGTTGCCCGACACCACGCTGCCGTCTGCCGACTTGTTCGTGTATTACCCGAGTCAACGAAATCAGACTGCACGCGCCAGAGCGTTCATTGATTTCCTGGTTGACCATTTCAAGGCGCCGTTCGTCCCGGTTGAAACAGGAGCTTTGATTTACGCCCAAAAAAAGCGGGCGTCACAGAAGGCCTGAGCAATTGAAGGCCTCTATATTGACCGTCCGTTTTACGCACGTCAGCGCCTATTCGCGTCAAATTATCAACTGACTCTTGTTGGCCGACTGCGGCAGTTCAGATATCTTCCCCGATTAACTTGAACTGCCCTTTGCGGCTGAAGTGCAAAAGAAGTGCCATCAAATATGGGCCCCCGTTGTTTTTGGAACGCTGCCGGCTGGTTCACAGCAACAAGCAAATTCCCCGAAGTCTCACACCGGATTCCGTTCAGTTCCGCCTCGTCGGCGTTGCCTGAACTGCACGCGCATAAGGCAATTTCATCGTTCGCCGTGGCGCGCTCGCCTTCTCCGACACCGATACAAGATCGCCAAGTGCCGCGGCAGCGCCCGGAGCGTGTGCCAGTAGCCACGCCGTGACGACATCATCCTGCATCCAGCCCCTGACGAAGCTCGCGGCCAGAGCGAGACAGTAAAGGTCATCGTGATAACCGGGAGTCAGGAACTGCACTGTCTCCTGCATATGCGTAAGACCCTTTTCCAACCCGGAGAGCAGTTTTACGCCATGGCGGTCAGACTGCCTACCGCGCGGATCGTCGGCGCGTTGTGATGCGGGCGTGGCCGCAAGCAACGCACGCGCAAGATCGCCCGAACAGTTGTCCGCGCCAGCCATCACGCGCGCTGCGGCCAGTTGACGGGGACCTTTCATGCGCCTGAGCGCTGACGTGGTGCGCTCCGGTAGCCGGTACCCGGCCAGCACGGCGAGCGCCTCCGGACAGATGCCTGCCGGAGCGGCCTGCCCGTCCGCGGAGTCTGCGGCGCGGGCGACGAATCTGGCGGGTCGGCAGGTTGTCATGAATCCCCTCCGTCCAGCCGGTCCCGAAGCAGACGTGGCATCGTCACAAACCCCTGGCCTCTGAGCAGCGCGACAAACGCGGGATCGGACAACAGTTCGCGCAGTACGTTTTCCAGAATGGTCATCTCCGCCCGAACCGATTCGATCCGTCGGAGAAGCGTCTGCTGCCGGGCGCGTTCGAGCCTTAAAACCTTTCGCGCTTTCGCTTCGGGCGTTGATTTCCGGTTCGCGGGGCACCGATCGTCTCGCAACGAGGCCCGAGCTTCGTCCGCAGGGACAGCCAGATCAGGGCTAACCGGATTCGCGCGTTTCATGGCATTGACCTCGTCCCCGAATTAGGAGCCGCTGGCAGCACGTCAAGCGGAACCGTCTCCGCCAGCGCGAGCAGCGCTTTCAGATCAGCGTGCCGGTACGCTTCGAAATGGGACTGGCCATGACGGAACACCACGGTGTATTCACCTGCGCGAAGACTGCCACGCGGCAGGATGTGGAAATCAGACAGTTCGGTGCCGTCGCGCTCAATGCGTCCGTACACCAGAAAGTCGATCGCGAAGCAGTCTGGCCAGCGGGCGACCCAGTACGGCAGATGCCCCTGGATCATCCATGGACGACGCACGACCAGTTGCATGCGCAGCGCGCCGTCAATGCACAGCGTGCCGGTGTGCTTTTCATACCGGACGTCATGTCCGAGTTCACGCAACATTGTAGTGACGCCATCGGCGACGCGCTGTTCCATACGCCGCTCGACACTGCGGTTTTCGGAGCGCGCGGGATCGAGGTTCGGTGCATAGCCGATGACCTTGTACGCCTCGTTGAGACTGCCAAACTCGTGCGCCACCTGCTCCGCTGACGGGGCGCTCCGGTAGCGCTTCAGCAACTTCTGGTTGAGCCTGCCTGTTCGGCTTATTACCTTGCGCATGCCCTCGACGATTTCGTCGCGCGTCGGTCGGCGCCTGCTTTCCGCAAGCTTCGCCTGAACAGTCGCAAAGAGCTGTCTGTCGACTACGGGGGCAAATGCACCGGTCACCCTGATCCATTCATCAGGTGGCAGTTGCTGCCATGGACCATCGAGTTTTGAGGTCGTGCGGCTGTAGACATTGGTGCCGATATATTTTTCGTTGCGCAGAATCTGCAATACGTTCTGCCCCTGCCACGGACGCCCGTCGCCATTGACGATCCCGAAGTCATTCAGACGCCGTGCAATCCCGGCCGCCGTCACCGCTTGCGTCGCATACCACTCGAACATCCTGCGCACGATCGCTGCTTCGCCCGTGGTGTCCGGGACCACGATGACACGGTCGGTCTGCACACTCTTGTATTCATGACGGGCAAGCGGCTGTCGAGCCTCCGCGCGGGCATTGACGAGCACACGCCGCAGGCCGTATCCCACAGGCCCCGCAGTGTGGTACCCACGCTGCACGTTCAGACAGTGGCCAAGAAATACCTTGCGCGACATCTCCCGGCTGAATTCACCGGCCATTGCCCGCTTCATCGCTTTCATTACCGATGAGAGTGGACTGCCGTCGTTCTCGAAGGGCTCGGCGATATAGACCACGCTCACGCCAGCCCGACGGCAGGTGTATTCATAGAAGGCGCTCTCATCGACATCCTGGAAACGGCCCCAGCGGCTGACGTCGTACACAAGAACGCTGGAAAACCTCCGGGCAGGATTTTCCACATCGAGCAGCAGCTGGATCAGCGCCGGGCGATCGCGCAACGTGAGACCGCTGATGCCTGCGTCTTCGTAATCGCGCACGATCCGTATGTTGTGTGCGGCGGCATAGCGGGCAATCGCTTCGCGCTGGAAGAGCGGAGAATATTCCTGATGGTCGGTAGACATGCGAATGTACTGCGCGGCCCGGGGCGGCGCAGCCAGGCGGGTGGAACGCGTCGGGGCGGAGGGCATGGACGCTCGACTGACGGTAAGCTTCAGTGCTAGTGTTTGTCGCTGTGAAGTCAAGCTCGGCGTCAGTGTCTGCCGGGAAAGCGGACCAGAATCACTCCCCCGCGCCCCGTCCCAGTCCGGGATCGGCGGTATTCACTGCAACGCGATACCTGCCATCCCCCCGGACCAGCAATTCGCAAGGTTACGAACGCGCGAACCCGCGGCACCATGCTCACCGTATGCGATAGAGCCGATGATCGAACCTGATGGACTTGACGACGAAGCACGCGCGGAGCTGCTTTGCTACCTTGCAATAGCCCAGCTTGTTGCGAGGGCGCGCGGCGGTGACTGGCTACGCACCGATCACCTTGTGGAGTCGACGCGCATCTGGCTTGCGGCAAACGGCGCGAACGCGGGCTGGCGGGAGCGGGTACGGCTTGGCGCGCTCTCAGAAAGGATCGCACTCGGCCTCGCGGGTCTGCCGGATTTCAACGATGCGCAGTACCTCGCCAGGCTGTTCACCGACGGCTGGAGACCGGACTATCGATCGTCTGTTGTACGCGCGATCCACGCAACCTGTGTGGCCGAACTGAACGGGCAAGCATGACCTGCGGGTCGCGGTTCCTTTCAGCTCTTTAACTACGACGAAGCTGTCGCACCCGTTGAATCGAACAGCCGCCCATAGCACAGTACCGGAATCGACCGGGATCGAACCGGTGTGCAGCTGTTTGCTCCGTGAGCGGTGCATGTCCGGCGGCGATAATCTTCTGGGCGGTCGGCTGGCGAGGGCTGGCAGACGCGGATGAACGACGCCCTAGGCGACCACACCAAGTCGCACGGCATGATGTAATGTAGGCCCGCTTCGCCGGGTTTTTTGTTTCGTAGTCTCCGGTTGGGACGGTTGTTGCTCCCGGAAACGCGGCACCGGATCGAGCCGGATCGTTGCGCGGCAACTTATTTCGCGTGTTGCCCGAAGATTACTTTCGCATATTGATCAGCACATGCGACAAGCCCAATCCTGTTGCGAGATGCCAGATATAGATACGCGAGTAGCGCACACCGAACTTCGTCTCGACGGCCGCTCTAAGGCGCCCATTCGACCAATGGTCAGCATCAATGCCCTGCTCCCGGGGAGACTGCCGTAACGCTGACGCGATCCAGGCAAGCGCCGCCGCGTCGATGGTTCCAGGTACTCGTCGGATCGGCGCCTTGCGCGGTTGCATCCGGTCAAGCAACCCGAGATCAATGGTGAGTTTCCGGATGTACACGTCGGAAAACCGGAGGCCAAATTCGCGCTCGATAACAGTCAGCAATTTTGGATTTGACCAGCGATCCGTTTCAAAACCGTGCAATCGGGGCGACCCCTTTACCGTCCTGACGATCCAGGCTCTAGCCTTGTCGTCCAGCGATGATTTTCGTCCGCCCATGCTGATGCTTTCTATTTTTTCGATGCCTCCTGCATCCAGCATGGCTTTGTAGTCCTTGACCGTTCGAACGTTCATCCCCACGGTCTCGGCGACGCTCTCAACAGGCCAGCCTCTCTCGAGTAGTTTTGCTGCCTGAAGGCGCTTTGCAGCGATTGGCTTCAGCCCGGAGGTCGAACTCATGAGGTCTGCGGAAGTTTTGATGGCATATTTTTGCACAGAACCGTTGCTCAGCTACGGAGCCTTGTCAGTAGGTCTGCCACGCCGGCCCGAGTGGCAATTTCCCAGGCATAACGTCGAGAATACTCAACGCCCAGCCGACGATGAAGCACGATACGCAAGCGCGCATTCGTCCAGTGATCGGCGTCGATGCCGTGTGCTCGTGGCGACTCCTTGAGCGTAGCGGCGACCCATGCCAGCGTTCGATCGTTCATCGTCACGCGCTTTTTCTCCGTGCGCGCTTTGGCGGGGTGCATCCGGTGCTCCAGCCCGAGCTTGCTGACCAGAGTCCTTACGTGGCCATTGGAGTGGTAAATACCGAACCGCTCCTTGATCAGCGCCTGAATATCTCCGTTTCTCCAGAGTTCAGTTTCATAGCCATAGGCCGAAGGGCTTCTTTCCAATGCCACCTGTAACCATTTAAGGGCTTCGGGGCCAAGTGTGGCTTTGCGCCCGGATGACTTGATCTGTTCGACAGCCTCAACGCCGTCAGCCCTTACCATTGCCCTATATTTTTCAATGGTTCGCACGCTGATGTTGAGCGTTTCCGAAACGTGTTTGACGCTCTCTCCATTTAACAGCATCTTCGCCGCAATTTTTCGACGCGCTGCGTAGGCGTCACGCTGCGATTGTTCAGCAGTTATGGGCAACGCCTTTTCCAGCGTTGAATAGGTCAGTCGGTAAGCCAGGCCGTAGCCCCGAACAAGGTGGCCGACATGCGAAGTCGAAAACTGGACACCGAGGCGTTGAAAGATCAGTTCGCGCAGCTGCCCGATGGTCCAGCACGGTCCTGGATAGCCGTGGAGGCCAGGTGAGTGCTTGATTGCACTGACAAGCCAGCTTTCCGAAGCATCATCCAGGCGTGGAACGTTTCCATTGAAACGGAGCTTCGCCAGCGCCTCCGGTCCACCCCGCTCTATCAGTTGCTTGTATTTGCTCACGGTCGGAAGACTCAGCCCGGCCTTCCTCGATACTTCACTGATACCTTCACCATTTGACAGAAGTTCGGCAGCGAGAGCCCGACGGCGCGCGAGCGGAGCATCGTCCAGGTGTGTACTCATCGTAATTTTTCAGCGGGAACTTGACGGTTATTTTGCTCTGGCAATGGCATTATTTATACACGATTTTCGACGTCTTTCGTGCCATGCCCCCCCTACTTCGCCAGGCGCTGTGCAATTGGTCCTTCAGTTTTCCTTAAGCCTGTTCTGCCAATTTTCAGATAGCGTGCGCACTTCGATTCGCACCCGATCGTCAAGACGCGCTCAGCTCCGCTCCGATGCTCGTGGCAGTGTTTCACTTCCTCACAGGTTCAAGCTCACTCGGACGCTAGATGTTTCAAGCTGGCCTCGTGCCGGTTTTTTTGCGCGCCACGTCTATTCATTATCACCACTTGGCTGGTGCTCCGACGGAATATCCGGCCCCTTGCCCTGCGATTTCCCCGTTCGACGCACGCCGCGCGAATCAGACCGCCTATGCCTCAGACATACGAACGCAGGAACAGGGCCGCCACGCCAGTAATAGGACCACGCAAACTCCGGGCGATTCCCTCCGAGCCATTCATGACGGATACCGGCTGAATAAAAACTCGCAAGGGTACGCTGTCCGTGTGCCATGACGCCAGAGGCCTGCGCCCTGATGGGCGGATATAGCGCTGCACAAAATCGTCGATGGTCTTTTCAGTTAACCATCGTGCCAACGCCTGTTCCCGTCTTTTGCCAGGATGAATTAGTGATGTTCGACAAACTCGGTAAGCGTGACCGTCGTCTACTGGGCTGCAGCCATTTTCGCCGGGTTACCAAAGGCTCATGATGGCGGGGCACCGCCGGAGTAAAGCCGACAGACAGTTTGCCCATCCGATTCATAACGCTCCGCGGCCGGAACGTATAGCCCAGAAAGTCGAACTGGCAGGTTGGATAGTCCACAGGCCGATTGGCCTGCTTGCAGTACACGATTTTGGTTTTGTCTGGATGCAGAGCCAACTTGCACTCCGCGAGACGCGCCTCCAGTTCCTGCCGGAGCAGCCGAGCCTGCGCTTCGCTCTGGCAATGATAGATGGCATCGTCCGCGTAACGCTCGAATGGAACATCGGGGTGATGCTTTTGCATCCATCGGTCGAGAGCATAATGGAGAAACAGATTGGCCAGCACTGGACTAACGACACCGCCTTGCGGGGTGCCCTTGTCCGGTTGCATCACGGTCCCATCCGGCATTTGCACGGGTGCCTTGAGCCAGCGCTCGACGTACAGCAGCACCCATGCGCAATCCGTGTGGCGGCGCACCGCTCGCATCATGAGTTCCCAGTCGATGCTACCGAAGAAATTCTTGATGTCGAGGTCTAGCGCCCAAGCGTAGTTCCAGCATCGCTGCCGGGCCAAGTCGAGCGCCCGATGCGCAGACCGCCCAGGACGATACCCATATGAATCGTCGTGGAACACAGGCTCCACAAGCGGTTCCAGATATCGCTTGACCACCGTCTGTGCGATGCGATCAGAGATCGTGGGTATACCCAACGGCCTCGTCCCCGTACCTCCAGCTTTCGGTATGTCAACCCGCAGTACCGGTGGCGGCATGTAACTGCCGGACGACATCCGATTCCAGATTCGGTACAGCCTATTCTTCAGATCCGCCTCGAATTCCTGCATCGACTGTTCATCCACGCCCGCCGCCCCACGGTTGGCCTTCACCTGTTTATATGCTTCCCATACCTCACGTTTGGAAATACTAAACGGCTTTGCTTTATCCACGCAGGTCCTCCCCTTGCGGGTTGCCCGCAGCATAAAGCCAGACGATGACGCCCCTTCGGTCCAGTCCAATTACAGGACCTTCAACCCTACTACAAGCATCTCCGCCCCTGCGCCCCGCATCGGTACTCTCATCCTTGTGGAGTCCTTCCACTTGAATTTCTCCCTTCACATCGGGACGACAAGTTCCCAAGTTCCTTACCAAGGCCTGAATCGAAGTCACGCCGTCTATGTGCCGGATGCCGATCGGGCCGTCAGCAGGCATCGCCCGATCTTGTCCCGGAGCAAGTGGGCTCTCCGGTTTCGACATCTTCTGGGACAGTTTCGACACGTCTTCAGCGGTTCACTCGCGTTCGTCTCTTCGATCCTTACCTGACAGAGTCGAACTCTGCCTTTTCCATCGACGCTCACCACGCGGACTCTTTACCCGCGCAGCTCGTGGTGGTTTGGAGCCTGCCCCTGCAGGCCGGCTCCGAAGGGCCTTCCTTCATCTCTGGTAAAGCACCGCATGCATCGGTCATCTGACGCTCGCGTTCTTGGCACACCCCACTCGATTGTCAACCATCGGGCTGGAGCCTTGCGTAGACGGCCTTTCCGCAGGTTGGCATGGCAACGATACCGCCAGCGGTACCGAAAAATCCAGCTAGCACTTCCCGGCTTCCAGTCGAATGCAATGGGAAACAACGCCTCTTTTTCTCCCATCGCCCTTGGGGAAAGGGCACGTCAGAGCAGTGGGCAAAGGTGATACCGTCACGAGCACCGTCAGGCCAGTTCCGACGCGACCCGCTCAAAGCCACCAGATGCCGCAAATTTCGAAGTCGCGTATTTCCAACGTGCACCCAGCCCTTAGGCACAAACGTGGTGATCGACGCGACGCCACCCTCGTCTGCCGGATTCTCGATCTTCTACCCGTGCGAATTCGCATACGCATAAATCTGCTAACGATATCGCGAAGATGAACTGCGGTTGCGGGCGCCCCCCGCCATAATCAAGTTATCTTCGAATTTCTCGTGTGCCGAAAAAGCTACGCTCAAGTTGCTTTTCTTTCGATTGCTGACGATTCTCGCGTCAACCCCAAGCTATCCTTCATGGCCGAATGCGGAAATCCATCGAAAGATATACACAAGGCATCATCCTGATGGGCGGACTGCCGCAGCCGACCCAATTCTGCCGGTCGACTCGCCATCACCTTCATGGAAGTTCCGACGTGCAATGGCCGTTCGCGTGGCCCGACTCGATCGCGGCGTGGTTGATCCGCAAAGTGCTAGTACGAGCGATCTGGGCGTCCGCTTTCACAGCCACGGACTTTTAATCCGTTGGTCACAGGTTCGAATCCCGTACGGCCTACCAAAGAATCAAGGGGTCACGTCTTCTGGCGTAACCCCTTTTCGTGTTCACCGGAATCCGGTCTACACTAGGTCTACACTTCACACGTCCTGCACGGCAACTCCGTAGCGACTGCTGCCAGTCCTAGGTGGACGCGACCCGCTAACATCGATCGACCTAACCAGCTCGCCTTCGCTTCAGGAAGGCGGTTGTCAGCCTCGCTCCCGCGCGTCAGTCGAGACCGATTCGACCGCGTCAACAACCCTTGCAATCGCCCTCGCTGCACGGCCCTTGACTAGCACCCCGAGCTCAAGCGACTGCTCAAATGACCACCTAGTCATGTTGGCCGAGCCAACATAGGCCTCATCGTCGTCCGCGAGCAAGACCTTCGCATGGAAGGTCTCATAGCCAGGGACCGCGGTCCGGTCGATTCGCAAACTTCGAATTTGCACGCTCATGGCGTCGAGTTCACCCAGAACGCCCTGTACCGCGGATGGCAATCCTCCGTCAGAGGATGCCCTGATAATGAGCGACTTCAACGAGCACTTCCGGCTGCGCTCGAACAAGTTCATCACAACGGGCATGCCGACTTCATCAATGAAGGGTGTCATTACGCAGAAGCGATGCCTCGCGCGCTCGGCGAGCACCGGCAGCACTTCCTTTGTGTCGACCAAGCCCCACAGACCCGACGCCAGACTCTTGAGCTCCTGTGCAACCGCGCTTGGGAAAGGTGGTAGTGTCATGACCACCTGAACGAGATCTGCGTCCTGGTGAACCTCCGCACGGTACAGGGCTGCACCCACGAGCAGCGGGGTAAGCTGGTCGTGTAGACTATGACGGTCGGGGCGCCAATCCGAGTTGCTACGCTCGAACATGCGGAGTGGTTCAGCAGCCAACAGGAACGCCTCCAACTCTGCGCCCCGTGCCTGCGCAATTCCCGAGGCCGTGCAGATTGCTCTGAGGTTAGTAGCCCCCGAGATTCGTCCTTCAACTACGGCAGCGCACACGGCCGCGGCCACCTCGCCGTGAGGCGCGAGAAGCTTGAATGCCTCTCTGACCTCAAACGGGATCGTTCGCATTCGTTATCTCGAGGAATCCGGGGATGCGCTTGTCCTCGTGCGTCAAGTCTTCGCGTGGCGCTGGTCCACCCTGAAGCACCGCTCTGGAGAGTAGGCGGTTCTGGGCCACGCAGGATGTCTCGGGCACCATGATGCAGTCAGGGCATGCGCCGCCGTTCAGATCGCAGAGGCTTCCAGAATTGCAACTATGCGTCGCCGGCCGTAGCAGGTGCGTCAAGAAGCGGTTGTTCTCGTTTCGCCATAGAGATGACAAGTTGCCCAAGTCCATAGTGGTGCCGTTGCGGTAGACGACGAAGGCAAGGTCTGCCGGGAACAGGTATTCACCAAGCGACCCGACGTCCAGACCCGAAAACTCGGCAATCGCTTTCATGAAGAGATGCGAGTAGGTGTGCAGCAGGGTGTAGACGTACCGATAGGTGGAGGCGTCCGCACGCTGAAGCAGCGAGAAGTACCGACCGAATGGCTCGGCGCGTTCCAGCAGATTGCCTCCGAATCGAACCGGACTCTCCACGGACCAGCTCGGCAGATCTCGGACGCCAACTGCACTCAGCCATGCGAACACCTTGGTCGGGTCAAGCTGGATGTAGAGGGCCTCGTTCGCTTGAGTGACGACGTAAATGGGGCGTCGTCCGTTCTTGAGCGGCTCGAAGAGCCTCAGTCGGACCGGGATATTCTGGTTGCGCTTCTCCTCGAACGGGGCCGAGAAGACACGGGTGTAACCATGGGTAAAGCGGCACAGTTCAAAATCACGAATAAGGCCGAACTCAGCGAATCCAAGGCGCCGCATCAAGTCGGCTGTCTTTGCCTCTTGCTTCGCCTGTGCAGTTTCGTCCTGCGGTGCCAGGTCCTTGTCTAGGCGACGGAACCTAACGAATGGCGCTCGCTCGCCGCTCTGGCTGGTCTTTGAGAGCTTGCTACGTTTGAGCGCCTCATGCTCAACCGCCAGGCCGAACGGATCGTACCGGCTAGAGAACTCGGGGCGCCGGAGAATCTGTGCTTTTATGGACGCGGGGAGGTCCGCAGAAACGGGTATCAGAGGCGCTTCCGAGTAGAGCCAGCGATTCGTCAGTTTCTTCAGCTCAGCTTCAACTTCGGTAGCCAATCCGGCGTCTTTGAACTTCTGCGCCATGGCAAGCATCTTTTGTTGCCTCTCGTAGGACTCCCATTCGGCGTCGTGGCCGCCATTGAGAAGCACCGCTTTCATCTCTTCAATGGTGGGCGCCGCTCCGGCAAAGCCAAATAGCCCCGCGATGAAGTTGCCTAGTTCCTTCTCTTGACCTTCTTCCAGGTATTTGAGCAATCCCTGATCCTTCTCTGAGAACATCACGAACTGCTCGTGATGGGCATAGAAGGCAGACGAAGCCCGATACGACACAGGCTCCATACGTCGCTCGCCCACTCGTTTGCTACCTTTGTCCTGGAAGACCTCCGTAGTGAAGGGATCGTTTTGGAGCCAGGTACGCCGCCGATCATTGCACGTGGGATTTGCGCACTGAAAGTACCACTCGCCTATTCGAGGCGACTCTGTCTTTAGGAGGAACTTGTCACCGTGGCAAAGCGTGCAGACCTCACCAAAGAGCCGCATCTTCTTGTCGCGGCTTGACCACTCCCACATGCCGGGTGTCGCAGCCTGCCACTCACCAGACCAGTGAACGAAGACGACATCGAGTTGCCTCCACTGACACTTGCCTTTTCCCTTCGGGCTCTGGCACTTTGACGAACGGAAGAAGTCAGAGGCCTTGGCAGCATCGTGCGCAGAGTCAAACGCTTTGAAGAGACCGCAAGAGTTACAGACGAACGTTAGCGGAGCCGGCGCATACCCCATCTTGACTGGATTCACAAACTCTAGGCCACTGCCAGACAGCGGGTGCACGACGGAGCCACGCAGCAGCATCTCATCAATGCACTGTCTCGGGTCAATTTCGCGCCCGCCTCCGTTCAGACTGTAGGCCCTTGTAAACCAACTCTGCCAGACTTCTCGCAGGCGGAGAACGATTTGCTCCTTTGTAGGTTCTTGGATCGCAGCTTGGTCAACGACATCGGACTGGTCAGGTACGGCGATGCATGAGCCCAGTCCACCCTCGAAAGTGAAGAATGCACCAGGGGCATAGGCCGCCGCAAGTTGGTTGCGAGACCGGCTCATGGTGGGCGAACTGAGGCTCTTCTCGTCATCATCGTTGCGCTGATAAGTTTTTTTCGCCATGTCAGGCCCCTGAGTCCGAGTTGTCGGCTACGCCGTCGCGAACGATGTCCATCACCTGCAGGATGTCGGCGCTGCTCTGCTTGTGTCCGAACGGGTCCCGATACGACATGTGTATGAGCCCTCCTTGGTCGACGTCACGTAGCGAGGTCATTGGCTTCTTCATGGGGTCGGACTGGCCGTCGAAGTAGTCGCGGAGAGGGCCGTCACCCCACATCTTGCTGGACGCCCAAGTGTCGAGAAACCAATGTGTCTTGGCGTCAATCATCTTTCGGTAATGGTCGGCTCCTTCAGGTGCAAAACCATCTTTCAAGCCAATTGCGAGTTCAACGAATGCGTTGATTTCATTGATGAGCGCGCCTCCTCTGTCGCGGTACTCCCTGCGGATGTCCGGGATGTAGGAATACGCCACGGCATGATGCTTCTCGGTCTCGTCTAGGTCCATGACCTTACGGGTCGGCACGACGCCCGTGAGGAACGCTTGGAAGAGGCTAGGATAGACCCGCTCAACCGCACGCTCTGCCCATCGGTCGATTGCAGCGGGTGACAACATGCGCTCTAAGAAACGATGGAAGATGTCGAATATCTCGATGATGTGCCTGTCTCGGCGCCGCTGAGGTGTTGGCACGAGGATGACAAATCCGACGTGCGTGCGACCCACGCGTGACGAGGCCTGGATATACTCTGCGATGTCAGAGGGCATGCCGGCGAAGAACATCGAATTCAGCTCTTCAACGTCCACTCCGTGGGAGATGGCCGACGTCGCGATGACCGAGCGCAGGACCTTCGAAAGAGGCGTAAAGGGCTTGCCGGGTTCGTCGCGGGTTTGTGCTGACTGAACCACGGCTTGAATCTCCCCTTGCTCAACTGAACCAGTAATCAAACGCGTGTCCAAGCTCTCTAGGTCCACAAACGCGTTGATGTGCCGTTTACGGGTCTCCTCGGACTCCGCTGCCATGATTTGGTCGCCACCCTTCTTGTTGGTGACGTAAGTCAGGGCAATCCTGTGGAGGTCTATCGCTGTGGCGAGATCCGCCTCGCTAGCTGAAATCAATGCTTGACGGTGGATGTCGGAGAGGGGCCCAGCACCTACAAACTCCTCCAGCAAACCTCGCGACTTGGCAATGCGGGCGGCATCCTGGCTTATGAGGTCTTGGAACAGCCGAGAGATGCACAGATGGAAGTTCGAGAGGACTGCCACGCTGGTCGCGGTGTGAGGCTTGCCGTTCGTCATAAACGCGCAGTAAAGGCGTGCTTGCTCAGCGGCGAGTTCAATATCTTGCCATTCCTTTCGGGCGGCCTCGTCGGCAAGCCTTGGCTCCGCATAGAAGGACTCATAGAGGGTTGGACCGGGGTGCGGAAACTGCACCGCCGGGATTGCACGTTGATAGAGATGCTCGAGTTGTCGCTCCGGTTCTGACACCGTAGCCGAAGCCGCAATCACCTTGGCACGCCGCCGCTTCCCTTCGAGGTCACGGGCAACCACCGTGCCCAACGACTTCGACAGGTGCTCGAAAACAGCGTCAAGCGTGGACTCGAATAGTCCGGCGAATGCCCCGAGCGACTCGTCGAGCAAGTGCGCCTCGTCCTGGATGAGCAGGCTCGGGAACGGGTCATGGAAGAGTTTTTTTCCCTTCGGATATGCCGGAAAGAGTCCGTCCATACCCTTGACCGCCGGCCCATCCTTCATGTCTGGTGGTATGGGCACTACGAGGCGCCCCGTGGACTTGTCCAGCCAGGGGGCACAGCCGAACATGCCGTAGATGCGTCTGATGGTGTTCGGGGAGTGACCTATCAAGGCAAGCTTGTCGACCGTGCCTAGGAGCACGGAGGGCGCAAGATCATAGATGTCGGCATCGCAAATGAAGAAAGGCAACGGGGTCCAAGTATCAACATTGGAGCGGCACTTGATGTCCGTACACACGTGGGCGATGGTGCCCCCCAAGGCACTGAACAGCCGCAGCGCCGTCCCCGCTCCGCAGAACGGGCATTTGGGAATCTTGTTCCAAGCACGCCAGGCTGCCATGTACCGCTGGTCGTCGTCCTGAAGCTTCTTCTCGGAGGACGGGTCCGCCGGCGCGTCGGCAATGTCGGGGATGCTTTTAACCCCAGGGGCTCGATGGTGGTTAGGTGAGCCAGTGCTACCTACCCAAAATCCGAGCGAAAACGGTTGGCCGCCGTAGCCGCGGTCTCGCCTGACGAGCTCAGCATGCGCCAGGACTCGGGAACAGCGCTGCGCTTGCTGAATAGTCAGTAGACGCAGTGGATACCGCAGCATCGCAGTGACCCCAAAACCCTTGCCGCGTAGCCGGTCCAGCATCAAGTTGAATAGCAGCAGGCCGAAGAACGCCTCTGACTTTCCGCCTCCCGTCGCGAAATAGAGCAGCGTGACACAATCGTCCCGGAGCTCCTGGTAGTGGTGTTTGAATTCCGGGATGCGTGAGGCTAGCGTTGGCACGTTGGCTACGATGAATGCAAGCTGGAAAAGGCGCCAGGCGCTGTCGTCCCGTTTGAAGCGAACCTTCATAAAGCTAGCCATCGCTTCATTCATAGCGAGCCAGGCTTCAAAGACTGTTGCCTTCGGGTCGCCCTGAGGGCCACGCGCCTTCCAAGCCTGCTTCGACTCGCTGAGAATGTCGAGCCCTGCCTTGATAGCTAAGTACTCGCCAGTCCACTTTTGTTTGTCTCGCGCGAATGCATTCTCCTCACGTTCCCTACCTTCAACATCGTCAGCTCTCAACCCTTTCGAAGGGTCGATGTGCTTTGGTAAATCCGCAAGCCAAGCCTCCAACGCGGGCAGCAAGGGGAAAAGGCCATCGAGGCTGTTCGGCTCGCTTAGCGCTTGTATGCTGCTCACAACACCCTTGACCGCCGTCGGCACGATGCGTGGTTGAACGTAGCGCGGTATCCAAGTCGTCCGGAGTTCGACGTGGTCCTCCCCCTGTGAAGAATTGACGCCACAATTGTGACCCATTGCTGCGTAGCTTAGGTACTGGTTATATCTGTACGATGGATCAATTCGTTCCAGATGCAGTGGGCGGTGGAGCACAGTAGGTACTTGAGCTGTGATTGAGACTTGAAAGACGGCCTCGTCAGTCTCGTCCTTGTGCTGGTGAGGCGACGCACTCCGGTTCTCGAGTGCCAGGAGCAGGCTAGTCTTCGTGCTGTCGAGCCAATCATCTGCGATGTGTAAATTCCACTTAACGTCGATATTCGGCGATGCAATCACCAGATTTGAATTCCTGACCTCTTCCAAATAATCCGACCACTTGCGGTACTTGCTCGCAGGAATTCGCAGACCTCGGCGATAGCCCCAGAGCTGCCCCCCGGTCTCCGGGTCGCTGCTTTCGCGCCATGCCTTGAGCGTGCCGTCGATCGCAGTTTTCACCTGGACCGCGTGTTCTCGAACGGCAGCCTGCATGTCGGCATGAGACTTGCCCGTGTCCAGTAACAGCGAAGGCACTTCTATGTCCAACCGTAGCCACTTGTGAGGGACCGTCATGGGCTCAAAGTGCACGTCCTGAACAGGTGGGATAGCATCACCGGTTGTCGTGATGCCGGTAAGCGGAGAGGCTGCGGAGTCGCCGGATTCGCCATCTTCGACAGCCGGCTCCTCAAAATCGAGTGTTGTCAGGCTAGTTGGGATGCCCTTGGAGGCATACACTTCTGCAACGATACGCTCACGTATTTCCTTCCAGCCCGGGTGGCGCGCTCGTGACGTGAAGGCACCCTTGACCTTCGCCCATTCTTCATCGAGGCGAGCGTCGCGTTCCGCCTTGACCTCACCCGCGACGGCACTCCGAAGCCGGAACGCGGCCGTGCAATTGGGCCGCTTGAGGTCATCTGCCGTCGGTAGGACTCGCACGTAGACGCTCAGCCGTGGCTGTGCCTGGATGACACCGGCGACGCCTCGTTCAATCTGAAGTTGGACTCCGTGCGAGGAAATCCAAATAGGGGACGTCACCTCGTCATCACCACCAGGAGACTGCTGAGGCAATATGAACCCGGAGTTGAGCACGGTCCTGGGGCGAGCGCCGAAGAGGAACTTGCCGACTGACCCAGCACCCGAGACGTGCGCATAGACGAGATTGACTATTGAGTCGACCACCGCCTCCTTCATGGAAGTAGGCAGCGTGACAGGGTCAACGCGATTGACCTCACTTTTCGGCATTTGCTTGCCCTCCGGCGGTAGGGACGACTTCCTCGACGGCTGCGAGGTTCTCTCTGGCCTTGTCAAATAACATCTTCATGGTCTGCCTCTTGACGCCCGAGTGCACCATCACTGACTCGGGTTGCAGCAGCATGTGGGTATATATGTCAGACACCTGCCGCCCGTCCAAGCGCCGTGCATTTCTGATTGGCATGATGACTCGCTGCCAATAGTAGGCCGCCTCAAGCTTGGACAGGCCGAGAGCTTCGGCAAAGGCTGCGAAATTGGCCTCTTTCATGGGAGCCTGCGGCTTGAGCTTGTCGAAGGACGTTCCTTCAGACTGACCGAGGTTTACCCACTGCCGAACGGCCTGCTCAGCGGGAAAGTCCTCTCTCCAACTGGGATGTGCCGTAAGGATTGCAGCTCGAAGTGAACGCACTTTGTCTGAGAGTGCACCGCTTGGCCACGTCTCGCTGAGCTTGGCAAGAACGTGCTTGTGATAATCCCGCAGTGCGCTCTCGAAAGTCTTGTCGTGCTCGATGGGGATGCCTGCATCCTCAAGGACTGCTTCAACCATTTCCCGCAGCTCTGCGGCCATGACAAAGAGCTGGTCGCCGGCCTGCAGCGACTTCACCTCACAACTGCGGAAGCCGCGCTCAGAGGCCTCCGCGCTGGACGGGTCATAAACGTATACACGATGGGTTGGACGCCGGTAGAGCAATGCGCCCGTATCCAACCTAATAATCCAGGCATCTGGGGCGTCGCTCGCTTCTACGTCTGTGACTTGGCTGTGGAGTTCAGTACGAAACGTCGGAAGGACCAAGTCACTTGTCGTCAGAATGCCGGAGTCCTCGGGAAGATGCGCAAGCTTGCGCAGGATGGATTCCATCCTTGGCTTGTAAGCCTTGAAGTCGGGAAACCGCTCGTCCACAAGAGGCCGCAGAACCGCGCGCAGGTACTGTCCGCCTCTTTGGGTCATCAGGAGCGCCGTATGGCCCGGGATGCGATTGTCGCTCATCAACACCCGCAAGCCCTCATCGTCGAGTCCCGCGAAGACGACTTGGGTGTGTTCCAAGTCGATCAGGTTGTCCTCGAGCCGCGCAGAAGGGACCAGGCGGACTCGCTCCTTGAATTGGTCGAAGGTGACGCCATTTTCAAAGTCTTTGAATCCTTCAAGGAAGCGCTGAGCAAGCCGTCGGTAAAGCGCGCTTGTGAATACGACGAGCAGTCGCTGCTTCTTATGGCCGGCAATAGCGTAAACGTACTTGGCAAGCAGCAGAGCAAATGGGGTTGATGTCGAGTAGTTGTTGTACAGCTTTTCGCCGACCCGCATGCACTCACTAAGTGCCTCTCGGTTTCCTCCAGCGCCACCCGACCGTTCGAACTGCGCGAGTGCTGCGTACTGCGTCGACCAGCTGAAAGCTGCTCGTGTGCGCTCGGCGGTCTCTGCCGCCACTAGCCACTCCATAAGGGTGTCCACGCCGCACGGCAGGGACGCAAGTTGAGTTAAATAGACTGCAGCATCAACCACCGGCTTGGCAGCCTCTCGACCACCTGGAGCGTCTGCCGCGATGCGATACAGCTTGTTGATGACCTTGGCGGCCTCCGCGTCAACGATTTGAGTGTCTAGTTCACGAGGAACAGGAAGTGCAGGTTCTGACGCTCCAGGAGGGAGCAAGCCGTCATATCGAGTCGAGCTCGGAATTCCAACAATGTCGTAGCCAGTACCAGGCTGCCAGCGCGCCGAAGGTGGACGCTTTTCATTGAGGTCCCAGAGCTCTTTCTTGATCCGATAGGCGGCGTGTGGCTCGTCGGTGACCACGATAACACCAGGAGTCTGGTCACCGAAGATCCGTTCAAGCAGCACGCAGAACTTGGCTAGAAGGCCCTTCCAGCCTTTTGTCTTGAGGCGTATCTCGCGCGTGGCGTTCACGATGACAACTTCCGGGGCACCATTCTTCTTCAGAAGTTCAAGCGCACGCATCCGTTCGATGTCGGAGACTCGACCGTCCAGCGCAAACAGCGCGTCCGGGGCCGTTGCTGGATTTCCAATCTCGGCACAGTTGTTCCGTAAGGCCTTCGCATGAGCTCGTCGCGAAAGCTTGGCGCCGATGTGCGACAAAAGTTGGTCCTCACAACTTTCCCACATTCGGAAGCCCGGAGTCGCGAGGAAGTGCGGAAGAATCTCTCCAACCGTTGGTTGAAGATTCAGCGTCTTGATTGAGTTGTTTGCGAGCGAAGTCAAGTACGCATCCTTCGCTGGGTACGTGCGTTTGACCTTCTCGTTCTTCGAGGTCTCCTCCAAGGAAATCGCGTGTCTGAGCACGGCGACGCGCTCCAAGTGCAAGTGATTGAGCGGGAAAAAAACATTGGTCTTGACCGGAAAAGTCAACCCCCGGATTCCCTGCTTATCTCCTTCGGCCCAGCGCTCCAGCGTCGCCAGTGCATGCACCAGGACAAGAGTTCGTGGGCTAGCGGGCCACAACATTGCAATGTGGCGGCTGCGGTGCGCTGCTGCATGCAAGTACAGGTCAACCAGTTTCTTTAGCGCGGCAGCGGGCACGCTTGGAAGCTCCTCGTCCTCTCTAAAGAGGCCTACGCAAGCGCGCCCGAACCGGCTTTGCACTTGCAGGGTCTGTGGTTTGCTCACCGGCTTTGGCGCCGGCGCTATCGGCGTGGAGAATGTCGGGGACGCAGGTGCAGTCCGTGCTGGACGACTTATGAGCAAGCGTGCCTGGGCCGCCTTCTTCTCGATTGCTTTAGCTCGATCAGCCTGTCTGTCTGCAAGTGTTTTGAATTGCGCCATAGATCAAATCGAAATTCAGCCTCTGCACGGAAATCAGGAGGTGGTTATACCGAATGCCCGCATGACAATGTCGTCAACGAGTCCGCCTTTACTTAACTCTTGCTTCAGCACTTCGGGGTCTGGCAGAACCAGTTGGTTCAACTCGAACGCCGAAACGTTGGTCGCACCGGATATGCACCGAAAGTACCTGTCGACTGGTCGACTCCTCAGGAGCGCTGCTAGTTGCTTCGGCGTCACGGCAGGACGGTCAACATTCTGCTCAAGAATCACAATATGATTCTCGCCGACGAAGCCCCTGTACTTAGTCATTAACGTGACTGGCACAGGGGCTGCCACCAGCCGCAGTGGTTGATCGTTCGACGTAACCCGTTGCAGAACAACACTTGGGCGGGTGATGACGCCAGGTTGCCTTGTGCTTCCTAAGTCTACGAACGAATGCTTGTCCGGATTGCTCTCATCGGGCTGGAAATCCACCCTCGCTCCGCGCTGAGTCAGGACGATGTCCTTCGACCAAATCAGCGGCAGTGCGCTTCGTGCCCTGGCCTTGTTTGCTTTTTTCTTTGAAGGATAAGAAGGTCGTTCGTCGCGGTTCCAGACGAAGAGTCCAATACGCACACGATAGCCATAGTCAGCGAGTCGGAACTTCAGACGGCTGGCCAGAGTCAAGAGTTGAATATCTTCTGGGGCGCGCGGAATTGGCCAAGCTGCTCCAGAGTTCGGAAGCGCGCACTCCCCAACGCCCGTATAAATGCCTTCGCCCGATACAACGGAGACCTTGACGTTGGTCGGGAGCGGATGCACCGCGGCATGCTTCCGCAGTATGCAGAGCGCTGTCTCTTGCTCCACGTCGATGAACACGCCAAGTCTGGAACTGACCATGCCGATGTGGGCAAGAAACGTATTCGCCATGAGGTACGTCCGCAGCTTGCGGAAATACTGTCCCGAAAGAAAACTGGTCGGGGTAACGAGCCCAACCAGGCCACTGTCACCAGCAAGCTCAACGCACCGTGCGATGAAGAGTGCATAGATGTTTGGCTGCGCTTCAATGATGTGGTCAAATGACTCGCGCAGTGGCCCAAGCTCTTCGGCGGTCATTTTTCTGTACGGGGGGTTGCAAACCACAACCCGATGTGCCGCCGACGAGTCAATTGGGTCGAGAAGGGAATCACCCACGCGCACGTTAAACCGTGGCTTGTACCCCCCCTCGCGAATCTCGGGATGCAGCGCCATCCGCAGGAAGTGTCTCGACAGACTGCATAGGGTCGGCTCAAGGTCGATGCCATTGAGGTGTTCTTCGATGTGGAGAAGCACCTGCCTAGTGGTCTTTCCCTGTGCAAGTAAAGCCTCTCGCATTCGGAGGGCAATGGGTGCCAGAAACGCGGCGCCGCCGCAGGCCGGATCAAAGAACGTATGGACCGCGAAGTCAGCCCCTTGCGTAGCAAGGTCATCGAGCAGGCCTCGAACGAGCGAGGGCGGCGTAAAGAACATCGCCAACTGCTTGCGCTGTTTTTCGTCAGCGAGCATGGCGTATGCGGAGCTCAGCCAATAGGTCGACTCCAAGAAATCTGCATCACGCAAAAATTCGACGAAGCGAACCACTTGAGGCTCCTCACGTAGACTCTTCGACGATGGAAGTCCGTGTGAGCCCAAACCCGGATAGTCGTGGCTGCACCAAAGCGAAAGTACGGTGCCGACAAACTGATTAGACGGTATTTTCAACCTGAGCAGCAGCCTCCGCAGATCATTAATGCTGCGGAAGATGCTGAGTTTGGACTTCGGCTTCATAGGTCTTAGGCGAGAGCTTTAGTCTGTCGTCTCGGACTCGGACCGAGCTTCTGAGTGTTACTGGTGTCGATATGCCCGATCGAGCAACGCATATAATCAATGGCGTGCCGAGCTTTGGGAATTGCGATGGCACGACCGTAGCTCACGATTACGGTGCCGAACTCTCGGAGGCGCACGCTTGTCAGATAGACGCGGCTCAATCCTGCCCCCAGACCCATGACGTTCAACATAGCGGACTGACGAATCCATGTCGTCTGGGACAGCTCTTGGACGTTCGCGATCGCGCAACACGGCGTGGGGTCTGCCGACACTCCTTGAGTATCACTAATGGGCTGCGCGCTATAGGCGGCAGTTGCCTTCGTTCTGCGGCTTTGCAATTGGTGGCCTCTCGAGCTAGCTTTTTAATATTCGCGCGCTATTCGCGTTTGTATCACCGAAGTTCAGTGCTTTTGGGCAGCATCGCGACAAATTCGTCGCGGTTGTGCGGCACTATGGCACAGAGTTCCGTCCAACCCACTGACATCTTCTGAAATAGTTTGCACGGCCCACGTCACAACTCAGCGCTAGCATCGCGCATAAGAAGTCCGGATTCGACGTTCTTGGTCGACGCCACCGTGACGAGCTGGTACCGACGCAAACATTACTACATTATTACAAATTCTTTTGCTTCCGATGACGCTGTCAGACTCCGTACCTAAACGGCCGCATTAAACCTACGAGCAGTCCTTCGTCTTGCCGCAGCCAAAGGACGCTTGACCAGGCACCGCCTTGCGCGTCAGGCATTCGCGAGCTGAACCTCGCAAGATTGCGATCAGCGTCACTCAATGCCGCCACTCGAACGAACCCCGCCTCGAGGGCAAATTTCAAGGTACGACGACCATCCACCGGGTCACGTTGGCCGGCAAGGGATCGCCCAATCAGACAGTCGTGGCGTCGCCGACTGAACGTTGTCGAACGGGCCGCCGCTACGGACCAGTCTTCGAGACGGCCGGAGGGCTATGTCCGCAATCACCCATCACGATAGCTCGACATACAGTCAAGCAAATGGCTGAAATGAAGCACGTCATGCCCACAGATCGGGCAATAAGGAAAATCTTTCAACACTATGATTTGCGTAGCCTCAAGGATCAAGAACAAATCATGCAAGCGTGTGCCGGCGTTACATTCATATTGTCGTTGATCGCACTTCTTTCTATTGGGGCGAATGCCGTCGCTCAATCGTCGCAGTGCTCTCCTCCGTAGGGTAACGTTGATACGGTGATTTGCAATCATGTCATCCTCCTCGACGAATATGAAAATATTCAGGCGGAGCAGTAGCGACTCTTCAATGCCGGGAGGCTGTCCTCTGTGAACCTTTCCTTTTGGCAGTAAAGCCTAAAAGCCTTTAAGTCGAACAGAGCCGCTGCGATGAACACCCTTCGATGCTCAAGCCATGCGTTTCGACTTTCGTGACGTCGATAAATTGACTTTTTTATGAAGCTTGTCGACAGTGGTCAGCCAACGATCTCGCAGATACCCCATGGCGTATCGAGAATCGCTCCGATTGCAAACCTCGCACCGTCGATTCGCTTCGCCAGAAAGACGACACGGGCTGAGGCACCTTCGCGAGCAAACGGACCGATTGCAATCACCTCAAGCTCCGCGTCATGGCATACGATGCGCGAACCGACCCGCGTGCTCGTCCGTCTGCGCACCGTCGGTCCGGCAACCTTGTCTGGCGTGAACAGATCGTGCCCGTTCATGACGCGTCCAGCGCAGATGACGCGACATCGACATTCGGTAGTTGTGCAAGCAGCGCGAGTGACCGCAGATACTCGTCCATCAGTCTCGACTCCATTCGACGATTTCCCGCATTTTATCGGTTGATCCGCTGAAAGGTTACCTACTCAAATGCACCTGCCGTGAGCAAACCCGGAGGCACCACGTTTCGGTGAGACGTGCATCCCCGCCGCCGTTCTGCCCTGTGACGCAGGAGTTGCGCAACCTGCCCCTGTGCCATCCGGACGCCTCCCGACGCTTACGCGCCGGGACCGGGCTTTCGCGCTGCGCATCGAGCCGCATCCCGCGTCTCGCCCCTTCGGGCGTCAATCCCTGGCGCAGCAGATAACCCTTTCACAGTCTATCCAGGCGTGGCCGACGGCCACGCAGCCGCGCCTACCGCGCGGCGTCCCTGTCCGGTCAACCCCGAGGCATGGCATGCACCCGGCTCCGAAGTTCCCGCCCAGACCCCGCGACCGTAGCCGATAGCGGGTGGGCATCAAGGGGCGAGGGACCGTGTTGCCCGCACCCCTCCCTCGCCTTTTTCCTTGACCCCCACCCGCTATCGGCTACTTGAGTCGCACGGGCGGAAACCCGGGAGCCTGGCGGCAGCAAAGCCAACCCCGGGTTCCACCGGGAGGTGTCCAGCGCTAACAGCAAGACACATCCCGCCGCCCGGTTCAGGTCCTCAACCCTTTGCTCTGGAGACTGTCATGCAACTCGCTTCCTCCTTCCGTTACGGCTCCCCGATGCTCCGCTCCGACTCGCCCCTGCCGGATGACCAGATCCGCCGCGTTGCCCCGTCCATCTTCGCGGACGACAAGCATGAAAGCCGCTCGGAGCGTTACACCTACATCCCGACCATCGACGTGCTGCGCGGTCTGCGCAATGAAGGTTTCCAGCCCTTCATGGTCTGCCAGACCCGCGTACGCGATCAGGACAAGCGCGAATTCACCAAGCATCTGATCCGCATGCGCCCTGCAAGCGACATTACCGGCGAGGACGTCAACGAAATCATCCTCCTCAATTCGCACGACGGAAGCAGCGGATTCCAGCTACTCGGTGGCGTCTATCGCTTCGTCTGCCAGAACGGCATGGTTGCGGGCGAAACCGTGGGCGAGGTCCGCGTCCCTCACAGGGGCAACATCGTGCAGAACGTCATCAACGGCGCGTTCGACGTGCTCGACGGCTTTGATCTGATCCGCGAACAGAAGGACGGCATGCGCGCCGTCACGCTCACCCATGACGAACAGCACGCGTTCGCCCGCTCGGCCCTCGCCCTGCGGTACGACCCGACCGCTGCGGAAGCGCCCGCGCCGATCACTGAAAGTCAGCTTCTGAACGTGCGCCGCTTCGAAGACCGCCGTGATGACCTATGGACGGTTTTTAACCGCATTCAGGAGTCGTTGACCAAGGGCGGCCTGCACGGGCGCTCGCGTAGCGGACGCTCCATGTCCACCCGCCCCGTCACCGGCATCGACCAGAACGTGAAACTGAACCGCGCGCTGTGGATGCTCGCGGACGCGATGCGCCAGATGAAGGCATAAGCACGGCACGGGCGGCGGCCCATTGCCGCCCAACTCCGGCTCATACCATCAGGAGTCCTATCCGGGTCAATCCTGATGGCAAGCCGCAGCACCGTGACCCGGAACCTTCCTTTCTCTATCTGGAGCAAATCATGCAAGCCGAAGTCAACACGCAAATGAACGATATCGCAAACGCCGCCGAAGCCCATACCCTCACAGACGCGACGGCCAACGCTGAGCCGCTGCTCGAAACCAGTTTCGGCAACGAGCAGCCGGTCGTGTCCGTGCCGTATTCCGCCCTGCGGCGCTCGCCGCTCAATGCCCGTACCAAACCGCTATCTGGCATTGACTCGCTCGCCACGAACATCAGGGCAAAAGGGCTGTTGCAAAACTTGATTGTTCACGAAATGAAGGGCTCGCGCGGCAAACATCGCAAGCTTGGCGTCTGTGCCGGTCAGCGCAGACAGGCCGCACTCGACCTGCTGTTCGAGCAGAAACACATCGCCGCCGATTATCCGGTGCCGGTGCGCATCGTCAGCGAGGGCGAAGCCCTTGCCATTTCGCTGATCGAGAACAGCGAACGCGAGGGACTTGATCCGTTCGACGTGCTGCGCGCCTACCGGATGCTCGCTGAGGAAGGTCGCAGCATCGATTACGTGGCCGCGCTTTTCTCGGCCGCACCGATCACGATCAAACGACGCATGAAGCTCGCCAACGCCTCCCCAAAGCTGCTTGCCCTGCTGCGCGAGGACGCCATCACGCTCGACCAGCTTTCGGCGCTCGTGCTCACCGATGACCACGAAACGCAGGAGCACATCTGGTTCGAAGCAAACGAGTGGCAACGTCAGCCCAACTATCTGCGGCAGTCGATCACGCGCACCGAGATTGACGCGAGACGCAGCCGTCTGGTGCGCTTTGTGGGGCTGGATGCCTATGAAGCAGCGGGCGGTTACGTGAGACGTGACCTCTTCAGCGACGACGAGAACGCGGGCTACATTGCCGACCCCGAACTGCTGCAACGTCTCGCCGCCGCGAAGCTCGACGCCGCCGCCGAAGAAGTCCGCGTCGAAGGTTGGGGCTGGACCGAACAGCGCATCGAGCGCGACGTGTTCGAACTGAACCGCTGCGGCAGGCTGCAACCGGTGCAGCACCCCTTCACCGACGACGAACAGCGGGAAATGGACGCGCTCACCGCGCAGCAGGATGAACTGGCCGAAAAGTTCGAATCATTGTCTGAGGACGATGAAAACGCGTACGAGGAAACCGAACGGCTCGAAACCGAAATCGACAGGGTGAACGCGGCCATTTTCGCGCTGGAAAGCCGCGCGGAAACATGGGACGTGCAGCAGATGGCCGAAGCGGGCGCATTTGTGATGGTCGGCCCGCAGGGCGAACTGATCATCGAGCGGGGTCTGGTGCGCCGTGAGAACAGCGCTGCACTGGATGCGGTGGGCGCGACCGTGACCGGCACGCCGGAAACTGAACGCGCATCCGGCGAGAAAGAGAAACCCGAAGCGACAGAGAAGCCCGTTCACAGCGCGAAGCTGTGCCAGCGCCTCACTGCGCACCGCGCCGCCGCTGTTCACGCGGAACTGATCGCGCAGCCAACCATCGCCCTCGCCGCCGTCCTGCAACGCCTGATTCCGGAAGTCTTTCCGGAACGGTACGGCGTCTCGTTCGTCTCACACGCGCTTAAACTGTCCTGCAACAGCAACCACGACAGTCTGCTCGGCGCGGCGGATGACCTAGCCACCAGCACCGCGTGGAACCTCATCGAGGCGCAGCGCGAGCGGTGGGGCCGAGAACTCCCGGCGCGGCGTGCGGACCTGCTGCCGTGGCTGATCGAACAGGACCCCGGCACGACCCTGCTCGACCTGCTCGCCTTCTGCACCGGCGCGTTGCTTGACGGTATCGCGGGCGACGAAATGCCTCATTCCATCAATGCGCTCGCGAGTGCACTGAACCTCGATATGACGCGGTACTGGACGCCCACGCGCGCCTCGTATTTCGATCACGTCAGCAAGGCGCGCATCACGGAGGTCGTCGCCAGCGCCGTGTCGCCGAAGGTGGCCGCCGACCTCGGCAAGATGAAGAAGGCCGACGCGGCAGCCGCCGCTGAACTGCGGCTCGTGAAAGCCTCATGGCTCCCGGAAATCCTCACCGATCGCGAAGTCCCGGCCACGCCTTCGTGGGAAAGCCACGACGACGAGGATGAGGACGACAGCGACGATGCCAATACCGGGGACGGAGGGAACGACACGCCGGAAGCTGAGGACGGCGACACGGAACCGGATGCCGGGACCGGCACGGAACGCATCAACAACACACCTGCCGACGCGGAAGCCGCTCTCGGCGCCAGCAGTCCGCTGACGCCGTGGCCCTTCCCCACTGCGGATGGCATGAACGGCACGCAATCTGGCCCGCGCGCGGCCTGACCGTGCTCGCCACCAATGCCGAAGGATCGTCCGACCTCTACCTGACGTTCGTCGAGGTGACCGACCTGCAATACAACGAGGGGCAGCACTACGACATGGCGCTCGCCCGCGCCGAAGATGAAGGCTACCGTCCACCGATGATTACCTTCGACCAGAACGACGCGGCAGCAGACATGCTCCGCCACGCCACCGCGTTCATGGAAGGCGAGACCGATGGAGCGTAGGCTGTGCGGGCGGACGGTGAATCGTCCGCCCGCACAGAATGGCCGCTCGCCCACCAACCTGCCAGCCCTCCAAAGCCACCCGCCAGCATCATCACAACCAGCCCGCCGATTGCCAGCCCGTAACACACCCTCACGAACCGCCGTGCGGCAACCCGTTCATAAGACGCCACTGCTGCATCGAGCCGTTGCCGCTGATCGCGTGCCGCGACAGCCATCGCACCCACGAGCCGGTTGCCTGCTGCATGGGCAATCCGGTTCGCGGCCCGTTCCGACAGCAACGTCAACGCCTCGCTGTTCAGTTCCGCGAGCGCGGCCCGATAGCGCGTTTCGTGCTCGCTGATCATCTGCTCCGCCAGTTCAATCGTCGCCTTGCAGCGCGCGAGCGCGTCGCGATGCTGCGCCATCAGCGCATCCACCGCCGTGCCCGTCTCGGCCCGTACCGCATCGAGACTCCCTGCGCCCGCCTGCCGGATGCGTTCCGGCATCGCCTCATAGAGCTGCCCGTAGTATTCGAGCATGACCAGCACAGACCACAGCGCATCGTTATCGCGCAGGTTCAGTGCCCCCGACACCCGCCGCATCCGCAAGATACTGGCGTCGTCGGGTAATTCGCCCGTGACGTCGAGAAACAGGCGGGCAAGTTCATCCGGCGGCCTGCCCCGCCTGTTACCCATCGACCGTCACCCTGTCAAACATCGTTCCGCACAGCGCGCGCCATCGCAGCAGCTCCGCCCGTTCGCCGATATGCATCGTCTCCACAGCCTTGCGTATCGACAGACGCTGACCACGAAGTTCGTCGGCAACCCGATCCGCGAGTTCGGGAAAATCAAGCGACTTGCCCTTCTTCTCGATGATTTTGCGAAGCTCCGACGTCTGATACAGCGTGAACTTGTCCGGCGTGCCGAAGTACCCGTTGCGTACAACGTGTGATAGCGCATCGGGGAAGGTCCGGCTGAAACCATGCAGCAGTTCCAGACTGTCGCGCTGCCGGTTAATCACCCACAGGATGACTAGTCGGCGCTGAAGCTCGCCCAAGGTACCGGCCAGCATCGCACCAAATCGCGCAACACCCGTCTGATTACGCGCCGCCGTATTGACGATTACTGCCGCGTCCCGGTGTCCGTCGCAGAAATTGACGAGGCCAATCCAGCCGTCTGCATCGTCCAGACTATAGGCCACGCAATGTATCTCGTCCTGAACCGCCTTCATGACGTCCGGATTTGAGGTATCGGTTTCCACCAGCGCGGCATGGATATCCTGACGCTGGAGATAATCGGCCAGCGCAAGCGATACAAAGCTCTTACCCACACCGCCCTTGCTGCCACCAACCAGATAAATGGGGGGAATCGTCGTGTCCATTTGAGCCCTCTACAAGTTTTCAACATCGGGCGTGATCTCGAACGAGAACGCGTCCCGAATCACCATTGACCCCTGCTGACTGACTGCCCTTCCCCCATCCTGCATTTTCCCGGCAGGCTTGCTGCCCACATCTGATAACCGTTCCTGACTACCCTTCTTCGCGCGCGTTGCCGTTGTCGTTCCCCGCACTGCGGTCGCTTCTGTCTGCACAGGTCGATTCTCTTTCGCCGCGCGCTGCATGGCGTATCTCAACGTGCTTGCGCTGATCTCGACGCCATCCTGGGCAAGCTGCTGCACGATTTCCTCCAGCGTGTACCCCTTTTTCTGGGCGCTGCTGATCTGGGCCTGCATCGACCTGATTGCATCCCGGACATTGACGCGATGCTCATGCGCAGGCTTTGCAGGCAGCGTATCGAGACGGCGCGAGGCAGCGTCCCATTGCGCCTGGGTAAAGCTCTTCACCATCGGCATGATTCGCTCCGGTGTACGGCCTGCATGCCATCTTGCAAACGATCCCCGGTGATCGTCAATACCCCGAATCGGGCCTGAAGCAAGGCGCGGGTACACGGCGGAATACAGAGGAACTGACCGGAACAGGAAATTTTTTTGCGTCGTTGTGCACGGGCAACGCGCAGGGATTCGCGCGAGAAGGCAAAACCGTCCAGGCCAACCCGTGGTAGCAATCAATGGTACGCGTCGATACAGGTTTGACTGACAGGACATTGCTCACCGTAGGAAATCCCGGTCGCGCACGTTGCGCCGAGCAATCGCAGGATTCGATTTAATCCGCTTCGCTATACAGGTCTTTCCTGCGCTGCTCGTCAACACCCGGCATCTTCAAGTTGCAGAAGGGGCTGCCTTCTCGCGTAGGAATCCAACAGGTCATTTGAACTTTGCTGCGCGAAGCACTGAGCCCTGCGTTCTCCATATTGCGCCAGCACCTACGATTTCTTTCGCCAACCTCGTCAGTCAATTTGCGCGAGTAGAGAATCTACCCGTACGATGCCACGCGCCTTCCCTCGCGAGTCGCTCAATTTGTTGTGTGCTCTAGATGGTTTTTCTGCGGCAGAAGATCGCTCTTCTTGCGCTAGACAATCGTTCTTCTTGCGCGGCAGCGGCTACCCCGCTCACGGGATCCGCGGACGACAACATGAACAACGGAAAAGCAAGGGATGGCAGGATAGGCTACCGCCGGTTTTTGGCACCATGTACGACACACTATCCAGTAGATAAGCATGGTCGCGGCCTCAGTAAACCTGCGCTTGTTAAGAAGCAAGCGCTCTCGCGTCGACCAGTATCCTGCTGCCCATTTCGGGAATCTGCTTGATCAGCTCAGCGCGAACGTCGAAAACTGTATTCGTAGCCGCCGAAATAGCTTGCCTTCTGCAGCGGCGTTAAGAGTCTGAACGCGCGCTACTTCAGCCGGTCGGCAACGATGTCGCGCCAAGGGGCTACTTGCAAAAACCAGCGAGCTGTCAGAGGCGTCGTCGCGATCGGCGGCCCGGCCATTGCGATCATTGTTAGCTCGTCGTGAAGCGGTCGCCGTACCGAAAAGCGCCCCTCTCGCTGCGTCGGTCGGGCCTCAAAGAACTGCAAAGAACGATAGGACCGCAAGCCCGACAATCGCCAGCCGATGCGTTCGCGACACATAGTTTCCGTGTCAGCGGTTTCCTTCAACGTGTGCTTTCGCCGTCCCGACCTGCAGATTCACTTGCCCCGAGCGCCGCGGTGGCACCGGGGAGTGGGCACTATCCCGCAATTTTGGGATTTTGCATAAAAGAAATGATCAACATTTGAACTGGAGTAGCTTTATAGAAATGTCGTGTTCTAGCCATTTAGAAATGTCGTGTTTTGGCCTCGGTATGCTTGCCGGTTCCCTGCGGGACTATGGAGCCGGCCATGCATGCAGCTGCACTGGTGACATTGAACATGCGCGAACTCGACCGTCTGAAGGTCATCCAGGCCATTGTCGACATGGGCCTCAAGCCTGGTCGCGCGGCCGAACGCTTGGGCTTGACCGTACGTCAGGTTGAGCGCCTGGTGATCCGCTATCAGGAATCCGATGCGGCGGGACTGGCCTCGCGCAGACGTGGCCGTTCCGGCAACCGGAAGCTGGACGAAGGACTGGCTCAGCAGGCGCTGGCGATCATTCGTGAACGCTACGCCGATTTTGGACCGACGCTGGCCTGCGAGAAGCTTTGGGAATGCCACGGCATCCGGACGGCAGGCCATCGCCCCGGCCCTCTGCAGACCGGGTTTGACGTTTGTGGGGTTACGGTTTCGTGCAAGACGGTTAGTTGCATTGATGGAATTGAGAAAGACGTGTAACGGTGAGCTCTTCCGGGAGGCACTCACTGGTTGATGTTCGTTTGCATGACTCAAGGAACCGGCGAATAAGGACAGAAAGATACGTTCGCGGTGTGGCAGAATTCCCCCCAACCATGCGGCCGCCGCAGCACGCCCGCCCCGGCCGGCAGCCGACAGTGAACTCTGATGGATGACCGAACCGACCGTCGACACACCGATCCGCGATGCCATTTCGAGCACGAGATGTTCGGAGCAGGAAACACCGACTCCGGGTATCTGCTTTGAAGGTATCCGTCACAGTGGGCGGCGATCGAATCCATCGCCCCCAAGATCGGCTGCACGAGCCAGACGCTGCTGGGATGGGTCAAGCGAGAGGAAGTCGATAGCGGTGAGCGTGAAGGCGTGAGCACGGCGGAACGCGAACGTCTTAAGGCGCTGGAGCGCGAAGTCAAGGAACTACGCCGCGCCAACGAGATTCTGAAACTGGCGAGTGCGTTTTTCGCCCAGGCGGAGCTCGACCGCCGCCTGAAGTCCTGAAGGCCTTCATCGATCAGCATCGCGACACCTTCGGGGTCGAGCCGATCTGCAAGGTCTTGCGGATTGCCCCGTCGGGCTACCGGCGCCATGCTGCACAGCTTCGCGATCCGTCGCGCCGCTGCGCTCGTGCGATACGCGATGAACGCCTGCGGCCGGAGATCCAGCGTGTCTGGCAAGCCAACATGCGGGTCTACGGAGCGGATAAAGTCTGGAAGCAGATGAACCGGGAGCGTATCGCGGTGGCTCGCTGCACTGTCGAACGGCTGATGAAGCAACTGGGTTTGCGTGGCGTGATGCGAGGCAAACGTGTTCGCACGACCATTGCCGATGTGGTGGCCGCGCGCCCGCTGGATCGGGTCAACCGGCAGTTCAGGGCAGACCGGCCAAACCAGCTCTGGGTGTCGGATTTCACGTACGGTACGCCCAGCCAGCGTAGCCCGCCCGCATGGGGGTGAAGCTGCTTGAGCATGTCTGGAATGCAGTACCCGGAGAAGTTGACGTTGCAGTTCCGGGGCATGCCCTTTCTCTGCTGCGAGAGGAAGTGAGCCGAAGCGGCGGTGACTTGCCGACACTGGCAAGGTGACGTAGTCCGTGGGAAACGGGGCTTGCGGCGAAGCGGTTACGCCAAGATGAGCCTCCAGGCTGAGCATGGGACGGTTGAGGAACACGAACCTGTTAAACCGCATCTGAGGGTTGAAGTGTCACCCCTGCCCACACCGCTTTATGGGCAGGACGCGAGCTGTTGCCGGTTACACGTATGGCCCGGCAGCACGATTGCTGACTGGATATGTAGCCCGTCTGCAAGGAATCACGGGGAGCGCGCAGCTAGACCGTGGTGTTCGCGACGACTTGCGGCAAGCAAGGATAAAGACTGCGACAGGCAACCTCGCTCATGCGTTGAGTCCAGCATGTGAACTGGGGAAGGTCTGCACGGATGCCAAGGGAGTGAGCCCCCGATGACGTGCAGGCTGGCGGAGCCTCCGTAGTAGTCCGAGGTCGGGAAAGCCGGCTACATGGCGAAGGGAGGCAGTTGAAGTGGTTTGCTTGGTTGATTAGCTGACCATAGTGAGGTGAAGACCTTTGATAATCAGTGAAATGCAAAGCAAACTGGCGATATGGTCGACGGAGAACAAAGAACGCAAGTTTGATCGACTCCTGAGACTGATTGCTGACAGGGATTGGCTGAGCGAAGCGGCTCGCATTACGCTGGCATCCAGCGGAGCCCGCACACCAGGAGTGGACGGTGTTGACAGGCGCATGATGGAGGCGAATCTCCAGCATGAACTGGCGACGATACGCGACGAACTGTTGGCGGGCTCGTATAGTCCGCTGCCCGCGCGACGCGTGTATATACCCAAAGCGAATGGCAAGCTCAGGCCTCTCGGCATTCCGAGCCTGCGGGATCGGATCGTGCAACGGGCCATGCTGATGGCGATGGAGCCTATATGGGAGAGCGATTTCCATCCGGCTTCGTATGGCTTCAGACCGGCTCGTAGTGTTCATCACGCGATTCGCACGGTGAAGCTTCAGCTACAAGACGGTGGCGAACACAGTGTCTCAGGTCGCTGGGTTATCGAGGGCGACCTCGCCAGTTACTTCGACACCGTTCATCATCGTCTTCTTCTGAAGGGAATCCGCAAGCGGATTGCCGATCAGCGCTTCCTTGCCCTGCTGTGGAAGTTCATCAAGGCCGGGTGCGTCGATCGCGATCTATTCCGTGCCGCGAGTGAAGGCGTTCTCAGCAGCCAGATCCGCATCGATCGCCTCGTCGAGCAGGCTCATCTGTTCAGGTATCAAGTTGTTCGCTGCGCTTGCCGAACTGCAGGCACTTGAGCTGAGCACCGACAGTTCGTGCGTCAGCGGGTCAATACGCGTTTGCCGATACTGCACTTCTCGCCAGCCTCACGGTCCTGCTCGGTGACCTGCACGATCAGTTGCGCGGCCAACGCGCGCAGCTGTCCCCGGCTCAGTGCATCGAGATCTGTGGGCAGGTCCATGCAGTTCAGTCTGCCAGAACCCGCGCCTCCACGGTGTCACAACCGTTTACGTCCCGGCTCGTCTCATATCACCGTGATCGCATGATCGGGCGTCAGCGTTCGCCACGGCAAACCAGTGACCAGCGCGCGAAGCTGCTCCGCCTTGAGCGAAACCGCGACCGCATGCTCGCCATCCGTCCAGATGAATCGCCCCTTGTTCAAGCGCCGCATGGCCAGCCAGATCCCCAATCCATCGTGGACCAGTACCGTCATGCGAGTCGAATGCCGATTGGCAAACAGATATGCGTGATGCGGTCAAGCCGCACCGAACACCTTCACTACCCGTGCCAGGAGAGTTCAGCGCCGGCACGCATATCGACCGGCTCAGTCGCCAGCCAGATCGCGTCGACGCGGATCAACGCAGCCATCCCTGTAGCCACGCTGCACAATCACTTGCCGCTGACAACGGCCAGCGTACTGTCACAGTTGCTGCGCCCCGCAACACCTCAATCTGGATATCGCCTGTGCCGGCTGGGACCGCGGATGCTTCGAGCTGCAACGGCACAAACTCTGCGGACGGCGCGCTCATCGATTTGCAGGCCATTTCGGCTGCATCCCGCTCTTCCTGCGCTGCCACCCAGCTTCGCAACATATTGGCATTCAGGCGGTGGCGCAGCGCGACCGCCGTAATCGATACGTTCTGCTGCATCGCCGCCCGGATCGCCTGTTCCTTGAACTCTTTGCTATGCCGCCGCCGACGAATCGGTGGCACAGCCTTCGGAATGGCATTGTCAACTTATCGAGACTGGGTCACAAAAAAGCGGCAGGAAGCGCATGCCTCAGAATGAGTAGAACGGATTTCGGGCGAGTTCGGTGAATTCAAGCCAGGCACCGAACCGTGCCGCGAGTTGCTTGCGATAAAGTGAAGCTCGCAGCAGATGGCGCTTGAGCGCGAAATGTGGCCGGATCGGACCGAAGCACGAGAGGAATTTCTGTGTGCGTTTGGGATAGCGAAAGCCGAAAGCTATCGCCTGAAATTGTGCCAGCCCGATTCTCGCCTTGTCGCCAGTTAAATAGAGCTAGCTGGCAGCGATCAGTAACCACAGGCGTGCAAGGTCCGCCGAACCATCGTCGCCCCTGACCGCACGAAACGCCTGAACTGCCCTAGCCTTCTGCCCGGCGATGAAATACGCTTCACCAAGACGCAGTTGCGCCTGATCCGGGTGCGTCATGCCGCCTTTCGCAATCAGCGCTTCCATCGTCGCCAGACCCTGCTGCGCCTGCCCCGCGAACACCTGATTGAAGGCCGCGTCGAACGCTGGAATCGGCACACCGTTACTGTCGACCGTGCTCTGCGCACGCTTTGCCGCCAGTGCCTGCAGGCGCTTCTCGCGATCCGCCCCGGCGTCGTGACCGAGCACGCCAGAGGAAAAGCCCTGATCGATCACCTGTCGGCCTTCTATCGGCGTGCCCGCAATGATCGCCAGTTGCGTCATCTGCATATAGTCGTCAGCCGTCGACAGCGCACCGGTAGCACGGCGCAGGCGATAGGTGTCGATATCCAGACTGGACGAGTAACCCGCCTTGCCCCGGATCGCTGCGAGCAGATTGTCCCAGTACGCCTGCTTCGGGTGAAACGCCACCAGCTTCTCCAGCGCACTACGATAGGTGCCCGGATCGTTGGCGCGTTGCGCACACGTGCCCAGCAACTGCAGCTGCGACTCATCCGGCACACGGCCGGCACGCGCTTGGGCATCCACCGTGGGTTTGAGCAGACTCACCACGCTGGCACAGTCATTCGACAGGTAGTAAGACTGGATCAGCAGTATCCGCATGTCCAGGTTGGTGCCCCCGGCCTTGATGTAGCGCTGTGCCGTCCTGATTGTCAGCGGGTAATTCTTCACCTGGAAGTAGATCCCCGCGAGCGCGGCGGCAGTGCGTTGCTCGTCAGCGCCCGTCAGCCGGCCGGAGGCCAGCAGGGTTTCGTACGCCTGCGCGGCAAGCGCATTATCCCCTGCGGCGGCCGCCGCGGCGCCGCGCATCTCTTCGACCATATAGCTTTCATATGGTGTCTTGTTCGGCACGGCCGTCGCCTGGGCGATCTTCGCCAGCGCGTCCTGATATTTGTGCGCCCGGTAAGCATCCTGCGCCACGTTCAGCGGCCGGGCGATTTCCGGGCGCAGCGTGTCGACAGCATCTGACGCGCCGGGCAGCACGGCGAGCGCGAGCAGCAGCACAATGCGCCTGAATCGTTGATGGATCATGAGCACTCCCACTTCCCTATTGCATGTACTGCTCGTTGCCGATCAGTCCAATCTTCGTCGCGCCGATGCGTTGCGCCGAAGCCAGCACGGCGGCAACATCCTTATACGGCACCAACTTGTTCGGCAGCAGATGAATCTCCGCCTGCACGGGCTCGCCCGCCACCTGCCGCAGATGCGATTCGAGCGCCGCGCGGTCGGGTAACACCTGGCCATTCCACATCATCGTGCCGTCGAAGTCGATATCGATCTGCACGACTTCCGGCTGGACCGCCTGAGGCGGCGGGTTGCCCACCGGCAGATTCATCTTGATGGCGTGCGTCTGGATCGGAATCGTGATGATCAGCATGATCAGCAACACCAGCATCACGTCGATCAGAGGCGTGGTGTTGATGTCCACCATCACGTCTGGTTCGCTGCCACCGCCCGAAGCTACGTTCATTCCCATTATCGTCTCCTGTCGACCGGAGTTAGCGCTTTAGCGCTTACTCCGATCCCATGCAAAGCTAGCCTCCGCGCGGCGGCGGTTCCGTAATGAACGACACCTTCGCGATACCTGCCCGCTCGCACGCCGTAATCACCCGACCGATAAACTCATAACGCGTGTTCTGGTCACCGCGCACGTCGACTTCAGGTTGCGGCGTCATCACCGACAAGGCCTTGAGTTCCGTCAGCAGCGTCGCTGCATCCACGTGCTTCTCGTTCCAGAAGAAGTCGCCTTCGCGATTCACCGCGATCACGATGCTTTTGGGCGTGGTCTGCAACGGTTGGATCGTCTCATTCGGCAACTTCACCGGCACCGTGTGCGTAACAACCGGAATCGTGATCAGGAAGATTATCAGCAGCACCAGCATCACATCGACCAGCGGCGTGGTGTTGATGGCGGAGATGACTTCGTCGTCCCCATCCTGCCCAACGCTCATGGCCATGGCTTACCCCGCCCGCTCGACCAGCGTCGCCGTCTGACCGGCCATGCCGCGCTTCGAGCGACGGCCGCCAGCCAGCAGCACCGTGTGCAGTTGTGCACCGAAGCCGCGCACCCGTTCCATCACCGACTTGTTGCGGCGAACCAGGAAGTTGTAGCCGAGCACCGCCGGAACTGCCACGGCCAGACCGATTGCCGTCATGATCAGCGCTTCACCGACCGGGCCTGCGACCTTGTCGATCGATGCCTGGCCGGCGATACCAATGGCCGTTAGTGCGTGATAGATACCCCACACCGTACCAAACAGACCAACGAACGGCGCCGTGGAGCCAACCGTACCCAGGAAGGCCAGGCCGTCCTGCAGACGGTTCGACACATTGGTGATGGCGCGCTCGACCGACACGTCGATCCAGGTGTTGCGATCGACCGCTTCGAGCAGGGCTTCATCGTGGTGCTCGCCGGCTTCGATTGCCGTTTCGGCGATAAAGCGGAACGGCGACGACTCGTCCAGCAGCTTCGCGCCTTCTGCGAGCGACGGCGCGCTCCACAGCTGTTCGTCAGCACTCTTCGCACGGCGGTTCGCACGATACTGTTCGAAGAACTTGGTGATCATGATGTACCAGCTGCCCATCGACATGATCACCAGCAGGATCAGCACGAAACGGGCAACAAAGTCACCACCTTTCCACAGCGCACCGAGACCATACGGGTTGCTGACCATTTCAGATGTCGCAGGTGCCGGTGGCGGCACGGCCTGATCCGCAGGTGCTGCTGCAGGTGCTGCCGTCGGCGCCGTGGCGGCCGATACGGCTACGGTTACCCCACTAGCCTGCGCGCAGGCAGTTTGCGGTGCAACGAGGGTCGTCGCCGTGGCTACGGCGAACACCATGCTGGCCGACAGCGCGGCGAGAGAATGCGTCTTCATGTCTGCTCCAGTCCATCCATTGAACTTGTACAACGTGACTAATAAATCGCTACCTGTACCGCTCGGTTCGTGGGTTCAGTTCAGGTTAAACGTGAACGGGACCTGGACACGCACAGGTTGGCCTTGGGAAACGCAACTAAACTGTTTTACCGCGTTGAACGCCGCGCGATCCAGTGATGAATCCTCGGATGACTTCGCGACGTGTTCATTCGTAATATGGCCCTGCGGATCGACTACGAATTCAATGAGCGCATTGCCCGTGACGTTGTTTTCCCGTGCCTCTCTCGGATAGACCACAGATGAGCGGACCTGATCGGAGTTCGGGCAAACCACGCCCACTTCAGTGCTCGGCGCCTTGGTCGGCGTCGGCGCTGCGGGAGGTGCCGGCGGCGGTGCAGGCTGGGCCACGACCGGGGCGGTCTGGTGCATGATCGTTGCCTGAGGCGGAGCCTGCACCGGCACTTCCGGCGGCGGCACGAACGGCGGCGGAGGCGGTGCGAACTTCGGCGGCGGCAACTGCACGGTCGGCAACGGCAACGGTGGTGGGGGTTTCACCTGCTCAATGATCTTTGTTTCGATCGGGTGTTGAATGACCTCCACCACCTTGGTGGCAAGACCATTGAGCAAGGCATAGATCAGCACCACATGCAGAAGAAGAACGGCGACAATACCGCCAAAGCGGCGTACAGGGTTCTGCTGCTTTTTCCCGAACTCGCGCGGGCCTCTCGCGTCATTTGACCGAAACACTCCATCGGTTAACATATTAGTCATCCTTAAAACCTACGGAACATTTGATCTTGCATGCGGTTAAGCATGGCTTATGTCCTGAAACGGATTGTCGACACGCGGCCAGAAGTTGGGCGGGCGAACGCGGTACGGGATATTGACGAAATCCGCTGTTAGAGCACCCGGCGCCGATACATAAAGCACTTCTTCCGCAATCGGCGCAAATTCCGCGTGGAAATGTTGTGTGGACTTGACCACGACGATGCGTTTTCCCGCAAGATCGATTCCGAGACCGGTAAAAGCACTTGGCGAAAACGTTTGTTCTCGCAGCGTCATCAATACGATATCGACATCGTCGTCCGTCGACACCCACGCCGCCGATCCCAGCCGGGAAATCGTGCCGCCCATGGTTTGACGGTGGTCGTCCGCAAGCGCGCGTACGGTTACCTTCAAATCCAGCGGCGTACCGGAACTCACCCCGGATTTGCCACCGATCCGAAGCGTTAGCCGCGTGCCAACCCCCGCTTCCTTGCAAGCCTGCACTGCGCCAATGTCGTAAATGCAGCCAAGCGCCACATTGGAGATGCCACGCTCGACGATCCGCGACAAAATGAAAGTACTGTCGCATGGCGCCCCACCGCCCGGATTGTCTGCAACGTCGGCAAGCACCACGAGTCCGCCGTCGACCGCCAGCGCACGATCGAGCGCCGCGTCGATCAGCAATGCTGTCGGCCGGGCCGCTTCACGCATGTCCCACAGCTCGCTAGCCAGTTGCGCGGCGATACGCTGAGCTTTAACTTCGTCGTTGTCCGTAATCACCCAGATCCTCGCACCCGTTTCGGCTACGTCGCCCCATGGAAACCCATGACCAAACGATACCGACAACACACCGTCTTTCCCTTCCAGTGACTGCATGCGCTTGACGAATCCGATCATCGGTTCGCGGGTGGTATGCCATATTCCCACCATACGGCAATCGTGCATCGCGGTCACGGGACGGATACGACCTTCCGCAGTCGCCACAGTCAGCGCGTAAACCTCCCGCAGGCGATCGATCGCGTCCGTGTGAGGATATTCCTTGAAACAGACAATGACGTCCGCATTGCGCTTCATCTGCTCGGTGAAGTGGCAATGCAGATCGAGCTCCACACCAATGGGCACAGTCTCGCCAACAATTCTTCTAATTTCCTCAATCAGCTCTCCTTCACAATCGTCGCATCGCTCCGCGACCATTGCGCCATGCAGTATCAGGACCACGGCACCGACCGGAAGCGCTGCGCGTAGGTCCGCGAGAATTTCGTCGCGAAAACCTTCGTACACCGCCTGCACCGTTCGGCCCGATGGTTGCGCCATGGCCGACAGACTTTCCACCACTTCATGGCCTTGTGCGACGGCGAGCCGGTGCAACTCCACCGCTCCGTCTCCAAGCGGGCCGTCAGGATCGACCTTGCTGGCATCTCCGTGAAAGATGCCAAACGAGGCATAGCCGCCAAACCCGGTCGGGCTCGGCGCAAACGTATTCGTTTCGGTGACCAGTGTTGCCGTAAAAATCTTCACTACATGCTCCTGATTTGCATTGCGTCAATTCGTACGAAGTGCAGACCCCAGACGCAGTGGGTTCACCAGAGGTCTTGCAACGAACAGGCTTCGCGCTGATTATTGGTAACCTGCCGCGCTGCGCGATGCCGATCATCAGGCTAAGCGGATCGCGCAGATGGCACAGTGGCCACGTCCTCCAGCACTCAGTTAGAACGGCACATCGACTTGCATGCCGACTGTCAACGGCTGAATGAACGAGACCTCGGTAGGGCCGCCGAGCGGGACTAACATATTGCTCGCGCTTTGCATGCCACGCCTGTTGAACAGATTGTGAACAAAGAGGGATACGTTCGCCACGCGCAGGTCGATACCCGCACGCAGGTCTGTCGCGAAGTACCCCGGCAGCCTGAAGTTCGGCGTAGACACGCTACCGCCATAGCCTGAATTTCGCGGTCCGACGTAGGTCTCGGTTGCCCCCGCGTATGCTCGATACGAGCCGACGTTGAAGAGGTAGTCGAGATTCGCAGTAGCCGAGAACGGTGCCGTATTCGGCAGGCGGTCGCCGGACATCGCCCCGATGCCGGGCACGTTTTCGGTCAGCCGTGCATCGGTATAGGTAAGACCGGTGCTCAGTCGCCAATGGGGAGTTGGGTTCAGAGAGCCAAAGAACTCAACACCCCTCGACCGAGCGGTGCCTCCGTTGGATATGAGACCAAGGCCGTCAATCTGAGTCAGTAGTTGAACGTCTTTCCACTGGATATCGAATAAGGACAGTGACACTGAGGCGTGCTTCTCAAGGAAGTCAGCCTTATAACCCACTTCATAGCTAGTGAGCGTGTCGGGATCGAATTTTGACTGTGTCATTTTCCCGGTGGCAGAATCAAGCACGCTGATTTCCGGGCCGCCAGGGCGGTAGCCGGTGGCAACGCGCGCATAGACACTGCTGTTGCCGGTCAGCAGATAATTTAGCGTGAAGAGATAGGTCTTGCTCGTATCATTGGACTGGGCCGTTTTGTTGGTTGCTCCTCCGGAAAGTGCACCCGTCACATCCTGGCTATAGGTCTGATTGTTGTGAGCGATTCGCAAACCTGCGGTTGCGGCGAGGCGGCTTGTGACGTGATAGGTCAGATCGCCATAGGCTGCATATTCCTGGTAGGTCGAGGGAAGCTGTGCATTGAGCAGAATGAGAGAAGCGCCAGGTCCCGAGGCAGTAGCGAATTGATTGTTAGTAGTCCGTTCCTGTGTATAAAAAAGTCCAGCAATCCACTCGATCTGGCGATTGGCGGCAGAGGTCAGGCGCAATTCCTGCGTAAATTTATCCGTGGAAAGGGCCTGCTGATAGCCGGCCGACGTAAAGGTCGATGGGCCAAACTGGGCGTTCAGCGCAGGGACATAGCCTAGTGAATAATCGGCCATCAGAGAGGTGCGTATGGTCTGATAGGCCGAGATCGCGTTCAGGCGTGCCCATCCGAAATCATATTCAATGTTCGCCGAGTACAGTTCGATCAGCTGGTCATACGGTTCGTTGAGCTGGCGCCCCTGCGTAAGGTCACCGTAGAGGGGTTGTCGGGTCGTGAAGTTGTAGTCGACCTGCCCCGTGCCATCACTCTTGATCTGCTGCGTGGTCGCCGTCAGACGTATCGTCAGGTCCTTGGTCGGCGTTACGATCAAGGATGCCCGGCCACCGCGCGTGGTAGCGCCGTCAACCCCGTTCTCCGGATCGTTGCCAACTCGATTGACGTATCCGCCGTTCTGCTGATTGAAAGCGCTCACTCGAAAGGCGGCGACGCCCTCCTTGATCGGCACATTCACCACCGCGTCTTGTGTGTGATTGAGGCCGCCATGCTCGGTGCCGGAGAAGACGACCCCCGCATGTCCAAATAGCCCACCCTGGGTGTCCGGCTCATTGGTGATGTATTTCATCAGGCCACCCATTGCACCCGCGCCATACAGCGTGCCCTGTGGCCCCCGTAACAACTCAATGTGGTTCAGGTCCAGCAGGCCCATGTCCAGGGCGTAGTTTGCACCGCCCCCATAGTTCGTACTGGAACCAAACGGCACGTCGTCCACATAGACGCCGACTGTCGGTCCGATGTCCAGGTTGCCAGTTGTGACCCCGCGGATGCTGATCTGGTCACTACCGGCACCGGCGGCTCCTGTGACGAGCGACACGCCGGGCTCCTCTTTCAGGTAGTCACGCACCGACTGATTTCCCTTGCGTTGCAGCTCCTGCGCGCTGATTGCATTTACCTGCATCGGCACTTCACGCGCCGGCTCTCGCCGCCGGTTCGCAGTGATTTCCACCGTGTTCAGTGTGGTGGTATCCGAAACCGCTTTGCTCCTGCCGCCAACCTTCGTTGTGGCGGGAACGGGCATGTCGGCAGCGCTCGCCGCAACTGGCGGGGTGGCGGGTTCCGTTTGCGCGTGCGCGCACGGCACCGTGAGTCCAAACGCGGACCCGACGATCAGCGATACATAGCGCCCGCTCGCCGGCCGCACCATATCGGCACCGTTGCGATGCATTCCCCGACGGGAACTCCTCCAATTGCTCTTGACACCCACGATAGGGCCTCCTTTTTTTCTTGCGTTGTGGGACACATCGCTCGACTGGCTAATGTAGTTGTGCTAAATCCGAGTGGTTGACTTCCCTCTTCCCCTGTCACTTTCCTCTTCTCAGAGCGCGCTCATCTGTCGAACTGCCAGCGGGCCTTTCCGTGGAAACTCCAGTCGATTTCCTTGCTCTTCGCTGCGCTTCTGTAAGGCGCAGTGATACAAGCTTCGCATCAACAAAATAAAAAAGCAAGTTGACTTTATTGCAATTAAAGAGGAACATCGGGAAAATAATGAGGCGTACTTGGGGAAGTTTTGCCGATCATCGTTGGAAAACGGGGGAGATGGCCGTCAGGCATCGGGAAGTGCACTGTCGTGACGGATAGCTGCGGCACGAGTACAACCACACCGCCGCCGTGAGGCATGATCGGGCAGACGAAAGCCGTCCGCGTATGGTCCGGCGTACGTTTTTGATACAGTTGCAATTTAGCGGAGCGCCACCGTTGGCCGCTACCTCCGGCGAGGCCTGACGCAGAGCGAACGCTGCAATCTCAGACGGAAATCCATAGTGAAATCATCATCGAATCGATTAGATCCGTGCCCATGTCCGACACTCTCGACGTAACCACGAAGCAAACGAAGCATCGCCGCAGCCAGGCTGATCGCAGCGCGGAGAGTCGCGCCAGGATTATTGCGGCCGCCCGCGATGTCTTGTGCGCGCAGGGTTACTCGGGCGCCACGATGTATACGATCCGCGACGCCGCGGGAATGAGTCTCGGGGCCATTCAGCATCAGTTTCCTACCAAGGCGAATGTCATGGCGGCCCTTACGGCTGAGATATCTGCCTCTGTAGCCAGGACGTTCGCCGAAGCCATCCGACGAGGAAGAACGCCAAAGGAATCGATGGAAAATCTGCTCGACGCCAATTTCGATAGGCTCAACCGTCCAGAGATGGCCGCCTTGCTAGAAATTAGCCTGGCCCGACGGAACGACCCCGAACTGGACCGGGAAGTGACACCGAGCGTGCGGCGTTTTGACCGACGCGTGCGCTCGTGGATATATCGAATTCTCCGTGCGGCCGGGGTAGATTTCGACGAGACCCAGCAGCAATGCCTCCAGATGCTCAATAATTCCATGACGCGCGGACTGACGGTGGAGTTCATTCAGAATCCCGACAATCCTGTGATCGAGCGTTGTGTGCGAATCTGGAAAGCACAAATACTGGACATGTGTTTCGGCGGCACGGATCGCCTGGACGAAAAGTTGTCCTAAGGGACCGTCATCGCGTTGTCGTGGGAAGCCACGACAGCCAACGTTTGCCGAAAAGGATCTCGCTGCGGTACACCGATTCCCTTCGGCGCCCATTGCGGAGCGAGCCGACCGACCATTTGCTGCTATCACATCGCCCCACGCCCTTTCGCTGTCGATCGGGTTTGCTCTCGCGGAGACATCAAGGGAACGGTAGGTCATCGTCCCTACTCCACGGTCGAGACCTGAATGTTCAAGAGCATCGCTGCAGGCTCGCCCGCAACGATGTCCGAGGCATCCCTTCTCTGCCTCAATCCCTTGGGGCCCCGGCAACTTGCGAAGCCGGCGCGCCTTGTGATGGCACAAGGAAACGTAGCGCCCGTGTGACGGCCACGCCGAGCACCGATGTGTGCGTTTCGTCGTCGAACAGCGCGAGTTCAGTCGATACGCCATGCGCGGCGAGTGCTGCGCGCATTCGATAGGCATTACTGATGATCGAGGCGGCGGCGAGCGCCTCGCCCGGCTCCTCCTCCCGCGCACCAGCCGACAGGAACACGGCTGTGCCGGTTGGGATGGCGCCGGCCGGCAAAGCGCGCACCACGTCGACCATGTGTTCATCGCCCGGTGCCGGCGGGAAATCGACCAGTGCCGGGCTTAGCATAGCGTAGCCCTGGAAGGCGTCCGGGCGTTGCGTCAGTACATGCGCGGCGAAATGGCCGCCGGCCGACATTCCGAACAGTATGCGCCGCGCGCCCGCCGTCTCGGGCAGCCGACGATTGACCTCCGGTACGACCACATCGAGCAGTGCCGTCAGAAAAGTATCCGCGCCGCCCAGTTCGAGCGCCCCGAAACCTGGAATGTCCAGCGAGCGCCGCGGTCCTCGATAGAAATCGAGGCCGCGCCGACGCCCAACGAACGCATAGTCGCCGCGCTCCTCCGCGTAGCCGATACCGACGACCACCGCCGGACCGAGCTCGCCCGCATAACACCCCATGCGCGCCGCTTCGACGACGGTGCCGAAGCTGTAGTCAGCGTCGGTCACGTAGATTACCGAAGCCGCACCAACAGTCGCACCCATCGCGTGAGTTGACGGCCGCGCGATCGAGATGCGCAAACTGGCCCCCAGACCGTCCGGCGCGACGACGAAGCTCTCGACTCCGGGAATGGCGGATATAGGGGTATCGGACATGTAAACGTTGTTATTGCTCATCTGCGCTTTCTCCGTTACTTAGCATACGCGTGCCATATGAGAGCACTCCTATTACGCTAATTCTGAGTTCGGACGCCGTGAAAGTGTCACGGAAGGGTTGCGATGATGACTCAGTCGCTTATCCCCGAGAGGGCCTTTAATGGTTTCGGAACAAGGTTGGAAACAGGCAACCGGAATTCTAGCTCGGGTTGATCAGATGTTCCTCGGTGGAACTCAGTCGTCGCCGACCCAGATCGGCGGCGTGTGCCGCCACCACTCCGTGGCGCCTTCGAGCTGATAGGCAAGCGCGAGCAGAACGGCCTCGCCGCCCGGGTGGGTGGCGAACTGGATACCGACCGGCAACCCGTTATCGCTGAAGCCCATGGGAAGGCTGATGGAGGGTGTACCGGCGAAATTGTCGATCCAGCAATAGCCGGCATAGTCGACAAGGTGTTCTCTCTGGTCGAGCCACGCCAAGTCGGGGCCCATGACTCCGATACGGACGATCTCGGTGCTGAATGTCGGTGTCATCCAGACGTCGACTTCGTTCAGCCGCTCGAGATAGCTCCCCACCGCGCCCTCCATCCACCGCCACGCCGAGGCGAAGCGCTCGTCGTCAATCCGCTTGCCGACATCCACCAGGGTCGCCGAGCGATGTTCAAGATCAGTCGGTGCAATGTGGATGCCGATTTGCTCTGAAAGCGCGCCCAGCCGGCGGACAAACGAACCCTCGGTGATATCGAGCAGCATCTCGATCGCGGTGGGACCGTCGAACGGCAGACGGCCATCCGTGACGCAATGGCCGAGGCGCCCAAGCAGATCGATCGTGCCCGCGAAGACTCGCCCGACGCTGGCGTCCGGCGCTTCGCCAGTACGCATGACTGTGCTGTAGGCCTGAATGCGAAGCGTGCGGTCGATCGGCGCTGTGACGAGCGAAACGGGCGCGAAGGCGGCGCCCGGGGCGCGTATCTGGGTTGCTTCCAGCCAAGCGGCCGTATCGCGTACAGTGCGGCTGACGCAACCATTCACGGCCAGGTCGGAAATGGCGCGCATCTCCTCATCGCCGAAATTGCGCCCACGGGACGGCTTCAGGCCGACTAGTCCGCACGGCGCGGCGCCGTGACGGATCGAGCCCAAGCCGTCACTCGCATGTGCGATCGGCGTCACACCTGCGGCCACCGCAGCCGATGCGCCGCCCGATGAGCCGCCGGGCGCGTGATCGAGGCTCCATGGATTGCGCGTCACTCCGACAAGCGGCGATTCGGTCACCACATTGAGTCCCAGTTCGGGCATCGTCGAGCGGGCGATTGAAATCAGCCCCGCATTGGCGATCGCCCGAGTGTAGGGAGCATCCTCGGTCGGAATGTAATGCCGTAGCGCAGCCGCGCCCCAGCTTGATGGCAGCCCTTTTTCGTTGATCATGTCCTTGATCAGCGTCGGAATCCCGGCGAGTGGCCCCGGGTGTGGCTCGAGCGCCTGTTTGCGCGCGCGCTCGAAAGCTGGCCAGGCCATGAAGTTGAGTTGGGAATTGACGACCGTGGCGCGCTCAATGGCGCGGTCCACGAGTGCCTCAGGGGTGGTGACACCTTTGGCGAGCGCTTCACGCATGCTCGTTGCATCGGCAGGCATTCCTTCAGTTGCTAGGGTCATCCTCATGAGCCTCGTCTGGAGAGTGGATGCTTTGTTGCTCGGGTCCTTAGCCATTTTTTTTGACCGGCCCCGGTCGTTCGTTGGCCTCCGGAGCCATCGACTAAGCTTTGCCACGGTGTTGCCGCCCGGGCCCCGTCACTAATATTCCGGATGGCACTTCGGGCAACTGAACCGTGGCCGCCGCGAAATATACAAGTAAGTTGACTTTATTGTCAAATAGAAGAGTCATGACACCGCTCTATTTGTTGTGGCGAAAGAAGTCCCTCATCTTACGATATAAAAGCAGGTTGACTTTATTATATGTTAGATGGAAAATAGAAAACATAGAACATCCATCCGCATACCTCCAAGAGAGGCGACATGTCATCTCCTTTGAATACCCGCAGCGGTATCGGTCCCCTGCGTCTTTGTGGGTTTGGCGCGGGGAACTTCGGCAACTTGCTCGCCGCGATCCCCGCTTCCATGCTGCTGCTGTATTTCCTCACTGAATTCATCCACCTCGAGCCGTGGATGGCGGGGTTGGTACTGGCGCTGCCCAAGCTATGGGACGTGTTGGTCGACATGCCGATCGGACGCTATTCGGATCAGCTCGCCCTGCGCGCGCACGGCCGCATGCGCGTCGGTATGTGGAGCGCGCTAGCGCTCGCCGTGCTTCTACCCCTGACCTTCTTTCATCCCGCGCTCACCTCGAAGCCACTGCTTGCCGCGTTCTACGTGGCAATCCAGATCCTGCAGGCCACCGCCTATACCGTTTTCGGGGTCACTTATCTGGCGCTCACCGGTGATCTCGTGGCAGATGAGGTCCAGCGTAACAGGCTGCTCACCTCATCCATGCTCGGCGGCAACCTCGCGACGATTGCCCTAATCGTTTGCGTGCCATTCATGATCAGAATTGGTGGCGGCGGAGAACAGGGCTACTTCAATATGACCGTCATGGTCGCGCTGGTCATGACCTTTATGTTCGCCTGTTTTTACGGTGCCGTTCGCGGTGTCCCCGCACACCCCACCGCGTTATCAGAAACCCGCGCGGAAATGTCGTTGCGTGAAGGCGTCGGCGCAATCTTGCGCAACCGGACCTTCGTTGCAATCGTTGTCGTGGTCATCGGGATTGGCACAGCCAGTGGCTGCCTGAGTGCACTGCTTGCCTATGAAAACCGGTATCTGCTTGGACGCCCTCCCGAGGCCCTGTTCCTGCTCATAGGGCCGATATTCGTCGGCGGCCTGGCGGGTCTGCCGCTTGCCGCTCCCCTATTACGCCGCTTCGGTAACATCAGCACGCTGAGTTTCGGCCTCCTTGCGCTCGCGTCGGTGTTCGTCTTTTACTGGTCCGGCCTCCTTTACGCGTCGATACCCATGATCGTTGGCTGTGGAGCACTGTTCGGTGTGTTCAATTCGGTCATCTCTGTAGCCCTGCCTGCCGCCGCGCTCGATACGGCCAAATCGTTTCAGGGCGGTCCCTCTGTCGGCCTGTATCTCGGCATGTTCCTGTCGGCGCAGAAACTTGGCATGTCGCTCGGAGGCGTGTTCTCAGGCGGCCTGTTATCGCTCATCGGCTATCACCCGGATGCTCCGGCCGATCCCGCGCTACGGCAAGGCATCGCCCTGGCAGGCCTGGTCGGCCCTCTGACGCCCCTACTCATCGCTTGTCTTGCCATGCTGTTACACGGGGCCTATGCACCCCGCAAGCAAGCAACCGCCGCTCAGGCGGAGCCCCACGTCAAGATCATGTAAACACCCCGGACTGCCACAACCAGCGAGCTGGGGGGTGAAGAGGCAGATATAGGTTTTCAACAGAATGGCGGTGCGTTCAGTTTCCGGTGGAGACGAGTAATGGCGGTTTCAGAACTAGTCAGTGCATTCGACGAATTATTTTTGCCCTTCAATCGCAGCGATGCGCCCGGTCTGACGGTTGGCATTGCCCAGCACGGTAAGCTGTTGTACCGGCGGGGCTTCGGGCTCGCGAGTCTGGAGCACGCGGAAGCAAATATGCCGACCACCCGATTTCGAATCGGCTCGACCAGCAAGCACTTCACCAGCCTGCTGGCCCTGCTGCTGGCCGAGGACGGCAAACTCGATCTTGACGCTCCGACTCGCCGCTATATTCCCGAACTCACCGGACCCAGCGGTGAGCCTACGCTCAGGCAACTCCTCCAGCACCGTGGCGGCTCGCGTTGCCATGTCGATGTCGGCTTCCTCGCTCACGGTCTCGCTATAGCATCCAGGGGAAACGCGCTGGCCATGCAGGTGCGCCAGACGAGCCGCAACTTCGCACCAGGTCGGGCGATGATATACAACAACAGCGGCTATCACCTGGTGTCGATCGCCATCGAACGGGCAAACCGCGCGCCGTTTGAAGAGCAGTTAAAGCAGCGGCTATTCGGTCCTGTTGGCATGGTCGACACCGCGCCCATTCCGAGCGACAGCATCATCGTGCCGGGCACGATCCTCGGTGAAATCGCGATCGGGCTGGACGAAGCTGTGCAGGGTAAGGGATTAACGGTCAGGTTCGGCGGCCAATCGACGGTCTACGGCAAGGTGTCGAAGGATACTGCCGACGTTGAGGTCTTCGCGACTGCATCCGCCGGCCAGTACTACAGTGGCGATGCAGAGTGCACGGCCGTAATCATAAAGGACGGCAAAAATCTCATGCTCCGATGCGACGACCCATATGGGCAGATCGAGAGTGAGCTGATTTGCCTAGGTGAGACAGTTGCGCGTGGCGCATACCCTCTGTGGGGCGGTTATACCTCGTTGAGTTTTTCCGGGCAGGACGGGCAAATAACTGAGTTCCAGCTCAACTCGATGCGCACACGAGGTCTCACGTTCAAGCGCAAGCTGGCTAGCTGAGCGTCCGGTCATTTCTCAATCGGCATGCATGAATTTACATGCGCCAACGGAGGAACGCATATCGGCCACAGCAATCGCCGGTAAGTCAATCGAGGCGCGAAAGCCAGCAATCTGTGCGCATCATCTATTACTGCGCTGAGGCACCGGGAAAACCGATGTATGCCGCACAGGCATGAATCGGAATCGACAACATTAGGAGAGACGTTTGGACGCAAGACTCTGGGCACCCAGCTATGGTGACATTCCGCTGGAGATCGATGCCGACGCGCATCGCTCTGTCACGCACATGCTCGAACATGCCATGCGCACGTTCGCAGATCGGCCGGCCTTCCGCTCCTTCGGTCAAACGTTGACCTATGCGGATATCGATCGCCTGTCGCGCGACTTCGCGGCATATCTGCAGCAGACGCTTGGGATTGCGAAAGGTGACCGGGTCGCCGTGATGAGCCCGAATCTACTCGCGTTTCCGATTGCCTTTCTCGGCATCATCCGCGCGGGCGCGGTACAGGTGAGCGTCAATCCCTTCTATACGCCGCGCGAACTGGAGCATCAGCTCAGAGACTCGAACGTAGGTGTCATCCTCGCGTACAGCGGAAGCACGGGCGTTGTGGCCGAGGTCGCGCAGAAAGTCGCGCTCACGCACGTCATCACGATCTGCCCTGGCGATGGTACCTCGGTCGATCTGCCCGCAGCCCCAATCGATCCACGGCTGCACGCCACCGTTTCTTTTCGCGAAGCACTCGCCATGGGTGCCAAGCTGCAGTTCGAGCAGGTCGACCTGACAGGAGATGATCTGCTGCTCCTGCAATACACAGGGGGAACGACCGGGCTATCCAAGGGGGCAGCGCTCACCCATCGCAATCTGGTGGCGAATACCGAGCAGTTCAAGGCATTCACACCGACCGCCACTCGCCCCGGGCAGGAAGTGATCGTCACGGCATTACCGCTCTATCACATCTTCGCGCTGATGGTGAATTTCATCACCTATTTCTCGATCGGCGCGGACAACTGGCTGGTTACCGATCCGCGCGATACGGATGCGCTCATCGATATCCTGCGCGCATCGAAGCCGACCAGCTTCATGGGTGTCAATACGCTGTACACAGCACTTGCGACTCACCCCGGCCTTAAGGACGTGGATTTCTCCAATCTGCGTCTCGCTGGCGGTGGCGGCGCTGCGATCATCCCGGCGACATCGACCCGCTGGCAGCAGGTCACAGGCACCTTCATTCGTGAGGGCTACGGATTGTCAGAGACTGGCCCAGTCCTGACGTTCAATCCGCACTATATCGAGACGTTCAACGGGACCGCGGGCCTGCCACTGCCTTCCACCGATATCCAGTTGCTGACCGCCGACGGCCAACGGGCGGCGCAGGGCCAATCGGGGGAAATCTGCGCGAAGGGGCCACAGATAATGCGCGGCTACTGGAATCAGCCGGAGGCGAACCACGCGGCCTTTACTGCCGACGGCTATTTTCTCACTGGAGACATCGGCGTCTTCGACGAAAAGGGATTCCTCAGGATCGTCGACCGCGTTAAGGACATGATCATCGTCTCCGGATTCAACGTCTATCCGAACGAGGTCGAGGCCGTAGCAGCCGCCTGTGCAGGCGTGGCTGAATGTGCATGCATCGGCGAGCCGGATGAGAAAACGGGAGAAGCGGTACGACTCTTTGTCGTCCGAGTCCCCAGTTCTGCCCTGACGGAGAATCAGATCGTCGAACACTGCCGGCATGGGCTCGCCGCTTACAAGGTACCGAGGACCGTCACGTTCGTCGAGACACTTCCGAAATCGACGGTGGGCAAGATGCTGCGTCGCGAGCTCCGGCATAGGTAGGTCGCGCAGGGTCTGGTTTCACCAGAAGGGGTAAATACGTACGCACCAGCTTTGCCCGCATACAGTCTCGATTTCATTAACCGAAGCCAATGCATCGTATGCTTCCACAACCTATTACCGTTTCCGCCGCATTTGTGCGGGGCATGCTCTCGGGCATGAAGGTACTGCGCATACCCTGCGATGACTGGTTGTGGCGAGTGGGGATACCCCCCGAGCTCCTGAATCAGAAAGGTGCACGCGTGACAGCGGAGCAGTACGTCATGCTTTTTCAGCGCGTAGCGGAAGACCGAAACGACGACGGACTTGGGTTCTTCTCCCGTCAATTACCTAACGGGAGTATTGCGTTGTTGCTGCGCAGCATTCTTACGTCGCCGACGCTAGAAGTCGCGATGCGACGACTGTGTCGCGGATTCGAAGTACTGCAGCAGGACATTCGAATGCGCGTTGTCAGGGATGGGAGTCTCACTGGCATATGCATTGACGTGCCACCCGAGTTCTATCCTGACCGCCTCTTCTTGCCAGAGTATCTGACTCGAGCGCTTTTTCGCCTGTTTGACTGGTTAAAAGGCAGACGACTCACGATCGTGCGGTTTGATTTCGCCCACCCGTTTCCAGACCACGGCGGCGAATACATCAAGCTATTTCCCGGTGAAATACGCTTCAATCAGCACGTTACTGCGATGTGGATGAATTCCCTCGATCTTCTCACTCCGATATATCGCGACGATGCGGCAACGAGCCGCTTTCTTGAGGGGTTTTACCGATACATCGTGATACCGAAACGTAGCGACTACCTCGTGGAAGAACAGGTCCGTGACCACCTCCTGCGTACAAATCCGCTATGGCCAGATCTGCGGCGAACGGCCGACGCGCTGAAAAGGCCGGCAAGCACGCTTCAGAGGCAGCTGGCCGACGAAGGCACGTCATTCCGGACGGTCAAAGACACACTGCGGCGCGATCTTGCCATAATACGGCTGGTTTCTCCGACCGTTCCAATGTCGAAGATAGCAAACGAATTGGGGTTTTCAGATAGCGCTGTTTTTCAGCGAGCCTTCAAGGGATGGACGGGAATCGCGCCCGGAACCTATTGGAAAAATAGGCTGCAGTCCGCTATTCCGACGGTCCAGCCAGACGATTGAAAGGCGCGTTGCCATCGACGCACGAAGGGCGCATACCCGCAGGCCTTCTGGCAGACTCCCGCTACCGGTGTCCGCCTATGCGAATCTTGCTTCAATACCGCAGGGTGCGTCTCCTTAGGCGCCTGCCACGGACCAATGGTCTGTTCAAGACCGCTCTTTCGCTATCCAGCTTTCGGAGCTCACTCCACGGCCCAGTCCGATGAGACTGATCGTCCGCGTCGAGGGCCATCGAGCACCGACTTCAACCACTTTCCAACCTATGACCGCCGAGGCTCGGTTTGTACGCTCCAGCGTTCTTCCATGGGGGTTTGTGAATCTAGGTCTTTTGCAATTCGATTGATCCGACTTGCAATTGCCCCCGGACTGGGGGCTTCTACGATACGTATTTCAAACATACAGGGACGCAGCGCTCGCGCGCAATCGTTGTGCGCAGGCCAGCCGCATTAGTTAAGAGTGGACACCGTTTCCCACACTGCAGAATGTTGATTACCAGGTATAAATCCCCAAGTGGTGTCGAACTTCGCAACATCTCGCCCCTCTCCGGCACTAGGGAAAAGCCCTGGTGGAAGACGCGGTGAGAACCTTGATCACTAATTGATAATTAAGAGGTGCTATGACTTCGTCTGTGGTTGTTGCCGGTGTCGGCATGATCCCTTTCACAAAACCCGGAGCCAATGAGCCATATCCGGCGATGGTGGCAACAGCGGTCCTCGCCGCACTGGCCGACGCCGGAATCGACTATACCAAGGTGCAGCAAGCCTACGCAGGTTATGTGTACGGCGATTCGACTGCCGGCCAACGCGCACTGTATGAGGTCGGTATGACCGGAATCCCGGTTGTCAACGTTAACAACAATTGCTCGACCGGCTCGACTGCCCTGTACCTTGCGCGTCAAGCAGTGGCGAGCGGGACGATTGAGTGTGCGCTCGCATTCGGTTTCGAACAGATGACGCCCGGCGCACTGGGCGTGAAGTTTGCCGATCGTCCTAGCCCCTTCGAGCGTTTCGATGCTTTGACAGCCGAACTCGTCGACATCGCCGATATACCATTCGCGCTGCGCTACTTTGGTGGCGCGGGTCTCGCTCACATGAAGGAATTCGGCACAAAAGTCGAAACGTTCGCAAAGATTCGTGCGAAGGCAAGTCGTCACGCAGCCAGAAATCCAATGGCCGTTTTCCGGCAGGTATTGACCGAGGAAGAGGTGATGGACTCGCCGATGATCTGGCCTGGCGTGATGACGCGGTTGATGGCCTGTCCGCCGACATGTGGCGCGGCTGCAGCGATCGTGGTGTCGGAGGCATTCGCGAAGAAGCATGGTCTCGATGCATCAGTGCGAATCCGGGCCCAGAGCATGACAACCGACACGCCAGTTGCCTTTGACGCGCGGGACATGCGCGAAGTGGTGGGTTTCAGCATGACGCGCAATGCGGCCCAACAGGTGTATGAAGCAGCAGGCATCGGTCCCGAGGATCTCAGCGTGGTTGAACTGCATGACTGCTTTGCTCACAACGAACTGATTACCTATGAAGGACTCGGTCTTTGCCCGTTGGGCGGTGCAGAGAAGTTCGTAGTCGACGGGAACAACACATATGGCGGCAAAGTCGTCACCAATCCGTCTGGCGGCCTGCTCTCAAAGGGACATCCCTTGGGCGCCACAGGATTGGCGCAATGCGCTGAACTGGTCGCCCAACTGCGTGGTCGTGCTGAAGCACGGCAGGTCGAAGGCGCGCGACTGGCGCTGCAGCACAACCTCGGCCTCGGCGGCGCTTGTGTCGTTACCCTGTACGAACGGGTCACAGCATGATCGACAAAAAATGGATCGGCTACGAGATCGGCAGTTCCACATTCCACATCGAAGCGGGGCGGCTGAAATTCTTTGCGAAATCAATAGGCGAGACCAATCCTATCTACACCGACGAAACCGTGGCCCGCGCTGCGGGTTATACCGATATTCCGGCCCCGCCCACATTCCTGTTTGCTGCAGAACTCGATTCTGGCGCCACGTTCCATCTTTTTGATCTGATGGGGGTGCCGCTCGAACGACTGCTGCACGGCGAGCAAAATTTCGAGTTTTTTGGGCCAGTCGTCGCCAGCGACACGGTAACGGTCACGTCTCAGATCAAGGACATCTACGAAAAGAAGGGAGGCGCGCTCGAATTCATCGAAGTCGCATCAAATGTTGTCAGCGATCGCGGCGACCTCGTGGCCCGGATGCGCTCGGTGACCATCATCCGCAACTGAGAGATTACCGATATGACTACGCTGAATTTTGATACTGTTCAGCTCGGCGACGAACTGCCCGTGTTGCAGTTGCCTCCCCTGGATCGACGTACGCTCGCTCTTTTCGCCGGTGCATCAGGAGATCACAACCCCATCCACATCGACCTTGACTTCGCGCGACGGGCCGGCATGCCGGACGTTTTCGCACATGGCATGCTAGGTATGGCCTGGCTCGGCAAGCTGCTGACCGATTGGACGCCGCAAATGCAATTGCGCCGCTTCGACGTAAGGTTTCAAGGCATTACGCACATCGGCAACGTCATCCAATGCAGCGGCCGGGTCGTCGAGAAACTGGATGTCAACGGTGAGCGCCGTGTGCGTGTCGAAGTGCAAAGCGTGAACCAGTTTGGCCAATTAAAACTCGCTGGGGAAGCGCTGGTAGCGCTCCCTTAAATATATTTAGGATTATTTATTTTATGACTCAGAAACTCGACGGAAAAGTTGCACTGATAACCGGATCAGGTCGAGGCATCGGTCGATCGATTGCGCTAAAACTTGCCAGTGAAGGCGCACGTATTGTTGTCAACGATCTTGACGATGAACCGGCACGGGAAGTTGTGCAGGTGATCCGTGATGCCGGTGGTCAGGCTGTGGCTTGCATCGGCAGCGTCGCCGCGCCGGATTTTGCCGAGCGTTTTGTCGGTACAGCGCTCAGCAACTATAAGGGGTTGGATATCATCGTCAATAACGCCGGATACACCTGGGACAACGTCATCCAGAAGATGACTGACGAACAGTGGTACGCGATGATCGACTGCCATATGACAGCGCCATTCCGGATTCTGCGCGCAGCGCAACCGGTGATCCGGGCACTCAACAAATCAGAAACCGAAGCGGGTACATCCGTGGTGCGCAAGGTAGTAAACATCTCGTCAGTCGCGGGCCTGTTCGGCAACGCGGGGCAGATGAATTACGCGGCCGCCAAAGCCGGCATTGTCGGCATGACGCAGACGCTCGCAAAGGAATGGGGCCGCATAAAGGTGACTGTTAATTGCGTCGCGTACGGGATGATCAACACGCGCCTTACTACCGTGGCAGGCAGTGGCGCTACAGCAAACATCGATGGACGGGAAATTAAGGTCGGAGTGAACCCGGATCTACTGGCTATGCTGGAAAAAGGTATCCCCTTAGGCCGTGCCGGAACACCGGAGGAAGCAGCGGGCGCGGTATACGTGCTCTGTGTTCCGGAGTCGGACTATGTAAGTGGCCAGACGCTAATGTGTAGCGGCGGCCTCACAGGGATCTAGACCATGTTGCCGCCACTGTACCGCCATCGATGGATGGACGACGAGATTGACGCTTTCCGGGAGCAAGCTCGCCGCTACATCGCTGGCGAACTGGTCCCTCATCTTGAATGCTGGCGCCGTCAGGGATACATTCCACGCGAGGTGTGGAGGCCGTTCGGGGAAATGGGCTTTCTGCTGCCGGAACTGGACGAGAAGTATGGAGGTGCCGGCGCCACGCTGGCCTATCAGCTCGTCGTTCAGGACGAATTGGCCAAGGCAGAGATTCCCGCAAACAGTGCTGTGCACTCGATCGCCGCGCACTACATCATCGACTACGGCACTGAAGCGCAGAAACAGCGATGGTTACCGAAGCTTGCCAGCGGTGAAATGCTGGCGGGCATCGCGTTAACTGAGCCCGGTTGCGGCTCGGATCTTAAGGCCCTGCGAACGCGGGCGCGGCGTGAAGGTGATGAGTATCTGATTGACGGTGCCAAAACCTTCATCACCAACGGATTTACGGCGAATCTGCTTGTGGTAGCGGTCCGTACCAGCGACGCAGGCAGTCGCGGCGTCTCGCTAGTCGTGCTGGAAACGGAGAACCTGACGGGATTCCACGTTGGACGTCGGCTGAAGAAGCTGGGACAACATGCCTCCGATACCGTGGAGCTGTCCTTCGAAAACGTGCGTATCCCGGTTGATCATCTTCTGGGCGGAGCCGAAGGTGGTGGCTTCGCCCAGTTGATGAGCCAACTTCCGTATGAGCGTCTGCTACTCGCCGTGTCCGCCGCCGCCGTGATCGAGTACGCGTTAGAGCTCACGCTTGAATATACTCAGCAGCGCAACGCGTTCGGACAACCCTTGTATGGATTCCAGAACACGCGTTTCAAGCTTGCGGAGTGCGCTACGCTCGCGCATGTCGTACGCACCTTCGTCAACGACTGCATCCAACGCCTGCTCGACGGCACACTCGACGATACGGCGGCATACATGGCCAAATGGTGGTGCACCGAACAACAGTGCAAGGTGACCGACGAATGTCTGCAGTTATTCGGAGGATACGGCTATATGGTCGAGTACCCTATCGCAAGACTTTACGCTGACTCCAGAGTCCAGCGTATTTACGGCGGGGCGAATGAGATCGTGAAAGAACTCATTGCGCGCGGATTATCACCATGAAACCACCGTAAATCCTATTCGCATTGCCAAGTTCCGACAGGAGCCGTTCGACTGCACGGAAACAGGCCCCAGCGGCTCCTTCGGCCGAATCGTTGTGCTGGCCGACCGCAATAATTTGGTTGATCGATTCCGGCATGGTCCTATGCGATCAATCGCCCCGTATCCCGCTGCGGTTAGTTTGTGCAAACGCAGATGCTGTTATTGAGGTCCAGTTTTGAGCGTTGACTCGGACCAAGCGAACGCCGCCGTCATCTGCTCGGCCTCTTCCGTCGGCGACCGGCCGAACACGCGCTTGAATTCTCGACTGAATTGCGACGGGCATTCATAGCCGACCGTTGCCGAGGCAGCGGCTGCCGTCAGCCCGTGCGGATCATCAGCAGGCGCGCCTGGTGCAGCCGCGTCGACTTAAGATATTGAATCGGCGTCGTGTGGGTCACAGCTTTGAAATGGCGGTGAAATGTCGGGACACTCATGCCGCTTTCGCTGCACAAGGTATCCACGTCGATACGCTTGTCGTAATCGGTGTGGATGCGGCGGAGCGCCCGCGCGATCTGGGAGAAATGACCGGTGGCCGTGAGCGACGCACGCATTGCATCGCCTTGCTCGCCGGTAAGCACCAGGAAGAATATTTCGCGCACCACCAACGGCGCGGCGATCCGGGCCTCCAACGGAGAGCCAAGCGCCTCTAAAAGACGAAGCATGGTCTTCGACAGCCGATCGTTTAGTTGGGTGGAATAGATTCCTCGTGGAGTCTCGGGTGGCTTTCCACGTCATCTGTCGCAGCACACAGGCGGCTTCGTGATCGCGCGCGGCAAGTTGTCCCGTCTCGTGCCGGTTGAGAATGCGTCAATGCCGGGTCGCACCGTGATCCAGTGGGACAAGGACGATCTGGAAGCGCTCGGCCTGCTGAAGATCGATGTCCTCGCACTTGGCATGCTGTCGGCGATCCGCCGCGCCCTCGAGCTCGTAGCGCAGCAGCGCGGCGAGCCGTTCGAAATGCAGGACATCCCGCCCGAGGACGGAGCGACTTACGACATGATCTGCGCGGCCGACACGGTTGGCGTATTCCAGATCGAGTCGCGTGCCCAGATGAGCATGCTGCCGCGATTGAAACCGCGCGAGTTTTACGATCTCGTGATCGAAGTCGCGATCGTGCGGCCGGGCCCGGTTCAGGGCGGCATGGTGCATCCGTATCTGCGGCGGCGTCAGGGCATCGAGCCCGTCTCCTACCCGAGCCCCGAAGTCGAGCAGGCACTGAAACGCACGCTCGGCGTGCCGATCTTTCAGGAGCAGGTTATGCAGGTTGCGATGCTCGCGGCAGGTTTCAGCGCCGGCGAAGCTGATCAGCTGCGCCGCGCTGTGGCGGCATGGAAGCGCAAGGGTGGCCTGCAGCACTATCATGACCGGATCGTCGAAGGCATGCGTCAGCGCGGCTACGACCGTGAATTCGCCGAGTCCATCTTTGCCCAGATCCAGGGCTTCGGCGAGTACGGCTTTCCCGAAAGTCACGCGGCAAGCTTCGCCCTTCTCGTCTACGCAAGCTGCTGGCTCAAGCGCCATGAACCCGCAGCGTTCCTCTGCGCGATGCTGAACAGCCAGCCGATGGGCTTTTACTCGCCTTCGCAGCTTGTACAGGACGCGATGTGAACGGCGGTCGAAATCCGACACTAAACGGCGGCGCGTGTTTTTTGAGCACGCTTGTTGCTTAGCGCTGTTTGGCGGCAAGCCTCGTAGCGGGGTCAAGGGCAAGCGGAGCTTGGCGAAGCGAACCCTTGACGTCGCGAAGGGGCGATATGCTGGGACATGGGAGCGGATTTTCGCCGCCGTTTAGTGTCGCTTTTACGCCGCCGACAACACGCGAAGCGCCACGGCGTTGGCGTGCTGCCGGTTGACGTGGCCATCAGCGGTTGGGATCCGGCCATGGAAGGCGATAACAGTATGGCGCCCGTGCGGCTCGGCATGTCCGTTGTTCGCGGCATGCGCGAGGAAACTGCCAGGCGCATTGAGGCGGCACGCGCAGTCAGGCCGTTTCGCTACGTCGCCGATCTTGCCAACCGCGCGCAACTCGACCGCCACGACCTGCAGGTGCTGGCGGCAGCGAACGCGCTCAAGCCGCTTTCCGGGGACCGCAGGCAGGCACTGTGGGCGGCAGTCGCCGCGGTGCCCGACAAGGATCTGTTGCGCGCAACGACACGCGAGGAAGAGGCGCCGGCACTCACGGCTCCGACGGAAGGACAGGACCTGATAGCGGACTACCGCTCGACTGGGCTCACTCTCGGCCGTCATCCGCTTGCACTGCTGCGCGAAAAGCTGCTGTCCATGCGGCTGATGCCCGCCGAAGCGCTGATGCGCTACCGCAGTGGACAGCTCGCGCGGGGATGCGGGATTGTGACCGTGCGGCAGCGCCCCGGCACCGCGAACGGCGTGGTGTTCATGACGCTTGAGGACGAGACGGGGTCGGTCAACGTCATCGTCTGGCAGTCGGTGCTCGAGCGGCAACGGCGCGAGGCGCTCGGAGCATCGCTGCTCGCTGTGTATGGCGTGTGGCAGCGCGAAGGCGACGTGACGCACCTTGTCGCACAACGGCTCGTCGACGTGTCGCATCTCCTTGGCGAACTGCCGACGGCGAGCCGCAATTTTCACTGAAACAACGAGGAAAGACACGATGGCGAACTACAACGTCCTGTTTGACGCGTAGGCGGCCGCTGAGGAAGTCATACCGCGCGTTGTCGAGCGTCATCGCTCGAAGGGCATTCTGACGTGGAAGCTGCTTCATCAGATGGAAGAGGAAGTGCTGGCCGAGGTAACGGCTGGTGGCAGGTTCAGCGACCGATTGCTGCAGATGATCTGCGCGCCGGCGGTGCTGGAATATCCGAATGACGATCGGCCTGCGTCGTTCGAGGGGCATGACTTCGTCCCGATCGTGTTCGGCGCACTGGAACGTGCATGGCGGCAGGTTCACTAGGGCGATCTTCCGGCGACTGCCAGGAGCCTGCGGGAATCCGTCTTGCTGCGGCACACATGCCATCGCCGGGAGGACGTCGTGTGCTATGGAGAACCAGACAGGCTGCTTGAACTTGTGATGGGCGCGCTCACAGCGATGAAAAGTTTTCGCATGTTCTTGCTATTCCAGCTCGATAACGCCCGACTTCCAGTGCTCGTGCTTGCCGAGCTGCGTCTGCTCCGCCGCGTCCGCGACCCGCAACAAAGCGTTCGCCAGCGCCCGGAGATTCGCAGGATAAATGTCTTGCCCGTTCCCCGTAGCAGAGTCGAGCGTGACGAGCGGCGCACCGTGCCGGTCCTTGCATAGCCTGTATACGAGTTGCTTCATGCGGGATTTTCCTTGTGCGGCCGGAACCGCTTTTTCGATTCAATACTCGTGCTTCCTGAGCAAGCGTTCAGCCTGGTCGAAGTCTCCGAAGATCGGCGGGTCGATGCGATCCTCAATCGCTCACGCGAGCGATCAACGTGTGCCTTGGTCGCCACGCGCTTCTAGAACGCTGTGTCGGCACGCAGCGACTCGAGACGGTCCTCGCGACGACGCATCCGCACCAAAAATGACTATGCACGCGGGTTCGCTGCGATTGCCAATAATACGGCCGCGGCAACTGTGCTCGCCACTGCATCATAATATTAGCCGCGAGCTACTGACGCCCGGCGCCGGATGAACCTGTGGCAGGCCTGTCAAAGATCTGCAGGAAACCGCTCCGGATCTGCACAGCCTTTGTCCTGAGCAGGTGCTCGAAAGCGCGCTCGCGCAACTTCTGCGACTGCTCTACGAAGGCCAGCGCAGCAGACATCTCATGGGCAGCGTTTTGCGGGGTTACGCGCGTACAGCACGCCCGCTCGCGGAACTTCTTCAGCAGGCCATGATTCGGAGCGTCTGGCTGCTCATTCTCGGGTGAAGCGAGGGTTTTCACTGTCCCGTCGGACATTGGCACAAGAGGGAACAGCACACAGCCTTGAGGTTTGGCGGTCCATCGGTGCTCGCTAGCGTCGACGGCAACTTCCTCGAGAAAACACGTGCGGCGTTCCGTAAGGAAAACGCAGCCGCCTACTTCCTCGGCCTGCCGGTCGAACTGGAGCGTCGTGTGATAGAGCGGCTGGCCCGTGGCCACCGACCAGCGCGTGCTCTGCGGCTTCTTGCCAAGAAACTCGCTCGTCGCCGCATTCCTGAAGAAGTGAAAGCGCGAAACGCCGTCACAGGTGACAAGCGCCGGCGTCACGACCAGTTTTTCTTCGTCAACTCCCGCCAGCACGAACCTCATGGCGAAATGGTTCGCGAACCGGTCGAAGTGACGATCGGCGAACTGATGGATCGCCGCGACATCTCTCGCCTCGAGGAACACTGCGTCGTCGCAACACGTTCCCCAGCAGGACGGCGGGCAAGCGAAGCCACTGACAGCCGGCGCGTCAGCTGCGGCGATGGGGATGATCTGGCGGGCGCCAGTTTCAGGCACCGTAGCAACAGGATTGCGCTCGATGCCTGCTTTCGCGGCGGCGGCCTTGGGGCGCATAAAGCCAATCAGCTTCCGCCAAAAGTTGTTCGGCGACGTTACGTTACTCATCTCTTCTCAGCGAAAGGGTACTGTACCGAGGGGCTCGGAGGGAGAAGTGTCTGCGCTAGCGCGACCAAAGGAAATTCTTCCATAGCTTACGTTTCCGTCTACGCGTTACCACCGAAGCTGTGCGCCCAGCGTAAAAATGGCACCGAGTACCCGACAAAAATCGGCGAGGTGCAGCGCGACCATCAACCTTCCGCACACAGCCACTCCTCCGCTGTTTGCCTGCTCACCACAGGCGATGCGCGCGCTTTGCCTATCTCATTACGCAGGGTAATCAGGCGGCACGAAGATGCCCGCAGACGCCGAACACTGAACAAACAAAGACGGGTCCAAGTCCGCTCCCCGCGCGATCTCACCGGGCACGGCGTGAAAAGCGTCCGCGATTGCATAAATGCGTTTGACTTCTTCGTCGGCGACATTTGACCTCATCATCGTGGCCGCCAGCTGGCGAATCTCGATCAGCGCGCGATGCGTTGCCATCAGTTCTGTCTGCTGCTTTTTATTCATCGGATTTTCTCCAATTTTCTCGCCTTCCACATGCGGTGACCGCGCCGAACGGAACCCACGCAGCGCATGAGTTACATCGCGGATAGAGTTCACGGTATGGCCTTGCGATCTACGCGTGCGCTTTTCCGATTCAACGAAGGCGACGCGCCCGATCCACAATAGACGCCGCGAGTTCGGCGGCAACGGCGGTCCGAGTGGCTTGCTGCACCCCGTGACCGTCTTATCTTGCGGGGCGAGTATCTCCCCAAGTGCCCGACGATCTTCGTGGCCACGACTGCATTCGCCAACGGTTACCGAGCGACAAGCGCTATCGTTGGGAGTTCCGTAAGCACGGGCAGGAAATCGTGCTCGACGTTCCCGGCGCACTCACGCTGGATCGCATCGGACTCATGGTTGAGGCCGCGTCCGATGGGTTGGGCTTTGCATACGTACCGGAGTCCGCGGCCCGCGAATGGCTGGATGATGGTCAAATGCAAATGGTGCTGGAAGACTGGTGCCCGTTCATCCCAGGACTGTGCCTGTACTATCCAGGGCATCGCCACGTACCCGCTGGCCTGCGGGCGTTCATAGATGTGCTCAAGGAAACCGAGGAGTCCCGCTCGGGAGTGTCCGTTGTCGAGGAGGCCGACTGACCGCTGCGGGTCGAGGTTGTGTGGAAACGCGTAGCACAGATTCGAAGGGTTCTGTTGCAATAGCGGAGGCGGGTATGCTGCGGGACCTTACAGAATGATGTGAACGACAATGAAAGCGCTGAGTCCGGCGGTAGCCAAAGTGCTGAAACGGTTGCACTATCCGTTCGAGACAATGTTGGTGTGCGTGCGTTGGTACGTGGCCTACCCGCTGAGCTTGCGCAATCTCGAGGGAGATGATGTCCGAACGCTGGATCGCGGTCGATCATTCGGCCGTGCACCGGTGGGCCATCAAGCTTCTGCCGGTGCTTGAAAAAGCGTTCCGCCGCTGCAAACGCCCGGTCGGCGAGAGCTGGCGGATGGACGAAACCTATGTGAAGGTCCGGGGTTACATGGAAGTATATCTACCTCGCCGTCGACAAGGGCGGCAACACGGTTGACTTCCTGCTGCGCGCCAAGCGGGACAAGGAGGCGGCCCGACGGTACTTCGAGAAGGCCATCGACCAGAATGGCGTGCCCGAAACGGTAACCATCGTCAAGAGTGGTGCCAATCTGTCCGGGCTGCGCGCCGTGAACGCCGAGCGTGAGACGCCCATCAAGATCCGCCAGGCCAAGTATCTCAACAATATCGTGGAACAAAACCATCGGGCGATCAAGCGCCGTACCCGACCCATCTTGGGATTCAAGGAATTTCATTGTGCTCGCATCTTGTTGAGCGGCATTAAACTCATGCATATGATCGCCAAGGGGCAGATGGAAGACGCAGGCAAACTCAAGCCATCGGCCGCCCGGCAGTTCTACTCGCTGGCGATGTAAGCAATCCTCGTCATATCGCTATCGTTCGCCCAAATCGCCTTACCGCGACAGAACCTGTTCGTGACGCTACGCAGCGAGCCGTATCTGTTGTGGCGAGCCGTCGATGAGCATGCTCCCGAACTGGACGTGCTGGTGCAAAAGCGGCGCGACAAGGCAGCGGCAAAGTGCTTCTTTCTCAGGGTGCTGCGTTCAAACCTGGTGCCCCGCAAGATCGTCACCGACCGGCTGCGCAGCTATGCGGCGGCGAAGGCTGACATTCCCTAGCTCGTGCATGTGAAGCACATCTTCGTCAAAGCGGCTGCACGCATGAACAACCGTGCCGAGAACAGCCACCAGCCGACCCGCAGGCGGGAGCGCCAGATGTGCGGATTTCGCGAAGCGCGTCGCACGCAGGCGTTTCTCTCATGCTTCGGCCCGATCCGGCAGCACTTCGCGTTGCCCAGACACCACATGAACGCGGCATGTCATCGTACCGCGCTCCAGAAACGTTTCGCGACGTGGCATGGCTGGACTGTCACTGCAGCCGGCGCCAAGGATAACCACTCGTATGCCACAAAGACCGACTGCATCGGCCAACCTGACAGAGCCGTACAGTCATATGAGAGCTGTCATCTCACCGATAGGCATGCGTACTTCTTCATTGGCTTTCGATTCGCGTGCTTGATCGGGTGGACTGACGGACAACAATACCCTCAACAACACGCCGCAACCGGGAGCCGATGTGACCAATCGACATGTTCTGCGCGGCGATCTGCGCACCTTCTAAAACAAACATGATTTCGCTCGCAGTGTCCTCGGGCGCCACGAGGCCTGCGGCCTTGCTCAAGCCTACGAGGCGTTTCCACTGGCGCGCTTTGTGTTCCTCGATCAGGCGACGCGCAGGATGATCCCGATTCGGCAGCTCCGCTATTGAGTTAATGAAAGGACAGCCGCGGTGCGACCACGCGGCCACCTGCACGGCGACTAAATCCGCCCAGCCGAGAATTTGCGCACGAGGATTGTCGGTATGGGCGGACTCGATGGCGTCAAATGCCGCCCAGTATTCGCCTGTCACTTGGCGTAGCCACTCCACCACGAGAGCGTCTTTGGATTGGTAGTGTCGATACAGGGCCATCTTCGTGGTGCCCGCATGAGCAGCGATCGCTTCGACGCCGGTCGCTCGGATGCCTCCGTTGTAAAACAGATCCGCTGCTGCAGCTAACACACGCTCGCGCGGCGGGAGCGGACGCCCTGCATTCGCCTGAAGAGTCTGAAGTTTTTTCACGATGCCTTGACAGTGAGACCAAACGGTATCATTATACCGCTATCGATGATACCGTTCGGTATCATGTAAGTGGTTGTCGTCAACCCCCATCGCGAGCGGAGAACCATCAGAATGAAACTGTCCGAGTATGCAAGCTACGACGCCGTGGGCCTCGGTGAACTGGTCGCGCGCGGCGACGTCAGCGCGCGAGAACTCGCCGATACGGCTCTTCGGGCGTGTGAGCGGCTTAACCCGCGCGTCAACGCGCTGATCGAAAGCTGGCAGCCTGAACTGGAAAACGTTGCGGCTGCATTGAAGGGCAACTCTCCTCTCGCTGGCGTACCGTTCCTGATCAAGGATGTCGGAGTGACGATGGCCGGCAGGAAGCTGGAGTTCGGTAGCCGTTTGTCGCAAGGTTTTACGCCCGCAGCCGACTCGATCCTGATGCAGCGGTTTCGCTCCGCAGGACTTGTCACTCTCGGACGCACGACAACGCCAGAGTTCGCGTGGAGCGGGACGACGGAGTCGGTGCTGTGTGGTGCGACCCGCAATCCGTGGAATATTGCGCACGGAGCGGGCGGGTCAAGTGGAGGCGCAGCGGCAGCGGTTGCGGCGGGCGTTGTGCCGCTGGCTCATGCTACAGATGCAGCTGGCTCAATAAGAATCCCAGCATCCGCGTCCGGCGTCTTTGGCCTAAAGCCGACGCGCGGCCGAGTTTCGAACGGGCCCGCGCTTGATGAGGCAATCAACGGCTTAGCGGCGCAGTTAGGCGTCAGTCGCTCGGTGCGTGACAGCGCCGCGCTTCTCGACGCGGTCCACGGCGCGTCACTAGGAGAGCCTTTCTCCATTGCGCCACCGTCCGGGCGCTATCTTGATCAGGTCAATATGGCACCTGGAAAGTTGCGAATCGGTATGATGTCGCAGGCTTGGGGTGGGCAGCGCACGAGCGACGGCATACTTCAAAGCTTGACCGCAACTGCTCGACTTTGCTGCACGCTAGGCCACGAAGTTGAAGAAGCAAACATCTCCTTGGGTATGAGCTGGGAGGCCTTCGTGCATGCAAGTTCTGTACTTTGGTCTGTGAACATCGCAGCTTGGATTGAAGACATGGCTGCAGTGACGGGGCGCAATATTGACTTGACGACCCTAGAACCGCAAACGCTAGCGGTTCACAGAACTGGTCTAGGCGTAACTGGCGCCGAACTCATTCGCGCGCTTGATGTGCGTAACGCCGTAACTCGCAGCGTCGCAGAATTTTTCTCCCACTATGATCTGCTGCTGACGCCAAGCTTGCCCGATGTTGCACCAGTCATCGGGACGTATGGGCTAGCCGCTGAAGGTTTTGACGGCCATGATTGGACCAACTGCGTGTTTAATCGATCGCCGTTTACACCGGTTTTTAATGCTGCTGGGATGCCTGCCATGTCGGTCCCGCTTTACAACGAACCTAACAGTAATTTGCCGGTTGGAATGCAGTTCGTGGCGCCAGCAGGCAGGGAAGATCTGCTTTTCCGGATTGCGGGTCAGTTGGAACGAGAATTGCCGTGGGCAAAACGCACCCCGAAAGAGTGGGCGGGCTCTCTGCGAGATATAAACAATTGAAGCGCGGCGAAACTTGACGAGGCGCGCGATGCGCCTCATGCATTCGCGAGCTTATAAGCATCTGACAACCGCACATCAAAGGCCGCGCCAAACGGTTGTGGTGCAAACTCGGTAGGCGGGCGAGAAATTGCCCATGTTTCGCATACCTCATCAAGCTGAAAGAACCGCCATCCAGATCGAAGGCGAAGTGGTATCTTTGAGGTGCATGCTGGTGAGATCGAACTGGCCTTTGCGAATGCGATGGATCAGCTCGATGCCGGAGAGGATAATGGCGGCGCTGCGGAACCGCTTGAACCCGAGCATGACGTTCACCCGCGATTTGATGTGGCGGTGATCCTGCTCAATCAGATTGTTCAGGTACTTCGAGGATCGCAATTTCGTTCGTGGGGGTATGTTCGTGACGCTGCGCGGTGAGCCTTATCTGTTGTGGCGCGCGGTCGACGAGCATGGTGCTGAACTGGACGTGCTGGTGCAAAAGCGGCGCGACAAAACCGCGGCCAAGCGCTTCTTCGGGCGGGTGCTGCGATCAAACCCGGTGCCGCGCAAAATCGTTGGTTGTGTCGCAATAAGCATGCGCTATGATGTTCGGGACAACCTGAAGGCCTGAGAGTTTGATGAAATTGCTGAATCCAGCCGTCGCCCGCGTGCTCAAACGCCTGCACTATCCCCTTGATGTCATGTTGATGTGCGTGCGCTGGTACGTGGCGTACGGGCTGAGTGTGCGAAATCTGGAAGAGATGATGACCGAGCGTGGCATCCAGGTCGATCATTCGACCGTGCATCGTTGGGCCATCAAACTGCTTCCGGTGCTGGAGAAGGCGTTCCGGCATCACAAGCGCCCTGTTGGGCGTTGTCAAGTTGGCGGCTGTAGGCCAACTGCGCAGCACAATAGTAGTTATCCTTATCAGATAACTTTCTCGATTGCGGCTGAGACACTCCAACTATGCCATGTGCCGAGGCGTTCTTTTAGTATGGCGCGATGACGTGCGGCGTTCATCTGATGTCTGGGAAGCGCGAAGTGCTGACGGATCGGGCCGAAGCATGAGAGAAACGCCTGCGTGCGACGCGCGTCGCGAAAGCCGTACATCTGGCGTTCCCGCCTACGGGTTGGCTGGTGACTGTTCTCAGCGCGGTTGTTTACGCGTGCGACCGCTTTGACGAAAACGTGCTTTACCTGAGCGAGCTCAGGAATATCAGCCTTCGCCGCCGGATAACTGCGTAGTTGGTCGGTAACGATTTTGCGCGGCACCGGGTTTGAACGCAGCACCCGCCGAAAGAAGCGCTTTGCCGCGGCCTTGTCGCGACGCTTTTGCACCAGCACATCGAGTTCGGCGCCGTGCTCGTCGACCGCCCGCCACAACAGGTACGGCTCACCGCGCAGCGTCACGAACAGGTAAGTAGGCCCGGGGGATTTCACCCCCGAGCCTCTCGCAGAACCGTGCGTAAACCTCTCGATTTACACGGCTCCCGTTATCCAACCTTTACTCCCAGAAACAGCCAGTATACAAACTGTCGCGGGTACGCCTTCCTCATCTTGTGCAACCACTCGTCGCTACGCCGTTTATGCCGTCGTAGTGTCTTGTACTTGCACCTGGCCCAGCGTGCCAGCTTGCGGTCAAGATACCGACCGAGCCCCTGCATGGCCGTCCGATAGAAAGCCCCGTAATAGTTCCACCAGCCACGTATCGTGGGATTGCATTGATCGGCCAGTTCGACCAGTGACCTGAACGTCTGACGAGGTAGCCGCCACCCCCGCACTGCCTGTCTCATCCGTTTCAGGGCATCACGACTTACGCCGGGCAGAAAGCTCGTTGAGAGCTGCCCAGACCTGGTTATCACCCTTCGCGGACGAAACAGGTGTTGGCGTTCACAATTGATGCTAGCCGTGTTCACAGGAGCGCTAGCAAGTTCAGTAACGCCGCTAGCGTAGCCGTCTGCTTCGTGGAAACCGGGGGGTTCGATAGCGCGATATTGCCCGAAGCGCTGCGCCGAAGTTGGCAGCTTTTCGAAAAACCGATGCGGGGACCGTTTCCAGCAGACTATGGTGCGTTCCGCAATATTCAGCTGCCGGATCGAGCCATTCCCTCTTCCACCGCGGTGCCGAAACGTCGACTTCGTTGACCACGAGGCATCTGAAGCAATATACAAGGTTACGCTGGTCGACCATCCATTCAGGCGGCGTCTGGATTGCTGCCAATCTCCCGTCGCTCACACGGGCCAACTTCGAGAGTCGATCTAGCGGCGATGCGGCGACTGGAGGAAACAATATCCACCCCGCTTTGCCAAGGTTCGGCAGGTCCAGCCCTGTGCTTGTCTCCCAAAGCATGCCCACGCTGATCTGGTAACGCGTCGCGACTCGACCCAGCCAGCTGCCAAACGCCTCTTCGAAAAACGGCCGAGGAGCAACTGGCCATGGCGTGACAGGATCACGCATGTTCGCGAGCGACCCGTTCGAGGTGTGAGATACCGATGAACTCGTCACCGTTTTCTGATCGACAGTTCGGCTGCGTCGTTCAGGATCGTCGAAATGGCGCCCGTCAGACCACCGCTCAATTCCAGCACGTACTGGACGATCTCGCGTCGTGAGAGATCCGATGGTTTCCTGAGCGGCAGAACCTTTTCGAACGCGGCGAGAAGTCGACGGAGGTTATCGCTTTCCCTCCACCGGGGTATCTCGAACGGCCTGTAACGGCTCACCATCTGCGGATCGGTTTGAAGCGCGAGCACTGCGTCGCGGGTGCCCACAAGGACCATGCTGATCTTCAGGTCATTTGCGAGGTATTTCAGCAGATTCAGAGAAGCACGCTGCTCGCGATACGTTCCCGCGAGCAGGTGATGGACCTCGTCCACGATCAGCATCTGCGGCGACATTGTTTTCAGGATGTCCCGCGCCAGCCGTTCGAGAGAAGCCAAACCAGCGGCAGCGTTATGGGGAGCACCGAGCTCAAATAGCAACCCAGAATAAAACCTATGCTGATCCGGAGTCGGAGGCATCTGGACGGTAACAACGGGACACCGCTCTACACCTCGTCTCTCATCAAATTCGTTGGGATGGGCGCGCCTGAACTTCGCAGTAATCTTGGTTTTCCCAATGTTCGAATCGCCGTGGAGTAAAAGGCATGGCATCCGGTCGCGTGGAGGTGTTTCATAGAGCCTTTGAAGCACCTGTAATGCTTCCGTCGCTCGTGGATAATCGATCCAGCGATCACGAAGGAGACTTTTTACACGCTCTTCGTTTCCCAACTGCGCCTGCTCTCTGGCAGCTGGAAGTAAGTGCGCCAGCTCATCGTGCTTCATGTTGGCTCCCTACCACTGTTCGACATCGTACGCCGTCACAGGCGAGTCATAGTTCACCTGTTCCGCGTCCCGTTGTTCGAGTTGCTGCTGGGTGCCTTGACGGTCGAGCATCCCTACAGAAGGAATGCTTTGTAGTCTCGAACGCCGACGCCTCCGTGTGGCACGCGTCGCATTCACGATCACGCTTCGCTGCTGCATGACCGTCTCAAAAATTTCCCTTTCCGAGATCGTTCGCTGTCCTCTCGCCCTGATCGCTTTCAAGGCTGCCCGCTGTTCGAAGAGCGAGATGGGAGGCCGTCGCAAGTCCGCGTAGCGCACCTCTATGTAGCTCTTCTTTCCCGCACTTACGAATACCCGCGACAGGTCTTCGGGATGGTAACGAACAGTCACAGCTCGGCGTGTCTCCCGCCACGCGGCGAACAACGGATGCCAGTACCGGATCCGAAATAAGTTGAGGCCGTCCGCCTGAATTGTTCGTAGCTCGACTGGCAGAAACCTTATCAAAAATTGAAGTTCTGCATCCGGTGCATTCGGCAGATATCGGGCCTCGGCCGAACTGGAAAGCTCGCGCCACTTTTCGGCAGGAGGAAGCTCAGACAAGCCGCGATGAGGGCTTTGGTGATATCGTCTTCCGATTTCGATCGTCATCCATTGTTCGAAGTCCCTTAATGTCAGGCTGGCGGTTTTCTCCGCTTGGCGAGCCTTGTGTCCTTTTGCGGACGATCCCGTCGCCCCTGGCAACCCACGCACGCGCTCCATCAACGTCCGGTTCAACCGTTCAATATGGCCACCAAAATGAGGCTTACCGACTGGACGATACATGAGGTCAATGCCATATTCACGGCACCCGCTGCGGAGCGCCCTGCTCTTGAACTCAGCTGCGTTATCGAGATGCAGGACACGCGGAATGCCTCGCATGGGCCAGTCTGCTTCTACGCCTATCTTGGCAAGCCATGACGCTTTCGGCAACGCCACCCGCGTGAGAAGCAAGCCAACCGTGGCCGCACCGGGCCGCTCCATTCCTAAGTAGAAACCCAGCACGCACCTCGACGCAACGTCAAGTGCGAGGGACAGCCAAGGTCGGCCAATGACCTGCCCGTCCAACTCGCTCACCAGCAGTATGTCGGCTTGCGTATGATCGATCTGGACGATGTCAAGCGGATACCGGACCCCGAACGTACCGGGTGCAACCATCGATTCGGGAAGTGCAGCTCGTGCCAATGCGTCCTGCTGGCGATATGCTGTCCATCGGCGAGCCACCGTAGACCGACTGGGAGAATCCAGGCCCACAACCGCACATCGACGTTTTATTTCAAGCACCAGATCGGTTGCTGGATGGGCTAGTTGCCGTTGCGCGGGTAACCACTCATGCACGACATCGTCGATGACAGTCTCAACCGCGGCATCCAGTCGGCCGCCTGGTATGCGACCGCAAGGCGACGGCTGCAAAGTGCTCGTCACAGGATTCGCGAGAAAGCGGCGACGCAAGCGATAGACAGTCGCCCAGTGAACGTTGAGCAATTGCGCCGCTCGTTTCGCCTGCTCCCGGGAAAGCACGCCGTTTCCAAGCGGTCTAAGCACTGACGCTATCTTCGCTGCCCGAGCTTCAGTCTCTTCTGAGGAAGCCATGTCTACCCCCAATAGGTAGGAAGGACGCGCTAGCCGCATTAAAGAACATGAAATCGACGCTAGCAACGTTAGTGGACAACGTGTCACTCAGTCGTTGTATCGCTACAACAACGCAAAATCGTTGGATTTTCCACTTTTCGGTCGGTATGTATGACGTTTTTCGACAAATTCGGCGCTAGCAGTTTCGTTGACACGGCTAGCGGCAATTGTGAGCACCAACAGCCGGTGCACCGCGCAGGCACGCCAGGGGCGATCCGGCGACGTCATCCGGTTCCTGTAAGGGCCGGTGTCGGCAAATGAAGGGGGAGATAGCCCGGATTATCTACCCCTCTCAGTTCACTGCCGGCTGTGAGAACGGCTGCGCGTCATTCATTCCGGCGCTTTCCGGTCGTTTCAATGCTGATAAGTCGTAGTATCAGCATTGCGTTTAATGCTGTATCTGCGCGGCAATAACCCGCGTCGCAGTGAAGCCGCAACCTACAAACGAGATGCAGCCCCATACAACGAGCGGTGTTAGACGGCCGGACCAGACTCCCATCTAAAATGCCCTTAATGCCTTGCAATACGGCAATGCCGCGAGTCTGTATTTTGCGGCCGTGGGCCCAAGCGCGATTCAAATAGTCTCTGCGCGGATCTGCCCTCCTCACGACATCCCTGGAGCGGCCTCAGTGCGAGCGACCATGTCTGATAGACCGCGACGGTACGCCTCGACCAATCTCGGCGCCTTAGGGCGCTGTGTCGTCAGCAGCAGTGCAAGACACAAAGATGATTTGCGCGGTCATTTCGAGCAGCAGATTAATCAAAACTCGCCTTACTGCTCGATATGCGTGTCTTCCCGTGCTCCGGATTTTCGATAGGATGTTCAGTACGGATCGCCACCAGCGCCGACCACTCTACTAAGACGATCCCCATCGCCGACGGTGGTAATCGCGAAGAGGCCGCCAGCAAATGTACCGCCGTTCCTCAGCGTCGGGCAAATCTCGCAGTCAACCGCTCGACGATCTCTACGATCATCTCCCGATCCTTGCTGGAAACCCCAGTAAGTACGCGTGCAAGGTGCTTAGCCTGATCGCTCGGGCGACTACTTGCTTCGGTCAGCAGGTCAGCAATATCGCAGTCAAAGACGTCGGCCAGTTGCATCAGCCGCGCAACATTGGGCATGACGAGTCCTCGCTCGATGCGCGACACCGCCTCATTACCTATTCCCAGTTGTTCAGCAACCTGCTCCTGCGTCAGATCCGCCGCAATGCGGTTTCTCGCTATCGCCCGTCCCACCATCCCTGCCAATCGGCTCAGGTCCGCACTCGTCATACCCCCTCCCTGTCACCCCGAATGGTTGATGACCAACTCATTGACATGAAGGGCTTTTTCAGTTGATATTCACCTTATAAAGTTGATTTCATCTGAACTTTTTCACCAACTGACGAGTTTCGTTCTCTACCGAGCGGGCCAGCGAGCGATGTGATCCGAGCGGGTTCGCGAACTTACGAGTCGTCTGGACGAGACTTGGCCTGATCTAGGACAATTGCAATGACATCAGTGCACGCGTTCGCGAACCTGAGCAAGCAGGAATACGACGGCCTGGCCGCTCTCAATGAACAGATCGAACGGGCAGAACAATGGATATATCGACGTAGTCGTGACATGGTGACGGCATACAGTCTTGCTGCCGCGCAATCACGCCGTAACAACAACGGGAAACTGGATGAAGATGTGAGTCTGATCGGTACTGTGTTGTTTCTGATACGGGATGACCATCCCGCCTTTCTTCCGGAGCACGATAATATCCTCGCGCGAATTGATATCCCTATCCTGCCCGCGACCAGTGTCGAAAAAAACTCAAGCCATCCAGCCCCGCGTACTGGGTCCGACCTCGCTCAACGCCACAGCGACTGGAACGCACTCCTGCTGCACCTGTACGAACGGGTTCTGCAACGGGATACAGCCAAACTGTTGAGCATCGGAGCACTGTGCATCGACGTGGCGCTCATCGAACAACAATTACGCTCCTGGTGAACGTTATCTCTGCGTAAAAATGCGGTGAGTGATGTAGTGATGTACCGGTCCGCCAACCGACGGTGCCGTCCTTGATCGCGCTGCCAAGGACTCGTTGCATTCGCCGGATGACCGACTATATTTTTGTAAAAGAAATTAAACTGGTTTTGTCCGCTGATCCGACATCTACACCACACATCTCGCATCGAAGGAGAACGGAGCATGAGCATCCTGAACCTCGCTATCAACTTAGCGATCCTGTGCGGGGTTGCCAGGGGAATCCAGTTATTCAGTCGCCATTGTCGGCACCGGTTTGGTCGCAGCTTCTTCACGGCGCGCGGTTTCTGGCTGTCGGCAATCGCTATCAATTTCCTCTGGTGGGGATACTATTTCTGGACGACCGCTCAGTTGCGCCACGCGCCGCCATCTGGTGGACTTCTCCTCATGGCAATGGGCATTGGTGCTGCTGCCTGGCTGATATACGAGAATGTTCGGGATACCGACCTCCTGCATGGCATCGGCGGATCGTCTCTGCAGCTCGTGCTGTTTTCCCCGGTAGCCGTCTACGGTTTTCCGCTTCTCTTGATCGCGATGCTCTTCCTGCTCTTTGCGTCATACAAGGGCGCGCCCGCATGGTTTGTCGATCCATAACGACATCGACATGAAGACATCGGGCGTCACGCCATACGCCCGATCAACGCCCCAGGATTCTGATCTCCCGGTCTCCGGTTGCTACCGACACGGCCCGATCCCCCGTGTCAGCGATCGATATACAGACCTGGATCGTTCGGCCGATTGTCCCGCTTTGGTGGCGTGCGTTCCAGTTGCGGCGGGCCTTTCTGCTGAAGACTATTAGCGGCCGTTGGCACGTCCCGTAGCACTGGCATCGTCCGCACGAAGTCCGCAATACCGACCGCCATCGCACGATCCTGCCTCGCAGGCGACGCTGCGATTACCCGTGCCAACTCCCACCACGCGGAGAGCACGCCGTCATAAGACTGCGATCCAGCCCGGCGCTGCTCCGCGTTTGCTACGGCCTGCCAGTACATCGGCACCTCGCCCCGAGCCAGCATATGCGCGACGCCCTGTTTCGGATAACGTCGTGTGACACCCCGCGCCCTCCGGGGTGTTGCATTGGCCTCGACGCCATGCACGCGTAGCTGCTCGGCGAATCGCTCGCGCCACTGCCGAAGATCCTGCCTGCGCGGATTGAGACGTCGACCATCGGGTCCCCGTACCTGTACGCTCAGGTGGACGTGTGGGTGAGCTTCGTCGTCATGTGCTGCAAAAACATATGCGCGCCCATCACCAAACTCGATCGCCGCAAAGTCTCGTGCGGCATCGCGCACTGCCTGCCGGTTCGTACCCGGTGGCATGGAAAGCAGCACATTGAATACCTCTCGACGATGACTCGCCTCCGGTATTCCCCAGCCTCCGAGCTGCCAGGTTCTTGCAAGGTCACGCACGGCTTCAGGTCCCGAAATCCTGTCGCCGTTCTGGTCTTCCAGTTCGACCTGCCCGTTACGCGAGATATAACGGAGATGTCGGCGTACTGCACCCATACCCTGGGCACTCGATGCCTTGTTGGTGATCTTGACCATCACCTCCGGCGTACGTCTGAGCGTCCGGACCAACTGGTCCCGCATACGAGTGGCTGCATCTCGCATGGTCGCACGCGAAAGCCGCGGTGCGCCGACATGCCTGAACGGCTCCTGAAACAGGCGGTCACCCCAGTTCAGGAGCATCGCGTCGATGTATGCCTTCGGGTAAGCCATGTCACCGGCTCCATCGATCAAGGTTCGCTCGAACGAGCGCAGTCACTGCACGCAGATGCACGTCGATCTGGTTCCGAATGACTCCAACCTGGTTGTTCCCGTTGGGTTCCGTATCGAACGCAGGGCCTTCCCGCGCAAGCTGCCCCAACCATCGGCTAATCGCGGCAAGCTGCTGGTTCGAATCTGACAATAGTCGCATTTCCTGCGCTCCGAACTGTGGTTCCCGTTTCAGTTGCGCGCGAATCAGCGCCACAATCCAGCGGTTGCTGGTCATACCGAACGCTGCGGCCCGCTGTTCCACCGATTCCAGTTCTGTGTGCGTCAGCCTGATCTCGATCCGTGTCCGAGGCTCGTCGATACTGATCCATTGCACTCCCGCTTCGACCCCAGTCTCGTCGGCGTCCGGGTTGGCATCTGCTCCCAACGCCACCGCAATGACTTGCCGGGCGCCCTCAGCAGATGTCAGGCCGCGGCGCGTACACCAGCGATCCCAGTCCGGTCGCATCCCCCTGAGCTCGACGCACAGGCGCTCTCGCAAACGTGTAGCCACGCGCATGTTTCCGCCTAGCGTGCTGGCGAAGGGTCGACTGGCGTGCGCACAAACTCGCGCTCGATTTCCCGTGCAGGTATACACCCGGCCGCGGGCCGTGCCCATCGATCCCGTTCCGACTGGGCTTTCGGATCGAAGACTCTCGGTCGCGGCACCGGAATCCCCTCCCGGCCAAACGCATCCAGCATCTCCTCCGCGCGTTGCCGCACGCGTGCGATCGAACGCGCGCTGAATCCCTGTTCCCGCATGGCTCCGGCCAGTACCGCCAGGTTCAGAACCTTGTCCTCATCAGTTACCGTGAATGGTCGATGCGCCTGCCGGCCCTCGCGCGCTGACGCGTCCACAGAGGCCGTCGACACACCGGATGCGCCTTCGGATCGATCTACGAACCCGGCAATCGATCTTTCACGGCGCGTCACATCGACCTGCCAGGAATTCCGGTGAACGTCCCTCTCTTTCTCGCCGACCACCGCGCCGTTGTCATCAAGAATCGGCATCTTGACGGGGACGATGCGTCGACCCAGGTTTTCCAGTGTGATGTGGTCCCCTAGTTCAGCGCGTGATGCGAGCATGGCGCGTTCCAGATCTATTCCCCAGACAACGCGCCCGGTACCCCTCGCGTCGCGGAATGCCACGTAGTAGGAGTCGCTTCGTGCCGGGTTATGCAGGTACGGCGCACGGCCGTGCTCGAGCAGTTCGCCGGCATACTGCCGTGGGGTCTCGGGTTCGTCACTAACCACCTGTGGTTCCGCCCGGTTGAGTCGGTGCTGATCTTCGGAGCGTGCAGGCACCGGCCGAGCCATGCCGCCTGCGGGGTTGGGTGTTTCCGTCGCGGATGTGGACGCCTTCGCCAGTGCACTGTTGTCGTCCGGCGGCGATTGCGTTCCGGCAGGAGGCATCGATGCGTCAGCCTCCATCCGGTTCTGCGGACGTGCCTGCCGGGCATCCGCCAGACGCGCGAGATCAGCGGCCTTCGGCTCATACCCACTCACCTCGATGCCAAGCAGTGTCCCTTGCAGCCACACTTCGCTGCGGAATGCCTCATGCCCAGATACGCGAATCCGCGTCCACGATTTGGCCGAGGCAATTTCAACCATCGACTCGACCACGTCCGGCCGGTTATGCTCGGTGACGAGGTACGGCCCCAGATCCTCAAACGCGAGCTGATACGGTGCATCCTTGAGGAAGTACTGATTGCCCGCACGCAGGTAACGCTTGCGCACACGCTCGGGTGGCTGATCGAGCGGTGCACGCGCAGAAGCATTGCCCCGCGACGGCGCACTGATACCAGGACTCGCATCTGACTGCCGGATCACTTCGGCATTGTCGCGGGCCACCTGATCGCGCAGGCGCGAGCGGGCCGCATCGAACTCACGTCGGCGCCGGGCTGACACAGCATCCATAGCCGCCGCGTCCAGCTGTTGGGTACGACCTGCGCTGCCGGATTGTTCTACGGCGCCAGGTAAGCCATGAATATCCTGCTCGATCACGTTGATGACCGGCTCGGCAGGCAATGATGTTTCAGTCATGGAGGAACCTCTTACAGATCGGGTATGACTCGTCGCAGCCGGCGACGCATGAGATGGTTCACCGGTCAGGTCCTGAAGGGTCCTGCGATGCCGCCCGCTCCTTCGACTGCTCCAGCGCCGCCGCGCGAGCCTCACGCACGCGCGCCCACGACCGAGCCTGCAACTGGTCCAGCATCCCTTCCAGATTCGGACTGAAGTTCAGTTCGCGTGCCGACTTCTTCAGCGAGCCGACCGTGCGCTCGAGCAGATCCCGCGCGCGATCCCACGGATAGACTTTCGGCCTCTCCCCGTCGTATCCGATCTGAAGCTCCGACCCGTTCAGGCGGGCGTTCTCATCCATCCACCGGAGCCGATCCGACGCAAACTCCATCTGACCTTTCGGATGGAACACGACGCTGCGCGTTGCGACCTCCTGAATCAGGTATTGCTCAGTGTTGAACACCTCTCCTCGGTAGGGACCTCCGTTCTCGCGCGGTGTGCCCATGCGGAGCGGTGTGCCGAAGCGGTGCTCGGCAAGCGCCCGGACCTCGTTGGGCACGTCCCCCACACCGAACAGCGGTTCACCAACAGGCGGGCGGGCCGGCACAAAACGCGTCGTCCCGGCTGCCTGAGAATCAGCCGCCAGCGGCAATGCGGGCTGCTCGACCGCCGTCCCCTTCCCAGCCCCATTCACCTCGGCCGCTGCGCTCGCCTGAACGTGAGCCTCCGGCGCATCGGACTTTCTCTGGGCACCGCGTTTAGACGGCCAGCGACGCGAACTTCCCTCTGCGTCGTTCACCAGGGTTGCTTTCACACGGCTCATCACTTCCTCCTTTGGTTCGTCCGTCTTTGCGTCGGCCGCGTCGGTTACGCTAGCCACATCCGGTTCCATGCCATCGACTGCCAGTCCAACGCTTCTGAATGCGATTTCGCGCAAACGGTCCCCGACGCGCGCCTCCCCAAACAGCACTGCCATGTCATTGAAATCAGTCGGGGGTTTGCCATCCAGCTGTGCGTCGTCAGCGAATGCAGGCAGTGCCAGACGTGCCCGCGACTCCCCGGCTGCCTGCCGGGCCTTGGTTTCTCCGGGCCCGATCTCTCCGAGTACAACCAGATCAGCATCGGGATATCGTTCGCGCAACGCGCCGGCGACCTCAGGTAGCGTGCCGCTCGACAAGGTCGCAAGTGCCACCCAGCCCGTCGCCCTGTGCGCGGATAGCACCGTTGCCATGCCTTCGCCAATCAGGATCGGTGTGGTGAGTTCACGCTCTGCCGGTGCGGGTCCGGCGATCCAGTACCCACCTCGCTTGACGCCTCCGGCCAGCGATGACTTGCGGCCCTGTTCATCAATCAGCTCAAGTGTCGAGATCGCCTTTCCGATCCAGAACGGCACCACCAGCACACGTCCCTTGAGCAGTTGCTCGTCGCTCGCCGCGACGTACCCCAGCAATGCATGCAGTTCGGGCGCCTCCAGTTCGCGCAGTGAGCGCGTCGGTTCGAGTTGTTTGCGAACGAGATAGGGGTGTTGCGGGCCCACGGGTCGCGCCCATTGCCAGATTTCCTGTGCCTCGCGAGCCACCGCCGCGTGCCGGGCCTGCTGCCGGGCCTCATCGCGAGCCCTGCGCTCAAGCACATCCGGTTGTGGCGCGAGCGCTGTTGCCATCCGGTCGGGATAGTGAGTTCGCTTCAGATCGAAGCCGTGCTGCCGCGCGAGCCAGAAAAGGGATGCGAGCGTCTTGCCACCGGACTCCCTTGCCGAACGCCACGTGGTGCGTGCCGAACGCTCGTTGTAATTGGTGGCCGTACGGCTCCATTCGTCCCAGATGTCGAAGCCGGCATCGCCGAAGCCGTGCTTGAGCGCAAATGCCATGTCGACCCATGTGCCGTAGTCATCCGCAGGAATGACGGCCAGTGCGGCCCGCACACGCGTGGTCTCATCCACCCAGGCCGTGCTCATTGCCGTGCTCCCTGGCTCGCCGGGACATTCGATCTGTCGGCGGGTACGCCTCCACGCCTCGCGCGCACAGGTTTTGCCGGCGCGAGGTCGGCCACATCAAGATCCGCCACGGTCAGCCGACGTGTCGCACACGCGACGCGCGCGGCGGGGACACCCAGCAACATGAAATGCCGCTCGACATACGCCACAGCCTCGTCCTCGCTCAGGTCAGAAAGCCGTTGCGGGAGATCGCGTGGATCCCAGGCCTGCAAGACTTCCAGATAATCAGCCGGTACCTGGATGGGGCCCTCGCCTTCAGGGTCAATCTCCTCTGGCTGTACCTCCCGCAATCGTCGTTCGGCCTGGGCACGGAAGCGTGCGAGATTCATCGCCGGTACTGGAGGTGCCGCCGATACACGCGAAGCAAACACGGGATCGCGCCAGTAGCAGATCCGGTCAGCCAGAATGGGCTTTGTGTTCTCCAGCAGGATGATTTCCTTGTCGCGACCGAGCTCCTTCAGCTCCTGCGGCAACAGCAAAGCCCGGCGTTGCTCCGACGTGCTTTCGCTCGATCCACCCCGGCCGCCGAAGATTGCGCTCGACCGGCTTACGCTACGCGAATGATCGGTGAAGGTACCAAGCATCTCGGAATACTCGTTCGCGTCTTTCTGCTCGCGTGGCGCATAGAGAATCTGCATCGCGTGGTTCGTGAGGAACGTTCGGGCGTCCGCCCGGCCGTACACGGATTCGAGCTGCGCCACCGACTGGACAACCGACAGTAGCCGCAGGTTGTAGCCCGCCATGTACGCGACTGCGCGAGCGATGATGTGGATCTTGCCGATCGCTGTCATTTCATCGAGCAGTAGCAGGCACTGGAAGCGGAGCGTGGGATCCGCCTCGGGCAACTGCTTTGTGTTGAGATTGACGAGTTGTGAGAACACCAGATTCACGAGCAGCGCTGCCTCGGACAGATGATCCGGTGTGATCCCGATATAGACCGACATGCGGCGCCGACGCACATCGCGCAGATCGAAGTCGTTGCCACTCGTTGCTGCATCGACAATTGGGTTGGCCCAGATCGTCAGCGGCGCATGGAATGTCGCAAGGATGCTCGCGAGCACCTTGTCATCGTTCGACAGGAAACGGTTCAGGGCGTCGATACACGGCCCGGTCAATAGATCGCGATGCTGGACGAGCGCACGCTGCAGGTACGCCTTGACCGGCATGCCGTTGCCGGACGACTGCCGCAGTACCTCGCCCATCGTAACCGGATAGTCAGGAATGGATGCGCTACTGCCTGCCCGCTTTGCATCACGCCACTCACAGAGCAACAGTACGATGCCGAGAAACAGGTTGCGCGCCTGGTCCTTCCAGAAGTCATCGTGGCCGCCCAGCGGATACAGGGCATAACCAATCGCGAGAATATCCCCCACACGGAACAGTCCATCCGAGATTGCCGACAACGGGTTGTAACGATGCGTGCGACCGTCCTCCGCAAACGGATCGAACAGATACACGTCCTGCCCGTGTGTGCGCCGGAATCCTGCGGTGAGCGCATAGTTTTCGCGCTTGATGTCGAGCACCACAACGGAGTCGGGATAGCTCAACAGGTTCGGTATCACGATGCCAACGCCCTTGCCGGATCGCGCGGGTGCCGCGAGCAGCACGAACTGCTGTCCGGCGAAACGTAGATAACGACCTCGCCAGACACCCACGACAATGGATGGGGCGTCCATGTTCAGTCGCGCGTTCATAGCAACCCCGCTGCGCGGATTTCCGCTTCGCTGGCAAACCGGGCACTACCGTAGAGGCGGCGCCGCCCGGTGCGCTCCCATACCGCGTACAGCCCCATTACGGGGCCGCCGGCGGCGAAGAGGACACCAAGTAGTGCCGCAGCCGCCAGACGTCGGCCACCGTTCGGCATCCGGCCATCGTGCCAGGCGAGCAACGCATCTGGCCAGCCCCACAGTCCGGCATGCAAGGGATTGACCCGCAGGCTGGCATACAGGAAGAAGGACGCAAGCCACAGCGACGCTAGCAGGGCGCCGGTGAGAAGCACCAGCGCAGCAACCGTAATGGCGGTCGGCCGCACGTGACGCGCCAAGACGTTAGCGGCGGCGGGATCAATCCGGGATCGACGGTTTTTGTCCACACCGGCCTCACGCGAGTGTGGTGCGCGCCTTGCGCACCGGATTGAACCAGACTTCCGTCATGCTCCAGCGCCTGGCCGTCTGTTCACCCGCTTCGTTGTAGAGGGCATGCGCTTCCATGTGCGCCACCACGTCGATGGTCAGGAACAGCAGACGCTTTAACGCCGCATCGTCGTAGGCCGCGGCTTCGGGGTGTTCTTTCGCCATCAGTGCAAAGCGTTCGATCGCGACCGCGGCACTCGACGCGTGATAGCTCGTGATCGAACCCGAGTGTCCCGTTGTCAGGAGTTTCAGGAAGTCGTAGGCTTCAGCGCCACGCAGTTCGGCAAGCAGTACCCGGTCAGGCCGCATACGCATCGTGCTCGCGATGAGGTCGGCCGGCGTCACACGTGCCTGGCCGTGACCACCCTTGCTGTACAGCAGATGAACACAGTTCTCGATGTGGCGGATAAACAGTTCACGCACATCCTCGATCGTCACGATCCGCTCGGTCGATGGGATCGAGCGGCACAGGGTCTTCATGAAACTGGTCTTGCCTGAACCCGTATTGCCGACGATCACGATGTTCAGGCACCCGGTGACAGCCAGTTCGAAGAACGCGCCCCAATCCCGCACCTCCAGGCACTGGACAAGCCTCCGTTCAGCGGGCCGAAGCATGGGCAATGCCGTGTCGAGGCCGTCCGGACGGTGCCAGACCGTATCGTCGAAGAGTCCTTCCTCCCGGTATGCGTCGAGCGATTTCTCGCGCGCGGACGGTCGGCGGATCGTGACCGAAACGGTGCGCGGCGGCACGGCCGGTGGTACCACGATCTGGATGCGGGCATCGCCCGGCAGCAATGCGGACAGGACCGGATGCTGTGCCGAGACCTCCTGGTTCGTGAGCGTGGCGACCGCCACCGCGAAGGACATCAGGCGCTCGTAATCGAGATCGGCATAGTCGTAACCGTGCCACCCACGATGCGATTCCGTCAGCACGCGCTGTGGCCGGTTGATGACCAGTTCCGTAACGCTGACGTCATCCAGCAACCGCGCGAACGGCCGCATCAGTTCCCGCACGGATGCATCGTCGGGAAGCCGCGCCATCACTGTGTCCGCGGAATGATCCTGCATGTCAGTACGGGCGATCATCGTGTGCCCTCCGGCTGCAGCGCATAGACCGATCCGAAATCCAGATCCCGGGCAACCACGATCGTGAACTCCGCGCCCTGGTTCTGCGTCAGCGTCGGTGGGATGTTGATCGTACTGTCGAGTACCCGTGTGGCCATATCGTTGCCCTGCTGCTGGGTGTTCTCGTAGACGACGGAGCCGTTGCCGCCACGTGTGGCCAGATACCCGATGGCGTCCTGCGTCAGACCGAGCAGCATCGCCGCACCGATACGCTCGCCCCAGTGATTGTTGACATAGCCTTCGATTCCCATGCGGCCGAGCGCGTCGGCCGCCGGTGAATCGATCTCGACGGTCACGCCGTGCGGCGTTTCGATACGGGCCGCAAGAATGAAGGCCCGCTTCTGCCCCGGTGACAGGTTCGACCGGTACTGGCTGTTGATCTGCGAGCCCCGTTCGATCAGCACCACCCGGCCGTCGTCGGAATAGACATTCTTCGTCACGGTGCAGGTAGACAGTCCCGCCTCGGTCGAATCGAAAGCGGTGTCTCCCGCGCAGTCAATCTTGGCGCCCTGCGCCAGGACCAGACTGCGATTACCAAGCGTGTTCGCCAGAACGCGCGGCGTGGCAGTCGGCGTCAGCGCCTGGGCGAGTGCTCCCGTCCCACCTTGCCTGGGTGCGCTGACGGTCCGGCCGGGTGCGACTTCCGCCACGGACGAGGCTGCTCCGGCGACACCATCCAGAGCCCCTTCCGCTGCCAGTGCGCCGGGCCCGATTGGAACGCCTCCCGTCTGGCCAACCGCTCCGGACGTGTTAGCCGTCACAAGCAGCGGCGCGTCATAATAGCTGCGCGCAGACACTGGATGGGCAGCCGCTGCAGGTGGTCGGGCCGCGACGTGCATCTGCCCTGGCTCCAACGGCGGGACGGGTACGCTCGCGGCAACCGGTGCGGATGCGGCACTCGCAGCGACCGGGCCGTCCCTGAACACCCGGCCCTGTGCCGATGTCTCCGCTATCGCATCGCGACGCGCTTTGGCTTGCGCATCGTGACGGGCGAGGAACGCATGAATCGTCCAGACCGCACCGCCGCCCGCTACCAGGACAACGATCAGAGGCGTCAGCCACCAGGCCCGCGGGCGTGCCCTCCGGTACTGTCCAAGTGCCGGCATGCCACGATCGGTGGACACTTCAGAGGTACCAGCGGAATCCCGGTCGTGGCCTGCCTGACTACGACCGTCGGATTCATCGGGCTCGATAGAGTTTCGCGTTTCGTCATTCATCGCCGCGACTCCGCAGGGCACGCTTCACGCCCGGAACCGTCGTACCGTCATGGGGCGGCATGCCGTCCATGTCATACGCGTCGTTCCAGATACCGACCACCTCGTCACCCAGACGCAGCACGAAGCGCTTCGCCACCTCGTGGACCACGATCGTGTCATTCTCCATGTGCCGGTCAACCACGCTTTCGGTGCCGTCATCCGCCACCCTGAAGATCGCGGGAATGCGCCGGTTGTTAGGGATGCGGATATAGGTAAATCGCCCGTCGTCCCACGCCGCCGTCGGCGCGATGTCGTCGGAATGCGGCATCACCTGCATCGAATATCGGGTGTTGCGCACCACGGGTCGCTGGCCCAGGCGCTGCGCGACGAGCTCCGCGTCCGTTTCGGTGTGCGCTTGCGCTTTCGCCTCCTCCGGGTAGACGAAGGTGACTCGATACATCTCGTCATCGTTGCCAAACTTCGCCTTGAGGGGCAGCACCAGGAGATCAAAGCTGTAGCTGCGTTTGTCGGTCCGTATTTCGAGATTCGAATCGTGGGCGGCCAGTTGTGGCTTCAGGTAAACGTCGTGGTCGCCCCGGTTCGCGACGACCTGCCAGCCGTCGCGGTCTCCTGGCGCCACGACCTGGATCTGCTCGTGCGGATCGAGCGCAATATGGGTAGCAAAGCCACGCTGCGCCTGGATACGCACCACCGCATCGGGCGCATACACGATCTGGCGAACCCGCGAATCGTCGGACCAGCCTGGCAGGTCATAGGCCCGGGCGACCTGGCTCAGAACCATCAGCCCGACGAGCCAGGGCACCATGAGAGCAATCGGCTTCATGGCGTGCCTCCCGCAGCCGCGGACGAAGCGGGCGGCGTATATTCGGAATCGCGACTATAGGCCGTGACCTTGAAGCCGAACGGGTTTGCAACGGCAATGCTTTCGCGGGTAAAGACCGGTGGGCGATAGGTATAGGCGAGCGTGATCACGAAGCGCTGCGGGGGCTCCGAATTCGCGAGGCCGTTTTTGAATGTCGTACGCTCGATATGGACCACAGCATGGCCCGGCTCGTCGGGCGGCAACGTCGTCGAGAGAATCCGCACGCGCCGCTCGGTGTTCGGGCCGAGCTGCCGGTCCAGCGCGTCCGGACCGCTGTAGACGCCGCGAAAATCCCGGGCCACGACGTCATCGCTCATGGTCAGCACACTGTCGTAGTCCATCTGCAGAAGGCCCCAGTCGTACCGTTCACGGGCACGCACATACGCCTCGACCCAGTGCTTGTCCTGGATCTCCTTCGTATCGACGTGACGTGCGTCGAGCACATCGATCACCTGGGATTCGCCCGTCAGCCGGTCAACCTCGATCGGAAGCGGCACGACCCGGTAGAACGGGACCATCACCGCTAGCGCCACCACGCTGAGCACCGCCACGGCGAGCGCGCCATAGGCAACGATCCAGGCACGCTGTTCGGAGCGTTCCTGAAGGAGCGTAAGCGACGCTTCAATATCGAGCACGCGCCCGTAATCCTCGGGGCCGGTCATCGCCCACCTCCTTCGACCGAGGATGCAGGCGGTACTGACGGAACAGACGATGCTGCATCCGGGGGTACGCGGTTGACGGGCACGCGATGCGATCCATCCGGCAGCACGGGTCTCGGCCGTTCAGAAGAACACCCATTAATAAGTATTACTAATTTAATGACGAGGAATCCAGCCAGAAATTTGCGCATGATCGTCTCTCAGTTACCGAACGAGGCCGGTACCATCTGGTCCTGCAAACGGGTGGTATTTCCCGCCCGGCTCAGCACCAGTTCGCTCTGCTGCTCCGCGACGAGCTTGTCTTCCGTCTCGGCCAGCATCCGGAAAAGCTGCAGTTTCGTCATCTCGTTACCGACCGTTGCCGACTCGCTCTGGATGCGCGCCTGCAGTTCCGCCACGCCTTTCGGGTCCTGCGTGACGTCGATCTGCTGCATCAGGCTCTGGATCTGGTTAAGCTCCTGCAATTCGGTCTGATACGCCTGCAGACCGAACGCCTTGTCCTGGAATGGCTTGTTCAGCGCTCGCTGGCACACCTGCTGGTCGATGCCGGACTGATCCGCACAGTTGTAGATCTCGCTCGCCGAGCGTAGCGCCTGCGCACTGCCCGTGAGCCCGGCGTAGCCTCCGTTCTGGACCGCCGTGTAGACGCTCTGCCAGTTCGACGGCAGGGAATTGGCGACCACTGGATTGCCCAGCAGCGCACCGAACCCGCGCGTGCCGACCGTGGACTGATAAATCTGGACCTCCTGCTGAACCTGCTGCTCAAGCTGGATCACCTGCGCAATCGCCTGAGCGACGTTCTGCGCGTCGAATACCGGAATGCCCTGCGCGTAACCCACGGAGGACAGCGCCGCCCACACGATTGCCGTACCGGTTGTCTTGAATCGTCCCGTCATGATCGTTACCTCACACTCAACTATCCTGTCCCAGATTGGCGCGTGCGGCCCGTTGGTAAGCGGGTAACGCGCCATTCCCTGAAACTGTCCCACCGCCTCCCGAGCCGGTCCCGCCGCGAATCCTGCCGCCGGAACGCGGAGCGCTTGCGCCACGGGTCAGTGCCTGTCCAATCGCTGCGGCGATGCGGCGCGATGCAACACCCGCCACGAACGCGCCAACCCCGGATACGGTGGCACCGCCCGACAGTCCGGAGGCGACGGACGGCAATTGCCAGCCGACCATCGCCAGGAAAATCGCGGTCGCAAACATGCCGAGTGCCGCGCCCCACGCTGCGGACGCTTCCAGTGCCGCCTGCCCGGCCGCGACAAGTGAAGAGGCATTGGCACCAGGCGATGACGTCGTCACCTGGAACGGCGCGAGCTCAGTCGAAAAAGCCGTCAGGGCCATGCCCAGAAAGGCCGCCACCAGCACCTGCAGAAGCGCATAGTTCGCGACCTTCGCAGTCCACGCCTCGAAGAAACGGGCGGTCGGCGCGAACGCGGCGCAGGCAATGAAGATCGGACCGAGACCGAGCACAAGGTCGAGCAGCATGCGACCCATCACGACCTCGAACGCGAGCACAATCAGGAAAATCGAGCCGCCAATGGCAGCGACAAAACCGCACACAGTGTCGCCAATCGCAGCGGCGATCCCGCTGGGGCTGAACCCCTCATGCGTCGCCTTCTCGGAATAGGCGTCCAGCACAAGATCGATCTGCTGGTCGTAACAGTCGAGCGTCTGGTAAATACTGGTATCGCTCGCCGTCGTCACGGTGCTGCCGCTGACCGTGCCGCATCCGGGATTGCCGCCCCCTGTCGTGTTCGCTGCGTTCTGGATCGTCTGGGCGAGACCCGACGTGGCCCCGCTGATCGCCGCCACAACCTGCTGCTGATAGATACCTGAGCCGAGAGCAAACGCCAGGATCGCGGCAACCTTGAGCCCACGCCATGCAAAGGCCGGTACCGCTTCGTGCGCCTCTCCCCGCACGATAGCCAGACCATAGGCAATGACCCAGACCGTGATGCCCGTGGTCACGACAGGAACGAGTGCACTGGAGAGTGCCGACGAGACGCTCGTGACGTAGGTCGACATGCCGTTCTCGAGCGTGCCGCCGATCGCGGTAAAGAGGCCACTCATCGCGTACCTCCCTTCTGCGCTGCGCGGCGCTTCGCAAGCTCGGCGTGGAAAAGCGGCAGCCACACGTCGGGATCGTCTCCAACCTGAACGCGGATCGAGTCGAGCAGTTCCACGTTGTCGGTCGTGCCGGACAGCACGTCGAGTACGTCACCCAGCCCCGCGAGATCGAGCTCGCCGATGGCCGAGCGATGGCCCTGCTTCACGAGAAACATGCGACTGCTTTCGCCGAGATTGCGAACGATATTGAACTCGGCCTCGGTGAGCTTGAATCCGTGCACGTAATCGTCGTAGTCGGCCCGTGGGTTCGGCAGGAAGAAGAACGTTGCGCTCTGCTCGATCAGTGCCCGCGCGATATCGCTGTGCAGCACGTCGGCCGGCGACTGGGTGTCGAATATCCCCAGGCCGTTCTGCTTGCGGATCGTCTTCTGCTTGTTCTTTGCGAAATCGGTGAAGACGGGGTCAGCAAGACGCTTCCAGAACTCCGTCATCACGTAGATGAAGCGTCGCCCGTCAATCAGACTTTCCGTCAGATGCAGCAGGTACATGGTGACGGGCGTTGAAACTTCTGCGTCGTCGAGCAGTTCGGTGTCGTCGAAGCCAAACAGACTCGCGCGCGTGAGATCGACGCAATCCGCGGGATTGTCGAGCACCCATCCGAGACGACCGCCCGCGCACCATTTGGCCAGCCGCGCATGCAGGCTGTTCTCGCCCACATTCGGCAGCAGTTGCCGCACCATCGAGAGACGCCGCAGCGATTTATCCATACGGGCTACCTCGCGCACTGCGCGCGAGATGTCGAGCTCATCCCTGGCGGAAAGTGGCATACCCGTATCAACGAGCTTGCGCACGAGTCGCTCCCAGAAGTCGAGTACGGATTCATTGGGCGTCATCTGGAACGGATTGAGCCCGGTGGGCTCACCGCGGCGAAACACCGTATAGATCCCGCCCATAGCCCGGATCGCGATCTCGGTACCACGATCCTTGTCGTACAGCACGGCGGTCAGACCGAACTTCATCGCCATCGCGAGCAGGAACAGCTCCAGCACCGTCTTGCCCGCCCCCGCCTGGCCGATGATCTGGGTGTTGGCCAGCGCCTTCTCGTCGGCCGAATCCTGCTTCTCCGGCGTCACGTGGAAGTTCAGATACAACGGCTGGCCGCTCGGCGTCTTGACGATCGTGATTGCCTCGCCCCATGGATTGCCGTCGCGCTTGCCCGTCGCGAAATTGTGCAGACTGGATAGCCCGCAGAAATTACGGGACGTGAGCCTGGTCTCGCGTGGCCGGTAGCGCCAGTTGCCGGGCAGCTGGGCGAACCACGCCGCGTCTGCCACCAAATCGATCAGTGCCGTCTGGAACCCGGCATCCGAGAGTTGCGTCCGCGCCTTCGCGACAGCCTTCGACACTTTCTCCGGTGTATCGCCAAGGAGCGCGAGCGAATAGTGATATTCGCCAAGCACGAAATCGCCGTTAATCAGGTCGTTGAGCGCCTGATCCATGGCCTCGACCTGCGAGACCGCCACATCCTCGCCGGCAATGAGCTGGTTGCGCTGCCGCTCGAGCGCTTCCTTCGCGTCAGGCTTGTCGAGAATCGTGAAGCTTTGCGTTTCAATATATTCGAAGTCGCCGTACAGCAGGCCGTTCAACATGCCCGGTTCGGTCTGCTCGGGATAATCCTTCAGGTCGAGCAGCGCCGCGTGCCGAGTGACGGCTGGCATACGGATCTCAACCTTTTCGACACCCACAAACAGGCGTGACGTCGGCAGCGCTTCACGGATAGCTCCTGAGGGAACCGGCTCCGGCTCCCAGACGCCGTTGACGAGATAGCCGAGCAGTTCCAGCGTCGACGAATACCGGCGAGACCGCTTCGTGTGCGGGCTCGCCTTTCGATAGACCCCGAGCGCGACGGGATCATAGGGTTTCAGGCTCGACTCGACCTGAGCGGCGAGTTCGTCCATGACCTTGAGGGCCTCCTGCTGGGCGCGCCTGATATCGTCTCTCGTACGACGCGCGGCGCGGCCGAAGACTCGCCCGATTCTCGTGCGATTGGGCCGGTAGACAAGCGTCAGGTAGAGTTCATTGGCCATCATCCGGTAACCGGCGAAGCTCGCGTAGTAGCGAGTGGCCAGCTCCTGGCAGAAGCGGTTACCGTAGGGCGTGGCAAAGTGATCAGACATCTGCCGGCGAAGACGATGCGACCAGAGCGCCGTGTGCCCTCCGGGCAGACCGCGTACCAGCTGGTTGAATCCGTCGTGGCGTACAAGGATGTCGACCGGATCGGCAGCCTCGAAGGCAATGCCCGCGAGTTTCCATATCCGCAGGTAGTCGCCTTCGTGTGTCTTTATCACGTGATCCGTCATATGCGTCGAGTAGGGAATGGTGTCTGCCAGTGCGACTTCACGGTTTGCAACGACACCATGTTTCGGGTTGATCTGCATGTCACGCCCTCCTCTTGAGGCGGACAGGCACATAGGCATGGACTCCCCAGAAGCGGCGATTGCCCTGGCGGACCACCAGACGCAGGCGGAGCGCGTATTGCGCAAGGCGCTGATCGTCACGGCGCGTGATGACGCGCATCGCAACGAACACCGGAATCATCAGAAACAGCAGTCCGACGCCAAGCGGTGGACTCGCGAGCAGCGTCCAGATGCCCGGGATCAGCATGGCACCACCAACCATAACGAACGGCACCAGAGGCACGCCCCACAGCATCGCAGGACGCGTGCACCCCTTGAAGACGGGATCCCTGAGTGGGTTAATAAGCGGATTCATGACCGGGTTCATGCTTGCTTGCGCCGGCTCAGGCAGTCGGAATAAGCATGCCGGCAATCACCGTCGCACATCCAACGAATAACCCGCCGATGAACACATTTGCGATGTCACCAAACCGGGCGTGCTGGAACATCATCCGGAAGCCTGCCCAGATGATGGAGATCGAGCAGATCACGCCACCTACGCCGAGCAGGGTCGTCTGGATCGTGCTCAGGAGCGTGTTGACCTGCGAGAGCTGCGCCCAGGCGGGAGACGTAACCAGCAATGCCACGCATGTGACAACCGCCCGCCGTGCCGCCCGCTCGCAGACACAATCCCAATCTGGAGGATTCGATCGACGCCGAACTTTTATCTGTAGTCCTGATTTCATGAAAAACTCCATTTCCTATTTGGAAGACTCTGCTTTGCCTGTCGCGACGGGCTAGAACACCACCGCACTACCGGCTGAATCGGTGTCCCGTCTACCAGGCAAGATCTCCCCCGGTTGTGCTATCGGATCTCCGGTCGTTCGCGGTCGAACCGGCGATGACGATTCCTTAGAATCTATTGGAACGACAGCAATTGGCGTAATGGGCGGCACGACGACAGGTGCTGACGGCAGCGCAGAAATCCGGGCGTTATTCACCACGCGCTGCACATAGCCGGTTCGATACCCCCTAGAGAAATTTCCGCTCGCATAGCAGGACAGGCTCGCGTGCAGCGCAGACTGTGAGTTGGCCCCGGTATCGGTCTGCGCGCGTCGCGCTGACTCGAAACACCCCTGCAGAATCGCGGCGCCCGCGGCCAGGTTTCGGCAAGGATCGAACGCACTCCGCTCGTTCAGCCCGTACGCGTACCAGTTCTCAAGGTTCACCTGTGCGAGCCCGACGCTAAAGTTCCAGCCAGCGGAAGAGAGTGCATGCGCTGTCGCCACCGCTTCGTTCAGGCTCGCCGGCTGCCGCACGAGCCGACCATTCATAACGCCGATCGCGTACGGATTGAAGCCAGACTCTGTCCGTACGATCGCCGCCATCGTGACCGGTGAGACATGAGGTGCGCACTGCTGCGCCAGCGCAATGAAGTCCAGTGGCATCATCACTGCCCTCCGCCGCCGAAACTGTTTTGCTGTCCGGCCTTCTGCAGAAACAGCGTGGCAGATTGCGACGGATCGTAAGGCACCTGTGTACTGCCAGCAGCATAGAATTCGGTGATCGTCGGCCCTGCTCCGCCTACGTCCCACCAGACACGCGTATAGAGCTGGTTGTCGATATCAAGACTGATTGCCCCGGCGGAGCGGCATAGCAGCTCGCTCTGCTCGGGACCACCCCAGTACAGCAGATCCTCCCGACAGTAACCGCTGCTCGCAAATGTGTTGGATCCAAACGTCCCTTGCGAGCCGCCCGCACCGAAATCACAGGTCGGGAAAGGATCGCCGTGACGCAGTGCGCTCCATAACTTCTCGATCGGCGGCACACACGCGCTGTACTGTTCGGGGCCTCCCGGATTGGAGAGACACAGAAGCACCTTGCAGCCCCAGTCATCTGCATGGGCCATACCGGGCGCGAGAATCGAGGTACCGGCGAACAGCGCCAAAGCTAACGACCACCGGCGCACGCAGCCATCCGTCGTTCGCGGCCACCACGCGTCTGCCATCAACCAAAACCGCTTCATGATTCGCTTCCTTTTATCCATGCCACACCGACGTATGGAAGAGGACGTGCGAAAAAGGAACCCGCGGCGCCGGGAGGCTGACCGCGGGCTCAAGGGGGATCAGTCGAAAATACAAAGGCTGCCAACGCAGCCTAAGGTAGTGACACGGGCTCCATGCACGCATCCATCAATACGTCGGGGCCGCTTACGCGTACTCGGTCGTGCCCATTCGTAAATCGGCACGTTGACCGGAACAGATTGTCAAACTAACGGGCGAAGCATCAACGTCGACACGCGCGGTGAATTGCACGCGTGATCGGCCCGCTTTCCAGCGACTCATTCCATTGCTATACCTTACGGCATCTTCGCCAGCACACTCGCCAATGCCTGCTTGGCCGAGGCAAGTTCAACCTCGTACCTGCACCAAGGATTCCTTGGAATCTTGAGCCGACGACAGACGACTTCACGCCCCGCGCGCCATAGATACACCATGCGCAGCAGGTCCCGTTGATGCGCCGCAAGTCTCTGCCACGCCCGTTCGATGCGACCGGCATCAATCGCGTCATAGGAGCCCCGCGTCGCATTCGCCCAGTTGTCGAGCCTGGCGTCGAGCGAAGGCTGTGTCCGCTGCTCAGGCATCGCGTGCCTCGTCATCAAGACACGGAACGCGATAGCCAGCGGGGTTCTGGAGAAATAGTTCGATATCCGACGCGCGCCAGCCAACAGCGCGCTCACCGAGACGGATCGGGCGCGGGAAGGTTCCTTCCTGCATCCGTTGATAGATGGTCGAGCGCTTCAGGCCGACTTCCCGTTCGACCTGGCTGCGTCGCAATATCGCCCCGGTCCCTCGCAATTGAACTGTCACACCAACCTCCCGCCGCTCTGCCTGAATGATTTGCTGCACAGGTCCCATCTAATCAGCAGATTGAACTGACGGACAATTCCGTCATGTCGTCGGAATGTCCCGTCGGGAGATGAACTCAGCGATGACGACCGTCTGTCTCGTTTACCGAATCCGGCCGCAGTGCGGCCGCAAAGGTCTGGCCGCTTCGAGAGGCTTCACCGTTAGCCTGCCCTTTAAGGCCAAGCTTCTCGTCGATGGCGCGTGCAACTGTAGAAGACTTTGGCGGACGCTCCGGATCCCATACCGACCAATGCTCCCGCATCACGTCGAATAAAGCCTCGAGTGTCCGCGTCAGGTGAGGAAGACGGACGGTTGCGCCGCTCTCGTGCGCGGAGGCAAGCACTGGTTCCCCGGCCGAACTCGTGGTATCGGTCATAGGCGACCTCTCCAGTTTTCGCTCAAGGTGTGAAGACCACACATGATGCATGACCGCTGTTCTGGCAATCGCGAGTTCCAGCAACTGGATACGTCGATCGCGTCCTCTCAGCCGTGCCGTCAGGCGAGCAATCAACGCCTGTGATTCTTCGGTTCGTCGTCGCCAGTGTTCCAGCTCCTGCTGCGCATCAGTTTCGTACAATGGTTGGTCCGAATTGTCGTCAGTCGATTCGCACATGTAGCTTACCCATCATCTCCGCGTGTGACCCCCGATGTCGACGCGGAGTTAGCCCTCGATACAGGTCGGTCGGATGGTCTTAGTTTGTTATCCTCATGACATATCTCGACCTAGCTAATTTTTCCTAATCCATCCGACACTTAGCCCCGAAGGAAGGTTCACCCCCCAGTTCCATAAAGATTCACCGAAGCACAGAGAATTTATCTGTCTAATGCAACGCTTACACGCATCTTCCTGCACTGTTCATATCAGGGTATCCTCGTGACAAATCCACTGTCTCCAACGGGCAAGCAAAACGCAACGACTGTTGGCGGGGTTGCGCACTCCCATTCGATCCGATCAGACAACTGGCCGTCGCAGTAGACACTATTCCCCAACCCAAGCGAAAGCAATGCCGAAATTAGGTGGAGTCCTGATAACTAACTCTGAGTACTTTTTCAATAACCAGAGAGAGCGGAAAATAATGCGCGTCGATTGATTGACTGCTCAGAACGAATGCCTCATCCGACCCGTAAGTTCGATTGCGTATTCGAAGTCGACGGCGTGAAGCCATAACCGATCACCGCATTCACACCATTCGCCGCCCGTAGATAGTCGCCTGAGATATCAAGGTCGGAGCGTTTGAATGACAGGTAATGTAAACCAAGCGAACCCTGATTCCAGCGATTTCCTTCGAAGCTCGTATGTTGGTAGCTGCCTTACAGCATGCCTGCGGGCGCGACCTTACGACGCCTCTGCTTCATAGACGTGCATATGCGACCGTCTGCTCGAGGCCCTTGATGGTCGTGTAGGTGAAGTCGCCGCTTCGCAAGAGGTTGCAAATCGTATAAGCCGCGTCCATCGCGAAAGTACCTTGCTTGTCGACGGGAAAAGACGACTCTTTGTACAGGTCGGTCACCGCGCTGGCTGCCGGATCGACGGCATCGGTCGGCTGTCCGAGGAATGTTGTGATGCCGATCATCGCGTAAGGATCGAACGCATTGACAACGTAGGGATTGTTCAATTTGGTATAAGCCGCCCCCATTTTGAATGCCACTTGTTCATAGCGCGCGCCCACATCCCACGCGCTCTTCTGATGGAAGTCGCCCACGGTGTTACCGAACGAATGCATACCGCCGAACGAAAAACCCGAAAAATCGTTCGACATGTGCTTGATCGAGTTCGGCGGCCGGTCACCATTCATCCAGTCGCCCCCCCGATGGATCGTATATCCGCTTGCCGAGGCAAAGATGTTGCAGACCGAGACGAATTCATTTTTCATGTCGAGCTGGTTCCCCAGCGTGACCGTACCCAATTGGCTGCTTTTCACCCCGACATAATTCGGCCGTCCAAATTCCGCACCGCCGAATGCATATTAGCCGTTACCCAAGCGGAAACTCGATTCGAGCACGAACACCGCCTGCAATCCGCCGCCGAAATCCTCGACGCCTTTGAAGCCGATTCTGTTACCGTAAGAGATGCCATAGTCGAATTTGTGTTGATGTGCGCCGCCGGCATTGTTCACATACGTAATCCCCGTGTCCAGAATGCCGTATAGCGTAGTGCTGCAATGAAAATACACCCCGCCGGACAATCGCATCTATGCCACTCGCCGCTGCAGATGTCGCGATATCACAATACACGCAGCGAAAACATCCCAGTCTCGCACCGGTAACCAACGAAGGTAGTCAATGCGCCGGTGATTGGCTCGAGTCGGCTGCCAGGTCCGGAAGATGGGCGGCTCCTCACCACTTGCAATGCCCGCCTCATCACGAACTTACCTTGTCGTCACGGAAGAAACATTGAGAACTGAAGATTGGCCGCCGTAAAGCAGACCTTCAGGGCAGCATCTATGCATCAAGCTCAACTTCACTCGTCGGAACGGCTTGGCAAGCGAAGCACATTCCGGGCTCCTCGGGTCCATCGCCTGCCATGTGAGCCACGCTGCCCGATATCACTCGCACTGCGCAACTCTCGCACTGCCCTACTCGACAACCGCTAGCCAACTGGACTTGATTGCTCTCGCCGAGAGCGAGAAGGCTCCCACTTGCAGCAGACCACTCCGCCACTTTCCCAGAGCGTTTGAAGTGAACTAAGAACTTTCGATCGTCCGTCAAGTTCGGGGTAGACGGAGACCTGAAAGCCTCCTTGAAGATGTCAAACGGGGGTACCCCCCTTGATACAAGTTGATCGGTGATACTTGCCATCATCGGCTCCGGCCCACAAAAGTAGAAGCGCGCCCTGGCTCGGATGAGTTCGTCGCTCACGACATCGGCAGTCATTCGTCCAGTGCGAAACTCATGCGATCCCACCTGAGGCGCTTCATCATAGAAGTTGCAGACGGTAAGAGTCGGGAGGACCGCCGACAGCTGCTCGATCCGCTCGGCGTACGCATGAGAATGCCGGCTTCGATTCGCGTAAAAAAGATAGACGCTTGGAGGTTGATCCGCATCGACAAGAGTTTCAAGGTACGAGATAAATGGGGTGATACCGATACCGCCGGCAAATAGAACAACTGGCTGCCGGGTGTGCTCCGGAATCACAAACACTCCACCCGGCGCTTTCACGAATACAGAATGCCCGACCTCCAGCGCTCGATGAATATGTGCCGAGACCTTCCCTTCGAACGCTTCCCCCGCCTTAGAGGTGCCGCGCACATGCCGAACAGAGATTGCATAGCTTGTCCTCTCGGACACCCGAGCTGAGCCCACCAACGAATAAGATCTTGTTGCTTCTCCAAGGCTCGGGAATTGCACCGTTATGTGTTGCCCAGGTAGAAAATCGGGGACCGCGCCTCCATCCAAGCTCTGCATGCAGACAGTTCGAACTCCCTCAGCCTCTTCATCCAGCGAGAGGACACGAAACTCTCGGAATCCCTTCCATCCCCTCGGCCCCGCAGTTTGATCGATCTCGACATTGCAGCGAGTAGAGCGCAATGGTGAAGAGCCGCTAATCGGGTCAAGCCTTCTAGCACTCACGAGGTTGCTGAAGTTCGAGCTGCGGGGGCCGTCGATCGGAATCTCAGCCATACCGAGATCGTTGCATGCCTGCCACCAGCCAAACTCTGCCACCAGAACATCAGCAGCCATCTCAGCAACCACCTTGGCTCGAAATCGCGCGGTACCCTCTGCGGTACTGAGCCGCACCCAGTCTCCGTCCTCCACGCCCTTTGCTTCTGCGAGTGCGCTACCCATTTCAACCATCGGGTAGGGAGCGCGCTTGCGCAATGATGCAATGTTGCGATGCTGGCTGTGGCAGTAGTAGCCACTTTTGGCAGAAGTCAGAATATAGGGAAAGAGATCGCGATACTCACGACCGAGAGGCGTTCGAGGGCTCGCATCAGCATAGCTTGGAAGAGGACTTTGCCCTGCAAGAAGTAGCTTTTCGGAATAAAGCTCTACTCGACCGGTCTGCGTAGAAAACCCTCGATGGCCACCGTCAGATTTGGGGAAGGCATATTTTTTCTCGCGTTGTTGAATTGGAATGCGGAGGCCTCCTGGGTGACGCCTCAGTCCGGCGACGTCAAGCCCCAGAGGCTCGAGCATGTAGTTCCAGCCAGAGACAATGTCACCCTCGAAGAACTCACTGCCTAGTCCGAGCTCTCTAGCCAAGTCCAAGGCGATCTGATAGTCGGGCCTGCTTTCGCCCCGCGGCGAAATCAGTCTTGGGCGTACCTGAATGTGTTCCACCGCATCTTCACTAATCTCGAAGCCAACTCGTAGTGCCTCGCGCTCAGCAAGGCTGCATGCTGGGAGGAGCATATCGGCGTACCGTGACGCCGGGGTTTCAAACAGATCACAATGAACATAAAGCTCAAGTTCACGCAGAGCGGCACTAAGTCGCTGGGGATCTACGTTGGAAGTATGAGCGGTGAGGCCAAAGCTCAAAAGGCATCGCACCTTGTACTCGCTATGTCCAAGTAGCGAGTCACAAAGACTGGGTATGCTAACAACACCTTTGGACGCCGGGCCCAATGGCCGTGTCGAAAGTCCCAAAGCCTTGCTACGCTGCTCCGCCGATACGTACGCGCGGTAATCTTCGACCCGGTTGACGGGATGTGTCTCGAGGATCCAGTTAGCCCCCCTTTTATCGAAAGCGCCAGTTAAGGCGTACATCGTTCCAATTGCACGGGCTGTCATGGTCGCGTCCGCATGCTGCCCCACACCCGACCATGCGTAGTGAGAGATGCGTTTACCTGGCATCAACAACGCTGCGGCGCGGATCAAATCGCTGGCGGGAACGCCAGTGATTTCTTCGACCTTCTCAGGTGAATACTCAGCAATCGCATCCTTGAAGTGCATGAGGGCTGGTTTGCATTCAACTTCATCGCCGCCAGCACTACTGAGCAGGAAAGTGTAAGTACCCTCCACCGCTGATTGAATCCCGTCTATTCCAGGTCCCGCACTAGCAAAGTCGGCCTCCCCTGTCTCCAGGTTCCACACAACGTGTCGGTTTTCGGTCGCTGCAGGAGAGAAGTCTTGTTCGCGCAAGAATCTCCCGTTGTCTGATCGAACCAGTAGAGGGGCGTTCGTCCACCGACGGACAAACTCGACATCGAAGTTGCCGACACTCAGCATCTCTCTGGCGATACCCATAGCCAGCGCTGCGTCGGTGCCTGGTCGTACGCGAAGCCAGACATCCGCTTGCAGAGCCAGTTGCGTTGGTCGCGGGTCGACCACGATTAGCTTGGCTCCGTCTCTACGTCCCTGACCGATGGCATCTGCTTGGGCGAGCCATGTGCTGGTTGGATTGTTACCCCAGAGAAGTATCACCTCAGCATTCCGATGATCTCCAGGTGGAGTCGGGCAACCGAAAGTGAAGACATTGGCGTCGTCTTTGTGCCAGTTGCACACTTCCGTGGTGCCTAGGAAGTTTGGGGTACCAAACTTCTGTGCCAGCCGCTTCACCCACTCAAAGCTGTCGCACATCGATCCGCTTGGGGTTGTAGATCCCACGACTAGTGATTCCGCACCACTCTCGCTCCGGAAGCGCTGCAACTTTTCTGCGATCTCGGAAAGAGCTTCGTCCCATGTGATCCTTTCCCACCCCGGTGAACTTGCCCCCTTGGGTGTCGTCCTTCGCATAGGAAACTGAAGACGATCTGGGTGATGAGCGATCTCGGGAACCGCTTTCCCTTTCATGCATACGGCCTTGCCGTTCGGGTGCGCAGGATCAGCACGCACTTTCAAAAGGGTGTCATCCGCGACTGTATAGATTGCTCCGCACCGCGAGACACATATAGAACAGAAGCCGCGGTGATCCTGAGCGTTCTTTGTCACCATCTCGCTTCCCTCGGCAGAGTTTTGGCTAGTCATGCTGAGGCCTCGACATGAGTTCTGAACGAATGAAAAGACATAGCACCGCGCATAACGCCGCAAGAGAGGAGAGCTGCAAAATTGCCGCCATGCCCCAACTTGCCTTGGTCACGAGAAATCCCATGAGATAGCCTCCGAAGGCGGAGGTGGTATAGAGACAAGTTATGAACAGGCCCGTCGCGCGCGCATTCAGCGAGGCCTTTACGGCCTTTATCTGCGCTCCCCAGAGGTTCACGTAGACAACGCCGCTGTGGGTAAAGCCCCAGCAGAGCGAGAGGACGCAGTGCGCAGCAACCGTGTGGACCTGGTTGAACAGTAGATAGCCGAAGATCGAAAGACCGATGTATCCCATAGCCAACAGGTTACGTTGGGGCAATCGATCACCGAGCCAGCCACCGATCGGAGCGAGCAGGCCACCAAGCCCAAACATGCACATGATCACCGCGACTTCTTTAGGCGCGAAACGCAGGTGCTCGCGAAGAAACGTCGAGTAAAGGCCTAGGTAGCCGTAAAGAATCAGGCCGGTCAGGAGGGCGATGATCGACAAGACGACTGTATTTCGATTCCATAGTCGATCCGCTCCGCCGACAATTCGTAAGGACGAAGTTATCTCTGCCTTCACCTCCGTAAAGTGGGGCCGGACGAAAATTGCGATCAATGCCATCATCGCGAAACCGGCGGCTCCAAAGACAAAGAACGCTCCCTGCCATCCCCCGTAGAGCGATACAGCTGCAGCGGCAAGCAGAGGCCCTGAGAAGTTTCCGAGTCCGAAGGCCACTTGCGTGATAGAGACAGCGAGTGCTCTCGCCCTCACAAAGTACGTCGTTGCAATCGTTGCTATGGCCATCTGTTGCATGACTTCGCCGACGCCGGTGGCCGTGCGGTAGACGAGCATGTCAAGAAATCCGTGTGCGAGCGCAATCGACACGGTACCGGCCGAGAAGATCAGCGCCCCGATCTGAAGTACCGTCTTTCGCGAGTAGCGGGAAAGCAGGATTCCGGTTGGCCAGCCCGCCAAGGCCATGCCCAAGGTAAAGATGGTGGCTATAAGCCCGGTGCCTGCGACGCTGAAGCCGTGCGCCTGTCTAATGTCCGACGCGAGAAGCGGGAAAACCATTCGATCCATGGCATTTACTGCATAGGACAGAAGGATCACACCGAACATCATTAAGATTGAGGGCTTGATCTGAGTTCTCTCGGCCAATGCTCCTTGAGCTACCAATCTATTCATACGACTTGTCTCCAATGGCCCCCGATGGGCTACGATAAGCAGGCAGTGGCAACGCAATCCTCGAACGGCTTAACTGCACGGCCACGGCTTCGTCCGCGAAGGATCAAAGGCCCGATCCGGCCAGTCTATGTTGCAGGGCTCGCTTGAGGTAGCTCAAAATTTCGCTCGGAGCGAGTCCATTCCTGCAGCACATTGCGAGCCACTTGACAGGACGGATCTAGCTCGTAACAGTGTTCTACGCTACGCACAAGGACATCCTATGCACCTACACTCGCGCGCGCTCTGGAATTTCGAGGAAATTCGTCGTGCTGGATCCATTCGCGCGGCTGCCCGCCGCCTCCACCTCTCGTCATCGGCCCTGAATCGACAGTTGCTCGAACTGGAGGCCGAGTTCGGACGGCCGCTTTTTGAACGTCTATCTGGCGGTTTAAAGGTAACCCCTGAAGGGGAGGTCCTTTCCCGACACGTGATAACGATGATCCAGGATGCCCAACGTATGGAGGGGGAACTGGGTTCGCTTCGCAGCGTGAGCCAAGGATCGGTTGAGATCGCAACAGTGGAGTCTTTGACTTCCGACTTCATGCCGTACGTTCTGCAGCAAATGAGGCTGCAATATCCGGCGGTTGAACTGACGGTGCGAACGGCGACGTCCTCAAGGGCGGCAGCAATGGTTGCCGAAGGAATTGCTGATCTCGCCATATGTTTCTTACGCCACAGAACACAAGATCTGAAGCAGCTAGTAGTCGGACGGTTCGACCTCGGAATCGCCGCAGTCTCCGGTCATCCACTCTCAAATAGGAAAGCGGTAAGCTTTGAAGAGTGCTTGGCGTACCCAATGATTCTTCCCACTGAGGAACTATCGATATTTGAGGAGATTGCACCACTCCTCAGCGTCAGTCCCGACAGCCTGAAGGTAGCTCTTAGAACTGGGTCGCTCGAGCTCATCCGTCGCCTGGCAGTGCAAGGACAAGGGATTGCGTTGGTCAACAGCTTCGGAATTGAGAGGGAGCTACAAGATGGGAAGTTGGTACACGTTCCTTTGACAAACGCCGCAACCAATCTCGGTATATACACGAGGGCTCAGCGGGTTCTTCCCCATGCGGTTGAGGTCTTTCTGAATTTTGCGAGTGCTGAGCTTCGAAGACGTGCTGAAGGTGGACTCCGACGGGCTTGAGTGCACCTTGAGGCCATCACCTGATGGGCCCCGTTGCGGCCTGGGACGACGAGTGGAACGCTTCGCGAGAGAGGTCGAAAAAGCGATCGGAGAGACCCGCGCGATGCGGATCATGCTGATCGAGGCGCTCATGACGAAGCCAGAACATGAAACTTCGACCGGCGATAGGCCTCTGCGCCGCGGGTGAGTGTCTTCCCTCAGCTGCGTGCCTCCCTCTGCTTGATCATTGCTTCCCTTCCAGTTCGGGTAAGGGCCTGTGATAGGCTATGCGACTGTCTAGTCGTGATGCGACGTGCAATTTGAAATCCGGGCCGGGCACTATGCGATCGTGATCCAAGGCCCGGTGCATGTTCGGCGTCAGCACGAGGCCCTCTGTGTGGATCATCGTCCTGCACTTCAATGAAAGGATGGCAATGAGCTGTTGGCGCTCCCGCAGCCAATCCACGTTGGCTCGCTCCAGAGCGGACTCTAGTGAACGACATCCCTGTCTTAAACGCACCATAAGCGGCTTCATCGGTCTACCGATCGAGGGCGCCGCCGGCATATCGCGAATTGACCTTCGACGCTTCGGGACGGATCTCACCCAGCCAATTGAAGAAGTCGGGCAAGTGGGTAACGATGCGCTCTGTGTCATGCGGCGATCGGGGCAGCTAGCAAAGCCGCGGTGGCGTCAATTCCGTCTGTGCAAATAACGTGGCCAACGTCGAATCGAGCGCCCATCAAATTAATCTCCTCGACGGCCCGCAATGTTCCAGTCGGCGAGTGAAAGATCTCGGCCGCGTCAGCGGTACAGACGTCGGGGCGTGACTAGCCGAGCCACAGGAAATCGCAACGGACAATAACCCCGTTTTTTTAAATAGAAAGTATGAAAAGCCAACTTTCCGGAGCGACGGGGATAGAGCTGGGGTCACTTCCGTTCAATCTCTGACGGATATGAACATTCGGAGTTTTGCGTATACAGATGCGTATATTTCGTGCGGAAATTTAAATTTTTTCATTTTTATTCATATATTTACACTAGCGATTCGAGTCCTCTCCTTAACCCAACGTCGTGCGACACCGACGACGAGTGGACGAGACAACTACTGGGCGGATACGCTTCTAGAAAGCGGACCGGCCTTTCAACAAGGTCGTGTTACACGCCGTTGCCGACACAGCGGCGGTATCAGCTTACGCGGCAAACGGCTGCGGCACGGCCGATATCACTGACGCCGTATGCATTTGCTGACTGGCACAGTACACACCCCAGTCTTCCATCATCACGCGCCGTCGCTCCAACTGGTCGCGACGCCGGTAGGCCACTACCGTCTGCGAAGTGATGATGTGGGCCAGCGCTTCTTCCGCTAGCGAATCCGGATATTCTGTGCATTCGGCTACCCAGTCTCGGAACGTTGACCGGAAACCATGCACGGTGATCCCGTGCCGCGACATACGTCTCAGCAGAATCAGCATCGCCATGTTCGACAATGGGTGCCCTTCCCTGCAGCCGGGAAACAGGTACCCGTATTTCGCCTTGGGAAGCGCACTACGCACGATTTCGAGGGCTCGCTGACAAAGCGGCACGCGAAGCGGCCGACCACTTTTCGTGCGGTCGCCGGGAATTGACCACACACGGTTGTCCAAGTCGAATTCCTCTGGTCGCGCAAAGCGCACCTCGTTCGTGCGGGTTGCCGTGAGGATAAGCAGGTGGAGGATCCGTGCTGCGCGCCGGGGACGTTGCTCCAGTTCGCGCACGAAACCCGGGATATCTTCCCAAGGCAACGCCGGATGATGTCTCACTTGTGACCGCTTCCTCGACCGCGGTAAGACGAGTTGCAAATGATCAACGTACCGTGCCGGGTTGCTGCCGGTGCGATGGCCCAGCACAGTCTCGGCGTCGAGGATGGCCTTGATACGGCCGCGCACGCGGCGCGCGGTCTCCGCCTTTTTCGTCCAGATCGGCTGGAGAATCCGCACGATCATCGCAGTATCGATGTCGCGCACCCGGACTTCGCCGATCACCGGATACGCGTACGTCCTGAGCGTGTTGCCCCACTGCTGGACATGCTTACGATTGCGCCACTGAGGTTCCTGTACGCGGATAAACGCTTCGGCTGCCTCATGGAAAGTTACGTTGGTATCCGAAGAGATATCAAGCAACTGTCTACGCTGCTGCTCACGCCGCGCAAGGATGGGATCAATCAGGTCTCTGACCATGTCACGGTATCCGGCGGCCAGTTTCCGCGCCTCGCCAAGCGAGACGCGCGAAAGCGGTCCGAGACCCATCTCCCGCACGCGCCCACCAAGCCTGAACCGAAACACCCATGAACGCGCACCGCTGTCAGCGATCTGCATATAGAGGCCACCGCCGTCAGCATAATGACCCGGAGTCACCTCCTTCGCGACCCGCAACGCGGTCAACCGATGCAACTGTCGTCCTGCCATGTTGCCCTCTCCTTCCTACCCACAAAACCCATGCCGCTACCCATACTTCGTGCGGAAATTGTGCGGGACCTTGATGGAAGCAGCAAGCACGTCGTTACCCATAAACCACTTTGAAATCAGCGATCTAGAGGACGTTTTCGGAACTTGCCGGAATGCCCGGGAAGCATTGACTGGCGGAAGGCAGCCGGAGTCGAACCGACCTGAGAGCGTCTGACGCCCTCAACTGGATTTGAAATCCAGCCGCACCACCGGATACGAATGCCTTCCTACGGTGATTGAACTACTCAAACGATGCCTTGCAACTCGAACGCTCGATCAAGGCAGATCGAGCCACCGCGTATCCGTACGCATCAAATGTAGGCCACGGTGGAAACGAGTATACCCAACACGATCGAAGAATTCCAAAAGCTGAATCGCGCGTTTTCGACCAAGACCGGTGACATCACGAAACGGCGCCGCCGCTACCGTACCCGCATTCTTTTGCGCTTCGGAACTTGCAATCGAGGCCAATTCGCGAATCACCTCATGGTGATAAAACAGGTCACGCACGATCTGAAAAAGCTCGCCTTGCCGCGCGAGTTTGCGCAGCAACTGCCGCACGCGATCTTCGGGCACGCCATGTGCGTTTGCCAGATCACGCACCCAGGGTGGATCGAAACGTCCTTCTTTCAGCGCCCGCAGTAACGTCACCGCGAGCGCACGATCGGCTTCGTCGAGCGTCACAGCGTGGTCCGGCAGATGCAACCACGGCCCGCGTCTGACAATCTCACCGCGTGCCGCCGCTTCGTCGACCAGCGCACGCCATAACGCGTCGTCGACGAGAGGCGCAGCCATCCGCCGCAAGCGCGAACCATCCGGGCCGAGTTCGTCCGGTGAACGCTCGTGGTACTGCTTTAGCATCGTCGTCAGCCGCGCATTCAACGCCCGCCACGACGCATCGGCAATCAACAACGCGTCATGGCCCGCAAGCTCCACAACCCGCGTATCAGACGGCAACGCAAGCACGGCCACCGGCATGCCGGTCAACCGTTCCAGCAGTGAACGGGACAAGCCGAACGGAGCCTTTGCCAGAAGCGAATCCAGTTCGCCGGTATCGAGCATGGCCTGGATCGCATCGAGCCACGCCAGTCGTTCAGCCGAGCGACGCTTGCGAGAAGGCGCAAACGGATCAAGCACATGACCGCCGCCAACCGTGCGATCAGCCTGCGCATTGCGCACCACAAAGCGGTCGCCCGGCAGCGCGCACACCGGCCGCTCAAAGACGAGTTGCGCGCGTGCCGACTGACCCGCGCCAAGTGTCTCGCCGTCGAGCAACGCGACGTGCGCCACCTGATGCTGCGTACCCAGATGAACGTGCAACGGCGCCCAATGCTCCAGCGTCAACGGAGCATCGGCAAGCAACGTGAGCATGACGTCGATACGTTCCGAGGCTTGCGACAGACGCGGATCGACAATCCAGTCACCGCGGTCGATTGCGCTCTTCTCGATACCCGCAAGGTTCAACGCGCAGCGCTCGCCTGCCCGCCCGCTCCCGGCCGGACGATTCTGCGCATGGATGCTGCGCACGCGTACAGGTTGATTCTTCGGCGCGAGCAGCATCGTGTCGCCCACCGTCACACGTCCCGACGCCACCGTCCCTGTCACGATCGTGCCCTGGCCCGTGAGCGTAAAGACCCGGTCGACCGCGAGACGGAACAGGCCGTCGTCGCGCTTCATGCGCCACTCCGCTGCCGCTGCGTGCAGATGCGCCTTCAACGCGGCTACGCCAGGGTCATCGTTATGCAGGGCGTTAGTCTCAAACACCGGCGCATCCTGCAGCACGCTGCCGCTCAGGAACGCTGTGACCTCGTCATGGACTTCCTTCAGCCGCACAGCGTCAACGCGATCTATCTTGGTCAGCGCTACCGCACCGCGCTTGATGCCGAGCAGTTCCACAATCGCCAGATGTTCCCGCGTTTGCGGCATCACGCCGTCGTCGGCAGCGATCACGAGCAAGGCGAAATCGATCCCGCTTGCGCCCGCGGTCATCGTATGGACTAGCTTTTCGTGGCCCGGCACGTCGATCAGACCGAGCACGTCGCCGTTGTCGAGCGGCACGTATGCATAGCCCAGTTCGATCGAAATGCCGCGTGCCTTTTCTTCCTTGAGACGATCCGTGTCGACGCCCGACAGCGCTCTCACCAGGCTCGTTTTGCCGTGGTCGATATGACCGGCCGTACCTACGATCATGCGTGCACGCCCTTCAGTTGCTCGATCAACTGCGCTTCATCGGCGGCTTCAAGACAGCGCAGATCGAGACGCAAAGCGTCGTCCGCGATACGGCCGATGATCGGGCGCGCCATCTCGCGCAAGCGCTTCTCGAGCGCCAGCAATTGACGGCCGCCGCGCTTGCCATCGGCCGTCCTGACGACGAGTCCGTAGCTCGGCAGCACGTCGACCGGCAACGCGCCGCTGCCGATCTGGCTGAACATTGGCTCGGCCACTACCGCGTAGCGTTCGCCAACCGCGCGCTGCAACTCGGGTTGTACCCGCTGCGCGGCGAGCCGGATATCGTCGCTCGGCCGCGTGAGCAAACGCAGCGTGGTCAGCCGTTCCGTGAGCTTCTCCGGCGCGCGGTACATCTGCAGCACGGGTTCCAGTGCTGCGAGCGTCAGCTTGCCGACTCGCAGCGCGCGCTTGAGGGGATGCTTCTTGATCCTGGCGATCAGATCGCGCCGGCCGACGATCAATCCGGCCTGCGGGCCGCCCAGCAACTTGTCACCGCTGAACGTAACAAGATCGGCGCCGGCTTCGATGGTTTCGCGCACCGTCGTCTCGCGTGGCAAGCCCCATTGCGTCAGATCAACCAGCGTGCCGCTGCCGAGGTCAACGGCAACGGCGATACCGCGCGCGTGGGCGAGCGGCGCGATGGCATCGACGCCAACCTCCTTGGTGAAGCCACTGATCGCATAGTTGCTCGCGTGGACTTTCATCAGCAGCGCCGTTTGCGGTCCAATGGCTTCGTCGTAGTCCTTTAGATGCGTGCGATTGGTGGTGCCGACTTCGCGCAGCTTCGCGCCCGCGCGGTTCATGATGTCGGGAATGCGAAACGCGCCGCCGATCTCAACCAGCTCGCCACGCGACACGATCACTTCCTTCTTCGACGCCAATGCGGACAACGTAAGCAATACGGCGGCGGCGTTGTTATTGACCACGGTCGCGGCTTCGGCGCCGGTCAGTTCGCAAATGAGTTCGTCGATCAGGTCGTCGCGATCACCGCGCTTGCCCGTGCCAAGATCGAACTCGAGATTGGCCGGCTGTGTGAGCGCCTTCATGACGGCTTGTACCGCCTCGTCCGGCAGCAAAGCGCGGCCAAGATTGGTATGCAGCACGGTGCCGGTCAGATTGAAGACACTGCGCAAGCGAGCCGCGTTACGCCGGCGCAGCGCGGCCTCGACCGAACCCCGCAGTTGCACGACATCGAGCGCGCTCACCGGCGCATCGCCAGACTGCGCACTGGCGCGCCAGGTGTCGAGCGCGTGACGCAAGGCATTCAACACCTGCGTGCGGCCGAACTCAGTCAGCAAAGCCGCAAACTCCGCCGACGCCAGCACCTTTTCCACCGAAGGCACACGCGCCATCAGCGCGCGCAATTCAGAGCCGGTTACATCGCTCACAAGGCAATCCTCTTTCTTCGGTCGAGTTTCAGTGGCACTTCAGTCCGATGCGCCGGAAGACTCAGCGGCGGTGCTACCCTGCTCCGGCCACAGCCACGGATGCGGCGACGCACGCCGATAACCTTCCGCGCCCATCAGCAGATCCAGCGTGAGACTGGCGAGATCGTCCGCGAACGGCTCGAAATCGTAATCCTTCGACTGAGTGCCGATCTTCCGGTAAGTATGGCATTCGTCACACGACTCCGCCTTCAAGGCAGCATTCCTGGAATCGGCTTCCCGGGCGGCTTCGTCCGCGCCCTGTGAGCCGACAGCGTGATAGGCAATGCCTTTGGTCGAATCGCAGTTCGAACATTTCGCACGGACCATATGCCACTCCGTGGCACACAAACCGCATTGCAGGTAACGGTAATTGTCATACGCGCCGCCCACGCGCACCAGGCTCGCTACCGGATGCGATCCGCATACCGGACACAGGCCGGGTGTCTCGAGGTACGGCACGTCGCGTCTGTCGACGTCGGCGGCAAGATCGGTCCAGACTACTTGCAGCGCAGCCATGATGAAGGGCGCGCAGGCCGGATCGACTTCGTCGAAACGCTGCGCGAAGATCGCGTCGGCCTGCGCTTCGAGCGCGGCTTGACCGAGTGTCCGCAGTCTGGCGAAGAGCGCTTCGAGCGGCGGCGTGAGCGGGCCGGCGGCTTGCACCTTGTCGACCAGTTGCAGCAAAACATCGTGCCACGCCGGATCGCGCACACCGGAGAGCGCCGGAATCAGTGGCATGGAATGCTGTTGCGCGCTCGCGATCAGCTCTGCGCCCGGCGGCTGAGCCTTGAAGCCGGCGATCACGGCTTGCTGCGCGTCCGCCAGCACGGCCATCAGGCGCAAATAACCGGCAATCGGATTGCTGAGCGCCGCCAGTTGACGCAGCCGCGCGGCACGTGCCGAAAAGACCGCCAGCCGTTCCGGCGTACGGATGCGGGGAATCGCCGTGTGATCGAGCGACTCGATGTCGCCGGCTTCAAGAATGCGTTGAACCAAAGTATCGACCTCTGAAAACTGAAGAGCCGCCGCAGTTCGTCGAACAAAGGCGGCGGCTCGGGGTACGGTGCGCGGCAAGTCGCGCCGCGCGTCTTGCCGATCCTACTTGTCGACTATTTCCTTGAACCAGTTCCGATGATGCTTTCTCGCCCACCCGTAGGTCACGGTACCGCGTGTCATCGCACCGATCGAACCCTTGACCCACAAGGCCGCGTAAATATGCACGACGATACCGACAATCAGCACGAACGCTGCCGCGGCATGAACCAATGCCGCGAGGCGGACAATCTCGATCGGGAAGTAGAACGAGAAATAGCGCCGCCAGATCACGATGCCGCTCGCCAGCAACAGGAGCAGGCAAACTACCATAGTGAAAAATAGCAGCTTTTGACCGGCGTTGTACTTCCCAATCGCGGGGAGCTTGTCCTCGCGATTGTTCAGTACGTCGTCGATCTGCCTCATCCACTGAATGTCGGCGCGGTCGAGAAGGTTGTGATGCCAGAAGCGCAACGCAAGAATCAGAAACGACAGGAACATCACGCAGCCAACAAACGGATGCAGAATCCGCGTCCATTGCCCCCCGCCGAAGATTGCGTACAGCCACGACATCGCCGGATGGAACATGGCGAGTCCGGACAGCGCCAGCAGCACGAACGTGATCGCCGTGATCCAGTGATTCGTCCGCTCGTTCGGCGTGTAGCGCTCGATCAGACTGTTGCCCCTCGCGTCTTTCAGCACAACGTGCCGATGGTTGTCAGCGTGCTTCATCGGATGCCTCCCGCGAACGGCGTGCTTCGTCGGCTTCATGCTGTGCTTCGGCTTCGTCCGCCTCCGTCACCTCGTTCGGACCAACCCGCGTGTAGTGAAAGAAACCGGCCACGGCCGCGAACGCGATACCTGCCAGCGCCAACGGTTTCGCCAACCCCTTCCACAGATAAACCATCGCGCTGATCTTTGGATTCTGCGGCAAGCCATGGTACAGCGTGGGCTTGTCGGCATGATGCAGCACGTACATCACATGCGTGCCGCCCACGCCGGCAGGATCATACAAACCAGCGTTCTGGAAGCCGCGATCCTTCAGATCTTCGATCCGGTCCGCCGCCTGCTGCTTCATGTCCTCCTTGGTGCCGAACATGATCGCGCCGGTCGGACAGGTCTTCACGCACGCAGGCTCCTGCCCCACGGCCACGCGGTCCGAACATAGCGTGCACTTGTAGGCGCGGTTGTCCTTCTTCGAAATGCGCGGCACGTTGAACGGGCAACCGGTGATGCAGTAGCCGCAGCCAATGCAGTTCTCCTCGTGAAAGTCCACGATGCCGTTCGTGTACTGCACGATCGCGCCCGGCGAAGGACATGCCTTCAGGCAGCCCGGATCCTCGCAGTGCATGCAGCCGTCCTTACGGATCAGCCACTCGAGATCGCCCTCGGTGTTCTCGTACTCCGAAAACCGCATGACGGTCCACGAATGCTCCGTCAGATCGCGCGGGTTGTCGTAGATGCCGGTTGTCGTGCCGATCTCGTCGCGCAGATCGTTCCACTCCATACAGGCGGTCTGGCACGCCTTGCAGCCGATGCATTTCGACACATCGATAAGCTTGGCGACCGTGCCCGTCACCGGCTCGCGCACTTGCGGTTCGGGCAAGGTCGTGGCCGAGAGGCGTTTGATATCCAGTGATTGCAGTGCCATCTCTTTTCCTTATGCCTTTTCGACCTTGACGAGGAACGACTTGAATTCCGGTGTTTGCGAATTCCCGTCGCCCACGGAGGGCGTCAGCGTATTGACGAGATAGCCCGGTTTCGCGAGCCCCTTGAAACCCCAATGCAGCGGCAACCCGACCGTCTGGACTTTTTTCCCTTCGATCATCAGCGGTTTGATCCGCTTGGTGACGAGCGCCACGGCAATCATGTATCCGCGATTGGACGACACCTTCACGCGGTCCCCCGCGACCACGCCCACTTCTTTCGCCAGATCCTCGCCGATCTCCACGAACTGTTGCGGCTGCACGATCGCGTTCAAACGCGCGTGCTTGGTCCAGTAGTGGAAATGTTCGGTCAGCCGATAGGTGGTCGCCGTATGCGGGAAATTCTCATGTGTGCCGAATGCGGCCCGATCGTCCGGGAACACGCGCGCCGCCGGATTGCTGACAACCGCCTTGTTGTCCGGATGCAGCGGGTTGTAACCAAGCGGCGTTTCAAACGGTTCGTAGTGCTCGGGGAATGGGCCTTCCACCAGTCCATCACGCGCGAAGAAGCGCGCCACGCCCTCCGGATTCATGATGAACGGATTCATGCCGTTTTCAGGCGGTTCGTCGACCTTGAAGTCAGGGATATCCGCACCGCTCCACGTCTTGCCGTTCCACGCAATCAGCTTGCGCGTGGGGTCGAACGGCTTGCCGCTGACGTCGCACGAGGCGCGGTTGTACAGAATCCGCCGGTTCGCGGGCCACGCCCACGCCCAGTTCAGCGTATTGCCGATACCGGTTGGGTCGGAGTTGTCGCGGCGGCCCATCTGGTTGCCCGCCTGGGTCCACGCGCCGCAGAAAATCCAGCAACCGCTGGCCGTGCTGCCGTCGTCCCGAAGCTGCGCGAAGCCCGCCAGCTGCTCGCCCTTTCTTGCGAGCACCTTGGTTTTGTCGGCGGGATCGGTCACGTCGGCCAGTGCCTTGCCATTGAATTCCATGGCGATTTCTTCAGGCGTCGGGCTTTCAGGATTTGCATACGGCCAACTCATGTTGAGAATCGGATCGGGATATTTGCCGCCCTTCTCCTGATAAGCCTTACGCATGCGCAGCCAGAGCCCGGACATGATCTCCAGATCGCTCTTCGCTTCACCGGGGCCATCCGCGCCCTGCCAGTGCCACTGCAACACGCGGCTGGAGCTGACCAGCGAACCACGCTCTTCCGCGAAACACGTGGTCGGCAAGCGGAAAACTTCCGTTTGAATCGAAGCAGGATCGACGTCGTTGAACTCGCCGAAGTTCTTCCAGAACTCGGAGGTTTCAGTGGCGAGCGGATCCATGATGACGAGCCACTTCAGCCTGGCCAGACTCGCGCCGATCTTCGCCTTGTTCGGCGCCGCGGCAAGCGGGTTGAAGCCCTGCGCGATGTAGCCGGTCATCTTGCCTTGATTCATCAGCTCGAAGACCTGCAGCATGTCGTATGACTTATCGAGCTTCGGCAGATACTCGTAGCCGAAGTTGTTCGCGGCGGTCGCGTTATCGCCCCACCACGACTTCATGAAGCTGACGTGGAAGGCGCGATAGTTGCGCCAGTAGCTGAGCTGGTTCGGCCGCAACGGCTGGGTTGCACGCTTGGCGATGTAGGCGTCGAAGTCCTGTTCGGCTTCCATCGGCAAGGTCATATAGCCCGGCAGCAGGTTCGACATCAGGCCGAGGTCGGTCAAGCCCTGGATGTTCGAGTGGCCGCGCAGCGCATTCATGCCGCCGCCGGCAATGCCGATGTTGCCCAGCAGCAATTGCACCATCGCACCGGTGCGGATGATCTGCGAGCCGACCGAATGATGGGTCCAGCCGAGCGCATACAGGATCGTGCCGGCGCGCCCAGGGACGGCCGTCGACGCCAGCATCTCGCATACCTTAAGGAATTTCTCCTTCGGCGTGCCGCAGATTTTTTCGACCTGCTCGGGCGTATAGCGCGAGTAGTGCTGCTTCATCAGCTGATAGACGCAGCGCGGGTCCTGCAGCGTCGGATCGACCTTGGCGAAGCCGTCGGCGCCGCGCTCGTAGTCCCACGAACTCTTGTCGTAGTTGCGCTTGTCCGCGTCGTAGCCGGAATACAGACCGTCGGTAAACGAAAAGTCCTCACGAACGATGAACGGCATGTCCGTGTAGTTCTTGACGTACTCGTGCTGAATCTTGTCGTTGGTGAGCAAATAGTTGATCACCCCGCCCAGGAACACGATGTCCGAGCCGGTCCGGATCTGCGCGTAATAATCCGCAACCGATGCCGTCCGCGTAAAGCGCGGATCGACCACGATCAATCTCGCCTTGCGGTGCGCCTTCGCCTCCGTGACCCACTTGAAACCGCACGGGTGCGCCTCGGCTGCATTACCGCCCATTACCAGAATCACGTCCGCGTTCTTGATGTCGACCCAATGGTTCGTCATCGCTCCACGGCCAAACGTCGGGGCAAGACCTGCCACCGTCGGGCCATGTCAGACACGCGCCTGATTATCGAATGCGAGCATGCCAAGACTGCGGACAGTCTTGTGCGTCAAATACCCTACTTCATTGCTGCCGGCCGATGCAGCGAGCATGCCGGTGGTCAGCCAGCGGTTGACCTTCTTGCCGTCTTCCGTCGTCTCGACGAAGTTGGCATCACGGTCTTCCTTCATCAACGCGGCAATGCGATCGAGCGCGTCGTCCCACGAAATCCGCTTCCATTCATTCGATCCCGCCGCACGGTACTCCGGATACTTCAGGCGGCTCGGACTGTGAATGAAGTCGATCAGGCTCGCGCCCTTCGGGCACAAGGTGCCGCGATTAACCGGATGATCGGGATCGCCTTCGATGTGGATGATGCTGGACTTTGCATTCTTGGCGTTGTCGCCCAGTCCGTACATCAGGATGCCGCAGCCCACCGAGCAGTACGGGCAGGTGTTGCGGGTTTCAGTTGTGCGCAACAGTTTGTACTGACGGACTTCGGCTAGCGCCGGTGCCGGAGAAAAGCCCATGAGGGCCAAACTTGATCCGGCGAGCGTGGTAGCGGAGACCTTCAGAAACTGTCGCCGGGACATGTGGGTCATGTAATGGCCTCGGCTCTTTTTAGGATACTAATAACGATTATAGAGGCCGATATGAAGTCCTGCAGCCAGACCGCACATCTAATTAGCATTGTTAAATATGAAGTGTGACAGCCGGTTTTCGCCGAGCCATGCAACGCCTCGGTCCTGCCCATTGTTCTGCGCCTCGTACGAACAACCGCCATAATGCGATCATCCGAAGCCCGAAATCCGCACCGCATATGACCGACACCGCCCCCACCGCCAACCCTTCGCCCCGCCTGACCAGCCTGTCGCACGGCGGCGGCTGCGGTTGCAAGATCGCCCCTGGCCTGCTCGCCGATCTGCTCAAGCGCAGCGCGCCGCTGCCGTTCTTTCCCGACCTGCTGGTCGGCAACGATACCGCCGACGACGCCGCCGTCTACCGGCTCAACGACGAGCAGGCGATCGTCGCCACCACCGACTTCTTCATGCCGATCGTCGACGATCCGTTCGACTTCGGCCGGATCGCCGCCACCAATGCGCTGTCGGACGTCTACGCGATGGGCGGCAAGCCGATCATGGCGCTGGCGATCGTCGGCATGCCGATCAACGTGCTGCCGCACGAGGTGATCGCGGCGGTGCTGAAGGGCGGCGAGTCGGTCTGCGCGGAAGCCGGCATTCCCCTCGCCGGCGGCCATTCGATTGACTCGGTGGAGCCGATTTATGGCCTGGTCGCGATCGGCGTGGTCGATCCGCGGCGTGTCAAACGCAATGTCGGCGCGCGGCCAGGCGACGTGCTGATCCTCGGCAAGCCGCTGGGCGTGGGTGTGCTGTCGGCGGCATTGAAAAAAGACCGGCTCGATTCAAACGGTTATGCCGCGATGATCGCGGCCACAACCAAACTCAACCGGCCGGGCGCGGCACTATCCGCGCTCGACGGCGTGCATGCACTCACGGACATCACCGGTTTTGGCTTGCTGGGCCATACGCTGGAATTGGCCCGCGGTTCGAATCTGACTGCCCGCGTGCGCTATGCGGATTTGCCTTGGTTGCCGGACGTGGTCGACTTTGCTGAAGCCGGCATTTTTACCGGCGCTTCGGGACGCAACTGGGACGCATACGGTAAAGACATCGTGTTGCCGGCCTCACTGCCGTCGACGGCCCGCACCCTGCTCACCGATCCGCAAACCTCGGGCGGCTTGCTGGTTTCGTGCGCACCGGACGCGGTCGACGAGGTGCTCGCCCTGTTCCGCGCCGACGGTTTCGCCGACGCGCGCGTGATCGGCGACATGGTCAGCGGAGAAGGGCGAGTCGAAGTGCTCTAAGGAGCAGGCCGGCTAACGGACGAGCTGAACCTCAGCGCCCGAAGGCCCGGCTGGGCGGCCCGCCAGCCCGCATTCACGGCGCATGCGATAATTTCGCTTCTCCAGCCGGTCTGTTTCGCCCGTAACCCCTTGAAAAACCTACTCGTCAGCCTCGATCAAGCCGGTGATTTCGATGAAATCATCGACGTGCGCACGCCTCTCGAATTCGCCGAAGATCACATTCCCGGCGCGCTGAATGCGCCTGTGCTGAGCAACGAAGAGCGTGTCCTGGTCGGCACGACCTACAAGCAGGTTTCGCCGTTCGAAGGCACGCGGATCGGCGCGGCGCTGGTGGCGCGCAACATCGCGCACCATCTGGAAACGACGTTTGCCGACCGGCCGCGCAACTGGCGGCCGCTGATCTACTGCTGGCGCGGCGGAAAGCGCTCGGGTTCGGTCACGACGCTCTTCAATATGATCGGCTGGCCGGCTCGCCAACTGGACGGCGGTTATAAAACCTACCGGCGCGCGACGCTGGACACGCTCGACGCGTTGCCGAAACAGTTCAGGTATATCGCACTGGTCGGCCCGACGGGCAGCGGCAAGACGCGTCTGCTCGAAGCGCTGCATCAGGCGGGCGCGCAAACGCTGGACCTCGAAGCATTGGCGGCGCATCGCGGCTCGCTGCTGGGCGCATGGGCGGGTGTCGCACAGCCGTCGCAAAAGCGCTTCGACACGTTGCTGGTGTGCGCCCTGCGCGGCTTCGATCCCAAGCGGCCGGTTTTCGTCGAAGCGGAGAGCCGGCGGATCGGTTCGATTATGCTGCCGCTCGCGCTGCTCGACACGTTTCACCAGGCCGCCTGCGTCGACGTGCTGTCGAGCCACGAAGACCGCGCGGCGTTCCTGCTGCACGACTATGCGCATCTGTTCGACGACCCCGAAGCATTGAAAGCGCAACTGCAGAAGATGATCGGTTTGCATAGCCGCGAACGTGTCATGGGCTGGCAACGGCTCGTCGACGAAAATGGCCGCGTGGAGCTTGCTCGCGAGTTGATCGAACGGCACTACGATCCGGCCTACGCGCGCAGCAGCCATCAACATTTCGTCTGCCTGCCGGACGCGCTGCCAATTCATTTCCGGCCCAATGATGCCGATGTCGTTGAACAGGCCAAAGCACTGCTTGCGCAACTCGATCACAGCGCGCTCGCTGTGAGCTGATCAAAAAAACTAACGCTAAGACCATCATGCAATCAACCCTTCGACAGCCCCGCGTCGCCCTTGGCTGGATCGTGTTTCTGCTGATCGCCGTCGTCGGCCTCTTCTACGTGAAGTGGTTCCCGTACTACAACCGCGCCTTCGTTGCCGCGAGCCAGCACTCCATCGGCAAGTCGATCCTGATGGGCACGTCCTCGAGCGCCCCGGCGGCATCGTGGCAGGCGGCCATCGATTACGCGCTGGCCTACGGTAAGGCGATCTGGCAAGCCATGGTGCTTGGCCTTCTGCTGGGCTCGGCGGTGCAGGCGCTGATTCCGCCGCAGTGGGTCGCGCGTGCGCTCGGCCGGACCGACTTCAGCAGCGTGGTGAAGGGTGGCCTGATGTCGTTGCCGGGCATGATGTGCACGTGCTGCGCGGCGCCGGTCGTGGCCGGTTTGCGCGCCCGCCAGGCGGCGCCGGGCGCGGCGATCGCGTTCTGGCTCGGTAACACCGCTCTCAACCCGGCCACGCTGATCTTCATGGGTTTCGTGCTCGGCTGGCAATGGATGGGCTTGCGGCTCGCCCTGGGCCTCGTGACGGTGTTCGGGCTCGGCTATCTGGTGAACCGGATGGTGACGCCGAAAGAAGCCGAAGCCTCGCGCGAAGCGATGGCGCAACTCGTCACCACCGACAATCCGGGCACCGCGTTCACACGCTGGGTGAAAATCCTCGGCACCATGACGCTGCGGCTGATTCCTGAATACATCGTGCTGGTGCTGATTCTCGGCGCGGCGCGGGCATGGCTGTTTCCGCACATTGGACCTGGCATCGACAACAGCCTGCTGTGGATCGTCGCTTTGTCGATTGCCGGCACCTTGTTCGTGATCCCGACCGCGGGCGAAGTGCCGATCATCCAGGCCATGCTGTCGTTCGGCATGGCCGCCGGCCCGGCCGGCGCGTTGCTGATGACGTTGCCGCTGATCAGCGTGCCGTCCATGGCGATGCTCGGCCGCTCATTTCCGAAGCGCGTGCTGACGGTGGTCGCACTCGCGGTTGTGGTTTGCGGAGTGGTCAGCGGCTTGCTGGCTATCGCATTGGGGTTTTAAGGCATGAAACGCATTGCAGCATTCGCCGCGACGAGCTGGTCAGCCGCGGCCCTTCTTTACTTCGGACAGCATTCGGTAGCGCTGATCGTGGTCAGCGGGGTGGTCGCGCTGGCCGGCTTCGATCTGTTCCGGCCGTAAAGCGCGATACGTTCGTGTGGCCAGCCGGATTCTTCGGCGCCGCGCCGACACGCAACCTACGTTGAACGAATCGCCGCCGACTCGAGCACCATCCTGCGCCGCGCACCGATCAGCGCGGCGAGCGCGGTGCCAATCCCCAACGCGAACAGGCACGCCGTAGGCACCAGCATCGGCGCGACCTGACTGTGCGCCACCTTGCCGACGTAAGGCATCAGATTCTGTCCGGCAAAGCCGCCCAGATTGCCGATCGCGTTGATCGCCGCCACGCTCGCCGCGGCTCTTGCGCCAGAAAAGAAGCGCGGGGGCAACGACCAGAAACATGGATAGAGCAACGGAATGCACGCCCCGCCCAGACATAGCGCGGCAAAGCGCAACGACGCGGTCGGCAACACGAGGCTCGACGCGAAGCAAACAACGCCGATGCCGGCCACCCCGCTCATCGCCTTCAGCACGACGCGCTCACGTTTGAGCTTACCGGGCAGCCACAGCAGAAGCAGTGTCGCGAGCGCCCACGGAATCATGTTCAACACACCGTTAAGCGACGACGATACGCCATCGCTTTTCAGCAGCGTCGGCATCCAGTAAGTCACGCCGTACAACGACGTCGACATCAACATGTATGTCAGCGCGAACATGAGAACCTTCGGATCGAGCAGCGCACCCCAAGGCCGGCTCGATTTGGCGTCCTCCGACGCTTCCCGCTTCAGCGCGGCGACGACGACATCCTTCTCCTGCTGCGAGAGAAACGGCGCGTCCTGCACTGAATTCGGCAAGAACTTGAGCGCGACAAACGCAATCAGAATGGCGGGAATACCGGTGGCGATAAACACCCACTGCCAACCCGCAAAGCCCCATGTACCGCCCAACGTCAGCAGAAGACCGCCCACCAGCGAGCCCAGCATGTTGGCGAGCGAACTGCCCAGCGTGAAGAAGCCCAGCACTTTGGTGCGATAGCTTTGTGGGAACCACTGCGTCAGGTAGTAGATGACGCCGGGATAAAAACCGGCTTCGGCCACACCCAGTGCGAAGCGAAACGAATAGAAGACGGGCAGCGAACGCGCGAATGCCATCAGTACCGTGACCACGCCCCAGGTCATCATGATGCGGGCGAGCCAGGTCCGCGCGCCGAAACGATGCAGCGCCAGCGTGCTGGGCACCTCGAAAATGAGGTAGCCGATGAAGAAAAGCGAAGCCCCCAGCCCGTATGAAGCTTCCGTCATGCCAAGGGCATGCACCATCTCCAGCTTGGCGAAACCGACGTTCTGGCGGTCGATAAACGAAATCAGAAACATGACGATCAGCAGCGGCATCAGCCGCCACGCCATCTTCTTCATTACCTGCTGCTCAAATCCTGCCTGCGTAGACATGTCCGCTCCGATTTTCTCGCCGGCCGCCGTCGACGCTCGTCAGGCGGCAGGTCAGCCGCTACGTCTAGGGAAAGTGAGGGAACGGCCAGATATGATGTAGTCATATATATGTTTATATGAACCGGCCTCGAGCGCCATGGGGTGATACCCCAATAGGCGCATACGGTCTGCGAGATTCCAGCGGGTCGCTGGCTTAGCGGATTTCCACCTGGTACTGAAACGTCGCGGCAGCGCCGCGAGTGCTGCGCCATTCGAACGGCGTGCCGGCGAAGTCCGACGCGACACGCTGAACCTGAATGACGGGACTGCCGGACGCTACATCGAGAAGCAAAGCATCTTCGGCCGTGGCCTGTTCTACATTTAGAATTTCCGTGGCGGACGCCACGATCTGCCGGCACAGACGTTCGTACAACGGGTACAGCAGGTCTTCGAAATCGCCGAGCGGTAGCGTGGCCAAGGGTTCGAAACGCGCACGCGGCAACCAGATTTCTTCCGACAGAACCGCCTGACCTTCGATCAGGCGCACACGCGACAAATGGATCGCTTTCTCGGCGGCTTTCATTCCCAGAGCAGCGCGAATTTCTTCGCGAGGCTTCACGATTTCGCGCTTGAGCACGCGCGCTGTCGGCCGCACCGGTTTGCCGTCGCGCGACTTAAAGCGAAAGAAGCGAAACAGCGACGAATCGAAACGCGGCCGCCGGATGAAGGTGCCCTTGCCCTGGCTGCGCGTGAGCACGCCGTCGGCAACAAGCAGATCAATCGCCTTGCGAACCGTTCCAGTGGAGACGTTATAGAACTGCCCCAACTCCGCCTCTGTGGCAATGGCTTCCTCGAGCGCCCATTCGCCTGCAGCAATGCGGCCAACCAGATCGTCACGCAATTGCTGATAACGGGGCAGCCGATCGTCCGGCTTGGTCACAAAAGAGGCCGCTTGCATGGTGCTCATATAGTTGTTCAGAGGAGTAACTACTGTACAACATCGCGCGACAACGACGTGAGCAAGGGTTAATACTCAATGACTTTCCACGGCGTTACGGCCATCATTCATGTAGTCATATATATGACTACATGAATGGCATAACGGAGACGGCTATGTTCACGTGGTACAAGCAGGGCACGCCCCTGGAACGCAACACATTTTGGGGATGCTTTGCGGGTTGGGGACTCGACGCGCTCGACGTGCAGATGTTCACCCTGGCCATTCCTGCGATCATTGCCGCGTATGGCATCGATCACACGCAGGCCGGCGCGATCAGCAGCGTGACGCTGATATCTTCAGCGCTTGGCGGTTGGATCGCGGGGGCATTGTCGGACCGCCTTGGCCGCGTCCGGACCTTGCAAATAACGATCCTCTGGTTTGCCGGCTTCACGTTCCTCTGCGCGTTCGCGCAAAACTTCCCCCAGCTGCTGGTTCTCAAAGCGCTCCAAGGATTCGGGTTCGGCGGCGAGTGGGCAGCAGGCGCGGTATTGATGGCGGAAACCATTCGTACCGAACATCGCGGCAAGGCCATGGGCGCCGTGCAAAGCGCCTGGGCGGTTGGCTGGGGGGCAGCCGTGCTGGTGTATGCCGTGGCGTTCTCGTGGTTACCGTCGGACACCGCATGGCGCGTGATGTTCGCCGTCGGCCTGGTGCCGGCCGGCCTGGTTCTATTCGTACGGCGCAATCTGAAGGAGCCGGCGCGCGTCGCGCCGGTAAGCACTGCACCTAGCACCTCCGTGCTCGGGCAGATCACCCAGGTTTTTCAGCCGCGTGTGCTCAAAACCACCGTGATCGGCGCCGTGCTCGGCACCGGCGCGCATGGCGGGTACTACGCGATCATGAGCTGGCTGCCCACCTTCCTTGCCAAAGAGCGGCACCTGTCGGTTCTGAACACCGGCGGCTATCTGGCGGTGGTCATCGTAGCGTTCTGGTGCGGCTGCATGGCGAGCGCCTATCTGCTGGATCGCATTGGGCGCCGGCGCAATATCGCCCTCTTCGCGTTCTGCTGCATCGTCACGGTTCTCGCTTACGTAATGCTGCCGCTGACCAACACGCAAATGCTCGTGCTCGGCTTCCCGCTCGGCTTGTTCGCCGCCGGCATTCCTGCCAGCCTCGGTCCGCTTTTCAACGAACTGTATCCGGCCGACATGCGTGGCACGGGCGTCGGATTCTGCTACAACTTCGGACGGATCGCCTCAGCGGGCTTCCCTGTCCTCGTCGGCTATATGAGTCATTCGATGTCTCTGGGCATGGCAATCGGCATCGATGCTGCCATTGCTTACGGCCTCGCGATGGTCGCGGTGTTGCTGCTTCCCGAGACCCGCGGTAAGCGTCTGCGTGGCGCGGTCGCTGAATCGGCAGCCGATGCCGTCGACTCTGCGCGCCTGAACCTGGACACGCCGCGGAACTGATCATGAGTGACCCTGCATTGCTCACCCAGTCCCGCGGTTGTCGAGTCGACACTCACGCGCACGTCTTCGAAAAAGGCTTACCGCTCACGGATGGCCGGCGCTACGCGCCGGACTACGACGCGACGCTCGACACCTATTTGCAGCTACTGAACGCGCACGGCATCGAGCGTGCGGTTCTGGTGCAGCCGAGCTTTCTCGGGACGGACAATCGCTACCTGCTGCAAGCACTCTCGCGAGACAGGCGTTGCTTGAGGGGCGTAGCGGTGGTCACGCCCGACGTGTCCGAAAAAGAGTTGGCCGCGCTGCACGCGCAAGGCGTAACCGGCATACGGCTCAATCTGATCGGGCAGGCGTTACCCGATCTGGCAGCGAGTTCATGGCCCCCATTGCTCGAACGATTGTCGGAACTGGGCTGGCACGTCGAATTACACCGCAATTCGCAAGACCTGGCACCAATGCTCGACCGGCTGCTGGAGGCCGGAGTACCTGTGGTCGTCGATCATTTTGGACGTCCCGACCCTCAGAAAGGCATTCGCGACCCCGGCTTCAGAACCTTGCTCGGGTATGGCAAAACGGGGCGCGTGTGGATCAAGGTTTCGGGCGCCTACCGATGCGCGGCGCCGGGTTCCGATTTTGTGCGTGAGGCTACCGGTCAGCTCGTCGAACACTTCGGCGCCGCGCGGCTGATGTGGGGCAGCGACTGGCCTCACACTCAGCACGAACAGGTGATGAACTACGGCAAGTCGTTATCGACGCTGCTGGAACCCGGCCTGGATGCAACGGCGATCAACGCGATTCTATGTACAACCCCCGCGTCGTTCTACGGCTTCGAACAGAAGGCCGGGAAAGGCGACGCGTCGACAACAACGCTACTTCAACGCGCTTCCTGAGCGAAGCCGCCACGCCAAAGACGCCAAAGTCCGCCGAGCCTCATCGGCAACGGCGGACGGCTTCTTCAGGCGCTAGTGGCAACGCCCGTTCTGCTCAATAGCGATCAGCTCTGCGCCATCGCGGCCGAACGTGCAGCGTCGCGCGCGCCCTCCTGATGCATGCGCGTGATCAATCCCAGCGCGCAGAACAGCGTAATCAGCACGTGCAGGATCCCCAATGCGACGACGGAAAGAATCGAACCGGTTGCGCCCAGCAGGTACTGTCCGAGAATCGGCGTGGTGCCGGCGAACACCATGCCGCAAATCTGATAGGAAAGCGAAATACCGGTGTAGCGCACCTGAACCGGAAACGACTTCGCCAGAATGCCGGCCATCGCCGCGTAATACAGCGAGTGCGGAATCGAGGCGAGCGCCATGCCCAGCATCGCGAGCTTGGTCGAGCCGGTGGCGATCAGTGAGAACATCAGCGGCAACGCGACGATCTCCGGCACCAGCATGTAAATGACCGCTTTTTTCAGGTCCATTTTTGTGGCGAGCACCGCGCCGAACGGCTGCACGATGAGTTGCACGATGATCGCACCGGTAATCACCGTGAGAAACTGCGTGCGATCGAAACCGATGCTCGTAACGGCCCACGACAATGCAAACGTCGTCTTGAAGTAAGTCGCCGACAGGCCGATCACACAAGCGCCCACGCCCATTGCCACCAGACCTTTATGGTTGCGCAACACTTCGCCGATCGGCAGTTTCGCGACCTTGTTCTTGTCCTTCAACTCCTGCATGGCCGGCGACTCTTCGACGCTCATGCGGATAAACATGCCGACCACCACCAGCAACGCCGAGAACAGGAACGGAATGCGCCAACCCCATGTCATGAACTGATGATCCGGCAGCATCGAGGTCAGCAGAAAGGCCACCGTTGCCAGCAAATTGCCGGCGGGCGAGCCTTGTTGCGCGAAAGCGGAATAGAGAATTTCCTTGCCCTTCGGCGCATGTTCCGACGACAGCACCACAGCGCCACCCCATTCACCCCCCATCGCCACACCCTGCATCAGGCGGAACAGAATCAGCAGCGCGGGAGCCAGCAGCCCGACCTGGTTGTAGGTGGGCAACAAACCCATGCCGGTCGTGCAGCACCCCATCAGCATTAGCGTGATGATCAGCGTTTTCTTGCGGCCGACCTTGTCGCCCAGGTGCCCAAAGATGATCCCGCCGATCGGCCGCGCCAGAAAACCTACCCAGAAAGTCGCGAACGCCGCCAGCGTACCGGCCAGCGCGGAGGTGGTCGGGAAGAAGATCTTGCCGAGCACTAGCGCCGCCGCCGTGCTGTACGCATAGAAGTCATACCATTCGATCGTTGTCCCAACGAATGATGCGATACCCGCTTTGCGGGCATTCCGGTGTTGCGTTTCGAGCGTGAGCGCCATCGTGATACGTCTCCGTTTGTGTCGCGAATGCACGGGGTGGATTCAATCTCCATTCACCGCATTTGTTCGATTAATGAACTTACTTTCCATTAGCGAACAAGAAGCGCGACTATAGGGATCGCTCGCAACGGGCGTCAATTAAGGGATTACCCGCAGTCACCTCAGGATAAGACCTCGGGCGAACTAGGTGTATACCCCTTCCCTATTGCCATCCAGTTATCGAAATGTCGATAATATTCTCATGGATGTGAAAACTGCAGTGCGCGTCTTCGACGTGATAAACCTCTTTGCCGAAGTGCGGCAACCCATGATCTACAGCGAAATCGCGCGTCGAACCGAGATCCCGCTGTCGAGTTGCCACGCGCTTTTGCAAACCATGGTCGCCAAGGGCTACCTCTACGCGCCGGGCGTGAAGGCCGGCTATTACCCCACGCAACGGCTACTGCACGTGGCGCGCGACATTTGCAGCGAAGACCCGCTGACGCTGTTGTTCCAGCCGCTGCTCACGTCCCTGCGCGACGCCACTGGTGAGACCGCGGCGCTCGCCACGCTGGCCGGCAACCGCGTCGTCTACCTCGACGTGATGGAGTCGCGCCAGAAGATCCGCTATAGCGACGAACCCGGCGGCTTCATGTACGTGCATGCCAGCGCGGCGGGCAAGGCGTTGCTCGGTGCCCTCTCGGCGGATGCGCGCCGCAAGCTGCTCGACAGTTGCGAGCCGTGGAGCGCGTCGACCGATGGCACGGTGATCGATCGCAAAACACTGGAGATCGAAGTCGAGCAAGGCGTGAAAAACGGCTGGCATCGCTCGACGGGTGAAAACGTCGAAGACGTGGCCGGGTTGGCGCGTGGCTTCCTGATTCACGGCGAGGCGTTCGCACTTGTGATCGGCGGCCCGAAAGCCCGGCTCCTGAAGAACGAACCCCGCGCGATCGAAGCGCTGCTTGAAATTTACGGCCAGATCCCGCCTGCCCTGCTGGCGTGAGGATGTGCTGCACGGCTCGGCGCCGCGTGTGCGGGCAGTGCAGCGCTTAGGCCAGATCGGTAGAGGAAGCTGAAATGCGCTGGAAGAACAAACCCGAAGGATCCAACTGGGGCGACTTCGGCCCCGACGACCAACTCGGCCGGCCGAATCTGATCGGCACGGAACAGGTGCTCAAAGGCGCGCGTGAAATCCGCGCGGGGTTGAGCTTCTGCCTTTCGCTGCCACTCGACTTTCCCGGCGACAACAAGCTGAACGTGCGCCGTCATCCGCCCGTGCTGCGCCCGACCTTCAGGGACGATCTGCCCTACGTCAACTTCCCGCTTGCGCGCAACGAAGCGGGCGCCACCGACGTGCTCAGCGACGATCAGGTGCTGCTGAGCCTGCAGTACTCGACACAATGGGATTCGCTCGCGCACGTGGGCGCTCGTTTCGACGCAAACGGCGACGGTGTACCCGAGAGCGTCTACTACAACGGCTACCGTGCCAATGCGGATATCGTCGGTCCGATCGAGTATCGGGCGGATGAAGGCTTCGCGCCGCATGCCTGCGGCGGCGAACACAGCCACGCCGACGTGCTCGGCATCGAGAATCTTGCCGTGAAGGGCATGCAGGGGCGTGGCGTACTGGTCGATCTGGTGGCGCACTATGCACGCGAATATCGAACGGTCGGCTACGACGATCTGATGTTCGCGATCGAAGCCGATCGTGTCGAGATCGAGCCTGGCGACATGCTGGTGCTGCGTACCGGTTTCGCCGAGATGGTGCTGGAGATGAACCGCCAGCCCGACGAGTCAGTGCTCAACGCTCATTGCTGCGCACTCGATGGGCGCGACGAACGTCTGCTGCAATGGATCACCGACTCCGGCATCGCCGCGCTCGCTGCGGACAACTACGCGGTGGAACGCTTTCCGGCGCGCGCGCCAACCACGCCGGGCGAGCATCCGTTGTTGCCGCTGCATCACCATTGCCTGTTCAAGCTCGGCTTACCGCTAGGCGAACTCTGGTACCTGCACGACCTCGCCGCGTGGCTGCGTGCGAACGGCCGCTCGCATTTCATGCTGACGGCGCCGCCGCTCCGGTTGCCCGGCGCGATGGGTTCGCCGGTCACACCGATCGCCACTGTCTAAGTCTTCCTCTTTTACTACACCGAATCCGAAGCATGACTAAAGAACGAGTTTTGATTACCGGCGGCGCTGCCGGCATCGGCGCCGCGTGTGCTGAGCGTTGCAAGGCGGACGGTTACGACGTGGTCGTGATCGATCGCGTCGGCAATGGACTGATCGCCGATCTGTCGGACCCGCAGGCAACCGCGGCGGCGCTCGAACGTGCACTCGAAGACGGTCCGATCACACGTCTCGTCAACAACGTCGGCGTGGTTGTGCCGGCGAGCGCGGAAGCGCAATCGCTCGAAGAACTCGAACGCGCCTGGGCGCTCAACGTGCGCTGTTCGCTTCAATGCATGCAAGCGTTGCTGCCCGGTATGAAGGCGGCCGGTTTCGGCCGGATCGTGAACATGTCGTCGCGCGCGGCGCTCGGCAAGGAATTGCGCACCGCCTATTCGGCAACCAAGGCCGCGCTGATCGGCATGACACGCGTATGGGCGCTCGAACTCGGCGCGTTTGGCGTAACCGCCAATGCGATCGGTCCGGGCCCGATCCGCACGGAGTTGTTCGATCGCGCAAATCCGCCGGATGCGCCGCGCACGCGCGCAATCATTGAGAGCGTGCCGGTCAAGCGTGTGGGCACGCCGGATGACGTCGCACACGCCGCGTCGTATCTGCTCGACGCGCGCAGCGGTTTCGTGACCGGCCAGGTGTTGTACGTGTGCGGCGGCATGACCGTCGGCGTCGCGGGAGTGTGAACATGAACGCACAGGCGATACGGCGTGCGGGGATTGTCGGCGGCGGAAGTATCGGCATTGCCTTCGCCGTGGTGTTCGCGCGAGCCGGTTGGCGCGTGCGCCTGTTCGATCCGGCTGCTGAACGGCGCGCGCTTGCGCCAACGGAAATCATGCAGCGTCTCGAAGAATTGACCCGCTTCGGCCTGCTCGACGAATCCCCTGACGACGTGGCCGCACGCGTCGAAATTGTAGCGGCGCTGGAAACGGCCGCGGCCGACGCCGATCTCGTGCAGGAATGTGCACCGGAGCGTGAAGAGATCAAACGCGAACTGTTCATCGCACTCGATCGCGCGGCGCCACCGCACGCGATTCTGGCAAGCGCGTCGTCGTTTCTCGCAGCGTCGCGCTTTGTCGATGAAACGCTGCCGGGACGCGGCCGGTGCCTTGTCGCGCATCCAGGCAATCCGCCGTATCTGATCCCGGTCGTCGAAATCGTGCCCGCCCCCTTTACCGCGGATGACGCCGTGGCACGTGCAATCACGCTCTTCACCGAGGCTGGTCTGAAACCGGTGCGCGTCGCAAAAGAAGTAGAAGGGTTCATCTTCAACCGGCTGCAGGGCGCGCTATTGCGCGAAGCGTATTGCCTCGTGCGCGACGGTGTGGCTTCTGTGGACGATGTCGATACCGTCGTACGCGAAGGGCTCGGATTGCGCTGGTCGGTAATCGGACCGTTCGAGACCGTCGATCTGAATACGCGTGGCGGCATCGCTTCGCATGCGCAGAAGATGGGACCGTCGTATGCGCGCATGGGCGCGGAACGCGGTCAGAACGATCCATGGACACCTGAACTCGTCGCCGATGTTGAAGCAGCGCGCCGCAGCACTTTGCCGCTCGAACAGTGGGAAGAACGCGTGGCGTGGCGCGACCGCGCATTGATGCGACTGACCCGCTACCGCAAGGATTCCGCGCAAAACGATTCGTAAGCAGCACACGCCGTACTCGCCTAGCATGACCCGATAAATATTATTCGACCACCGCCAGAGACAGTCACATGCAGAAAATCACCGCTTTCTTTACGGAGCTGATGCGCAAGTATCTGCCCGATCCATTCGTCTTCGCCATCGGCCTCACCCTGCTCACGATGATTCTCGCCGTGCTGGTTCAAGGCCAGGCGGTGAGCGCGCTCACCCTGAGTTGGGGGAAAGGCTTCTGGGCGCTGCTCGCGTTCACGACTCAAATGGCGGTGATTCTCGCGGCGGGCTATGTGCTCGCGACCGCCCCCCTCACCGAGCGCTTTCTCGATCGGCTCGTCGCGCGAGTGCACGATCCGCGCATGGCGGTGATCGTCGCGACGCTGGTCGGCGGGATTGGCAGCTATCTGAACTGGGGCTTCGGCCTGGTGATCGGCGGGATCGTGGCGCGCAAGCTGGCGCTGAGCATCAAGGGTGTGCATTACCCGTTGATCATCGCGTCGGCCTATAGCGGCTTTACGATGTACGGTCTCGGTCTGTCGGCCAGTATTCCGGTGCTGATCTCCACCAAGGGTCACCCGATGGAAGCGCAGATGGGCGTGATTCCGCTGTCGGAAACGATTTTTTCGCCGGCAATGCTGATCACGAGTCTAGTTGTCATCATCACTTTGCCGCTGTTGAATGCCTGGCTGCATCCGAAGCCGGGCCAGCCGGTTACGGAGATCGACCGCGCGCTGAACGACGCACCCAAAGCCGCGGCGCCCGTATTGGATATCGACGAAAGCAACACCATTGCCCATCGCCTGAACAATAGCCGCCTGCTGAGCTATCTGATCGGCGCAATTGGCGTGGTTTACGTGGCGCTGTACTTCCACGGCGGCGGCTCGATGGACTTGAACCTGATCAACTTCATTATTCTATTCCTCGGCATCATTCTGCTCGGTACGCCGATTCGCTATGTCGAGAAGCTGAACGAAGGTATTCGCACGATCAGCGGCATCATTCTGCAGTACCCGTTCTATGCGGGGATTATGGCGATCATGGCGTCGTCGGGGCTGGTCAACACGTTCTCGCATTTCTTCGTCAAGATCGCGACGCCTGCCACGCTGCCGTTCTGGGGTTTGATCAGTTCGTTCTTCATCAACTTTTTCGCCCCGTCGGGCGGCGGTCACTGGGTGATTCAGGGGCCGTTCATGATCGAGGCGGCCAAGTCGATTGGCGCATCGGTAGGGCACACCGCGACCGCCGTGATGCTCGGCAACGCATGGAACGATCTGGTACAGCCGTTCTGGATTCTGCCGGCGCTCGCGTTGTCGAAGCTGAAACTGAAGGACATCATGGGCTATACGGTCATCATGATGTTCTGGATCGGCATCGTGTACACGGTGGCGATTCTCGCTTGGGGTTGAGCAAACGTCCGGCCGCTACAAAGCGGCCTGTTCATTCGATGGAGAAGTTCGAATGTTGTATCTGGTTCATATGCAGGTTCAGATTCCTGCCGATGCCGACAAGGCACTCGTCGATCGCCTGAAGGCCGAGGAGAAAGCGTTTTCGCAGAAGCTGCAGCACGAGGGCAAGTGGCGCCATCTGTGGCGAGTGGCCGGTCAGTACGCGAATTACAGCGTATTCGATGTCGAGTCGAACGACGAGCTGCATACGCTGCTCAGTTCGTTGCCGCTGTTTCCGTATCTGGTTATCGACGTAACGCCGCTCGCGCAGCATCCGTCCGCTATCGCGCCGAACTGAAAGGAGCACGCATGCCCTATATCATCGAAACGTTCGACAAGCCCGGTCACGCCGACGTCCGCATCCGCGAGCGCGAGACGCACCTCGCGTTTCTGGAAGAGAACAAGGCGTTGCTGCTTGCCTGCGGCGCGAAGTTGAACGACGACGGCAGCGGTGCCGGCGGCGGCGTGTATGTTGTCGATCTGGAAACACGCGAGGAAGCCGAAAAGTTTATTGCGGCCGATCCATTTTCTCAGGTCGACTTGTTCGAGCGCGTGACGATCACGCGCTGGCGCAAGGCGTATTTTGATGGCGAGTGCTGTCTTTGAGCTAAATAAGGTATGCGCACGAGCCCGGACTCGCTGTCAGTCGTACGGGCTCGGGCGATGCTCGTCCCCTGCTGTTCCCGGTTCACAAGCTAACCCACTCAATCAGCCGGTAGCCAGCGCCCCGCGAATCGCGGCGAGCCACAACGCCACGGCATGTGCGCCGGGGTCCGCATAACCGAGCGCGCGATCGCCGACATAACTCGAGCGCCCGCGCCGCGGATGCATCGACGCAGTTTGCGCCGCGCCTTCGGTTGCTGCATCGGCCGCGGCTTTCAAAGCCGCGTCGAGTCCGTCCTCTGACTTGGCGAGCGCGGCATGCAACGCATCGGCGGCAGGTTTCAGCGCGTCGACCATGGTGCGATCGCCCGGATGCGCACCGCCCAACGCCATCAATCCGGCAACACCCTCACTGAACGCCGCCGACCACGCCTTCGCCGACGAGCCCCCGGTCTGTTCGAGCGTAACCGCACTGCGCAACAACATCACCGCGTAGAGCGGGCCGGAGGTACCGCCCACCACACGCCGAATCGTTGCAGACAGGCTACGCAAGACGGCGCCCGGCGTCGTTTCCGCAGGATAGGAATCGAGTTCGGCGAGAATGCCGCGCGCGCCACGCGACAGGCTGATACCGAGGTCGCCATCGCCGACGCGTTGATCCATATCGGTCAAGATCGGCTCGGCTTCAAGCAGGCACGCACAAACGGCCTCGATCACGCGGCGCAGCGTCGCCTCGCGTGTGAGCGTTGCGCCGGTTGTTCGATCTGGCGTAGCGGGTGCGGGCCGCACGGAAACCTGCGCAACGCGACCGCTCAACGCGGGCCATGCGCTGGTATGCGCGGCAGCGTCGAGCCAGCCGAGCCGCTCGTCGTCCACGCGCAGCAGTGTCAGCGAGACGCCCGCCATCTCGAGCGCGCTCAGAAACGTGCCGGCCCACGCGCGTTCCACATGGATGCTGTTTGTTGCCAGATAACGAAGCGCGGACCCGGCTACGATGCTCAGTTCGCTCGCAGGCGTGCCGCCGAGGTTGTTCACCAGCAAAGCCACCCGCGCGCCCGGTTGCAACGACAGGTCGCCGACAATCTTCGCAAGCAGCCTTTCGACAATCGCGTCGGCCGGCTCTATCGCACCGCGTTCAACCCCGGGTTCGCCGTGAATGCCGAGGCCCCATTCGATTTCGCCATCGGCCAGTTCGAATCCCGGCTTGCCTGCGGCCGGCACCGTGCATGGCGTGAGCGCGACGCCCATCGTGCCGAGCGAAGCGGCAACCTCACGCGCAATCCGCGCAACCTCGGCCAACGGTCGGCCCACTGCGGCAGCCGCGCCGGCAATCTTATGCACCAGCACCGTCCCTGCGAGCCCGCGACGGCCCGCATGATCGCCGCTCGCTGCCAGTGCGACGTCGTCGGCGACGATGACCATTTCCGTGGGGATACCTTCGGCACGCGCAATCTCGGCGGCGAGGCCGAAATTGAAGCGATCGCCCGTATAGTTCTTCACGATCAGCAGGACACCTGCGGTGCCGGCTACGGCGCGGATCGCGTCGAGCACGGCATCCGTGGAGGGCGAAGTGAATACCTCGCCCGCTACCGCGGCGCTCAGCATGCCATGACCGACGTAGCCGCCATGAGCCGGTTCGTGGCCTGAGCCACCACCCGAGATCAGCGCGACTTCTCCGCGCGCGGCAACAGCCTCGGCGTCGGCGCGCACGACGATCGTGCCGCCCTGCAATAACGAGAGATTAGGATTGAGCGCTGCGAGTCCGTCGAGCATGTCCGGCACGACCGCGGAGACGTCGTTGATGAGCTTCTTCATTTCGTCAGCTTCCTTTCGAGCCGCCGGCCCTGTGTCGCGAGCTCACGGCAGTCTATGTAGTTGCGAGACCTGAAGACTCAACTGTACCGCGCATCAGGACAATGCGATGTGGAACGGTAAACGCATCGGTGAACGAGCCAGGCTGTGGCGAGATAGAGGCAATGCGGAAGGGAGAAACTGACAGGACCGCCGCACGATGACGATGCGCGCCGATGTAATACTGGAAAATGACAGTAGACGAAAGCGGAGCCGCTTTCGTCTACGTCACCTGTGCGTTGGTAGGCTCGATTGGATTCGAACCAACGACCCCCACCATGTCAAGGTGGTGCTCTAACCAACTGAGCTACGAGCCTTTAGAGGCGCGAATTATAGAGAGTCCGGGCGCGTCGCACAAGTCCGCACGGCAAGTATCTGCACGAGCATGTGTCCATCGGTTCGTCGTGCGGTTCGCTGTTGAACCTGCCTCAGTTCGCCGACGCCCACCCGGTCTGCGTATCCAGCGGAAAAACCGGCCGCTTCAGGTGTTTGAACCTGAACAACCCGTAGTCCGAACTCGTCACACCGCGGCTATCGCACTCCACCAGCGCCGCGGCGATCGGCACAAAGACCGGGCGGCAGTACATGCGGGATTTAAGCAACAGGAAACGCGCGCGTCGCGGATCGATGCCGACGCTCTCGAATACGCCGAGGTCCCATGGTTCGTGCGTGCGCTCGGTCATCACGAGCTTGACCGTGCCGGTGTCGAGCACTGCCGCGCGGCCCATGAACGCACGCTGACCGGTATAGGTTGGGCCACTGATTACGTATTCGCCATCAGTCAGCGCACGCACTACGCCGGTCACCGCAACCGGCGGCCGTGGCGTCACAGCATCGCTTGCGATCTTGTTGCCGATCGTCACCGTCACCGTGCTGCCGACGCCCACTGCCATCAGCGCCGCGACGGCTTGCGGATCGCACAACGGCCCGCTTACGATCCCGCCGAGATTCTGTTTGAGCGCCTCTTCAAGCAGATCCATCGTGTCGCACGTGCCGCCCGACATGCAGTTGTCACCGTGATCGAGCAACAACACCGGTTTGTCCGCGCCCTGCGCGAGCGCTGCGGCCTGCGCCACCGACTCCGTCAGCGGCGCGCTGCGATAAACGAAATCCTCACGCTCGTTCCATATCTGCCGCGCGATGCGCTCCGCCACCGCTTCCGCCTGTTCGCGCTCGCCGTTCGCCACCACCACGACGCTGATACATGGCGCCTCGATATCGGAGAGCGAGAAGCCTGACAGGACCGACACCGCCAGCATGCCATCGGCCTCTGCTGCACGCGCGGCATCCACGGCGCGTTTCATCGCGCCTTCGGCCGTCGCGCTGCGCAGCGTATGCGTGAGCAACGGCGGCTTGCGCCATGCAATCACCGGCTTCGCGTTGCCATGGATAAGATCGAACATGAGACGCGCCGCATGCGCACCCGTCTCATACATATCGACGTGCGGATAGGTTTTGAAGCTGACAATCACGTCGGCGTTATCGACCATCTTCTGCGTCACGTTGCCATGCAGATCGAGTGCAACCGCAATCGGCGCGTGGGGCAATGCGGCGCGTACGCGTTCGAGCAGATCGCCTTCGCCATCATTCGAATTCTCGGCGACCATCGCGCCGTGCAGGTCGAGCATCACCGCGTCGCAACCTGCTGCTGCCGTAACGATCGCATCGCAGATCGCGTCGTAAGCGGCGGCCTCGACCCGGCCGCTCGGATTCGCCGACGCGGAAATAGGCGTCACGATTCCGGCGTGCTCGCGCTCGGCTGCGTCGATGAACGCGGCCATGGCCGTCTGCATGCCCTTGTTTTCGTTGAACGCGTCCTCGCCGTAGCTCGGGCCGTTACGGCCGAACGCTGCCAGCGGCGTGGCCACCGGCGAGAACGTGTTGGTCTCGTGATTCATCCTTGCAATCAGGATCTTCATGCTTCGGCGCTCCCCGCCGTTTGCGCGGCGTTCAGCATGGCCTGCAACAGGACGTTGCAACCGGCTTCCAGGTGATCCGCGCGCGCGTCCTCGATTTCGTTGTGGCTGATGCCGCCCTTACACGGCGTAAAGATCATGGCTGCCGGCACCACGCGCGCGCGATAGACGGTGTCGTGCCCAGCACCGCTGATCACGTCCATTGACGAAAAACCGGGCGTGCCCGCGCCCCGCTGAACCTCGGCGAGCAAGTCAGCGGCAAACCAACACGAGCCGGCGCAAGCGCCTTTGTCCGTCGCGTCGATTTGCGCAAGTTGCGTGAAACTGTCCCAGCGCCGCGCACCGTCGATACGCAGATCAGCGAGCGTCCCGCCGGTTGTTGATTTATGAGCTTGCATCGATGGGTCCTCATAGTGAAGACAGAGTGCGCGTCAGACGACGACGCCCGTTTCACGAATCAACTCGAGTTGTGGACGACGAATCCGAATCCGTTTCTGCGACTTCAATTGCAAACTGATCAAGTAAATGATCCGGCAACTGATCGAGTTTTGTAACGATACACCGCAAGCAGAACACAAGAGCGTTTCAGTCAGGCCAACGCGAGAACCACGAAGCGATCACAGAAGCGGTACGCGAACACGACGTGGAGAAAGTGCCTGAGTGGATGGTCGTTCAAATGACGGAAGCGCCACGTTATGTGAAGCGCATGAAAAGCAGGCAGCGCGGTCGCGCCGATTCTCGATTCAGAGATTCGCTGGCGCGTGAGGCCGCTTAGCGTCGCACCGGCTGATGAGCCTGGTTAGGAATGACCTCGACGGGAGGATGAAAGCACCGACGTAGCCGCCGATCGGTTGCGGTTAGTTTGCGCCCCGCCGTCTCAACTACCTCAAACTGTCAATTAGGTTTCAGTGACCCCGTGAGGGCTCAACCTTTTACGGCCCGCGCCGTTATTGCATCTGCACAGGCATAACACTGGACCGTCATGGCACAACCTATCCCGTTTTCCCGCAACACCGGCGCTGCACGTGCCCGGCACGACAAAGCGATGCTGTTGCCGATCGCCCGGAAGATCGCCGACGACCTTGCCTTGCGCGTACATCTGGCCCTCGACGCCTTGCGCCGCGGCGCTGGCGGCACGAGCGATGCGCAAACGCTCACGCAGGTCATGCTGTTGACGGGTTTCCTGGCGGAGTCCGGTTTCGGTTCGATGAACAGCGCGCAACTCGGTGCCGCTGAGCGCGCGGTATCGGCGGTTTTCGATATCGGCCGTGAAACCGGCGAGTGGAAATTGGACAGCACAGGTTTCGCGCTTTTCTCCGAAATCGCAACGAATTACGATCGGCAACTGCACAGCGCGCCCCTTTGGGCGATCACCGATGCCAGCGAACGGCTGGACCGTTTTACCGCAGGGGTGTCGTATCAGGCGCCAGTGCGGAAACGGGCTTAGTGGGCCATGGTGATTTGGGGCTGTCAAATGACAGCGTAAATCACCGGGTATGGCTGCGGGGAACTAGAAGGGTTGCGCGAGCACAGTCCTAATCGACGCGGTAGAAACGGACGCGCATTCCCTGGAGAGAGGGTGTTGAGGCCGTACTGAGGGGATTTCCGGGGTGCGTAAACGCAGAAACCCCACCTTTATGGGGCGGGGTTTCTGTTGCTGCTGGGGAGCCTGACGATTACCTACTTTCACACGGGAATCCGCACTATCATCGGCGTGGAGTCGTTTCACGGTCCTGTTCGGGATGGGAAGGGGTGGGACCGACTCGCTATGGTCATCAGGCATGACTTGTTGTCGTGTCGCCCTGGGGGGCGGCACAACCAATCTGGAAGAAGTAGTTTCTGGTGATGCTCACCAGAGGGAGATTCGGGGGTTGTGTTGTTTCTGGCACAACACTGATCTCAACCTGTGTGTGGTCTGCATAAGACCCTGCGCGTGGCGCAGGGTGGGGCATCCATAAGTGCTGAAGCACTCACGGCTGCCGACACACACCTGTTATAGGATCAAGCCTTACGGGCAATTAGTATCAGTTAGCTTAACGCATTACTGCGCTTCCACACCTGACCTATCAACGTCCTGGTCTTGAACGACCCTTCAAGGGGCTCGAAGCCCCGGGGATATCTCATCTTAAGGCGAGTTTCCCGCTTAGATGCTTTCAGCGGTTATCTCTTCCGAACATAGCTACCCGGCGATGCCACTGGCGTGACAACCGGTACACCAGAGGTTCGTCCACTCCGGTCCTCTCGTACTAGGAGCAGCCCCCTTCAAATATCCAGCGCCCACGGCAGATAGGGACCAAACTGTCTCACGACGTTTTAAACCCAGCTCACGTACCTCTTTAAATGGCGAACAGCCATACCCTTGGGACCGGCTACAGCCCCAGGATGAGATGAGCCGACATCGAGGTGCCAAACACCGCCGTCGATATGAACTCTTGGGCGGTATCAGCCTGTTATCCCCAGAGTACCTTTTATCCGTTGAGCGATGGCCCTTCCATACAGAACCACCGGATCACTATGACCTGCTTTCGCACCTGCTCGACTTGTCGGTCTCGCAGTTAAGCACGCTTATGCCATTGCACTATCAGCACGATTTCCGACCGTACCTAGCGTACCTTCGTACTCCTCCGTTACACTTTGGGAGGAGACCGCCCCAGTCAAACTGCCTACCATGCACTGTCCCCAGTCCGGATAACGGACCAAGGTTAGAACCTCAAACAAACCAGGGTGGTATTTCAAGGACGGCTCCACGCAGACTGGCGTCCACGCTTCATAGCCTCCCACCTATCCTACACAGATCGGTTCAAAGTCCAATGCAAAGCTACAGTAAAGGTTCATGGGGTCTTTCCGTCTAGCCGCGGGGAGATTGCATCATCACAAACACTTCAACTTCGCTGAGTCTCGGGAGGAGACAGTGTGGCCATCGTTACGCCATTCGTGCAGGTCGGAACTTACCCGACAAGGAATTTCGCTACCTTAGGACCGTTATAGTTACGGCCGCCGTTTACCGGGACTTCAATCAAGAGCTTGCACCCCATCATTTAATCTTCCGGCACCGGGCAGGCGTCACACCCTATACGTCCACTTTCGTGTTTGCAGAGTGCTGTGTTTTTATTAAACAGTCGCAGCCACCAGTTTATTGCAACCCCTTCACCCTCCTGGCGCAGGCCAGTCAGGCTACAGGGGCGTACCTTATCCCGAAGTTACGGTACCAATTTGCCGAGTTCCTTCTCCCGAGTTCTCTCAAGCGCCTTAGAATACTCATCTCGCCCACCTGTGTCGGTTTGCGGTACGGTCTTGTTAAACTGAAGCTTAGAGGCTTTTCTTGGAACCACTTCCGATTGCTTCTTCACCTAGGTGAATGGCCTCGCACCCTTGAATTCCGCGCCCGGATTTGCCTAAGCGCCTTCTCCAATGCAAGGACCGGGACTTCCAACACCCGGACAACCTTCCGCGATCCGTCCCCCCATCGCATTTAACAATGGTGCAGGAATATTAACCTGCTTCCCATCAGCTACGCATTTCTGCCTCGCCTTAGGGGCCGACTCACCCTACGCCGATGAACGTTGCGTAGGAAACCTTGGGCTTACGGCGAGGGGGCCTTTCACCCCCTTTATCGCTACTCATGTCAGCATTCGCACTTCCGATACCTCCAGCGCACTTTTCAATGCACCTTCGCAGGCTTACGGAACGCTCTCCTACCATGCACATAAATGTGCATCCGCAGCTTCGGTATATTGCTTAGCCCCGTTACATCTTCCGCGCAGGACGACTCGATCAGTGAGCTATTACGCTTTCTTTAAAGGATGGCTGCTTCTAAGCCAACCTCCTGACTGTTTTAGCCTTCCCACTTCGTTTCCCACTTAGCAATATTTGGGGACCTTAGCTGGCGGTCTGGGTTGTTTCCCTCTTGACACCGGACGTTAGCACCCGATGTCTGTCTCCCGTGATTGCACTCTTCGGTATTCGGAGTTTGCTATGGCGTAGTAATCCGCAATGGACCCCACAACCATGACAGTGCTCTACCCCCGAAGGTGATACACGAGGCACTACCTAAATAGTTTTCGGAGAGAACCAGCTATTTCCAGGTTTGTTTAGCCTTTCACCCCTATCCACAGCTCATCCCCTAACTTTTCAACGTTAGTGGGTTCGGACCTCCAGTACGTGTTACCGCACCTTCATCCTGGCCATGGATAGATCACCTGGTTTCGGGTCTACACCCAGCGACTGAATCGCCCTGTTCGGACTCGCTTTCGCTACGCCTGCCCTAATCGGTTAAGCTTGCCACTGAATGTAAGTCGCTGACCCATTATACAAAAGGTACGCCGTCACCCCTCGCGAGGCTCCGACTGTTTGTATGCATGCGGTTTCAGGATCTATTTCACTCCCCTCCCGGGGTTCTTTTCGCCTTTCCCTCACGGTACTGGTTCACTATCGGTCGATCACGAGTATTTAGCCTTGGAGGATGGTCCCCCCATCTTCAGACAGGATTTCACGTGTCCCGCCCTACTTTCCGTACACCTAGTTCTTCCTCGCTGTTTTCGTCTACAGGGCTATCACCTGCTATGGCAGCACTTTCCAGAGCCTTCGACTAACAATGAAGATAAAGAGTACAGGCTGGTCCCATTTCGCTCGCCACTACTCTGGGAATCTCGGTTGATTTCTTTTCCTGCGGTTACTTAGATGTTTCAGTTCACCGCGTTCGCTTCTCGTAACCTATGTATTCAGTTACGGATGACCCATACGGGCCGGGTTTCCCCATTCGGACATCTACGGATCAAAGCTCGTTTGCCAGCTCCCCGTAGCTTTTCGCAGGCTACCGCGTCCTTCATCGCCTGTGATCGCCAAGGCATCCACCACATGCACTTGTTCGCTTGACCCTATAACGGGTGTGTCTCTGTCGACCCAGAGTTAGCGCTTTAGCGCTTACTCTGGTCCCATCCCCGAAGGGGACAGGGACATTCACAGGGAATGCCTGGACCTCAGTCACATCGTTACAGGTTGAGTATTCGTGTTGCGCCGTATTCCAAAGCAATCTTTCGATCACCTTTTCATACATTGATACAATCACAACCCTGATTCACCTACTCACATGCCCATCTCTAGACACGCTTTCGTGAATCTCTTTACTACTTCTTCCTGATTGTTAAAGAACGACAGCCGATATCGCAGTTGCTATAACCGCGTATCACTCTGACTGGCTCAATCGCCAATGCCTGTTTCACTACACCGCAAACCCCTTTCAAGGTTTGCCGCAGTAAAACCGGCATTGAAGATTGGTGGAGGATGACGGGATCGAACCGACGACCCCCTGCTTGCAAAGCAGGTGCTCTCCCAGCTGAGCTAATCCCCCAGTCATGCACAGACCATCATCACACCTCGGGGTTCATCGACTAGCGCAGCCATCGCAGACAAGACAATGGTGGGTCTGGATGGATTCGAACCATCGACCCCCGCCTTATCAAGACGGTGCTCTAACCGACTGAGCTACAGACCCCTCAGTCTGTCTGACTTACTGTCTAATTTCACAGCCGATAAGCGTGAGCGCTCAACGTTCGACACGTTAGCTCGAGAAAGGAGGTGATCCAGCCGCACCTTCCGATACGGCTACCTTGTTACGACTTCACCCCAGTCATGAATCCTACCGTGGTGACCGTCCTCCTTGCGGTTAGACTAGCCACTTCTGGTAAAACCCACTCCCATGGTGTGACGGGCGGTGTGTACAAGACCCGGGAACGTATTCACCGCGGCATGCTGATCCGCGATTACTAGCGATTCCAGCTTCACGCACTCGAGTTGCAGAGTGCGATCCGGACTACGATCGGTTTTCTGGGATTGGCTCCCCCTCGCGGGTTGGCGACCCTCTGTTCCGACCATTGTATGACGTGTGAAGCCCTACCCATAAGGGCCATGAGGACTTGACGTCATCCCCACCTTCCTCCGGTTTGTCACCGGCAGTCTCCCTAGAGTGCTCTTGCGTAGCAACTAGGGACAAGGGTTGCGCTCGTTGCGGGACTTAACCCAACATCTCACGACACGAGCTGACGACAGCCATGCAGCACCTGTGTTATGGCTCCCTTTCGGGCACTCCCACCTCTCAGCAGGATTCCATACATGTCAAGGGTAGGTAAGGTTTTTCGCGTTGCATCGAATTAATCCACATCATCCACCGCTTGTGCGGGTCCCCGTCAATTCCTTTGAGTTTTAATCTTGCGACCGTACTCCCCAGGCGGTCAACTTCACGCGTTAGCTACGTTACCAAGTCAATGAAGACCCGACAACTAGTTGACATCGTTTAGGGCGTGGACTACCAGGGTATCTAATCCTGTTTGCTCCCCACGCTTTCGTGCATGAGCGTCAGTATTGGCCCAGGGGGCTGCCTTCGCCATCGGTATTCCTCCACATCTCTACGCATTTCACTGCTACACGTGGAATTCTACCCCCCTCTGCCATACTCTAGCCCGCCAGTCACAAATGCAGTTCCCAGGTTAAGCCCGGGGATTTCACATCTGTCTTAGCGGACCGCCTGCGCACGCTTTACGCCCAGTAATTCCGATTAACGCTTGCACCCTACGTATTACCGCGGCTGCTGGCACGTAGTTAGCCGGTGCTTATTCTTCCGGTACCGTCATCCGCCCCGGGTATTAACCAGAGCGTTTTCTTTCCGGACAAAAGTGCTTTACAACCCGAAGGCCTTCTTCACACACGCGGCATTGCTGGATCAGGGTTGCCCCCATTGTCCAAAATTCCCCACTGCTGCCTCCCGTAGGAGTCTGGGCCGTGTCTCAGTCCCAGTGTGGCTGGTCGTCCTCTCAGACCAGCTACAGATCGTCGCCTTGGTAGGCCTTTACCCCACCAACTAGCTAATCTGCCATCGGCCGCCCCTGTAGCGAGAGGTCCTAAGATCCCCCCCTTTCCTCCGTAGAGCGTATGCGGTATTAATCCGGCTTTCGCCGGGCTATCCCCCACTACAGGACACGTTCCGATGTATTACTCACCCGTTCGCCACTCGCCACCAGGGTTGCCCCCGTGCTGCCGTTCGACTTGCATGTGTAAGGCATGCCGCCAGCGTTCAATCTGAGCCAGGATCAAACTCTTCAGTTCAAACCTGTTACTGTTTTTCGGTCTCTTTCGAAACCGGTCGCTCACTCAACGTACTGACGAATGATTAACCTGCCGGCGTGAATCCACCCCGACAGGAAAACCTTCCTTTAATACTCGTGTGAGACTTGATACTTTCGCTTCCGGCAGACCCCGAAGAGTCCACCGCGCGTCGCGCATCAAGCGCCCACACTTATCGGCTGTTAATTTTTAAAGATCAAATACGCATTCACCACCGAATCCGCACCGTGTCGCCCACCTGCGCAACCACCGGTACCGCTTCGTTCTGCGTCGCTGCATCAGCAGCAGAGAAACGAGATTATGGAGATCGACTGCCCCGTCGTCAACCCCCTTCTGCGAATTTTCTTTTGAGTAAGCACGAATCAACACCAGAACTTGCATCCTTCCATGGCGCCCCTATATATAGCGAGGCCACAAAATGTGGGGACACCGTGTGAGGGCGTGCGACTTCATCTATAGTAGGAAGGCTGTTCTTAAGCGCGACGACCTGTCGGCGCGCCGCCCATGACGAGCATCCGCCCAACGACCAACGGCACGCGAACAGGCCTGTGGCAAGAGCGCATGACAAAAGGTGTACGCACAATGAGCGCGAAGGCGCAAGGTCGTATATAATGCGAGCCGCGCGAATTTCGCACATTTCTATCGGCCCGCTTAGTGCGGGCTCATCTTTTTTGCTCCCCAGAGCACAGCCAAACAACCGCGTTGAGTCACTCAGGTGATGTTGAGCCATGCTCGAAACGCCTGACGGTAGCGTCTTGCGTCTCATAGCGAAGCCTCTAGAGGAGAATACGTGAACCCTTTTGATCGCGAAGATTCGCAACACGAAACTGCCGGATACACCGCCAAAGCGCCCGCTGGCCGTACAGCCAAGGGCAAAGGCGCTGGCAAAGCGATCCCCGTAGCGGCCGAACTGCCGCCGCAACAGGCTGAAGAGCGTCAGCGCCAGATGCGCGCGCTGATCCAGCTGGGCAAGGAGCAAGGCTACCTGACCCACGCGCAGATCAACGACCACCTGCCCGACAACTTCGCGCAAACCGCGGCGATCGACAGCATCGTCAGCGCCTTCAACGACATGGGCGTGCAGGTCTACGAGCAGGCTCCGGATGCGGAAACCCTGCTGCTCAACTCGAACGCCCCCGCCGTGGTGTCGGACGATCAGGCAGATGAGGAAACCGAAGTCGCGTTGTCGACCGTCGATTCCGAGTTCGGCCGTACGACCGACCCCGTGCGCATGTATATGCGCGAAATGGGCGCAACCGAGCTGCTGACCCGCGCGGGCGAAATCGCGATTGCGAAGCGCATTGAAGACGGTCTGCACGAAATGGTGCAGGCGATCGCCGCTTGCCCGCTCGCGATCTCCGCCATTCTGGCGAGCGCCCAACAGGTCGCGGACGGCGAACTGCGGATCGACGAACTGGTCGACGGCCTGAATGAAGACACCGCCGCCGCGGAAGACACCACTGCAGACGCCGCAGCGGACGTCGACGCCGACGCGACCGACGATGTCGACAGCGATGAAGAAGAAGAAGACGACGCCGGCCCGGCCGACTCCTCGGCAGCAGACGAAGCACGTCTGAAGCAACTCACGAGCGATTGCCTCGAAATCTTCGCCCAGGTCGGCATCCTGTCCGATCAGATGAACGCCTCGCACACGCGCGGCGACGTCAGCTCGAAGGCTTACCTGCGTGCCCGCGAAGAGATCCAGCAGCACCTCGCGAAGATTCGCTTTACGGCCCGCACGATCGACCGCCTGTGCGGCGACGTGCAAAGCCAGGTCGCCCAGGTTCGCGCGATCGAACGCAACATTCTGCAAATCGTCGTGACGAAGAGCGGCATGCCGCGCGAGCAGTTCATCGAATCGTTCAAGGGTCACGAAGCCGATCTCGGCTGGACCGAGCGTGCCGCACGCGGATCGTCGTCGTTCGGCGCGGCGCTGGAGCGTCATCTGCCGGCAATCCAGTCGGAACAGCAGAAGCTGATCGACATCGAGGCAACCGTTTCGCTGCCGCTCAAGCATCTGAAAGAGATCAACCGTCAGATGGTTGCGGCCGAGTCGAAGATGCGCAAGGCCAAGAGCGAGATGATCGAGGCGAATCTGCGCCTGGTGATCTCGATCGCAAAGAAGTACGTCAACCGCGGCATGCTGTTCCTCGATCTGATCCAGGAAGGCAACATCGGTTTGATGAAGGCCGTGGACAAGTTCGAATACCGCCGTGGCTGGAAGTTCTCGACGTATGCCACCTGGTGGGTTCGTCAGGCTGTGACGCGTTCGCTCGCCGATCAGGCTCGCACGATCCGCGTGCCGGTGCACATGATCGAAACGATCAACAAGCTCAACCGCATTTCGCGCGAGATCCTGCAACAGACCGGTCAGGAAGCCCATCCGTCGGTGCTGGCAGAACGCATGGAACTGTCGGAAGAGAAAGTGCGCGGCATTCTGAAGATCGCCAAGCAGCCGGTGTCGATGGAAACGCCGGTGGGTGACGACGGCGACGCCACGCTCGGCGACATGATCGAAGATTCGGCAGCGTCCTCGCCGGCTGATGCAGCGATGCAGGCCGACTTGCGCGCCGCCATCGACGACGCGCTCGACTCGCTGTCGCCGCGCGAAGCGAAGGTGCTGCGCATGCGCTACGGCATTAACACGAAGTCGGACCACACGCTCGAAGAAGTCGGCAAGCAGTTCGACGTCACGCGTGAGCGGATTCGTCAGATCGAAAGCAAGGCCATGCGTAAGCTGATGCATCCGAGCCGCGCAGATCGCCTGAAGTCGTTCCTCGACCGTTAAGCAAGCAGTTGCGCTTGTCGTGCGTCATGCACGGCAAGCGCATGCCGTGCACATCGCCCAGCATTCTCCTAGGGCATCACAAACGTCTTCACCAGCGTCAGCTCGCCTGGCTTGCGCATCGGCACCCGAATCGTTTCGCTCTTCTCATTTGGCGTATTCTCGTTCGTGATGATCGTCACCTGCGCGACGGTCATATCGCTGCCGCTATTCCCATTGCCGAAGTAATTCACGTAGACCAGATAGGTCCCCTTCAACGGCGCCGCCGACGAGTAGATCTCCGGCCCATAGCCGGTCGTCACGTCCACGTCGAGCGAGCCGCCATTCGGCGCGACACGGTCGCCGTACCAGGTGTGCACGCCGTCCGGCGAGACCACATGCAAGTCAAGATCGGTGCCATCGGTGTCCCATGCGAGCACCACGCGCAATTTCGGTTGGGTTTTACCGCTGTACGCGTCGTAAAACTGCACGCGCTTGCGTGAACCATCCGGTGCCCGCAGTTCAACGCCATTGCTGCCGGACGGAAACGCGTAAGGCCGCGAGAACTTGCCGTCTTCCTCGATACGCTGCGGCAACGGCGTACCGTCGACCACCAACGTGCCCACCGTGGTGCCTTTCTTCTTCGGCGTGTTACGGATCTGCCCTTCGATCAGTGCGAACTTCGACTGGCCTTCCGGCGTCGTCACCGTCACTGCCGGATAGTGCACGTCCTGCGTATAGCGCTGGGTGTCGCCGCTCGTGTTGCGCCAGCCGTTCAACGGCGCGCCGAAGTCGATATCGCTCGCGTGCGCTACCGTCGCAACCTGCAAACAGGCGACGACAAGCATCATCCGGCCAGCCATCGCCCAACCCGTTGTCTTGACCTTCATCGTCACTGCTCCCATCCCACCCTCAGAGTCGCTCGCTTTTCACGAGCAGCAGGTCGCCGATCTTGCGCAGCGGCACGACCATTGTTTCACGCCGCTCGTTCGGCGTGTTTTCATTGAAAACCAGCGTCAACGTCGCGGTAATCACGTCGCGCTCGTGCGCGGCGGCGTCGAAGTTGTAGCCGGTCGAATCGAAATTGCCCCAGTAGTTCAGAAAGAACAGCCACGTACCATGCTCGGGCGCCGCCGATGAAAATATGCCCGGCCCCGCACCGTCCACCGAATCGACGTCGAAGCCGCTGCCGTCTTCGAGCGTGGGATTGGCGAAGAACGCATGCAGGCCGCCGGGTGTGATCACGTGCAAATCCACCTGCGCTTTCGGGTCATCCCACGTGACGATCGCGCGCAATTTCGCCTGCGGCTTGCTGTGATCGGCTTCGTAGAACTGCATGCGCTGGTGCTGTTTGCCGTCGGCGGAAATCAATTCGATGCTGTTCGAACCCGCCCCGAATGCCCACGGGCGCGCGAACGCGCCTTCGTCGTCGGTATAGAGCGGCGTCGGATTGCCGTTGACGACCAATGTGGGCGGCTTACGCGCGTGTTTGTCGATGTGCTTCAGGCGCCCTTCGATCAGCGTGCGATAGCGTTGCGCACCACGGTCGACCGGCGGACGGGGATAGGCCGCCACGAAGTGCTCGCCTTCGTTCGTCAACCCGCTGTGGCGCCAACCACCGAATGCGCCGGTCAGATCGGCGAGCGCACCGCCATTACCGTCCGCGCCGGCGGCTTGCACATTCGTCGTCATACTCGCCGCCAGCACAGCCGAGGCCACCGCAACTGCCATGTGAACTCGAACACCGCGCACAAGATGTGATGAGGTGACAGCCACGCGAACTCGAACGCCCCGCGTGAGAAACGCCAAGGCAACGGTCGCGGGAATTCGAACGTGGCGCGTCACAGGAAGCGCGCGGAACATAGCGGAAAGCGAGCGCGAGAGGGTATTCATTGGATGGGATTGTCCGTACGGATCAGCGTGCGAGCGGTACGTTCGACAAACGCTTCATCGAGGCCGCGCGGATGATGCTGGAACGCGAGGTGAATATATTCATGCGTCAGCGCGATACGGTCCTCTTCGGTCTGCAGACGATATACGTACACGCGATTGCGCTGCGCGTCCGCATAGGGCCGTCCTTCGCGCACCTCGCACACCGCGGGCAGATCGGGGGTCTCGTAACCGGCTGCGCCGTCCATGCGCCGTGCCCACAACGGCGCGTTGCGCTGCAACCATTGCTGGGCCCCCGCCACCTGGATGCAATCACCGGACAGCGGACTCTCGAACGACGTCAAGGTTGCTTGCGGCCAGGTGCGCGACAAAATCGCGTCGAAAGTGAGACCGGTTTGCGCGGACGCCTTCGCGGCAAGCCAGCTCATCTGACCGGGGGCGGCCTTGTCGTGGTGATACTGAACCGGCACGCCGGTGAGCACCAGCGCGTCGGTCAGATCGGCTGCACGGCGCGCCGCAGCGGTCGGCACGCGCGGCAGGACGCGCTGCGTGCTACTGCTGTCGTCGATACGAAAGCAGCCGTGGTCGTGATTGCCATGTTGCACGACGTAGGAGCGCGCCGCCACCGCCAAAGCCTTCGCCGCTTCCGGCTGGCTCGTGTCGCCTTCCCGCTCGACCACCCGCGCGACGTAGTCGTTCATGCCGAAGCGGCCCACTATCTGCGGCGCACCGGCAGCGTCGCGATCCAGCCGCAGTTCGCCCTGGCTTTCCACCCGCGCCCAGTTGCCGTTGACGAAGCCGACCCGGAAATCGCCGCGCAACGGACCCTCGGGCACCGCCGCCGGCCCTTTATCGCCGAGCACCTCACGAATCGGATAACGGCTGAAGAAGTCGACCAGCACGCACGCGTTGTCGTCGGGCACGGTGATTTGCGTGAACAACGGCGCGATGCGCGGCGCAGCGGCCGCCAGCACCCGTGCGCTACCGCCGGCGCCGCCCAGCCACACCGGCGTGCCATCGGCGAGCCAGCCTGCCGCACCGCCGATCGAAGCACCGGGCCGCGCCGGGTCCGGCATGGTCCAGGTCTTGGCGCGCAACACGCTGCCGTAGAGCGACACGGTGCCCTCACCGCGCCCACTCGTCAGCACCGACACCAGCGTGCTCGACGCCGCTTCGCGTGACCTTGCCGGCATCGCCTGCAATGCGGCGAGCAGCTCGGTCACCGGCACGCGACGGGTGGGGGTCATCGCGTGGAGGTCGCGCAGCCAGACGGGTGCATGCGCGGCCGTCCAGTACTTGCGCCAATCGGCCGAATCGAGTTGCAGGCGCGCGGGTTCGAAAAAACGTCCGCACGATTGCACCAGTGCATGTTCACGGTCGACGTGACCGCCTGTCATGCAGCAGTACACTTCTTCAGGATCGCCGCCGTTGCAGACGTAGTCCGGCGTGGCGATATTGCGATCGACCAGATAACCATAGACGAACAGCTTCCACACGCTGCCAAGCGGCGTTTCCAGCGTCGCCGGCAACGGACGTGCGGACTGCGGCGTGAGACCGTCCGCGGCGGCAGTCGTGGCGGCAGCGGCGTTGAATTGCCAAAGCTGCGATTGACCGTCGCGCAACCAGGCAAAGCGCAGCATTTGCTCAGCGGAGACGGTCGGCGATGCGCTCGGCAATGTACTCGCCGCAGCCGCACTCGCACTCGCACCACTAAAAACGCACCCCGCTCCCACCACGAACGCAACCCGCAGCGTAACTGCCAGACGATCGCGCGAATGCCAAAGAGCGGAGAACATGGCGGTTTCGCTTACTGAATACGCAGGCTTGTCACGCGATCGCTCTTGCCGCCTTCGAACGCCTTGGCGTCCGGCTGATACATGCGGAAGTAGCGAGCCGGCGGCAACGCGAACGTGCCCGGCAAGGCGAAGCGAACCAGTTGCCGCAGCGTCACCGGACGATCGAGCAAGGGCACCGGCTGGTGATACGCGAGCTCACCCATCTCGTACGACGCAGCACGCGCGAACGGCTGTGGACCGCTTGCGCCGTCCTTTGCGCCCGGCAATCCGTCGATCGACACGCCCCAGCTTGTCGCCTCGACATCGCCACCCGGCGGCAGCGGCACGTCGAGCAGACCGTAGTGGTAAGCGTTGCCCGAACGCGGCGTGAGCGTGACTTCGTCGACGTACAGCGCATTGCTGTCGATCGCATCGCCTGACTTCACCAGACGCGCGGTAAATGCCGAGCGGCCCATTTGACTCCCGGCGTCTCCCTTCTTCGGATCGACCTTCACTTCGAGCGGTTCGAGCTTGTAGAAACGGCGTTCGACCGTGATGTTCAGGCGACTGTCCTCGCTCGCATGGCTGCGGAACGAAACCAGTGCGTTCACATCGGTGCGCGCGCCGCCCGCATCGAGCGCGGTAGGCAGTGCCGCGCCATTCCACTTCCAGAGGGGCGTGCCGGTCGACGTCACAGCGCGTGTCCAGCCCGCGCCTTGCAGCGACGACAGTGAAGCCGGCGCCGTGTCGCCGCCGAGCGCTTTACGCACCCACAGCAAGGTCAACGCGCGATCGAGCGTCGGGTAATCGGCGCTGCTCTTCGCGAGCAAGGCCGATGCATCGATCGCCGCGCCGCCGTCGCCGCCGGTCATGTAAAGCAGGCTCTGCACGAGCGGCGCAGGATCGTTAGCGAGAGCCGTACGCGCAGCACTCGCCGCGGCATCGAAGCCATCGGGCAGTTGAGCATTCGAACTGCGCGCCAGGTTGGCGATCAGCAGCGTCGCCATCTGCTTGCCGCGCGGCGAATCGGCCTGGGCGAACACGATGCTGTCCGACGCGCCATAGGCGACGTTAGCCAACGGAGCTTTGCCGGTGGCCGCTGCATCGCTCGTCAAATCCGCCGCGACGCCCGAAACCGGCGTGGCGACCGGCAGGCCCATCTGCTGCATGAACCACAGCGCCAGCGCGCGATGCAACAGCGGCTCTTTGGCGCCGGCGTCGCGATAGACGTCCATCGCGTGCTGCCAGTTGTCGGCAGGCAGCGTAATGCCGAGGCTGCGGCTCGCGAGCCAGTCCGCGTAGTACGCGTAAGCGGTAATCAGCGAACTGCCGCCGGTCGTATCGCCCCACCAGCCGAACGTGCCGCCGACACCCGCCAGCATCGCCAGACGTTGACGCTGATTGCGCAATAGCGCTTCGAGCCCCTGCGTCGAACTTGCATTGTCGCCACGGCCAATCGCATCGTGAGCAAGCGCCAAAGGAATCAGGCGGCTCGAGGTCTGCTCGGCGCAACCGTACGGATAGTTGATCAGATCGTCGGCGACGCGCGCGAACTGGCTCGCTGCACTGCCGATGAAACGCACGCTGACGTCCTGTGCATCCGGCGGCAAATTGAGCGGCTTGTTCGAACCGTCGAGCGCCACCGTGTTCTGATGCAGATCGAGCCAGCCGCTCGCATCGAGCACGATAGTGGTCTGCAAGCGATCTACATCTTTACCGGCACGGCGCAAGCTCGCGTCAACCAAACCGGCCTTCAACGCCCCTGTAGGCAGACGCAGATAGTTGGCGCCGCGCTTAAGCGTGACCTTCTGGTTCAACGAGAGTCCGCCGCCGTTGACCACCCACTCGGCGTCCACATCCGCGTCGGTCTGATTGAAGGCGATCATGTCGATGGCCGGCTGATCGTTGACGCGGAAATGCGACGGTCCGCTCCACTTGAGATACAGCGCCTTATCCGAACGCACGTAAGCGGTGCGTTGGCCGACCATGCCGTCCGGCGCCGCCGCGCGCACGGTAACGCGCCAGCGGGCCAGCGAGTCCGGCATCTTGAACGTCATGCTGGCATGACCGTTCGCGTCGGTCTTCAGCGTGCCTTCCCACGCTGCCGTGTCCTGATCGTCACGACGCGGCCGTTCGAGCACCTTCACGCCGCGCTCGTTGTAGTTCGCGCGTTGCGGGCCACCCGGCGCGCCCTTCAACGGCGAGCGTGCAAGGTCGTACGTAATGAACGACAGGCTCGACGAGGTCCGCACGTTGTTACGCCGCGGATGATAGAAAAAGTCGACGATATTCGGCGCGATTTCCGGCTGCAATACGTAGACCATTTCATCGACCACGCTCACCGTCAGGTTCGCTGCTTCCGGTTTGCCGTTCAGCGTGCTGTCGAAATTCAGCGTGACCGTATCGCCCGGACCGTACACCGGCTTGTCGCTCTTCACGTTCAGTTCGATCTGCGGTTGCGCGACCACGATGCCCGCGTTCTGGAACACGTATTCGCCGGCATGCACGTACAACACCGAGAACGTCATATTCGGCGCGAATTCTTCGCCGACCTTGATACGCGCCTTCCATTGCGAGGGCGCCACGCGTTGCAGTTGCAACCAGTCGCCGCCCGCTGTCAGCAACGCACGGTGTTCGACGTTGTCGCGCTCGAGCGTCAGGAGTGCATCGTCGACCGGCATCGGGAAGGTAATCAGTGCTTCGGCGGTATCGCCGATCTTGTACTTGTCGCGATCGAACACGATCTCGACGCTGCCCGGAATCGCCTTCAGACCATCACCCGCCACCCAATGGCTCGTGGCCGCGAGCAGATTGCCCGTGTCGTCCTTGACGGACAGCATGTACGAGCCCGGCTCATCGAATTGCACCGGGAACGACAACTTGCCGCCTGCCGTTGCGCCCTTGAGTGCGCCTTCGCCATGTGTCTGCGATTCGAGGCGCGTCCATTCCCATTTGGCCGGCGCATGCGACGACGGATCGATCGTACCCAGCGCTTGCAGATCGAAATTGACCGCTTCCTTCGGCTGCGAGAACGACTTGGCCGTCGACAGACGATAAGGCGTCGCGCCGCGCGCGATCAGCACTTCACGCGTGACACGCACCTTATAGGCCGCGCCGTCCTGTGCGAACAGCGTCAACGCATAACGGCTTGGTTCTTTGGCGGCGGGCAGCGTGAGGCTCGCGTTGCCGTCGCTATCGGTTGTGAGTTCCTGCTGTTCCAGCTTGACCGGGAACAATCCGGCATAGCGCAGTTCACCGTCGACGATCGTCACTTTCTGAGCCCGCAGCGTGACCGACACCTTGCTGTCGCGCACGGGTTTGCCGTCCGGATAGCGCAACTGGATCTTGCCCTTCAGTTGCTCGCCCGTCGCATAGTCGGCTTTATCCATCGACAGGTTGACGTCGAAATGCGGCTTCACATATTCGGCGACGCGAAATGCGCTGCCGTAGACATCGCCGTTGTAGTCGAAGCGCAGCGTATAGCCGCCCGCAGTGGCATCGGCGGGCAGCGTGAAGGACACGTCCGCGCCCGTGTCGGAAGCAAAATGCGTCTTGCTGCTGGCCACCGGCGAACCGTTCGGATCGAGCACGTCGAGCTTGATATCGGCCTCGGCAGGCGCGGTGGATTGCGTTGCGTTCTGGAACGTGCGGCCGATGAACTTCACATGCACCGCGTCGCCCGGCCGGTACATCGGGCGGTCGGTCACCGCGTAGATCTTGGTGTTGTAGATCTCGCTGTCGTAATAGAAATTCTCCGAGACGAACACGCCGCCTTGCGGATCGGTGCCAAGCACGTAGCTGCGCTCAGGGCTCACGTGTTGCAGCACCAGCGCGCCGTCGTTACCGGTCGCGCCGCTTTGCAGCACGCCGACGCCATCGGTCCAGCTCACGTCGGTATTCGGCACCGGCTTGCCGTTGTCGCGCCGTGCGGTCCACACCAGCATGCCGCTCGACGCCGCTTTCACGACCGCGACCGTGTCCGACACGAACAGCAAGGTATGCGCGCGATAGTTGCCGATCACCGCCTCGACGATGTACAGCCCCGGCGGCAGCTTGCCGACCGGAATCATTACGTTGCCCGAACTTGCTTCAATAAAATTACTGCTGCTGCCCTCGAGATTCACGCCCTTCGGCGGCTCGATCACCTTCGCGTCCCAGATCGGATAGCGAAAGCGCGCGACCATGTCATAGCCTTTCAGCGGCGCGAACTGCGAGTTCTGATGGAATTGTGTCTGCTTGCCGGTCTCCTCACCGAGCTTGAATTGCGGCTCGGCCTGGGTCACTTTGCTGCGTGTCGCGAACGAGAGCACGCGCTGCCAGGCGCGGCGTGCTTCGGTGAACCAGCGGTCCCACAGATAAGCCAGCGTATTCGCCAGACCTTCGCCCTGATAATTCGGCGCGACGTTCAGACGATGCAGATTCTTCTGCGCCTTCAAAAAGTCCAACGGCTTCGGTACGCGATATACGACGATGTCCGCGCCGCCGTACGCCTGCAACGCGTCCTTAAACTCGCGGCCGGGCGCCTCAAGCCGCACCTGTGCCAACTGATCGCTGCCGAAGCTCGCATCCGAGAGCAGGAAGAACGGTTGTCCGTCGACTTTCTGCGAAGCGAAGTTGCTCGACGGTGCGGATTGCAGCGTCGGATTCGCGGCGATATTGGTATCGGCGGCGGTGTTCGAAGCATCGTCGTCGGCATGGGCCGGCGGTGCGATGACGAGTGTCATGGCCGCAAAAAGCGCGACCAGCGCAACGCCCGCGCGACGTTGCAAGTTGCCGAGCCAGGCGCGCGACGCAGTGACGGATTGCATTCGGGTCATGGTGTCAGAAAGTCCAAACGAAACACGCCAACGAAATTCGGATTGCCGTCGAGCGGCTGCCAGCGGGAATCTTTCCATTGCATCAGGTCGGAGACGGCCACGGCGCGCAAACCGGTATCGGTCGGCGTAACGGTGCCTGTGTGATAAGCGATATAGCGATCCAGCCAGATCATCAGATGCTGGTCGTCGCCCTGGTCGAAGAACAGCAGGTCGCCGGGCAGCGCCTGATTCACGTCCTTCGAAACAAACCGGCTGTTGCGTTGAATCAGCGCGATCGCCGACGCGTACGCGCCGGTGGAACCGTCGATCCGGGTCCAGCGATTGGCGATTGCGCGTTGCGATGCGGACAGTTGCAGTTCGGGCGGCATGCTGCTGGCGTCCGCGAGACTGGTCATGCCGTTGGCGCGCAGCCATTTACTGTCATGCGGCTTGAGTGTTTCGCCGACGGCAAACCGCACAAGCCCCGCGCAATCGCGTTGAGTCCAGCGCGGCGTGGGGCCGCGACGCATTTGCTGGTCGACGATACGCGCAAACCAGGCGCGAAACGCGGCGGATTGCTGCGGCGAGAGCGCGTCGGGGTCGGGCGATGCGGTGCTGGTGGTGAGGGCGGTTGCATAGGGCGAAAGACTCGCCATGACGAGCGCCGACGCAGCGCGCGCGAGCCACGTGCGGCGCGCGGCGGCCCGCGAGCCGTGCACGTACGCGATTGCATGCGCTGCGGGCGCTTGCGCCGCTACGCATGCATCCGTCGCGGATGCCACGTCACCGACGTGAAGGCGGCGCATTCAATCGCCCTCAGTGCCGGGTTGATCAGCAGGCGCATCAGCCGCACCGGCGTCCGCAGCACTACTTGCACCCGCCTGTGCGCGATCGAACCACCACTCAACCGGAACCCAGCCCGTCGAACCCGGCAGGTTCTGCGGCAGCGTCAACGAAACCGGCGGGTAGTGGGCGAGCGCATGCAGCTTCGGCACGAGATGCGTGCGCGATGCATTGCGGAACACCGCCTCCTGATCCGCCGGCAGCGCCGCGCCCGCTTCGCGTTCGATCAACGCAGCCGCGGACGAAGGCGTCAGCGTCAGAATCGTGCGCGGCAGACGTTGCGGCGCGAGCGTGTCCGCGAGCGCCGGATAGCGCTTGTCGAGCACGGCGAGCGTGTCGTCGACCAGACGTGAATCGGGGGAGAAGATCAGGTAACCGTGCGCCAAAGCGAGTGTCACCGGGAAATAACGCTCCGCCGACAACTGCGATGCGAACGACGCCTTGCTGGACAAAGCCGTACCCGAGCGCGCACTGACCGGCCGTTGCCACACCGTGACGCCCGCGCCCTGGTCGTGCTGCGTGACCGGCAGGCGGCGATAGCCCGAACCGGCGTCACCGGATTGGGCAGCCTTTGCCTCGTATGCGCCGATCACGTCGCCAAAGGTCTTGCCGAGCGACGCCTTCAGCGCAGCGATGCTCGCCGCGTCCTGTGTCTTCACGCGCGCGACGAACACCGGTGCGACCAGCGCGGACTTCGCGTACCAGCAGACGGCCGCGGGACCGGTGAGCTGATCGCCGATCGCGGCAGCCCCCTCCGCGCCGACATCGGCCACCTTGCCCAACAGGCCCGACGCCTCTTTCCAGTCGGCCGGCAAGCTCGTGCACGCCGCCGGATTAGCCGGCAACGCGCGCCACAAGTCGGCGCTATTCCACTCCTGGGGCAACTTGCCCGGCTCGATCAGCGCGGAAGTCTGCCAGTTCGCCGCGGCATTGCCGTTGGTCGAAAAATCGAATCGCAGCGCGTCGATGCCGGAGAAAAACGCCTGATAGCCAAACGACAAATAATTCGCCGACACCACTAGCCGGTGCCCCTTCGGCGCGTCGCCGGGGGCGTCGAGTCGATAGGCGCTCGCCGCATCGTCGCGGCCGGACGACAGCATCTCTGACACAGCGTCGGCCCGCTCGCCCAGCAAGCCGCCTTTCGGGTCGAGCAGCACGCCGGGGGCGGATATCACCACGAGGCGGTCGTCTTTCGTTGCGAACAGAATCGTGCGGCCCACCGCCAGCTTCAACGCGTAGACCGGCACGTCGCCGGAAAGCCTGGCCACCTGGCTCAACTGCGAATCGCTCGCGGCAACATTGCCGAAGCCTTGCAGCAGCTTCGCCAGGCCGTTGCGGTGTATCGACATCACCCAGTAACCGAGGCGGCCGTCCGGCGAGCGCCATAGCAGCACGTGCGCCGGTTCGTCGAATACGCGGCGGATCAGTTCATCACGCCAGTCCAGTTGATGTTCGAATGCAAGCCGCCGCAGTGCGCCTTCCGTGGACAGCCGCGTGTCATTCGATTCGTAATAGTCGACGAAGTCCTGGGTCAGCACGTCGTGCAACAGCGGCACACGCAAAATGTCGCGCGGCAAACGCGAGAGCGCTTCGCTGTCGATCACCGCATCCGGGTGATGAATATCGAGCACGATTTCGCTGTTCTCGGCGACTTTGCGATGCGCAAATGGACGCCACACCGCCTGAATGACCACGCCGGCCACGACCAGAAGACCGGCTACCAGGATTGCAATCTTTTTACGCGACATCTTCATCTGATTTTTTCTGGTTCGATGCGACGGTATTAACGTGGATGCCGATGAATTAATTCATCGAAATCATTCGCCGAAGGCCAGCGATGATAACCGATATTTATAGTTAAAAACCAGCGCCACGCTCCATTTAACAATCAGCCATGTTTCAGGAGTTTGACGGAAATACGGAGCCGGCGGGATTAAACCATTAGAAGACGCATCGCAATCGAAACGGCCGTTTGAGTTAAAACGGCACGCAAAGAAGCTGACGGCGTACAAAGGACGCAGCACATCTACCTGCGGCCTTGAGCGGAGCAGCGGGAGGAGTCCGGTCGCGCGTGACATAACGCCGCTTTACCGGATCGACCGGTCTATGCTAAATCGCGAGGATTTAGCGTTGACATAAAAAAACCGGCTGAGCACCGCGTGCCCACCGGGTTATTTCAGGCATTGCGCTTACTGCTTTTCCACCAATACCGCGTTAGTCGCCTTAGCCGTCATCAAACGAGTGTGAGCGCCTGCTTCATTCTCTGCACGCCGGTTTCGATTTCGGCGATGCCGGGCGCTGCAAATGACAGGCGCAGTGCCGCCAGATCGATATTGTCTTTATAGAAGGCAACACCCGGCACGAACATGACGTTGCGCTCGATACACGCCCGCAGCGTGTCGGACGCATTCTGGCCACCCGTCAATCGTGCCCACACGAACATGCCGCCGGCAGGACGATGAAACGCGATGGCGCCACCTAGATGCTGGTCGAGCGCATCGCACAGCGTGCGGCACTTCATGGCGTAGGCGTCGACGATCCGTGGCAAATGGCGCTCCAACGCTCCGCTGGCAAGGTATTCGGCGGCAATCGCCTGGGTCCACGGCGAGCTGCATAGATCGACGGTCTGCTTGGCGACCAGACAGCGGCGCAAGATTTCCGCATGCGCGACCATCCAGCCGACCCGCAAACCCGGTGCGACGATTTTCGACAGACTCGAAAAATGCACAACCCAGTCGCGTGAACCCGGTACCTGATCGCTCAACGCCAGCAGCGACGGCAAAGCCGTGCCGCTGAAACGCAGGTCGCCATAGGGATCGTCTTCGACGATCAGAAAATGGTGACGCGCCGCCAGCTTCAACAACGCCATGCGACGCTCGAGCGACAAAGTCGCGCCGGTTGGATTCGCAAAGGTCGGAACGGTGTAGAGCAGCTTCGGCGGCCGCGCCAATGTGCCCGCCTCGAGCACTGCGGCGAGCGCGGCGACATCGAGCCCGTCCCGATCGACCGGCACGGTCACCACGTCGGCCGCTTGCAGCTTCAACGCCTGCAAGGTCGCCGGATACGCGGGCTGTTCGACCAGCACCACGTCGCCCGGCGCCACCATCACGCGCAGCAACAGATCAAAGCCTTGCTGCGAACCGGTCGTGACGAGCAATTCCTGCGGGGTGCAAGACGTACCGCGCCGCGTCATCAAATGGGCGAGTTGCTCCTTGAGGACGGCGAGGCCATCCGTCGGACCGTATTGCAGGCACAGCGTAGGCTGCTGCGACGCACGCGCCGCGGCCGCATCGAGACCTTCGCGATCGAACAGATCGCTCGCCGGATAACCGCCGGCAAACGAAATCATGCCGGGCTGTGCCAGATACTTGAACAACTCGCGGATCGGCGACCCGGTTGGCGCTTCGAATGCGGGATTGAAGGTGAACATGGTGACGGGCCGTTTATCTTTTTGAAGGAAGATCGGCGTCGATTGTGGGCATCGTCCGGGTGGGCGGCAAACGATATCTACGCACTACCTATTGCGTTTTTCGCATCACCTCGAACACTCTCGGCGCTGCCCTTTAAACCACGTTCTTCTCCACGATCGGGCGGTTTTCGAGCACGCGGGTGAAGCTCAGCGAGCTCAGATCGAGCGTCGTGTAGCGGCCGTGCAGAATCAATTCGCTAATGCCGCGGCCGGTTGCCGGGCCCTGCTGCAAGCCGTGCCCGCTAAAACCATTGGCAAAAATGCAGTTATCGACATCCGGGTGGAAGCCGATGATCGCGTTCTGATCGAGTACGTTGTATTCGTAGTAGCCCGACCAGCAGTTCTGCACCCGCAGCGCTTCGAATTGCGGCACGCGATGCGCGAGCGTCGGCCAGATCACGTCGTCGAAGAGTGCGTGGTCGACCTCATCGAGCGGCAAATCGTCGGGATCGTTATCTGCCGACGGCGACGTGCCGCAAATAAACGAAGTGCCCTCGGGCCGGAAATACACCCCGCTCGGATCGATCAGCAAAGGACAATGGTCGAGCCGCGCGGGCGATTTGACATTGAAAATACTGCGGCGCCGCGCGAACACCGGAAGGTCGATGCCCGCCATCTGCGCCACTTTGCGCGACCATGCGCCCGCGGCATTCACGACGAAGTCGCAGGGGTAGGCCTCGCCATTGGTGGTTTGAACTCGTGTGACATGCTGGCCGTCGCGATGCAGCGCAACGACGTCGGCGGCGATATAGCGTGCGCCGAGCGCCTGCGCTTTCTTGCGCAGCCCCTGTACGAGGCCATAACCGTCGAACCAGCCCTCACCGCTTTCGCCGTAACAGCCGGCAACGAGGTCTTCGGTATTGAGCCAGGGAAAGCGCGCTTGCAACGCGTCTTTAGCGAGCAGGCTGATATCGGCGCCGAAACTCGTTTGCAGCGCGTGATTCTCACGCAGCGTCGCCTCGCCGGCGGCCGTGGCGAGAAACAGATAGCCGCCTTCATGCAGATCGATCGACGGTTTCGCACCGTCGATCTGGAGCCGCTCGCCGATCGAGCGCAGAAACTCGATGCCGAACAGCGACATCTGGATGGAAAGCGGCGTAGAGAACTGCTGGCGAATGGATGCCGCCGACAATGCCGACGACGAACGCGCATACGTCGGATCGCGTTCGATCACCGTGACACTGACCGACGGATCGGCTAGCCGCAGAAAATACGCAATCGAGCTGCCGATCACCCCACCGCCGACGATCACGACTTTGGAACTCACGTCTTACTCCACGAGTAGCGCAGCCGCGTTATCAGCCGATATTGAAATCGATGCCCTGTGCGAGCGGCAACGCCGACGAATAGTTGACCGTGTTGGTCGCGCGGCGCATGTACGCCTTCCACGCATCCGAACCCGACTCGCGACCACCGCCCGTTTCCTTTTCGCCGCCGAACGCGCCGCCGATTTCCGCGCCGCTCGGTCCGATGTTCACGTTAGCGATACCGCAGTCGCTGCCCGAGTCGGACAGGAAGCGTTCGGCTTCGCGCAAATCGGTTGTGAACACGCACGACGACAAACCGTGCACCGCCGCATTGTTCGCCTCCACCGCGTCGGCGAAATCCGAATAGCGCAGCACGTAGAGAATCGGGGCGAAGGTTTCCTTCAGCACGACCGCCGTTTGCGACGGCATTTCGACGATGGCCGGACGCACGTAGTAACCGCCTTCATGGCCCTTCACCTCGACGCGCTCGCCGCCGAACACCTTGCCGCCTTCGGCCGTGGCCTGCTGCAACGCTTCCTGCATGCGGGCGTACGATTGCTTGTCGATCAGCGGCCCCATCAGCGTGCCCTTTTCGAGCGGATTGCCGATCGGCACCTTGCTGTACAACTGCTTCAGGCGCTCGATGGTCTTGTCGTACACGCTCTCGTGCACGAACAGGCGCCGCAGCGACGTGCAACGCTGCCCCGCCGTACCGACTGCCGAGAACAGGATGCCGCGCATGGCGAGCTCGTGATCCGCCGTTTGCGCGACGATACCCGCGTTGTTGCCGCCGAGTTCGAGCAGCGAGCGGCCAAAGCGCTTCGCCACTTCAACACCGACCGTGCGGCCCATTTCCGTGCTGCCCGTCGCGCTGACAATCGATGCGCGCGGGTCGGCCACCAGCTTCGCGCCCACGTCGCGGCCGCCGTTGATCAGCGCGGTCAGGCCGGCCGGCGCGTCGCCGAATTCCTTCAATGCTTCGCTGAGAATCTGGTTGACGGCGAGTGCGGTCAACGGTGTCTTTTCCGACGGCTTCCAGATCACAGCGTTGCCGCACACCAGCGCCAGCGCGGCATTCCACGACCACACCGCCGCCGGGAAGTTGAACGCCGAGATAACGACGCAGGTGCCCATTGGATGCCACGTCTCAGCCATGCGATGGCCCGGGCGTTCCGAGGCGATCGTCAGACCGTACAACTGGCGCGACAGACCGACCGCGAAGTCACAGATGTCGATCATTTCCTGCACCTCGCCCAAGCCTTCCTGCAGGATCTTGCCGGTTTCGAGCGTGATGATGCTGCCGAGCGCCTGCTTCTTTTCACGCAGACGGTTGCCGAGCAAACGTACCAGTTCGCCGCGGCGCGGCGCCGGGACGTTGCGCCAGGCCGCGTATGCCTCTTTCGCCTGGGCGAGAGCCGCGTCGACTTCCGCCACCGTATTGCTGGCCACACGACCGATGAGTTCGCCGGTAATCGGCGAGTGAACCGCGATGTCGCCAGCTTGCGCCGCGTGGGCGATGCCGAGGTCGGCGAGGATGGTGGAAGCGTTCATGAGGATCCCTTTAATTTCCGATGCGAAACAAGAGTAAGTTCGGAAACTATACACGCGGGATTTTATGGCGGCAAGCGGATTTGCCCGGAGCGGCTTGTCCGGGCGTCTGAACGGGCCTGCAATGGCTGATCTTGGCCTATGAAGGCTGAGTGGCGCAGGCCGGATGGCGCGTGGCCACTGGTCGGCCGGTGGCGTGCCGGCAGCCAGCGATTCGTTTCTTATTGGAAATATTTTCTACACATCCACCGCCGCCGTAGCACGCATGCTCAGATAGCCTTCGTGGTCTTTGGCCCACAAGTCGACCGTCTTGCCGTCGGCATAAGGTCGGCCGCACACCGTGAAAGGCTGACCCGCGAAGATAGGCCGCACCGCCTTGTACGCGAAGCTTTGCAACGTAGCGTCCGGTAGTTCACGGCGCACCAGATCGACGAGGAGTGTCGCGATCAACGGACCGTGCACGATCAGGCCGGGATAGCCCTCCACCTCCGTTACATACGGATAGTCGTAGTGGATGCGATGGCTGTTGAAGGTCAGCGCGGAGTAGCGGAACAGCATCACGGCGTCCGCGTCGACGGTGCGGCGCCACGTTTCGCCTTCCGGCGCCAGCGCCGCTTGCGGCGGGCGGGCGCCCTCTTGCGGCGCGTCGCGGTAGACGATGTCGTGCTCTTCCTCGAGCATCAGTTCACCATCGACTTCAATCGTATGCTGCGCCGTCACGAACACGAGACGGCCCGAGCGGCCGGTCTTGTCTTCGATATTGGCGATGGTCGACGTGCGTTTCGCATGCTCACCGACTTTGAGCGGCGCGTGGAACGTTACGCGTCCGCCGGCCCACATACGGCGTGGCAACGGCACCGGCGGCAGAAAACCACCGCGTTTCGGATGACCGTCAGGACTGCCCTCGGACAGTGGCGAGATCGGCAAGAAGTACAGCCAGTGCCAGAGCGGTGGCACCGTACCGCCACGTTCTTCGCGCTCCAGGGTCGCGGCCATTGCCGTCAGCGGAAAAGCGGTGATGTCGTCTTCAGTCACCGACTCTTTGTCGAGCCAGTCGTCGAGCTTCTCTGGGGAGGCAGACATGGGCAAAGTCTCCGGATACGCGGGTGAGGTTAGATAGGGTTTTACTACGAACCTTGCGGCAAGTTCGCGAGGCACTCTCATAACGATACGGGAATTGAAGAGCAAGAGTCGGGGGGCGTTGCCTTGGGCATGCGCTTACACTCGGTTATCGCTGATGGATCGTCTTACGGAGAATGCCCATGAATACGATCGCGAAGAACCCGCGCTCGCCAGCGTTAGAACTCGATTTTGGATTCGAGCCGAAACTGAAACACGCGGACGCGCTGGAGTCAGGCATCGCCACCGGCCCGCTTGCACAGCGCGTCGGCGCGCTCGACTGGTTCGATCTCGAAGAAGAATTAAATGGTCATGGCTGCGCGATGCTGCCCAGGCTGCTCAGTGCGCAGGAATGCGACGCGCTGGTCGCGCTCTATCCACGCGACGACCTGTATCGCAGCCGCGTTGTGATGGCGCAGCATGGCTTCGGTCGTGGTGAATACAAGTACTTTGCTTACCCGCTGCCGCATCCGGTGGCGGAGCTGCGCGCCGCGCTCTATCCGCACCTCGCGCCGGTTGCGAATCGTTGGAATGAGGTGATGGGTATCGATGTGCGCTATCCGGCCGCGCACGACGAATTCATCGAGCGTTGCCACGCGGCCGGCCAGATGCGCCCGACGCCGCTGATCCTTCAATACGCTACCGACGACTATAACTGCCTGCATCAGGATCTCTACGGCGAACATGTCTTTCCGCTTCAGGTCGCGATTCTGCTGTCCGAGCCAGGCAAGGATTTCACGGGCGGGGAATTCGTGATGACGGAGCAGCGTCCGCGGATGCAGTCGCGCACGGAAGTCGTGCCGCTCGGCAAGGGCGACGCGGTGGTGTTTGCGGTTCATCACCGGCCGGTGCAGGGCACGCGTGGCGTCTACCGCGTGAATCTGCGGCACGGCGTGAGCCGTTTGCGCTCAGGTCATCGCCATACGCTTGGAGTGATTTTTCATGACGCGACTTGATTGGATTGAATGTGACGATGGGTTTGGGTTGCGTTTGTCTGCGGTGCTGGAGGATTGACTGTTGCTGTTGTGCACTTGTCCACAGAAAATGTTCGCAAGGCTGTGGATAACGCCTCCACAAAGGCGCCAAGGTATTGATATGAATACCTTTCTGCAAGGTGCTCTTGTCAGCTCGCATGGCACCCGGCGCCAGCCGAAGTTGTAAAGCGACCTGAACCGCGTTCAGGCCGGCCCGGAGCGCTGGTCTGGATTTTCGTAGAACGCGAAAGACTCCCTGGCAAATGTCATCACATCAGGCGGACCTGTCAGGAAACCCGTACCTCCACCCCATGCCCGATCTGCGTATATGAACCATTCACCCGAAACCGGCAAGACAACATACTGCTCCGAATAGAAACCGATCGCATCGGCTGGACTGTCTGCTGGGTCCATCATGAGTATTTCAAAGAAGTCATTGTCGCTGTGGTGCGCCTTAACGATGAATCCGGGATATTTTCCAAAATGAAAATAGAAGTAGCTGAACGGATCAGGATTCAAAACGATTACAGCGAATTCACCCGTTCCCTTGAAATTCGCGATACCTCGGATAAGGTCACGAAAAATCTGCGTGCCAATGTTTGACGAATCAAAGTGGAGCAAGTCCGAGGCTGGAATCACCGCGAGTTTTTCCGCGCACTCACGCGCCCGCTGCCAAAACAACGTGAAAGTTTCGCGGTCGTGGATAAAGTCAATGTTACTCATCGTGAAGCTAACAAAATCTGGAGACGTGCCGATGCGATCAGGCAAGGAAGTGGTTCGCACTGTGCCCATCGTGAATCAACTGCGTTGATTGCTGCTCACGGTGCGGCTGCGACGATCCACACGCTGAAACAGAGCACTTGTCGGATAGACGGAAAGGACGCTGTCAGTTGCGCTCTTTCCGTATCGCTCGAAAACGTGTTTCAACTTTGCATGGCCAATAAACCTGACACTAAGGCTCAATCCGGAAGCCATTCGGAGGTGTGAGGAAGAATGGGTAAAAGCTCCTTGCGCATTCCATGATATCCGGCGGTCCGTACAGCACCCCCGTGCCCCATGACCTGTCACCAAAGACGATCCACTCACCCGGCACCGGCATCACAACATAGTGTTCAGAGTTGGTTCCTAGGGAATCGGCAAGGCTACCACCTGGGTCCTTCAACAAAAATTCGAAGAATTCGTCGTCCGTATTCCCTGCCTGATGGATGAAGCCCGGATATTTTCCAAAATGAAAATTAAAATAATTGAACGGATCAGGCTTCAAGACCAAAGTAGCGAAGTCAGTCGCATCCTTGAAAACTAGCAGCGTTTGAATAAGTTCAAAGAACTTTTGAGTCTGGAGATCGATGGTATCGAAATAGAGCAGCTCCGTTGGCAATCTGTCACGAAGCATCCGGACGCCTGCGGTGGCACGTTCCCAAAGCGGCATGAACTCGCGCCGTTCGTGTATGAAGTCGATCATGCTCATGGTTTTCGGAAGTTTACTGTCAGGCGGATCTGTCAGGGCACCAGTGGCCAGCTCAATTTAGCTAACAATCTTGAAATTTTCTCCAGGATCGAGAAAAAATGGATAGAAGCTGGAGGCAAATGAAATAATATCCGGAGGGCCCGATAACACTCCCATCTCCCATTTTCTGTCGGCATATACGAACCAATCTCCTGGGATCGGCAAGACTGCATATCGTTCTGAGTTAGCCCAAAGGCAGTCCGCTGGACTGTCTCCCGGGTCCTTTTGCCAAGACTCAAAGAAGTCGTCATCGCTGTGTTCAGCACGATGTACAAACCCAGGATACTTTCCGAAATGAAAATGAAAATAACTGAACGGGTCCGGCTTGAGAACTAGCGAGGCAAAGTCCCTTGCTCCCTTGAACGCCAGCATGGCTCGAATGAGATCGAAGAATTTTTGAGTCGATATATCAATCGAATCAAAATAAAGCAGATCCGCAGACGGAATATTGGCCAGTTCTTTCACACCTGCACTCGCACGCTCCCAAAGCGGCAAGAAGGTCATGGAATCACGAATAAAATCTATTTCACTCATTTTGGAAGCCGTATCTTAATTGTGCCGCGTGGTGCGCCAGCGGGTACATACTCGGCGGTAGGATACCCTGCGTTTGAATCTTCTCTGACGGTGTAACGCGCTCCGTCCTTTGAAAAGATATCCGCTCTGCCATCCTTGCTAAGAGACTGCACATAGCCGCTCTCTACTAGATTTGCCTCAAACTCCGCTTTGCCAACGTCGGTTCGGATGTTTCGAACACTCCCCCCCGTTGTGATATCAGTGTATTCGGATGTGATCCGTCCCGGCGGAATCCCATCAACCTCCGTCTCCGCAGCGGGCTTGCACATCTCCTTGATGCGCTCCCAGTTTTCAGCGACCTTCCTCGCCCCCTGGCCAATGCCATATCTAACGACCGGGTTCTGCAGAAGCCGATAGACAAGAACGCGTAGACCACCGTCAATCAGCCCTGCCGAGAAATGGCAGCCACTGCACACGGTCGACGTTCCGAGAAAGTTGTCCCCCAGCAGCCGACTCGCGCCTTGCAGATTGGCGGGTGGCCCTACCGGGGAGTCGCCGTAGTTGTAGTTATCGATCCACTGGTTGATTTCATCGCTGCTGATCGGAATATCCGTTCCGTCATTGAGATCAAGAACGTTGCCGTTCTTTGCAACGGTGCCGGTTCGTGACACGACACGGCCGTCCGGTGAATAGCCGAACCTGACCTTGAACACGCGCCGGATGCCACCGTTCGCCGGGCTCTCATACTCATTGAATTTGAAGCGCTCAATGCGAGCGCGTTGGTCGTAACGAAGATAGAAGTCACCGGTCGGGTTATAGCCGTACAGAACACGATGAGCGGCATCTCGCGAGAGAATCTCCGTCACGTCCTGGTCACTTCCCAAAGTGATAATTGCAAACGCATTTCCCGTTGCGTCGCGCGTGACTCTCCACTGCCCTGTGACTTTCCCATTCGCCGTCTGCTGAACGAACGCGAGCCGGTTCATTGCGTCGTAGGTCATCCCGTATGCCGTCGTCACGCCGTCCGCCTTGCCTGCATCGAAGGCGCGGGCGCCCGTCGGGTCGTCGGTCGGTGTCTCACTAACCCCGGTCGTATTGCCGTTCGCGTCGTATACGAAGGATTGCATCAGCTTCGGCGAGGCAATCATCGACGGGCGCAGACTCGTTGTGTCGGCGTAGCGGATCGTGGAGATCGACGTGCCCGACGCGTTTTTCACCGTCGCCCGAACGGGCCGTCCGGTGTCGTCGTAGCTGTACTCCGTAGAGCCGCCATTCGCGTCGACATCCTTCAGCAGATTGCCCGACGCATCCCATGCGGAGTTGCTATTGCCCGCAGCGGATGTGGTCCCGGTTGGTCGCAGCACCCCACCAATCGACGACATGCTCAGCGTGGTCGCACCTTTTCTGCCGGTGATGACGGTGGAGCCCGTGTTGTAGGCGAACTGCGCGTTTTGCGCGGCGTTGGGGTGGCTGACTGCCACCGCGCGACCCTGCGCGTCATAGCTCCACGTCGCAATGCGATTACCCGCTTCGTCAACCTCGCCCGTCAACGAATTCTTGAAGCGTGCGTCGTCGTAGACATACCGGTGCGCATAACCATCAGGCCAGGTGACCGAAACGAGATTGCCATTCGCGTCATACCCGTACTGCGTCATGCGGCCCAACGGGTCGTTCAGGCGTGAAAGACGGTTCCTGTCGTCGTAGTCAAGGCGAAGCGTGACGTCATTGTTCGCGTCCGTGCCTGCAGCGTGCTGCGTGATCGTGGTCAGCAACCCTGAGCTGCCGTAGGTCAGCGTTCGGACAAACCCTGTCTTCGTACTCTCCGAAAGCAATACGCCTTGAGCCGAATACGATTCGACGGTGTCAGTCTTGAGATCAGTAAGTGTCCATCCGGGGCCATTCTGTGCCAGCGCAAGGCCGGTAAAACCCGCTGTGCGCCACGTGCCGGCTGACCAGTTGAACGTGACGGGTTCACCGTTCTCGCGATACGCAAGCACCTTGGACGCGCTGCCGTTGTTGGCGTTCGCGAGTCCCAGGTTGCGTTGCCAGCTATGGAACCAGACCGGGCCCATAGCTGTGGCGGAATTGCCCAGTGACCTGGATCGGTAGGTCCGCGTGAACAGCATCGGAATGTCGTCGCCACTGACAAAGTCCGCTTCAGTCAAGGTGACAGCGCCATTGCCCGGGTATACAGGGTCAGCGACGGGACAGCTCGCTTCCGGCTCTTCGGCAGTGGGTGTCGCGCACCACGCGTCGATAAGCGGCAAACTGATGCAGTTGTAGTACTGCATGCCGCCAGGCACGCCGGCGTATGCATCCCACCGGCAGGTGGGCGAGCCCGGTTTTGCGCCGGTTGCGGCCCACACCGCGTTGCAATCAGCCGCGTTGGCACCAAACGCGACCATAAGCAACATAAAGGCCGCCATCAGGCGAGCCGCCACGCCCAACGGGCTATCCGTCACTCTTTTATTTTTCATCGTCATCCTTATTAGTTGTACTTGTTTGAAGCCCAAGCACCCTATAAGGAGCATCCCGTCCCCGCTATCCGACAATTCCTAAAAACACGTCTTCGCTATTCACATCCAATCGATGCCGTCAGACTCCCTGCGCAATGCGTAGGGAGCGGCGCAAGAGCCTGTCAGTCATTAGCCCGTTGCAGAGGAAAACCTGGAACGTTAGACGCTGAATAAGTTATCCCCAGTTTTTGTTCGCAAGGCTGTGGATAACACCCCCACAACAGCGCCAAGTGCTTGATGCACTTCAGTTCCTGGACGCTGCGCATCAATCGACGATTCCCAGTCAGTCAGCCCGCCACGATCTCGAACCATGCCCCATGCGTGCGATCACGATCGAGCGCCCGCGCCTTCGCATTGCCATCGCCACGCAGAGCAACCCCAAACACCCCTTCCCCACGCGTGGCGAGTTGCCGGCGCAAGGCCGCACCTTCGGCCGTAACGCTCGCGGCATCGGCGTGTACAGGGCTCAATAGCACCACCGAGGTAGCGCCAATCGACACCGTCGCCGACACCGCGCCCAGTCCCGGCAAAGCCACCTGCCGCGCCCCCACCGCTTCAGAACCAAGCAACGCCTCATACCGCTGCACGCTCAGCTTCAGATCCTCCACCGCAACCGTCAAACTCGCCACTCCGCGCACGCCGTTTGCATGTTCACGCACCGCGCCTTCCGCCACGCGCAGAGCACGCGGCGTGATATCCCCACACAGGAACGGCAAGTCACTGGTTTCTGGCCGGCCGGTCTGCCACTCGAGCCGCGCGCCATCCGGACGCACACGTCCCCCCGCCTGCGGGCCCTCATACTGCAGCCCGCGTCCATGAGCCGCGTCGATCACGACGCCCACGCTCGCCGGCAACAGCGCGTAATCGACAAAGCCATCGCCGTGACGCTGCCCCACGTTCCACCAGCGACGCTGCGGCGCCGCCTGCAAAAAGGCGATCAGCTCGATGTAACTGCCGTCGGCAAAGCCGATCAACGCGTTGTGCGTCACACCATCGGCATGCGTGCCGCCTTGTTGCACGGTGAAACCGAGCGCAGTGAAATCTGCAATAGTCTGCGTCAGGTCGTGGACGCGAATCACAATGTGATCGAGTGAAAGGCTCATGGCAAAAAAATAAAATGTCGTGAATGATCGGCTGGTTAGACAGACGATGGAATACCTACTTCTGCGCAACCGTTGCCTTGCTCTCAAGCAACGCCCACTTGTCGTTCTTCACTACCACGTTGATATTTTTCACGCCGATCACGCGTCGCGTCGCCGGATCGAAATTGGCCTTGCCGAACACGACACTCGGAATGTCGTGCAACTTCGGTAGCGCATTGCGCACGGCCTTGCGGTCGGGGCCGCCGGCGCGCAGCGCGTAGGCGGCGATGATGACGGCGTCATACGCGTAGGCGTTGAACGCGTCCGGTTCACGGTGGTATTTCGCTTCGAAACGTTTGACGAAACTTTGCACCTCGGGCCCGGATTCGCCAGGAAAAAAGCTGGTGTTGGTCGCCACGCCGTTAACCGCCTCGCCGCCAAGTTCGAGGAACTTCGGCGAATACACGGAACTGGCTGCGGCGATTGGCAAGGTAATGCCGCTCGTCCGCGCCTGACGGGCTATCTGCGCGCCGTCGGAGTAGTACGAGATCAGCACGATGCCATCCGGATTCGCAGCGCTCACCCTCACCAGCGTCGCCCGAAAATCTTTCTCGGTTGGCTGATAGCCTTCGGCCGCTACGACCTGCGCGCCGCGTTCATTGGCGGCTTTGACGAACACGTCTTTGCTGGTGCGCCCCCAGTCGGTGTTCAGATAGAGCACAGCGACACGTTTGAGGCCGAGCGTCTTAACGGCGAGATCGGCGAGCAACGGTTGCGCGTCGGCCTGACTGACCGACGGACTCCAGATGTAGTCGCCGCCTTTGGTGAAGTCAGGATGCGAGTTGGTAAAGCCAAGTTGCACCAGACCGGCATGCTGGTAAATCGGTGAAGCGGCCATCGATGCCGGACTGGAAAAGTCGCCGAGTTCGATCAGGATGCGCGGGTCGTTGACGAACTTCTGCGCAATCGTGATGGATTGGCGCGGGTCGCTCTGGCTGTCCTCGAAGACGTAGTTCAGCGGGCGCCCGTTGATGCCGTTGTGACTGTTGATTTCGTCGAGGGCAAGATCGAAGCCGGCCTTCCATTGCGCGCCATACTGAGCGTTCTGGCCGGTCAACGGCCCGCTCACGCCTATCAGAATTGGATCGCCCGAGGGCGGCGCGGCCACGGCCGTCGTCGCCAGCGTGATTGCCGAGGCGGCGAGCAGCAGAAGTGCGGTGAAGTGCGTGGCCCATGATGGGCGCTGGTTTGACGTGTTCGACATGACTCCAGGCTCGGTTCGCGTGAGATTGGAGTGAGTGTCGGATGTGCCCCGGCTCCGGGCAACCAAGCGATTTGCATATCGTTATGCTGCCGGGGAACTTGTCCACAGAAATTGTTCGCAAGCCTGTGGATAACATTCTGGCAAGCGCGCCAAGTACTTGATGTATCTGGCTTCTCTTGCGCTGCACGTCGGCGAGACCGCTCCAGCGGCCCCGCCTTTCTACCTCAAAGGTAAGCGGACTTCGCCACACCCCGGTTTGCGGGCGCCAGCAGTTTGCTTCGCTCAACCAACGCGCCGAACAGCAGCCCGATGGTCGTCCACATGATCACCTGCATGCCGATTGCCGCGACGCGGAATTTCCACAGCAGCACCGCCGGGAAGGCGGCCGGCACTTCGTTGATCACCGGCATCGACAGTTGCACGGCAGCAATGATCACGACAAACACCCCACCCGCCACGATCGACCCATTCCACGCGCCCAGCTTCAGCGCCGCGCGGCGGCGCACCTTCAGCGAAAACACCAGTGCGGCGAGCGAAATCGCGATCATCAGGAAGAACAGGCCTGTCCGCATTCCGATCGTCTCAGGGTCGCCCACCGAGGGTGGATTCGCCGGGTACTTGATGTTCGGCACGATCACCAGCGCGATAAACGCACCAAGCGCGAGCCATGCGGACAAGGCGCGCGCACTCAACACGCCGACGCGGCCGTACGCAAACGCGAACACCAGCGAGAACAGCCCGCCAAACGCTGCGCCATACGTCACGACGCCCGTCAACAATCCGAGGCCGGCTTGTGTTTCGCGGCTTACCAGTTCGGGTTCGGGTGCTTCGCCTTTGGCGGCGTCGGCTTTTTCCTCAAAGGAGATCGCCTGATCAACCTGCGGCTCGCCCACGAGCCTGGCAAAGCCGAACGTGAGCAACCCTGCGGCGATGCCTGCAAGCATCCCGCGTACCAACAATTTACCAACCATGTTCGACTCCGTTAGTGGCAAGGAAAGCCGAGCAGATGGCGGCCGTCGTGCACGAACTCATGCACGTACATGCCAGGGACCAGCGACGTAGCGCCCTGTTCAGCACCCACGAAGTAAATCGCGAGCAACAGCAGCAAGCCGCCGAACACGATCCAGGGCAGCAGTTCGCGCAGCGGAATCGGCGTGGGTTGGGCAACCGGTTGCGTCGCGGAATCGAAAACAGCGTTGGACATAATGAACATCTCCTTGGGGTAACGCGCCCCGATAGTCGATTGAAGAGGGATGAAACGAAGCTCAGGTCTGGCTTTCGGCATAGTGAATGCCGATTACAGTGGCGCGACCGCGCCGGGCTCTCACCGGCTTCCGTGCTTCGCAGTGCCGCTATTCTACGCGTTAAACTTTGCCGTCCGGCAACGCTGAGCATGGACGCACGCATCCCGCCTAAGCTGGCCTTTATGGGAATCAACCGAATGGACACACGGCTGCTCTTGATCAGCCACGCGTCGACCGCGGCAATGCGCGCGGCCCGCTTCCCCGCCGACGATCCGCTCGACGCACTTGGCCTCGCCGACGCGGGCGCCGCGCGGGCACAGTTGTCGATTCCAGACAACGCGGCCACCTTCGTCAGCCCGGCTGTTTGCGCGTGTGATACGGCATCGGCCCTGGGCCTTGCTGCAATAGTGCACGAGGGACTGGCGGATATGGACTACGGCGTATGGCATGGCCACCGCCTTGCCGATCTTGCCGTCGAAGCACCGCTTGACCTTGCCGCATGGACGCACGATCCCGACGCTGCCGCGCATCGCGGCGAATCGTTCAGCGAACTCGTGAAGCGGGTAGGACGATGGCTCGATTCGCTCGACGATACAGTGAGCACAGTGAGCAAGAGCGTGATCCACGCAAAGGACAGTGCACCAGGCCATGGAAAAAACAAGGCGCCGCGCGATACGCAAAACGCGCAGAACGTCGTTGCCGTCACGCATGCGCCGGTAATCCGGGCCGCCATCATTCACGCGCTCGGCGCGTCTCCGGCGATATTCTCACGCATCGAAATCGCGCCGCTTTCGATGATCGAATTGCGACGCTCGCGACGCGGCTGGAGCTGGTGGCCGGCATCGCACTAACGGCGACGGCGACGTCTGCCGTGCATAGGCGATCGCATCGAAACGCCTGTGCCGGCTCACTTGCCCGAGACCGCCAACCTTAGCTTGTTCGAGCCGGCCCGCGTCAACGTGATGTCGGTCCGTCTGGCACGCGTGCCTAGATAAAAGTGCTGCCGCCCGGGTGAATTCTGGTCATGGGTCGCGTCCGGCAGACACGATGCGACGTCCGCCGCGACGGACTGCAGCGCGTCCGCGGTGGAACCGGCGTCATGGTGGGGCGTCCACGTGCATTGATAACTGCCATGGTTCGCCGAGCATTGCGCGTCGTCGCCGTAGGGTTGCGCGACACCCTTGCCGTCGTCCGGTGTCAGCGAGGTCAAACCGTCCGGCGCCGCCGCGACGATCCGTTTGAGCGACGCACATGGGCTAGGCGCGTCGTCGGCATTCGCACTGCACGGTAGCAATGCGCCCAGCGATACAGCAGCAATTGCAGTGGCGAGGATTCGGGTCTTGTTCATGTCGGCGCAGTCCTTCGAAAGGTGGCCTTACCGCAGTAGCACGGTTCGTGCCCACGAAGCTTCGAATAGCGCCCGCCTCCTGCCCGAAAACCGCGCCGACAGGTGTCAGGAAGCGACACCAAATAACGCCGCCAGCCCGAGCGGCGACGCAAAAATCCCCTTCGCGTCATGCCCAATGCCGTCGATCACAAACGTACGATGCTTCGCCGCGCTCCCGGGATGACGCAACGCCATATAGCGCGCGTAAGTCAGTCCACGCGCCAGCCGATGAGCACCCTGCGCCTGCGCGGCGCATGAACGGTCGAGCGCCGGATGCTGCGGATCACAATCCGCGCCGCCGAGCAGCACGGTGACATCACGACGCGCATAAAGCGATTCGAGCGCGCCAGCGGAGTCAGGATTTCCGCCGTATGAAGAAGCATAGGCGGGCAAATCCTCGAGCCCATACTTCCAGCGATTGAACGACGGACACGCGGTCGCATCGAACACTGCGAATTCGCCGGACACGTTCGGCCGCATCGCATCGAAGTACACATACGACGAAGGATTCGCGACCACATAGCGCAGCGCAATCCCACGCGCGACGAGCGGCGCCTCACCTCGCGTCACGACGGCATAGCGCTGCACCACCTGGCCACCGCCCGAATGCCCGGCGATCACCACCTCGGTGAGCGACGCAAACTGCTCGCGCGACGCCAGCGTCCGCAAGATGGTGTCGAGCACCTCGAACGAACTGATCGGCGCGGGACCCTCGGCATTCCCGCCGCCCATCCAGCTAGTCCACTCCCAATGCAGCGTGGACGGCGGCAAGCTATGCGCGTCGACGTCCGCACTCGCGAGGAACTGCGGCACGATCAGCAACGTATCGGCGGTATCGCCACCGGCTAGCGCACACGCGCGCTCCGCCAGGTCGAAGTACGCGTCCGCATTGCGCAAGCGTCCATGAATCAGAATCACCGCGCGCTTGACGTCACGCGCAGACACAAGCCAGTTGCCGTTCGCGAATACCGGCACGGTGCCGCTACCCGTTTGCGTCTCAACACGCAGATACTGGCGGCCGACGACGGCGACCGGATGTTCATTCGGCGCGCGTTCGTCATCTGTGATCAAAGGCTGGGTCATGCAATAAGCTCTGGTTAATCCAATAAGTCTAGCGAGTGGCGGCTACCGCGGCGCGGCGAACTTCGCGGCTGCACCGCCCGGTTCACGTCCCGAGCGAGTGAAATACACCATCGCCAGCGACACGAAGCCGGCAAAAATCAGATAGAAGGCCGGCGTCAAACTGCTGCCGGTCAGATGCGTCAAACCGGTGATAGTGAGCGGCGCCATACCGCCGAACAGCGTCACCGCAATGTTGTACGACAGCGCCACGCCGGCCGAGCGGCTACGCACCGGAAACAGCGTCGCGAGCATGCCTGGGTGTGAACCGGACATGGCGGCAAGGAACACCGTCGCCACCATCTGCGCGATGAACAGATGCCCCGGCGTCGGATTCGTCACAACGAAGTGATACAGCGGATACACGCATACCATCCACGCAATCACGATCGGATAGAACAGCCGGTATGCGCCATAGCGATCGGCAAGCTTGCCGGACAGCGGAAACAGGAACAGATTCAACACGCCCGACACGAATGCACCGAGCAGGGCGGTAGACAACGGCAGATGCAATTGCCGCTCGACATAGACCGACAGATAGGAATGCCATACATAATTTGTCGCCGCACCGACGATGATCACACCCATCGCGCAGATCGCCGCGTCGCCGTTGTCGCGGAAGAACTGACGCACGGTCACACGCGGCGGCTTGTCCTGCTGATCGAGCAGGCGCTCGAATTCCGGCGACTCCGCCACACGATGCCGGATATAGAAGCCGAACGGTCCCGCCAGCGCGCCGAACAGAAACGGCAGGCGCCAGCCCCACGCCACCAGTTGCTCATGCGTGAGTTGCGTGGTGAGCAGATAACCGACACCGGATGAAAGCAGTAAGGCAAACGCCTGCGCCGACATGTTGAAGCTGCCGTAGAACATCTTCTTATGCGGCGGCGCGTATTCGACAAGCATCGCCGAGGCCGTTGCGAACTGGCCGCCGACCGAGAGCCCCTGCAATAGCCGCGCGAACACCACCAGCAGAGGCGCCGCGATGCCGATGCTGGCATAGCCCGGCGTGAGGCCCATCAACAGCGTACTGGCCGCCATCGAGATGATCAGCAGCGAAAGCGCTTTGCGCCGCCCTGCGCGGTCCGCATAGATGCCGAGCAGAATGCCGCCGATCGGCCGGACGATAAAACCGACGGCGAACGTGGCGAGCGTCAGCATGATCGACACGAAGCCACTGCCGCCTGGGAAGAATACTTGCGCAATAATCTTGGCGAAGTAGCCGTAGATCAGAAAATCGAACCACTCGAGTCCGTTGCCGAGTACCGAGGCAAAGATCGCGCGACGCACCATCGAGGGGCTCAAGCCGTTCGACGCTTCCGTGCCGGACCTCGCACCCTCATGCTGATTCAGGCTCGTCTCGCTCATTGTTCGCATCCTTGGGTGTCGAACATCGCCGACAACGCGCACACCGACGTCAGCATGCGCGCGCCGTCGTGGCCGACGCCCGGCACAATATGCAAGCTCTGTTTCAGGCCTTCCGGATGACGCGCCTGGATGTACCGGTAATACGCTTCCGCACGCGCGAAGCGCTGCGGACCTTGTGCTTCGGCGGCACAGCTTTTATCGAGCGCGCTTTGCTGCGGATCGTTGTCCGCACCGCCGACCAGGTAGTCAACCCGGCGCGACGCATAAGCCGCTTCGAGTTGCGCGGGCGAGCGGTCGTCGAGATAGGGCGGCCGATTGTCCATGCCGTATTTCCACCGATTGAAGTCAGCACATTGCGCGGCATCGAACGGCGCCGCGACACCTTGCGCATTCGGCCGTTGCGCATCGAAATATGCGTACGTGGATGGATTCGCCACGACGTAGCGTACGTCGATGCCTTCACGGGTCAGCACATCGATATTACGTGCCGCCACGGCATAGCGCTGCACAACTTGCCCGCCGCCCGAATGCCCTGCGATCACCACATGCTGCAGATTCGGAAACAGCTTGCGATCCGCGAGGCGCGTGACAATAGCGTCCAGCACCGTGTACGAACTGATCGGCAGCGGTGCTCGGGCCGCTTCGCCGCCCATCCACGCGTCACCCTTCCAGCGCAGTAGATCGGCCGGTTCGTCATGCACGCGCAGGTCGAGCGTGGCGAGGAATTGTGGTGCGATCAGCAGCGTGCTGTCGGGATCCGCATGTGCGGCGGCGCGTGCATTCTGTGCAGTACGGAAGTAAACATCCGCGTTGCGCAATTTGCCGTGAACCACAATCACCGCACGCGTTACCTGCGGTTGCGCGACAGTCCAATCCTTCGACAGATACAGCGGAAACTCGGCCTGCCCCTGCGGCGTGTCGATCGTGAACCGGGTATCCGAGATCGTCGCCACCGGTTTTAGATGGGATCCGTTGGGGTTCGCCGAGAATGCCGGTTGCGCGAGCAATGCCAGCATGGAGGCACCGGCTGCCATGCACCTCATGGTCAGACGTCGTGAAAGATTGAATGTCATGCAGCTTGCTCCTGATTACAGTGCACTGTCTTGAACGCGGTGCATCGTCAAATCCGTCGTTGAAAAGCTCAAAATCTCAGAACCTCAGAACCGGTGGCGAATACCGAGCGTGACGCCCGTCTGGTTCGGACCGAACGCGGTATCGCTCGTCAAACCGACAGGGGTGTACTGGTCATTCGCGTAGTGCGTGGAGGCCGCGTAGGCAACGGTTGCGTACACATCGGTTCGCTTCGACAGAATATAGTCCGCGCCGAGCACGCCCATCAACGAATTCGACACGTTATCCGCCTTGTTGCTCTGATAATACGCGGCGGCCGTCACGCGAAAATACGGCAGGACAAGGTAGCGGACCCCGCCGAACCATAATGCCGACGACACCGACTTGCCCTTGGTCGGGTTGTACAGATAATGTTCATAGCCGCCCATGATAGTTGCGTCCCCGATCTGCTCGCGGGCCGAGGCGCTCCAGTTACGCGACTTGGTCCACATGCCGGTCGAATTGATCGCGCCGTTCCGGTAGTCGTAAGCCACCGCCGCCGCGAAACTGCCGGCGTCGTAATCGAGCGCGCCGCCATAGGCGGCACTGCTTTGAAACGAGTCGGCCGTGCCGCCGAAACTGTAATCCGCCGTCGCTGTCAGACCGCCAAAGCGGCCCACATACTTGACCGAGTTGTTCACGCGCGCCTTGAACGAAAAACTGTCCGCGGAACCGGTGGTCGGCATCCACGTGTACTGCTGGCCGAACACCATCGGGTCGTACTTGATGAGCGTGTCGTACATCGCCGTGTACTGCAAACCCGCCGACAATGCGCCGAAAGCATCATTCGACACCCCGACCGCCGCGGTCCGGTTGAACAGCACGCCCGCGCTTGCATTGGTGCCGTCGTTGCCGTTGAAGCCCGCTTCGAGAATGAAGAACGCCTTGTTGCCGCCGCCCAGATCTTCAGTCCCACGAAAACCGAAGCGCGAGTTGCTCAGTCCACCGGAATTTTCGCGGACCAGCGAGCCGCCCGCGGCACCCGCGTGGTTGAGGAATTCGATGTTCGTATCGATCAACCCATACAGCGTGACCGATGCCTGAGCATGCGCACCCGTCCAACTCACCACGGCCAATGCGGCCACCGCACATTGTTTTTTCACTACCGTCTCCTGTCGATGTTGTTTTATGTCGCGATGCGTTCGAGCCTGCTTGCCGTGGGCAATGCGGGCATCGGTCGATGCGATGGACGAGATCGTAGGATCGGGCGTGGTAAATGTAAAATACCTGTTTTACGCACTATCCATATTTATAAAATATGGCAATAAACAGAACGTAGAACGCGACCGAGGAGACGGAACACCATGGAGCTTCGCCACTTGCGCTACTTCCTGGCAGTTGCCGAGGAAGGCCAGTTCACCCGTGCAGCCGAGCGGCTGGCCATGCAACAACCGCCGCTCTCGCAGCAGATCCGGACACTGGAAGAAGAGATCGGCTTCGAGCTGTTTGTACGCATGCCACGCGGCGTGAGCTTGACACCCGCAGGGCAGGCCTTTGCGGAAGACGCACAACGCTTGCTGCTGGAACTGCAGCAGTCGGTGGACAAGGCGCAACGAATTGCGCAGGGCGAACTCGGCACGATTTCGATCGGACTGACCAGTTCGGCTGCGTTCCACCCCTTCACGACCGAGACGATCCGGGCTTTTCGCGCGGTGTGTCCCGAAGTCGCCGTGGAGCTTGCCGAACTCAACGCGGCAGAAATTATCGAGCGACTGGCCGCGGGCCAGATCCAGGCTGCGTTTCTCCGCAAGCCGGTCGACGCACGCGAAGGCGTGGCATTTGAGTTATTGCTCGACGAACCGATGGTGGTCGTGCTGCCCGTTGGGCATCCATTGCTAAAGAGCGCGGGCAAAAAAAGGCCACAAGTGTCGTTGAAGGCGCTGGCGAACGAAGACTTCATTCTGGTCCGCCGGCCTGGGGCGCCCGGCATGTATGCCGACATCCTGGCGGCCTGCCGGCAAGCCGGGTTCGTGCCGCGGATTGCTCGCGAGGTGCCGCGCATGGTGTCGGGCATCAATCTCGTCGCAGCAGGGTTGGGCGTCACGCTGGTGCCCGCGTCGATGCAACGTTACGACCAGGTGGGAACGGTGTATTGCACGTTGGCGAATCCCGCGAAGTTGAGCGCGCCGCTCCATCTTGCCTACCCGGCGGAACTGCGCAATAGCGCGGCGACCCGCTTTATCGAACTGGTGAAGACGCGCGTTCACGGATGAACACGTTTGACTTTGCGGGAGCGCCGCGAGAAGCCCCCATCACATGCGCCGTACAGCAATACGCGGGCAAACGAAAACCGTGGGCACAAAAATTGCATTCTCCGTGCCGGCAAGGAGTTCACCGTCCATCAAACTGACGCCAACCTACTCGCCATGCCAAACAAACCTGCTGTCGCCGCACCGGCCCGCCTTTCCTGCGGAATAGAGGGAATCGACAACGTCCTCGGCGGTGGCCTCACCCCGCACCGCATGTATCTTGTCGAAGGCGCCCCGGGCACCGGAAAAACTACCCTGGCGTTGCAATTTTTGCTCCAGGGGGTCAATGAAGGCCAGGCGGGTCTATACATCACGCTGTCCGAAACCCGCGACGAACTGATCTCCGTAGCGAACAGCCACGGTTGGGACATCAGCAGGTTCGACATCCTCGAACTGCTGTCCGACGAGGGGCTCGACCCGCGCTACGAACAGACCGTGCTACACCCGGCCGAGGTCGAACTCGGCGAGACCGTGCGCAACGTTATCGAACAGGTTGACGCACTCAAGCCCGTGCGCATCGTGCTCGACAGCCTCTCCGAATTGCGCCTGCTGTCGCAGAACCCCTTGCGCTATCGCAGGCAGATTCTGGCACTCAAGCGCTATTTCGCCACTCGCGAATGCACCGTGCTCCTGCTCGACGACAACACGTCGGACCCCGGCGACCTGCAGTTGCACAGCATCGCCCACGGCGTGATCAGCCTCGACAACCTCGTGCACGACTACGGCGGTAACCGGCGGCGCGTGCGCATCTCCAAGATGCGCGGCATCAAGTTCCGCGAGGGCTATCACGACTTCTCCCTCGACACCGGAGGCATCCAGGTTTATCCGCGCCTCGTTGCGGCGGAGCACCATATGGAATTCGATACCAAAGTGCTCAGCACCGGAACGCCGGGGCTCGACGCACTGCTCGGCGGCGGTTTGATCCCCGGCACCAATGCGCTGATGATCGGCCCGTCGGGGGTCGGAAAAACCACCACGGTGGTGTCGTGCCTGATCGCGGCGCTCGAGCGTGGCGAGCGCTGCGTCTACTACGTGTTCGACGAGACGCTCACCACCCTGACAGTGCGTTGCGCGACGCTCGGCATGTACTTCGCGCCCTATGTAGAAAGCGGCCTGCTGACCTTGCGCCAGATCGATCCAGCCGAAATCTCGCCTGGCGAGTTTGCCTGCGACGTGCGCAAATCGGTTGAGGACAAGGGCTGTACCTACGTCGCCATCGACAGTCTGAATGCCTATCTCCAGGCGATGCCCGGCGAACGCTATCTGCTGCTGCAGATGCACGAACTGCTCGGCTATCTGAACCAGCAAGGCATCATCACCATGCTGGTGCTCGGCCAGCACGGCATCATCGGCGAGGTGCAGAACGACATTGACATCAGCTATCTCAGCGACGTGGTCGTACTGTTCCGCTATTTCGAACACCAAGGCGAAGTGTTGACGGCAGTGACCGCAGTGAAGAGCCGGGCAAACGCGCACGAGCGCTCGATCCGCCAGTTCCGGCTGCGCAGCGGCGGCGTGGAAGTGGGCGAAGCGTTGCGCGACTTCGAGGGCGTGCTCTCAGGCCTGCCCTCCTACCGTGGCAGCACCGCCCTGCTCGGTGAGCCCGGCCACGTCATCGACACGTCCGGGCAATAAGGTCATGGAGCAACGCGTCCTTATCCTTGCACCGTTTGGCCGCGACGCCGATGTGATTGCCGAAGTCCTGCACAAGGACGAACGCGAATGCGTCGCCTGCCGCGATGCCGACGCGCTCACCGAAATGCTCGATGCCGGCGCGGGCAGCGCCCTGATCGCCGAAGAGGCCCTCTCGGACGGTCATGTATCGCGCCTGTTCAATTGGCTCGAACAGCAACCGGCGTGGTCCGACCTCCCCTTTATTCTGCTCGCCGCCAATCGCATCGGGCGCCGGTCGGCGCGCAGCCTCGAAGTGCTCGAGCGGCTCGGCAACGTGGTGGTGCTCGAGCGGCCGCTGAACTCGGAAACACTACGGCGTGCGGTCGGGTCGTCGCTGCGGGTGCGTGCGCGGCAGTACGAGTCGCGCCGTCATCTGGCCGAACTGATCGAGGCGCAAGAAGCCCTGGTGCAACTCAACGATTCGCTTGAGAGCCGCATTACCGAGCGCACGCACGAACTCGCTTCCGCCAACAACCGGCTGATGACGGAGATTCACGAGCGCGCCAAAGTACAGGCGGTGCTGGTCCAGTCGCAGAAGATGGAAGCGCTCGGACAACTCACGGGCGGCATCGCGCATGACTTCAACAATCTGCTGAACGTCATCATGGTCAACTCGGAACTGATCGCGCGGGCCGGCAACGACGAGCGTATTCGCGCAATGGCCGCCACCGTCAAACGCGCAACCGAGCGAGGCGCGAAACTGACGGGCCAGTTGCTGACTTTCTCGCGCAACAGCAATCTCGATCTGAAAGCGGTGGACGTGGTCGCGCTGCTGCACGGCATGCGCGACATCGTCACCGTGTCGCTCGGTTCGGGCATCCACTACGTCAACGAATCCGACTGCGAAGAGATGTGGACCGAGGCCGATGCCAATCAGCTCGAGCTAGCCATCCTCAATCTGGCGATCAACGCGCGCGACGCGATGCCCGGCGGCGGCCAGTTGAGCATTCACGTAAAGGAACGCACGGCCCCCGATGAAACCCTCGAACACGGCCGCTATGTCGTGATCGAAGTCGTCGACACCGGTTCGGGTATGCCTCCCGATATCGTCCCGCGGGTGTTCGATCCGTTCTTCACGACCAAGCCTATCGGCAAGGGCACGGGGCTCGGCTTGAGCCAGGTCTACGGCATTGCGCGTCAGGCCGGCGGCGCCGCGCGCCTGTTCAGCGAGGAAGGTCTCGGCACCACGGTGGAGATCTGGCTTCCGCTACGCAAGCGTATGACTCCGCCAATCGAAGCGGCATCGGCTGTCGAAGGAAATGCGGTGGGCGTGCAACGCGTGCTTGTGGTCGAAGACGATGGCGAGGTGCGCGCAATGCTGGTCGATTGTCTGAGAGGACTCGGCTATACCGTGACCGAAGCGGCGGATGGGCGGGCCGGGCTGAACCGTTTGAAAGACGACAATCCCGACCTGCTGATGGTCGATTTCGCGATGCCCGGCATGAACGGCATCGACGTGATCGCCGAGGCGCGCAAGCTGCGCGAGGATCTGCCAGTGATTCTCGCAACCGGTTACGCAGACGTGGATATTTCGGGCCTCGCGGTCAAGCGCTGCACGATCTTACGAAAGCCATTCCGGCTCGACGATCTGGCGCGTACCGTACGGCTCGGCCTCGCGGCCTGAACGAGATCGCAGGCGCGCCTCGAGAAGTTGTCACAGCGCGCCTGCAAACTGCTGACGAATCCATCCTTGCAAAAAATCCGCAATTCAATAGTTTGCTAACGAATATTTTGGCCATACAATACCGGCCATGTCGAATCTCGATGCCCTGCGCCGCACCGTCAGCAGCACCCTGGTCGTCGCTGCCAGAAAATGGCGGCGCACGAGTCACGGCGTGCTCGCGGCCTTCAACGTTTCCGAAGCGTGCGCCACGCCGCTCCTGACCGCCAGCCGGCTCGGCGAAGCGGTGCGGCAGGTCACGCTGGCCGATCACATCGGTATTGAAGGACCGTCGCTCGTACGGCTGCTCGATCAACTGTGCGCGGCCGGCCTGATGCGCCGCGACGAAGATCCCGAAGACCGCCGCGCCAAGACCGTGGTGCTCACCGACGAGGGCCGCGCCGTCACCGCAAAAATGGAAGAAGAGCTTAATACGTTGCGGGCGCAAGCTTTGAAAGGTATTTCCCGCAGCGATCTCGAAGCGACCTTGCGGGTACTGGCCGCTTTCACGGCCGATGCCACGACGCCGCACAACGCCAGAGACTCCGAGTAACGGTTCATGGTCTACCCCTCCGTCCGCGACTGGCTGTTCTCCGTCAAAACGTTTGCCGCAGCGATGATCGCGCTCTACATCGGTCTCGCGCTCGAACTGCCGCGGCCGTACTGGGCCATGGCCACCGTCTACATCGTATCGAATCCGTTTGTCGGCGCGACCCGCTCCAAGGCGCTCTATCGCGCGCTCGGCACCGCGCTCGGCGCGTCGGCCGCCGTGCTGCTGGTACCGCCGTTCGTCGAATCGCCGTATCTGTTCAGCGTGGTCGTCGCGTTGTGGACCGGCACGCTGTTGTATCTGGCGGTAGCCGACCGCACCGCGCGCAGCTACGTGTTCATGCTGGCGGCCTACACCATGCCGATCATCGCGCTGCCTTCGGTGACGAATCCTGGCGGCGTGTTCGATCTGGCGATCAGCCGCACCGAAGAGATCACGCTCGGTATTGTGTGCGCGAGCATTGTCGGCAGTTCGCTGTTTCCTAGCCGGCTCGCCCCCACCATTATCGAGCGGACCGATGCGTGGTTTCGCGACGCCGCGTTCTATGCGACCGAAACGCTGTCCGGGCGCATCGCCGGCGCGGCCATTTCAGGGGCCCGCCAACGGATCGCCACCACGATCAACGGGCTGGAACTGCTCCTGAGCCAGCTTGCCTACGACCATACGCGGCCGGATATCCTGGCCCGCGCCCACGAGTTGCGCGGGCGCATGCAGTTGCTGCTGCCGATGATGTCGGCGCTGGCCGATCCGCTGGTCGCCCTCTACAACAGTGGGCGGCAAACCTGGCCAGAGGGTCTCGAAGCGTTGCTCAACGATGTCATCAAATGGTTCAACGCACCGCTGCCCGCGGCCAGCGGGGGCTATCACCCGGACGCGACCGCCAACGCCTTGCGCGAGCGCATTGCCGCCATGCAACCGCCGCCGGCCGCGCTCGCGGCCTGGGACGGCGCGCTGCTTTCGAACGCGCTGTGGCGTATGAAGCAGGTGATCGACGTCTGGCAGGACTGCCGCTCGCTGCGCATCATCATCACGCGCGAAGAAGGCTCATGGCGGCCACGTTTCCGGCATTGGCGGCTGGGGGGCACTGAGCGCTTCTTCGATCGCGGCATCATGCTGTTTTCGACGGTTTCAGCGGGTGCCGCGGTGATCATTGCGTGCAGTCTGTGGATCAGCTCGGGCTGGGCGGACGGCGCCAGTGCCGTAACGCTGGCGGCGGTCGCCTGCTGCTTCTTCGCCGCGCTCGACGAACCCGCGCCGATGGTGTTCAGGTTCTTCGTGGCCACGGCGATCAGCGTGGTGGCCGCCGGCATCTATCTGTTCGCCGTGCTGCCGCACGTGCACGACTTCCCGATGCTGGTCATCCTGTTCGCCGCGCCGTTCATTCTGGTGGGCACGTTGATCCCGCGTCCGGCGTTCAACATGGTGACGGTGCTGGTAGCCGTCAATACCGCCACCTTCATCAGCATTCAGGACGCTTACTCGGCCAACTTCCTGATCTTCCTGAACAGCAATCTCGCGGGCCTCGCAGGCTTGCTGTATGCCTATCTGTGGACCCGCGTGACGCGGCCGTTCGGCGCCGAACTCGCGGCCTCCCGGCTGTTGCGCTCGAGTTGGGCCGACGTGGCGCTGACGGCGTCCACCCGCACCATTGAAGACCCGCGCAACCTCGCCGCGCGCATGCTCGACCGCCTGATGCAGTTGATCCCGCGCCTTGCGGCCACGGACGACCATCGCCATCCGTCGATCGAAAGCTTTCGCGATCTGCGGATTGCCTTCAACGCGCTCGATCTGCGCCGTCTGACCCGCAAACTCGGCGGAGAAGCGCCAGGCGCGATCGATCTCGTCCTCGACGACGTGCGCCAATACTTCGAAATGTGCGTGGACCAACGCGCGCGCCAACCGGTACCGGAGAGCCTGCGCTCGTCGATCGACGTTGCGGTGACGCGCGTCACGGCGCAAGGCCTCGCCAATGCCAGCGCGCCGGGCCCGACCTCGCAAACCTCGGCGCGCCATTTGCGCGAGGCCTTGCACGCGCTGGTCGGCTTGCGTCTTTCGCTGTTTCCGGCCACGCTAATCACACCCACGCCGCCCGAACCGGAGGCCGCTGCCTGATGCGCCTGTCCCGCCACCTTATCCAACCCCTGGCCAGTTCCCGCGATGATCGGTGAAATCGATATCTTCGGCGTGTTCGTGCCGGCCGTGCTGGTGCTGATGTTGATCGCCTATCTGATCAACCTGGTGATCCGCACGGTGCTCGCGCGCGTCGGCTTTTACCGCTTCGTCTGGCACCGTTCCATTTTCGATCTCGGCATCTATGTGCTGGTGCTGGGCCTTGTCGTCGTCGTTTCGCACAGACTAATAACGTGAAAAAAACCTGGTTCTCCGTCGGTCAAATTCTGCTGACCCTGATCGTCGTCGTGGTCGCGGCCTTCGTGCTGTGGAAACTGGTCGCCTATTACATGTTCGCACCGTGGACCCGCGACGGACACGTGCGCGCCGACGTGATTCAGGTCGCGCCGGATATCTCGGGGCTGATCTCATCGGTCGAGGTAGCCGACAACCAGCAGGTCAAGCAAGGCCAGGTGCTATTCGTCATCGACCAGGCCCGCTATGCGCTCGCGCTGCGCCAGGCGCAGGCCACCGCGGAACAACGCCGCGCCACCCTCGATCAGGCGCGCCGCGAAGACGCGCGTAACCGCAAGCTCGGCAACCTGGTTGCATTGGAAGTCGCCGAAGAAAGCCGCTCGCGGGTCGAAACGGCGGAGGCCGCACTCGCCGATGCGAATGTCGCGATCGATACCGCCAAACTGAATCTGCAACGCACCACGATCGTGAGTCCGGTCGACGGTTATCTGAACGACCGCGCGCCGCGCGCCGGCGAGTTCGTCTCCGCGGGCCGGCCGGTGCTGTCGGTCGTGGATATGCATTCGTTCCGCGTCGACGGTTACTTTGAAGAGACCAAGCTGCGCGGTATCGACATCGGCCAGCCGGTCGATATTCAGGTGATGGGCGAGCCGAAGGTGCTGCGCGGTCACGTGCAAAGCATCGTCGCGGGGATTGAGGATCGCGACCGCACGCAAGGGTCGAATCTGCTGCCGAACGTGAACCCGGCGTTCAGTTGGGTGCGGCTCGCGCAACGGATTCCCGTGCGGGTTGCGCTGGACGAAGTCCCCGCGGATTTCCGCATGATCGCCGGACGCACGGCAACAGTGTCGGTGCTCGATCTGTCGCTGAGCGGCAAGCGGCACCCGGCTACGGGCGCTTCGGGTGCGGTGGATGCTTCGGCGGCTTCGGCTACATCTGCCGTGCCTGCTGTACCTGTTACCCAACCGGCATCTGCTGCCGTCACGTCGGGCGCATCGCAATGAAGCCGTCGCGCACGCTGCCCTTATTACCGCTGCTGCCGCTCCTGCCGTTAGCCGTCGCGCTCAACGGCTGCATGAACGTCGGCCCCAATTACGCGTTGCCGAAGCAGGCGCTGGTCAACGCCCCGCTCGCCAATGCGCCGATCGAGGGCGCCGATGCCAGGCTGACCACGCGGCAGACCGTCCCCGCGATCTGGTGGAAGCTCTATGACGATCCGGTGCTGAACAGCCTCGTCGACGAAGCGCTGAAATCGAATACCGACCTGCGTGTCGCCGCGGCGAACCTCGCGCGGTCGCGAGAAGCGTTGGGTGTAGCGCAAGCGCAAGGCGGCTTTTCCGGCAAGACCTCGGCCGTTATCGAACGCGCGCAGGAATCGGCCGAGCAGTATCTGCTTACCGAGAAGCTGCCGGTCGTCAATGAAGGCGACATCGGCATCAGCATTTCGTACGAAATCGACCTGTTCGGCAAGCTGCGGCGCGGCGTCGAAGCGGCGTCGGCAGACACGGAAGCCGTGCAGGCAGCCGGCGATCTCGCACGGATCAGCGTGGTCGCGGATGTGGTGCGCTCTTACGTCGACCAATGCTCGGCCGCTGAGGAGCTCAAGATCGCGCAGCAGTCGCTGGCATTGCAGAAACAGCGCGCGGACGTATCGCGCCGATTGCGCGACGCGGGCCGCGGCAATCAACCCGATGTAACGCGTAACCAGACCCAGGTAGATACGCTCGCAGCGGATATTCCCCGCTACACGGCGCGCCGCCAGATTGCCCAATACCGGCTCGCCGCGCTGCTCGCGCGCGCACCGTCCGATTTGCCGCCGGCCGTGCTGGCCTGCAACACGCTGCCGCAGATCCGCCAGCCGATTCCGATCGGCGACGGCGCCGCGCTGCTCAAACGCCGTCCGGACGTGCGCGAGGCCGAGCGTCAACTGGCGGCTTCGACGGCGCGGATCGGCGTCGCGACGGGCGCGTTGTATCCGAGCGTGAGCATCGGGGCATCGGCAGGTTTGACGGGGGTTCTGGAAGACCTCGGCACCTCGCCGACAGCGCGTTGGGCGTTCGGTCCGCTGATCAGCTGGACCTTCCCGACGAACGGCGCGCGTGGCCGCGTGCGCGAAGCGGAAGCGTCGAGCAACGTTGCGCTGGCGAAATTCGATGGCGTCGTGCTGACCGCGTTGCGCGAAACCGAAACCAGCCTCGCAACCTACGCGTCCGACGCCACCCGCGCCGACGCCTTGCGTGCCGCGCTGAAGTCGGCGGCCCAATCAGCGGATGAAACGCATCGGCTGTATCTCGCCGGACGTGAGTCGTTCATTTCGGATCTGGATGCGACGCGCACACTGACCTCAACGAGGTCTCAGGTGGCAGCCGCCGAAGGTCAGGTGGCGGTCGATCAGGTCAACCTGTTCCTCGCACTCGGCGGCGGATGGGAAACGGATGCGCATACGGTGCCGGGAGCCGGGTCGGACGCTGCAACGCCGGCTGCCGTGGTACCGGCCAAGGCCGCCATGCCGACGGCCGCTGCCAGAACGCCTTAACGGGTCTTAAGACGCTTTACCTTAAGACGCTTTAGCGAGGCGGCGGTGCAAAACCGCGCTCGCAGGTCCGCACGTTTTGCAGTTCAGCCTGCAAATCACGTGCGATCTGCGCGACCGCCTCTTCAGGACGCGCCTTGCCGCACATGAAAATATCGAGCGCGGCAAAGCGATGCTCGGGCCACGTGTGGATGGTGATGTGCGACTCCGCGAGCAGGACCACGCCCGTCACGCCATGTTCGCCACCGAAGTGATGAAAATGCGCCGACAGCACTCGCGCTCCAGCCGCGGCGGCGGCATTCACCAGAATCGTTTCAAGCGCCACGGCATCGCGCAGCAAGTCCGCACCGATACCGCCCAGGTCCGCCAGCACATGTGAGCCATAGGCCTCGCGCGGGGTGGTTACGGATGTCATGACAGCGCGCTCACTTGTGCGACCCATACGATGAATAACCGCTGCGTGCAGACGTACTGCCGTAGCCGACACCGCCGCCGCCACCGTTCCCGGTCATCGATGTGCAGCTGAACATGACAATCACGACGAGCGCGTAAAGCACATATAAAAGCTGTCTCACGCTTACCTCGATGTGCTTCGTGACGCGCCCTTGCGCGACACATGAGAGTCTTCGTGTACGGCGCGCCAGATCCACTCAGGCGCCCACAAGGCGACCATGCCGACGATCACCAGCACCGTCGAACCGTCGAACTCGAACAGCTTGTTGAAGTTGATGAATGCCATCGCGAAGGTGGCGATCCAGGGCCACGGCCCGAACGCGCCTTTCCTCGGCCCTTCGCTTTTCCCTGCCGCCCCGCCGCCTGCGGACTCGGCTGCACCGCTCGCCGTTCCGCCCGACAGTTCCGGCACGCCGAATCGCTCGGCCACCTTGCTGTTGCTCAAAGGCTTCGCGCGCGACCAGACGATTTCATCGGCAGTGGTTTCGCGCGTCATCTTGAAGTCGCGCCAGGCGAAATCGGTGATCGACGTCTTGTCGCCCACCTGAACCCGCCAGTTGAACGCACCCGCCACGTACATGACTTCCGCGACGTAGCGCTCGCGTTCGCGGTAGGTCTTGCCCGCTTCGAGCACCTGGCCGTCCTGGCCGATCATCGGCCAACGGTTCAATACGTCGACGCGCTCCCAGCTACCTTCGCTATGCACGAGCCACAGAAAGCCGCGTTCGAGGTTGTGCAACAGATATTCGTCCCAGCTGGACTCGGCGTCGGAAGTGCGGCAGCGCATCAAGCCGAGCACCGTATATTTCGCGCCATCAAAGGTGGCGCCGGCACCCAGTTGCAACGCGGTTTCAATCGCCTCCACGCTGCGTTTCTTCGAAAACAGCGTGGCCTGTTCCGCGCTGCAATCGACACCCGCATGACACGATCCGCAGATCACGTAGTTCGCTACACCGGCGGGGCAATCGAGCGACGCACCGCAACTCGGGCAGGTGAATGCCGCAAGCTCACCGCGATAACGGCCGGCGGATTCGCGAATCTGCGCTTCGTCGCGCAACCCCTGGCAGGCTAGCGACGTCAGTTCGACCGACTCGCCTTCGTACACCACCGGTTTGCCGGCCTGCGGGTCTGCATCCGAATAGTCGAGCGTGATGAATCTGTCTTCGTAGCGGAAATCCGCGACACGTGCCTGCCAACCGTCGCCGACACGAAACGGCAACTCACCCTCGCCGCCTACGCACTGCGCCGTACGAATATCCGACGCCAGATAGCGCTTGCCGTCGAAATCGAACGGTGTGCCCGGGCTCAGTGAATCGAATCGCGGCAGCGCACTATCGTTGCCTTCGAGATTTTTTTGCGTGGTGATCGCGTATTGTCCCGATGCATCGGAGAGCCAGGCAAACGTGCCGTCGTCGAAACTGGCGTACCACTCGGTCCAGTAACCCGCGTCATAGCGTAACTGGATACGTCCGAGCAGCGTAAATAGACGTGACGCGTAGTGGCCCGTAGCGCCCAGTTGCAGCGGTGAATAATCCTCGAACACCGAGGCCATCTCGCCGATCCGCTCGACCGCTTCGCCGCGCTTCAGCAAGGTGCTGCGGCACGACTCGCAAACGGCCATCACCGCCGCGGCAGAGCGAAATTCGAGCGGTGCGCCGCATTGAGGACACGAAGTACTGAACATCGAGGGCGCTTATTTCGTCAATTTGGCGAGAATCTCGGCTTTCGCCTTCGCATAGTCGTCTTCGGTGACGAGGCCCTTGTCCAGCAGGGTCTTGAGTTGTTGCAAGCGCTCCACGTAATCGTTCGAGGAGGCTTGGGCGGGCTGAGCAGGTTGCGCAGGCGTCTGCGGGTTGAGCGCGCCCGTCATTGCCTGACCGATCGCCGCGCCGGCCGCCATGCCGGCGCCCACACCGGCCATGCCGCCTTGGTTCTGCGCGGCGAGCGGGATCGATTGTGCGGCCTGATACTGTGCGAATTTGTTCAGATCGCCACTCATGCCGACGCTGATACGCGCGTCGAGCGTCTTCTGCAGCGCATCGGGCAGCGACACGCTTTGCACGGTGAACGAATCGAGCGCGACGCCATAGCGCGCGAATACAGGCGCGAGCGCCCGGCCAATGCGCTGCGAGAGCAGCTCCTGGTTCGCGGCCATATCGACGAACGCCACATCCGCCGTTCCGAACGCCACGCTCATTGCGGTCACGACCAGATTGCGCAGTTGCTGTTCGAGATCGTCGACCGTGTAGACCGCGCGCGTACCGCTGATCTCCCGATGAAACGACGGCACGTCGACCACGCGATACGAATAGATGCCGAAAGCGCGCACCTGCACGAGCCCGAATTCGCTATCGCGGATCGTGACAGGCTGCGGCGTGCCCCAGCGGCGGCCGAGCTGCAGACGCGTGCTGAAGAAGTACACGTCGGACTTGAACGGCGACTGGAACAGCTTGTCCCAATTGCGCAAACTGGTCAGCACCGGCAATGTGCGGGTGGTCAAGGTATAAAGCCCGGGGCCGAATACATCGGCAATCCGCCCTTCGTTCACGAATAGCGCCATTTGCGATTCGCGCACCGTCAATTGACCGCCGTACTGGATTTCCTGGTCTTCCATCGGATAGCGCCAGGCTAATACACCGTCGCGGTCTTCAGTCCATTGCAGAACGTCGACGAATTGCTTGCGAATAAACGATCCGAGACTCATTGTGCACTCCTCGCGCGAGGCGCCCGCTTATAAGGCAATAGTGTGAATTGTGTTAAACGCCAATCAGGTCAGACAGGCTGCGTTGATAATCCCCACAACCAGTGACGCGCTACCCATCAAACCGCCCATGGCCGTATTGCGCGTTTCGATCGCGTGGTTCATGCCAGGCAAAAGCCGGGTCAGCAACGCGTAAGTGGCGACCTGCACGATCATCGCGCCGAATGCCCAGATCAATACCAGCACCAGCGTGGAGTTATGCGCAATACTCGAGGCCAGCGTCAGACAGAAACCAACCAGCGCGCCGGCAAAGGAAAGGAGTGCCGCGACATTGCCTTCACGGATCAAAGCCAGTTCGTCGAACGGCGTGACCTTGAGGTAAACTGCCGCGAATCCGAGGATCAGCACAAAAGCCGACAGTAAATGAATCCCATAAGAAAAGGCATCACCCATTTATTCCCCCGGATTTTGCATGCCGCGCATGCCATTTCTACCGGCCCTGATTATGCCGGCAGCGCCGATCGACGGCTCGCAGAAATCGCCGCCAGTATATCCAGATCGGACCGGAGTGCCCAGCACGATGAATAAACATAATCGCACACTGATTCTGTCCGTACTGGTGCTGGCCTCATGCGGATTGGGTTATGAACTGATCAGCAGCACGTTGTCGAGTTATTTGCTGGGCGACTCGGTGCTGCAATTCTCGTCGGTGATCGGTTGCTATCTGTTTGCGATGGGCGTCGGTTCATGGCTCGCCAAATTTGTCGACGATGACGACGTGCTCGACCGCTTCGTCGATATCGAACTGCTGGTGGGTTTGCTCGGCGGCTTGTCGGCGGCGATGCTGTTCGGCGTGTTCGCGTGGCTCTCGGCGCCGTTTCGCGCGGCGCTCTATGCAGTGGTGCTGGTGCTCGGCATCCTGATCGGCATGGAGATTCCGCTCGTGATGCGCGCGTTCCAGCAGCGCCGCCAGGCGTTTCGCCATACCGTCAGCGACGTCCTGAGCTTCGATTATCTCGGCTCGCTCGCCGTCTCGCTGCTGTTTCCCCTCGTGCTCGCGCCGCGTCTCGGCCTGCTGCGCACCGGCTTCCTGTTCGGCATTCTCAACGCGCTGGTCGCGTTATGGACCACGCACACGTTCCGCGCCGAAATCAGCAACGTGCCCGGCAAGCTGGCGCGTGCCGCGCTGGTGATCAGCCTGCTCGCAGCAGGCTTCGCGCTCTCCGAGCGCCTCACGCATTGGGCCGAGCACGGCCTCTATGGCGATGAGACGATCTTCTCCGAAACCACCCCGTACCAGCGCATCGTGCTCACGCAATGGCACGACGACATGCGGCTGTACCTGAACGGCAATCTGCAATTCTCGTCACGCGACGAGCATCGCTATCACGAGGCCCTGATTCATCCGACGCTCGAGGCACTGCCGTGGGCCAGACATGTGCTGGTGCTCGGCGGTGGCGACGGCCTCGCCGTGCGCGAAATTCTCAAGCATCGCAACATCGAAAGTGTGACGCTGGTCGATCTCGATCCGGCGATGACCACCCTGTTTTCGAATTCCGCGCCGCTCGTCAAACTCAATCAGGGTTCGCTCAAAGACCCTCGCGTGCATGTGATCAACGACGATGCCGTGCGCTGGCTCGAATCGAACGCCGAGGTATTCGACGCGATCGTGGTCGATTTCCCCGATCCGACCAACTTCGGTTTGGGCCGTTTGTATTCGGTGCCGGTGTACCGGATGCTGTCGCGGCATCTCTCGGAAAACGGCTATGCGGTGATTCAGTCGACTTCGCCGTATTTCGCGCCGCATGCGTACTGGACCATTGTCGATACCTTGCGCGAGGCGGGCTTCAATACGTGGCCGTATCACTGTTACGTGCCTTCGTTCGGCGACTGGGGTTTTGTGATCGCGGGCAAGCGCCGCGATTACACGATCCCCACGCATTACTCGGTGCCCACGCGCTGGCTAGACGCGCAAACCGCCGTCGAGATGTTTCACTTCCCCGCCGACATGCCGGCCTTGCCGATGGCGCCGAACCAGTTGAACGATCAGCCGCTCGTCCGTCTTTTCGACGAGGACTGGAAGCACGTACTGCGCTGATGGACCGCCGCACTTTTCTGCTCGCCAGTGCCGCGGCGTCGCTTGCCGGTTGCGGCCGCACCGGCTGGATCGAGACAACGCCGGCGATCGACAGCCCTGGGATGCGCGAAGGCCACGCACTGCGCGACCATCGCAGCTTGCCGCCACCGTCAGGCACGCTCGAAACCGACATCGCAATTCTCGGCGCCGGCGCGGCGGGTCTGTCGTGCGCGTGGCAACTCGCGCGAGCGGGACACAAAGACTTCGTCGTACTGGCCGGACCCGAGTTCGGCGGCAATGCGGCGGGCGGCCAGTATGGCGATCTCGGCTATCCGAAGGGGGCGCACTATCTGCCTTTGCCGTCGATGGAATCGACACATCTGCGCGATATGCTCGCCGACCTCGGTGTGATAGAAGCCGATCCGTTTACAGCACGGCCGGTGTTCGATGAACGCGTGCTGGTGCACGCGCCCGACGAGCGCCTGCTGATCGACGGCCATTGGCAAGACGGTCTCGTGCCGACCCTCGGTGTCGGCCAGGCGGAACTCGCGCAGCAGCAGCGCTTTTTCGCTTATACCGACTCGTTGCGCTCGGCGTTCGGCAGCGACGGCCGCAAGGTGTTTTGCATTCCGCTCGCGCAGTCGTCGCAAGATGCACGGTGGCGCGCACTGGACAAACGCTCGTTCAAGCAATGGCTGCTCGACGAGGGTTATACCGCGCCGTCGCTGCACTGGTACCTGAACTACGCCTGCCGCGACGATTTCGGCGCGGGTTATGAACGGGTCTCCGCGTGGGCCGGCTTGCATTATTTTTCAGCGCGCGGCGGCCATGCACGCAACGCGGAGGATGGTGCAGTGCTGACCTGGCCCGACGGCCTGCACAGCATGGTGACCCGGCTGAGCGCCTCCATCAGCCAGCGAGTGGGTGCGCATGCATGGTCGCTGCCCGGCTTTGCGGCCCGTGTCGAGGAGAAAACGGCGGGCGTCGAGGTGCTGTGCGTTCGCATCGACAGCAACAACGTGCCCACCACCTTTCTGTTGAAGGCGCGCCGCGCGGTCTGCGCGATGCCGCTCTTCGTCGCTCAGCATGTGATGCCGCAATCGCTGCATGCGTATGGTTTCGACGCCGCACGCGATCTGCCGCCACGCGCGCCGTGGCTGGTGTCCAACTTCCTGATGGATGGCATGCCGCGCGAAGCGCAAGGCGTGCCGCTCGCGTGGGACAACGTTGTTTATCGTGGCGACGGTCTCGGCTATGTAGTCTCGACGCATCAATTGATCCGCCTGTCGCCACCGCAGCGCTCGGTGTTCTCGGCTTATCAGGCACTGAACCTCGAGGCGCCCGACGACACACGTCGCTGGCTTGCCGCCGCGCATCCCGACGACCTGCGCGCCCAGGCCGCGATCGACCTTGCACCGGCTTACGGCCGCGATCTGTGGCGCCACGCCGCCGCGCTGGAGATCACCGTGCGCGGTCACGCCATGGCCACGCCCGATGTCGGCTTCCTGAGCCGCCCCGGCCTGCTCGCCTTACGCGACGCGCACGGCCCCGTTCTGTTCGCTCACGCCGATCTATCGGGGATGTCGCTGTTCGAGGAAGCGTCGTACTGGGGCGTGTTGGCCGCGAACCGGGCGATAAGCTGAGCGTTCCACCATGGCTTATCCGGGTAAATCGCTATTTTTGACAAGCTTTCTTTTACCTTTCAATTGAGGTTAAATATAAGCCTTCAACTACTCGTTACGGGGCACGTATGTCGAACTTCATGCAAGGCGCAGCCACGTTGGGCGGCTGCATTGGCGTTTTCACGGTGGTGGTTGCGGTTGTGGAGATGTTGGCGAATTGAGCCGAATTGGCTCACGCCTGGATTGCGGGCGTATCGCACCAGGCGCCCAACGCCTCCCGTACCTCCTCAACGACCGGCCCCCACTCGCCTAGCTTGCGTTGCCGGAAGAGCCGCATCGACGGATACCACGGACTATCCGCTCTATCGAGCATCCACCGCCAATCCGAATGGGCAGGCAGCAGCACCCAGACAGGAAGTCCCGCCGCGCCGGCAAGATGAGCGACTGACGTATCAACCGTAATGAGCAGGTCGAGCGTCTGAAGAATAGCCAGCGTATCGGCAAAATCGCTAATTTCGGGGCCCAGCGTGTGTAAGTCGAACTCATTCGCCAGATGCTCGCTCTGGCGTTCAAGATAACCTTTTTGCACCGAATACCAGGTTACGCCGGACTGCCCGAGCAAGGGCCTTAGCATGTCCAGTTTGACTGATCGCCGATGATCGAACGGATGGTTGGGATCGCCCGCCCACGCCAGCCCGATGCGCCTGTTCTTCGCGCACAACTTGACACGCGCGCCGTCGTCAATATACGCCTGCCACTGATGAATTTTTTCTGGCGTAGCGGCGATATACGGCATGGCTAGAGGAAGCATCGGCAAATCCAGCTTCATATACTCCGGCATCCTCATCATGTGGCAAAAGTAGTCATAAGGCCCTGGAGGCAGCTCGGTCCATACGGCATGAATGCCGCTTGCGCTGCGGGCGACCTTGTCCAACGGAGCGTCAACCCACACATCCACGGTGGCTCCTTGCCGATGCAGCCAATGCGCCATACGAAGAAACTGAATTTGATCTCCAAGTCCCAGCTCCTTGACCAGAAGAAACTTGCAGCCGGCGACGGCCTCCCCGCTCCATTCGGGGAAATCCGGCCGCACCGGGTCGCGGAAATACGGCGTTCTTTTGTGCCATTTCCATCGTTTCCAGCCCTGCTCGAACTCACCGAACTTGAGTTCCAAAGTCGCCAGGACGTATTGCATCAATGCATTGTCCGGAAGATTCCCTACCGCCTCGATGCAATGCGACCGCAGTCCGGGAAGATCCACGAGAGCGTCAAAGCCGTACATCGCATTGAGATGCAACTGCTCACTTTTCGGATCGGCGGCGAGTCCCTGTTTGGCGACGCTGATCGCCTCGCTGAAACAGCGGGCGCAGTTCAACGTGTACGACAGTTCTTTGAGAGCGTCGGCATTCGATGCGAACGAGCAGCGCATTGCTTCGACAACCGCATCAATATCGCTACGACGGCCAATCTTCGCCAGCGCCAGAATCAAGGCGAGCCCATCGGGCAAGCTGGTTGAATCCAGCGCCCATGCGCGAGCCCAGTACTTCGCGGCGTCAGCGAACTGCTCGAGTTCCGTGCAAATTTTTGCCAGAGCGCGAACCGCATGGTGCAACCCCGGTTCGAGCTCAAGCGCCTTGATGTAGTGTGCCTTTGCCTCGGCGAGCCGCAACGACGATCTTAGACAATCACCGAGATTCCGGTGAAGAGTGGCGGTGCTGCCCGTCAGACTGAGCGCGCGATGATAAAACGCTTCGGCCGCTATCCATTCTTCCGCCAAAGCCGCAAGCAATCCACGTTGCTCCAGAATATCTGCGCGATCCGGAGCCACCAGCAATGCCCGGCTCAGGAATTCGCCCGCTTGCACCATCTGGTTGTCGAGGAAAGATGCAAGCCCTGCACGATGAAGCGCATTCACGTGCTGTGGCTTCAGCGCCAGCACTTGCCTATATGCATCAATTGCTTCCGGCAGACGCTTCCCGGCGAAGTACGCGTCGGCGCGTGCCATGTAGGCTTCAAGGTCTGGGGAGACCCGTGATTGATGAGTTGACAAAGTTCTAGTTCGGGCAGGTTAGGTTCGTTCGTCGATTGCCGTCGACGTTTACGTTATGCATAACCTTCCGACGCCACCGGCCAGCGCATTGCGTTCTATCAATCGCCGGTTGCAAGAAGCCTAAACAGTGCAACCGATATGAGCAATCAGACGTTTCTATTTTTCATTGGAGAACTCAGCCAACGCCTACGACAGCCGAGGTATTTCCGCTTTGTCACGACGAATTGGCCATCGGCCACGGCTTCGAACTCCGAAACGCCTTTGCAATTTTCGCGATTATCCTACGGATACCTTACCGCCGATTCGACCCCGACACGACATCGATCCACACAGCCAGCACAAGAATGCTGCCCTTCACGATCATCTGCCAGTACGCGTCGACGTCGAGCATCGACATGCCGTTATCCAGGCTGGCCATCACCAGCGCGCCGATCAGCGCGCCATAAACCGTTCCAGAACCGCCGCGCATCGACGTTCCGCCGATAAAGCATGCGGCGATCGCATCGAGTTCGCCCATCGATCCTGCCGACGGCGAGCCCGCCGCGAGCCGTGCCGTATTGACGATGCCGGCGAACGCGCACATCAGCCCCATCAGCGCGAAGATCGCCAGCTTCACACGGTTCGTATTCACACCGGAGAGCCGGGTTGCTTCCAGGTTGGAACCCACCGCATAGATGCGCCGCCCGAAAACGGTCTGCGTCGCGATCCACGTGAAAATACCCAATAACGCGAGCAGCAGCAGAACCGGCACGGGAATTCCGCCGTAACGATCGAGCGTGGCGACAAACGCGGCCAGAATCACGCCCGCGCCGACCACCTTCACGACGTCTTGCCAGATCGGCACCACGCGCAACTTATATCGCTCACGGTTGCTTCGTTGCCGCACCGTCAGAAAGGCCAGCACCACGAACAGCACAACTGCCAGCGTATCGCCTGCAAGACGCGGCAAATATCCTTGGCCGATAAATACGAAGTCGTCTGAGACGGGTGCGATCGTCGAGCCACCCGTGACACCGAGCAGAATGCCGCGATACGCGAGCATGCCGCCCAGACCGACAATGAACGAAGGCACACGCCGGTAGGTCGACCACCAGCCGTTGAACATACCGACGAGCACACCTAGCAGCATCACCAGCGGCACGGTGACGCCGATCGGCCAGTGCCGGTTCACATCGAGAATTGCCGCGACGCCGCCAAGCAGACCCAGCAGGGAGCCGACCGACAGGTCGATCTCGCCCGCGATGATCACGAACACCATGCCGCACGCGAGCATGCCGGTAATCGACATTTGCCGCAGCAGATTCGACAGATTGCGCGGCGTCACGAACGCGCCGTGTGTCAGAAAGGAAAAGAAAATCCAGATCACGGCCACGGCAATCAGCAACGCGAGAATCTTGTAACGTGCGAACAGTTGCTGAACGCGTTGCGGACCACCGAACGCGCCACGTGGCGCGGCGCCTTCTGCGGGTTGGGAAGTGACGTCGGGAGTCATGCGGCACTCGCTGCGGTTGGGTTCGTGGATCGCTGCACAGGACGAATCGCGGCGCTGAGAATGTCCTCTTGCGTGAGGCCGTCGTTGACGAAGTCGCCGCGTAATTCGCCTTCGCCGATCACCAGCACGCGATCGCTGATACCGAGCACTTCAGGCAATTCGGACGACACCATTACGATCGACATGCCTCGCTGTGCCAGTTGAAAGATCAGTTTGTAGATTTCGTATTTCGCGCCGACATCGACGCCGCGGGTCGGTTCGTCCAGGATCAGCACTTTCGGGTCCGTGAGCAGCATGCGCGTCAGCACGGCCTTCTGCTGATTGCCGCCCGATAGACTCGCAATCGAAAGCATGGGATGCGCCGCGCGCACTGAAAGCCGCTTCATCTCCGTATGAATCGTATCGAGTTCGGCGGCGGAATCGATCCGACCGCCCTTCGCGAAGCGTTGCAACACCGCAAGCGTGATGTTGTGGCCGACGCTCAGTCCCGGCACGATGCCATGACGCTTGCGATCTTCCGGCACCATGCCGATGCCGGCGCGAATCGCATCGACCGGCGCGCGAATTTTCAATGGCTTGCCGTCCATCACCACGCTCGCTTCGCTCACCCCCGGATACGCACCGAAGATCGCCTGCATCAACTCCGTACGTCCTGCGCCAACCAGACCGGCAACGCCGAGAATCTCACCGCGTCGTAGCGCAAAGGACACATCGTTCACACGCTTGCGGCGCGGATTGGTGACGTCGAAACAGGTCACGTGGCGCGCTTCGAAGATCACCTCGCCGATCGGATGCGGCTCACGCGGGAACAGGTTCTTGATCTCACGGCCCACCATCAGCGAGATGATGCGGTCGGTAGTCAACGCGTGCATTGGTTCGGTTGCGACATGGCGGCCGTCGCGAATCACGCTGATCGTGTCGCACACGGCCGCGACTTCGTCGAGCTTGTGCGAGATATACACGCAGGCGACGCCGCGCCGTTTCAGATCACGCAAGATATCCAGCAGGATGTGTATTTCCGTAGCCGTCAGCGACGACGACGGTTCATCGAGAATCAGCAGCTTCGCGCGCTTGTTCAACGCCTTCGCGATTTCGATCAGCTGCTGATGGCCGCCACCGTAGTTCATCACCGGTTGTGCGGAATTGATTCCACTGATGCCGAGTTCGCGCAGCAGCTCATCAGCACGCTGATACATGGCGGCGTAATTCATTCTGCCGCCCGGCAGCGTGATCTCATTGCCGAGAAAGATATTCTCCGCGACCGATAGCTCCGGCACCAGCATCAATTCCTGGTGAATGATGATGATGCCCGCACGTTCCGTGTCCCTTATGCTCGCGGCTTTCAGCGGCTCGCCTTCCCAGATTATTTCGCCATCCCACGTGCCGTGCGGATAGACGCCTGAGAGCACTTTCATCAGCGTCGATTTTCCTGCGCCGTTCTCTCCGCACAAGCCCACGCACTCGCCTGGCGCCACCGTCAGGTCGATGCCGTCGAGCGCCTTCACACCGGAAAACGCTTTGACGATGCCGCGCATCGTCAATAATGGTTCACTCATTCGCTATGCCTCGCTGCAGGGCGCGCGCTCGTGCCGACGTGCCTGGTGCATGCCAGGCACGTCGGCTTGAACTACGCACACATTACGCTCATTGGCTCGCGAGCTGGGCCTGGGTATAGAAGCCGTCCTTGACGACCACATCGACGTTGCTTTTGGTGAGCAACGTGGGTTGCAGAAGCACCGTGTCGACCTTCTTCTTACCGTTGTCGTACTGGGCATTGAAGGCCGGCTTCTCGCCCTTCGCCAGCGCGACAGAGAGTTTTGCCGCTTCACTCGCGATCAGCTTCAGCGGCTTGTACACGGTCATGGTCTGTGTGCCGGCAATCACGCGCCTAACGGCCGCAAGATCGGCATCCTGCCCCGAGACCGGCACCTTGCCCGCCATGTGCTGCGCAGCGAGCGCCTGGATCGCGCCGCCCGCGGTACCGTCGTTCGAAGCGACGATCGCGTCGATCTTGTTGTTGTTCGCCGTGAGCGCATCTTCAACAATACGCAGCGCTGTCGACGCGCTCCACTCCGGCACCCACTGCTGACCGACGACCTTGATATCGCCCTTGTCTATCGCGGGTTTCAACACTTTGAGCTGACCTTCACGCAGCATCTTCGCGTTGTTATCGGTCGGCGCGCCGCCGAGCAGGAAGTAATTGCCCTTCGGTTGCGCGTTATAAACACCTTGCGCTTGCAGTTCACCGACCTTCTCGTTGTCGAACGAAATATAGGCGTCTACATCCGCGTCGAGAATCAGGCGGTCATACGAAACGACCTTGATGCCCGCCTTCTTGGCCTCTGCGACAACATTACCAAGCGTCTTCGAGTTGAACGGTACGATCACGATCACGTCCACGCCGCGCGAGATCAGATTCTCGATTTGCGAAATCTGCCGCTCCTCGCTCGCATCGGCGGACTGCACCGATACCTTGGCGCCCAGCTTTTCTGCTGCCGCAACGAAGTAGTCCCGATCGCGCGACCAGCGCTCGACACGCAGGTCGTCGATGCAGAAACCAATTTCGGGGTGATCCTTGCTTGCGTGCGCGAGCGGCGCGGCAAGTGACAGGCTGGCGAGCACGGCTCCACACACAAGCGAACTCAGTAGGGTACGGCGCGTTGCGAATTTCATGTCTCACTCCTTGTTCTGATAGCCCGAATACCGGATTGGACGGTCTGCGCTGCGAGCCACAGAACCGGACAAGCGACAAACCAAAGCTTCTCTACTCGCGCGGTCAGCGTGGCCGCGCGATTTTTATGTCGTACTACGCTATTTCCGAAAGCGTTACTTCGTGACTGCCGTTCAGCGGCCCCTATAAATCGCCTGATTCACGACGTTTTCCAACTGCTCCTGCCGGCCGCTCGTGTGCTGCGGATTCAGGCCGCGCGTCAATGCATCCGTGGCCAGCGTGGAGAGCGAATACTCGCCCTTGAGAATTTTGCGGCCGAATTCCGAATCCCAGCCTGCATAGCGGTGGCGCTTGAACTGTTCGAGCCGGTCGTTCTCGATCAGCGTCGCAGCCCGCTCGACGGCGAGCGCCAGATTATCGATTGCGCCAATGTGACCGAAGAACAGATCTTCCGGGTCGACGCTCTGCCGCCGTACTTTTGCGTCGAAATTCATACCGCCGCTTGTGAAGCCGCCGTGCTTCAGAATTTCATAGAAGGCCAGCGTCAGTTCTTCGACGCTATTCGGAAACTGGTCCGTATCCCAGCCGTTCTGCGGATCGCCACGATTCGCGTCGACGCTGCCGAAGATCCCAAGCGCATAGGCGGTGGCGATCTCGTGATGAAACGAGTGGCCGGCAAGGGTCGCATGATTGGCCTCGATGTTCACGCGAATCTCTTTCTCCAACCCGTGTTGCAGCAGGAAACCATGTACGGAGGCCACGTCGTAGTCGTATTGATGCTTGGTTGGCTCCTGCGGCTTCGGTTCGATCAGCAACGCGCCTTTGAAGCCGATCTTGTGTTTATGCTCGACCACCATATGCAGGAAACGGGCAAGCTGATCGCGTTCGCGAACAAGGTCGGTATTGAGCAGCGTGTCGTAGCCTTCGCGGCCTCCCCACAGCACATAGTTTTCACCACCCAGTCGTTGCGTCGCGTCGAGCGCGTGACGAACCTGCGCGGCGGCAAACGCGAAAATCTCCGGATCGGGACTGGTCGCGGCACCCCCCGCATAACGCGGATGCGAGAACAGATTCGCCGTGCCCCACAGCAATTTGATGCCGGTATCCTGCTGCTTGCGGGCGAGATAGTCGGCGATGCGCGTGAAGTTCTCGCTATAGGTTTTCAGGCTATCGCCTTCCGGCGCGACGTCGGTATCGTGAAACGTGTAATACGGCGTGCCGAGCTTCGAGAAAAACTCAAATGCGGAATCCGCTTTTTGCTGCGCCCGCTCCATCGCGTCGCCGGCCTGCTGCCATGGACGCCGAAACGTTCCTTGCCCGAAGATATCGACGCCCGGCCACACGAACGTATGCCAGTAGCACACGGCGATACGCAGATGTTCCTCGAGCGTCTTGCCGAGCACGCGCTTACTCTTGTCGTAATGGCGATACGCAAGCGGGTTATCCGATTGCGGACCCTCGTAGCGAATCGCAGGAATATGTTCGAAATACGACATCAGCGTCTCCTGTTTTATGCTGCACTGCAACCCGTGCGGCATCGCCGCGCCGGTTGACAAGGTGACGCCATGCTGCCGCTTGCCAGATGCATCGGCAATTGCGAAATTGCACAGCACGCTTAATGTTTCTTAGTGCCCACGCGTTTGTTTCACACCCGTGCGAGCTTCGCGGCCTAGAATAACCAGACGCTTAAAAACAGTGCCGCCTTTGGCGCGCACCCAACAGGAGACGAAGGCGCCGCGAGTCCTGCCGATCCGCGCACCGCCCACTGCCATGACCCGTCCGCAAACACCACAGACGACCCATCGGATCGCGCTGCTGTTCAACGCGAACAAGGTCTACGACCGCGAAATCATCACCGGCATCGGCAATTACCTGCTGTCGACGCGCGTAGCCTGGGATCTCTTTCTCGAAGAAGATTTCCGCTGCCGTCTGACGGGTATCGAGCAATTCGACGGCGACGGCATCATTGCGGATTTCGATGATCCCGCTGTGGGCGAAGCGCTGCGTGACTGTCCGTTGCCGGTGGTCGCGGTCGGTTCATCGTTTGAAGACCCGGCCCACTACCCTCCGGACTTACCCTATATCGCAACCGATAACGCCAAGCTCGTTTCGCTCGCCTACACGCATCTGATCGGCGCGGGTCTCGAACACTTCGCGTTGTACAGCCTTCCGCAAGCGCAGGAAAATCGCTGGGCGCAGCAACGTGAGTTGGCGTTCGCTCACCTGCGCAGCGCGGACGGCCATAGCGCCGCGCAGATCGGCACCGAGATTTATCGCGGCCTGTCGACCAGCGCGCCGTCGTGGAATCAGGCCACCGAGCAGCTCACCGCGTGGCTGAATCAACTGCCGAAGCCGGTGGGCATCATCGCCGTCACCGACGCCCGCGCACGGCATCTGCTGCAGGCCTGTTTGATCGCGGGCATTCCCGTGCCGGAACAGGTGGCGATCATCGGCATCGACAACGATCCGCTCACGCGCACCTTGACCCGCATTCCGCTTTCCTCCGTGATTCAGGGCACCGAGGAAATGGGCCGCACCGCTGCTCACTTGCTGCATCAGATGCTGCACGGCGCGCGTTTCCCTGGGCGGCGCATTCTCGTACCGCCGGTCGGCATCAACGTGCTCGAATCGACTAAGCACCAGCCGCTCGCGAGTCCCTATGTGATGCGCGCACGGCACTTCATCCGCCAGTACGCGTGCCAGGGCATTCGCACCGAACAGGTTGCCGATTACGTGGGCGTATCGCGATCGTCGCTCGAAGAGTACTTCCGGCGCGAACGGCAATGCACCGTGCATCAGGAAATCCTGCGCCACAAACTCGATGTCGCCAAAGCGCTGCTTGCCGCGCGCGATGCCTCGAGCGCGGAGGTGGCGATCCGTTGCGGGTTCACGTCGCTGCAATACATGTACGCGGTGTTTCGCCGCGAACTCGGCTGTACGCCGCGCGAGTATCAGGAACGTGCGAATTCGACCGCAGCGCCTGGCTGAGCATGCCTTTCATCCTTTATCTCCACCGACCACATGATCAGCATTGCACCTCTTTCTTCTGAGCCATGGGGCGCGCTGCCCGGTGGCGATCCCGTGCGGCTCTTCACGCTGCGCAATGCGCACGGCATGAAAGTCGCGATCAGCGACCTCGGCGCGACCCTGGTCTCGTGGCATGCACCGGACCGCGCTGGCCGGCTCGGCGACATTCTGCTAGGCCACGACACGCCCGCTGAGTACCTTGCGGCCACGACCTACATGGGCGGATTGATCGGCCGCTGGGCGAATCGCATTGCCGATGCGCGCTTCACGCTCGACGGTATCGAGTACACGCTCGATCGCAATGAAGGCGCGAATCTGCTGCATGGCGGCACACAAGGTTTTCATCGCGCGCTTTGGGACGTGAGCGAAGATAACGGCGCGCTGCTCATGCGCCTCGAGTCGCCCGAAGGCGACGCCGGCTTTCCGGGCAACGTGACGGTGCAGGTGCGTTACACACTCGACGACGACGGCACCTTGACGATCGCCTACGAAGCCATGACGGACGCGGCGACGCCACTCAATCTGACGAGCCATCCGTACTTCAACCTGACGGGCCGGCGCGGGGCCGATATACGCGGCCATGTGCTGTCGATCGACGCCGAGCGGTTCTTCGAAGTGGATGTATCGATGATCCCTTGCGAACTGGCAGAGGTAGCGGGCAATGCGTTCGACTTCCGGCAGAGCGCGCCGATCGGCGCACGGCTCGATTGGCCGCATGCGCAGCTTGCCAGAGCCGGCGGCTTCGACCACTGCTACGTCCTGCACAGCACATCCGACGCCGCCACGGCCGGGCGCGAGCCGCAAGTGCGCCAGGTAGCCTGCGCATACGACCCCGGCAGCGGGCGCGAGCTGACCGTTTCAACCGATCAGCGCGGTTTACAGTTCTATACCGGCAATTCGTTAAACGGCGACATAGGACGCGACGGCATCGCCTACCAGCCGCACGCCGGACTGTGTCTCGAAGCCGGCGGCTTTCCGAACGAAGTCAATATGACTGAACAGGAGCAGGTTATCGTGAGGCCCGGCAGCACCTATCGCCAGACCACCGCGTATCGAGTGGGCGTACGTTCTGGACTCTGAAGTAATTCCCCATATCTTAGGAAGAGCATTACATAACCCCGACTTATCATTTGCAGCAAGACTGAATTACCCGTTTAGGGGTTTGCCCTGGAACCCCCGCTTCCTAGAATCGTTCATAGGCCGCCCAACCCGCGTTGCGGCGCCGGATAAAACAATTCTCGGAGGGAAGCATCATGAAATCGCTGATCAAGGCAATCGCACTGGTCGTTGTAATCGCCGCCCCGGTGGCTTCGTTCGCACAGACGGAACAGCCGTTGACTCGTGCGGAAGTCAGGGCGCAATTGATCCAGATTGAACAGGCCGGCTACAACCCAGCCGCCTCAGGTGATTCGACCTACCCCGGGGACATTCAGGCAGCCGAAGCGCGTGTAGCCGCACAACATGACACCACCGGCTATGGTTCTTCGGCAAACGGATCGTCGCAAACCGGCACGACCGCACCTGCTGCGCCGGCGGCTCAGCCCGCGCCGATGGACGGTCAATAAAACGCCAACGTTATCTGCTGCCATGCAGTGCGATGCGAGCCATGCCTGTTCAAGCATGCGCTCGCATGAACACATTCCACTGCGCATCACTGTGACGGCGCAGTGTCAGAAAATCCTTTGACGAAAATAATGGCTCATATATCCTAGGGCGGCAGTCTGGTGGTTCTCGCAGAGTGGGTCGATCTGCATCAGCGAGGACTTCTATTCAACGTCGCTTCGGGTTCCATCGTGAAAGTCCGTGGTCCATTGGTGAGATACCAGCCTGGTCGGGAAAGAACCTTCCTGTCCGGCTGCTCGATCGCTCATCAGGGGAGCAACTGCGCTTCGCCATCCCGCCCCCTGTCCATCGATACCGTGTTGTCGCGGCGCTCCGTGCGTCGGCACAACGTCATTGCAGCCCCCGCAGCCATCGGGGTGCGAACTGACGAAATCGCGTCGCTTCTGCCTTAGTCCCCTTCTCTTTTCGCGAGCAAGTGTTGCATGCGATCTGGCCGCTTATTTAGCGGTTGAACGCCTGCAATGCGTTTGTCCGTCCGCGCTTTGCAAGTTGCCTTGCTAGCGTTGGCCGGTTCATAGCGCTCGTCCGTCTACGTCCCATTTAGCTCTGCTGTGCGCTTGCGCCGCGGCAGGCGGCGCCACGTCCCGTTCTCGCCCGCATTCGTGCGACGTAGACGGACGTGCGGGTTGTCACGCTCGCGCATCCGCGCCTGCGCTGCGGCGAAAACTGAAGATCGCAACCAAGGAGATAGTCGAATGAAGATCCGTCATGCCAAGCTTGTCTCGCTCACCGGCACGATGCTGTGCTCGATGGCCGCTGTATCCCCCATGAACGCTGCACGCGCAGCGGACACGACGATCAATGTCTACAACTGGTCGGACTACATCGCCAAAGACACGATCTCTGGCTTCGAAAAGCAATCCGGCATCACCGTGAAATACGACAGTTACGATAGCGACGACACGTTGCAGGCGAAACTGCTGGCAGGCAGCTCCGGGTATGACATCGTTGTGCCTACATCGAGTTATATGGCGCGCCAGATCGAAGCAGGCGTGTATCAGAAGATCGACAAATCGAAGATGCCGAATCTCGCGAACCTCGATCCCGGTTTGATGAAGCTGATTGCAGATGCCGACCCCGGCAATCAATACGGCGTGCCGTGGGCGTGGGGCACCGACGGCATCGGCTATAACGTTCAGGCCGTGAAAAAAGCACTCGGCGCCGACGCGCCGGTTGATAACTGGTCGCTGTTGTTCGACCCAGCGAATCTTTCGAAGCTCAAAAGCTGCGGGGTGTCTTTCCTCGACGCGGCAGCGGACGTTTTCCCAGCCGTGCTTCAGTACATGCATAAGGACCCGAACAGCACCAATCCCGGTGACTACCAGGCCGCGTACGAAGTGCTGAAGAAAGTGCGGCCGTATATCACGCAGTTCAATTCGTCCGGCTATATCAACGATCTGGCGAACAACGATATCTGTGTCGCGCTCGGTTATTCCGGCGATGTGGGCATTGCGCGGCGGCGCTCGTCGGAAGCGAAGCGTTCGTATGAGGTACGGTTCTCGAACATCAAGGACGCAGGTCTGCTCTGGATGGACGTGATGGTGATTCCGAAAGATGCTCCGCATCCGGAAGCGGCAATGAAGTGGATGAACTACATCGAAGACCCGAAAGTGAGTGCCGCGATTACCAACGAGGTTTTCTATCCGACTGCGAATCGGGCGGCAAGACAGTTTGTGACGCCGGCGATTGAGCAGGACGCGAACGTGTATCCGCCTGAGGCCGTGCTGAACAAGATGACGTTGATGCGGCCGCAGCCTGCGCCGATCATGCGGCTTGAAAACCGGCTGTGGGCACAGTTGAAGTCGGGAAGTTGAAGCTTGGTTGCTGTTCTTGTGCTGTAGCGATCTTGGGCGACGTCAGGTGACGCCTTTTGAGCGTGGCGCATGCAGTGGGTGCGTGCGTCACGTCCTTTTTGATGCTTCGATTTCTAACTCTGTTTGCATTAGAGACATTATGAGCATTCTGAACATCGTAGATTTCTCACAGCCCGCCAAGGAAAGCGTTGAGTACATGCCGAAGGCGGAAGCAGTGCTCGCCGGCAATCCTGCGCAAGCGGTTCACACGCATTTTGCCAGTCCGTGCGGGCAGCTTGCGGCGGGTGTTTGGGAAGGGGCTTGCGGTCAATGGACGGTGAACTTCACCGAGAGTGAATACTGCGAGATTCTTGAGGGCGTGTCCGTGATTCGAGATGCGGAAGGCACGGCGAAGACCGTGCGGGCCGGGGACCGATTCCTGATTCCCGCGGGGTTCAAAGGGACGTGGGAAGTTGTTGAGCCGTGTAAGAAGATTTTCGTTTCGGTGGAATTTAAGGGGTAGGTTGCCCTGGCGGATGCGGCGGCGCAGCAGCGCCGTCCGCTGCAACCCGTTGTCAGGCGTCGCTGTGCCCTCGGCGCCGGAGTACGACATGGGTGGCTTTCTCTGTCGCAACGAACTGAGCGCATTCGTATCCCAGAGCACGCGCGTCAACCCCCTCGAACAGTCGCTCTCCTGCGCCCAGCAGGACCGGTGAGATAGCGAAGTGCAGTTCATCGATCAGGCCCGCACGAAGATACTGCTGGATAGTGCTAGCGCCGCCGCCAATGCGCACATCCATTCCGTTGGCTGCTTCGCGCGCCCGCTCAAGCGCCTCGTGAATACCACCCGTGACGAAGTGAAATGTCGTTCCGCCTTCCATCTGGATCGGCGCGCGTGCGTGATGAGTCAGGATGAAAGTTGGAACGTGATAGGGTGGGTTGTCTCCCCACCAGCCTTTCCAGTTCATGTCGGGCCAGGAACCGCGAATCGGTCCGAACATGTTTCTTCCGAGAATCCAGGCGCCAACATTCTTGAAGCCCCGCGCCGCGAAGTCGTCGTCGATCCCCGTTGTGCCGCCGTCGGCACCAAACAGGGTCTGTTGGAACGTGCGGGTCGGGACTAACCACTGGTGCAAATCCGTCCCGCCCACGCCGAGCGGATTGTTGATGTCCTGATTCGGACCAGCTCCGTATCCGTCAAGCGAGACGGTAAAACCCTCAACCCGGACGCGTGTCATTTTCATGCCTTCCTTTCGATTGACGCCTGACGTCATGTCAACCGCAAGGCCTGAGGCTTATATCGGCCACTGCGGAATACATTGGCTATAAGAATCCTGAAGAAGTGTTTTACCAGCTTATTCTTCAGCGTTCATTGAAAAAATCAGCCGGATAAAACGCCGTGAAACCCGCACTCAACGACGCGCAATCCGGCAGTAGTATTGCAATGAACTATGCCGCCTGCCAATCAAAAGTTGCGATACGGCGTAGAGCAAGACGTTCACCGCGCAATGCGCGTCCTCTCGCGGATCAATAGCTGTGGACCATCTTGGGCTGCGGGCGCAGCAGCAGATAGAACGCGGAAAGATGCGTAATCATCAGCAGTGGCACATAGATGATTGGAATCGCGTAGGTAGCGCCGAACTCTCCCGCATGTGCCGGAAGATCTGCCTGGATAGCGTGGTAGTAGTCGACAATGAGGTCGGTCACTCCGACGAGATTGAACGCTACGACGAACAGCCAGAAAAGCGAGCGCACTCGTGCGGTGAGTAGCGCCAGCATCGCCAGAACGCCCGTGGCGAAGTCGCCGTATGCGGCGAACGCGGCAAAGCTGGCAGGCAGGTCGGGACTGACGACACCTGGCAGAATGAACACCAGCCCGAAGAAACGGAAGCTGTGCAAAGTGGCGATCGCACGTTGCGCATCGAACGGGTCCATCGACTTGAGCCTGGGCCAGACGTATACGCGAAAACAGAGCATCCAGGCGACGTACCCCAAAACGAGATGCAATTGAAAGAGAAGCTCCGGTGGCATGTTGCCTCCTGTCAGGTATGGTCTGGTGCATTGAGGCCAGGCTGGGGATCAGCCGGCGCGTCATCTGCAGACGTAGGTGTACCATGGCCTCTCGCGAGCGACTATTCATCACAATGTTGACGGGCTATGAAGCAGAACTTCACAGTCAGGCAGGGCGCGCTCGACGGCGTGGAGGTGTTTCTGAGCGTTGCCCAGCATCGCAGTTTTCGCCGGGCAGCCGCGGAACTCGGCGTGACACCGTCGGCCGTCAGCCAGGCAGTGCGTGTACTTGAAGCGCGTATTGGCGCAGCGCTCTTCATTCGCACCACGCGTAGTGTCGGCCTGACTGAAGCGGGCGAACGGTATCTTTCGCACGCAAAACCTGCCTTCGACGAACTTGTCGCCGCCAGTCAGGTTGCGCGCGGACTCGGTCAACGCCCCGCGGGATTGCTGCGTCTGTCAGTGCCGCGCGCGGTTGTGCCGATCCTGCTCGAATCCCTGGTCGCATCTTTCTGCCAAGCCTATCCCGAAGTTGAAGTGGAGATCGCCACAAGCAAGGAACTGGTCGATCTTGCAGCGGAAGGGTTCGACGCCGGTATCAGGTTCGGTCAGTTCGTCGACGCCGACATGGTCGCGGTACCTTTGACACCACCGCTTCGTCTGATCGTCGTCGGCAGCCCAGCGTACTTCGCAGAGCGCAGCCGGCCCAGCCACACAGACGATCTGCGCCAACACGCATGCTTGCGATGGCGGCGATCCAGCGGCGCGCTAGCGCTCTGGTCATTCGACGACAACGGCCGCGCGATCGAGATCGCCGTATCCGGTCCCTTCATCGCCCACGATTTTCCCACCATGCTCGGCGCGGCAGTCGAAGGCATGGGCCTGGCGCAACTACCCGCGCCGATGGTCGCTGAAGGATTGAAAGCGGGAAGCCTGGTGCAGGTGCTGGAGCCGTTCGCGCCGGTGATACCGGGCGTATTTCTCTACTATCCCAGCCGCCGGCAGATGATGCCGAAGCTGCGTGCCTTCATCGATCATGTGAAGAGCCGCTCGATAGATCAGGGCAAAACCCCGGGTACGTGATGAATATTGGCGTGCCGGGGTTGCGGACAGGAGCGGTTCTGGATCGATGCAAAAATATCGCCCTGGATCGGATCAACCGCCCACTCAATACGCGGTCGGCCTGAACTGTCTCGGCGTTGCACCCACAAGCTTGCGCATCATTCTTCTGAGCGCCGTTGCATCGCTGTAGCCGACTTGTTCGGCGATCTGTTCGACCGTCATCCGGCTTGTGGCAAGCAGCATGCGCGCTCTCCCAAGCCGAACGCTTTGCAGCAAGTCCTGCGTGCTGCGCCCCGTAGCGGCTCGCACGTGACGCGTGAAGGTTCGCTCGGACATGCAGAACCGCGCCGCCAGCTCTGCCAAACCAGGTAGCTGAGGCAGCGAAGCCTCGACATGCGTGATGATCCTGTCCACCAGTTCGCTCCCGCTTGCGAGCAGCGAGGGCGCGATGAACGGTGCCTGTGCCTGCCGCGCGTCGACAAGAAGCACACGAGATACGGCATCCGCCAGTGCCGGCCCGAATTTGCCACGCAGCAGATACAACAGCAGATCGGTTTGTGCGAGTGTTGCGCCCGCCGTTACGACTCCACCATCCTCGATCACCATACGATCCGCGTCGACGGTGCAGCGTTTCTCCAAACGTTGAAGCAGCGGCGCCAGCCACCACGAGGTCGTCGCCCGGCGATCTTCCAGCAGACCGGCCGACTGAAGCAGGAAGACGGCCGAGCAGGATGCCGCTACGGTGCCGCCGCGCTGCGCATGACTCCGTAGAGCCTTAATCGCCATGAGCGCATCGGCTTGCTCCAGACGGTTCGGTATATCCGTTGGGCTTTCAAGTCCCAGTCCGGGCACGACCCAGATCGAACTATCCGCGCGCGAGGTCTTCGGCAAAGGCTTCGCTTCGATTGAAAGACCGTGCCCGAGCTGCACGCAGTTGCCGGCGGTCGAGTAGACGCGCCATCTGGGCGCCGCGGCGCCAACGCGTGCCGACACCGAAGCCGCCACCGCGAGGATGTCGAGGGTTAGCGTGACGCTCGACGGATAAGCACCATCGAGGATCAGAATCGTGAAATCGTAGAATGGCTGGATACGCATGAAAGATGTCCTGTCAGACACTCGGATTCTGCGCACGCCAACGCTCTAATGCAAGCTTCCGCACGCAAATGAAGAGGCTCACTTGCCGAATATTCTGGTCAAGCTTCCCAAGGATTCATTTCCCTCCCCGCACCGTGAGACGCTAGTGCGTCTGCTTAACGATGCAGCTGCTAGTGCCGAGCAGATTCCCGACGATGCGAAAAAGCGCTTCCTGTGCTGGATCACGATCGATGAAGTCGCGCCGGGATTCTGGACGTGCGGAGGGACCGATGTCACAGCCCAGGTTTTGCCATGCATTGCGATGATCTACGTGCCCGCCGGCGTGCTCGACGCGGCCGCACGCGCCCGATACGCCAGTCTGGCCCACGACGCCTTCACACAAGCGCTGCCCGTTGCGGACCAACGCCGCCTGGTTAGCTCGGTGATCGTCCACGATGTCGCGGAAGGTTCATGGGGAGCAAATGGCGCAATCTGGCGGCTCCCGGAATTTGCGGACGCGGCGGGTTTCGTCCACCTGAAATCGCTTATTCGGCAATGACCCACTTCTCACGGAACGGGATGCTGCGCTGCAAGATTGGCTGACAAGGCCTGAAACGGTCTGCGAAACAGAACCATTGAGCCGCAAATAATTCGACTGCGCGGGCCTTGGCGTGTTTTTTTTGCTCGGGCAGTATTAAGTCCGCAGTGATTTCAGAAGCGGGGACATCTCCACCAGGAATGCCCAGCGGTGTTTCCTCGGTTCCACAAACTCAAAGGAGATGACAGATGGAAATCGGCGATCCCTCCCCCGGACTCTACAACGAAGACCTCGCGCCCGCGAAGCAACGCAACTGGGGCGCCTTCAGTATCTTCAACGTCTGGACCTCGGACGTGCACAGTCTCTGGGGCTACTACCTCGCCGCCAGCCTGTTCCTGCTATGCGGCAGCTTTACCAACTTCTTGCTGGCAATCGGGCTCAGCTCGCTGGTGATCTTCGCGCTGATGAACCTGATCGGTTATGCCGGCGAGAAGACCGGCGTGCCTTATCCGGTACTGGCGCGCGCCTCCTTTGGTGTGTGGGGCGCCAACCTGGCGGCACTCGTGCGCGCGGTAGTGGCCTGCTTCTGGTACGGCGCGCAGACCGCGGCCGCGTCGGGGGCGATGGTCGCGCTGCTGATCCGCAGCGACAGCCTGATGGCATTCCACAAGAGCACCCAGTGGCTCGGCCACTCGCCGCTGGAGGTGATCTGCTACGTGATCATCTGGGCGCTGCAGTTGCTGATCATCCAGAAAGGCATGGAGACGGTGCGCAAATTCCAGGACTGGGCCGGTCCCGCAGTGTGGGTCGCAATGCTGATTCTCGCGATCGGCCTGTGCGTCAAGGCCGGCGGTTTCTCGTTCTCCCATGGCATTCCCATGAACGCGCTGCTCGAGAAGACCAGCGACGCCGGCGTCAGCGGCGAGCCCGGTTCGTTCTGGGCGCTGATGGCCGTGGGCGCGACCTGGATCACCTACTTCGCAGCGCTCTACCTCAACTTTTGCGATTTCTCGCGCTACGCGAAAAATCGCGACGCGGTCAAGAAAGGCAATCTGTGGGGCCTGCCGGTCAACCTGATCGCGTTCTCGCTGGTTGCGGGTATCACCACGATCGCCGCCTTCAGGGTGTACGGCGAAGTGCTGCTCCACCCCGAACAGATCTCGGCCAAGTTCGACAGCTGGGTGTTGGCGCTCATCGCGGCGCTGACCTTCGCGGTCGCTACGCTGGGTATTAACGTGGTGGCCAATTTCGTTTCGGCCGCGTTCGACATCTCCAACACGTTCCCCAAGCAGATCGGCTTCAAGAAGGGGGGCTACATCGCCGCGATCATCGCGCTGGTGCTCTATCCGTTCGCGCCCTGGGAAGGCAACGCCGCGCACTTCGTCAACGCCATCGGCGCGACGATGGGCCCGCTGCTGGGAATCATTCTGGTGGACTACTACCTGGTGGCCAAGGGCAATATCAACGTCGCGGCGCTTTACCAGGAGTACGGCGAGTACCGCTACCAAGGCGGCTGGAACGTCAACGCACTGGCCGCGGCGGCGGTCGGCAGCGTGTTTTCGACCTTTCTGCCTAATTTCACCAGCCTGCTGCCGGTCTGGTGGAATACCTATGGGTGGTTCTTCGGCGTGGCGATTGGCGGCGGCATCTACCTGATCATGGCGACGCTGCGCCCGCGTACCGCGATCGCGCCGACCCGTGCCTGACGGTTTTTCGACGAACAGGATAACGATGATTTCCGGCTTTTAGCAACGCGGAGCAGGCACGGCAACAATGCCGATGGTTAACCGTCGGCGGTCATGCTAGGATTTCTCTCAAACAACTCCGGAGACTGCTATGCCGTTCATCTGTGAAAACGTTGAATGTCGCGCCGTGCTGGCCCGCGGACAAGTCAGGTCCGTTCAGGAGAACGAGGGGTGGTGCTTCTACTGCCCGGATTGCAAAGCGAGGAACGAGCTGAAAAACGTCGGCGCGCCGGGCGGCGCTGTTGAGTTGATTCAGCCGGAGCGATCCGATCTCCCGCACAAAGTGGTTGCAACGGCCCAACCATTGGAGGACGGCAAGTACGCCGCGCAATTGCGCGTACAAAGGGCGCTCGGCATGAAAGGAACTTATGCCGTCGAAGAGCGCTGGGAACAGCTCGGTGTATTCCCTGACGCACACGCAGCCGTCGCGCATGCAAAGTCCATTGCGGCGGACCTGCTGCACCCGAAAGCATAGTCCTGAAGGCACAAGCGGGTTTGCCGCGTGCGCCTTGCGCGGATCTACGGCCGGCCCACGACCGTAGATCCGCACGACAATCGAGTCGTTGCATAACACCCGGCTGGACGGGATGCCACCGGGTTGAATTCATACGGCATCATTCACGAAGCATCGGCGGGAACGAGCCTGACAAACAGCTTGGCGGCCTCGTTGCCATGGGACAAAGCACGCAGTGCAAGGGAAAGCGCTAGCTGCGCGTCGTGAGCGACGGCGCTGCGGTCCTGATCGAAGAGCTTGACGGCGTGGCGCATATGTTGCGCGGCCTGGTCATGAAGCTCCGCTGCCGTTGCGTGATGTTTTGCCGCGTTCGCGCTGTCCGAGCCAGAGCTGCTCGACGCAGCCGTGATCGGCGGCGTATTGGTGCTGTGCGTCCCCGCCTCGTGTGCCTGATCGATTGCGTGCAACGTGTGGCCATGGGCCATCATTGCCTGGTGCGCAGCGTGGGCGTGATCTTGACCGGCCTCGAAATACCGCGACGCCGCGCGGTGATATCGCGAGGCCTGCTCGTGATGTGAAGCCGCAGCTTCAAGATGTCCCTTTTTATTATGCTTTGTGCTCATACCGGCTCCTGGACGACTGACGGACCGACTCCAATGACGACCGAATCGAAAACGCGGTGGCGAGTCGAAAACCACTAGATCCGAATTTACACGCAGTTGCGCTTTTTAATAACAAAGCGATCTACCAACTTGTTCCGCGGCTGCCTATCGTCAGGTGGCTCTACGTTACGAGAAGTTACGTAGCACGGCTCTCGTAAGCGCCGGTAAGCATCGGGAATCGGGTTCCGATCAGCGCGGCGCGCGGCGCTGCTATGCTTCATTCGTTCGTTCCGTCAGGTCAGGTTTTACTCACGCGACCTGATAAGGGAACTGTCTTAACCTTCGCTTCGCCGGCCCGTAAGTATCGCGTCACGTTGCAAGCTTGCGCGCCCGTCAGTCATGTCCATCGATCGTCTTTTTTCCCTCGCGTCCGCGCACCATCAAGCGGGCCGTCTCGACCTGGCCGAAAGCCATTATCGTCAGGCAATCAGCATTGAGCCGGATCGCTGGGACATATGCTTTGGACTCGCACAGGTGTTGATCCGGCTCGACCGTTTCGACGAAGCAATCGGTTGGCTTACACCACTGTTAAATCAACCCGGCGATCATGCCGCCGTGTATCGCCAGCTTGGTCTGGCCGAAGCGTGCGCGGGCCGGAGGCGCCAGGCGCTCGATCATTTCAGACGCGTCCTTGAACACGACCCTGACGATCCCGCGACCTTGCATATCGTTGCCAACTTTCAGCAGGCGCTAGGCCTCAATGCCGAGGCTGACGCAACCTATCGCCGTGCGCTGAAATTGAAGCCGCTGATCACCGTCCCGGCCGCCGTCGCGCCGCCGGATTTTCGCGTGCTGTTTGTGTTCGCACCCAGTGCAGGCAATACGCCCATTGAGCATCTGATCGGGCACGCACGCTTCGAAAGCAACGTCGTCACCCTATTGCAAGGCATGGACTACGACGTCGATCGGCTGCGTGTCTACGCGGACGTAGTCGTCAATCTGATTTCGGACGTCGATCAGGGACACGCCTTTCTCGCACCGGCGCAAGCGCTTGTAGACGGTATCGGCCGTCCCGTCGTCAATCATCCGCGAATCATTGCAGATACGGGCCGGGAGTCAGTCGCGCGGCGTCTCGCACATATAGCGGGTTGTCTCGTTCCACAAACGCGGCTCCATTCGGCAGCGGGGCTGCACGCAATGCTCCTGCACGCCTCGCAGACGTCGCTGCCGTTTCCGCTGCTGGCGAGGCCGGCCGGCACGCATGGCGGTGACGACTTCGAGCGCATGGAAGACTGCGCGCAGTTGCAGGCGTTCCTGAACCGGCACGCTGCCAGCAGCTACTACCTCACGCCATTTGTCGACTATCGATCCGACGACGGCTATTTCCGCAAATACCGTTTCATCTGTGCCGGCGACGAGATCCTGCCGTACCACCTCGCCATTGACGACCAATGGAAGGTACACCATGGCACGACCCGTATGGCTAGCCATCCGTGGATGCAGGCCGAAGAACAGGCGTTTCTCGATGATCCATGGCGCGTCTTCGGCGTCGCCCAGCGTGCGGGGTTGCAGTCAATCCGCGATGCGGTCGGCCTGGATTTTTTCGGCATCGACTGTTCGCTTGCGCGTGACGGCACCATCGTCGTGTTCGAAGTTAATGCGAGCATGCTCGTTCACGGAAATAACCAGCAGTTTCCGTACAAGACGGAAGCCGTGGAGCGCATCAAGCAGGCATTCCATACACTGCTCGAACGAAGGTCATGAAATTCCGGTGCGAAGACACCGTTCTATCCGGGACAGCTCAACATGAAAACGTAAGGATCACTACCAAAATGTAATGACGTAACGAACGATAACATTCACCCCTTTGTTCCGCCGACACAAAGCCGTTGCAATCGGCCACACTTCACCTATTGCGACATGCGCCGGGGACCAACGTGATTGACAACGAACAAGCTACCGGACTGGTTCGGGCGGCCCTTCACGTGGATCCGCTTTGCGCCGTGCGGCAATTCCTTACGCAAAGTGGCAACTGCATCTTTCGAGTTGATCTTCCAGAAGGAAAATCTACCGCGCTTCGCGTCAGCCCGCAACGCAATGCCTTTGCGTACACCCACCACAATCTGGATATCCTGCGTGCAATGGGGTTGCCCGTCCAGACCGTGCTTGCGAGCGGTGAAACGGCAGCAGGTGGTTCGTTCGTTATCCTGAACTGGATACCGGGTCGCGATCTCGCCTATGAATTGCCGCAAATGCGCTCGGAACAGATGACACGTGTTGCGGAAACCGTAACCGATTATCAGAAACGTGTCGGATGCTTACCCCGCAGCGATGGTTTCGGCTGGGCGCCGATCGGCGGACACCCCACGTTTGCGCAATGGACGAATATCTTCGGCGAGCCGGCAACTGATTCGATCTCCGTCGACGCGACGCCGCTGGCGCAACTGCGCGCTCGGCTGCGCGCAGTCCGGAGATCTGTCGAGCCACACTTTGCCTCGATATCCCCCACATGCTTTCTCGACGATCTGACGACGAAAAATGTTCTGGTCGAAAGTGGCAGGCTGCAAGGCGTTATCGATTGCGACACGGTCTGCTATGGCGACCCGTTGATGTCGGTCGGCACGACACTCGCTCACCTCGCCGCTGACGTTGGGGAGGCCTGCCGCTTCTACGGGCAAGAACTGATTCGCTGCTGGAACCCCCAACTCGACGCTCTGCGGGCGATCCGCTTCTACGCAGCCTTGTGGGTCGTCGGCTTTATGGCTGCCGCCGAAACCGCAGGGGAAATCGCGCGCGCCACGGAATTGGCCGGCATCGCCGACGCTATGCTGAGTCTGGCGGAAACGTAAGCCTCAACGCAGGTTGTGCACCACTGCCAGCGGGTCAACCCGACGACTCGCGCGCCGCTATGCGGGCACCCGTGCCGCGCCTAAACTACGCGCATACGGCCACAGCCCCTCGGAACCCATGCCTGCTCGCGAAAACCATAACGCCCAGCCGCTTGCCCCGCCCTCCGCACCAGACAGCGCCGACGCATTGCAGGACCCCGCCCTGCTGCGCCGCCTGCTGCGCGCCAAAGACCGCATGGATGCCGCCTCGCACGAGGCCTGGCCCGTCAAACGGCTGGCCGAAGTCAGTGGCGTCTCCGAAGCCCATTTCGCGCGCTCCTTCAAGCGGGCCTTCGGTGTCCCGCCCCACCGCTACCTGCTGAGCCGGCGCATCGAGCAAGCCACCACCCTGCTGCGCGACACCGGACTCAGCATCACGGAAATTGCCTTCGCCACCGGCTGGGAGAGCTTGGGCACGTTCGGGCGCACCTTCCACGACATCACCGGCCAAAGCCCCAGCGCCATGCGGCTTGAGGCGCAAGCCAACCTGCCTCGACTCGATCGCGTGCCCGCTTGCGTTCTGAAAGCCGCGCAGCGCCCCGACCTCACCATCGCAGTTTTGGAGAAGCGCCGGCGCGTGGCCAAAGATACATTCCCGCCATCAACCAAGGAGGAACCATGACTCAAGGTATCAATGTGGTGGGCTTGTACGTCGATAACCAGGACGAAGCGCTCACGTTCTACGTCGACAAGCTCGGATTCCGCGTCCATACGGACGTGCGCAACGGCCCTTACCGCTGGCTTACTGTCCAGCATCCCGAGCAGCCTTCGTTCCAGCTCGGCCTGTTCACCCCCGGCCCACCCATCCACGATGAGGCCACCGCGCAAACCCTGCGCGCGATGGTCGCCAAGGGCGCCATGCCGCCTCTCGTCCTTTCCGTGGCCGACTGCCGCGCCAGCTATGCCCAATTGCAAGCCCGCGGCGTGGAATTCACCCAGGAGCCGATAGATCGCTTTGGCAGCGTCGATGCCGGTTTCCGCGACCCCGCCGGCAACGGCTGGAAGATGATCCAGGCCCCGAAGAGCGCAACATGAACGCCAACGACTGGATTCGCCAATTTCACCGGTGGATATCCATCATCTTCACGCTGACGGTTATCGCCAACTTCGTCGCCATGGCCCTACGAAAAGGCCTCCCGCCGCCCTGGATCACCTACGCGCCGCTGCTGCCGCTGGCCCTCCTGCTGTTCACGGGGCTCTACCTGTTTGCACGGCCCTACTTCAGCCGCGACCGCACTCGTCGCCGGCCGGGTTCCGCAGGCGGCGAGCAGGCCCCCAGCGCATGATCCCGGCAGCAGCGCATCGAACTGAACGATGCGCACGGCATGTGACCGGTTAAATAAACGCAAGACCGCGCGCTTCGGTGTCTAAAGGCTGCTTTCCGGAAAGTCGGGATAGTGTTCAAAGGTGCGCTTGATGAGCTGGCGAAGCCAGATGTTCGCCGGCTCGTCGTGAAACCGGGGATGCCAGAGTTGGCGCAGCGCAAACGGTGGAAGCTGCACCGGCGGCGGGACAATTTTGACCGTCCCGAGCTTGGCGAAGACATTGCCAAGCTCCAGCGGCACCGTAGCGATCAGTTCAGGGTGCTCGTCGATCAACAGCGGCACGACCAGGAAGTGCGGCGTCGTCAGATAAACATTTCGATGGATGCCGTACTCGTCGAACGCACTGTCATAAGCGGCGCCCGCGCGCCCGGTCAGGGACACGACAATCTGCGGCATCGTTTCGAACTGTTCACGCGTAATCGACTCGCCAATCAGCTTGTTGCGCACGCTCACCATCGTCACGAAAGAGTGCAAAAAGAGCTGTTGCTGATACAGATCATCGGGCGCGGCACGGATTGACCCCAACGCGAGATCCACTTCTCCGGATGCCAGCAGTCCCTCGATCTGCTCGATCGGAACTTGCATGGATCGTAGCGTGCAGTTCGGCGCCTCTTCGCGCAGCCGCCGGATAAGCGGCGGCAGAAAAACCAGTTCGCCCATGTCCGTCATGCAAAGAACAAAGGTGCGCCGCGCCGTCGAAGGATCGAAGCGCGCCTGCGAGACGACGTCCTGGCGCAAGGTCGTCATGACTTCAACGATCGAAACGCCCAGCACGGTGGCCTTCGGTGTCGGCTCCATGCCCGATGGCGTCTTGACGAACAGAGGGTCTTCAAAAAACGCCCGCAGCCGGTTCAACGCATGACTCATTGCGCCCTGCGACAACCCCACTTCGGATGCCGCTCGCGTCACGCTTCGTTCGCGAAGCAGTGCGTCGAACACCACCAGCAGATTCAGATCGAGATCACGTATATGCACGGCGTGCATTCCTTGCATTAGTCCCATTGGCTTGACGCATGATGGTGCCGAATCTATCTTGAGGTCAAGCGTGCCAACGATAGGCCGCACCCACATGATGGAGACAAGGATGTTTATCAGGAATACGTGGTACGTAGCCGCCTGGTCGCATGAGGTCGACGGAGAAGCGCTGTTCGCTCGTGTCATTACCGGCATCCCGGTTCTGCTGTATCGCGAGGAAGGCGGCAGCGTTGTTGCTCTCGAGGATCGTTGCTGTCATCGCGGCGCGCCGCTGTCGGTTGGCCGCCGCGAAGGCGATTGCGTCCGCTGCATGTACCACGGCCTGAAGTTCGACAGCACCGGAACGTGTGTTGAAGCGCCGGCCCAACAGCGCATTCCGCCGCAGGCGAAGGTTCGAACTTTCCCGGTCGTCGAGCGGCACCGCTGGATCTGGATCTGGACCGGCGACCCTTCGCTCGCTGACCCGGAGACGATCCCCGACACTCACTGGATCGACGATCCGCAATGGCGCAGCTTGCCCGGCTACATTCACTACGACGTGAACTACCTGCTGATCTGCGACAACCTGCTGGACTTCTCGCATCTGCCGTTCGTGCATCCCACCACACTGGGTGGCCCCGAAGACTATGCCAAGGTGCAACCCAAAGTCGAGCGGATCGATGGCGGCGTGCGCATCACGCGCTGGACTTTGAATACGGATGCGCCTCCGTTCGCCGCCGCCGTCAAGAACTGGCCCGGCAAGGTCGACCGCTGGAACGTTTACGACTTCACGATCCCCGCGATTCTGCGGATGGATTCCGGCATGGCGCCGGTGGGTACGGGCGCGCAGGAAGGTACGCGGGTCGACGCGGCCGAATTCCGCGGTTGCCAGGCACTCACGCCCGAGACGGAAAACTCCACGCACTACTTTTTCGGCCATCCGCACAACTTTGCGATTGACCAGCCCGATGTCACGCGAGCGATCCATCAGGCAGTAGTCGATGCATTCGACGAAGACCGCGACATCATCACCGCGCAGCAGAAGAATCTGGCGCTGGACCCTGGCTTCAGAATGATGCCGTTCGGCATCGACGCCGCACTGTCCCAGTTTCGCTGGGCCGTCAATCAACGGCTTGAGGAAGAGAAACAGAAGATGCCGGAAGCGGTGCCGGGAGCCTGAGATGATTCAGATGAAAGTCACGCAACTGAAGCGCGAGGCAGAGGGGATACTAGGTATCGAGTTGCAGGCTGCTGACGGCGCGATGCTTGTCCCGTTCGAACCCGGCGCGCATATCGATGTTCATCTGCCCGACGGTCTCGCACGACAGTATTCGCTCTGCAACGATGCGGTGGAAACAGACCGCTATCGTCTTGGCGTGAGCCTGTCCACAACATCGCGCGGCGGGTCGCGTTATCTGCACACGTCGCTTCGCGAGGGCGACTCGCTGACAATCAGCGAGCCCCGCAGCTTATTTGGTCTGTCGCCTGCGGCGGCATCGCATCGTTTCATTGCAGGTGGAATAGGCATTACGCCGATTCTCAGCATGATCCGCTGGTGCGTACGTCATTCAGTACCCTGGCACCTGCACTATTGCGTGCGTTCACGAACGTGCGCCGCCTACCTCGACGAATTGCGCGCGTTCGGCGACAACGTTCACGTGCACGCCAACGACGAGATCGCCGGCCGGATACCGTACATTCAGGCATTGATAAGCGATGTGAAAGCTGGGGAGCACGTCTATTGCTGCGGGCCTGACGGACTCATGGATGCCGTACTGCATCACGGCCGACAATGCGGCATACCGCGCGAGAGCCTGCATTTTGAACGATTCACCGCATCGCCGCCGCGCATTGCCGACAACAGCGAGCGCGCTTTCACGGTCGTGCTCGCAAAACAGGGGCTACGCTGCGTGGTTTCACCCAACGAGTCGATTCTCGAAAGCCTCGAGCGTCAGGGCGTCTGCCCACCGTTTTCCTGCCGGGAAGGACTGTGTCGCAGTTGCGAGGTCGAGGTCCTGTCGGGCGAGGTCGAGCATCGCGACTACGTATTGAGCGAGGATGAACAGATGGCTAACAGATCGCTCATGATCTGCGTGTCGCGAGCGAAATCCGACGAGCTGGTGATCGATCTTTAGGCGTCCATGTCGATCACCACTTTGCCCAAATGCGCCGCACTTTCCAAAAAACCGGTAGCCTTCGGCGGCGGCTTCAAACCCGAGCCAGGCAACACCATCGTTGATCCCGGACGAACCCGCCCTGTCACCATCGCGTTCCATGCGGTTGTGGCAGCAATCGGAAGCGTGGCGGCTTGCGCGAAAGTGAGCCGGCCAGGAGTCGCGCGTTCGTGGAGTGGATCGCCGAAGTCTTTGCCGCTCCGCGTTGGCAGAAAGCGATTCGATGAGCAATGCAATGCTCGCACTGTCCGGCCTGGCGTAGCCGATTCTGGCACGCTCCATCGTCGATTCGACAGGGATGAAAAGATCGCTGACAATTCAGGCGGACTTTCACCACAAGCGATATCCGTTAGAGACGAGGCGAACAGTGTCGAACCCAGCACGCGAGCTATTGAAGGCAACCGAAATCGACGCAATGGAGCCGCAGCGCTCCGTCCATCCATTGAATGAACGAGCGGTTCGTCTTAAGAGGTCGTTGGGCGACCTGACCGGGCTCACCCAGTTCGGTTTTCACCTCATCACACTGCAGCCAGGACACGAGTCCACCGAATATCATCGCCACCTTTACGCAGAGGAATGTGTCTACATCCTCTCAGGCACGGGCGAAGCGATTATTGACGACCAGACCCACGAAGTCGGACCCGGTGACTTCATGGGTTTTGCACGCGGGGGCGCCGCACATACATTGTTGAATACCGGTCACGCCCCGCTCGTGCTTATCGTCGCGGGTCAACGGCTGGAGCAGGATGTTTGCGACTACCCGCACAAGGGCAAGCGCCTGTATGCGGCGGGCACCAACAAGATTTTCGTGGACCTTGCCAAAGAAAGCGAAGCGTAAGCGGTTATCCGGTCTGCTCCCGTGTCAGCGCTTGCCGTCAATTGCTCGCCTCAACAGGATCGGCGCCGGGGTCGCTAACGTGGGCTGCCGTATAGATCAACCACATCAGATGGCCCATTTGCTGCACAGTGACCTGGCGTCCGTCGGTCTGGTGAACAACGACAATGTCGCTTGCAGGATCGACCACCACGAACTGGCCACCGTGGCCGTCGGCCCAGAAACCACCCGGCGGCAAATCCATGGCCGCAACGCGTCGCTCGGGAAACCCCGTCCACCAGAGATAGCCATACCCGGAATGAAGATGCGTCTCCGACCAGGCCCGGGTACTTTCCGCGACCCAGCTTGCAGGAACGATGACCTCGTTGTTCCATTGGCCGGAGCGCAGGTACAGCAAGCCGAAACGCGCCAGGTCACGCGCGCTCATATGGAACGGATAGGCAGGAAACACCGACTTGCGCCCGCGCACGTAACGCCCATCCTCGGGACGGTAATCCTGCATCCCGATCGGACTCGCAATGCGTTGCCGGAAGCTTTCGAAAATCGATGCACCGACTGCCCGCTCGTAAATCGTACCGAGGACATTGAAGTCCCAGTTGTTGTAGTACCAGAACGTGCCGGGCGGATGACTGCCGCGAGCAGGCCGCAGCCGCTTCTCCCCGGCGGTTTCGTAAAGCGCGGGGTGATACACGCCGGAACGCGCCTGGAGTAATTGCCGCACTGTCGCCTCTTTCTCCGCGTCCGTCAGACCGGGAGGCGTGTCGTCGATATTCAGGCTCGCAAGGCTGGCGTCAAGATCGATTTTCTTCTCCGCGACGGCGATGCCAATCAGCGCACTGAGAAGACTTTTACGCACCGAATTGACCTCCAGCCTGCGCGCAATGTCACCCCAGCTATCGAGGATGCGGCCGCGATGCACGATGACGAGCGTCGCCGTACCGATCAATTGAGCATAGGCATGGGCCTGCGCGAGTGCATCGGCCGACCATCCTGCCTGCCCGGGTGCAATACGATCCCACTCCTGCCCCGGCCAGTCTGCCGTGCCGGATGACTCGCTCGCAAAGGAGAGCGAGATTGGCGCCACCAGGTCAGCCATGGCAAGCGCGAGAAACGCTCTGCGAGTAATTTTCAAACTCATCTCCAGTGGCAAACGGGAATCGTGGCAGTCCGAACGAAGAGAGTTGCCGGAATCGGCACCACGAACCGCTTAAAATCATTTCGTACGGTCAGACGTTAAACGACCGGTTGCCGAAATTCCGTTGGCAAATAGTTCAGCGCAATCTTGCTGAATATTACGGACTCGATCGGGCTGGAGATGCAATGCGTCATTCACCGGCGCGTTGTCTTCGAGTGGGGTGTGTTGCGAGGGGGGTCATGTGACCTGCGTTTCTGCAGGTCAGGAATGCTCGCTAAATCTCCGCGAATCCCTTCATGTCGTGACTATCCACGAATCAGGAAGCGTGCGTTCAACGTCTGTCGCGCATCACTTCCCAGCAATCGCGGTGGTCCATTCGTTTGAGTTTCCGCCGTCGCGTCATTTCGCGCCAGTAGTGAACGGCCACCAACAGCACAGCGGCGCTTAGCCCACACAGACCCACGACGATTCCTGTCCACGATTCGGCCACGAAAGACTCCCTGACTGTCAGACTGATCAAGCGCTACGTGTCATTCGTCGTTCGGGAGACGGGCGAAAGCCTTCAGAAACATCTGTCCGTTGTGAGTGATGAGGGGACGTCGTTGCCCGGAAGCCAGATCCTCCACGGTGACGAGTTGGCGGTCCAGAAGCGCTTCCAGATCGGCGCTGTCCAGACTCAGCAGATCCGGCGCATCCTTGAGTAGCATGAGGGTCGCGAATTCATGTGGACTGAGCATCTCCGTCTCCTGGCTGAGCCTGCTGCTTCGCTGGGAACCTGATCCGTTGGCCTCGCCTCGCGAGCAGGATCAATTCGGGGATGGCTGCTGCGGGATGTCACCGTGCGTTCGGTGGCATGTCGCGCGCCAAGGCACCCATCATAATGCTGAGGTGTCCAATAGATCAATATGTGGGAAACGCTTTTTACTGCATATTTACGGTACCTTCGTAAAGCTGTCGCGGTGCAGCATGACCGGCCGTCCGGTGAAACATGAACGCTTCGCACCACGTGTTGGTCAGCGCACAGACATGATCTGTACCGGACCGATCCTGATGAATATCCTGGCAGCGCTTCCATGCGTCATACCTGCATACTCGAGGCACGGCCCGAATACCGGGCGCGGCGATCGAAACCTGAAGGAGACAATAGTTGACCACCTTCCTCTTACGTAACGGCGCGCTTCTCGATCCCACCCATCCTGATCTGCTGGAAGGCTTCGAGATCCTCATTGAAGATGGCTTCGTCCGCGAGGTATCCGACAAGCCGATAAAGAGCAGCAACGCGCACGTCATTGACGTCAAAGGCAAAACGATCATGCCGGGTCTGATCGATTTGCACGTGCACGTCGTCGCGATCGAGTTCAATCTGCCGCGTGTCGCGACGCTACCCAACGTGCTGGTTACGCTGCGCGCCGTGCCAATCATGCGCGCGATGCTGCGCCGCGGCTTCACCACCGTGCGCGACGCCGGCGGCGCCGGATATCCGTTCAAGCAGGCGGTCGAGTCGGGGCTCGTCGAGGGGCCACGCCTCTTCGTATCCGGCCGGGCCTTGAGCCAGACGGGCGGCCATGCCGATCCGCGCGCCCGCTCCGACTACATGCCGCCCGACTCACCCTGCGGATGCTGCGTGCGCGTAGGCGCACTGGGCCGCGTGGCGGACGGCGTCGATGAGGTGCGCCGGGCCGTGCGTGAAGAACTGCAGATGGGCGCCGACCAGATCAAGATCATGGCTTCGGGCGGCGTGGCCTCACCAACCGACCCGGTCGGTGCATTCGGTTACTCCGAGGACGAGATCCGCGCGATCGTGGCCGAAGCTCAGGGGCGCGGCACCTACGTACTCGCGCATGCCTACACGCCGGCGGCGATCGCACGCGCGGTGCGCTGCGGCGTGCGCACGATCGAACACGGCAACCTGATCGACGATGAAACGGCACGCCTCGTCGCCGAGCACGGTGCGTATGTCGTGCCAACCCTCGTTACTTACGACGCGCTTGCAAGCGAAGGTGAGAAATATGGGCTGCCGCCGGCAAGCATCGCCAAGATCGCGGACGTGCATGGTGCCGGTCTGCATTCGATTGAAATCATGAAACGAGCCGGCGTCAAAATGGGTTTCGGCACGGACCTGCTCGGCGAAGCCCAGCGTCTGCAAAGCGACGAGTTCCGGATTCTGGCCGAAGTCCTGTCACCGGCCGAGGTAATCGCGAGTGCAACGGTCGTGAGCGCGGAAGTGCTCGGCATGCAGGACAAGCTCGGCAGAATCGTGCCGGGTGCTCACGCCGATGTGCTGGTGGTCGATGGCAATCCTCTGAAGTCTGTCGATTGCCTGTTGGGTCAAGGCGAGCATATTCCGCTCGTGATGAAGGACGGCCGGCTCTTCGTCAACGAACTCGAAGGGCATTGACCGTGTAAGCCTGCGTCTGTCGCGCCCACAGTTCTTATCGGAGCCTGCTCATGTCGATGATCGCCGCCCGCATCGAACGCCTGCCGTTTTCAGGTTTTCACCGCCGTCTGCTGTTGATGGGCGGCCTCGGCTACACCTTCGATGCAATGGACGCCGCCGTGCTCGCCTTCCTGCTGCCGGTGCTGCGCACACAATGGGGGCTGACGAGTGTGCAGACGGGGGTGCTCGGAAGCGGCACGTTCATCGGCTATTTCGTCGGCGCGATGTTCGCGGGGATGCTTGGCGACATCATCGGCCGACGCAAGGTGATGATGTACGCGCTCGTGATTTACTGTGTGGCGTCTCTTGCCAGCGCGCTCGCGAATGATTGGGGATTTTTTCTTGCGACGCGCATCGTTGCCGGCTTGGGGACGGGCGCGGAAAGCGCGATCGTCGCGCCGTTTCTTTCGGAGTTCGTGGCGCGGCGGTATCGCGGCAGTTTCACTGGCAGTCTCGCCGGGTTCTTCTCCTTCGGTTTCGTTGCAGCCGCGCTGCTCGGCTATCTGGTGATCCCGCTCGCACCGAATGCATGGCGCGCGGTCATGGTCATCACCGCGCTGCCCATTCTGATGCTGCTCTGGTGGCGCCGCGCGTTGCCCGAGTCGCCACGCTGGCTTGAAGCGCGCGACCGGCACGCGGAAGCCGACGCGATCGTGTCGCAGATGGAAGCGGAGGTGACCCGGGCAGGCGTACAGTTGGAGCCGCTGCCCGCTGTGCGCAACGCAAGTGTTCCGCGCGCAGCGGGACGAGCTTCAATCGTCGCGAACGTGAAGGCGTTGTGGACAAAAAAACTCGCGCGCATCACGGCAATGACGTGGCTGATGTGGTTATCCATCACGTTCAGCTATTACGCCTTTTTCACGTGGATTCCCGGCTTGCTGGTTCAGAACGGAATGACGATCACGCGGAGCTTTTCGTATTCGCTCGTGATTTACCTTGCACAGATTCCGGGGTATTTTTCGGGTGCGTGGCTCAACGAGAAGATCGGCCGGCAGGCAACGATCGCGTCGTACATGATATTGGGCGGAGTATCGGCGCTCGGGCTTGCATTGACGCGCACGGACGCAGGCATCATGGTGTCGGGCATCCTGCTGTCGTTCTTCATGAACGGCACCTATGCGGGTGTTTATGCTTACACCCCCGAGGTGTTTCCTACCGACGTGCGCGCCACGGGCACGGGGCTCGCTTCGTCAATTGGCCGGCTGGGCGCGATCGCCGCGCCGATCCTTGTCGGGTATGTTTATCCGCTGCTGGGCTTTGCCGGTGTGTTCGGTGCAACAACGCTAGTGCTGCTGACGGGTGCGATAGCCGTGGTGCTCATGGGGGTGCCCACGCGCGGAAGGTCGCTCGAAGACATTGCAGCGGGACAAGTCGAACAGTAAGAAAACCAGCCTGCTAGCCTTAGCCCCAATATAACGGTCAAAGCGCTGTCCTGTGACACCGCTATGTCACGTGACCCGATTCTTCGAAGCAATCACGCGCGGCTTTGGCGAACTGACGTTCTTATGACATTATTTGCCAACGCAGACGATGTGAGCGTTAATAAGCGAACCACGTCGCGTAGCGAGGCAATCAACACGCAGCAGGCGCTTCGTGGCAGACATAGCTTCGAGCGCCAGACTGCTATCGCGTCATTCACTCAGGGACAAAGCCATGAAGTTGACAATCGCCGCACCACTTTTGATCGTTTCGTTACTCGGCACGTCCACCGCTGTCTTCGCACAGCAACACGACGACAATCATGGCGGCCCGCCGCAGCACCAGCGCCAGAATCCGGGTCATGGCGGCCAGTATGGCCGCGGTCACGGACCTGCGCCTCACGAAGCGTCTTTGGGAGGCCCGGGCGGTCCGGTTCCTCATAACGATTGGCACAAGGGTGAGCGCCTTCCGGCGGAATACCGCGACCGTAATTACGTCGTCGACAACTGGCACGATCACGGCCTGCAAGCGCCGCCGCGCGGCTATCAGTGGGTCGGCGTGAACGGAGACTATGTACTCGCCGCCGTCGCGACCGGTGTCATTGCAAATGTCCTGCTGAACGGACACTAAGCAAGCGGATCGAAATCGATTGCTTTCGGTACCGGCAACAACTTTTCATTGCGCGCATCTCAAACGCGCGTGAGCGCGGTGGCCCGTGGTTACGGGCCGCCGTCCCGCTCCGTATCGCCTGCCGGCGAATACATTCACTCCAGACAGTAACCAGGTTACCAGTCGAAGGTGCCACGATACTTCTCGTCGGCATCTGAACGGGTATTGATTTCGACGAGGACGCCGCCCGGTACTTCGCAGAAGAATCGCGAACCGCGCTCATGCGCGAACACGTCGGTTTTCATCACGACGTTCGCGGCAGCCATCTGCCCATGAAGCGCGCGAACATCGTCGACGGTGGGCAGTTCGAAGCCAATGTGAAAGTTATGCGGCCATTCGACCGGATGGTCGGCGGCGTCCTCGATCACGATGTCGAATCCCGGACGTTTCAGCAACCAGCTCGCGCCTCGCATCGCAACAGTACAGCCCAGATGGGCCTCGAAGAAGCTGGCGGTGGCGCTCACATCGGAAGAGGGGAAGCTCGCGTGATTGAGCTTCATGGTGGTGGTGATACTCGTCATGTCAATCTCCGTTGATCTGGATCGCTCGTTGCGTTCCATACGGAGAATGTTACGAGTAAAAGCTCGCGTTCAATACTCGCATCGCCGCGCTCGCGCCGATCGCCGCTCAAGCCCGTGCTACGGGCGTTTCAGCCTGCGCGTCGGCGCCTCGCGTACAGCGTGCTCGCGTTTGCTCGCGGATTGCGGCGTTTCCGTGGCGGGTGAATCGCTATTCCATCCGGTACCGGCGTTCGACATCATCGTCAGATAGCCCAGCACGGCCGCCGTCACGCGGCGAGTCAGTCCGGTCATATCCGTCTCCCCGCGCTCACCAGCCTCGTCCACGAGACCACGGACGATCGCCATCAGATCGTGTGCGGCGAGCACCGTGTCGTCTTGCGGCGGCAAACCGTCACTCGTAAGAATCTGCGCCAGCAAGGCGTGCATCGTGCCGGTGCCGGTTAGCGCCTCGCGCAGTTGCGGCCGGCTCTCTTCGACGTCGAGTAATCGTGCGAGCGTGGGTCTCGCAAACTGCTGCCGCACCGAGCAGCCAATCAGATGATTGAGCGCGGCGGGTCCGTTCGCGTGATCGAGCGCGCTCAGCGCATCCTGATAGAAGCGCTCTTTTTCTCGCTGCATCAGTGCGATCGTCAACGCGTCCTTGCCGGGGAAGTACTGATACAGCGAACCGACGCTGACACCGGCACGCTCCGCGACCGCGTTCGTATTGAAACCTTCGAGTCCCTTTGTTTCAAGCACCTGTGCGGCCGCTTCGAGCAAGGTGGCAACCATGCGCTCGGAGCGGGGCTGACTGGGCGCCCGGCGCGGTTTGAGCGGTGACGGATTCGGCTGTCGTGGCATACGGCAATAACGTGTAGGGGTGGCTATGAATGGGTTTAGCCCGGCAAGCCAGGAATCTCAACGCCGAACGTTTGCAGGATCAGCACGACATTGAACGATAAGACGATGAATGCCGCCAACGTAGCGATCACGGCAACGAGCGCGCGATTTCTGTATGGGCCCATCACCTCCTTGCTACAGGTGAACCATACCAGCACAGCCATCGGCAATGGCAACGCGAGGCTCAATACAACCTGGCTGAGAACGAGCGCCTGAGTCGCATTGACGCCAAGCGCCACCACGACGAAACTCGGCACCATGGTAACGGCGCGGCGCAGCCATAACGGAATGCGAAAACCCACAAACCCTTGCATGATCATCTGGCCCGCCATGGTACCAACGACGGAACTCGAGATGCCCGAAGCGATCAGCGACAACAGGAAAATCCCCGCCGCACCAATCCCTAATAGCGGCGCCAGCGTGTGATAGGCCGTTTCGATTTCCGCCACGTCCGGGTGCCCACTGTGGAATGCACCGGCGGCCATGATAACCATCGCCATATTGATGAGACCTGCAATGGTCAGCGCGATGACGACTTCGATATTCGAGAATTTCAGCAGCTTTGCCCGCTCACTCTCCGTTCTCGCGGGTGCTCGCCCTTGCGTGAGTCCGGAGTGCAGGAAAAGCGCATGCGGCATCACGGTCGCTCCGACGATCCCCACGGCGATCGTCAGCGCGCTAGCGTCGGGCAACCGGGGGGAAAAGGTATGGGCGAGGACACTCGGCCACGCAATCGGCGTAATGAACAACTCGGCAAGGTAGGACAAGCCAATGATGCCGACGAGTGCTCCGATCGCCAGTTCAAGCGGACGAAAACCGGCGCTCTCAAACAACAGCAGGCCGTAGGTCACTATCGCCGTGACCACCATGCCGCCAAGCAATGGCATGTGAAACAGCAACGACAGTCCGATTGCGCCACCGAGAAATTCCGCCAGATCGGTTGCCATCGCGGCGATTTCGCTGACGGCCCACATGCCCAGCACGACAGGTTTCGGAAACCGTTCGCGGCACAGTTCCGCAAGGTTTCGCCCGGTGACGATGCCGAGCTTCGCCGAGAGCGCCTGGAACTGCATCGCCACCAGGTTGGCCAATAGCACGACCCAGAGCAACGCGTAACCGTATCTGGCGCCCGCCTGAATATTCGTCGCAAAGTTGCCCGGATCCATGTAGGCAACCGAGACCACCACGGCCGGCCCGGCAAACGGCAGAAGCATCAGCGCACCGCCGCGGCGGCCTTCCAATACCTCTCTTACCGCAAGCGTGGTGCGCTCGGTTCTCGTCGCCGGTCTGGCTTCCTTATGAACACGATCGTCCAAGCTCTTGCTCCTTGCTCATGAGACTGACAGGAGGGCCGATTTACCATGCAGGCAGGCTTCGCGGCATGGCAAGCACTGCCGACTGCCCCGAAGACGCTTCGCAACCGCGGTGCAGTCGCCGCGTCCCCAGCGGACATAGTAATAAATGTACCGCAGAGTGCGATTGCTCACCCTGCTGCAAACCGGGTCCATGAATCCGAATGCCGTGGATCTACGCGCCAAAGGCACGCTGGAATGCCCGCCCCTGCGCCGGTTCCCGCGTAATTGACCGGTTTGCCCGCGTCAGGAGTAATCTTCGGTACTGGACACGGAACCGGGGTCATAACCCGCCCCGTGATGGCGGTTTGAATTGTCATGACGACCTGTCCAGATGAAGGCCTCTTCAATGCTGAAGTGCACGTCATGCCGGCAGCGGCGACTCCGTCCGGCCACGCCTCTTCGCGGATGAGGGCAATGCGGTCAGTCGACGATTTGACTTGAGGAGCCAGGCCAATGGGAAGCACCAGCGCAGTTGCAGCGGCGGCAATCGCCTTCGTGGGAAGCCACTTTCTTCTGTCTCATCCTCTGCGCGGGCTTCTCGTCCGCGCAATCGGCGAAAAGGGCTTCCTCGGCGTCTATTCGCTGGTGGCATTCGCGACGTTCGGCTGGCTGATCGTGGCCTACGTGCATGCGCCCCTCACCGCGCCGTTGTGGCCGGCAGGAAATGTGCTCTGGGCGGTGGCAACCGTAGTGATGCTGATCGCGTCGATCCTGCTGATGGGCTCGCTGATCCGCAACCCGGCCCTCCCCACCGGCGGCCAGCCCGGCCCGTTCCCGGAAACGGCGCGCGGCGTGTTCGCGGTAACGCGCCATCCGATGATGTGGTCGTTCGCGCTTTGGGGGCTGTGCCACGCCGCGGTGTTCCCGGTGGCCAAGAACCTCATCCTCGCGGCGGCTGTCGTCTTCCTCGCACTGGTTGGTGCTGCTTTGCAGGACCGGAAGAAGGAACGGCTCCAGCCCGATCTCTGGCCGGTATGGGAATCGAAGACGAGCTACCTGCCGTTCGCGGCGATCGCCGCCGGCCGTGCGCAGTTGGGTGGATTCGGCTCGCACGCGCTGCTGGGCGGCCTCTTCGTCTGGCTCGTCGCGACCTGGGCGCATGGGCCGCTCACCGGTTGGGCCGCGGGCATCTGGCACTGGCTGTAGCCGCGGCCCGGCTCCAACGCTCAGGCAGGAAGTTGCGGCGCAGCGGGGAAGTCCACCGGTACGCGTGTCGTTCCGTGCAAATAGTTAGTGACGGTCTTGTCGCCGATCACGACGATCGTGTCGACCAGATTGGCCTTGCTCCAGCCCGCGGCGAAGAACGCTTCGACGAGCGCCTGATCGGCATGTCCGCGGTTGATCGCGATGTTCTTCACCAATCGTGCGAGCGCGTCGAACTTCGCGTCGAAACTTGCCCTGCCGCTGCGGATCTCGAGCATCTGTTCGTCGGTCAAGCCGTTCATCTTGCCGATCACGGTATGTGCCGCCAGACAGTATTCGCAGTCGTTCACCTGGCTCACGACGAGGTTCACGATTTCGCGCGCCTTGCCGGTAATGCTGCTCTTCGCGTTCTGGAACGCGAGATAGCTGCCGAGCGCATGCTCGGAATGGGCCAGCGTCGCGTACAGGTTGGGCACCGTGCCGAGGCTGCCCTTGAGCTTATCGAAGAGGGCCTGGTTAGCCGGGGAAACTTCGTCGCGCGTCGGGACATTGATGGTGGTCATAGTGATGCTCCTTGGTAAAACCTTGGTAGAAAATTGGACACTTCGGGTAGATAAAACCGGTGCGCTATTGCGCCGTATAGGCGCCGTCGACCGCGATGTTCTGTCCGGTGAGATAGCGCGCCTTGTCGCTCGCAAGGAACACAATGGTCTGGGCGATCTCATCCGGGGTCGCGGCGCGGCGTGCCGGTATCGTCGCGAGGAAACTGGCCTTGCCTTCTTCGCTGCCGCCGGCAAAGCGATCGAGCATTTCGGTGGCGACCGGACCCGGCGCGACGGCGTTGACGCGTACGCCCACGGCAGCGCCTTCGAGCGCCGCGCTCTTCGTGAGCCCCTCAACCGCATGCTTGCTGGCCGCATAAACCGACGCGCCCGCAATGCCGACCTGGCCCGCGATCGACGAAAGATTGATGATCGAACCCGCACCCTGCGCCAGCATCACGCGCATCTCGTGCTTGAGCGACAGCAGCGTGCCGAGCACGTTGACCGAGAACGTGTCTTCGTAATTGGTCGCCGTCTGCTCGACGATCGGCGCCAGTTGACCTTCCGTGCCGGCGTTATTGACCGCCACGTCAATGCGCCCGAACCGCTCGACGGTCTGCTCGACAAGGCTGCGCACTTCGGCTTCGAAGCGCACGTCGGCGCGCAGGAATTCGGCTTCGACGCCGAGCGCGCGCAGTTCGGCGGCAAGCGCCTGGCCCGCCTCTTCGCGACGGCCGCTAACGACCACGCGGTTTCCTTCGCGAGCGAAGGCAAGAGCGGTAGCGCGGCCGATGCCGGTCAGCGCGCCAGTGATAAGGACGACGGGTGAGTTCATGGCGGTACTCCTTGGATTGGGTTGAGTCGAATCGCGGTTGCGATGACTGAACTTTGACTGATTCCAGATTGGCGATATAGCTGGTGTATGCTCATATAACCGATTCCACCCAGGAATATATTGAGCAAAATGGATAAGCTGCAGGCAATGAGGACTTTCGTGCGGGTGGTGGAAGCGGGCAGCTTTTCCGCGGTCGCGCACGAGGCCGACACGACGCAAAGCGCTGTGAGCAAACAGGTCGCCGCGCTCGAGCGTGAACTGGGCGCGCGGCTGCTGACGCGAACCACGCGTTCGCTTGCGCTAACGGAAGAAGGTGAGCGCTATTTCGAACAGGCGCGGCGCCTGGTTGCGGAGATCGCGGAGGCCGAAGGCGCGCTGCGGCGCGGCGAACAGCAACTGACGGGCTGGCTGCGAATCGCGGCTTCGGTCGGCTTTGGGCGCCTCAAGCTCATGCCTCTGGTTCAGTCGTTTCTGGCAGAACATCGGGGTGTGAAGATCGACCTGCGCCTGAGCGACGGTTTTGTCGATCTCGTGGAACAGGGGATCGACGTCGCGGTGCGCATCGGCGATCTACCGGACAGCAGCCTCATCGCGCGTCGCGTTGGAACGGCCCAGCGGATGCTGATGGCACATCGCAACTACGTGCGCTCACTGCCCAAAGGAACGAAGGCGCCGCGCGTTCCCGACGACCTGGTCGAGCACAACTGCATCGTCTACACGGAACTGGCGATGCGCAACGCGTGGCGTTTTACGGCAGGGCCTGGCGCGGCAGACCCGGTGGGAACGACGCGTATCGTGCGGGTCGAAGGCAATCTGCAAACCAACAGCAGTGAGGTTATGCGGGCGTCGGTTCTTGCGGGTATGGGTATCGGCTATTCGCCGAACTGGCTGTTCGATGAAGAGTTGGCCAGTGGCGAAGTGCAAAGGATGCTGCCGGACTGGGAAACGATCCCCATCCCGATCCATCTGGTAAGCCCAATGGAGCGCCGGCATTCGGCCAAGGTCAAGGCGTTCGCCGAGCATGTCGGCAAGGCAATGTCTCGCAGTTGAAAGACCACTGAGGCTACCGCGAGCCTTCAGGCCCGGTGGTCTCCAGACGTTCTTGCGTCAGACCGGCAGCGCCCGGATTTTTGCGGCGGCAACACCGCGCGCGCCGGCTCGGATCGACAGGCTTTACAGATAGCTGCAAACGTAGTCGAGCGTTTCGATCACGTCGATATCGAAGCGGCTCTTGCCGGGCACCGGGAACGACTCGCCAGCACCGTACGTCTTCCACTCGTCGCTGCCTTCGAGGCGGATGCGGCACTGGCCGGCCTGCACTTCCATCAGTTCCGGTGCGTCGGTGCCGAAGTTGAGCGCGCCGGGCAGGATAACGCCCAGCGTCTTGCGCGTGCCGTCGGCAAAGAGAACCGTGTGCGAGACACACTTGCCGTCGAAGTAGACGTTGGCTCGTTTGATAACAGAAACCTGATCGAATTGCGTTGCGGCCGTCATGGCGGTCTTCCTCTGGATCATCGTGAATGGATGCGTTGGCGCCGGGTGGCCGCAGCGGGCGATAGGCACGATAGGCAATCTGCGCGAATCGTCTGCGCGGGCTTTCGGGTTGGCGCCAGCCCGCCATCATACAGGCGGCCTATGGCGCCGGTCAGCGTCCTGCGTCGAATGGCGGCCCTGTTCGAGCGACGCCGCGGCGTGGCGGTCGTGGCGGTCGTGGCGATTAATCCGTCCGCTGCCAACGGCCAGACTCCGGGCACACCATGACCGGTTCGCCGTTCAACCGGACTTGCTCGGCATCCAGGTGCGACGCGGTCGAAGGATCGACGTCGAAGGCAACCTCAAGCGAGCGCCCGACATGAGCATCTTCTACGGGTAGCTCCCACGTCAGAAACATCTGGACGTAATCCTGATCAGGCCTGAAGTCAGCCGCGTCAAAGCCGCCGCTGTGGCGCTGAATGACACCATGAGGCTGGCATGTGTCGAACATCAGCGCCGTGCCGCGAGTCAGCGGAATGCGCAAGTCCAAAGAGGGGAAATGCACGTCCAGCCCCTTATCCTCGCTCAGGAAAAGATTGCAGAAGACAGCGCCGCCATATTGCTCACCGTCATGGTGGTACCTCGCGCCGCGGCAGGCCATAAGGGCGATATCGCTGGCAGCCAGTACCCCGGGCAGTCCAAGCGCGCCCGTCCAATCGGACATGGATTGCACGCAGCGCGTGTAGTCCGGCCAGCGCATCCGCGCGCGCGCCAGTGGCATGACCTCGACGTCGCCAGGTTCGAGGACCATGCGCGACGCTATCTCCCTGTCCCAATCCGCCAGCAGACGTGTGGGCAACACGGGCACGTCGACCGTGCCGGTTCGCACGATGTCGCTCACACGCCGGCTGCGGATAGTGTCGCCACTCCAGAAATAAGAGGTCAGCCCGTCTGGCATGCGATGCGGTTGAGAGGATGGATTCATCCGGACGATTGTAACGATTCCCGTGGATCGCTTCGATCGCTGGGCAAAACGCCGAGTCAATACGTGGAAGCGCAATCTCGCCCGTTGGAACAATGAGCCCATAGCGGCAATCACGCCCCGGGCCGTCCCCCGTCCCTCGTTTCCGATGCGAAAGGTTCGTGAACACTCATCGCCGAAGCGCCTCCGGCTTCAGCCACTGACTCAAATGTTATGATCGGAAACATCTGACGCCTCACCAGGGGCGCGCATTTGAGCCACACCCCATGGACACCCACCTCACCAGACCCGCCGACCCCTCCACGACCGACCTCGGCCGCCGCGTCCGCGCCGCCCGCCAGGCGCAGGACTTGACGCTGGAAACTGCGAGCCGCCTGTGCGGCGTCTCCCGTTCTACGCTGTCCAAGGTCGAAAACGGCCTGATGTCCCCGACTTTCGACGTCCTGCAGAAAATCGTGCTCGGCCTGAAGATCGAGATCGGCGAACTGTTTGGCTCGACACCCAAGGTCAGCGCCAGCGGTCGCCGGGCATTGACCCGCAAGAACGAAGGTCAGCGCCACGCGTACCGCGGCTATCAGATGGAATTACTCGCCACGGATCTGGCGCACAAAGCAATGTTGCCGTTCCGTATCCGCATTTCGGCGCACACGCTGGACGCGTTCGATGACTGGGGCCGTCACGAAGGCGAAGAATTTCTGTACGTGATCAGCGGCAGCGTGTGCCTCTATTCCGAGCTGTACGCGCCGACGCATCTGAACGCCGGCGACAGCCTTTACTTCGACAGCCGCACCGGCCACGCCGCGGTCTCCACCAGCGACGAAGACGCCGAAGTGTTGTGGATGGCGACCAGTGCCGATATTCCGCAGACTTCGGCTACGGCTACGGCTACGGCAGAAGCGCCGAAAAAATAACGAAGGCGTTTGGCGCGCGCTACCGCACTTCAATAACGCGCCGCCAACGCCCGCTGTGCCAGTTGCGCGATATGCATTGCATGTTGACCCGTCCCCTGCTCGATCTGCTCACGGCAACTAAAGCCGTTGGTCAGCACGATCGTTTCCGCATTCGCAGCGGTTGCGGCACGCACGGCAGGAAACAGCCTGTCTTCACCGATCTTCTCCGATAGCGCGTGATGCTTGTCGTTAAAGCCGAACGACCCTGCCATTCCGCAGCATCCGGTATCGAGCAACTTCCATTTCACGCCGAGCTTGTCCAGCAGCGCGGTATCGCCTTGCATACCGAACAGCGCCTTCTGATGACAATGCCCGTGCACAATCACGTCCGCGGCGAGCGTCGGCCATTCGAACGGCTGACGCGCGACGAAATCGGAGAACAGAAAAGTTTGCGCCGACAGTTGTTTCGCTAACGCATGACCGGGAAGCTGCTTTAGCAACTCGTCTTTGAACACCGATAGACAACCGGGCTCAAGGCCGACCAACGGCACGCCCGCGGCAATATCGTCGCCGAGGTCATCGAGAATCGTGGTCAGCAACTCACGCGCACGATCGAGCAAACCGAAGTCATAGAGCGGACGCCCACAACACAAACGCTTCTTCGGCAGCACGACGTGCCAGCCCAGTTGCGTCAGCACATCGGCAGCAGCCTGCGCGATCTCGGGCGTAAAGTGATCATTGAAGGTATCGACCCACAGAATGACTTTCTTTACCTCACCATCAGCATGAGCGCGAGTATGAGCGCGAACGTCGCCCTCGGTCTGGAGCGATCGCTGCGCAATCTGCCGGTAAGTTCGCACGGCAAACTTCGGCAATTCCCGCGCTTGCGCCACCCCGGCAGCCCATTTCCCGAGTGCAGCCAGGCCCGGCGCTGAAGTCATGAAATTCGTCAGCCTCGGAAACCTTGCCGCCCACGGCGCCCATTCGCCGATCCGCCCCATGAACAACGCCTGACGCGGCCGACGATTCGTCTCGTAGTAATGCGAAAGAAACTCCGCTTTGTACGACGCCATATCCGTGCGCGTCGGGCAATCGGATTTGCAGCCCTTGCACGCGAGGCAGGTATCGAGCGCCTCCTTCACTTCGCGGCTTTGCCAGCCGTCGGCGATCACATCGCCTTGCAGCATTTCCCAGAACAGATGCGCGCGGCCACGTGTCGAGTATTGCTCTTCACGTGTTGCTCGATAGCTCGGGCACATCGTGCCGCCTTCGAGCGAACGGCACTTGCCCATGCCGATGCATCGTTCGATCTCGCGCTGAAAGCCGTCGCCTTGCTGGCTGGCGAACGTAAGCTTTGTTTGCAGAGTCACCGGTTTGTACGCGGGACCCATGCGCAGATTTTCGTCGACGCGATATGCATGCACGACCTTGCCGGGATTCAGTCGATTGGCGGGGTCCCAGATCGCCTTGAACTGCTCCATGGCCTGCATCAGTTCAGGGCCGTACATGATCGGCAGAAACTCGGCCTTGGCCTGACCGTCGCCGTGCTCGCCCGATAGCGAGCCACCGAATTCGACTACCAGCTGCGCCGCCTCGCGCAGAAACTTGCGCCACGTCGCGACGCCTTCCACGCTGCGAAGGTCGAAGGTAATGCGCGCGTGCACGCAGCCGTCGCCGAAATGGCCGTACAGACTCGTCTCGTAGCCATAACGATCCACCAGTGCCTGAAACGCGCGCAGATAATCGCCGAGACGCAACGGATCGACCGCCGCATCTTCCCAGCCGACCACCGGATCGGGCGTGCCGGCATCCACCGACAAGGCCACCGCGGACGCCCCGGTCTCGCGGATCGACCACACCTTTGCCTGCAATGCGCGATCCTCGACGAGCATCGCCGACACATTCGGCCCCGCTTCGCCCGACGAAAAGTACGCCGCGGCGGTTTGCGCCTGGCGTACCGCATCGTCTTGCGTATCGGCGCCAAATTCGAGTACGACCCATGCATCGCCTTCCGGCAGCAACGCAATCTCGTCCTTCTTCAAACCCCGCGCCTGCAAGCCACGGATGATCGCGCGGTCGAGCCCCTCGATCGCGATTGGCCCGCAGCGCATGAAATGCGGCACGGCATCCGCAGCGGTATAGATATCGGTGAAGCCGACCACGACGATCACGCGTTTCGCCGGACTCTTCACGAGCCGCACTTTCGCCTGCAGGGTCACGGCGCACGTGCCTTCGGTGCCGACCAGCGCACGCGCGACGTTAAAGCCGTTTTCCGGCAGCAGTTGATCGAGATTGAAACCCGACACGCGCCGCTTGATCTGCGGGAATTTTGCGCGGATCTGATCGGCGTAGGTGTCGCGCAGTTGCTTGAGCGCGGCGTAAATTTCACCCTGGCGGCCGCCTGCCTCAATGATGCGGTCGAGTTCGTCGTCCGGCGTCGGGCCGACCCAGAAGCGCGCGCCATCGAAAGTCGCGATTTCCAGCGCCTCGACGTTCTCGACCGTCTTGCCGGCCATCACCGAATGCGCGCCGCACGAGTTGTTGGCGATCATGCCGCCGAGCGTGCAGCGACTGTGCGTTGCGGGATCGGGGGCGAACGTCAGGCCGTGCTGTTCCGCGGCGTCGCGCAAGGTGTCGCACACTACGCCCGGTTCGACCAGTGCGATACCCTCGACCGGATTGACCGACACGACGCGGTTCACATACTTGCTCGCGTCGGCCACCACCGCGACGTTCACGCATTGGCCGTTCTGCGACGTGCCGCCGCCGCGCGGCAGGAAAGGCACGTCATTGCGACGGCAGGCAGCAAGCGTTTCCAGCAGATCGTCGACATCCGACGGCACGACCACGGCGAGCGGAACCTGCCGATAGTTCGACGCGTCCGACGCATACAGCGCTTTCGAGCCCTGATCGAAGCGCACTTCGCCGCGCACATTGCGACGCAGGTCGGCTTCGAGCGCCTGCATCACCGTGGCAGTCCCCTGAAAGGGTTTCGCAACGCGCGGCGCTTTCAACGCGCTGTCAGCCGCGGCACGCAACGAAGCATTCACGCCCGCGCCCTGCTCTTCATCCAATGACGTTCCCACCGCGTCCCTCACGTCTCGTGTCCAACGCCCGCGCCATGATCCGAACTGCGCATCACGCAGCCTGGCTCGCGGTCATCTTGAAGATGCCCTGCGCGTTGCCCGCGTCGAAACGCAGGTCCGTTTCCCAGCGGCGCGCGTCCTGGTCGAAAGTCCGCTTGCGCGTGATGAACTCGTAGAACGATCCCGGCACCTCGCGCGTCACGATGCTGCCGTCGACCGCACGGAATTCGCGCCGCACGACATCCGCGCGGTACGCGGTCTGAAACACGCGGCCCGAGCGCGAACGCTCGACTTCCGGCTTCATCGGCCGACCTTTCGCCTTCTCGTCGTCGGCAAGCTTGAACACGTCCGCGACGCGATCGGTAGCGTGATTGAAAGCGTTGCCTTCGGTCGCGATCCATGCCATTTCCGCCGACTCGTTCAACAATACTGCGTAATCGGCTTCGCGTGGCGTCTCATGCTGACGTGCGAACGCGCCGACGATCACCGGCAGCAGTGCATGGGCCGCCTCCAGCGGCAGCACGCCTTCGCGTTCGAGCTCCCACAACTGGCCGGCCGCTTGCGGCGTCAGCGGATCGCGCGAAGTGCCGATCACGTTCGTCACTGCCTGCTGGAATGCCGTCGAGAATCGCTCGGGATGCAATTCGCTGACGAAGAACTGCGCGATTTCATCGGGCGCGTCGTCATGCGCCCAGGCACGGCCTGTCATGCCGAGACGGTCGAGCGGATAGCGGCCATTGATGCTGAAACCAAGCGGCCGCAGGATGCGCGCGAAAGCCGCCTCACCGGGCGGCAGCGCGCCACTTCCGGCCCAGCGCACGGTGCGCAATGCGCCGTGGTCGAAGTAGACGCTGCCGCCGGCGGCAATCGTTTCCTCGGTGTACTGGCGGCCATTCGCCGAGCGCCCCAGCAGGTCCTCAAACAGCGCCATGTTCATCGCCTGCGCCATCTCGGCGCGTGTGACGGTGCCGTCCTCCCATTCATTGAGAATCAGCGGATGATTCAACGTGGCGAACAGCCTCGCGGTTTTCTCGGCGCCGAGCAGTTTCAGCAGCAGTTGTTCGACATTCGCATTCTTGATGTTTCGCATATCGGTTCCGGGCGGAGTGCGGTGAGTACGCTTTCGTGTGCCTGAAGACGGTCTGTCGGCACGGCTTCAGGACGCAAGCGCGGCATCGTTGGATGCGAGATTATTCAAATCCGCAGCGCCGCCGTAAAGCGAGATAAAATCGCAACTTGATGCGTTTTTGGAATCAACATGCGAAAGTTCAAGATCCCCAACATGGGCGCGCTGCTCGCTTTCGAAGCCGCCGCGCGGCACGAGAGCTTCACGCATGCGGCACGCGAACTCTTCCTGACCGAAAGCGCGGTGTCCCGACAGATCAATACGCTGGAGAGCAATCTCGGCGTGCGGCTGTTCGTGCGCGTCAAACAGCGCGTGGTCCTGACCAAGGCGGGCAAGGTCTATAGCGCGCAGGTGCGGCGCTCGCTGGAACAACTGGACCGGGACACGCTGTCGATCATTGCGCATGGCAGCGGTGGCGGGTATCTGGAACTGGCGGTGCTGCCCACTTTCGCCTCGCAATGGCTGATTCCGCGACTGGCGGCATTCAACGCGCAGCATCCGGATGTGCGGGTCAATATGGGCGTGCGCACCGGCACCTTCCCGTTCGCCGAGACGCATTTCGAAGCGGCGATTCACTACGGTAAGCCGACATGGCCCGGCACGTCGGCGGAATTTCTGTTCAGTGAAGAAGTTGTGCCGGTCTGTGCGGCGAGCTTGCTGACGCGCCCGGTTGAAACGGCGGCCGATCTGCTGGACTACCCGCTGCTGCATTCCACCACCCGGCCGGACGGCTGGGCGTCGTGGTTCGCCGGTCTCGGTGTCGACGATAACCGGACGATGCAAGGGGTGCGCTACGAACTCCACACCATGCTGATCAGTGCCGCCGCGGCCGGTCTCGGCATCGCACTCGTGCCACGCTTTTTCGTCGATACACAACTCGGGCAGTTGGGACTCGTGATCCCGCTCGACGCGCCCGCGGTCGCTGACTCGGCGTATTACCTCGTCTATCCGACCGAGTTGAGCCACGGTAAGCCGCTCACGAACTTTCGCGAGTGGCTGCTGCGGGAAGCGGCCGCATACAGCGCGGGGAATCCATCGATAGCAGGACCCGACGACGCCAGCGACGCCTGATCGCGCGGCGCCCAGGCGTCGCCGCCTGCCTTACCAGCGCCAACGCACGCCCAGGTCACCTTCGACGGTACGTTGATGGGCACCGCCCAGATTGAACAGATATCCCGCCGTTGCGTAAACGCTGACGGTGTTGTTCAGTCGGGCCGAGATGCCTGCGCCGACGTGTCCCTCCGTTTGACCGACCGTCGTCGGAATCGCCGTGGTGCCGGCAAAGGTCGCCTCGTCCGTACCGCCGAAATAACGCAGCACGTTGACGCGTACGTAGGGCTCCCATTGAGTCCCGAGCGCGGAGAATTGCCCCAGCAGCCGCGCACCGATGCGTCCGATCAGGCCACTCGCGCTGTGGAACGAGACGGTGGAGACACCATCGTTCAGATCATTGATATGCGTGTGCTGGTAGATCAATTGCAACTGCGGCTCGATAGACAGATTTAGCGGCAACGGAATCGGCAAGCCGGCCTCCACCGATGCCGTGAACGCGTTGCCATGCGTGGTCGCGCCGATGTTTTGATTGGAGCGCGGATCGATCGTCATCGTGCTGCCCATCAACACGGTATCCGTATACCAGCCGCCGGGTCCGATGTGCGTCCAGTAGCCGCCAAGGCTGTATGAATTGATCGACAGATGACCGGCCGCGAAATCCGGTTGCGCGAGCGCGAAGCCGTTGACGTCACCCGTCGCGCGAGCGTAGCCGAGTATGAAACCGTAGTGATTACGGTGGCCGCTCGGACTCGAATCGGCATAGAGGTCCTGCCCGACTTGTGCGCCGACGATCGAGCCGTCGAATTCCTGGTTCACGGCGCCATCATTTCCCTGCACAGTGTGTCCGCCCCATACGCGGCCCCATCCTGCCGGCACCACGCCGTTTTCGTTCAACAAACTCTGTGAGCCTTGCCGATCGTGGAAGGTACCGATCTGCTCGACGGCGAGTTCGCGCGCCAGTGACGGTATTTCGGCATAGACCGGCACTTCCATGCGGTAGATCGGCACGGGTGTCGCGGTGTTGGCTGAGGCGACGGGCAAAGCTGGCGCGCCAACCGCGAGGACTGGCGGTGGAACCGCTGCGGGCGCGGGAGTCGGTGCCGGCGAAGACGTTGACGTTGGCGTTGGCGTTGGCGTTGGCGTTGGCGTTGGCGTTGGCGTTGGCGTTGGCGTTGGCGTTGGCGTTGGCGTTGGCGTTGGCGTTGGCGTCGGTGTCGGTGTCGGTGCAGGTGCAGGTGCAGGCGCAGGTGCAGGTGCAGGCGTAGGTGCAGGTGCAGGTGCAGGTGCAGGTGCAGGTGCAGGCGTCGGCGCAGGTGGCAAGCTCGAACGCAAATACCAGTCGTTTTGCGTGCCCGGCGTTACCCCGCCGTGATACAGCGCGTAGGTATAAGCCCCCGCGCTGACGCTATTGCCTTGAGCGAACGCGCCGCCTGCGGTCGTGCCGCCGTTGGTCGCCTGCACCACCTGAATGCCGTTGCCGACGGTCAGCCCACCCGTTCCACCGACATTGGTAATCCCAAGCGTTGTCGTTCCGCTCGCCCGGCCGCCACTGATCACGACCTTGTCGGACGGCGAATTGTCCGCACCTAATTGCGTGCTAAGCGCGGCCGTCGCATTCTGCCCGGTATAGTTCCCCGCGACGGTCAGTGTATTGCCCACGCCATTGCCCGCAATCTGCGCGAGTCCCGCGTTAACCACATTGCCGTTGACTGTGAAGTTGCCATTCGGCCCGCTCGAAAAGGCCGCCAGCGCATTGGCGACGCTCAACGTGCCGTTATTGGTGACGTCGCCCGTCACGCTGCCATAGCCACCGAGCGTCGCGCCAGCAGCAACATTGACGGTCCCGCCGCCGCCGAGCGCCGCGTTCGGGCTCGCGGCATCGCCAACCGCGAGCGTGCCCGCGCTAACCGTCGTGCCACCGCTGTACGTGTTCGCGCCATCCAGGATCAGGCTGCCCGAGCCGGCTTTGGTCAGCGCCCCCGAGCCCGTAATGTTCTGTGTGATGGTCGACTGGAAGCCCTGCGTATCGATCGTGCCGCCGCCCGCCGCGACCGTGATAGGCCGGGTACCGGCCAGATTAAAACTGGTACCCAGTTGCAGCGTACCGCCGTTGAACGTCACGCCACCCGTTGCCGCACCGAGCACGTTATCCGCCGATGCCGAGAGCACGCCTTGCGTCAGCACCGTACCGCCCGAGTATGTGTTCCCGCCGGTTGCCGTCGGCGCGAGTGTCAACGTGCCGGCGCCGTCCTTTTCCACCGATCCGGTACCCGTGATAAGACCCGCGTATATACCGTTGACGGTTTGCGTGAATTGCACGAGGCCGTTATCGGTAACGGTCGGCGGCAGGCTCTGTGCGGGCGCCTGAAGTACGCCGCCTGAATCGACGATCACCTTGCCCGTGTACTGCGAGTTGTTGCCGTTTAACACGAGCGTGCCTTGCTGCACCTCGGCGACCGTCACGCCGACGATCGAACCGGTCAGCGTCCAGGTACCACTGTCCTGCTTGTACAGACTCTGGAAATTCTTGATGCTACCGGGCAGTGAAGCGGTACCTGTGCCGTTGAGCGTGATGACGTTGTTACCGCCGCCGCCGTCGAAGTTGCCGGTGATGACCGATCCCGTGTAGAGATGCAGAGAGTCATTGCCGCCCGCGAACACCAGATTGCCGATTACCTGGCCGCGGTTCGTGAAGTCCACCGCGCCATTGCCCGATGCGCCGATCACGCTACTCGGCGCCTGGATAATCCCCGTCGCGTTGTTGATCACCGTGTTGGTGCCGGACGTGTTCTGAAACCAGATCGCAGCCGAATTCACACCGCGGATCGTGCCGCTGTTGATGACGGTATTGCCGCTGCCTTCGGGGTTGACCGCCTCGGCAGACCCCTGTGTTCCAGACGAAATGACGGTCCCACCCTGCTGCACGGTCAGCGTGCTGTTATTACGGAAATCGATGGTGTTGGCGCCGGTGCCGTACAAGCCGTTGTTCGTCTTCGCGGTGTTCTGGACCAACGCGCCGCTCGATACGGTGATGTTGGCATTGTCGGACACAGCAATCGCCGTTGCATCGCCGACCACCACCTGGGCATTCGACCCAATCGTGACGGTCGCGCCTGACGCGTTGCTCGGCCCCGTGCCGATAGTGGTCGTCCACGGTGAAGGCGCGCTGGTGTCGCAGGTGGTGGCATTGCCGGCACTGGTGCAATTCGCGAGCGCCGGAAGCGGCAAGCAGGCGATGACGGCAGAAACTGCCATTGTCGTCGCGGGGAAAGGCAATCCTCGACGCCCGCGCAAACTGATTGCAACCGCGTTGGCGGGCCATATATTGATGTGATCGGAAGGAGGTCCGGCCTGTCGCACTATCCATAGACGTCGTATTGCACTGAAGTCGTCTTCTGATCGCACCTCTCCCTCCTGGTTGTTGGAACGCAAATTGTTTCAACACGACTGCCTTACCAGATATTACGAACGGGAGATTAAACAGACGATATTACTTTATCCTTTCTTGTCGCTTTTCTGCGAAATAGATGGAGAAACTGATTGTTTAGACAATAGTGAAAAAATTCGCCGAAAGCCTTTTCCATAAGCATTCCCGGCTTTCATTAAAATATTAATACGCTCTGGCACCAGGACATCTTTCAATTGAAATAATCAATATTCTCCATTACCTATAAAAGCAAACACGAGTTTGAGAACGATAATCAATTCACTCATAAATCAAGCAATGATTACCCAGTTGCGGCAGAAGCCGGTCATATATACCGTTTATCGCGCCTGCGCCAACGCACTCAAATTGCCTTCACCGAAACCGTGGTGTCCTTGCCGCTGCACGATCTCAAAGAAAATCTCTCCAGCACCGCGCCGAACAAAAGTCTGAAAGAACAGCAACGGCACGCCGCCGGCGCCGATCTCGCCATCCACCAGAACATGCGTACGCCTGAGCCGCTCGACATCGAGCCCATGGCCTGGCAGACGCGCATCGAGTTGCTCGTAATAGCGCGGCGGCGGCTCGACGAATTCGACGCCGTTCGCGAGCAGTTGCTCGACGCACGCAAAGATATCGTCGGTGGCGAGCGCGATGTGCTGCACGCCTTCGCCTGGATGATCCGGCAGATATTCGTGCATCAGATTCGTGCGGCGGGTGCCCTCTTCATACAACGGCACGCGGATCGCGCCGCACGGCGAGACCATGACGCGCGATTCCGCCGCCACATGCCAGTTCGCGTGCAGCTCGTGAATCTCGCGGAAATTGAGCAGGTCGCGATAAAAATCGAGCCACTCCTGCATCCGGCCCTCGCCGACCGTTTGCGTCAGATGATCGACCGCGACGAGGCCGGTGCCCGCGTGATTCAGATCGGCTTCTGCGGTATCGATCTCGATCGGACGGAAGTCGATATCGAAGATCGAGATATCGCCCAGGCCACCGCGCTGGCCGCCACGGCCGCGCCAACGGTCGACGAAATAGATGTGTGAATCGCCAATGCCCTGGATCGCCGGGATCAACAGCTCGCCCGTGCCGATCCGTTCACCTTCGAACGCCCATGCGCCGAGTTCGATCGCGCGGTCGAAGGCGCGCTGCGCATTGGCCACGCGAATGCCGATTGCGCAGATGCCTGCGCCGTACTCCTCGGCGTAGCGCTCGGCAAATGAATCCGGCTCGGCGTTGATCAGGAAATGCATCTCGCCCTGGCGATACAGCGTGACGTCCTTGCTGATATGGCGCGCAATCGCCTTGAAGCCGAGTTTCGTGAAGGTCTCGCCGAGTGCTTTCGGCTCGCGCGAAGCGAACTCCACGAATTCGAGGCCGGCGGTGCCGAGCGGATTGTGCTCAGGCGCCGACACGGCGCGTAACGCGGCGTCTGGAGTGGGCAAGTCGCTAGGCATGGCAATCTCCTTGTACGGTTTTTCGTACAGCGTTCCGAGTATTTGTGATGTTTCTGCGCTCTGGTGCAAGCTGCCGTCCACACGCAGTGTGACACCGCTTGCGCGGCGTGCCGCAGCAATGCAGCGCACGGCGGCTTTAGCACTAGTTCTTCACAATAAAGATGAGAACTGCGAGCTCCGCTGAGCATCGCACTGGGACATTCCGGGTGTGGCCTCAAGTGCTTGTAAAGTTGCGAACTAATGCCGTCGGCGGCCATGTATTGCCGCATGCTTGACAATTAAGTTGAGAATCGGCCCTCCTGTATCGAGCCGATCACGCCATGTTGATGCGACATAGCGGGACGGCGTACACGCGAATTTTACATGAGCCGAGCGCACGCAACGTCGCTGAACGATCTCCGCATGCACCTCTCTATAACACGCCGTGTCGCTGCGTACATCTTCAATCGCAGCAAACATCATGTAATCTGAGATGGGGCAAAGCTATTGTTTCTCACAGTCGTTGCCGTCTTCCATCACGTAGAGGTTCGCGCGCGTCGAATAGCGCATGGTGCCAATCACTGTGTTCGGTAACACCCCTTCATTCTTCCTACATCAAAGACTTGGCGGTCGTCTACCGCTTTCCAACCGGTTCGTGATCCGCCGAGTAAATCGCAAAGCAGTTGCCAACCACCGCTATTGTCGAAGCACAGAAGCCTTTCCCGCTCCGGCACAACTTGATGGCCACGCGAGCAGTCCAAGCCCCGAAGTGTTGCGGGTGAACACCCGACCGGAAAGAATTGGCAGAGCCGCGAGAGGACCGCCGCATCAACGATCTCGCTGCGACGGGCTTGATTATAGTCTGATCGTTCGCCGTAAAACTCTCGGCCATCGTCGGCTACAAGCGCGATGTTGATGAGATCACAATTGATGGAATCGGTGGCAATTAGATGACGCGCCTTGTACAGTGCGTCGACAAGTTTCGATTCACGTTCGGCCTCCCGAACCCATTCATCTGCTCTCATGGTGGACCTCTTCTGAATACGGAAGCAGGATGAAGCCGGGCGATAGATGTCGCGCGGCCCCGTTCCTCGAAAAAAGTGACAGTTTTTGATGCCACATGTCCAGCGCTGCTGTCACGGCCGAAGAGATGCATCCGTCCTTATGGCGTGTGTCCCACCTCGCGCGTGGCCGTGGGCGGGTGGTTGAGACCGGCTATCCCGCGTTGTCTACCGAACTTCCCGGTCGGGGGGAAGGTCGGAGCGCTCGTTGACCTGATGGCGCAGCAAGCCGGAGTGGGCGAATCGCGGCTCCTGCGCTCAGCACCTCAGGCAATCGACCGGTCGCGTTCGTGCTGCCGCCGCATACCGGAAATTTGTGCGCACCGCGTGCAGTTGCAGCGGAGGCGATTAGATATTCTGGCTCCCTCCTACTGCACAGCCGGCCAGTCCTAATTACGCTTCAACCGATGCTGCAAAGGCGGCAATTGAACGCCGTTTCTCAGAGCGCAATTGGCACTTCACGGAACAGCCGAAACGCGCGTGCAAAGAAATCTGGCAAATGGAACGTGCGCCGAGTGAATGTTCAGCTGCGAACAACTGCAATAGCCCGCCGTACAGATGAAGCGAGCGGGACATCAGTAGCGATGCGGCGGGGGCGGCCGGTGGCGCGGAGGCAGTCGATGATGATGTCGCCGAGGCGGCGGTAGCGGTCTGCACCTGCGAACAAGATGTCCATGCCCCCAAACTCGGCGACATTCCATGCGCGGACGCGCATCGGCTTCAGTAGGTAGGGCGAAAACTGTGGTTGCAACCAATAGCGTGGCCCCGGTGCGAGTCACTTTTCCACCTGGCAACGCAGGGATTGCCCGTTGGTGCTTGTCATGTCACCCTCCAGCAAGTCTGAGGACATCCGTTGGCGCAGAGAGCGCGTCGGCCGTCAACGGCAGCGCCGTACCTTGGCTACCGTTGCTGCTCGCGATGGGCGTTATTGCCCGATTTGCCGACTCACGTGGTTTTCCTGCTGATTCAACGTGTAGTCTTCACGCCTGGTGATGTGGCTGCCGTTCTGGCTCGCCATGTCGCGCTCTTCCTCGCGAATCTGATGGTCATCGCGATGCAGTCTCGCCGCCTCGGCGTGGGACATTTCGCCTTCCCTTACCTCCTGATGGATGCGACGGTCCTGATTCGCGAGGCGATGGTTGACCTCAGCGCGGCGTGGGTGCGTGGCATCCCAGTTCGTTTGCGCCGATGCGGTGCCCACAAATGACAGGGCGAGTGCCGCGGCAGCGGCGATTTTGTAGGCAGCGTTGCGCATGGTCGTCTCCGATTCAGTTGAAGGGATGGTTTCTGGCCGTTCAACTGCTTAACGCTCCGGAGGACCACAATGCTGACCGCGCAGTTGTGAGTTCTGAAACCGAATATTTCGTGATGGCTGGGTTTCGGAAAATCGTGCGAGCGCAGGGAGATGTTTCAGTCTACACGTCTCGTTACACACAAAAACACGGGTAATCTACCGGCTCAATATAGTGCCCTCACAACCAACACGTGAGGTGCGCCATGAAACGAATTCTTGTGCTGATGCTGATGGCCGTTTGTCTTGGTAGCGCGCTGGGCGGCTGCATCGTTGTGCCTGCAGGCGGCTACTATCACCGCTACTAAACCGCAGACAAAGTGGGCGGCGCAGATACAGAAGTCAGATGCGCCGCCGACAGGACAAAACTGCCTTTGTCACCAGAACGGAAGTACTGCGGAGTTACCGAACCTTCAATTCGCGAGCGACCTGCCCCGGGAATTTCCGCTTGCCGGCAATCCTGAAAGGTCCTACTGAACAGTCCTTGTTGACATGCTGTTGTCTTCGGGGTGCATAGTCGGCATGTTCATACTGGCGCTATCCGCCGTCTTGCTCATGTCGCCAGGGACCCGGTTCCACGGGCTCGATACGGGCTCGCTGTGGTACGTCATGCCTGCGGTTGCGGCACCGTGGGCGCCACCGCTGCCATTGCCACCGTTGCCATTCCCTCCAGCTTGCGCAAGCGTCGCGGCACACACACATAGCGATGCGACAGCGACACGTGCGACCAGAGCTTTCATCGTCAACTTCTCCATGGTGTTTCTCCTGTGATGTCGGCTCGTCCGTTAGCCGTGCCGAAGTCTCATATACCGCCAAAGGTCTGACTGGCTGCGCGGCGGCAACGCGCAAGCAGGTGCCCGCTCCTGGACGGAGCAGAGATGGGCCACGTCGAGGAGCAATGCATGCGTGTGAGTCGAGGCTGGACACCGAAAGTGACAGCGATGTGCTGAATTAGAGCCCCTGACTTTGTAGACCGTCTGCGCTACTTCGGCATCAGAACCTTATCGACGACCATGATGACGCCATTGCTCTGAGTAACGTCGTAGGTTGATATGTCAGCAGTGTGGCCACCTGCGTCCGTCACTACGATATTGTGTGGACCGTTCTCAGTGAACGTCAGCGACTCTCCATTGACCGTTTTCAGTTCGGCCTTGCCACCGCCAGCCTTGATGGCCTGGTCGAGCTTGCGGAAGTCGTAGCGCCCAGGAATGACGTGATACGTCAGGATGCTGGTCAGCATCGCCTTGTTTTCAGGCCTGACGAGCGAATCGACGGCGCCAGCCGGCAGCGCTGCGAACGCTTCGTTTGTCGGCGCAAACACTGTGAACGGGCCGGGGCTCTTCAGTGTGTCGACGAGGCCTGCCGCTTTGACCGCAGCAACAAGCGTGGTGTGGTCGGCTGAGTTGACCGCGTTATCCACGATGTCCTTGTTCGGGTACATGGCTTGACCGCCTACCATGACCGTGTCGCTTGCAGCGAAGGCACCTGAAACAGCTGCCGACATGGCGACAGCAACAAACATAGTCTTGTATTTCATTACGTACTCCCCCTGAGTTGCCATGCACGATTGCGCGGCCTTGACTGCATATACGGGGAATACTTGCGAATGGATTCGACGGCGGGCGCATCGCGATGGTGTGCGTACTCCATAGTTTCGCGCTGAGCTTCAAGTGGCCATGGCACTTTGCGTTGGGATACGACAACCAGTTCTGATGGCTCGAGAAGTACCTACTGCTTGAGGTGCTGAGTGTCAATTCCGGCCGTCTTCAACGCAGCATCAATTGCTATCAACTCCGGACCGAAATCGAGCGCCCATTCCTCGCCATCGCATCGCACCGTCATACCGTTGTGCATCGAAATCAGAAAACGAGCCTTGTACAAGGCGTCAACAAGCTTCGATTCGCGTTCGGCCTCCCGAACCCATTCATCTGCTCTCATGATGGAACCTCCTCTGAACACGGAAGCAGGACATGAAACCGAGCGACGGATGTCGCGCGACTCCCGTTTCCTCAAATAAAAGTGACAGTTCACACCTACGAATTTGCGTGCAGGATACTGTATAAATATACAGGCTTTTTGATGCCCCATGTCTAGCGCTACTGTCACGGCCGAAGAGATACCTCCGTCGCTGTGGCGTGCGTCTCAGCTTGCGCGGGCGTGGTCGGGTCGTTGAGACCGGCTATCCCGCGTTGTCTGCTGAGCTACCGGGAGGAGGGTGGCCTGCGCGGTATGCGTCAGATCCTTGGCGGCTCGTCGCGGCCACGCCCGGGCTTGGACCTGGACCTGGAAGCGCGTTTGGCCACCGGCTTGCCGGCGGCGGCCGCCATGCGCTGCTGCGCGACTTCGCGCACGGCATCGATAAGCGCCCGGCCCACCGGCGAAGGCTGCGTGTCCGAGCGCCGGATCAATCCCACCGGCTCGCCGGTGCCCGCGAACGGCAGAGGCAAACGCACCAGCATCCCGTGCCCGAGTTCATATTCGACCGCGCTCAGCGGCACGAACCACACCGCGTCGTTCTCCAGCGTCAAAGCGCGCCCGGTGGACACCGACAGCACTTCGACAAACCCCGACAACGGCGGCACGCCCCACGCGCTCAACAGGCTTTCAGCCGATTGCCGGATCAGGGTGCCGAACGGCGGCAGCACCACTGGAAAATCCTCCAGCGACGTGGCCGGTAAACCTGCCACGAGCGCCAACGGATGCCCGGCGCGTACTACGGCAATCAACGGCTCGCTGAAAAGCTGTTCGAAACTGAGCCCGACCATTCTTTCCGGGTCCGCCAGGCGCCCGATTGCGAATTCGATCGTGCCGGCCTTCAGGCGTTCGAGTAATTCGGGGTTGGCGCCGGTTGCGAGGCGCACGATCACACGCGGCCAAAGCGCGGCGAACCGCTTCAGCGCCGGTGGTACCAGCGCGACCGCAACGGTCGGCAAAATGCCGATTTCCACCGTGGCGGCGGCCGCGCCTTCCGCTCGTGCCAATAAATCGACGCCCTGTCGCAACGCACTGACGCAAGCACTCGCATGAGGCATGAAAAGCTGCCCCTCACGCGTCGGCACCGCGCCGTGGCGGCCGCGCTCGAACAGCTTCACGCCGAGAATCGCTTCGAGTTCAGCCACCGTCTTGGAGACAGCGGGCTGCGTAATGGACAGGCTTGTGGCGGCTCGCTGCACGCTGCCGAACTGCGCGACGGCCAGAAAGCACTGGAGATGACGGAATTTGACGCGGCTGTCCGCGAGGCTGCGTTGCATAACGAGAGGTTATACGAAAAGGGCGAAAACGTCATTTTGCATAACCGCACAGGTTGGATAAAGTCGCTCCATACGCTGTATCCCACAATTCCACGAAGGAGACACTGATGGACGAGTCCTTTCTCACCAAGCGCGACTTCGCGTCCCACCCCGCCTACGTCTATCCCGGCTACGGCTCGTCGGTCAAACGTGGCCCGACGCGTCCGCTGATTCCGCTGAAAGAAAAGCTGCGCGACCAGCGCGTGCCGGTCTACGGCACCGAAGACCTCGGCGCGCTCGATCACGACCTGACGCGCAACGCGGTGCGTAATGGCGAACCGCTTGGCGAGCGCATCATCGTGACGGGCCGCGTGCTCGACGAAGGCGGCCGACCGGTACGCAATACGCTGGTTGAAATCTGGCAGGCCAATGCCGCCGGCCGTTATGTGCACAAGAACGATCAGCACGACGCGCCGCTCGACCCGAACTTCCTCGGCGCCGGCCGCTGCATCACCGACAACGAAGGCCGCTACCGCTTTCTGACAATCAAACCGGGCGCTTACCCCTGGGGCAATCACCCGAACGCATGGCGTCCGAACCATATTCACTTCTCGCTGTTCGGCGACTATTTCGGCTCACGCCTCGTCACGCAGATGTACTTCCCCGGCGACCCGCTGCTGGCTTTCGACCCGATTTTCCAGGGCACGCCTGAGCACGCCCGCGACCGCCTGATTGCAAACTTCTCGCTCGATACGACGCAAGAGGCCTATGCGCTCGGTTACGACTTCGACATCGTGCTGCGCGGCCGCAACGAAACTCCGATGGAGCGCTAAGCCATGACGACTCTCAAGCAAACGCCTTCGCAAACGGTTGGACCGTACTTCGCCTATGGTCTGTGCCCGCAGCAATATGATTTCGACTTCAAGAGCCTATTCACACCGGTTCTGGCCGACCGCGAAGCGGCCGGCGAGCACATCACGATCATCGGCCAGGTATTCGATGGCGACGGCCAGGTGATCGGCGATGCAATGCTGGAAATCTCACAGGTGGACGCGCAGGGCCACTACCCGGAATCACGCGAGGAAACGCTGAAAACGGGCTTCCGCGGTTTCGCCCGCGTCGGCACGGGTACCGATCCGCAGAAGCGCTTTGTCGTCGAAACGGTGAAACCCGGCCGCGCAAGCCCGAACGAAGCGCCGCATCTGAACGTGGTCGTGACAATGCGCGGCATGCTGTTGCACACCTTCACGCGTGTCTATTTCGAAGACGAAGCCGAGGCTAACGAACGGGATGCCGTGCTGGCAGCAGTTCCGGCGGACCGGCGCGGCACGTTGATCGCGCGGCGCGAACCGAATGCCGCCAACGTGTACCGGTTCGACATCCATATGCAGGGTGACAAGGAAACGGTGTTTTTCGACCTGTGATGTGGATTTTCTATACTTTCATATAGCTTTCACATACACTGAGGATGATCCGTCTAGCGACTGGATCGCGAAACTCCGAGTAGTTAAGCCCGCCCCGCGCGGGCTTTTTTTTGCGCTCAGCAGCGGAAATGGTCGATGTTCTGTCCGGCGTAGATCGCGCGCGCGAGCCAGTCCGGTTTATCGCCATGGCCATCCCACGTATTACCGAAGGCGTCGCGATACATCACCGCGCGGACTGCTGCTTTGTCGGCCTCAATCGCTTCGGCAAGCGCTTCCATCGTTATGCCGTATTCGTCCATGCGGCGGCGGATCCACACGATCAGGCGCTCACGCGCATTCCCGTCGAGGTCGAACAGCCGTTGTTCTTCTCGCTCTTTCATAACGTACCGGTTTCGCGGCTGATAGTGCGCGCGTTCGAAAAACAAAAAGCTTCGCTAAACAACGCGAAGCCTGTGGGTAAATCAGATGGGTTGGGTGCAAAGCGAACTCACGACGCCTCTCCCGATGCGTGACAATTCGCATCTGGAATCATGCCCAATAAATCCTGGATTTAGGGGAATTCGTCGGCAAGCGGCTCGAATCGCGCCCGGTCGGCCTTGGTGTTCCAAGGCTGCTTTAGCGTATGGAAAGTGATTCTAGCATCCAATTTCCGCTGCTTGCAGCAAGTGATTGCTTACCTGTGACGAGGGGGGTTTTTGTCATTTCCGTTTGCGCCTGACACAGGCCTGTTCCAATTCCTACGAGTTCTATTCACACCGGCCAAAGAACAAAACCCCACTCTCTCATGCTATGTTTCACGGATCCGACGGCCTCACATTGCCGCCTCCAGGAGATACACAAAAATGCCCGCTTCGACCGCCATCGCCACCATCCTCGCCGCGCTGCTGCTCGGCGCCATGAGCCCTGGACCGAGCTTTGTCATCGTTGCCCGTAATTCGATCGGACTCTCGCGTAGCGACGGCCTCGCGACAGCAGCGGGCATGGGCATCGGCGGCGTGTTCTTCAGCGCGATTGCCTTGCTCGGTCTGTACACCCTGCTCGCGACCGTAGAGTGGCTATATGTCGGCTTGAAAGTGGCCGGTGGCCTCTATCTGATCTACCTTGCGTCGAAGATCTGGCGCGGCGCCGCCAAACCGCTCGCATTCGATGCCGCGCAAGGCGCCAACACCAATGCGCGCAAATCTTTCTGGATTGGTTTGAGCACACAACTCAGCAATCCGAAAACGGCGGTCTATTACGGCAGTATCTTCGCGGCCCTGCTTCCGCAACATCCGCCGCTGTGGTGCTACTTCGCCCTGCCCCCCGCGATCTTCGCCATTGAAGCCGGCTGGTACACCGTGGTCGCGCTGTGCTTTTCGAGCAAGCGGCCGCGCGAAATGTATTTGCGGTGGAAGGCCTGGATCGATCGCGTCGCCGCGAGCGCAGTCGCCGCACTTGGATTACGCCTGATCCTGACAGCGCACAAAGTGGGTATCTGAAACGGCAAGGCTGCTCGAATGGCTTGCCGTGCGTTACGAGCCGGCAAGCCAGTAACGGGGCCGCATCGTCGCAAGCCGAACACAGGCAAGCCACGTTCATAACAAAACAGTTACAAGATAAGTATTGACGCCGGCATGCCCCGGCGGTTACTGTGACGTCCGAAGTTCAAGAAGTTCGATTGCTGTTCATCAATGTCTCGCTCCTCAGCGGTATTCGTTGTCCTCTCCCTCCTTGATGCTTCACGCGCTCCTCAACCGAGCAAATTTTTCTATTTTTACTCAAGGATTCCTCATGGATACCGGTACCGTTAAGTGGTTCAACGACAGCAAAGGCTTTGGCTTCATCACCCCGGACAAGGGCGGCGACGACCTGTTCGCGCACTTCTCCGAAATCAGCGGCGACGGCTTCAAGACGCTGGCTGAGAATCAGAAGGTGAGCTTCGAAACGAAGCAAGGCCCGAAGGGTCTGCAAGCGGCTAACATCAAGCCGCTGTAAGTTTGAAGGGCTCGGTGTCCGGCAACGGACATCGGGCTGCAGCGACATCCTCGCGGAGCTTTGTCTCCCACAGTTGGCGCGATCGCTTTTAGCTGCATGTGTGTTGAGCAGCTAGCCTAAGCGCCAAACGCCTCGTTGCACCTCATTCTCCCCTCTGGCTTCAACGCCCTTTTTAGCTTTCCGACTGCGTTTGGATTCGGCTCGCAATGGCTTGAATCGGCTCGTCCGCGTGACCCGTACAAACGGCTCGCACGGCAGGCGCGCACTCGAACATTATTAAAATATAAAATGCAAAACAAACATATTCATCATTACAACGGCTATGCCGTCAAACCCTCGGCGCATCGTTTGCCCGACGGTAGCTTTTCATCCAACCTGTTGCTCGAACGCGCTGACAGCGCACGTACCGAAGGGCGCTACCAGTTCTATTCGCTCGATTACTTCCCGAACGAAGAACAGGCACTGCAGCACTCGGCACGCTGGGCACGCCGCTGGGTCGACACGCGCGGTTAAGCGCTTGTCGAACCTGATGCGCGCGGGACCCCGCGCTTGCATCGTTCCACAACACTTAGCGCGCCATTCGGCGCGCTAGACCAGACTAGCGTGCGCGATCTATCCGGTTTGTTCCGCCTTGATCCGCGCGCGCAGTTCGAACTTCTGAATTTTTCCCGTCGACGTCTTCGGCAATTCGCCGAAGCGCACCGCTTTGGGCAGCTTGTATCCCGCAAGAAACAGCCGGCAGTGCGCGATGATCTCCTCTGCGCTCACTTGAGCACCCTCCTTGAGCTCGACGAAGGCGCAGGGTACCTCGCCCCACTTCGGATCGGCCATCGCCACCACGGCGGCAACCGAGACCGCAGGATGACGGTACAGCGTGTCTTCGACCTCGATGCTCGAGATGTTCTCGCCGCCGGAAATGATGATGTCCTTGCTGCGATCGCGGATGCGGATATAGCCGTCAGGCATCCGCACGCCGAGATCCCCGGTGTGGAACCAGCCGCCATGGAAGGACGCTTGCGTAGCGCGCTCGTTCTTCAAATACCCTTTCATGCAGATGTTGCCGCGGAACATGATCTCACCGAGCGTTTCGCCGTCGTCAGGCACGGGCGCGAGCGTATCCGGGTCGAGCACCGTGACGGCTGCCTGCAAGTGGTAGCGCACGCCTTGACGCGCGTTCATTTCGGCACGCGCGTTGTCGTCGAGCGTTTCCCATTCCTCCTGTTTCGCACAGACCGCGGCCGGGCCGTAGGTCTCGGTAAGTCCGTACACGTGGGTCAGATCGAAACCGATTTCCTTCATCTTGGCGATCACCGCCGGCGCGGGCGCCGCGCCGGCCACCATCGTCGATACGCGATGCGTGATGCCTTCACGCCATTCGGCGGGCGCATTCGCAAGCGCGCTTTGCACGATCGGCGCGCCGCAATAATGTGTGATGCCTTCGCGGCGAATCAGTTCGAACACCGTCTTTGCGTCGAATTTGCGTAGACAGACGTTGACGCCGGCACGCGCGGCGACAGTCCACGGAAAACACCAGCCGTTGCAGTGAAAGAGCGGCAAGGTCCACAGATAAACCGCATGCTTAGGCATATCCCATTCGAGGATATTGCTGAGCGCGTTCAGATAAGCACCGCGATGGTGGTAGACCACGCCCTTCGGGTCGCCGGTCGTGCCCGAAGTGTAGTTCAGCGCGATCGCGTCCCATTCGTCAGCGGGCAGGGTCCATGCGAACTCCGGGTCGCCGCTTTGCAGGAACGCTTCATAGTCGGTTGCGCGGATGAACTTGTCCGCGTCGGCGGGCATCGCATCGGCCACGCTAATCACGCGCAACTCCGGGAACTCGAGCGCCGCGCGATGCGCGAATTCGCTGTACTCCGTATCGACGATCAGCGCCTTCGCCTCGCCATGGCGCAGCATGAACAATAGCGACGACACGTCGAGCCGCGTATTCAGCGTATTGAGCACGGCCCCGGCCATCGGCACGCCGAAATGCGCTTCTATCATCGGAGGAATATTGGGCAGCAAGGCGGCAACCGTGTCGCCGCGCTCGATCCCGGCCTGCCGCAACGCGCTGGCGAGGCGCCGCGTACGCTGGTAGGTTTCGCGCCAGTTTCGGCGAATCTCCCCATGGACGACCGCCAGCCGCTCACCGTAGACTTCCGCTGCGCGCACGATGAAATCGATGGGCGTTAGCGGGACGTAATTGGCCTCGCGCCGCTGGAGGCCGTCTTCAAACATGTGCTTCATCGCTTTGTCTCCTGAGACGCTGGCCGCGCCGTCAATTTTTCTGCTTGATGGACTAGCGAACTAGCCTAACAACTGTCATGGTGAACTGTCTGTCATTCAAATGACAGAGTGGCGCGCCCTGGCTCCACCCAACCGGTTTCACCCACCTACGCCCCGCTAGCCGCCTATGGATGACGCCCCGTTCCCCGCTCTCGCAGACGTCCCCTCGCATCGGCCTGAACGGGTCCCGCGCGCCGACCTGCCGCAATTGTTCGGCACCTGCGCCTGGTTCCGGGCGCTCGCCGTCGAGCATCAGGCCATGATTCTTGCCAGCGCCTACGCGGAGCGCCTCGAGGGAGGCGCATGGATCGCGCGCCGCCAGGAGCCGTCGGACTACTGGATCGGGGTCTATTCCGGCCTCATCAAACTCGCCATCTACAACGCCTCGGGACGCAGTTGCACGCTCTCCGGCGTGCCGCCCGGCGGCTGGTTCGGCGAAGGCAGCGTGATCAAGCGCGAATTGCGCAAGTACGACGTGGCCACCATCCAGCCTTCGCTCGTGATGTTCGTGCCGTCGGAGACGTTCCATGCGCTGCTGGAATCGAGCCTGCCGTTTACCGGCTTCGTGATCCGGCAGTTGAATAACCGCATGGGCGAATTCATCGCGACGATCCAGAATAGCCGCCTACTCGACGTCGACGCACGTGTCGCCCAGTCGCTCGCACAGTTGTTCAATCCCGATCTCTATCCCGACACCGGGCGCACGCTGGCCATTTCACAGGAAGAGCTCGGCCTGCTGGCCGGCGTATCGCGGCAACGGATCAACCAGGCACTGCAAAACCTCGAAAGGCTGCAGATTGTGCGCCTCTCGTACAACCAGATCGACGTGCTTGATCTTGAACGCCTAGGGGCGTTTGGTCAGGAACAGATCTAGGTCCGGACACGCGCGAGCGCCGGCCCTTGATTTCCCCGCATTTTCTACGGGTTTGACTTCACTTTCCCCGATTTTCCCCAGTATTTCCCCGCTTTTCATCGGCCGCATCAGAGCGGACGCTCGCGTTCCAGCGCGCAATTTCGGATGCCGCAATAAAGAATCCGTAGCGATGGCCGTTATGCCGACTATGCAACGCAGATTGCAGCCTCTCCCTATTCCGAGTTCAACGCATGGTCAAAGCCGATAATGAACCGCCTGACACTGAAACAGAAATTATGGGTGCCGATACTGCTTTGCTGGGCGGCGCTCCTGATCGTTACCGTCGTGAACGCGTTCGATGCGCGCAACGCCCAGATGGACGCACGGCGTGCGGACCTGGCCGACGTCACCGACATGGCGGTATCGATCGTCGCTGACTACGCGAAGCTAGCCGACGCGGGCAAGCTCCCGGTCGATGAAGCCAAACAGCAGGCCATCGCCCGCATCAATGCACAGCGTTATGGCACATCGGGCTACGTGACGATCGTGCGCAGCGATTCGGTCATGGTCGCTCATCCCATGAGCCCAAAGCTGAATGGCAAGGATATGAGCGGCTTCCGCGACGCCAAAGGCAACGCGTTGTACCACGACATCGCGCAGGCAGGCGGCTCGACGGGCGGTGCAGGCTATCTGCGCTACTGGTGGCCGAAACCCGGTGAAACGGCGCCGAGCGAAAAGATCGGCTATGTGAAGCGTTTCACCCCGTGGAGCTGGGACTTTATCGCCGGCGCCTATATGGACGACATCCAGGCCCAGTTCTACGCCACCCTCGCGCGCTCGGCCGGCATGCTGGTGCTGCTCGGTGTGGTGGTGTCGTTCGTGGCCTCGCGCGTGGTGCGCAACGTGTCGCGCTCAATCGGCGGAGAACCTTCCACGGCGGCGACGATTGCCATGCAGATCGCACGCGGCGATCTCGCCACGCACATCGACCTGCGCCATGACGACGCGTCGAGCCTGCTGTTCTCGCTGCGCGAGATGCGCAATCAACTGGCTGCCACCATCGCGCGGATCAAGACCTCCGCCGAGACGATCACGATCGCTTCGAAGGAGATCGCCGCAGGCAATCTGGATCTGTCGAGCCGTACCGAAGAACAGGCCGCTTCGTTACAGCAAACCGCCGCGAGCATGGACGAGCTCACCAAGACCGTCACGCAGAACGCCGACAATGCAGCAACCGCGTCGGAACTCGCGACGGATGCATCGAATATTGCCGCGCGGGGCGGCCAGGTCGTCAACGACGTGGTCGAGAAAATGGCCGGCATCACCGATAGTTCACGCAAGATCGGCGAGATCATCAGCGTGATCGAAGGCATCGCGTTCCAGACCAACATCCTGGCGCTAAACGCTGCGGTAGAAGCGGCGCGCGCCGGCGAAGAAGGCCGTGGCTTCGCGGTCGTCGCGGGCGAAGTGCGCAATCTCGCGCAACGCAGCGCCACAGCGGCCAAGGAGATCAAGGTGCTGATCCATCAGTCCGTCGCGCAGGTCGGCGAGGGCTCGACGCTGGCAGGCAAGGCCGGCAGCACGATCGGCGAAGTAGTCGACGCCGTGCGCCGCGTCACCGCGATCATGAACGAGATTTCGGCGGCCTCGAAAGAGCAAAGCTCGGGTATCGGTGAAGTCAATCTCGCGATCCGCCAGATGGACGACGTCACGCAGCGCAATGCCGCGCTAGTCGAGCAGGCCGCGGCCGCGGCGGGGTCGCTCGATGAGCAGACCGAACGTCTGCGAAATGCAGTTGCTGTGTTCAAGGTCGAACAGCAGGCGTGATTGAGCGGCGTGCTATGCAGTCGCCCGGCATAGCTCGTCAACGCTGCCGATAAAAAAGCCGTTACCCGCCAGGCGGATAACGGCTTTTTCCATTTTGCAGACGGAACCCGCGTAGACACTGCTACGCAGCGCGCGGGTCGCTCCGGCGCGTGACAGGCCGCGCCAGCATCGCATCATCGTCGAATAGCGCAAACGCGATGTTCGACAGCACACCTGAATTCTTCCAGCGCAGATAGTAGCGATGCGCGGTCTGATACGGCGCATACCGGTCGGGCATCGCGTGCCACGGCTTGCCCGTGTGCAACACCCACAGCACGCTATTCACCACGCAACGGATGTCGATGCTGGGACGGCCACGCCGAGGCCCGAGGTCTTTCATTTCAGGCAGGAGCGGCACGATGCGATGCCATTGCTCGTCGGTGAGATCCTGAACGGCCGGTGAGCGGGCCGGCAGGTTTGAAGGGGGAGTATCCATGCAGTAAGAACGCGCACCCGCAGCGCAAATGCCAGCGCCGCCGCGAAAATGGTGTCTATAAATTGATCATTTTTCAGACTACCCCAAGCACGCCCTCAGGAAAGTCAATTATTGTCAGGCTCGTGTGTGCAATTGTCAGAAATCGCAATACGTTGGTCGCGCTGGTTGAATACGCCAGGTCTGCGCACGATTTCCCAGGTACCGCACGGTGCGGCAAGATTCAGCAGGACACGCCACGGCATCCGGCATTCGCGCCGGGCGCCGGGCGCCGACCATGCATGCAAATGGCGCGCCCATAAAAAAAGGTGCCGCGAACGGCACCTTTTTTACAACAACCAGCTTCTGCTGAAGCTTAGAAGCGGTGACGCAGACCGATCGTAGCAGCCGTCTGGTTCTTCGACGACGATGCCGGCACGGTGTTGTCGCCGCTGTAGATCGAAGCAACACCGCCGTCGCCCATTGCGTGTTGGTACACGGCTTGAGCGTAGACGTCCGTACGACGCGACAGCGAGTAGTCAGCTTGCAGGCCGATCTGGTGGTAACGGGTCTTCATGTCGTTGCCAGCAGCGTTGACACCGTAGCCACGTGCGTCGGTGAACGTGTAAGCAACGCCCAGAGCCATTGCCGGCGTCAGGTTGTACTTGCCGTTGACTTCGTAGTTGTTCGAACGACCTTGACGTTGGCCAACTGCTGCGCCAACCAGGTTGTCGATACGCGACTGCGTGAATGCAGCACCGACGGTAGCCGGGCCGAACGAGTAAGCAGCAGCTGCGCCGAACTCACGTTGACGGAAGTTGCCCGTGATGACGCCCGAGGTGTTAGCCAGCACGCCGTCCGAAGCACCGCTCACGTTTGCAGCCGGGTTGTTCTGCTGTGCGTAAGCAGCGCCAACACGCAGACCTTGGTACTGGTATGCAGCACCAACGCTGTATTCGCGGTTGTTTGCGAATGCGCCAGCCTGGTTCGAGAAGCCGTACGTGCCGCCGAACGTGAAGCCTGCGTAGTTAGCGCTCGAGTACTTGATCGAGTTGTTAACTGCGTAGCCGCCGTTCGTGCTCAGGTTGTCGTTGTTGAACGGGTGAGCGAAGTACGTACCGCCCCAGCTGCCCGTTGCGGTCAGCGGTGCCAGGTAGTCTTGTGCTGCGTCGTATTGACGACCCAGCGTGACCGTACCGAATTGCGCGCTCGACAGGCCGACAAACGCTTGACGGTTGAACATGCCGTTGTTGTTAGCGAACTTGCCGTTGTTGATGTTGAAGCCGCTTTCCAACGTGAAGATTGCCTTCAGACCGCCGCCCAGATCTTCCGAACCACGCAGACCGAACATGCTTTGGTTGATGCCGCCGCTGCCCGCTGCCCACTTTGCGTTGCCGTGGCCGACGCCATTGGCGGGGGCGACGTTGCTGGTGTACGTCAGGCCTGCGTCCAGCAGACCATACAGGGTCACGCTGCTTTGTGCGTGAGCGACGGATGCGAACGATGCGGCAACCGCAACAACGATGAGACTCTTTTTCATGCGTGGGACTCCAGTTCGATAAATTTACGCGGGGAGCGGGACCAGCCTCAACAGCGCATACATCAGTCGCTGCCGCCCAATTGGCCGAACCGTTTCGGATCAGCCGGGCACCCTTTAAACGAAGCGTGAGTGTAGGGGGAGACCCTAGTAGGGACGCCCGCAATTTACGCAACAGGATTTTTCAGAATCAGCAACAATCGGATCGGGGCAGGCACTAAGTCTTTATTTTTCATACGTTTATCGCAAAATACGGGCTGCGCCGCACCTGCTCTGGACAGAATTTGTTCGCAACATATCAATATTAAAGTTGTGTGTATGCAACAGCGTTTAATATGCTCGACGTAATCGGGTCGGAACGTTAGAAAAGTGAGAGATGACTGATTGCCTGAAAATCAGGCATTTGCAACAGGTTCAATTCCACTCGATATAAATTTATTTTAGAAAAGCGGGAACTTAATTGCTTTAATAAGGTCGCCGATTTAATGGCTTGGAATACGCCCGGGGACGGCTATCAAATAGCCGTGATTAAGCTGGACCTAAGGCGTGCCGCTAAAAAAGGGGCGATCGCCCCCGGGCTTGACGAAGTGCGCTACAAAGCGGGCGGCAAGCGAGCCGAAGTAAAGCCTTCAGCACGGGCGTTGCCCGGAGGTGAGTTGCGGCGCCGACCGCCGCGTGACAGAGGCCCGTGCTGAAAGCGGACGGCATATATCGAACTGCCTTCCGTATTCAATTAACGGCGTCGCCGGGACCATTTTTTACACGGAGTTTCCCTAATCTCCGGCCGCCGCTCATTGGGCTCGCCGCGAACCTGCCGGCGCCAGACGCCGGCGCACATTTGCGGCAAGTTCGCCGATTCCATCTCTCAAGGCAAATGGCGGCGATACTGCCGTGGGACGTGCGGTGCTTAATACCCGGCATATTGCCGTATCCGATATTGACGCTTCCCAACCAAACAAAAAGGATTCCTGAAACCTGGAAGCCTTCTTCACAACTCGGGTGAGTCGCGGCGAATCCACCCAGACCCGCCCGTTACGTAAAACGCAAACGCGCTCACAGCACCTCGGCTATCCGTTCGGCGACCGACTCGCCGCTGACCTCCAGAAACCTCGCGGCGATGGCGATCCCGGTCGAGTCGCCACTGCGCAGCACCGAAGCCACGCAGCGGCGCCAGTCCTTGTCGCCCAGAACGTAGAGGCACCAGCCCTGCAATGCGAGGATGGCCGGCGAGCCCGGCTCGTGTTCTTCGATTTGTATCAGCAGGCGCAGCGCTTCAATCCACTTGCGCGAATTGACGAGCAGCCGCACCTCGCAGATATCGACCGCGGACGGTTTGGGGTGCAGCAAGCGCAAGGCAAGCAGCAGTTCCTCCAGGTCGGCGCGCGCGTCGACCCTGAGCCCCGCGGCGAAAATCGACAGCAACACGCCGAGCACCTTCGGACTGCATTGAATGTTCGTCATGTTTCGTCCTCGCGATATGCCCTGCCCAGCCGTCGTTCGCACGCGACCTTTCATTATTCCAGGCGGAGTGACACTCTGCCCGGCGAATCCGAAGAACCGCCCGGCAACGCGAAGTCTCGCGCCAGCCGTACCTCTTCGCCCAGGCAAAAAAAACAGCGCGCCGTTTGCTGCATATCGATCGGCCGCCGGAGATTCGCGCGACGACACCTCACTTCGCATCCGCTCAGGTGCGCCGCACTCAATCTCATACCCTTTCCGCTGGATCGGCGCCTGCCTGCGATCACACCGATTCCCCCGACATCCGTACATCCAACCTGCGAGAGAACCATGGCCTCCAATGCGATTACGTCACAGTTTATGAACAACGATTCGTCGATGTACAACATGAACTTCAACGGTTCCCAGTCCAGCGGCGGATCGAACAATGCAGAGGAACAGCAGCTCATTTCTGACATTGAAAAGCTCTTTTCCGAAATGGGCGGCAACAACAGCTCCGGCTCGAGCGGCGCTCAAAACAGCCCCTACGACCCGAGCAGCTATTTGAACAAGGGTGGCAACCAGGGACAGGAGTTTGGTCAAGGCCAGGGTCAGAACCTGGGTTTGGGCCAAGGTCAGGGCGATGGCCAGCAAGGTTTCCGCGACGTCAAGATCAACTCGGGCGCCGGCGGCGAAGCATTGCACCTGAAGGAAGGCCCGGACGGCACCCTCTACAACGGCAGCGGCAATTCGGTGGGTGTCATTGGGGCCGACGGCAGCGTCACGCTCAATTCCGGCGCCACGGATGAAATCAAGCGGCTGGAAACCGGCGGTCAGAACCCGTTTCAACTATTGGCTTCCGGTGGTCCGGTGCAAGGGACCAAGGGCGACGGCGGCAACGTCACGTTCTCGTCTTCGCAAGTCAGCATCGCCGACGGCGACCTGAATCAGCAAAACGATTTCTGATCGCTCGCGCAACCGTGGCGCCTGACTTTCTGAGTGAAGCAGGCGCGGGTTGCGTTGTTCGGCGCATTGCGCTTGAGTTTTGCCCACTGGGCCGGACATGACATTGGACACCCCCGATCTGGAATTACGCAGCGTCCTGCCTTCGATCATCGGGAGCGGATTCGACGATCCGTATCCCGTGTACGACTACCTGCGCGCGAATTGCCCCGTGCATCGCGATGCAAGCGGCGTCTGGCTGCTCTCGTCACATGCGCTGATCACGCGCATGCTCGACAATCGCAACTTCTCCGCGCGGCCGCCGACGATGGATCTCGCGGCTGACGACCCGCTCGGCTATGCAAGCATGATCGTGTTCCAGCATGCGGACCAGCATGACCGCCTGCGGCACCTGCTCGCACCCCTGTTCTCGCGCAAGTCGCTCGCTACGCTGCAGGACTTCATCGATGCGGAAATTGCGCGTCTGCTAGAACCGTTGCAGGACGCCGCGCG